>NZ_JBYTDF010000006.1:34775-288428 GCF_058790995.1 Mesorhizobium sp. EU05-FHT14A09
CGGCGACACCAACAACACGGCGGTCACCGTCGCGGTCGGCGTGACCGACAGCGATGGCGATGCGGCTCCTGCCGGCAGCCTGACGATCACCATCGTCGATGATGCGCCGATCGCCCACGCCGACGTCGCCAACGTCAACGAAGGCAGTGCGGTCCTCGGCAACGTACTGGTCGACAACGGCAACGGCGCTGACGTGTTCGGCGCTGATGGTCCAGCGACCACTTCGCCGGCTGGTGGCGTGGTGGGTGTCGCTGCGGGCAGCAACACCGGGACAGCCATAACAACGGGTATCGATACCGATATTGTCGGCACCTATGGCACGCTGCACCTGAAAGCAGATGGCAGTTATACCTATACGGCCAAGTCGAACTTCATCACCGCCGACCAGGTCGACCACTTCGTCTACACGATCCGCGACGCTGATGGTGACACGTCGACAACCAAGCTCGACATCAACGTCAAGAACGTTGAGTCGCCACTTCTGGTCGTCGGCTCGAAGAGCGACGATGCATCGGGTCAGACAGACACCCACATCGTGCCCAATCCGCAGGGACCGAACAACGGTGTCATTCAGGGTGGTGGCGTCGACGATACCTTGATCGGCGATCCGGGGTCGGTGACCGTCACGAAGGGACAGTCCGCCAACATCGTGCTGGTGCTCGACAGTTCCGGCAGCATGACCGACACCATCTCGTTTGGTGGGTCCACCATTTCGCGCATGCAGGCCTTGAAGAACGGCGTCAACGCGCTGATTGACCAACTGGCCAATTCGGGCGCGGAAAACATCCGTGTCACGATCGTCGATTTCTACGACAGCGCCGTCAATCGCGGCACGTTCAACCTGATCGTGAATGGCGTGAAGCAGGATACGACGGCTGCTCACGATGCAATCAACAACATGGGTGCGGGTGGTGGTACCAACTATGAAGCGGCCTTGCAGGGCGCTTACAACTGGATCACCGGCAACAGCGGAAACAACGATCTGCCCAACGCCGATGTGAACAAGGTCGTGTTTGTCTCGGACGGCGAACCGACATCCTGGGTTACTTCGGGCGGCAACACCAGCTCCGGTGATTCCGATCGGGCGATGCAGGAGCTGCTTGGTACATACACCGGCAGCAGCCCCGACAACGTCAACGATGTCGCCAATATCCTCAATGCAGGCGATCCCGGGCACAAATATACGATCGATGCGATCGGCATCAACATCGGCGCAACGGGCCTCGGCTATCTCAGCGACGTCGAGGATGGCATTGCAAACGGTGGTACCGGCAGCGCACTCAACGTGACGTCCGCTGAACAACTTGCCGGCGCGCTGGCGGTGCTGGGCGGGTCGACCGCTCTCGCTGCTGCTGGAAACGACACCATCAATGGCGGCGGCGGCAACGACATCATCTTCGGCGATGTCGCCAACACCGATGCTCTCGCGACGAAGGCGGGCCTGTCGGTCCTGCCGGGTTCGGGCTGGTCCGTCTTCCAGATCCTGGAAGCGGCAGCCTCGGGTCCATCCAACCCGGCGCTAGCGTCATATCTGCACGGTGGCAAATGGGACCGTGCATCGACGATGGCCTATCTGTCGGATCCAGCGAACCAGGCCGAACTGGCCAAGGAAAGCGGCCGCAGCGGTGGCAACGACACCATCAATGGCGGCGATGGCAACGACATCATCTTCGGCCAGGAAGGCAACGACACCATCAATGGCGGCAATGGTAACGACACCATCAGCGGCGGCACGGGCAAGGATACGCTGTCGGGTGGAGCCGGCAACGATACATTCCTGCTGGCCAACGGCGAGTTCGTTGCCGGCGAATCCATCGATGGCGGCGCTGACACCGACACGATCCGTCTCACCAATGCGACGACGGTCGACTTCAGCACGGGTACCGTGACTGGCGTCGAAAACCTGGTCGGCAGCACAGGCATCGACACCGTGACGATGACCGCGGCGCAATTTGCTGGGCTCGCCTCGATCGATCTCGGGACAGGCGCGGATACGCTGAACGTGCTGGTCAACGGTACTGCCGATATCTCGACGATGCCGGCACTGACCGGTGTCGAGACCGTGAATTTCGTCGGCAGCGCCAACAACGACACGCTGAAGCTGACCGGTGCCCAATTGATGGCGCTGAACGGGTCGATCGATCTGGGCGGCGGTTCGGATACGCTGGAGCTGACCGATGGCACAGCCGTCGATCTGACCGGCCTGGCGATTGCCGGCGTCGAGAACCTCAAGGCGTCCGGCACCAACAACAATGTGGTCACGATGACCCTGGCGCAATTTGCCGGGCTCACCTCGATCGATCTCGGCGCCGGCACCGACACGCTGAACATCCAGGTCAGCGGCAATGCGAGCCTGGCGTCGTTGCCGACACTCGCCAACATCGAGACGATCAATCTCATCGGCAGCAATGGCGTCGACACGCTGACCCTGACGGGGGCCCAGCTTGACGCGCTGATTGTCGCTGGTGCCAAGATCGATCTCGGCAACGGCGCTGATACCCTGACCCTCACGTCGACTTCGACCGGGCTCAATGCTCTTGTCGACGCGCGCCTTGTCGGAGTGGAGAACATTTCGGCTGCTGGAGCAGCATCCGGAGTGGTCATCAATCTCCAGAACCAGTCCGATGGCTTCACGATCACCGGGTCGTCCAATGCCGATACCATCACCGGCAGCGTCGGCAACGATACCATCAGCGGTGGTGCGGGTGCGGACACGCTGTCGGGTGGGGCCGGCAACGATAACTTCCTGCTGGCCAATGGCGAGTTCGTCGCCGGGGAGTCCATCACTGGTGGCGCCGATACTGACACGATCACGCTGACGAACGCCACGACGGTGGATTTTAGCACCGGCACCGTGACCGGCGTCGAGAATCTGATCGGCAGCACCGGCAACGACACCGTGACAATGACCGCGGCGCAGCTCGCTGCCCTAAGCTCGATCGACCTTGCTGGTGGTTCGGACACGCTGAAGGTCCTCATCAACGGCACGGCTGACATCTCGTCGATGGCGACGCTGGCCAATGTCGAAACCCTGAGTTTTGTCGGCAGTGCCGGCAGCGATACGCTGAAGGTGACCAGTGCCCAGTTGACCGGACTGGGGGGATCTATCGATCTGGCCGGAGGCTCGGACACGCTCGAGCTCACTACCGGTGGGACGGCCAATCTGGCAGGCTTGACGTTTGCAGGTGTCGAAAACCTCACCGCGTCCGGCACCAACAACAACACGGTTACGATGACCGCCCAGCAATGGGCAGGGCTCAACGCAATCGATCTCGGTGCTGGCACCGATGTGTTGAACATTACTGTCAGTGGCAGCGTTAACCTCTCGTCGCTGGGTGCCACCACGCTCAGCAACATCGAGACGGTCAATTTCACTGGCACGGCCGGTGGCGAGACCGTGACGCTCACCGGTGCTCAGCTCGACGCATTGATTGCCGGAGGTGGAAAGATCGATCTTGGAAACGGTGCGGATACGTTGATCCTCACGTCGACCTCGACTGGGCTCAACGGCCTTGGCGACGCTGGTCTTGTGGGCGTGGACACCGTCTCGGCAGCCGGAGCCGCGGCCGGAGTGACGATTGATCTTCACAATCAGACGGAAAATCTCTCGATTGTTGGATCCTCCAACGCTGACAACCTTACCGGTGGTGCTGGAAACGACAGCCTGACCGGCGGCGCAGGTGCCGATACTTTCAATATCAGCGGAGGCACTGATGCCATCACGGACCTCGGCTCCGGAGCCGATATCCTGAAGGTATCAGTTGGAGCGACGGTCAATGCGACCGCAACAGCTGATTGGACTGCCACGAATGCTACCATTAACAACGGTACGGCTTCGGTCAGCGGTGCGGGCATCGATATCAACGTTGCCAGTGCGACCGGTAGCAACGGCTGGAATTTGACCAACACCGACCTATCAAGCGCAGCGACACTGACCGGCTCGGCGAATGCCGACAAGATCGTTTCGAGCGGTGCGGGCGACACGATCAATGCCGGCGCTGGCGCGGACACCGTCGTCATCAATGCAGGTTCGGTGACGGGTAAGAACTGGAGCGTGAGCCTCGGTACATCTGACGGTGCGGCAGACAAGATCGTCTTCTCACATGATGCAGTCGGCTCCGGGGACAATACCGTGGTCACGGTTTCATCGTTCGAAACGGCACGCGACAAGATCGCCATACTGCTCGGTGGCAACGATGTATCGAACGGGAATTTCTTCCAGAGCATTACGACGAACCCTGCCGGTGATACTGAAGTTCTTTCAGGGAAGCAGGTTATCGAACTGCACAACAGTGCCTTCGTAGCAACATCGGGTCTGACCAACGATACCAGCAATGGTAATGGCAATCCGAGAGCCGAGATTATTGATGCCATTGGCAAGATTTCTGCAGGTGTCTACACGGTCGTCATATATTCATCGACCGGTTTAAACGCAGATGCCGGCATCTATACGATGACGGTCTCTTCCAATACGAACGATCTGGCGAGCTCCGGGTTCACGCTTGAGCATGTTATGACTCTGACCGGCGTCGGCTACGGCAATCTATCTGATATCAACTTCGCCAAGGCCACCGACCCCATCATGCTCGATCTCAACCATGACGGTTTCGCCTTCTCCGACGTCAACCACGGTGTCCAGTTCGACATCAATGGCGACGGCGCGAAAGACCAGATCGCCTGGAACACGTCGGGCGACGGCATCCTGGCTTTCGATGCGAACCACAATGGCAAGATCGATGATGGTACGGAGCTGTTCACGCCGTCCTTCAACGGTGGCCAGTTCGGTTCGGGTGCGGAAGCGCTGGCATCGCTGGACAGCAACCATGACGGCGTCCTCGACCATGACGATGCCGCCTTCGCCAATCTGCTGATCTGGAAGGATGCCAATGCCGACGGCATCAGCGAGGCCGGTGAATTGTCGAGCCTTGCCGACAACGGCGTCACCTCGATCTCGGTTTCGACGACGCCGGGCCACGAGGCGATCGACGGCCAGGCGGTTGCAGGACAGGGAACCTTCCACATGGCCGATGGCACGCAGGGAACCTACATCGAAGTCGAGCTCGAAACGGTGCTCGGTACCCACCAGCAGGCCGCGGTTGCCCCGGCCAGTGGCGATGAGCATGCGGCCGCACCCGCGGTGACCGATGTGATCGCCGATTTCCACCAGTCTGGTGACGAAATCGACCTGTCGGCGCTGCTGGACAACCTTGGCAAGGATGCCGGCTCAGGGCATGCTGAGGCGAGCTCACAACCCGCGCCGCAGCCGGTCGACGTCGCGCCGCCGGCCCCGGTCGAGAGCTTCAACGGGGTTGCCGAAACCGTGCGGGTGCTCTTCGACGAGACCAATCACGACACCGGCAAGCACAACGGGTAACAGAGGGCGAACGGGGACAATCATGAACATTCGGAAACTGGGCATCGCAGCGCTGCTTTCATTGTCGGCGACCGGCCTGCAGGCCGCCGACCTCACCGGCGCGCCGACAGGCGACTATTGCCGCACGGTCGGCACCTCCAACCTGATCCTGGAGGAAAATATGAGCACGCTGAAGACCGAGGTCGTGCGGCTCATGGACGAGGCAGTCGCCGCGGCCAAGAGCGAAGAATGGGTGCGCTCCTCGCGTCCGGTCTTCGTCTGGGCCTCCGAAGCCAAGGTCGCCTGCGGCATGGCCTATGGCTATCTCAAGACAAACTACCGCGACGAGGACACGCTCAACAAATGCGAGTGTTTCCACGACCGCATGCTCGAATACATGCACTAGGGCATTTTGTAGCCAAGTGAATCACTTGGCGTTACAAAAATGCGACGAAAACAAAAGCTTAGAGCGTTTCCGCGTTTCCGTGAAAGACGGAAACGCTCTAGGGCAATTCCAGCGAGAGTGCGCAGCGGTCTTGCGTCCATACGAAAACAAACCGGTCGGGCGTTTCCGTGAAAGAGCGGAAGCGCCGGGCAGGCATGCCGACGGTTCTTTGATCTTGCGCGGCAGGTCCCTCCCGCAGTCGGCGTTCTCCGCTGTCGGCCGGTCGCCCCGCTTGAGCGGGCGTTCGGTTGCGCACACCCGAATGGTTGTCCCCGCAGCTACGGGTTTGGCGGCAATCGCCGTAAGATCGCGCAGGGCGTCAGGGAGCAGGATCGTCCATGACCTCTAGCGCGGGGAAATCTCCTTCAAGACATCCTGCGGGCATAAGCCGCCGTGTGCTTCTGGTCGCGCTGCCCGCCCTGGCGCTGGCGGCATGCCAGTCCAAGACCGCCGGTGATGTTCTCGACCCGACCGGCGGTGCCGCATCGGCTGCTCCTGATACCGGCAGCGCCGCCAGCAACCCGGCGCCGCCCGCGGGTCCCGCACAATCGGCGCAGACCCTCGGCAGCGGCGAGACCAAGGTCTCCATGTTGCTGCCGCTGTCGGCTTCCGGTGCGGCGGGCGAAAAAGGCCGCCGCATGTTCGATGCGGCCAAGCTCGCCATGACGGATCTCGGCAACCAGACCATTACCTTGTCCGTCCAGGATACGCGCGGCGACAGCGCCGTCGCCAGGGACCTTGTCGTCAAGGCGATGACATCCGGCGCCAAGGTCATCATCGGCCCGACCGAACTCGACGCCGCGCAGCGGCTGACGTCCATCTCCGGGCCGACACGACCGCCCGTGCTGGTGCTGGCGGAGAATTTCCCCGGCGCGCCGAACCTCTATGCCATGGCCCTGAACGAAGCGGACAGTGCCGCCGCCGGCGCCGCAGCCATCGCCCAGAAAGGCAAACGCAAATTCGTGCTGTTCGTCGCCAGGGGGCCGGTCGCCGCGGCAATCGAAAAACGGGTGTCGAACGGATTGAGCATCACCGGTGCCGCGCTGGCGCTGACCATGCCGTTCGATCCGGTGATCGAGGCTGAGAAGGCTGCGACCGACATGCTGGCGACCGTATCGACGCCGGAAGGTGTGGTCATCGCCATCGGCGACGCCAGCCCGCTGCCTCTCCTGCGCGCGCTGCAGGCGCGCGGCGTCTCGGCCGGCAAGGTGTCGATCATCGGCACTGCGCGCTGGCATGAGCAGCCGCTCGCCGATCCTTTGTTTCAGGGGGCGTATTTCGCGGCGCTGGACAAGAGCGAGGCCGGTCCGATCGCCGATCGTTTCAAGGCGACCTATGGCTACGCACCGGACGTCAACGCGATCTATGCCTATGACAGCGTGGCCCTGACCGCTGGCATTGCCGGCGCCATGGGCCCCAAAGGCTTCACGGCGCAGGTCTTCGAGAACAAGAATGGGTTCCGCGGCTCGGCCGGCGTCTTCCACTTCCGGTCGGATGGCGCCAGCGAACGCGCGATGTCCTTCTACAGGATCGAAAAGGGTGCGCCGAAGAAGATCGCCAATTCGGTAACGGGCTTCTGATCGCCGGCCCAATCACTCGAGCGGCCAGCCCGTTCTTTCCGGAACCGCTCCAGGCATCGCGGCCTCGCGATGCCCGTCGGCTTGCGGCTCAGGCCTTGGCTTTGCCGCGGCCGCGCTTGGTTCCGGGCTTCCTGCCCAGGCCGAGCTGCTTGGCAAGTTCCGACCGCTTCGCGGCGTAGGCCGGCGCAACCATCGGATAATCGACGGGAAGCCCCCATTTCGCGCGGTACTCCTCGGGGGTCAGCCCGAGCTTGCCGAGATGGCGCTTCAGCGTGCGGTACTGCTGGCCGTCTTCCAGGCTGATCAGATAGTCGTGGGTGAGCGACTTCCGGATCGAAATCGCCGGCTTTTGCGGTTCCGGCACGACCTCTGGCTGGGTCTGTCCCAGCCGGCCGATGCTGTCCGCAACGCTGGCGATGACGCCAGGCAATTCGGATACCGGAACCGGATTTTTGGTTACATACGCGCCCACGATCGCTGCGGTCAGTTCAGTAACCAGATCGTTGGAAATCTTGTCGTTGTCGGCCATAGATTGTCCCCTTGCTGCCCATCACTTGCCTAGCCGAGAAACGGAAGTTTCGAAAGCTGAAACATTCAATCTTTAGGAAAAGTTTCTGCCTGAAACGCAGGATTTACGCCTTTTGGTTGAGGCGATGCGGCGGTTTCACACACTCTCGCCACCGTGTGGAATGGAGAGTGGAGCGACCGCCATTTCCATATTGATAGGGGGCAAGGAACCCGAGTTGGAACGCGCTGCCGCGGAGGGGTGGTGGAGAGGGGTCTACAATTGCCCTGCCGGCGGACGACGAGCGTCCCGAGTTGTGGGCGAAAGCCGAATCCGGCTTTTCACGCCCAGAACGCCGGAAGCGATGGCGAAGTCCGGCAGTGGCTTGCGTCAGTCGGCCGCGCTTTTCTCCTGCCAGCCGCGGTCGATCGCCTGTCCGGCGACCCACAATGCCGCCAGCGTGCAGATCGCGCCGGAGAGCAGGTAGGCGCCGGCCGAGATCAGGCCGAAATTGGCCGACAGCAGCAGGGCAGCCAGTGGCGCAAAGCCAGAACCGAACATCCAGGCCAGGTCGGATGTGATCGCCGAACCGGTATAGCGATAGCGGCGCGAGAAACGCGATGCCACCACGCCTGACGACTGGCCGAAGGACAGGCCGAGCAGGATAAAGCCAAGCACCATGAAGGCGATTTCGCCCGCCGTGCCACCGTCGAGAAGCTGCGGCGCGAAACCGCTGAAGGCGGCGATCGCGACGGCCGTGCTGAACAGCAGCGAGCGCCTGCCGATGCGGTCGGCAATCAGGCCGGACGCCACGATCGCCAGCAGACCGAACACGGCGCTGCCCGCCTCGATCAGCAGGAAGCGTCCTGGCCCTTCCTGCGTGAACAGGAAGACCCATGACAGCGGAAACACCGTCACCATGTGGAACAGGGCGAAGCTCGCCAGCGGCACGAACGCGCCGATGCCGACGACACGACCCTCGGCCTTGAGCGTCTCGCGCACCCGCGTCGGCTGCAGTTCACCGTTCTCGAACAGGCGGGCGAACTCCGGCGTCACGACGAGGCGCAGCCTGGCGAACAGCGCCACGACATTGATGGCGAAGGCGACGAAGAACGGATAACGCCAGCCCCAGCCGAAGAAGTCCTCGGCCGACAGGTTGAGGACGAAAAAGGCGAACAGCGTGCTGGCCACGATCAGCCCGATCGGGGCGCCGAGTTGCGGCACCATGGCGTAAAGCCCGCGCCGGTGCTCCGGCGCGTTCAGCGACAGCAGCGACGGCAATCCGTCCCAGGTGCCGCCCCAGGCGATGCCCTGGCCGATGCGCGCCAGCGCCAGCAGCCAGCCAGAGGCAGCGCCGATGGTGGCGTATCCAGGCAGGAAGGCGATGGCCACGGTCGAGGTGCCGAGCAGCAGCAGCGCGACGGTCAGCTTGGCGCTGCGGCCGTAACGGCGGTCGACGGCCATGAACAGGATGGTTCCGAGCGGCCTGGTCAGGAAGGCAAGTGCGAAAATGGCGAAGGAGTAGGCGGTGGCCGTCAGCGGATCGGTGTTGGGGAAGACAAGCTTCGGGAACACGATCACCGAGGCGATCGCATAGACGAAGAAGTCGAAGAACTCCGACGTCCTGCCGATGACGACGCCGACGGCGATGTCGCCGGGGTTGACGTCATGGTGGTCGCCGCGCGTGTTGGCTGGTGTCGCTTCAGTCATCCCTGCGGTGCCGTCCCAATACAGAAGCACGCCCCCGAACTTTTCGGCGAGGATCATGCAGCAAAAACACGGCCGCGGAGACATGCCGCGGTGCACCTAAAATCTTGATGCATCGCACTCTCCAGGGGGATTGGACAAATTGTCCAATGTCGTGGCCGTGTCCGGCTCGGCTACTCCGTCATACATCTTGCAGTGCACAATGACGGGCGGACGCTTTCATGTCCACACATCGGTCGCTTTTCTCTTTTCACGGGCTCCCTCTGCATAGGCTGGGGCGCAGGCTTGCAACCCTGCTGGTCCTGCCGCTGGCTGCCATGCTGAGCGGCTGCGATTTCGTGGTGCTGGCGCCGGCGGGCGACATTGCCGCGCAGCAGCGCGACCTGCTGGTCGTGTCGACCTTGCTGATGCTGATCATCATCGTGCCGGTGATGCTGCTGATCGTGTTCTTCGCCTGGCGCTATCGGCACTCCAACGCATCCGCCACCTACGCGCCCGACTGGGACCATTCCACCAAGCTGGAACTCGTCATCTGGGCGGCACCGCTGCTCATCATCATCTGCCTCGGCGCGCTGACATGGCTGGGCACCCATCTGCTCGATCCCTATCGCCGTCTCGACCGCATCGCGCCGGGCCAGCCGGTGACCGAGCAGCACCGGTCGCTCAAGGTCGAGGTCGTGTCGCTCGATTGGAAGTGGCTCTTCATCTACCCCGAATACGGCATCGCCACGGTCAATGAGATGGCCGCACCGGTCGGCAGGCCGATCGATTTCCGCATCACTTCGTCCGGCGTGATGAACTCTTTCTACATCCCGGCGCTCGCCGGCATGATCTATTCCATGGCTGGTATGGAGACCAAGCTCCACGCCGTGATCAACCACGAAGGCACCTACAAGGGCTTCTCGGCGAACTACAGCGGCGCCGGCTTTTCCGGCATGCGCTTCGATTTCCATGGCCAGTCCGAGGCTGGTTTCGACCAGTGGGTGGCCAAAGCCAAGGCCGCCGGCCAGACGCTGGACCGGGCGAACTACCTCGAGCTGGAGCGGCCGAGCGAGAACGAACCGGTGCGCCGCTACGGCGCGGTCGATCCCAACCTCTACCAGGCCATCCTCAACATGTGCGTCGAGCGCGGCAAGATGTGCATGAACGAGATGATGTCGATCAACGCCAAGGGCGGGCTCGGCCTCGAAGGTGCCTACAACACCCTGCCGCTCGAATACGACAAGTTCGCCCGGCGCGGCTCGATCCTCGGACCCCGGCCATCTTATGTCGCCACCATCTGCACGGCCGAGGAAGCCGAAGCCGCCTTCCGCGCGGCGCGCGCCGCCGGCGACAACAGCATCGGTCCCAGGGACCATTCCCCGCTCCGCGGCGCCGGCCTGCTCAGGCCGTGGCAGCGCGCGGAACTGCCCGGCGTGATGTCAGAACTCGACGTCCCCGCTCTTTCTTCAAGGCTCTGACGCATGGCTGTCCCGCAAAACGTGGAAACCACATTCCTTTTCGGACGCCTGACGTGGGAAGCATTCCCGCTGCATGAGCCGATCGTTGTCGCGACCTTCGCGGTCGTGGCGCTCGGCGGCGTTGCGTTGCTTGCTACACTCACCTGGTTCCGGCTCTGGGGCTATCTGTGGCGGGAGTGGTTCACCTCCGTCGACCACAAGAAGATCGGCATCATGTACATGGTGCTGGGCATCGTCATGCTGCTGCGCGGCTTTGCCGACGCCATCATGATGCGCCTGCAGCAGGCCATGGCCTTCAACGGTTCGGAGGGCTACCTCAACGCCCATCACTACGACCAGATCTTCACTGCCCACGGCGTCATCATGATCTTCTTCGTGGCGATGCCGCTGGTCACCGGCCTGATGAACTATGTCGTGCCGCTGCAGATCGGCGCACGCGACGTGTCGTTCCCGTTCCTCAACAATTTCAGCTTCTGGATGACGGTCGGCGGCGCGGTGCTGGTGATGGCGTCGCTGTTCGTCGGCGAGTTCGCGCAGACCGGCTGGCTCGCTTATCCGCCGCTCTCCAACATCGGCTACAGTCCGTGGGTCGGCGTCGACTATTACATATGGGGGCTGCAGGTCGCCGGCGTCGGCACGACCCTGTCGGGCATCAACCTGGTGTGCACCATCGTCAAGATGCGCGCGCCCGGCATGTCGCTGATGAAGATGCCGGTCTTCACCTGGACATCGCTCTGCACCAACGTGCTGATCGTTGCCTCCTTCCCGGTGCTGACGGCGGTGCTGGCGCTGCTCTCACTCGACCGCTATGTCGGCACCAACTTCTTCACCAACGACTTCGGCGGCAACCCGATGATGTATGTGAACCTCATCTGGATATGGGGTCACCCTGAAGTCTACATCCTCATCCTGCCGCTGTTCGGCGTGTTCTCGGAAGTGACGTCGACCTTCTCCGGCAAGCGGTTGTTCGGCTACACCTCGATGGTCTACGCCACGGTCGTCATCACCGTCCTGTCTTACCTGGTCTGGCTGCACCACTTCTTCACCATGGGTTCGGGCGCCAGCGTCAACTCGTTCTTCGGCATCACCACGATGATCATCTCGATCCCGACGGGCGCCAAGATATTCAACTGGCTCTTCACCATGTATCGCGGCCGCATCCGCTTCGACCTGCCGATGATGTGGACCGTGGCCTTCATGCTGACCTTCACGGTCGGCGGCATGACCGGCGTGCTGCTGGCGGTTCCGCCGGCCGACTTCGTACTGCACAACAGCCTGTTCCTGATCGCGCACTTCCACAACGTCATCATCGGCGGCGTGCTGTTCGGCCTGTTCGCCGGCATCGCCTACTGGTGGCCGAAGGCGTTCGGTTTCAAGCTCGATCCGTTCTGGGGCAAGGTGTCGTTCTGGTGCTGGGTGGTCGGTTTCTGGCTCGCCTTCATGCCGCTCTACATCCTCGGCCTGATGGGCGTTACCCGCCGCATGCGCGTGTTCGACGATCCGTCGCTGCAGATCTGGTTCATCATCGCCGGCCTGGGCGCTGCTCTGATCGCGGTCGGCATCGCCGCCATGCTGCTGCAGTTCTTCGTCTCGATCATGCGGCGCGAGAAACTCGCCGACGACACCGGCGATCCCTGGGACGGCCGCACGCTCGAATGGTCGACCTCGTCGCCGCCGCCGGCTTACAACTTCGCCTTCACGCCGGTCGTGCATGACAACGATGCCTGGTGGGACATGAAGAAGCGCGGCTACAGCCGGCCGCTCTCCGGCTATCGCCCGATCCACATGCCCAAAAACACCGGCACCGGCGTGATCCTGGCGGCACTCAGCACCGTCATCGGCTTCGCTCTGATCTGGTACATCTGGTGGCTGGCCGCCATCGGCTCCTTCGCTTTGCTGGTCGTCGCCATCGGCCACACCTTCAACTACCACCGCGACTTCCACATTCCTGTCGAGGAAGTCACCGAGACCGAGGAGGCGAGGACGAAGCTCCTCGCGGCAAGAGCGTGAGCGCCACCATGACGACGGCCGCCGATCAAGCCGTGCCGACCTTCTATGTGAAGGACGAGCACGACCACGCCGAGGGTGGCAGCACCATGCTCGGCTTCTGGATCTATCTGATGAGCGACTGCCTCATCTTCGCGATCCTGTTTGCCGTCTATGGCGTGCTCGGCACCAACTACGCCGCCGGTCCGGCGCCGAAGGACCTGTTCGACCTGTCGCTGGTGGCGGTCAACACGACGATGCTGCTCTTGTCGTCCATCACCTATGGCTTCGCCATGCTGTCGATGGAGAAGAACCGCGTTGCCGCCACGCAGATCTGGCTCGGCGTCACCGGCCTGTTCGGCCTCGCCTTCCTCGGCATCGAACTCTACGAATTCGCCCATATGATCCATGAAGGGGCGACCCCGCAGCGCAGCGGCTTCCTGTCGGCCTTCTTCACGCTGGTTGGCACGCACGGGCTGCACGTCACCTTCGGCATCATCTGGCTGGTGACGCTGATGGTCCAGGTCGGCCAGCGCGGCCTGATCGCCGCCAACCGCCGCCGCCTGATGTGCCTGTCGATGTTCTGGCACTTCCTCGACGTGATCTGGATCGGCGTATTCACCTTCGTCTACCTGATGGGAATGCTGCGATGAGCGCAAACCACGAGACCGCCACCGCCCCCCATGGCACGCATGACCACGCGCATGACGACGGCCATGGCCATGCGACGCTTAAGGGTTACCTGACCGGCTTCATCCTGTCCGTCATCCTGACGGCGGTCCCGTTCTGGCTGGTGATGACCGGGGCGATCGAGAACAAGCAGGCCGCCGCCATCATCGTCATGGTGTTCGCGGTCGTGCAGATCGTCGTGCACATGATCTACTTCCTGCACATGAACTCGTCGTCGGAAGGCGGCTGGTCGATGCTGGCGACGATGTTCACCATCATCGTTGTGGTGATCGTGCTGACCGGTTCGCTGTGGGTGATGTATCATCTCAACACGAACATGATGCCTGGGCCGCACGAAATGAGCGAGATGCCGTGAGCGCCGGCGAGGGCGCAGGGGGAACCAACGTCGACAGCAATGGATCGAGACAGCAGGAGGGGCTCCACTCCCGCCGCTCGCCTGTCATCCGTTTCGTGTTCCTGACGCTCTCGCTTTTCTGCATCGCCATCCTTGTCGGCCTCGGCGTCTGGCAGGTCGAGCGGCGACAATGGAAGCTGGACCTCATCGCCCGTGTCGAGCAGCGCATCCACGCGCCGGCGGTTGCATTGCCGGAGCCTGCCGAATGGGCCGGCGTCAGCCCACAGACCCATGAATACAGCCGAGTGCGCCTGAGCGGCGCCTATCTCAACGACCGCGAGACGTTCACGCAGGCGGTGACCGCCCTGGGCGGCGGCTTCTGGGTGATGACGCCGTTCCGCACCGACGAGGGCTTCATCGTGCTGGTCAATCGTGGCTTCGTGACTCCGGACCGCAAGGCATCGGCGACGCGCCGGGCCGATCTCGTGGAAGGCGAAACGACCGTCACCGGCCTGTTGCGCATCAGCGAACCGGGCGGCGGTTTCCTGCGCGAGAACGACCCGGCCCATGATCGCTGGTATTCGCGCGATGTCGCCGCCATCGCCGCAGAACGCGGCCTGGCCGACGCTGCGCCTTTCTTCGTCGATGCGGATGCGCTGCCGAACACTGCGACTTCGCCGCGCGGCGGCCTGACGGTGGTCTCCTTCCGCAACAGCCATCTCGTCTATGCCCTGACATGGTTTGGCCTCGCCGCCATGCTTTCGGCTGCATTGGGCTTTGTCCTGTTGCGCGGCCGGTACCATGCCGGCGATCGGAAGCGCGGATGACCTTGACGCCGCCGCCACGCTGGAAGACACAGACCCCGACCGGATCCGCCAAAAGCGGAAACGTTCTGGGGAGGACGATCATTTTCAATCCGGATGCCACCAACAGGAAGAACCTTCTTCTGTTGATCCAGCTGCGCTGGCTCGCCGTCGCCGGACAGGTGATCACCATCGCGGCCATCGAATGGGGCTTCGGCATCGACTTGCCGCTGCCGGAGATGGCTGCGGTCGTGCTGTCGCTGGTCGGCCTCAACCTGGCCAGCCTGCTGTTCCTGCGCATGGCGAGGCCAGTATCTAATGGCGTCTTGTTCGCGTCGCTGCTGCTCGACATGACCGCGCTGACGGCGCAGCTCTATCTGAGCGGCGGCGCCTCCAATCCTTTCGTCTCGCTCTACCTGCTGCAGATTACCCTCGGCGCGGTGCTGCTGGCGCCGTGGTCGACATGGGTGCTCGTCGCTGCCGCCTCGCTCTGCTTTGTGCTTCTGACAATGGTGTTCCTGCCGATCGAGATGTCGCATCACGGCGGCGATCTGCTCGATTTGCACATCCGCGGCATGTTCGTCTGCTTCATCCTGGCGGCCGGGCTGATCGTGCTGTTCATGACCCGCATCAACCGCAATCTGCGCGAACGTGACGCCTATCTGGCGGACCTGCGCCAGCAGTCGGCCGAAGAGGACCACATCGTCCGCATGGGCCTGCTGGCTTCGGGTGCCGCCCATGAGCTGGGCACGCCGCTGTCCACCATCTCCGTGCTGCTCGGCGACTGGCGTCATTCCGACATCATCGCGCGGCATCCGGAGCTGCTTGGCGACGTCGACGAGATGCAGGCCCAGCTCGATCGCTGCAAGCGCATTGTCTCCGGCATATTGATGTCGTCCGGCCAGGCCCGCGGCGAGGGCAGCGTCCACACCACGGCGCGCGCCTTTCTCGACGGGCTCGTCGCCGAATGGCGCGATCACAGGTCGCCGGCACAGCTCGACTACGACAATGAATTCGAACCGGACGAGCCGATTGTCTCGGATGCGGCGCTCAAGCAGGTCATCTTCAACGTGCTCGACAACGCCTTCGAGGCATCGCCGCAATGGGTCGGTGTCACCGCCAGGCGGCAGGGACAGGCCCTGGTGCTGATGGTACGCGATCACGGCAAGGGTTTCGACAAGGAGATACTCGCGGCGCTCGGCAAGCCCTATATGTCGAGCAAGGGCCGCGAAGGCGGCGGGCTCGGGCTGTTCCTGGTCGTCAATGTGATCAGAAAGCTCGGCGGAACCGTCACCGCGCGCAACGCCGGCCGAGGCGCCTGCGTGACGCTGACACTGCCTCTCGATTCTCTCTCGGCAGGAGACGACAATGGCGCCTGACCGCTCGCTGGTGATTGTCGAAGACGACGCTGCTTTTGCGCGCACGCTGGCACGCTCGTTCGAGAAACGCGGCTACCATGTCGATGTCTGCGACAGCGTCCAGGCCCTCACCGACTTTCTCGAACAGGACACGCCTGAATTTGCTGTCGTGGATCTGAAGCTCGGCACCGGCTCCGGGCTCGAATGCGTCAAGGCGCTGCATGCCCGCGATGCGTCGATCCGCATCGTCGTGCTCACGGGTTTCGCCAGCATCGCCACCGCCGTCGAGGCGATCAAGCTCGGCGCCAGTCACTATCTCGCCAAGCCCGCCAACACCGACGACATCGAGGCAGCCTTCGGCAGGACGGAAGGCGATGTCGACGTGCCGCTGTCGCAGCGCCCGACCTCGATCAAGAACCTCGAATGGGAACGCATCCACGAAACGCTGGTCGAGACCGATTTCAACATCTCGGAGACGGCGCGCCGGCTCGGCATGCACCGCCGCACTTTGGCGAGGAAGCTGGAGAAGCGGCCGGTGAAGTGAACGGCGGGCGTTACTCGGGAAGCCCAAGGGCGGTCAGGCACATCGTCTCGATCCCGCGTATGAGATGCGTCCGTTTCATGCCGCGCGTTCCCATCAAGGCGTCGTCGACGACGCCATGCAGCCCCGAATAGAGGAAGATCGCTGTAAACCGGCTGTTTTCCAGCTTCCATGCGTCGTGCGCGGCGCCGGCTTCGAGCAGGTCGAGCAGTGGCGCGACCACGATGTCGTCCCATCCAGTGTTCACCGGTATCGGGTGTGAATGGAACAGCATGTTCACCAGGTCGCCTTCGTCGAGGAGGCCGCCGACGCTTGCGCGCACCCATGTCGTCACTTTCCGGCGCCAGTCATCCCGGGGTACCCGTGCGACGGCTTCGCGAACGCTGTCGTTGAAGCGCCGGCTGAAGCGTTCGCAGAGCGCCAGGTGGATTTCATCCTTGGAATCGAAATGGAGATAGAACGCCCCTTTCGAGAGTTCCGCGCCCGATGCGATCTGCTCGATCGTCGTCGCGAGGATACCATGCTCCAGAAACAGCTTCTGGGCCGCATTCATCAGGTCGTCGCGGCGTTTCTCCGCCGGCTGCGTTCTCGGTTTTCGCGTTGCAGCGGTCTCCATCGCCAAGCGTTCTTCCTTTCGACCATGCGTGGGACATCGACCAAAAGCACAGCCGGCCGGTTTAGGGAAGTCACTTCGAGGTCGACAGGTGGTGGTCTCAGCGGTCTTGCCTCCATTGAGCAACGCATCAAGCCCGCTTCAGGAATCTCTCATAGTTGGCCGACCTGCTGTTGAGATCGATCTTCAGCACTTCGTCCAGCTGCTGATCTGTCAGGTCTCGATCAAAGATCGTCGCATAGGCCCGGCGCATGTCTTCGCGCAGCGCGCCGTCCAGCAGATGCGGATAGAGGAGTTCCGCCAGCCAGATCGGTGACAGAAATTCGTCAGGCCCCATCGATCCCCAGTTGTTGGCGCCGATAGGCAGCATGTAGACGCGGCGTCCGGCAACCGCCTTGCCGCCGCCGAGGATGGGATGGTCGTAGATCTGTGCCAGATCGGCGCCGTCCGACTGGAAGACGAGAATGACGTCCGGATCCCAGGCGGCGATCTGTTCTATGCTTGCAATGGAGAAGTCCGGAAGCACCGCCGCCGCATTGACGCCGCCGGCCTGGTAGATGAAATCGGAAAAAAGCCCACCCAGATCGCCGCCCGAGACGAACAGGTTGTCGCCCGACGGCATCGCCAGCAGCACCGATTGTCGGTCGGGCTGCGGCACGGTTTTCAGCACGTCGAGCCGTGCCAGCCTTTCATGCATCAGCGCGACGATCCGCTGCGCGCGTGCGGTGTCGCCGATCATCTGCCCATACATCGTCAGCAGCGCCGCGATGGTGGCACGGATACCGCCTTCGATCTCGCCATAACGCGCCACGCGCAGTCCGGCATTGCGCATTGCGGCGGCGCTGTCATGACCGCCCTGCCTGAAATCGATGACGAGATCGGGATCGAGTCTGGCCAGGCGTTCGATGTTCGGGGCGCCGTTTCCGATCGAGAGATCATACGGGATCTCGAGAACCTCAGGATAGAGGCGGCCCAGCAGCCCGCTTCTGAACTGCGCATGGGCGATCGTGTTGACGCCGACGATCCGCGACGGGGAACCATGCGCTGCGATGGCGAAGGCCGTCCCGATCGTCCAGAGATCCACGATCCGGCGGGCGGGGCGAGGCAGGGTGATTTCTTCGCCGGTCATGTCCAGGAACCGGATGCCAGGGCCTTCGAAGGACGCTTCGCCCCCTGCGCTCCGGCTCGTAGCGGCCAGCGCCAGTGCCGAAATGCCTGCGCCGGTCCCCGCAAGAACGTTCCGCCTAGTCCACTTTCGCATTGTCTTCTCCCCTTGCCTCGATCGTATCGCCCAGCACCGGCACGATCGCGATCGTGCCGTCCGTCATCGCGACCCGGCGGACAGGCACGTGATAGGTCCGCTCGAGGTTTTTCTCGCTGAGCATGACCTTCGTCGGTCCGCGCAGGATCTCGTGGTTCGAGATCATCAGCACCGTTTCATCCGTTGCGCTCAGCGCGTGCTGGGGCAGATGCGTGCTGAAGATGATGGAATAGCCACCTTGCCGGCGCAGCGCGTTCAGGATCAGCAGCAGCCTGTGCTGGTGGCCAGATCGAGCGCCGAGGCCGGCTCATCCAGGATGATCGTGCGGGCGCCCGTCGCCAGCGCCCTGGCCAGCAGGACGAGCTGTCGCTCACCGCCCGAGATCGCGGCGAACGAGCGTGGTGCCAGGCTGGCGAGGCCGACATGCGCGAGGGCATCGTGCGCGGCCTCGTAGTCTTCGCTCGATGGTGAACCGAAGACGCCCAATGCCTGGGCTCGACCCATGACGACCATGTCGAGCACCGCATAGGTCACCGGCGCGCCGGACTGTGGAACATATCCGATCGCTTCCGGAGCCTTGCGCGTTCCTTCCGTCAGGGACTGCGTTCCGGCCAGTGCCCGAAGCAGGGTGGTTTTCCCGCGGCCGTTCGGGCCGAGCAGGGCAAGGCTTGTGCCCTGTGCCACCCGAAGGTCGAGGTTGCGGAATATCCATCGTTGACCGAACCTGACACCGGCATCCTGCAAGCCGATCATTGCGCGGCCTCCGCCATTCTGCGCATGCGCCGAAGCAGCAGCGCGACGAAGGGTGCGCCGATCATGGCCGTCAGGATGCCGAGCGGTATCTCCGCTGCCGTCGCGCTGCGGGCCAGTGTGTCGACGAGCGTCAGATAGGTGGCGCCGAGCAGGCATGAAGCCGGCAGAAGATGGCGGTTGTCCGGGCCGACCAGCAGGCGGGCAAGATGCGGGATAACCAGCCCGACCCAGCCGACAATGCCGGCAACGGACACGATCGCGCCGGAAATCAGGGCCACTGCGGCAAAGACCAGCCAGCGGTCACGCTCGACCGGTATGCCAAGCGCGCGAGCCTCCTCATCGCCAAGCGAGAGAATGTTGATGCGAAAGCGCATCATGAACAGGATGCATGCGCCCAGCACGATACCAGGCGTCGCGATGGCGAGCTGGCGCCAGCCGGCGGTAGCGAAGCTGCCCATCAGCCAGAAAACGATGGCCGGCAGCGAGTCATGCGGATCGGCGAACATCTGCACGATCGAGACCAGCGCGGTGAAGAAGGCGCCAACGATCACGCCGGCCAGGATGACGCCGGTCGTATCCGACCGGCCGCCGATCCTTGCCACCATGCCGACCAGCAAAAGTGCTACAAGCCCCGCGCCGAAGGAGCCCCCGACGAGGACTGCTGCCGGGGCGCCGAGCAGGATGGCCAGCGCGCCGCCGAACGCGGCGCCCGACGACACGCCAAGCAGTTCCGGTGCCGCCAGCGGATTGCGGAAAACCCCCTGCATCGCCGCCCCTGCGAGCGACAGGCCGGCGCCGCAGGCGGCGACGAGCAGGATGCGTGGGCCGCGAACCAGGGTGACGATGCGCTCGTCCATGGCGGACCATGTCGGCTGGCCGCCTGCGATCTGGCCGGCGATGATGGCGAGCACTTTTTGCGGCGCGACCGAATACTGGCCGGCGCAGATGCTGAAAAGCATGATGACGGTAAGCAGGATCGCCAGAGCGGCATAGACCGCGACTCGGCCGGCCGGCCGGAACGCCTCTGCTCCCAGAGCCGCATCGATGTGTCGGGTGAACTCATTCTGCCGTGCGTGGCGCATGCTAGAACCTGACCGTCGCGCCGACACCGATCGTGCGGCCAAGCCCCGGCCGTATGACCTGTTCGCGCCCGCTCATGCCGCCGGTGACTTCGTATCTCTTGTCGAGAAGGTTGTGGCCGAAGGCGTAGATACCGGTCTTGTCTCCTTCCCAGCCGATGCGGCCGTTGAGGATGCCGTAGGGCGCGAGGTCGAAGCTGTTCTTGATGTCCGCGGCACGGGCGCCGACATATTGGTAGGACGCGGATGCGTAGACTTCGCCGCCATCCAGTCCGAACTGTGTGGCGGCTTCCCGGTATTCGGCCCCGATATTGGCGGTGAACTCCGGCACGTTGGGGACGCCGTTGCCCGACGTTGCGCCGGTGCCGCTGTTGGCGGGCACATCCCTGAGGGTCGCGCGGGTGAAGCCGAGCCCGCCGAACAGGGTGAGCTCCGGGGTCAGCTGGACCCTGGCCTCAAGCTCGCCGCCATAGCTCGTATAGTCGAGCGCGGCGATCGAATAGGCCATGGTGGTGGCATCGTAAGACAGCAGGTGGCCATTGCTGACATCGTTGTGGAACACTGATCCGTTCAGGGTCGCCCGGCCATCCCACAACGTCGACTTGAAGCCGGCTTCATAGGTCCAGCTCAGCGAGGTCGGAAACATCGGTTCGTCTCGGCCGAACATGATCTGGATCGTTGCCGTCGGATAGCCGCCGGCCACGGCGCCCCGGCCGATCGTGGCATAGGTCATGAAGTCGTCGGACCAGTCGTAGGAAAGGCCGGTCCGGCCGGTGAGATAGGCGTCGGAGAAGCCGGAGCGTTGCTCATAGCGATCGACGGTACCTGGCGCGCCATCGCCTTGGAAACGATACGCGCTCTTCTTGTCCTCATGCGTCAGCCGCAATCCGGCTATGCCGCTGAGCCCGCCAGCCAGGGGCACCGTGGCCTCGCCGAAGGCGGCATAGCTGTTGGTGCTGTGCGATTGAGTCTGGCGCCCGCTGAACAGTTCGAAACCCGGGAAAGTGACGTTTTCGCCGTAGCTCCCGACGCCGAATTCGGAGCGGAAGAAATTGATGCCCGCCGTCCATTTCGTCGTGCTGTCTTCGGGTGACGAAAGCCGGATTTCCTGAAAGTAGTCCGTCTCGCGGCTGTCGCTGTGGAATATGTCCGCATGCGTATCGTTGATCATGCCAGCGGGAAAACCCGGCCAGAGCAGGCCGTCGACGAGATCCATCCTGCTGTTGGAGCCATAGCGCTGGATGCTGGAGATCGACGTCAGGCGGAAGCTCTCGAAGGCGCGTTCGATGCGCAGGTTGGCGCCGTGATTGTCGACGAAGTGATGTTCGGCCGGGTTCGACCCGCTGCACGGGAAACAGGACGCGTTGCGCAGCACGTTCTGGGTGGCGCCGTCATTGCTGTTGTAGTTGAAGCTCAGCAGCGCGGTGGTGTCGGTGTCGGGTGTGAACAGCAGCGAACCGCGCGCTGCCCCGATTTGGAAGCCGCCATCCTCGCCATTCCGGATCGGATTGAAGATGTCGCCATCCTGCTGCGAATACTGGACCGCCAGCCTGCCGGCCAGTCTGTCGTCGATCAGCGGCGTGTTGGCGATGAATTCGCCGAGCGCCTTGCCGTTGCTGCCGATCTCGCCGCGCAGCTGCAGTTCTTTTGCGAAACCGGGCTGGACCGGCACGAAGTTCACTGCGCCCGCCTGTGCGCCGCGGCCATAAAGCGTGCCCTGCGGCCCGCGTAGCACCTCGATCCGTTCCAGATCGAGCGTCGAGGGCATCGGGCCGAAGGCTGAGGTCGGAACATCGCCGACGTTGAAGACGACGGATGTGTCGTCGGGGGACATCGGCAACAGGGAGCCGACGCCGCGCATCACCGCCCTGTTGGTGTATCGCGTGCCGGCGTAGCCATTGTAGAAGTTCGGCATCGATCGGGCGATGTCCGAATTCGACGAGGTCGAGGAAATCTCCTTCACCCTGTCGCCTTCCAGGATGTTGATCGAGATGGGAACCGACTGGGCTTCCTCGCTCGCCCGCCGTGCCGTCACCACAATGCGTTCGAGAACGGTGACGCCGGTGTCGGTTTCGGGTTTCGAGGTCGTTTGCGCCCACGCCCCGGTGCAATGGAGCGCGCTGGATGACAGCAGGACTGTCGCCATCAGGAACGAAGCCGGCGGTCCTGCCTTGAAGCTGCCTGGCTGGATCGAATTGACAGGCGGTCGCATGGTGATGCGCACGAATATCCCCTTGGGTGATGAAACTGGATTGCGCCGGCCGCAGGGCGCCGATGGCGTCGGCTATGCCGGGGGGAAGCTGGCTTCCCCGATCCGCCACTGGCGTGCCTGCTCGGACTGGTCGTAGAGCCTTGCGAAGACGCCTCCGGCGCGGCGCAGCTCCGCGGTTGGCCCACTCTCGACGACCTGTCCGGCGTCGAGCGCGATGACGCGGTCGGCGGCGGCCAGCGTCGTTGGCCGATGCGCGATCACGATCACCGTGCGTTCGGCATCGCTGGCCAGGTTGGCGATCGCCTCGCTGATGGCCCGCTCATTCTCGGGGTCGAGCGCCGACCCCGCTTCATCGATCAGCACGATGCGCGCCTGCTTCAGGAAGGCGCGGGCGATCGAGACACGCTGGCGCTCGCCGCCGGAAAGCTGCGCGCCGCCTTCTCCGACCTGCGTGTTCCAGCCGTCCGGCAGCCGCTCGATGACCTCGTCCAGGCACGCCGCGCGGGCAGCCTCGGCCAGCTCCTGCGCAGTGGCGTCGGGACGCGCGAGCCTGAGGTTGTTCTCGATGGTGTCGTTGAAGAGGTAGACCTCCTGGAAGATGATCGCGATGTCGTCCATCAGGGCCTGCTGGTCGAGGTCGCGCACGTCGATGCCACCGACGCGGATCGCGCCCCGGTCGACGTCGAAGAAGCGGGCGATCAGGCGAATGACCGTCGTCTTGCCGGAGCCCGAAGGGCCGACCAGTGCGGTGGTTTCTCCCAGCGCGCAGCGGAAGGACACATTGGCCAGTGCGCGCCGATCGCCATAGGCGAAGGACACGTCCTCGAATTCTATCGAGGCATCGCCTGGCTTCAGAACCGCGCCAGGCCGCTGCGGCAAGGTCGGCGTTTCCAGGATCGCCATCAGGCGCTTGATGGAATTGTCCATCTCGCGAAGGGCGCCGTTGAGGTCGATCAGTCCGCCGAGAGGCTCCAGAAAGCGAACGGCGAGAACCAGCAAGGCGACGGTTGTCGCCACCGTTGTCGAGCCTTCGATCAGCAGATAGGCGCCGAGCACGACCACACCGGCGACACCGGCCACGATGACGCCGGTAAACGTCAGGTCCGGTTCCATCGACCGGCTCATCCCCTCGCGGTAGACGCGGCGATGGGCCTCGAGGGCATCGCGCATCAGGCTGCTGCCGGTTTCACCGAGACCGGCAGCGCGCAGCACGGGCTGAGCCTGGCCGAATTCTATGGCGCGGCCGGCGACCTCGGTGTTGGCCTTTTCCAGCAGGATCACCGCTTCGTCGGCAACCCGTGACGAGCGCCGCAGAGCGAGAAAGGCGACGAGGCCGATCGCCGCGAACAGCAGTCCCATGCGCCAGTCCACGGCAAGCGTGATGATCAGGATTGTGGCCGATACCAGCATCGACGTCAGCGCCGGCCCGCCGGTGACGACGGCCAGATGGGCGATGTGGCTGACGTCCTCCGTCACCGCCCGCGCCAGGCGGGCCTTGCGTTCGGTGGTGAACCAGCCGAGCGGCAGGATGCTGACATGGCGCATCAAATGAAGGCGCAGCTGGGCCGCCAGTTCGCCGCTGGCGGCAAAGCCGACCGGCGTCGCGACGATGCTGAGCGCGCCATAGGCCACGAGGCCGGCAGCGCCGGCATAGAGCCAGGGCATCGCGGTTACGAAGTCCGGATGCGGTCTCAAAAGAGCGCCCAGGATGGGAACCAGCAGGCCGAGCAGCAGTCCCTGCAGCACGGCCATGACCGCCTGCAGGAAGCCCAGCCGGATCAGCAGGGACGGATTCGGCCAAAGCTTGAACAGGTTGAAGATGAGCGTCATGCCCGGGCTCCGTCTTGCTGTGCGCGCCACATCTGGGCGTAGATCCCGTCGCGCGCCATGAGGTGTTCGTGGGTCCCGCGCTCGGCCACCCGGCCGGCGTCGAGGACCAGGATCTGGTCCGCACCGGCGATAGTGTGCAGGCGATGCGCGATCACCAGCACCGTCTTGCCGGCGGCCAATTCGGCCAGTGCGGTCTGCACCGCGCCTTCGCTGTCGGGATCGAGCGCTGCGGTGGCTTCATCGAGGATGACGATTGGAGCGTCGGAGAGGATGGCGCGGGCGATGGTCAGGCGCTGGCGTTCGCCGCCTGAAAGCCCGGCACCGTCCGCGCCGAGCACGGTATCGTAGCCATCGGGAAGCCGCGCTATGACATGATCGATCTGGGCTGCCCGCGCTGCGCGACGCACCTCGTCGTCGCTGGCATCGTGCCGGCCGATGCGGATGTTTTCGCGCACGGTGTCGCGCAGCAGGATGACGTCCTGGAACACCAGTGACATCGAAGACAGCAGCGCCGGCGTCGGAATGGAGCGGACATCGGCGCCGCCGATGCGGATGGCACCGCCGGTCACGTCGAAGAAGCGCGGCACCAGGGTCGCCAGCGTGGATTTTCCAGCACCGGAGCGGCCGACCAGTGCTGTGATCGTGCCGGGCTCGCAAACGGCACGGATGTTCGAGAGGGCTTCGGTCCCGCCGTCATAGCTGAAGGACACGCCATCGAATTCGATCTGATGTCCGAACGGCGTCTGCGGGCGGCTCGTTTCGGGAAGGCCCGGCCGGGACAACAGGCGTTCGATGTTTCCGGCCGCCATCCGGCCCTTGCGCAGGCCCTGCGACCCGAGGATGGCCGGCATGATCGATGTCGGCAGCCCGATGCCCACGACAAGGAAGGGCAGCAGGTCGGCGGCGGCGATGGCGTCGCGGCTGATCAGCCAGATGCCGGCCGCCATGACCGCGGCAAGCAGCGCCATCTCCGAACCAAGCAGGCGCGCGACTGCGGAGCTGTAGCGGGTTTCGTCGACCCAGATGCGGAAGGCCTCGGTATGCTCGCGCACCGTATCGGCGAAACGCTCCATGATCCTGCCCCCGGTGCCGAAGGTCTTCACCACGGAAATGCCGTCCGCATATTCGACGCTGGCGGCGCTGATCCGGGCTTCCGCGGTGTTCAGACGCCCGAGATGGAAGGACATCGAGCGCATGGCGACCTGGAAGCACACCGCCCAGGCACCGAGGACGAAGATCGTCACCGCCGCCATGCGCCAGTCGACAAGGACGAGATATCCGATGCCGACGACGATCGCGACGGCGGCGCCGATCATCTCGCCGAGCGCATGGGCGATCAGCTGATGCATGTCCTCAAGGTCGCTGGTCATCGCCTTCTTGACGGCGCCCGACCCGACGGCCTTGAACCAGCCGATCGGGTAGACGCCGAGGCGGCGCACCAGCCCGACCCGGATATGGTGGAGGATCTCCGCATCGGCATAGTGGCCGAGCCGGGAGGAGAAGAAGACGAGGATCAGGCGCAGGGACCCACCTGCGACGGCGATCATCACCCACAGCCAGATGCTGTCTCTGACCGACGCGATGGTGGCGGCGCCGAGCGCCAGACGGGCGATCTCCGCGATGGCGATATAAGGGGCGATCCCTGCAGCCGCGCCCAGGGCCGAAAGAAACGAACAGCCGACCAGATGCGCCTGGACTGGTCCGAGCAGGCGCCAGAGCTGGCCTGTTCGAGGCAGGTAGGGTGCCGAAGCTTCCGGCGCTCTTTGCTGGTCGGAGATCGGCTGGACGGTGTTGCGGTCTTCGAGCGCCGCGCTGGCATCGGACATGAGTCACCCTGCGCGAACCGCGCGGAGCGGATCGCGTCACAAAAGTTGAACTTGGCTATCAAGTTCATCTTCATATTGATGTGAGCGAGAAGGAGTCAAGTGACTATCGGTCAGTCACTCAGTCAGATGTTTCACCCTAGGATGCTTCTTATCGTGGCTTACACCAGAACGTTATGCTATATCGTTACGAAAATCACGGACAAAAAAGGTCACCCATGACGTTCGTTCGCCTTGAAGAAGACCTTCTTCGCGCGCGGCGCAATGCGAAGTGGAGTCTCACCGGTCAACAGGCATATCCCGCCTGGATTGCCGAAACGGACTATGGAGCTCCCCCTGCCGTGCAGGCGGCGATCAAACGCCTGGTGCGAGAAATGGACTATGGCTACCCCGTGCGGGGAGCCGGCTCGATGAGCGCGCATGTGGCGGATCAGTTCTCAAGGCGCATGGCGAAGCGCTTCGGCTGGATGGCCGACCCCGCTACGGTGGAGGTGGTGACGTCGCTCGACCAGGCAATTGCCGCATGCCTGTTGGCCTTCACCAAACCCGGCGAGAGCGTGGCGGTTCACACGCCTTGCTACCCGCCCTTCCGTTGGCTCATCGAAGAGACCGCAAGACGTCTTCATCCATTGCCACTCGTTGATACCCGCAATGGTTTCGCACCGAATGGCGATGTCTCGCTTCCAGCGGACGTCAGGATGCTGATCCTGTGCAACCCGCACAATCCGACCGGCAGGGTCCTCACTCGGGAAGAGCTGGATGCTGTCAAAACGCTGGCGGCAAAGCATGATCTGATCGTGATCTCGGATGAGATCCATGCCGACCTGACGCTCGATGGAGTTCACATTCCGTTGGCCAGCCTTGGCGGCGAACTCGACGAACGGGTCATCACGCTGACCTCGGCGTCGAAAGCCTTCAACATACCGGGCCTGCGGTGCGGCGTGATGCACTTCTCCTCCTCGGATCTTCAAACCAGATTTCTGCAGACAGTCGCCCGCTCGCTGCTCGGGCAACCCAACGTGTTCGGCGTCGACGCCACGGAGGCGGCCTGGGTGCAAGGAGACGAGTGGCTCGCCGAGAAGCAGATGGTCCTGCGCCGCAATCGCGACAGGGTGGCCGATGCGGTCAGCCTGATCCCCGGGGCCAGGATGATCCCCGGCGAGGCCACATACATGGCTTGGATCGACCTTGCCCGTCCCGCGAAAAACCGAACTCCATACGACCTGCTTGACGAGGCCGGCGTGAGAACCATGGCGGGCGCAATGTTCGATCCGTCGGCTGATGGCTATGTGCGCTTCAATTTCGCGACGTCGGAAGTGATCCTGGACAAGATGCTTGATCGCATGGTCTCGGCATTCCAAAGTTAATCCGCGCACAATGCTGAACCCGGCGGTCGGCGACCGCGCTGTGCGGCGGCCTGCCGCCATCCGCGATAAACATGATGAGCGGTGTCGGGACGACTTGTCGCAGCAAGAGGTGATCCGGATGGACGACAACGACAAGCAGTTCGAGAGTGAGATCGCCGGTTATCGACAGCCGATGGTGACGTCCGTCGGCATCGTCCTCGGCTTCCTGCTGGCATTCCTGGCCAATTGGGCCTCACAGGCCGATGCATCGTCTCCTGCGCTCTACAGCGCCTCCGACTTCATCATCGCTTTGGCGCTGTTCGGCAGTGCCGTGCTGTTCACGATCGTGCTGTTTCGCATGCTCAACAACCGCATCCATGCGAATGCGGCGGCGCGATATCAGACCACGTTCCGCATCTACATTGGCGGCTTCCTGCTGGCCTTTTCGGGCTTGGCCGTGGCCTTGATCGTTTGAATGACCTCAGTCCGGGTAAGCTGCCATAGGCTACACCTGGATTGGATTCAGGCGCGCATGGTTTCGCGCAGCGCGCCGCGGCTGCGCAGTATCGGCAAGCCCAGGGTCACCAGCACGAAGGCGGCGGTCACCACCTTCAGGTCGCTGGGCTGCAGGCCGAGCGACAGCGCCAGCGACACGAGCTGATAATAGACCGTCGCGCCGACCATCGGCGCCAGCAATTGCCGGGTCACCGTCTGCCGCCCGGTGATCGTTTCGCCGATGACCAGCGAAGCGAGGCCGTTGATCAGGATGCCCGTACCCATGCCGACATCGGCATAGCCCTGCAACTGCACGATGAGTGCGCCGCCAAGCGCCGTCAGCCCGGAGGCGAGCCCGAGCCCGACGATGGTGCAGGTCCAGATGCTGATGCCCAGTGAAGGCGCCAGGTCCGGATTGATGCCGATGACGCGCAGGGCTGCGCCGGACTGCGTGGACAGGTACCAGCGCAAGGCGACCAGCACGGCGAGGATCAGCAGTGCGAATGTCACCACCTGCAGGCGGATATCGGTCAGGATGGCCGGATTGATCTGCATGAAGATGTTGTCGGCGCCGAACAGGGCGACATTCGAGCGGCCAAGGATGCGCATGTTGAGGCTGTAGAGCGCCGTGAAGATCAGGATGCCGGCCAGCAGTGAGTTGATGCGGAAACGCAGGTGGACGAGAGCTGTCGCAGCACCGGCGCCGACGCCGGCCAACATCGCCGCCAGCGTTGCCAGCAGCGGCGGACATCCGGCCATCAGCAAGGCCGCGCAGACGCAGCCGCCGAGCGGAAACGCGCCTTCGCTGGTGAGGTCGGGAAAGCTCAGCAGTCGGAACGGGATCATGATGCCGAGCACCAGGAACGAATAGATCAGGCTTTGCGACAGCGTCACCGGCACGAGGTTGAGATAGGCGTGGAGCACGTCCATTGGTCAGGTCCCAAGCAGCATGCGGTCGTTGTCGATTCTGAACTTCTCGACGAGGTCGGCCGGCGTGAGCGCCGCCTTTTCCGCGCCGCCGATGTCGTCGCGGACGCGCCCTGCATCCATCATCATCAGCCGATTGCCGGTCTCGATCGCCTGACGCATGTTGTGGGTAACCATCAAGGTGGTCAGCGACTGTTCGGCAACGATGCGCAGGGTCATCTCCATGACGAGGTCGGCGGTGCGCGGATCGAGGGCCGCCGTATGCTCGTCGAGCAGCAGCAGCGAAGGGTGCGACAGCGAGGCCATGATCAGCGACAGCGCCTGGCGCTGGCCACCCGAAAGCTGTTCGACGGGTGTCGACAGCCGGCTTTCCATGCCGAGCGACAGGCCGGCGAGCAGTGCCCGGTAACGCTCGCGACTGGCGCTGTCGAGATGGCGGGCGAAGCCGCGGCGCTGTCCGCGCTGCTCGGCGAGCGCGAGGTTTTCCTCGATGGTCATGGCCGCCGCGGTGCCGACCATCGGGTCCTGGAAGACGCGGGCGATCATGCCGGCCCTGCGGTGCGCGGCGAGCCTTGTGATGTCGCGGCCATCGAGGCTGATCGAACCGCCGTCCGGTTCGATCGCACCCGCAATGGTGTTGAGCAGCGTCGACTTGCCGGCGCCGTTCGAGCCGATGATGACGACGAAGTCGCCGCGGTTGAGAACCAGATCCACCCCGTTAAGCGCGGGTCTGGCACCGGCGAGACCCGCATTGAAGGTCTTGCGCAGGCCCGTGCAGACGAGCAAGGGCATGCCCGTCGCTGTCACTTGAGCAGCCATGGGCTGTCCTTGAGCGCGTCCGGAACCGTCAGGCCGACAGCGGCAAGGCCCTTGGGGCTGACATAGGCGTCGAAGTCCTCGGCCTTGGGAACATAGGGCGCGATGTCGGCCGGCTTGTCGCCCTTGAGGATGCGGTCGGCGATATCGGCCGCGTGTTCGCCATTCTTGCGGTAGGAGATCGCGTGGAAGCCGGCGAGCTGGTCCTTGAGATCGGGCGCGTAGACTGAGTTGAACAGCGGCAGCTTGATCCGCTGTGCCACCTGGGCGACGACCGGCACCGAGGTCTGGACCACGTTGGACTGGATCAGGAAGATGGCGTCGACCTGTCCGGCGAAGCTCTGCACGCGCTGCGGCAGGTCGTTGGGATTGTCGACCGGTACGGCGACGACCTCGAGCTCGGCCTTGGCGGCAGCCTTTTTGATCAGCTCCATGTTGGAGGTGTCGTTGTCCTCGCCCGGATTGAACAGCGTGCCGACTTTCTTGACCCCAGGCAGCACCTTCTTGAGGTAGTCGAACGACGCGTCGAAGTCGGGCAGCATCGATGCGCCGGTGCTCCAGGCCGAGCCGTGCTGCCAGTCGGGCACGATGCCGGCCACGACCGGATCGACGACCGCGCCGAACACGACAGGGATCGACTTGTCGGTGATGCCGCGCACCGCCGCCTGGTTGAGGCCGGTGGTGATGGCCAGGATCAGCGCCGGATGCTTTGCTTCCACCTGCCGCAGGATCTGCGGCACGAGGCTGCGGTCGAAATTGGCGTGCTGGAAGCCATAGGTGACATCCTTGCCGTCGACATAACCCAGCTCCGTCATCCGCGCCTTGAAGCCCTCGGCAACCTGGTTGAGCGCGGGGTGTTCGCCGAAACTGGCGATCTCGACCAGTTTCGGGTCGGCATAGGCGAGGCCATGGCTGGCGGTGAACAGGGCTGCCGCGAGCAGCCATTTCATCAGTTTCACGATGCGCTCCTGCTTCAGGTGTTGGACGGACGCCAGTTCTGTTCGGCGACCCGCATGAAGTTCTCGCCCAGCACGCCCAGTATGGCTGTCTCCGAATAGCCATGGCGTTCCAGCGCCTCGACCAGTTCGGGCAGGACCTCCGGTTTGACATCAGCCCAGGGCGGGCGCGGATAGCCGCGCAGGGCCATCATCGGGCCGGCGTCGTAGAGCTTGGTCATGAAGGGCTGGTAGAAGACGGTGTCGAGACCGAGGCCGACATGTTCAGGCCCGACCAGCTGGGCGACATAGTCGATGTGGCGCATCAGGGCGGGAACATCCGAACGGTTGTCGTCTGTCAGGAAGGCTCCGATGGAATTGATGCCGACGACGCCGCCACGTCGGGCCAGCGCCTTGATCTGGACATCGTCGATGTTGCGCTCATGGTTCTTCAGGGCGCGGACGCTGGAATGGGAAAACACCACCGGCTTTTCCGACAGCTCGATGATGTCGAGCGAGGTGTTGATGCCGGCGTGGCTGGCGTCGAGCATCATGCCGACGCGGTTCGCCTCCGCCACGAAGGCGCGTCCCAGCATCGAAAGGCCGGCGTCCGAAGGTTCGTGGCAGCCGTCGCCGAGCGGGTTGCGGGTGTTGTAGGCCAGGATCATCCAGCGGATGCCGAGCCGATACCAGCTGTCGATCATGGCGGGCTCGTGCGCCGCCGGACCGGCGCCCTGCAGGTGGAAGCTGATCGCCATCTTGCCCGCCTGTTTCGCGGCACGGATGTCGGCAACCGTTTCGATCAGCTGGTAATCATGGGCGCGTTGCTCGAACCAGCGCCGCTGCTGCGACAGGTGGCGCAGCGTCGGCTCCGGCCGGTCCCAGTCAGCGCCGATCGTCAGCGACAGGAAGGAGAAGCCGGCGTCGCGATACCGCACCAGCATCTCCGGGCCCTCGTCGAGGCATTCCGGGGTCCAGCCCACCGCGCTTTCCCATACGAGCGCCTTGTCGAGGAGGTTTCTGGCCGATGCGGTCACGTCGTCTGCACCCGATGAGCAATGAGGTTCACTGCGCCAGCTAATCGGCAATCTCGTCGTTGCGCTATTGTCGCGAATGGGTTTGATTGTTTCATGTTTGAAACAATTCATGGCCAGGCATGTCGACCGCACCCGACCCATTCGATCTGATGATTTTCGCGCGTGTCGCCGAAACCGGCAGCTTCAGCGCTGCCGCTGAACGGCTGGGCCTGCCGAAATCGACGGTGTCGCGCCGCATCTCCGTTCTCGAAAGCCAGCTGGGCGAGCGCCTGCTCCAGCGCACCACGCGCCGCAACTTCCTGACCGAGATGGGACAGCGCGTGCTCATTCCGGCGGAACAGATCATCCACGAGGTCGATGCGGTCATGGCGGTCGCCGAGCATCGGCAGGTGACGCCCTCGGGACGCCTGCGCGTGTCCGTTCCCGGTGATCTCGCCGCCATCTCGCTGGCGCCGATGCTGGCGGAGTTCAGCAAGGTCTACAGCGAAATCCAGCTCGAGCTCGACCTTTCCCCGCGCTATGTCGACGTGATCGGTGACGGCTTCGACCTTGCCATCCGCATCGGCGGCGAAACCCACGACGTGCAGCTGACCACCCGGCATCTGGTCGACATGGGCATCGGTCTCTACACCTCGCCGCACTATGCGAAGCAAGCCGGCGAACCTGATACGCCCGAAGCGCTGGGGCAGCATCAACTGCTCGTCCTGCTCGCCGACGGCATGCCAGTAAGCTGGTTGTTGAACAGGGACGCGCTTTCGGTTCCGGTCGACATGTCGGGACGGCGGGTTTCGGCGAACTCCTACGATCTGCTTTTTCGCCTGGCGCGCTCCGGAGCCGGCATCACCGCGATGCCGGACCTGTTCGCACAGCCTTATCTCGCCACCGGTGAACTCGTCCGTGTGCTGCCCGAATGGCGGCTGTCCCCGGCAATGGTGCGGGCCGTCTTCCCGAGCAGGCAGCTCATGCCACGCAAGACCCGGGCCTTCATCGATGCCTTGTTGAGTTTCCTCAAGCCGCGTCCGTTGCGGGCAAGCCGCTGACGGCTTTGACAAAGCCCGGCGTCTCGTCACACTGGGCGCCAGCATGTTCGCGGAGGTGATGGTCTTGGCAGTGCAGTTTTCCTGGCTCAACGAGCCGAAATCCTGGTCGGGCGATGCCGGCGCGCTGAAGCTCAGGACCGAGCCGGACACGGATTTCTGGCGCGAGACCTTCTACGGTTTCATCCGTGACAGTGGCCATGCCTACACCTGTGCGGTCGCTGATGATTTTTCAGCGGAAGCGACCGTGCTCGGCGACTATGCCGATCTCTACGACCAGGCTGGTCTTTTCCTGCGGCTGGACGAGCAGCACTGGATCAAGGCCGGCATCGAATACACCGATGGCATGATGCATTTTTCCGTCGTCGTCACGCGTGGCGTCTCGGACTGGTCCGTCATCCCGCTGCCTGCTGCCAGCCCGATCGATCCGGTTCGTATTCGCCTGACCCGGCACGGCGACGCGGTGCGCGTGCAATATGCGGTCGGTGACACGGCCTGGCAGATGGCACGGCTGTGTCCGTTCCCGGCGGATGAAGCGCACATCGGCGTCATGGCCTGCTCGCCGCAAGGTCCAGGCTTTGACGTGACCTTCTCAGGCTTTGCCGTCGGCGAGGCGATCCCGCGCGAGCTTCACGCCGTGGACTAGACCCTTACATTGCATTTGCTGATTGAGTTCACTTAGACTAAGTTAGCTGGACTAAGTCCTGGAGGTTTTATGCGTACCGTCAACATTCACGAGGCCAAGACGCATCTCTCGCGGCTCATCGACAAGGCCGCAAAGGGCGAATCCTTCATCATTGCCAAATCCGGCAAGCCGATGGTGAAAGTTGTTGCACTGGAGGCTCCGGCCGCCGGCGAAACCCGTCGTGTCGGTTTCATGGCCCGACAGTTCTCCGTGCCAGAAGACTTTGATCGCATGGGCGGTGATCAGATCGAAAAGTTGTTTGGCGGCGATGCATGAAGCTCCTGTTGGATACGCATCTGCTGCTCTGGGCCGCAGCCGAGCCAGGCAAACTATCGCCCGCCGCACTCGCGGAAATTGAGGCTGCGGATAATGATCTGTTGTTCAGCGCGGCCAGTCTCTGGGAGGTCGCTATCAAGCGCGGACTTGGTCGCGCTGACTTCACGGTCGATCCGCGTCTGTTGAGACGCGGACTGGTCGACAACGGCTACCACGAACTCCCGGTCACAGGTGAGCACGCCGTTGCCGTGGATGGACTTCCACCCATTCACAAGGATCCCTTCGATCGAATCCTGGTTGCGCAATCGATCGTAGAAGGCATCACATTGTTGACGGTTGACGACGTGGTTGCCCGGTACCCCGCGCCAGTCCGTCGGATATAGATGCTAGGCTCTGGACGCGGGATCTGGCGAGCCCAAGCGCATGGCGGTAGCGGCCACTGCTAGCTCGATGATGCGACGACTGCTGCCGAAGTGTCCTTATTGACCGACGCCAGCAGCGGCCGGCAGGAATTGCGCACCATCAGCCGCCCCTTCAGCACCAGCCGCCGCGACGGCGCTTCGCGGTTGCCGTTGAGGCGATCGAGCAGCAGGCTTGCCGTCTGTTCGCCGATCGCCTGCACCGGCTGCGCGATCGTGGTCAGTTGCGGGTTGAAGACGTCGGCCCACGGAAAGTCGTCGAAGCAGATGACGGAGACGTCCTCCGGACAGGACAGGCCGAGGTCGCGGATCGCCTTCATGGCGCCGACCACCATCGGGTTGTTGGCGGAGAAGATCGCGGTCGGGCGCTCATGCAGGGAAAGCAGCTGCATGGCGGCGGTGTAGCCGTCGGCCTCATGCAGGTCGCCGGAGCGCACCAGGCTCTGGTCGAACTCCAGCCCGGCATGAAGCAGCGCCTCATGATAGCCGGTCATGCGGTCGCGCATCGGCGTGATATTGAAGGCGCCAGTGATGTAGCCGATGCGGCGGTGGCCGAGATCGAGCAGGTAGGTGATCGCTTCGAACACCGCCTGATGGTTGTCGAGCACGACCCGGTCGCTGTCGACCCCGTCGACTTCGCGGTCGAGCAGCACCACTGGCACATTGGCGCGTTCGACGGTTTCCCTCAGATAGGCGCCGTCGCCGACGCGGGCGATGATCAATCCGTCGACCATGCGGTCGAGCAGCAGCCGGATTTGCTCATCCTGGTTGCTCAGATCCTCATCGGTGCAGCACAGCATCACCGCATAGCCGGCGCGATCGAAGGCCTGCTGGATGACGGAGACGACGTCGGTGAAGAACGGATTGGTGATGTGCGGCACCGTCAGTCCGATCGTGCGTGTGGTGCCGATCTTGAGGCTGCGCGCAATGGCGTTGCGCTTGTAGCCGATCTCGCGGATCGCCTGCTCGATGCGAGCCGAAAGCTCCTGGCTGACCGTGGTGGTGCCGTTGATATAGGCCGAGACCGTCGCCACCGAAACGCGCGCGGCTTCCGCCACGTGCAGCATGGTCGGTGCGCCGCTCTTTCGGGATTTTCTGAGGCCAGGCTCGGTCATTTTCGAAACGTTTTGAAGCGCATCAATTGTCCATACCTATGGAATTCTCCTGTTTTTAGCAAGAATCAAAAAAACATCGCATCTCGAACCTGACTCCATCCTTGACTATTTCGAAACGTTTAGATTAGCTTTTCACCGTGACTGGCAGCACGGTAGGGAGGCCGTTCCTGTCATGGCCGAACGTGAATCCGCGCCGGAACATGGTGCCCCCGTGGCGGGGCAGCCGATGCTCGCCGCCAGCAACATCTCGAAGGCTTTCGGCGGCGTCGTTGCGCTGAGCGACGTCGGCTTCGACCTGCGGCGCGGCGAGATCCACGCGCTGATGGGTGAGAACGGCGCCGGCAAGTCGACGCTGATGAAGATCCTCTCCGGCGTTTACACCGACTATGAGGGTGTCGTCTCCGTCGCCGGCCAGCCGGTGCGGTTTTCCGGCGTGCGCGACGCCGAGGATGCCGGCATCGCCATCATCCACCAGGAGCTCAACCTCGTCCCAGAGCTGAGCGTCTCCGAGAACATCTTTCTCGGTCGCGAAAAGCTGATCGCCGGTTTGATCGTCGACCGCAAGGCCAGCCTTGACGCATCACGCGTCCTGCTCAAGTCGCTGGGCATCGACCTCGATCCGCAGGCGCGTGTTGGCGGCCTGCGGGTTGGCGAACAGCAACTGGTCGAGATCGCCAAGGCACTGTCGAAGGATGCGCGCATCCTGATCATGGACGAGCCGACCTCGGCGCTGTCGCCGGCCGAATGCCAGCGGCTTTTCCGCATCATGCGCCAGCTCGCCGGGCAGGGCGTTGCCATCGTCTACATCTCCCACCGCATCGACGAGGTCATGCATCTTGCCGATCGCACCACGGTCTTCCGCGACGGGCGCCATGTGCTGACGCGCGCGATGAGCGAACTCAACGAAGACAGGCTGATTGCCGCCATGGTCGGGCGCACGCTGCTCGATGCGTCCACCGCCATGCGCGCCGCCCACTACGACATGCCGATCCTGACGGTGCGCGCCCTTTCTTTCGAGAGGCCGGATCGCCACGGTTGGCGCAAGGTGATCTCCGGCGTCAGCTTCGATCTCGGACGCGGCGAGATCCTCGGCATCGGCGGGTTGCTCGGTTCCGGCCGCACCGAAATCCTGCAGGCGATCTTCGGCAGTGCCGTGGGCAAGGTCGACGGCGACGTCCGGCTGGACGGCAGGCCGGTGGCGATCCGTTCGCCGCGCGATGCGCGCCGTCTCGGCATCGCGCTGGTCACCGAGGACCGCAAGGCGGAGGGCCTCTATCTCAAGGCCTCGATCGTCGACAATGTCGCGCTGCCGCTGGTCGGCGCGCTGTCCCGTTTCGGCCTGCGCTCCGTCTCGGACGAAAAGGCGCTGGCCGACGAGGCCGTCAAGGCACTGGGCATCCGCTGCAGCGGCATCGACCAGATTGCCAGCACGCTGTCCGGCGGCAACCAGCAGAAGGTGGTGATCGGCAAGTGGCTGGCCACGAAGCCGCGCGTGTTGCTGCTCGACGAGCCGACACGCGGCATCGACATCGGCGCCAAGCGCGACATCTACGACCTCATCTTCAAACTGGCCGACGAAGGGCTCGCCATCGTCGTCGTCAGTTCCGAGATGCCGGAACTGCTGCATCTGTCCGACCGCATCCTGGTGATGGCCGAAGGCCGCCAGACCGGCATTCTCCCCCGCAACCAGGCCAGCGAGGAACGCATCATGCAACTGGCAGCACCCCGGCATGCCAAGGGACGGACGGCAGCATGAGCGCGTTGAAGGTCCTGTCGCGCACCAAGCTTTACTGGGGGCTGATCGCCATCTTCCTGATCGGCGTGTTCTCCTCGCCGGTCACCTCCAAGGGCAGCAACATCTTCCTGTCCTACGGCAATCTGCTCGACGTGCTGCGACAGGTCTCAACCACCGGCCTGATCGCCACCGGCATGACCGCGGTGATCATCACCGGTGGCATCGACCTTTCGGTCGGCTCGCTGATGGCGATCTGCACCGTGGTGACGGCGATGCTTTTGACGATGCCGGGCGCCACGCCGGCGGCCGTCATGGGCATCCCGGCCGTGGCTTTCATTGCCCTGTTCCTCGGTGTCGTCGTCACACGCTTCCTGTTCGCCAACCTCGCCAGGCCGGCGGCAGGCGCACAGCATCGCGCCACCCAGCTCGATGTCACGCGCGGCGTCGCGCTGCCTGCCGTGGTTGGCGTGATCCTCTGCGCCTTCGCGCTGTGGTTTCTGCTGCCGCAGGTCGGTTCGAAATTCGGCGTGCTCGGCGTTCTGATCGTGGCGCCCTGCGTCGGCCTGCTGTTCGGCGCGCTGAACGGCGTCATCATCGTCGCCGGCCGGCTGCAGCCCTTCATCGTCACGCTGGCCATGATGGTGACGGCGCTCGGCATCGCGCGCCTGACCGCCGGGCAGAACAACGCCGTGCTGCCGGTCTATACCGGCTCCAACGCGACCGAGGATTTCGAGGTCCTGCGGTCGCTCGCCTTCGGCGTGATCCCGATGCCGGGGCTGTTCTTCCTCGGCGCCATCGTCATCTATGGCGCCGTGCTGCGCTTCACGCCATTCGGCCGCTATGTCTATGCCATCGGCGGCAATGAGGAGGCGGCCAGGCTTTCCGGCATCGCCGCCGGTCGCGTCAAGATCGCGACCTATGCCATGTCAGGCCTGCTCGCCGGCATCGCCGCCGTGCTCTATGTGGCGCAGTACCGCCAGGGCAAGCCGGACGCCGGCGCCGGGCTGGAGCTCGACGCCATCGCCGCCGTCGTCATCGGCGGCACCAGCCTGATGGGCGGTCGCGGCAGCCTCGCCGGCACTTTCTGCGGCGTGCTGATCTTCGGGCTGCTGTCCAACATCCTGCAACTGCACAACATCAATTCCAACCTGCAGCTTGTGCTGAAGGGCCTGATCATCATCGGCACGGTGCTGGTGCAGGAGCGCAACGCCGCCGACCTCTTTTCCCATCTGCGCCTGCCGCGAAAGCGGCCGGTGCTGACGCCAACGTCCGCGGAGGAGCGGACGACAAAAGAGACGCAGTCTCGAACAATCGGAGGAAACGCAAATGAAACGCCGTGAATTGCTGGGGCTGGCAGCCCTGACGACAGTGCTTGCCGCTACCACCGTCCTGATGCCGGGCAGTGCCTTTGCCGAAGACAAGAAATGGACCATCGGCTTCAGCCAGGTCACCACCATCGAGCCGTGGCGGGCGCAGTTCAACAAGGACATCCTTGCCGAAGCCGCCAAACATCCCAACGTCAATCTCATCATCACCGATGGCGAGGACAAGACCGAGAAGCAGGTCGCCGATGTCGAGAACCTGATTCAGCAGCAGGTCGACGCGCTGCTGATCTCGCCAAAGGAATCGGCCGGGCTCACCGGCGTGGTGCAGAAGGCGATCGAGGCCAAGATTCCGGTCTTCGTGCTCGACCGCAATGTCGAGACCAAGGATTTCACGCAGTTCGTCGGCGGCGACAACAAGCTGATCGGCCGCGCGGCCGGCGAATATGCGGTCGGGCTTCTCGGTGGCACCGGCAAGGCCGCCGGCAATGTCGTCGAGATCTGGGGCGGCATGGGCACGCAGGCCGCGCATGATCGCCATGACGGTTTCCATGAATTCACCGACAAGGAGCCGGGCATCAAATACCTGCTCGACAAGCAGTCGGGCGACTGGAAGCAGGACCAAGCCTACAACATCATGGCGACTGCGCTGCGCAACAACGAGAAGATCGATCTCGTCTATGGCCACAACGACCCGATGGCCTATGGCGCCTATCTCGCCGCCAAGGATGCCGGCCGTGAAAAGGAGATGAAGTTCATCGGCATCGACGGCCTGCCCAATGAGGGCGTACAACTCGTCAACAAGGGCGAGCTGTCAGCGACCTTCCTCTATGCCACGCCAGGCGCCGAAGGCCTGCGCCAGGCGCTGAAGTTCCTCGGCGGCGAGAAGGTCGAGAAGACCGTCATCCTGCCGACCCTGACGATCACCAAGGAAAACGCACCGCAGATCCTGAAGGACAACGGGCTGTAAGCAGGTGTGACCCAGACAAAAGCGGCCGGCAAACCATTGCCGGCCGCTGCTGCGTTGGCGTGGCAACGGTCGGTGTCACTCGATGGTAGCGCGCAGCGCTCTTGCGATCTCTTCCGCGAACATGGATGTCGCCAGGCCGTGCGAGCGCCGCTCGCGCTGCACCAGCGACAGCATGTTCTTGCCCATTGCACGGTCGCGGATCGGCAGATAGGCCAGCGTGCCGCTGCGATATTCCTCGGCGATGTCGAACTTGCTGAGGAAGGCGACGCCGTTTCCCGCCGCCGCCAGGTATTTCATCGACTCGATCGAGTTCGTCAGAAAGCTCGGCTCGACGTCGAGCGCGGCCTGGCGGAAGGCATCCGTCATGATGTCGAACATCAGCATGCTGCGATCGGCGAAGATGAGTGGATAGTCGGCGCAATGTGCGAGCGGCACCGATTCCATGCCGGCAAGCGCGTGTTCAGGCGAGACGATGGCGCCGAGGCGGCCATCCATCCTGGTCAGCACTTCCAGTTGCTGGTGTTCGGGCAGGTTGAAGGCGAAGCCGAGATCGGCCTCGCCATCGGCAACCGCCTGCACGATGTCGCGGATGAACATCACCCGGATCGATATCTTGATCTTCGGATGGCGCGCGCAGAAGGCGGCCGCCACCTGCGGGACGATACCGCCCGCCAGCCCGTTCATCGTGGCGATGATGACTTCGCCGCTCTGCAGCGCCTTCAGGTCGCGGATCTCAGCTTCGACCTGGCTGTACTCCTTCATCGTCCGGCGCACATGGGCGACCAGGATTTCACCGGCCGGCGTCAGCCTCAGCCCGCGCGGCAGGCGCTCGAACAGCGGTTCGCCGATCGTCTCTTCCAGTTGCAGCACATGCTTGTTGATGGCGGATGAGGCGACATGCAGTTTTTCAGCGGCGCCGCGGATCGAGCCGCTACGCGCGACCTCGTCGAGATAGCGCAGGATACGGGAATGCAGCACCGGGAACCTCATGACCGATTGCTCTCGAAAAGAGAGCGATGTGTGCAGAAAATACTGCTTTTCGGAAGCGGTTCAATCACCTCTTATTGTCCGCACAAGAGCGGCGAGGGAGGAACGGCCAGCATGCAGCACGTCAAGATCGATCACTACGAGAAGGTCAGGGCGATCTTCGATATCCTGCACGGCAAGAAGGAAGCAGACCTTCTCGTCAACAACCTCAACATCCTCGACGTGCATGGCGAGACCGTCTACCAGGGCTCGATCCTCGTCTACGACAAGCGCATCGTGGCGCTGAATCCGGATGAGACGACCATCAAGGTCAGGCAGGTCTTCGACGGCAAGGGGCTCTATGCGATTCCTGGGCTGATCGACGCGCATCTGCATTTCGAATCCCAACTCGCCAATCCGACGGCGCTCGCCGAAGCCATGGTGCCGTGCGGAACCACGACGATCTTTGCCGAGTGCCTCGATCTTCTGAGTGCGGCGGGCGAGGACGGCGTGCAGGCGGCGAAGGACCTGTTCAGGGACTATCACAAGCTGCCTTATCGTCTTTATGCCTTCGCACCCGGCAAGAAGACGTCTGCGTCGGTGACGAAAGCGGTTCTGGAGATGGAGCCGGTCATCGGCCTCGGCGAATTCGAACACTTCACCTACAGCTCAGGCAATGACGACGACTTCCACAAGGCTGCCTGGGTCCGCGAGAAGGGTGGCTTCCTCAACGGTCATTGGGGCGTCACCGCACTGTCCGACATGGTCCTGAATTACCTGCCGGCGATCGGCGTCTCCAACAACCACGATGTCTGGACCGGTGACGATATCGAGAAGAGCATCCGCTACGGCTTCCCGACCCACATCAAGTTCGGCGTCGGCAGCAACGAGGTGATCCGGACGCTGCTGCGCAGCATTGTCGACCGCAAGTTCCCGACCGACAACTTCATGCTGTGCACCGACAACATCTCGATCGAGCGCCTGCACAAGATGGGCCATATGGACTGGATCATCTCGCTGTGCGCCGACATGGGCATCAATCCGATCAAGGCGATCAAGATGGCCACCTACAACACCGCCCGATCGTTCCACATGGACGACCAGATCGGTTCGCTGACGCCGGGCCGTTTCGCCGACATCGTGCTGACCGACAGCCTGTCGCGGATCAATCCGCTCTACGTCTTCAAGGACGGTGAACTGATCGCCGAGGGCGGCAAGCTGTTGCGCAACGCCGACATCGACTATTCCGGCATGCGCACCAAAGGGCGGCCGGGCCTGGATGACCTGACACCGCAGGCGCTCGACATCGTGCCGCTGGAGATTTCCGCGGATGGCAGCCAGGCCAAGGTCCTGCTGTTCGACGTCTACGGGCGTGGGCACGCCAAGTTCCACCAGGAAATCTGGGTTCCTTTCAAGGATGGCACGGTCGTCCAGGAACATGACGGCAAGACGCTGAGCCGGCTTTGTGTTGTCCAGCGTTATGCCGACGGCAAGCGCCACATCGTCAGCGGCCTGTTCCAGGGCGTAAACGTAACCCGCGGCGCCGTCGCCACCTTCTGGCCGGCCCCGACGCCCTATTTCGTCGTCGTCGGCCAGGACAGCGAGGAGATGTGTCACTGCTTGAAGCAGGTGGACCGCTATTCCGGCGCCTGCATCGTCACCGACAACAAGGTGGAGAAGGCGGTGATGCCGCTCGAAATCCACGGCGTCATGGCGGATATGACGGTGGATGAACTGACAGCCAGTGCCGCCGCCGTCGATGCCGCGCTGGAAGAGATGGGCAACCGCAACGAGGGCGAGCCGGTTGTCAACAAGCTGCTCAGCCTGTTCATCTCGTTGCACCGCTTCCGCTTCATGGAATAGCCGGTCGCCAAAGAAATCACGACACCTCGCGGGCGGAGGAGGCCTGCCGGGTGCAATCGGAACATCAAGGGAGGGGAACGCCTATGGCACATCAAGCGGCCACAGACGAAATGCAAAGCACCGGCAGCCTGAAGGCGCGCTGGATCATGTATCTGCTCGGTATCTACATCCTGACGGTCGGCGTCAGCCTGGCGATCAGGGCCGGCATCGGCATCTCGCCGCAAAGCAGTCTGACCCGGACGATGACATTGGTGTTCCCGCCGCTCAGCCAGGGGACCTACAACTTCATCCTCGAACTGATCATGCTGTTCCTGACCTATCTGGTGCTGCCGAAAGACTTCAAGCTCACCAACTTCGCCTCGCTGATCCCGGCTTTCGCGCTCGCCGTGTTCCTGGATTTCAACCTGAAGATGACCAGCTTCATCGCGCTCGATGTCTACTATCAGAAGGTGCTGCTGCTGGTGTTCGGCGACGCGGCGCTGGCCTTTGGCCTGTTCCTGATGATCCGCGCCAATCTGGTGCTGATGCCGATCGACATGTTCGTCAACACCGTCTTCAAGCGGACGGGCAGGAAATGGGGCAACATCAAAACCGCGTTTGACTGCACCCTGCTGGTCGTCGCGGCCTGCATCGGCCTGATCTTCCTGCACCAGATCATGTTCATCCGCGAAGGCACGATCCTCAACGCGATCCTCGTCGGTCAATATGTGAAACTGTATTTCTACCTGCACAGGAAATGGCAGGCGAAGAGCGCTCCAGCCGGCGCTGGCAACGCCAGCCTCGCCAAGGGATAGCGCCATCCTTGCGCAACGCGCCATTCCACAGTCGGTACTCCGGCGGTGGAATGGCGCTCTGCACGCGTCGGCTGTGACCTTTGCCGCTACGCTGCAGTTGGCCATTGAATTTTGTCGCCATGTCGCGTAGGTGAGGTCCACCAGGCCGGGCCCCTCTGGCAGCCACCATGGCTGTGATGTCGGACTGGGATTTCAATCCGGTGGCCTGGCTGAGACGTCCCTGATTTCTGGCAACAAGTGTCGATACGCTAGCGCGATCGCGCCAGAGCAGCTCTGAAAGCTACGCCGCCCTTCAGATATCAAGGGTGCCGTATGACAGAAATTATCAATTCCTTTTTCACTCCCGAAGCGATGACAGCGCTGTTCCAGGTCATCATGATTGACTTGGTGCTCGCCGGCGACAACGCCGTCGTCATCGGCCTTGCAGCGGCAGGCTTGCCCAAGGATCAGCGCGCCAAGGCGATCCTGCTCGGCATCATCGCCGCCACCATCCTGCGCATCGGCTTTGCCGCCGCCACCACCCAGCTTCTCCAGATCGTCGGCCTGCTCTTTGCCGGCGGACTGCTTCTGCTCTGGGTATGCTGGAAGATGTGGAAGGAACTGCAGCATGGACATGGCCAGGAAGCGCTTGCAGGCGTTGCCGGCGAAAACGCGCATGGCAGCGCGTCCGCGCCGAGAAAGACTTTCGCGCAGGCCGCCTGGCAGATCGTGATCGCGGACATCACCATGTCGCTCGACAATGTGCTGGCCGTCGCGGGTGCGGCGCGCGAGCATCCCCGGGTGTTGGTGTTCGGCCTCGTCCTGTCGATCGCGCTGATGGGCATCGCCGCGAGCTTCATTGCCAATCTGCTGCAGAAGTATCGCTGGATCGCCTATGTCGGCCTTGTCGTCATCCTTTATGTGGCCGGCGACATGATCTACCGCGGTGGACTGGAGCTGCTGCCTTACGTCAGAGGGGCATAGATACTCTGAAGTCAGGCGACTGGCATCTGGTGATGCCAGTCGCCCCACACGCGGTGCCCCCACCGCGTGCGATTGACTGTTGTCAGCGCGTGAAACTTGTTCAACGCGTGAAGCTCTGGGCGTTGCCGGCATCGACATTGAGGATGTTGCCGGTCGATTTCGCCGACATGTCGGACGCCAGGAAATACACCGCCTCGGCGATGTCTTCCGGAAACACCGAGCGTTTCAGCATCGAGCGTTTGCGGTAATGCTCCTCCAGTTCGTCCGGCTGCATCGAATAGGCAGCGGCGCGCTGCTCACGCCATTCGCCGGTCCAGATCTTGGAGCCGCGCAGCACCGCGTCCGGGTTCACAGTGTTGACGCGGATCTGATGGTCCGCGCCTTCGAGCGCCAGGCAGCGGGCAAGGTGGATCTCGGCTGCCTTGGCGGTGCAGTAGGCTGCCGCATTGGGCGAGGCGGCGAGCCCGTTCTTGGAAGCGATGAAGACGATGTTGCCGCCGAGCTTCTGCTGCTTGAAGGTGCGGAAGGCCTCGCGCGACACCAGGAAATAGCCTTTGGCCAGGATGTCCATGTTGCGGTTCCACATCGACAGTTCGGTGTCTTCGATCGGTGCCGATGAGGAAATGCCGGCATTCGAGACCAGGATGTCGACACCACCGAATTCGACCGCGCTGTCGGCATAGGCGGCAGCCACGCCCGTCTCGTCGGTGACGTCGAGCCTGACGCTGCGCAGGAAATCCTTGCCGAAAACCTTGGCCAGTTCATCCTGTGCCGCGGCGAGCGCCGGCGCGTCGATGTCGGCCAGGACCACGCAGGCACCCTCGCGCAGCAGGCGGATGGCGGTTGCCTTGCCGATACCGCCGGCGCCGCCGGTGACGAAGGCGATCTGGCCGGCCAGCGACTTCGGTTTCGGCAGGCGCTGCAGCTTTGCTTCCTCGAGCAGCCAGTATTCGATGTCGAAGGCATCCTGCTCGGGCAGACCGGCATAGGACGAGACGGCTGCGGCACCGCGCATGACATTGATGGCGTTGACGTAGAACTCGGCCGAGATGCGCGCGGTGGCCTTGTCTCCAGCGAAGGTGAACATGCCGACGCCCGGCATCAGATAGACCACCGCATTGGGGTCGCGCATAGCGGGCGAGTCGGCGTATTTGCAGCGTTCGTAATAGGCCTGGTAGTCGGCGCGGTAGGCGTCGAGTGCGCCAGGCAGGGCTGCGGCAACCGCATCGATATCCGGCTTGGCCGGGTCGAAACCAATCACCAGCGGCCGGATCTTGGTGCGCAGGAAATGGTCGGGACAGGAGGTGCCGAGCGGCGCGAGCGCCGGCAGCTCGGCCGCGTTGACGAATTCGAGCACGGCGTCGGAATCGTCGAAATGACCGATCTTCATCGCGCCTGGCTTCGAAATCATGCCGCGCACGATCGGCATCAGCCGTGCCGCGATGGCGCGACGCTCCGCAGCGGGTAGGGACTGCGTGACCGCACCGCCAAAAGCCGGCTTGTCCTTTGTCTCGCGCTCGAACCAGTCGATCGCCTGGTTGATGACGTCGACGGTCGTTTCGTAGCATTCCTTTGGGGTGTCGCCCCAGGTGAACAGGCCGTGGCTTTCCAGGATGACGCCGCGCGCTTCAGGGTTCTCCGCGCAGAATTTCGCCAGCCACAGGCCGAGCTCGAAGCCGGGCCGTTTCCACTGCAGCCAGCCGATTGCCTCGCCGAAGATCTTTTTCGTCAGCGTCTTGGAATTGCTTGCGGCCGCCACCGCGATGATGGCATCGGGGTGCATGTGGTCGACGAACGGCTTCGGCACATAGGCGTGCAACGGCGTGTCGATGGAGGCCGCCCGCGGGTTGAGGTTGAAGGTGCAGTGCGGCAGGTAGCCGACCATCTCGTCTTCATGCGCGACGCCGCGATAGAGGTTCTTCAGCGCCCGCAGTCTGTCCATGTAAAGCGTGGCGAAACCGTCGAGCTTGATCGAGGCGCTGTCGCCGCCCGAGCCTTTCACCCACAGCACCTCGACATCCTCGCCGGTCAGGGGATCCTTCTGCCAGACCTTCGAGGACGTGTTGCCGCCGCCGTAGTTGGTGATGCGTTTGTCGGAACCCAACAGGTTGGAGCGATAGACGAGCCGTTCGGGCTCGCTCATCGCGGCCGCTTTCTCGTCGTTCCAGAGATTGGCGAGCCGCGCCGGCTGTTTGTCGAGCATATCTGATCCTCCCGCCGGCCTCCCGGGCGCAGCATGAACGCTAAAATCAATCCAAGCCATGCGGTTTGTCAATCATGAAAGATTAAACTCGATCATATCGCGGCTGCTAACTGATTTATATGCATCGCAATATGAGCAAAGTTTTTCACAAATGACTTGCGCGATCACCGATTTTGCGTAACTTGGATCATGGCGCTCGGTAATCGGCCGTCTTGGGAGGATTTTGGCTTGAACGACTTGGTCCGCCATCGGCAGATCATCGATCTGCTGCGCGACCGGCCCTTTGCGTCGGTGCGCGAGCTGCAGGAACAGCTTGGCGTGTCGGCTGCCACCATCCGGCGCGACATCGACAAGATCGACCAGTCCGGCGGCGCGCGGAAGGTCTATGGCGGCATCTCTGCGCTCGATGGCGCAGCCTCCCAGACGACGGCCTTTGCCCGGCCCTACGATGAAAACCGCGACCTCGCCGTCGATGCCAAGCGCCAGATCGCTGAATTGGCGTCGACCATGGTGATGGATGGCGATGCCGTCATCGTGAATGGCGGCTCGACCTGCTACCATCTCGGCGTCAAACTGGCCGAACGCAACGTCCGCCTCTTCACCAATTCCATGCCGCTTGCCGCCTATCTTGGCGAGCATGGCAAATGCAGCCTGACGATTGCTGGCGGCGAATTGTACCGTGAGCCGCGCGTCATCTATTCGCCGTCGCAGCCGGCTTTCTTTGCCTCGAAGTTCTTCCTGGGTGCGCAGGGCATCAGCGCCGACGGCCTGCTTGAATCGCATCCGCTGATGGTGCGTGCCATCCAGGATCTCAGCCGCAGCGCCGACCAGGTCATCGTTCTGGCCGACAGCCGCAAATTCTCCATCCATGCCCGTCACGCCGCCTTGCCGCTGACCCGCATCGGCGTCCTGATCACCGATGACGGGCTGTCGGACCAGCAGGCCAAGATGCTGGAGGCGGCCGGTATCGCCCTGCGCATCGCGCCCAGCGGGGGATTGATGGGATGAGCCGCGCACTCGCAGTTTTCGATCTCGGCAAGACCAATTCGAAGCTGTTTGTGTTCGCCCCCGACGGCGCCCTGCTCGATGAGCGCCGCACCCGGCCGGTCTGGAAGGAGTACCGCGGAAGGCACGTGCTTGACGACGAGCGCCTGTTCGCCTGGATGAGCCGCGAACTCGCCGACGTCGTGGCGATGCATGATGTCGGCGGGCTGATGGTCTCGGCCCATGGCTGCGCTTTCGCCCTGGTGCGCGGCGCCGAGCTTCTGCACCCGATCCTCGACTACGAGCAGGAAATCCCGCCGTCGATCGCGCGGGTGATCGATCCGATGCTGCCGGATTTTTCCGAAAGCTATACGCCCTGGCTGCCGCTCGGCTTCTCGATCGCGCGCCACATCTATTGGCTGAAACAGGAAGAGCCACGTGCCTTTGCCAATGCGGAGGCGATCCTGTGCTATCCGCAGTATTGGGGCTGGCGGTTCTCCGGCCGTCCGCTGGCGGAATGGTCCTATCTCGGCGCGCACAGCCAGCTATGGGCGCCGCTGAAGCGCGATTTCTCCTCGCTGGTCGACCGGCTGGGCTGGCGCGGCAAGTTCCCGGAAATAGCGCCTGCCGGTGCGGTCATCGGCGAGACGGATGTCGCGCTGGCGGACGGATCCAGCCGCACCATCAGCGTCCACAACGGCGTGCACGATTCCAATGCCGCACTTGCCTATTACCGCATGACCGGCCTGTCCGGCTTCACGCTGGTGTCGACCGGCACCTGGGTCATCATCATCAATCTCGATTGCCCGCTCGATGCGCTCGACCGCGAGCGCGACATGATCGCCAATGTCACGGTCGATGGCGAGCCGGCGCCATCGCTGCGCTTCATGGGTGGGCGCGAATATGACCTGATCAGCGACAGCTGGAACCAGGCGATCCCGCAGCAGGCGGTCGAGCGGGTGATGGCGCGTGGTGTCTTCGCCCTGCCGTCATGGGCTGCCGGCGGACCGTTTCCGGAAACCAGCGGCAGGATCGTCGGCGGCGATGTCGAGGGTGAGGAGCGTGCCGCGGTCGCTGCCCTCTACGTGCTGATGATGACCGACCTGTCGCTCGACCTGATCCGTTCCGACAATCTTCTCGTCGTCGATGGCGGCCTCGCCAAGATCGACCTTTTGACGGCGATGCTGGCGCAACTGCGCCCGGGTCAGACGGTCATCCATTCCGAAATGAGCGAGGGCTCGGCCACGGGTGCCGCCGCCCTTGCCTTCAAGGCGCTCGGAACGATGCCGTTCCGCGACGACACGGTGCCGGTCGTCGCGAGCGTCGTGCCTGGCCTCGAAGCCTATCGCGATCGCTGGCGCGAACTGGCCGGCAATGCCCGTGATGCAGCACGTGCGGAGAAAAGGGAGGCAAGCCTGTGACCGCCGCCCCCTATGTCAGCCTCGCCGGCATGTCGAAATCCTTCGTCGGCGTGAAGGCGCTGAAGGATGTCAGTTTCGACGTACGGCCGGGCGAGGTGCATGCGCTGCTCGGCGAGAACGGCGCCGGCAAGTCGACGCTGATCAAGATGATGTCCGGCCTTTATTCGCCCGATGCCGGCACCATCACGGTCGACGGTAGGGAGGTCCGGTTCGCTTCGACGCGCGATGCTTCGGCTGCCGGCATCGCAACCGTCTACCAGGAACTGCTGCTGTTTCCCGAACTGACCGTGGCGGAGAATGTCTTCCTCGGCAATTATCCACGCAGGCCCGGCGGCTGGATCGACTGGAGCGAGGTGCGGGCACGCACGCGCGCCTTGCTCGACCAGCTCGACACGTTCGACCTCGACGTCGACGCCAAGGTGCTGACGCTGTCGGTGGCGCAGCGCCAGCGTGTCGAAATCGCCAAGGCGCTTTCCAAGAATGCGCGCATCCTGATCATGGACGAGCCGACCGCCTCGCTGGTCGAAGCGGACGTGCAGCGCCTGATGGCGGTGGTGCGGCAGCTGCGCGAGCGCGGCGTCGGCATCGTCTATGTCAGCCACCGCATGCCGGAGATCTTCGCGCTGGCCGACCGCGTCACCGTGCTGCGCGACGGCGGCTATGTCGCCACCCGCGACATTGGCGAGGTCGATGAAGCCGCTCTCGTTGCCATGATGGTCGGCCGGCCGATCGACAGCCTGTTTCCCAAGGCTGACGCCAAGATCGGTGACACGGTGCTGGAGGTGAAGAACCTCAACCATGGACGCCATGTGCAGGACATCTCCTTTGCCCTGCGGCGCGGCGAGATTCTCGGCGTTGCCGGCCTGGTCGGCAGCGGTCGCACTGAACTTGCGCTCACGCTGTTCGGCATGACCCCGGCAACCTCGGGCGAGATCGTGCTTGAAGGCAGGACGGTTGCCATCACCTCGCCGCGCCAGGCGCGCGACCTCGGCATCGCCTATGTGCCGGAGGATCGCGGCCAGCAGGGCCTGGTCAAGCAGATGGCGATCCGCAAGAACGTGTCGATGGCCTCCATCGAGCGCTTTTCGGCCGGCATCTTCATCAAGGCCGGCGAAGAAACGCAACGCGCGCTCGACGCAGTCAAGCGGCTCAGCGTGCGCTGCCGCAACATCGGCCAGCCGGTCGGTGAACTGTCGGGCGGCAACCAGCAGAAGGTGGTGATCGCCAAATGGCTGGAGACCAATCCCAAGGTGCTGATCCTCGACGAGCCGACGCGCGGCGTCGACGTTGGCGCCAAGGCCGAGATCCACACCATCATGGGTGAGCTGGTGAAACAGGGTGTCGCCATACTGATGATCTCCAGCGAGCTGCCGGAAGTGCTCGGCATGAGCGACCGCGTGCTGGTGATCAGCGGCGGCCGCCTCACCGGCGAGATCGACCGGGCCGACGCCACGCCCGAACGTGTCGGCATGGCAATGACGGCGCACCAGAGCGGGGAGGCGGCGTGATGAGTGCAATCGTCGATCTGCCGCCGACCCGTCCGGCCGTGCAACGGTCGGGCTTCCTGCGGCGGCTGTTTGCCGACTATGGCCAGGAGCTCGTCGTGCTGGCAGCGATCGTTGCCCTCTTCGTCGTGGTGACGATGGTCAATCCGCGTTTCATCAGCGCCAACAACCTGACCACGATCTTCTCCGGCAACGCCTACATCGCCGTCGCCGCAATCGGCATGGCCATGGTCATCATCACAGGCCATATCGACGTTTCCGTCGGCGCGCTGATTGGCGTGCTGGCGACGATCTCGGGCACGCTGGCGGTTGCCGGTTATCCGGTCTGGGTCGCCTGGCTGGCGCCGGTTCTGGTCGGCATGGCGGTCAATGCCGTCATCGGCATGCTCGTCGCCTATGCGCGCATCCCGTCGATCGTGGTGACCCTGGGCGCCCTGTCGATCATGCGCGGCGGCCTGATCAGCGTCACTGGCGGCACCTGGATCACCAACCTGCCGCCCGATTTCCTGATCGCCCAGAAGAGTGTCTTCGGCCTGCCAGTGCCGCTGGTCTTCATGGTGGTGCTGACCGTGCTTGCAGCCCTCTGGATGCGCTACTCGGCCTTCGGTCGCTCGCTTTATGCCATCGGCGGCAATGCCGAGGCGGCACTCGCCACCGGCATTCCGGTCGAGCGCCGCACTGTCGCGGTGTTCGTCATCCACGGTGCCTTCGCCGGTCTGGCGACCATCCTGTTCGCCACGCAGTTGCAGGTGATCCAGTCGACGGTGCCGCCCAATCTGGAGCTCACCGTCATCACCGCCGCCGTCATCGGCGGCGTGTCGATCCTTGGCGGTTCCGGCACGGTCATAGGCTCGACGCTGGCGACCATCCTGTTCGCCACGATCGGCTCGGCGTTGATCTTCGTCAACGTCTCGGCCTACTGGCTGCGCGCGGTCATCGGCCTGCTGATCCTGGCGACGGTGCTTGCCGACATGCTGCGCCGGCGCAGCAGGATTTGAGGGGGCACGGATGAACTGGAAATCCCTGCTCCGTCACGAAACCTTTCTGGCCCTTTTGCTGGTCGTCGTGCTGATCGTGCTGTCATTCCAGTCCGATCGTTTCCTCACCGTCTCCAACCTGCTCAACCAGGGCCGGCTGATGACGGAGATCGGCCTCATCGCCATCGCCATGACCTTCGTCATCGCCACCGGCGGCATCGATCTTTCGGTCGGCTCCATCCTCGGCCTCACCGCGATCCTGACCGGGGTGTTCTGGCAGAATATCGGCTTGCCTTTGCCTCTGGCTGCGGTGGCGGCGATCGCCGTCGGCACGCTGGCCGGTTTCGGCAACGGCCTGATTATCACCCGTTTCAGCGTACCTCCACTGATCGCGACGCTGGCGACACTGGCGCTCTATCGCGGGCTGGCTGAAGGCATCAGCCAGGCGCGTTCGGTGCGCGGCTATCCGGAGTGGTTTTATGTGCTCGGCCAGGGCGAGGTCCTGGGCGTGCCGACGCAACTGTGGATCCTGGCGGCGGCTGCGATCATCGCCTCGATCATCCTGGCCTACACACGCTGGGGCCGCACGGTCTACGCCATCGGCTCCAACGAGGTCGCCAGTCGCTTTTCCGGCCTCTCGGTGGAGAAGACCAAACTTGCCCTCTACACCGCATCGGGTTTTGCGGCGGCTGTGGCCGGCGTGATCTTCGTCTCGCGCGTCTCGACCACGCGCTCCGACATGGGAACCGGCATCGAGCTCGACGCCATCACCGCGGTGGTGCTTGGCGGCACCTCGATCTTCGGTGGCCGCGGCACCATTGCCGGCACGATGATCGGCCTTTGTCTCATCCAGGCGCTGAAGAACGGCCTGTCGCTCGCCGGTGTGAAGGGCGACGGCACCATCATGCTCATCGGCGCGGTCCTGATCCTGGCGATCCTCGCCAGCAACCTCTTCGAGAGGAGCGGCACTCGATAACAACGGGAGAAGCGTCCTTCACTGCCGCTCATCAGTGTCCGGACGAACAATTGGAGGATGAAAATGCGTAATAGAGTGCTCAGCGCACTGCTGGCCTTGTCGTTCTCGACAAGCCTCAGCCATGCCCAATCCGCCGCCTGGACCGGTGGCGATGAATTGCCGACCAACCCGCTCGCCTGCGATGCCACCCCGGCGACGGCTGCTGCCAAGCCTTATGACGGTGGCTCGCCGACCAACGCGCCCGACCGCAAGGGCAAGACGCTGAAAGTCGTCGACGTGCCGAAGCTCGTCGGCATCGGCTACTTCAATGCCACGTCCAAGGGCATCGCCGACGCCGCCAAGGAAATCGGCACGATGGATGCAAAGACCGACGGTCCGAGCAAGGCCAACATCGATGACCAGATCACGCTGATCGACAACTACATCACCAGCGGCGTCGACGGCATCTTGTTCGCCGCCAACGATCCGGTCGCGATCGCGCCTGTGCTGAAGAAGGCGCTGGCCGCCGGCATCAACGTCGTCGGCTACGATGCAAACTCGACACCAGATGCGCGCCAGTGGTTCGTCAACCAGGCCGAGTTCAACGGCATCGCCAAGGCGATGGTCGATTCCATGGCCAAGGAAACCGGCGAAGATGGTGCCTTCGCCATCGTCACCTCGACCTTCACGACGCCGAACCAGGCGCGCTGGATCTCCGAAATGGCGGCTTACCAGGCCAAGTGCCATCCGAAGATGAAGTGGCTGGAAACGGTGGAAGCGCAAGAGGACAACATCCTCTCCTTCAACCAGACCAACACGCTGCTCAACAAATATGGTGATGAGCTGAAGGGCGTCTTCGGCATGACCAGTGTCGCCACGCCGGCCGCCGCGGATGCGGTCACGCAGGCCAAGAAGTGCGGCAAGGTTGCGGTGGTCGGTCTTGCCACGCCGAACGCTATGAAGCCCTATGTTGCGGCGGATTGCGTGAAGTCGGTGGTGCTGTGGAACCCGGTCGATCTCGGTTATGCCGCCGCCCATGTGCTGCGCGCCGTCGCTGACGGCACGTTGGCACCGGGGGCAACTTCGGTGAAGGCCGGCAAGCTTGGCGATCTCTCCGTCATCAACGGCTCGGAGATCCTGCTCGGCGCGCCGACCGTCTTCAGCAAGGACAACATCAACAACTTCGACTTCTGAGTTTGCGGGAGGAGGCGCCGGTTGGCGCCTCCTCCCGTGAAATCGGCCGGCCCGCCTGCCGGCCGATTTCGACACCGGATCTGGAAAGGATCGCGTCATGCCTGCGGTCGATTGGCGAGCCGAGCTTGCCGCGCTGAAAACCCTGTCGGCCGACATCGGCAGCGATCCCCTGCTGACCCAGGGTGCCGGCGGCAACACCTCGCTGAAGGTCGACGGCACGCTGTGGATCAAGGCCTCCGGCACCTGGCTCGCCCATGCCGCCGAGCGCGACATCATGGTGCCCGTCGAGATGGCGCCGCTGGTCGCGGCGGTCGAGGCCGTCGACCCTGCCGCTGAACAGGCGCAGCAATTCGTCGTCAGCGAACTCAATGGTTCGGGCCTGCGCCCATCGATCGAGACCACCGTGCATGCGCTGATGCTGCATCGCGTGGTGCTGCATGTCCATTGCGTCGACACGATTGCCTTTGCCGTACGCAGCGACTGCGTCGAGCAGGTCGCGCCGCGCCTTGCCGGCCTCAATTGGGCCTATGTGCCTTATGCACGACCCGGCCTGCCGCTGGCGCTTGCCATTGCGGAAAACAGCGGCAACCGGCCGGATGTGCTGATCCTCGCCAATCATGGTCTGGTTGTCGGTGCTGAAACGGTCGAGCAGGCCAAGGCGTTGCTCGATGACGTCAAGGCGCGGTTGCATATAGCCCCTCGTGCTGCCCTCGGCCCGGACATGGACGGGCTGACCCGGTTGATGGCTGGTTCCGACTACCGGTTGCCTTTGTCCGAGGCCACACATTCGGTCGCGACCGATCCGCAGAGCATCGCGCTGGCATCCCGAGGCAGTCTCTATCCGGATCACGTGATTTTCCTCGGCGCCGGTTCGGTCATCGCCGGGGGCAATGAAAATGCCGCCGCCGTCGTTGCACGACTGGGCACCGCACCCGTCGCGATCCTCTGGCCGGGGATCGGCGTCCTGATGCGCGATGATGCCGTGCCGGGCGCCGATGCCATGGCACGCTGCCTTGCCGATGTGACGGCACGCGTTGCGGCCGATGCGCCGGTCCGTGTGCTGACCGAAGAAGAACATCGGCAGCTGACCGACTGGGACGCGGAGAAGTATCGCCAGGAGCTTGCCCGGAAGAAGATTGCCTGATGGACGAGCAGCTCGCGCAATTCCAGCAAAAGTCGGAGCGTTTCCGCGTTTCCGAAGGCGGAAACGCTCTGGCCATTGGCATCGATCTCGGCACGTCCGGCGCCCGCGCCGTAGCGATGACGCCGTCCTTCGATATCGTGGCGCAGGGTGCTGCCCGGCTCGCGGAATTCGGACCCGATCCACGCGATCCGTCGATCTGGTGGAAGGCGGTGGAACGCGCACTGACGCAGGCGCTTGCCGGGATCGATCGGGCGAGCGTGCATGCCATCGCGGTAGATGCCACGTCCGGCACATTGCTGCCTGTCGCTGGCGACGGTGAGCCGCTCGCCGCACCGCTGATGTACAATGACAGGGTCGAGGATGACGCGTTGCTGGCGCGAATCCGTGCCGTCATCCCGGCCGAGAGTGGTGCCCACGGCGCCACCTCCGGGCTCGCCAAGGCGCTGCGGTTCCAGGCGGTGCCGGGTATTGCGAAGGTCCTGCACCAGGCCGACTGGATTGCCGGGCGGCTGGCCGGCCATTTCGGCACCACCGACGAGAACAACGCGCTGAAGACCGGCTATGATCCGGTCGAGCGGCTATGGCCGGAATGGATCGGCGCGACCGGGCTCGACATGGACCTGCTGCCGCGCGTTGTCGCACCCGGCGCGCCGGTGGAGACCATCGCGCCCGACATGGCCAGGGCCTTCGGGCTTGGTGAAGAGGTGGTGATCGTTGCCGGCACCACCGATGGCTGCGCCTCCTTCCTGGCGACCGGCGCCGATAGGCCAGGCGACGGCGTTACCGCGCTGGGCTCCACGTTGACGCTGAAGCTGCTGTGCGACCGGCCGATCTTTGCGTCGGACTACGGCGTCTACAGCCACCGCATCAACGGCATGTGGCTTGCCGGCGGCGCCTCAAACAGCGGCGGCAAAGTGCTGTCGCATTTCTTCTCTTCCGATGAGATTGTCCGCTTGTCGGCCGCGATCGATCCCGCGGTTTCGACCGGCCTGGACTTCTATCCACTGCTGGAGCCCGGTGAACGCTTTCCCGTCTTCGATGCCGCCTTTGCGCCGCGACTGGCGCCGCGCCCGGCCAGCGACGCCGAATTCCTGAAAGCAATGTTCGAAGGCATGGCGGCGATCGAAAGGCTGGGTTTTGCCCGCCTTGCCGAGCTCGGCGCCGATCCGCTTCGCTCGGTGCGAAGCGTTGGCGGCGGCGCTGCCAACGCTCAATGGAGCGCAATACGGCAGCGCGAACTGCAGGTTCCGTTGCTGCCGGCCCGGTCGACCGAGGCAGCGGCCGGCGCGGCGCGGCTTGCCCTCGGCGGGCTGCAGGCGGTGGGAGACTTGTAATGACGCTAGAACTCTCAGGCATTCGTGATCTTGCCGACCGCTTCGATGTCTTCATCCTCGACCAGTTCGGCGTGCTGCATGATGGCACCGCGCCTTACCCCGGCGCGGTCGAGACGCTGATGCATCTGAAACAGGCCGGCAAGCAGACCCTGCTCTTGTCCAATTCCGGCAAGCGTTCCCAGCCCAATGAGGCGCGGCTGGAAAAGCTCGGCTTCATTCCCGGAAGCTGGGGACATTTTCTCTCTTCCGGCGAGGTCGCCTGGCAAAGCCTGCACGGCTCGCTTGCCGGCGGAAAGAATGTGCGCTGCCTGCTTATCGCGCGCGATGGCGACCGGTCCGCTGTCGAGGGACTGCCGCTGACGTTGGTCGACAATGGATTGGAGGCCGACATCGTGCTGCTCGCGGCCAGCGAGGGCGATCGCTTCGATCTCGACCACTACCGCCGCCTGCTCGAACCCGCGGCGGCGCGCGGCGTGGTGTGCCTCTGCACCAACCCCGACAAGATCATGCTGACGTCGGTCGGCCGGCGTTTCGGTGCCGGGCGTATAGCCGAGCTTTATGTCGAACTCGGCGGGCCGGTGACATGGATCGGCAAACCGTTTGCCGAGATTTATGCGGCTGCGCTGAAGCTGCTGGGCAATCCCGACCGTGCCCGTGTCGTTTGCGTCGGCGACAGCATCGAGCACGACATTGCCGGCGGGGGAGGGGCCGGGTTGCGCACCGCTCTGGTGACGACCGGCATCCTCGAGACCGCGAGCGTTGCCGAAAGACAGCAGCTTTATGCCGAGCACGACGCGACGCCGGATTTCCTGCTGCGCGCTTTCAGATGGTGAGGAGGACGATATGGAAACGGTGATCGCGCGGGATGTTGTCGAGAAGAGCAATGCCGCGCGCGAGAAAGCGCTCAAGGCAGACTATGGGGTGCTCGGCGAGCAGCTCGACCGGCGCGGCATTTCGATCGACGCGATCCTGGACAAGGTTGAGGCCTTTGGCGTGGCGATCCCGTCCTGGGGTGTCGGTACCGGCGGCACGCGTTTTGCCCGTTTTCCCGGGCCCGGCGAGCCGCGCGATGTCTTCGACAAGATCGAGGATTGCGCCGTTATCAGCCAGCTGACGCGGGCGACGCCGACCGTCTCGCTGCACATCCCCTGGGACAAGGCCGATCCGAACCGGCTCAAGCAGGCTGCCTCGCGCTTCGGTCTCGGCTTCGACGCGATGAATTCCAACACCTTCTCCGATGCGCAGGACCAGAAGCTGTCCTACAAATTCGGCTCGCTGTCGCATGCCGATGCCGGTGCGCGCCGCCAGGCGGTAGAGCACAATCTCGAATGCATCGAGATCGGCCGGACGATCGGCTCCAAGGCGCTGACGGTGTGGATCGGCGACGGCTCGAATTTCCCCGGCCAGGTCAATTTCGCACGTGCCTTCGAACGTTATCTCGACGCGATGAAGGCGATCTATGCCGAGCTGCCACCGGACTGGCGCCTGTTCACCGAACACAAGATGTACGAGCCGGCTTTTTATTCTACCGTCGTGCAGGACTGGGGCACCAACTACATCATCGCCAGGGAGCTCGGCGACAAGGCCTATTGCCTGGTCGATCTCGGCCATCACGCGCCCAATGTGAATATCGAGATGATCGTGTCGCGGCTGATCCAGTTCGGCAAACTGGGCGGCTTCCACTTCAACGATTCCAAATATGGCGACGACGACCTCGATGCCGGCTCGATCGATCCCTACCGGCTGTTCCTCGTCTTCAATGAACTGGTCGATGCCGAGCTGAACGGTGCAAGCGATTTCCAGCCGGCGCATATGCTCGACCAGAGCCACAACGTCACCGACCCGATCGAAAGCCTGATGCTGTCGGCGATCGAGGTGCAGCGCGCCTATGCGGCGGCGCTGCTGGTCGACCGCAAGGCGCTGGAAGGTTTCCAGGAAACGAACGATGCGCTGATGGCGACACAGACGCTGAAGGCGGCCTATCGCACCGACGTCGAACCGATCCTAGCCATGGCCCGCCTGAGACGAGGTGGCGCCGTTGATCCGGTCACGGCCTATCGCGCCAGTGGCTATCGGGCGAAGGTCGCGTCCGAGCGGCCGGCCGTTTCAGCCGCGGGCGGCGGCATCGTCTGAGCGGAGCGACCACCATGCCCGAACGCATCGCCTTTCGAATGGTGCTCAATCCCGGCCAGGCCGCAGAGTACCGCCGGCGGCACGACGCGATCTGGCCGGAACTGCGACAGGCGCTGCAGGGGGCCGGCGTCTCCGACTATTCGATCTGGCTGGACCCGGAGACCAATCATCTGTTCGCGACGCTGGTCCGGGCCGACGACCACGCCATGGACGCGCTGCCGCAAACCGAGGTCAACCGCCGCTGGTGGGACTTCATGGCCGACATCATGCAGGTCACCGACCGCAACGAACCGCAGGTGGTGCCGCTGCAGCAGGTTTTTCATATGGAGTAGACGATGAGTAGAGCAACCAGCAGCGACAGCGCCCTGCGCGAGGAGATGGTTTCGATCTGCCGGCGCATGAATTCCTGCGGCATCAACCAGGGCACCGCGGGCAATCTCTCGGTACGTTCGGGTGAGGGCTTCCTGATCACTCCATCGGGCATGCCCTATGAGACCATGGAAGCCGACGATATCGTGTCGATGGATTTCGAGGGCGCCTATATTGGCCGCATGCCGTCATCGGAATGGCGTTTCCATCGCGACATCCTCACCAATCGCAGTGACGTCAATGTCGTGCTGCACTGCCATTCGGTGCATGCCACCACGCTGGCCTGCCATCACAAGACGATCCCGGCCTTCCACTACATGACCGGCGTTGCCGGCGGTTCGACCATACGCTGTGCGAAATACGCCACCTTCGGCACGCAGGCGCTGTCCGACCATGCCCTGGTTGCGCTGGAAGGCCGGCTGGCCTGCCTGCTCGGCCAGCACGGGCAGATCTCGCTGGGCACCACGCTCGAAGCGGCGCTGTGGCTGGCGATCGAAGTGGAGACGCTGTCGCATATGTATGTCCAGGCGCTGATGTTGGGCGAGCCGCCGATCCTGCCCGAGGACGAGATGGAGCGTGTCATCGAACAGATGCGCCGCATGAGTTACGGCCTCGCCCCCAACGAGGAAGGCAAGGGCGGCAACGCCCATCGGCGGTAGGAGGGATACGTCCCGGGGTTGACCGGGTGCCGATATTCAGGCACCCGTACCGACCATGAGCAGGGCACATGCAATGTCGACGAAGGGAGGCCGCAACCAGCGGACCGTCGTCGCATGCGTGTTTGGAGGGCGAGGTCTTTTCGTCCAGTCGTGACGCAGCGCGTTTTCGCGCCGCCGATTGGACGTAAAGCATCCACCGCATCCTTCAATGGCCATCATGGAGATTGGGCCATGCTCAGCATTCTCAACGTCAATTCGCTCGTGCATTGGGAGGAAGGTGACATCCTCCGGCGCGAGGAATTCATTTGTCATTTTTCACAAGAAGTCCGTACCTTCCTGCGATCCATCAATCCCGCGTGGGATGTGCGGCGCGTGGAGGCTCCCACGCTCGTTCCCCGGCATCTGATTTCCAATGCTTACGAGAACGACGACGTCTGGGTACAGGAGAGGTTGACGGCGACCGAGACGGAACTGGTCCTTCGCCCCGAGACCACCCCTTCCACCTATGCCTACATGACCCATCTTCTCGAAACGCACACCGGCACCAGATTGCCGCTCTGCATCTGGCAGGCCGGCCGCTCCTATCGCCGCGAGCAGGAGCAGACCACCGCTCACATGCGGCTCAAGGAATTCTGGCAGATGGAGTTTCAGGCGGCCTTCACCGCGGATACCGGCATGGACTATCATACCGCCTGCCTTGAGCCCGTCCGCAAGATGATTGCTTCCGTGATCAATCTTCCAACCCGCATTGTCGCGTCCGACCGGCTTCCCAGCTACTCGCAGATCACCATGGACGTCGAGGTCGACAACGGCTTCAAATGGATGGAGGTCTGCTCGATTTCGCGCCGGACTGACTTTCCGCACAAGTTCGTGTCGAGATCAAAAGGTGGTGCCACTCGTGAGCACGACGTGCTCGTTCTGGAAATAGCGATCGGCCTGGATCGTTGTCTGCACAACTGGGCGATTGCGGCCGAGCGAGCCTGATCGAGACCTGAAAGGTCAAGTGTCGTCGCGGTGCGAACCGGGACGACACGCCGGGCGCCTCCTGGTCTGCGTGCCACTCATTTCGGCGGCTGCAGGAACCTCGCCACCATCGTGGTAATGAGCTTGCGGCTTTCCTCGAAGTCGATGTCCGAGGCCATCAGCGGCAGCATGGGCGCGGCGTCGAGGATCGCCACCAGCATGGCGCTGGTGTGTCCCGGATCGAGGCCGGGGTCGACCTCGCCACGCGCCTGTCCCGCTTTCAGCGTCCTGGCCAGTAACGCGCGCACGCCGTCTGTGTTGTCCTTCAGGATGGCATGGATCTTCTCGTTGCGGCCTGCCTCGGCCAACAACTCGAACAGAATGCGGCATTCGGAAAGGGCATCCCAGTCCTTCATGCTCCACAGCTCCGACAACAGCACGGTTGCCGTGCTGGCGCCTTCGCCGTGGCCGCTGAAATGGCCATGCAGTGCGGTCAGGTAGTCATTGGCCATATCCTCGACGATGGCCTCCTTGCTCGGGAAGTAGTGATAGAGGTGCCCTGGGCCGATCCCCGCTTCCTTGCAGATCATCGAGATCGATGCGCCCTGCAGCCCATGGCGCAGGAACGAGCGGTGCGCCGCCGCCAGGATCTCCTGTCGTTTGCCTTCATGCTGTTCGTGAACGAGCTTGCGTGCCATCGGCTCCCCGAAGAATCTTAGAATGATCGCTCTATTATATCTTGACGTCGCGGCAGTGATAAATAGAGTGATCGCTCAATCTATTATGAAGTGGCGGCCGCGTCCAGTTCCCTGCGCGGCGCTGCCGGGTCCTTGCACGAGGTGCAATGAAGAGAACACGTCCCTCCAAACGGCTTTGAGCCGCCCAAGATTCCCCAGGAGACATCCATGAACGACCCCGTTGCGTCGGCCGGTTCGGCCGAACCCTTGGTGCATGACTCTGAAAAGTTGCAGACTTTTCAGACAAAGATCATGCACGAAAAAGCGACCATGTCTGCGAATGGAGCGGATGGCTGGTCCGATCTGCTTTCCGGCAAGCACCTTGCCATCGTGCTGGTGATGGCGAGCGGCGTGCTGCTTTACGCGATGAACATCTATTTCACCGCCGCGCTGATGCCTTCGATCGTCGCCGATATCGGTGGACAGCACTATTATGCCTGGGTGACGACAGCCTTTGTGATCGCGGCCATCTTTGCCGCGCTTTTCGTCAGTCGCATCCTCGACAGGCAAGGGCCGGCATTGGCCTATGTGCTGGCCTTCGTCACCTTCGCGATTGGTGGCGCCGCCAATGCCGCCAGCCCGACAATGGAGCTGCTGATCGTTGCCCGCGTCATGCAGGGGTTGGGTGGGGGCCTGCTGGCCGGGCTCGGTTATGCGGTGATCCGCGCGGCGCTGCCGGACCGGCACTGGGCCAGGGCAACCGGCGTCGTCTCGGCCATGTGGGGCGTCGGCACCTTGTTCGGCCCGGTGCTCGGCGGTGTCTTCGCGGAGTTCGGGCTCTGGCGCTGGTCTTATGGCGCCTTGGCGGTGTTTGCGCTGCTGTTCGCAATCGTCGCGCAACGCTCTTTCGCAGGCAAGATCGGTTCCGGCCAGCATGCACCCGTGCCGGTGGGCTCGCTCATCCCGCTGACGTTGGCCATTGTCGCCGTCAGCCTCAGCGCCGTCGTGCCGATCGGCTGGCCGACCCTTGTGGCGGTTGCCTTCGGGCTTGCCCTGCTCGTTCTCTTCGTCATGGTCGAGCAACGCTCGCACAACACGCTGCTGCCTCGCCTGACCTATCGGCGTGGCAACACGCTGAAATGGGTCTACCTCACCGTCGCCGCGCTCAGCGCCGGCGTGATGGTCGAAAACTTCATTCCGTTCTTTGGTCAGAAGCTCGCCGGACTGAGCCCGGTGGTCGCCGGATTGCTCGGCGCGATACTGTCGCTGGCCTGGGTCATCGCCCAGCTTTTCATCGTCTCGGTCTCATCCGAGACGGTGCGCCGCCGCGCCATCCGTTTCGGCCCTTTGCTGCTGACGGCGGGATTGATGGCCTACGGCCTGCTGCAGGCGGAAGGCGCGGATCTGACCCTGGCTGCGATCTGGGCGGCGATGCTTGCGCTGGCCGGCATCGGCATCGGCCTTGCCTGGCCGCTGCTCGGCGTCGCCGCCATGAGCAGCACCACCGATCCTGCCGAGGGCGGCAAGGCGGCTGCCGCGATCACCATCACGCAGCTCATCGCCTTCTCGATCACCTCGGCGCTCGCCGGCACCTTGATGGCGGCCGGCGGGGGTTCGGTTGTCGATGCGGCGCGTTATGTCAGCCTCGGCATTGCGCTTTTGACGCTGCTCGGCATCTTCGCCGCCGGTATCGCGACGCGAAAGCCGCGCTAGAGCGGAGGATCGATTGTGGTGTCACAGCCTCAGCCAGACTGGCTTGGCTCCGTGGTGATGATGGAAAGATCTTTGACTGGTGACTGTCGATGCGGTGTCCTGTAGGTCTCGCAAGTCCTGCGTCCATCACCTACCTCTCAACGGGATCGGCGGCGGGTTTGGAGAAACGCCATGATCGAATGGACCGTCGATCACGCTGTCTCGCGGGATGGCACGATCATCGGCTACCGGCAGGTCGGCACTGGCCCCAGTCTCGTGCTGCTGGCAGGAGGCATGCAGAGCAGCCGTAACTTCACCCAGTTGGCGGAGTTGCTGGCCGATCGCTTCACGCTGCATCTGCCTGATCGACGTGGGCGTGGCCTCAGTGGGCCGCCGCCACCGGACTACGGCGTCGACACCGAGGTGGACGATCTGTCGACGGTGCTGGCGCAGACAGGCGCGCGTGACGTCTTCGCCCTGAGCTCCGGCGCCATTGCCACGCTGTGGACGGCGCTGCGCCGGCCGCAAATGCTGGGTAGAATCGCGCTGTACGAGCCGCCGCTGCCCGTTGGCACCCCATCGCCGCTGGACTTTGTGCCGCGTTACGAGCGCGAGCTTGCCGCAGGCAATCTGGCGGCCGCCCTGAGCACGATTATGAAAGGGACAAGCGACCGGCGCGACTGGTTCACCGGACTGCCCCGGCTGCTGCTGGCTGCGATAATGGGCATGGCGTTGCGCGGCCAGGACGAGGAAGCGGCGGCCATCCGCGAACTGGTGCCCACCTTCCGCTACGATGCGCAATTGATCGCCGCCACGGCTGGGCAGGTGCGGAGTTTTGGTGCCATCCGCATGCCGGTCCTGCTCATCGGTGGCGACAAGTCCAACCCCTATTTGCCGATGGCGCTCGATGCGTTGCAGCACCAGCTGCCGCAGGCGCAACGGGTCTTGCTCAAGGGCGTCGGCCACATCGCGGCCGACAATGTTGGCAAGCCAGGGCTGGTCGCCAGCGAGCTGCGGCGGTTCTTCGCCTAGCTGTGGAGTAAGCCCACGAAACTGTGCAGCGGCGTTCCATTCGAAATTGCACGAAAACAAAGATGTGGAGCGTCTCCGCCTCTCCGTGAGAACGGCGACGCTCTGGGTGAGATGAGGAAACTCGCCGCAGCAGACCCCCGGCGATGGCTTGCGCTGCCGAAAGCCGTTAGTCGAAAGGCTGCCTCACCGGCTCTACTCGGCCTTGATGCTGCGGATCAGTTTCGCCTGCCAACTGGCGTCGGTGGCGGACACGGCAGATCGTCGGTCGCACAGCGAGGCGATGACTGCCGTTCGCGTCGAATAGGAAATGCTGTTCCAGCAGTCGTAGGTTTCCTCGACAGCCTCGAGCGTCTCCGAGCCGGACCGTTGTTTGCTGTATGCGACGACGATCGTCGACACGGTGGCGTAATCGCGGTTCGAGGGTGAAGGCAAGTTCACCAGTTTGGTGGTGATGAGCCGTTGCTGAATGCCGCGGGCTTCGTCCGTATAGCTGCGTACGGTCAGGGTGGGCTTTCCGCCATCCAGCCGGAAGTTGCCGAACACGCCGTCGCCCTTCAATGCATCGGGGATCGAGGTGATGTAGCTGGCGAAGAAGGTGTCGCTGGCAGCCAGGTTCAACGTGCACGGCAGGCTCTCGGGGAGCGAGACGAAGCTCTTTTCGGTCTGGAACGCGTAGTGGCAGTTTTTCGTGAGGTCGTGCTTCTGCACCGCTTGTGTGGTTGGCGCAGACTGAGCCGAATAGGCGCATGTGGGAAGCAGGAGGGCCATCAGCAACAGCGGTTTGATGGTCATCGCCGCAAGTTTCCGCCAGGTGTTTTGGGGATCCGTGACGTCGCTCAGGATCTTATATGCATGCTCAATGTATCGGACTCCGTTGTCCAGGGGTAAGCATCCGAGCCGTCACGTGGCCGAGAAAGGCATACGTTGGCGTAAGTCATGCCCCGGCGGCGGCTATTGCGCCGCCGTGTAGAGCAGGCGCGTAGTTGACCCGTTGGGGTTCAGCGCCCGCTGCAGCAGCGCTTCGGCATGGGCATTGCGCTGGCGGGCTGTGTCTGCGCCCATCACCACCACCACGAAACGCTTTCCGTCAGCGTCGTAGGAGGTGACGATGTTGAAGCCGGACGCACGGATGTAGCCGGTTTTGATGCCGTCGACGCCGTAGACGCGGCCCAGCATGTCGTTGTGGCCGCGCACCAGCTTGCCGCGGAACATGAAGTCGGCTTCCGAGAAGTAGTGATAGTGCTGCGGGAAGTGCGCCCTGAGTGCCAGCCCAAGCACGGCCATGTCGCGCGCCGTCGTCTGCTGGCTGTCGTCGGGCAGGCCCGACGCGTTGCGGAAGGTGGTCGAGCGCATGCCGATCTGGCGCGCCTTGGCCGTCATTGCGGCAGCGAAACCTTCTTCCGAACCGCCGAGATATTCACCGACCGCCACTGCGACGTCGTTGGCCGACTTCACCACCAGCGCGCGGATGGCGGAATCGACATCGATCGTCTCGCCGGGCCGGAAGCGCAGCTTGGTCGGCGGCTGCGAGGCGGCGTTTGCAGAGACCGGAATCTGGGTTTCCTTGGTGATGCGGCCGCTCTGCAGCGCCTCGAACAGCAGATAGAGCGTCATCATCTTGGTGAGCGAGGCCGGATAACGCGGCGTGGTCGAGTTGACCTCGAACACGGTCGCGCCGGTCTTGGCGTCGACGACGATGGCCGCATATTTCTGCGCCGGCGCCGGCACGGAAAGCACCTGCTCGGGCGGGGTCGCGGCCGTACAGCCGGCCAGGAAGGCCACTGCGGCAAGGGCGATGAGACATTTGCGGGCGAAGGCGTAGAGGTGCGAGGCTGGCAGGGTGGGCATTCCGAGGAAGACTTGAGACGATGCGCTGAGACGGGCGGACCCTAGCCGAGCCGGCACACGGCGTCCATTCGCCTTGGCTGATTCTGGCCCCAGGAATGTGCCTTTGCCGCTGTTTTCGCACCATTTTGTGCAAAAAGCCGTGACAGACATGGGACTTTGGTGCTGATCCCGGGTTCTGGCGGTGTCTGACAGGTCGTTGCCATAAGTGATTGGCGCACCGCCTGACGCCGAACCAGATTCGATTTGCGGCAGGCATGTTGCGTGGATTCAAGGCATTAGGCTGCCGGCGAGCGTCCGGCGACCTTCAGAATGCCTCGACGGCCAAAAGGAAGATTGGCAGTGGAAAAGCAGCGGCGCAGAATGCTTGCGTGCAGGGCGGCCTGTTCTTATATACGCCGCAACCGTGCGGACCGCCTTGAACAGTGGGCTGGCGCGGAATTTCTGTGAACAGGGGCTTTCGCCGGAACGCCTGACAGGGTCCTTGAAAGCCTGCTTAGTGGAGAGACTAGATGGCAAAAGTAATCGGTATCGATCTCGGGACGACCAATTCCTGCGTCGCCGTCATGGACGGCAAGGACGCGAAGGTCATTGAAAATGCGGAAGGCGCACGCACCACGCCTTCGATCGTCGCCTTCAGCGGCGACGGCGAGCGCCTCGTCGGCCAGCCGGCCAAGCGCCAGGCGGTCACCAATCCTGAAAACACGGTCTTCGCGGTCAAGCGCCTCATCGGCCGCCGCTATGACGATCCGGTGACGGAGAAGGACAAGAAGCTTGTCCCCTACAACATCGTCAACGGCGACAATGGCGACGCCTGGGTGGAAGCCGGCGGCAAGAAGCAGTCGCCCTCCCAGATCTCGGCCATGATCCTGCAGAAGATGAAGGAAACGGCGGAAGCCTATCTCGGCGAGAAAGTCGAGAAGGCGGTCATCACCGTTCCGGCCTATTTCAACGACGCCCAGCGCCAGGCCACCAAGGATGCCGGCAAGATCGCCGGCCTCGAAGTGCTGCGCATCATCAACGAGCCGACCGCTGCCGCGCTCGCCTACGGCCTCGACAAGAAGGAAGGCAAGACCATTGCCGTCTATGACCTTGGCGGCGGCACCTTCGATATCTCGGTTCTCGAGATCGGCGACGGCGTGTTCGAAGTGAAGTCGACCAATGGCGACACCTTCCTCGGCGGCGAAGACTTCGACATGCGCCTGGTGGAATACCTGGCGGCCGAGTTCAAGAAGGAACAGGGCATCGACCTGAAGAACGACAAGCTCGCCCTGCAGCGCCTCAAGGAAGCTGCCGAAAAGGCCAAGATCGAGCTGTCGTCCTCGGCGCAGACCGAAATCAACCTGCCCTTCATCACCGCGGATGCTTCCGGTCCGAAGCACCTGACGCTGAAGCTCACCCGCGCCAAGTTCGAATCGCTGGTCGACGACCTGATTCAGCGCACCGTCGAGCCGTGCAAGGCAGCGCTCAAGGATGCCGGCCTCAAGGCTGGCGAGATCGACGAAGTCGTTCTGGTCGGCGGCATGACCCGCATGCCGAAGGTCCAGGAAGTCGTGAAGCAGTTCTTCGGCAAGGAGCCGCACAAGGGTGTGAACCCTGACGAAGTCGTTGCACTCGGCGCCGCCATCCAGGCCGGCGTGCTGCAGGGCGACGTCAAGGACGTGCTGCTGCTCGACGTGACCCCGCTTTCGCTGGGCATCGAGACGCTGGGTGGCGTGTTCACCCGCCTGATCGAGCGCAACACCACGATCCCGACCAAGAAAAGCCAGGTGTTCTCGACCGCCGAGGACTCGCAGAGCGCGGTGACCATCCGTGTCTTCCAGGGCGAGCGCGAAATGGCGGCCGACAACAAGATACTCGGCCAGTTCGACCTGGTTGGTATTCCGCCGGCTCCGCGCGGCGTGCCGCAGATCGAGGTCACCTTCGACATCGACGCCAACGGCATCGTCAACGTCTCGGCCAAGGATAAGGGCACCGGCAAGGAGCACCAGATCCGCATCCAGGCGTCCGGTGGTCTGTCCGACGCCGACATCGAGAAGATGGTGAAGGACGCCGAGGCCAATGCCGAGGCCGACAAGCAGCGTCGCGCGCTGGTCGAGGCCCGCAACCAGGCCGAGGCTCTGGTGCATTCGGCCGAGAAGTCGCTGAAGGATTACGGCGACAAGGTCTCCGAAGCCGATCGTACCGCGATTGCCGATGCGATCGCCGCGCTGAAGACCGCCAACGAAGGTGACGACGCTGCCGAGATCGAGGCCAAGAGCCAGGCGCTGACCGAAGCTTCGATGAAGCTCGGCCAGGCCATGTACGAGGCCTCGCAGAAGGAAGCCGCGGAGGCCGACGCCAAGGCGGACGCCGCCAAGGATTCCGATGTGGTCGACGCCGATTTCGAGGAAATCGACGACAAGGACGACAAGAAGAAGTCGGCTTGAGTGGCCTGAGGGTCAAAAATCCAGAAAAGCCCGGCGCCGAGCCGGGCTTTTTTGCAACCGTACACCAGAAAAATGCAGCGTTTCCTTGCCGGTACTGGCATTAGCGCCGCATCGTTACTAAATCGGAGACCAGTCTTTGGACGACTGGTCGAAACAATGCGCTTCAGACGTTGGCCTTTGTTTGAGCCATCGGTCGGCGGGATTGGAACAGGCTCTCGATGAAAGCTGATTTCTACGAAACGCTTGGCGTGCAAAAGGGCGCCGACGAGAAGGAGCTCAAAAGCGCCTTCCGCAAGCTGGCGATGCAGTTCCATCCCGATCGCAATCCCGGCGATGCCTCCTGCGAGCACAAGTTCAAGGAAATCAACGAAGCCTACGAGACGCTGAAGGACCCGCAGAAGCGCGCGGCCTATGACCGTTTCGGCCACGCCGCCTTCGAGAATGGCGGCATGAATGGCGGCGGCGCCGGCTTCGCGGCTGGTGGTTTCGCCGACATCTTCGAAGACATTTTCGGCGAGATGATGGGCGGCGGACGCCGCCGCAGTTCAGGTGGCCGCGAGCGTGGCGCCGACCTGCGCTACAACATGGAGATCAGCCTCGAGGAGGCCTATGCCGGCAAGACCGCGCAGATCCATGTGCCGGCATCGCTGTCCTGCGACGAATGCTCGGGTTCCGGCGCCAAGCCTGGCACGCAGCCGGTGACCTGCTCGATGTGTCACGGTCACGGCAAGGTGCGCGCCAGCCAGGGCTTCTTCTCGATCGAACGCACCTGCCCGCAGTGCGGGGGGCGTGGCCAGACCATCAAGGATCCATGCCCGAAATGCGCCGGCCAGGGTCGCGTCACCGAGGAGCGTTCGCTCTCCGTCAACATCCCGGCCGGTATCGAGGACGGCACCCGCATCCGGCTTGCCGGTGAAGGCGAGGCCGGACTGCGCGGCGGCCCGTCCGGCGATCTCTACATCTTCCTGGCCATCAAGCCGCATGAGTTCTTCCAGCGCGACGGCGCCGATCTCTATTGCAAGGTGCCGATCTCGATGACGACGGCTGCCCTTGGCGGCTCGTTCGAGGTGACGACGCTGGATGGCAGCCAGACGCGGGTGAAGGTGCCGGAAGGCACCCAGAACGGTCGCCAGTTCCGCATGAAGGGCAAGGGCATGCCGGTGCTGCGCCAGCCACAGATCGGCGATCTCTATATCCAGACCGCGGTCGAGACGCCGCAGAATCTGACGCGACGCCAGCGCGAGATCCTGGAGGAGTTCGAACAGTTGTCGTCGAAGGACAACAGCCCGCAGTCGAGCGGTTTCTTCTCGCGCATGAAGGACTTTTTCGAGTCGTTCGGAGAGCGCTGAGGCGTGAGACGCTTCGCTCCCGGCGACGACAAAAAATGTCTTGTCCACGACATTGGTGGACGTTTGCCTTGCCTACCCCTGCGTAACTGCTAAGTAGCATGCGATAGTTGGTTCCGGGGGGAGCCGGTCAGGAGAGCTTGATGGGACGTGGCCCTGGACTGAGGAAGTCGCTCGCCGAGAAATTCGACGACGAGCTGAAATTCTTCAAGGGATGGATCGACAAGCCGAAGGCTGTCGGCTCGATCGTGCCGACCAGTTCGATCACCGCCCGCAAGATGGCCTCGATCATCGATACCGGCTCCGGCCTGCCGGTCCTGGAGGTCGGTCCCGGCACTGGCGTCATCACCCGCGCCATTCTGGAGCGCGGTGTGAAGCCGGAAAACCTCTACGCCGTCGAATATTCGCACGATTTCGTACAGCACCTGCGTCGCCTCTATCCGGGCGTCAACGTCATCGAGGGCGATGCCTTCAACCTCAACGACACGCTCGGCGAACACAGTGGCCTGACCTTCGATTCCGTGGTCACCGGCGTGCCGCTGCTCAATTTCCCGGTCGCCCAGCGCATCAGCTACCTCGAAAGCCTGCTCGACCGCATTCCGGCCGGCCGGCCGGTGGTGCAGCTGACCTATGGCCCGATGTCACCGATCCCACCCGGGCGCGGCAACTACACGGTGGAACATTTCCATTTCGTGCTGCGCAACATCCCGCCGACGCGGCTGTGGATTTACCGCAGGCCGGCGAACTAGCGCGTTCAGTCGATCCTCTCGACAGATAGACACGCCCAGCCGCCAGCTGGCCGTTGACGATGTAGCTGCATGACCCGGGACCTGCCCCTGGCTTGCCTGGAAGCCGGCATGTCCACAGCTTTGCGCTTGATTCGGCGGCGGCATCGCCTATAGCTGCCGGACGGCAAAGGAGCGCCATGCCGTGATTCCCAAGATCCTCGTCTTCGCGGGTTCGATCCGCAGCGGTGCCTTCAGTGGCAGGACCGCCGATGTCGCGCAGAAGGCGCTGGCCATGCACGGCGCTGACGTGACGCGCATCTCGCTGGCCGACTATCCGATGCCGATCTTCGACGAGGACATCGAGAAGGAAACCGGCATCCCGGAAAACGTCATGAAGCTGGCGCGTCAGCTCGGTGCCCATGACGGGCTGCTGCTGGTCACGCCGGAATACAACGGCTCGGTCTCGCCGCTGCTCAAGAACGCCATCGACTGGGTGAGCATGGTGCGCCATGACGGCGGCCGGCAGTTGAAGCCGATGGCTGGCAAGGCGGTGGCGCTGTGTTCGTCGTCGAAAGGACATTTCGCCGGCGTGCGTGCCATCAACCATCTGCGCGCCATCCTGCTACGCTGCCACATGGACATCGTCACGCCGGAATGTTCGGTGCCGAACGGCGGCAGCGCTTTCGACACCGACGGCAATTTTGTCGACGAACGGCTTCGCCACGCCATGGACCTGGTGGCGCAGGCGCTTGTCGAGCGTGCACGCACCAAAGCATGATCCCGAACCGAAGGTCAGCGGAGCAAAAAGTGGTTACCGGTTTTCGGACACAGATCATGCGGCTAGAGAACGAAGGGATGAGCGATATGAATGACATGCGCGACAGGCTGATCGTCGGCCTCGACATTCCAACCGTGACTGAGGCCGAGAAGGCGGTGAAGGAGCTTGGCGACACCGTCTCCTTCTACAAGATCGGCTATCAGCTCGCCTTCGCCGGCGGCCTGGAATTCGCGCGTGACCTTGCCGCCGACGGTAAGAAGATCTTCCTCGACATGAAGCTGCTCGACATCGACAACACCGTTGCCAAGGGTGTCGAGAACATCGTCAGGATGGGCATGACCATGCTCACCTTGCATGCTTATCCAAAGACCATGCGTGCGGCGGTGGAAGCGGCAAAAGGCAGTGATCTCTGCCTGCTTGCCGTCACCGTGCTCACCTCGATGGACGAGCAGGACGTCATCGATGCCGGCTACGAATACGACCCGCACACGCTGGTGCTGCGGCGTGCCGAACAGGCCCTGTCCGCGGGCATGGGCGGTATCGTCTGCTCGGCCGAAGAAGCATCGGCCGTGCGCAAGGTCGTCGGTCCGGACATGGCCGTGGTGACGCCCGGCATCCGGCCGGCCGGTGCTGACCGTGGCGACCAGAAGCGTGTCGTCACCCCCGCTGACGCCATCCGCAATGGCTCCAGTCACCTCGTCGTGGCGCGGCCGATCGTTAGCGCGGTTGACAGGCGCGCCGCCGCCCAGGCTATCCTGGACGAGATGGCCGCGGCCTGAACACTCAGCAGGGAGTTTGCATATGCCGAAGGGATACTGGATCGCTCGTGTCGATGTGCGCGATGCGGAAGGCTACAAGGCCTATGTCGATGCCGCCAAACTCGCCTTCGATCGTTTTGGCGCCAGGTTCCTGGCTCGTGGCGGCGCGCATGAGAAGGCCGAAGGGCAGGGGCGCGGCCGCAACGTCATCATCGAGTTCGAAAGCCTGCAGGTGGCACATGACTGCTACCACTCGCCGGAGTACCAGCGCGCCGCGGCCATCCGCCAGAAGGTGGCGGATGGCGAGATCGTGCTCGTCGAAGGTGTCTGAGCATGACGGGATGCGGTGATCCCTTCACGGGGGATTACCGCGCGATGCTGTCACCGGTCGCTGGTCAGGGCGCGCGGAAGCGCGTCATGCCGCTTCCTCTTTCTGAACGGGAGACCGTGCGGTGAAGACTTCCTTGGCTGCAAACAGCCCATTGAGCGCCGCCGGAAAGCCGGCATAAACCGTCATCTGGATGATGGTTTCGATGATTTCGTCCCTGGTCAGCCCGACATTCAGCCCCGCCTCGATATGGACTTTCAGTTGCGGGGTTGCGGTTCCCATCGCCGTCAGCGCCGCGATGGTCGCGATCTCGCGCGAGCGCAGGTCGAGGCCGGGGCGGCTGTAAATGTCGCCGAACGAAAACTCGAACACGTAGTTCGCGAAGTCGGGGGCAATGTCGGCCAGTGCGGCGATGACTTTGTGGCCGGCTTCGCCGTCGATTTCAGCGAGCGCGCGCTTGCCGCGTTCGAGCCGGCTTTCGCTGGCGTTCGGGGATTGATGCGTCATAGTCCTTCATCCTCTGTTTCACGCCGGCATATCCGGCGATCTTGGTGTCGAGGACGAGAAGGCAGGCTTGCAGTTTGGCCACATGCGCGCGGACGCGCTCACGGTGCTGCTCGAGCAACACCCCGCGTTCGGCTTCCGTGTTGACGCCGCGCTCCCGCAAGGCCGCGTAGCGCAGCATTTCCCGAACAGGCATCCCGGTCGTTTTGAGACGGTCGAGAAACTCTATCCAGGTCAGGATCGATGCGTCGTAGTCACGTTGGCCCGATGGATCCCTGTCGGCATACGGAAGCAGCCCGATCCGCTCATAATAACGGATGGTGTAGGCAGACAGTCCCGAACGCTTCGCCAGCTCGCCAATCTTCATCAACGCCTTCTTTCGTCACGACGCAGGGGAAGCTACGAGTTAGAGTGCGCTCTAAGTCAAGAGGCTTTTCCGTGTCGTGGAGATGGCAACGTCGGAGGAGTGCCAACCGGGCGATCGGCACTCTTCCGTTGTCCGGCCCCCGAGAGTGTTTCCTCACGGAAAACCGCTACGCACTTTTCCTGGAATTGCTCTAGGCAACCAGATCCGGCACCGGTCCGATGTAGCGCGACTGCGGCCGGATCAACCGTCCGGTCGCCTGCTGCTCGCGGGCGTGCGCGATCCAGCCGGCCATGCGCCCGGCGGCGAAGACGCAGGTGAAGGCCTCTTCCGGGAAACCCGCCGCTTCCAGAAGCAGCGCGGTGTAGAACTCGACATTGGTCTGCAGCACGCGGTCCGGCTTGGCCCGCTTCAGAACATCGAGCGCTGCCTGCTCCACGGTCTCGGCGAAGGCCAGGCGACGGCCGGCCGCGCCATCGGGGCCAATGCGCCGCACCACCGTCTTCAGCACGTCGGCGCGCGGGTCGCGCACGCGGTAGATGCGATGGCCGAAGCCCATGATGCGCTGGCCCTCGGCGAGTTCCTTTTCGAGCCAGCCGGTTGCATCGCCTGTCGCGGCGATGGCATCGAGCATGGCGATTACCGGCCCCGGCGCGCCGCCATGCAGCGGGCCTTTCAGGGCGCCGAGCCCGGCCAGCGCCGCCGAGGTCAGGCCGGCCTGGGTCGAGGCCACCACGCGTGCCGCGAAGGTCGAGGCGTTCAGCCCGTGATCGCAGACGGTGACAAGATAGGTGTCGAGCGCCGCGCTCAGGTCGCGGTTGACGCCAGTGCCGGCGAGCATGGTCAGCATGTCGGCGGCATGGCCGGCTTCGGCGTTTGGCGCGATGGCTTCCAGGCCCTTGCGCAGGCGCAGCAGCGCCGGCGTCAGCACGGCCGGCGCCGCGATCAGGCGCAGCGCGTCGTCCAGCGTGTCGCCATCAGGCATCAGCGCCGTGCCGGCGCGCATGCCGTCATAGACGGAGAGCCCGGCCAGCGTCGGCAGCAGCGCTTCGACGCGCTCGAACACCTCGACGCGGGCACGCCCAAGCCTTGCCGCCAGTTCCCTCTCACCCGGCAGTTCGCTGAAGAAGCCATCGAAAAGCAGGTGCATCACGCCGGCGAAGTCGCGTCGTCCGGCAAGGTCACGCAAAGCATGGCCCCGGATCGTCAGGTGCCCACCGAGCCCATCCACTTCCGACAGCACGGTTTCGGCGGCGATCACATCATCCAGTCCGCTTGTCATCATCTTCTCCTTGACCAATTTTCGATCCGAGATAATGCTGTTGTTGATTGTCATCAATCTTGATCAATATAATCAATATGTGAGTTGATATGAGCGCCTGGCTGACACGGGACGAAGCGCTGGACAGGCTGGGTGTGCGTGCGCAGACGCTCTACGCCTATGTCAGCCGCAACCAGATCGGCATGCAGCCCGACCCCGCCGACCCGCGCCGCAGTCTCTACCGCTCGCAGGATATCGAAGCGCTCACCTCTCGCCGGGCGCGCGGGCGTCGTGTCGCCGCGATCGCCGAAAGTGCGGTTGCCTGGGGTGAGCCGGTCTTCGCCACCGGGCTGTCGACCGTCATCCACGGCCGGCTGATCTACCGTGGCGAGGACGCGGTCACCTTCTCGCGCGAGGCCAGCCTGGAGGAGGCGGCACGGCTCCTATGGGCCAGCACAGCCACTCCGCGTTTTGCAACGTCCGGAGCGCCGACGGAGACTGGTATCATCCAGGCCTTTTCCGTTCTTGCCGGCCTGGCGCCCAGGGGGCAGCCTTCGCTGGGGCGCAATGCCGCCGTTTTGCAGGCCGACGCGATGCCGGCCATCGCGGCCCTCGCCGGCGCGCTGGGTGCCGCCCCTGGCACGGAGCCCGTGCATTTGAGGCTCGCGAAAGGCTGGCGGGTCGATCAGGCGGCGGAGGTGCTGCGCCGTGTCATGGTGCTGGTGGCCGACCACGAACTCAATGCTTCGGCCTTTGCCGCCCGTGTCGCGGCTTCCACCGGCGCACCACTTGTTGCCTGCCTGCTGGCGGGGCTGTCGACACTTTATGGCCCGCGCCACGGCACCGCCGCCGATGCCGTTGCCATGCTGGTCGACGATGCGGCCAGGATCGGCGTGCGCGCGGCCATGGCACGCTGGATCGATCATGATCGGCCGCTGCCCGGCTTTGGCCATCCGCTCTATCCGGATGGCGATCCGCGTGGGGCGGCCCTGCTGGCGGATATGGAGCTGGATGGCGAGATCGTCGAATTGCGCCAGGCGGCCATCGAAGCAACCGGCGCGCAGCCGACGATCGATTTCGCGCTGGTGGCGCTGACCCGCTCCTATCGCCTGCCGGCCGATGCGCCCATCCGGCTGTTCGCGCTGGGCCGCAGCATCGGCTGGACCGCGCACGCCATCGAACAGGTCCTGTCGGGCAAGCCGATCCGTCCGCGCGCCCGCTATGAGGGACCGCTGCCGACATCGACTGCCGATGGTCAATTTGAATGATTGTTGAACCGCACGACCGGCAAGCGAGGCGTTCTGATCCTCAGAACAGTTTGAAGGGAATGCCGGTCAGCAGCGCCTTCACATAGCGCCGCTGCTGGTAGTGGCCGTTGAGCGAGACGCGCGGCAGCTCGGTTGGCTTGTCCAGACTGTCGGCCATCAGTGTGCCGGGCCGCGTGGTGACGGCCAGCTTGATGCCGGCCTTCGCAACGGCATCGAATTCGCGTTGCGATATCGCAATCCTGGTTCCGTAGGGATAGGCGAAGGTCGTTGGCCTGTAACCGACATAGGTTTCGACGGCATCCATGGATCCGGTGATTTCCGCAGCAAGTCGCGCTTCATCGACCCTCGCCATGGCGATATGGGTTTGCGTGTGCGCGCCGAAGCGCGCCAGGGGGTCGGTCGACAACGCCCGCAATTCATCGGCCGGCATCGTCAGCTGGTCGACGATGGCGAGCGGGTCGATCATGCGTGATCGCGCCACCCGGTCGATTTCAGCAACGGCGGCGTCTTCGTTGTGGGAATGCACGAAATGAACGATCCGCTCATAGGCATCCTGCTTCTGGGCAAGGCTCTGCGTGACGACAGTCTCGGTTCCCTTGCCGAAATCGAACTCGAACCGGTCCTTGGAGCGCGTCAGGATCTTGGCCGTCTCCCACCACATCGAGCGGGTACGCTCGACGAAACCCTTGGCGATGAAGATGGTGTAGGGCACGCTGTGGCGGCGGAACACCGGTGCGGCATGCTCGGCATTGTCGCGCATGCCATCATCCAGCGTGAACACCGCGAAGCGGCGCTTGTCACTCGGATCGGCAAGCAGGCGCGGCAGGTCGTCCAGCGCCGCCGGCGTCAGGCCCGCCTCGATGCAGACGCGGATCGCCTGATCGAGGAACTCCGGCGTCACCGAGAGCGTCGCGATCGGGTCGAAGCCGCCGCGGCGCGCCGGGCGTACATGGTGCAGCGTGAAGATCACGCCGCGCCCCGCAGCCGCCGGCCACAGCGCTCCGGCCCGCGTCAGCGCCACGCCTTCCAGGCCGGCACGGATCGCGCCGTGTTTCAGGAACCGCTTGGCAGAGCCTTTCAGAGACATGCCGGAACCTTGATCTTGATGCTGGCGGCATCAGTAAGGCGGCCTTCCAATAGGGGATGGCGATGCACGGACATTTCTCGGCTCCGATACACACCCGCAGGATACGGGCGGTGGCCGATATGCGGCCGAAAAGAGCTTATTGCAGCGCCAGTTAATAAACTGCCCGCGCGAGTCTCGATTTTAGAGCATTTTGTAGCCAAGTGGAATCACTTGGCGTTACAAAAATGCTGTGAAAACAAAAGCTTAGAGCGTTTCCGCGTTTCCGTGAAAAACGGAAACGCTCTAGGCGCCATTCCAGGGTGAAAAACGGGCCGCTCCTGCGGCGATCGCCTGGATCGCGTCAGCGGTATTTCATGTAGCCGACGAAGCCGGTGATGCGCCAGCGGTCGCCGTCATTGCGGCAGAAATAGAGCGTCTGCCAGTTCAGATGGTCGACGCCGCCATCGGCCAGCGGCACGGTGCCGTCGAACTTCTTGTGTGCCACAGCGACATGGCCGTTGATGTCGATGCGGTTGAGCGTCACCGCCTTGAGCAGCGCCGACGGCAACGGCTCGGCATAGGCGACCGAAGCGGATTCGGCGGCCTGGCGCAGCCATTCGTCGCGATAGGCTTGCAGGGTCGGGAAGGCGGCGTTCCAGTCGTCCTGGTTGGGCGAATTGTGGGCATGGATGCCGAGGAAGCGCGTTTCGTCGAAGTCGCCGGCCACCATCGACCAGTCCTGCGAGGCAAAGGCCTCGAAATCGCGCGGCATCAGCATTTCCCAGATGAAGGCACGGTCCGCGTCGCCGGCAAATGGGTTCTTGGTTTCAGACATGAAGGCTCCGTTCGTCTGGAGAAGGGTTCAGGAAAGTTTGCCGCGCGCGGCGACCGGCAGCACGTCGACGACGCGATCACCGGAAACAAGGTAGATTTCGTCGAAAAGGTTTGTGACGACGCAGGCATGGTCCGGCAGCACCCGCACACGGTCGCCGACCGCCAGAGTCGCGCCGCCGCTCAGTTCGACCTTGCCATGTTCCTCGCTCAGCGCCGTCACGCGGGCGCCTGGAATGCCGACCAGTTCGCCATGGTCCGGCAAGCCGAGCAGGTCGCTGGTGAGCGCCTTGGAGCCGCTGTCGAGGATGGCGCGGGTCGGCGTCGGTGCCGAGACCACGGTGGCAAGCACGGTCAGCGCGCAATCGTCGGCCGTGCCAGCACCCTGCTTCACCTGGTAGCGGTCCATGTAGATATAGGTGCCTGGCCGGTATTCGGTGATGATCGCCGCATCTTGCTTGCGCCACATGTCGGGCGTGCCACCGCTGGTCACGGTCTCGCAGGCCAGCCTTTCCCTGGCGAGCAGGTCGCGCGCGGCGGCCAGCCAGGCTTCGGCGCCTTCCGGTGCGCCGGTGGCCGGATAGGTCATCAGGCCGCCGAAGCCGAGGCCCGGCGCCGCATCGATCTGCCTGGCCAGCGCCAGCGCCTGCTCGGCCGTCTGGACGCCGCAGCGGGCCGCACCGGTGTCGCATTCGACCAGCACCTTGAGCGGCCGCGCCGGATCCGTGAAGGTCTCGGCGAGGCCGGCGATGGTGGTCGCGCTGTCGGCGGTGACGGACAGCGTGATGCGCCTGTGCAGCGCCAGCAGCCGATCCAGCTTCGCCTTGCCGATGATGTTGTAGGGCAGGAAGATGTCGGTCAGCCCGGCATCGGCCATCACTTCTGCCTCGCCGATCTTCTGGCAGGTGATGCCGACGGCACCGGCCTCGACCTGCTTCCTGGCGAAAAAGGGCAGCTTGTGCGTCTTGATGTGTGGCCGCAGCTTGACGCCTGCGGCATCGGCCGCCTTCTGCGCATTGGCGATGTTGCGTTCGGCGCGGTCGAGGTCGATCAGCACGGCAGGGGTGTCGATTTCGGCAATGGTCTTGGGGCGCGAGGTCATGGGATCACCTGATGGAAACTCGTTGTGCTGTCGCATGATCTGATCCGCGAAGTCTGCAATTTTTCGGATGAAATCATGCCGCGGATCAGTCGCCGAGCGGCAGGCGCGGGTCGGCCACTTTCAGCGTGTATACGCTTTGCTTGATCCGGCGAAGGTTTTCCAGCGCTTTCGGCCCCCGAGCTTCGGCGGTTGCGGTGGCGATGATGTCGAGGATGGCAAGCAGGGCGTAGCGCGACGAGGTTGGCTTGTAGATGTTGCCGTCTTCGAGCGACTGGAACGGGATCAGGGTCTCCGCCGCCTTGGCGAGCGCTGAGTCCGGCGGGGTGACGGCAACGGTGGTGGCGCCATATTGCCGTGCCACCTGGACGGCCTCGACCGTGGAGCGCGCGTAGCCAGAAACGGAGAATGCAAGCACCGTGGTCTCTGGAGTCGCCACCGAGGCATACATGCGCTGCAATTGGCCATCGACCTGCGCCAGCGCGGAAAGCCCGAGCCGGAACAGACGGTTCTGCATTTCGGTCGCCATCATCGAGGAGATGCCGCCGGAGCCGACACACAGGATGTTGCCGGAAACGGCGATGCGTTCGGCGATCTCGATCAGCTTCGGCATCGGCAGCATGGCGCTGGCACGCTGGATCGCGGCGATCGCCGCTTCGGTGATGGCGGCGGCGATCCGCTGGTCGCGCACGTCGCTGCCGGGCGGTTCCGCGGAAAGATACTGGCCGCCGATGGCGATTGCCTGGGCGAGGTAGAATTTGAAATCGCGCAGGCCGTCATAGCCGAGATTGCGGCAGAAACGCGTGACGGTCGGCTCGCTGATGCCGGCGCGTGTGGCGATTTCGGAAATCGCCGCCTTGGAGACGAAATCGGGTTCGGACAGCACCATGCCAGCTAGGCGACGGTCCGACTTGGTGCCGTCCTGCGCCATCATCTGCAGGCGGGTGATGATGTCCGTCGGTGTCTTCACAGGGGCAGGCCTGTCGCCGTGTCGAACAGATGGATGTTGCCGGGCGCGACGCTGACCGGCAGCCGGTCGCCGGGCTTCACCGCGATGCGGTCGCGGAACACGGCACGGATGGCGTCGTTGCCGATGGCACCATAGACATGGGTCTCCGAGCCGGTCGGCTCAACCACGTCGACGCGCAGGCTGACCGGACCATCGCCGTTGACGACGAAATGTTCAGGCCGGATGCCGGCTTCGATCGATCCGGACGCCGCGTGATCCTTGCCGAGTTTCAGCTTGCCGCCCCCTGAAGGTTCGAACCAGATGCCGTCGCTTTCCGATTTGACCGTGCCGGAAACGAAGCTCATCGACGGCGAGCCGATGAAAGACGCGACGAACTTGTTTGCCGGCTTGTCATAGAGATCGAGGGGTTTTCCAACCTGCTGGATACGGCCCTTGTCCATCACCACGATGCGGTCAGCCATGGTCATCGCTTCGATCTGGTCATGCGTGACATAGACGATGGTGGATTTGAGCCGCTGGTGCAGCGCCTTGATCTCGGTGCGCATCTGCACGCGCAACTGGGCGTCGAGATTGGAAAGCGGCTCGTCAAACAGGAACACCGAAGGTTCGCGCACGATGGCGCGACCCATGGCGACGCGCTGGCGCTGGCCGCCGGAAAGCTGGCGCGGATAGCGGTCGAGATAGGAGAACAGGTTGAGGATTCCGGAAGCCTTCTTGACCTTCTCTTCGATCACCGGCGCGCTCTCGCCGCGGATCCTGGGGCCGAAGCCGATGTTCTGCGAAGCCTTGAGGTGCGGGAACAGCGCGTAGGACTGGAACACCATGGCGATGTTGCGCTTCTGCGGCGGCAGGTCGTTGGAGCGTTCGCCGCCAACCAGAAGGTCGCCGGAGGAGATCGTCTCCAGACCGGCCAGCATGCGCAGCAGCGTGGACTTGCCGCAGCCGGACGGACCGACCAGCACGACGAACTCGCCGCTGGCGATCTCCAGATTGATGTCCTCGAGGATCTTGTGCTGTCCGTATGATTTCGACAGGCCTCGGAACGAGACATCGGTCATGGCTAGCCTCCCAGTATGTCGTCGATGAAGGGCAGGAAACCTGCCGTCAAGCCGGCGTCCACCGGCATCACCACGCCGGTGATGCCTGAAGCACGCGCCGATGCCAGGAAGGCGACGGCCTCGGCCACCTCGCGCGCCTCGACGATGCGGCCGAGCGGATAAAGCCGCTTCAGCTTGCCGAGAACTTCCGGGTTCTTTTCCAGCCTGTGATCCCAGGCGGCGGTGCGGATCGAGCCGGGGCAGACGACATTGGCGCGCACCCCGCTGCGGCCGAGTTCGACCGCGAGCGCCTTTGCATAGGCGTTGATTCCGGCCTTGGCGGCGGCATAGGCCGGATTGCCGAAATGCGCGATGGCGTTGACCGAAGAGATGAAGACGACACTGCCGCTGCCGCGCCTGGCCATCGCCTTGGTCAGCGGGTCGGCGAAGGTCATGACGCCGGTGAGATTGAGGTCGAGCTCGCGTTCGATGGTTGCCGCATTGAGCGCCGTCAGCGTCTCCGCACGCGTCCAGCCGGCATTGTTGATCAGGATGTCGGGCACGCCGTCCCGCGCGACGACCGCGCTTGCGGCGGCCTCCATCTCCTCGCGTCGGGTCAGGTCGAAGACATGGCGCGAGGCAATTGCTTCGCCGTTCAGCGCCTCGGCCGACTGGTCGCAGCCGACCACGCGGGCGCCGCGTTCGGCAAACAGCGCCACCAGTGCCGAGCCCAGCCCGCCGCCGGCCCCGGTGATCACCACGGTCTTGCCCTGGAATTCCGTATTGGACATCGCCCGCAGTTCTCCTCCAGCCAGCCGGTGCGAAAATGTAATCAAAAATGTAATTAAGCAACAGAAAAATCTGCTTGAAAGGCAGATTTTCAGCGATAATGTAGGAAAGTAACATGAAGGGAAAAGCCGCATGTTACCGCCCGGGGCATTGGTCCGCGAGGACGATGGCCCGCAATGACAATGGGAGAGATTTTATGAGACTGGCACAATGGACTGCCGGCCTTCTGGCCGGCTTGAGCATGTTGGCGGTGACCGCGCAGGCCGATGCAGGCGAGGTGCGCGTGACCGTCGCGGAGTACAGCTCGAAGACCGGCCCCTATTTCGAAGAGGTCAAGAAGGGCTTCGAGGCCGCCAATCCCGGCACGACCCTGAAGATCGAGGTGGTGCCGTGGGACGTGCTGCTGCAGAAGCTGACCACCGACATCACCGCCGGCACCAATGCCGACCTTTCGATCATCGGCACGCGCTGGCTGATCGATTTCGTACAGCAGGGCGTCGCCGAGCCGCTCGACAGCTACATGACGCCTGATTTCAAGGGTCGTTTCATCGAAACTTTCCTGTCGCCGTCGATCATGGAAGGCAAGACCTACGGCTTGCCGATCGCCGCTTCGGCACGTGCCATGTATTACAACAAGGAACTGTTCGAGAAGGCCGGCATCGCCAACCCGCCCGGCACCTGGACCGAGTTGCAGGAGGACGCCCGCAAGATCAAGGCCGCGGGAGCGTTCGGCTACGGCATCCAGGGCAAGGAGATCGAGACCGACGTCTATTATTATTACGGCATGTGGTCGTTCGGCACCGAGATCCTCAGCAAGGACGGCACTTCGGGCCTCTCCACGCCGGGCGCGCTCGATGCGGCCAAGCTCTACAAGTCGATGATCGACGAGGGTCTGACCCAGCCGGGCGTCACCTCGATGAACCGCGAAGACGTGCAGAACCTGTTCAAGCAGGGCAAGGTCGGCATGATGATCACCGCACCGTTCCTGATGAACCAGATCAAGGACGAGGTGCCGAACCTGAAATATGGCGTGGCGGCGATCCCGGCCGGACCGACTGGCGCGCGCGGCACCTACGGCGTCACCGACTCCATCATCATGTTCAAGAACTCAAAGAACAAGGAGGAGGCCTGGAAGCTGCTCGACTATCTGTTCACGACCGAGCAGCGCGCCAAGTTCACCCAGAACGAAGGCTTCCTGCCGGTGAACAAGGAAGAGGCGAAGATGCCGTATTACGTCGACAATGCCGGTCTTGCCGCCTTCACCGCCCTGTTGCCCGAGGCCCGTTTCGCACCGGTCATTTCGGGTTGGGAAGAGATCGCCCAGATCACCTCTGACGCCGTCCAGAAGATCTATCTTGGACAGGGCGAGGCGGAAGCTGTCCTGAAGGAAGCCGCCGCCAAGGCCAACGGCGTCCTGAAGAAGTAAGCCTATCTTTTAGAACTCGATTGTCTGTGCCGCCGGTCAGCCCACTTCTCCCCGTTCACGGGGAGAGGTACCCGGCGGGGCGATGAGGGGCGGCGCAGACATTAAAACTTTGAGGTCCTTGGTTCGTGATTCCGCATGCCTAATCGCGCACTGCCCTATCTGCTCACCTTGCCCAGCCTGCTGCTGGCGGCGGTGGTGATCTTTTGGCCGGTCTACGACCTGGTCCAGATCTCGACCCACGACGTCAGCCGCTTCGGCCAGCTGCGCGACTTCATCGGTTTCGCCAATTTCGCGGCTCTTGCCGACGATCCCGACTTCATTTCGGCGCTGTGGCGCACCGGCCTGTGGACGCTTTCGGTCGTTGCCGGCGCGCTGATCCTGTCGGTTCCCGTCGCGATGATCCTGAATTCGGATTTTTATGGCCGCGGCCTTGCCCGGGTCATCATCATGCTGCCCTGGGCGGTCTCGCTCACCATGACCGCCGTGGTCTGGCGCTGGGCGCTCAACGGCGAAAGCGGCATGCTGAATTCGGCCCTCATGGGCCTCGGCATCATCGACCAGAACATCCAGTGGCTGGCCAGCGCCGGCACGGCCTTTCCGATGCAGATATTGATCGGCATCCTGGTCACCGTGCCGTTCACCGTCACCATCTTCCTCGGCGGCCTGTCCTCGATCCCCGACGATCTCTATGAGGCGGCCGCGCTTGAAGGCGCTTCGGCCTGGCAGCAGTTCCGCACCATCACGCTGCCGCTGCTGAAGCCGTTCATCAACATCGCCATTGTTCTGAACATGATCTACGTCTTCAACTCGTTCCCGATCATCTGGGTGATGACGCAGGGCGGCCCGGCCAATTCCACCGACATTCTGGTGACCTATCTCTACAAGCTGGCTTTCCGCGTCGGCAAACTGGGTGAGGCCTCGGCCGTTTCGCTGGTGATGTTCGCGATCCTGCTCGTCTTCACCATGATCTATGTTCGCTTGGCCATGCGGGAGCGCGAAGCATGAGGAGAAGCAAGCTCGCCCGCTCCGTCATTGCCTGGCTGCTGCTGTCGCCATTGATCGTCGTGACGTTGTTCCCCTTCGCGGTGATGTTGCTCACCGCGGTCAAGCCGCGTGCCGAGGTGCTGACCCCGAACTGGTGGCCGAGCGAATTCCGCTGGTCGAACTTTGCCGAGATGTGGGTGGCGACGGGCTTCGGCCGGGCCTTGCTCAATTCGCTCTATGTATCGGTGCTGGCAACCGTCGGCGCCATCGTCATCGCTGTTCCCGCCGCCTATGCCATGTCGCGCTTCCGTTTCGCCGGTCACGGTGCAATACGGCAGTTCCTGCTCGTCTCGCAGATGATCTCGTCGATCGTGCTGGTGCTAGGGCTGTTTCGCCTGATCGCTGCATGGGGGTTGATCGAAAGCACGACCGCCGTCGGCGTCGTCTACATGGCCTTCAACGTCGCTTTCAACGTGTGGATGCTGCAAAGCTATTTCGACACCATCCCGCGTGATCTCGAGGAGGCCGCCTGGATGGAAGGCGCGAGTCGCTGGCTCACCTTGCGCAAGGTGTTCCTGCCGCTTTGCCTGCCGGCGATCGCGGTGACCGCGATCTTCACCTTCATCAACGCGTGGAACGAGTTCATCATCGCATTGACCATTCTGCGCAGCCAGGAGAATTACACGCTGCCCATCCAGGTGTTCGCGCTGGTTGCCGGTCGCTACACCGTCGAATGGCACCACGTCATGGCGGCAGCGCTTCTGGCCACCCTGCCGGTGGCGGTGCTGTTTGCCTGGCTGCAGCGCTATCTCGTCCGGGGCCTTGCCCTGGGTGCCGTCAAATAACAGGAGAATTTTTGAGAATGTCACGCAAACAGGTTTTCGGAACGTCGCATGTGCCGCTGTCGCCGGCGGTGCGCGCCGGCGATTTTGTCTTCGTTTCCGGCCAGGTGCCGGTGCGCGCGGACGGCACGGTGGTCGACGGCGGCATCGAGCCGCAGACCAGGCAGGTGCTGGAAAACGTCAAGGCGGCGCTGGCGCTGGCAGGAGCCACCATGGACGACGTCGTCAAGACCACTGTGTGGATCGAGGATGCGCGCGACTTCGGCGGCATGAACAAGGTCTACGGCTCCTTCTTCGCCAAGGAACCACCGGCCCGTACCACCGTGGAATCGCGGCTGATGATCGACATCAAGGTCGAGATCGAAGCGGTTGCCTACGCACCGGCAAAATGAGCCGGATGCCTTCCGCGATCATCGCGGAAGGCAACTTCCCCGACGGATCAATCGAGTAAAGCGCATGCGTATCTTCACCGCCTCGCTGGCAACGGAAACCAACACCTTCTCGCCGGTGCCAACCGACCGCGCCTCTTTCGAGATGGCCTTTTATGCCGGTCCAGGCCAGCACCCGGAAACGCCGACGCTGTGCTCTTCGCCGATCGTTGTCCTGCGCCGCCGCGCGGCGGCTGAAGGGCTGACCGTCATCGAAGGCACCGCGACCTGGGCCGAACCCGGCGGGCTGGTACAGCGCCAGACTTTCGAGGCGCTGCGTGACGAGATCCTCGACCAGTTGCGGGCAGCGCTTCCGGTCGACGCGGTCATCCTCGGCCTGCACGGCGCCATGGTGGCGCAAGGCTATGACGACTGCGAAGGCGATCTTCTCGCTCGCGTCCGCGACATCGTCGGACCGGATGTCGTGGTTGCTTCCGAGCTCGACCCGCACAGTCACCTGACGCCGAAGCGCGTCGCTGCCGCCAATGTGCTCGCAGCCTTCCTGGAGTTTCCGCATACCGATTTCTACGAGCGCGGTGAACATGTCGTCGAGCTCGGTCTTGCCGCCGCGCGTGGCGAGATCAGGCCGGTGATCTCGACCTTCGATTGCCACATGATCGAGGTGATGCCGACCAGCCGCCAGCCGATGCGCGGCTTCGTCGACCGCATCAAGGCGCTGCACGGCAAGGATGGCGTGCTTTCGGCCTCCGTCATCCATGGCTTCATGGCCGCCGACGTGCCGGAGATGGGCGCGCGCATCATGGTCGTCACCGACAATGACAAGGCCAAGGGCGATGCCCTGGCCGAGCAGCTGGGACGCGAACTCTACGCGCTGCGCGGGCAGCTGGCCATGCCGATGCTGACGGCCGAGCCGGGCATCGACCGTGCGCTGGAGGTTCGCGCCGCCAACAAGGCGAAGCCGGTGGTGATCGCCGATGTCTGGGACAATCCCGGCGGCGGCGTCGCCGGCGACGGCACCTCGCTGCTGCGCGCGATGCTGGTGCGCGGCCTGAAAAATGTCGGCGTTGCCACCATCTGGGATCCGCTCGCGGTCACCTTCTGTCACGCCGCGGGCGAGGGGGCGGTCATCGACCTGCGCTTCGGCGGCAAGGCCGGCCCGCTGGCGGGCGAGCCGATCGACGCCAGGGTGCGTGTGGTGAAGGCTGTTGCCGAGAGCTGGCAGAGTTTTGGTCCAAGCCGCGTCACCTTGGGGGCGTCCGCGCTGGTGCGCCTGGAAGGCACCGAGATCGACATCATCCTCAACACCAACCGTACCCAGACCTTCGAGCCGGATATCTTCTCCAATCTCGGCGTCGATCCGCTGTCGAAGGATGTGCTGCTGATCAAGTCGACCAACCATTTCTACGCCGGCTTCGAGCCGATCGCCGCCGAGATCATCTATGTCTCGTCGCCGAGTTCCTATCCGAGCGACCCGGCCGCCACGAACTATGAAAAGCTGGTACGTCCGGTCTGGCCGCGTGTGAGGGAGCCCTGGGGCTGAACGCCTCGCCGTGCTTACAGAATTTGCAAGGCTCGCGTCGCAAGCCGGCGCGGAAACAATGCGTTTTCCATCGGCTGCAAATCTCTGAGCGGGTTTGTTGCACAAATACCTGCACAGTCCCATAATCGCTCGAACGATAGCGCCGGACCTTTGTGGTTCGTGGAAGATATGTCGGCTTTCTGATCACGTTGGACGACCCTGGTCTGACGCAGGAGGAGATGATGGGATCCAGTCTTTCGCGCCGGAATTTTCTCAAGGCCAGTGCCGCCGCAGGCATCGCCATCAAGGTTTCCTTCCTGCCTTCCCCGGCCGCCGCGCGGCTGATCGAGACACCGCCGCAACCCGGCCCGGATTGGCTTAAGGCCGATGGCAGGCCGAAATACCGGCTCGACGCCATCGCCAAGGTGACCGGCGAAAAGACCTTCTCGCGCGACTACCGCGCCCGCGACCTCAACGGCTGGCCGAAGCAGCAGGCGCACGCGTTCATGATCCACGCCACCAAGGCCGATCGGACCTTCGAGGGCATCGATCTCGGCGTGCTCGGCGATGCCCTGAAGCCGGACCGGCTGGTGCTTCATGAAGATCTTGTCGCCGATGGCATCGCCATTCCGGTGCCGGGTTTTTACGGCGATGTTTTCCTGGTGCCCAAGGGGCAGACGGCAAGGCTGCTCGGCCAGCCGGTCGCGCTGCTCATCTATCATGATTTTGCTCGCTACGACGCGGCGAAGCGGCTGGTCCGTTTCGACGATACGGTGGTGCGCTACGGTGAAAAGGCGCCCTACAGCCATCCAGCCCATTATGGCGCGGCGCGTTATGTGCGCATCGACGGCGGTACTCCAGATGCGGCCGACCGGTTTTCGCCGCTCAAGGATACAGTCATCTATGGCGGCTTTTCCGGCGACGACCCGAAATGGCCGGAGGCGGATGCTGCTGGCGGCGCCATGGCGCGCGGCATGGCCGCGGCCGCCGAGATCGAGCAGGAAATCGGCATGGCCGGCGATGATGCCCTGGTGCTGAGGAATGAGTATTTCTCGCAGTCGGTCGACGCTTCGGCCATGGAGGCCGACAACGGCAATGTCTGGTACGACGCGGCGACCGGTATCCTGCATCTCATGGTGGCGACGCAGTCGCCCTATGAAGTGGCCGAGGTTTCGGCCGGACTGGTCTCCAAGTCGAAATTTCCGCTCAAGGAGGTCGACCTCAAGGTTGGCTACACCGTCGGCTACGGCACCAAGGACCACTCGATCTTCGCGTTCTTCTGCGTGGTGGCAGGCCTCTACGGCGATGGCCGTCCCGTTCGCCTCGCCAACGATCGCTACGAACAGTTCCAGATGGGTTTGAAGCGGCACGCTTTCTGGATGGACAACACGCTGGTGGTCGACCGCAAGACCGGCCAGTTCCGGATCATGACCGGTCATTTCAAGAATGATGGCGGCGGCCGCGCCAATTTTTCATTCTCCGTCGGCTTCGTCGGCGCCACCGCGGCGCAGTCGATCTACTACCTGCCGAAAAGCGATTTTTCCGCTGCGGCCATTGCCTCGCGCGCTGTCGACGCGGGCTCGACACGCGGCTACGGAACGCTGCAATCTATGTCGGCGACCGAGATGATGGTCGACGAAGCGGCCGAAGCGCTCGGCATGGATGCGATCGATCTCCGGCTGAAGAATGTCTTCAAGTCGGGCATGAAGAACACGCAAGGGGCGATCCCGGCCGGAGCGTTGCGCAACGAGGAGATCCTGCTCAGGGCCAAGGCCCATCCGCTTTGGACGCAGCGACAGGCGAAAAAGGCGGCTTTCGATGCAGCCAATCCCGGCAAGCGTTATGGCGTCGGCTATGGCCATGTCCAGAAGGACTACGGCACCGGCGCGGAGGCGGCGCTTGCCGCGCTCGAATTCAATGTCCGGGGACGGGTGAGCTTCGCGCATGTCGCGCATGAGATCGGCACCGGCACCACGACCTCGCAGGCGATCATGGTGGGTGACATACTGGGTCGCGTGCCCGAGGTGACCGAGTATGGCAAGGTGCGCTGGCCGCAGATGCCGCTCGAAACCACCGACGAGCCCTATACGATGCCGCAGGCGGACGAGGACAGGAACAGCGCCAATCCGCGCTGGACGCCGAGTTTCACCTCGCCGATGAGCGCCACCAACAGCGTCTATTATCTCGGCCACGCCACACGGCAGGCGGCGCATGCGCTTGTCGAATTCGCCATCTGGCCGGCGGCAAGGTCGCTGTGGTCGCAAGGCATCGGCGGCGGTTCCATCGCGCCCTATTTCGTGCGGCGCGAGGATATCCGCATGGAAAACGGCATGGTGAATGCCGGCGGTATGCCTCCGCTGACTTTTGAGGCGGTGGCCGCCGAAGCGCATCGGCTGGGCCTTGTCACCGGCGTGACGGTCCACACCTTCAACCGCTGGCAGTGGGCGCAGGCCGATTTCGATGTTCCCGGCATCGGCAGGACACGCTTGCCGGTGGATGCGCTCGCGCTCAAATATGGTGATGGGGCTACGGCGCAGGCCAAGGCGCTGATGACGCTGGACGGCTGGCAGTTCGTCGACCGCGCGGCGGTCTTTTATCCGCCGGCGCAGCGCAACAATGCCGGCGTCACCTATTACGCACCGATGGCGACATTGGCCGAGATCGTCGTCGATACGGCGTCGGGCGAGGTGACGATCCTGTCGCATCATTCGATCATGGAATGCGGCACGCAGGTGGTGCCCGAACTGGTTTCCGGACAGCTTCAGGGCGGTCTGGCCATGGGCATCGGCCATGCGCTGAAGGAATATCTGCCGCTCTACGAGGACGGGCCCGGCGACGGCACCTGGAACTGGAACCGCTATGAACTGCCGCGCGCCAGGGACGTGGCGGTGTGGACGCAGACGTCGGAAATATTGCCGCCGCTTTCGGAAACCGATCCACCCAAGGGCATAGCCGAGGTCGTGATGATCGCCGTGGTGCCGGCCCTTGCCAATGCCATCGCGCACGCCATCGGCAAGCGCTTCTATGATCTGCCGATAACGCCGGAAAAGATACGGGGGGCACTGGCATGACGCTACCCACGAAAAAGCTCTCGCTCACCGTCAACGACAAGGCAATCGGACCCGCCGACGTGCCCGAAGCCATGATGATGCAGGATTTTCTCCACGAATATCTCGATCTCACCGGCTCGCGCATGGGCTGCGGCCAGGGTATCTGTCATGCCTGCACGGTGATCGTGGAAAAGGATGACGGCGTGCTGGACGAAGTCCGCACCTGCATCACCGGCGCGCACTGGTTCGAAGGCAAGAAGGTGCGCACGGTGGAAGGCCACGCCAGGCGCGATGCCGCCGGCGCGATTTCCGAACTGTCGCCGGTGCAGCAGGCCTTTATCGAGAATTTCTCGTTCCAGTGCGGCTACTGCACGCCGGGCTTCGTCACCGGTGCCTCCGTCTTCATCGACCAGTTGAAACGCCAGCCGGTCGCCAGGGCCGATCTCGAGAAGGCCATAACCGAAGCGCTCGACAAGCACATCTGCCGCTGCACCGGCTACGTCCGCTATCATCAGGCGGTGCGTGATCTGGTTCTGAAAATGCCTGACCTCGTCAAAGCCTGAGGGAGCATTCCATGACTTTACGCAGGCTGCTGTGGGGCGTGGTCGCACTCGCCGTTCTGGCTGCGATCGTTGCGGGAAGCATTTTTATAGGCCTGTTCGAAAAGAGCGTCGTGGCGAAGGATATCGACCAGCCGCTCGGCGCTGACGAGATGAAGACGCTGGCCGAGCGCGGCGCCTATGTCGCGGTGGCGGCGGACTGTTATGCCTGCCACACCGCCAAGGGGGGCGCGGCCTGGGCCGGAGGCCTGCCGTTCGAGACACCGTTCGGTACCATCTATGCCAGCAACATTTCCCCCGACAAGGACAACGGTATCGGCAACTGGACCCGTGCCGACTTCCACCGCGCGCTGCGCGACGGCGTCGGCAAGGGCGGACGCCATCTCTATCCGGCCATGCCTTACGCCTCTTATCGGGAGATGACGCCGCAAGATGTCGATGCGGTCTACGCCTATCTGATGACGCGCGAGCCGATGAAGGTCGCAAACAGGGACAACGAGCTCGCCTTTCCCTTCAACATTCGTCAGTCGTTGACGTTCTGGAACCTCGTCAACCTGCCCGGCGAAAAGCCGGCAAACGATCCTGCCCGCTCGGAGCTGTGGAACCGTGGCAATTATCTGGCCAATGCGCTGGCGCATTGCGGCGAATGCCACACGCCACGCAACGTGCTGCAAGGCATGGATCCGTCGAAATATCTGCAGGGAACCATCATCGAGGGCATCAATGCGCCTGACATCACCAAAGACGGCCTGGCGCGCATGGGCTTCGACGTGCCGCTGCTGGCGAGCTTCATGAAGTCCGGCATTTCGGCGCAAGGCGCTATGACCAACCAGATGTTCGACGTCGTGCATTTCTCGACGCAATACATGACCGACGAAGATCTTGAGGCGCTGTCGGCGTTCCTCTTCGATCTTGATGCCGCGCCTGGCCAGTCCGAGCCGCCGCCCGCGCCTGCGCCGGTCAGTGTTCCCGCGGAACTGACGGCATCGGCGCGCGCCACCTACATCAACCTCTGCTCTGGCTGTCATGGCGTCGAGGGGCAAGGTATTCCGCATGTGGTGGTGCCGCTGGCGACGAATGCCTCGATGCGCATCACCGATGCGCGCAATTTCGTCCACACCGTCCTGCACGGTATCTCCGCGCAGCGGTTTCCGGGATTGGAACGCATGCAGCCCATGCCGGCGTTCGACGACAAGCTGAGCGACCAGCAGCTGGCCGATCTCGCCAACTGGGCGCGGGCGACCTGGGGCGGCCGGCAGCCCGACGTGAAGCCCGACGACGTCGCCAAACTGCGCAAGGGCGGCTGACAAAGAGCAATTCCAGCAAAAGTGTAAGCGGTTTTGCGCCCCGGAATTGCGCAAGAACAAAGAGCTGGAGCAATTCCAGCAAAACCTTTGGGCACGTTTCCTGAAATTGCTCTAGCGGCGGGCGATCCGCCGGCTGCCGGCCGCTTCGCCGAGTGCGACCACGGCCGCGCAGATGGCGATCAGCACCAGCGATGCGGCCGATGCCGCCGGCAGATCGGTGCCGGTTTCCGAAATCTTGCTGTAGAGCACCAGCGGCAGGATGTTGACCTGGGTGCCGACCAGCGCCAGCGCGGTGCCATAGGCGCCGACGGCAACCGCCGATGTCAGGCAGAACGCCGCCACCAGGCTCGGCATGATCTGCGGCAGCATCACGTCGACCAGCGCGCGCATCCCGCCGGCGCCGAGCGATCGGGCGGCGATCAGCTGGTTGCGGTCGAAATTGCTGATCGCCGGCAGCACGATCAGCACGACGCGCGGAACCAGATAGTAGGAATAGGCAAGGCCGAGGCCGATCGGCGAGAAGATGAATGAGCCGGTCACGGCAGGGTCGAAGCCGATCTCGGCCAGAAGCAGCGTGACGAAACCGGACCGGCCGAGCAGCAGGATGAATCCGTAGGCGACGATCAGGCCCGAGAAGGTGAGCGGCAGCGAGATGGCGATGAGGGCGGCCATGCGAAGCCCGGGCGCCAGCCGGGCAAGAGTCAGCGCGACGCAGAAGCCTATGAACAGCGAAAACAGCGGGGCGACCGTACCGAGGATGAGCGTACCCTTGAGGCCGTTCCAGAACACCGGATCGGCGGCGAGGCGCGAGAAGGCACTGCCGCCGTTGGAAAATGCCCCGATCAGCACCGAACAGACCGGAACGATGAAGAACAACGCCAGCACGATCACGCCCGGGCCCAAGAAGGCGGCGAGGATCGGCGTCGAGGCTCTGATGCTCATGGCATGCTCCCGTTGGACAGGGCGTTCTCGTTTTTAACGGAAACGCTCCGCCCCTTTTTGTTCTTGCGCAATTCCGGACGCGAACCCGCCTGCATTCTTGCTGGAACTGCTCTGGAGACGCCGCCCGCGCCGGCAGGCGCGGGCGGCGTAGAGCCCGGATCGGCGCTAGCCGTCCGGATAAGATCGTGTGGCGAACCAGGGCATTTCTATTGCCCGAGAACCGCCTTGGCCCAGCCGGCATCGATCTCGCTCTTCTTTGCCGTCGATTTTGAGATATCGAGCGGATGGACTTGCGGCGCGTTCGGCATTTTGGAGGCAACTGCCTCCGGCAGCGCGATGCCGCTGACTGATGGGCGGACAAAACCTTCCGCGAAGATCTTCTGGCCTTCATCGCTCAGCACGAAATTGAGCCAGAGCTTGCCGGCGTTCGGATTGGGGCCGTTCTTGACCAGCGAGATCGCATAAGGTGCCGCGGCAGAAGCTTCCTGCGGGATGACCACCGCGACCCCGTCGCCCATGCCGTCGCCGAACTTGGCTTTCAGGCCGTCATTTTCGTAACCGATCCAGATCGGAATCTCTCCCTTGAGGAACTGGGCATAGGGCGTGGTGCCGACGGTGCGCAGCACATTGCCGGCCTTGGTCAGCGCGCCGAGATAGTTGATGCCGGGTGTGACATTGTCCATGTCGCCGCCATTGCCGAAACTTGCCGCGAAGGTGACGACCTGGCCCTGGCCGGTCGAGCGCGGGTCCTGATAGACGATGGCGCTCTTGTATTCCGGCTTCAGCAGGTCGGCCCAGCTTTGCGGGATCGTCTTGACCAGCTTTGTGTTGACGAGGAAAGCCACGTTCAGCGTGTGCACCGTGACCCAGCGGCCATCCTTTTCGCGCAGTGTCTCGGGCAGGCGGTCGAAGTTCACCGGCTTGTGGGCCTCGACGACGCCGGCCTTGGCCGCGTCGAGCGCCGAGGCCGCGAAATAATAGGCGGTATCGGCCTGCGGGCGATTGCGCGCTTTGTCGAGCGCGACGACGGTCGCTGCGGAGCCGAGGTCGTTGTAGACCATCTCGACACCCGGATAGCGTTTCTGGAAGGCCTTGAACTGCCCTGCCCAGTTTGCCCAGGTCGGGCCGGTGTCGAAGGATACGACCAGCCCTTCCTTCTGGGCGCTCTCGTAAAGCGCCTTTTCGCCGTCATAGAGTTCAGGCCCTTCGAAGGCCTGGCTTGCATGCGTGAAGCTCAGCGTCAAAGCGATTGCGGCTGCCCTGACAATGAATTGGCGTCGTTTCATCGGGAAGTCCTTTTTCGGGTTGTGTTTGCTCAACTGGCTGGAAGGAGGCGTATGGCGTCGGGTGGAATCTCGACCGATGTGACCGGCCCGCGCAGATGGGTTTCGAGGCGGATGCGGCCGCCCGGGACCGCAAGATCGATGCGCCGGATCGGCCCAAGGTAACGGTCGGCTTCGATGGTGCCGGCAAAGCGGCCGGGTTCGGTTGCTGGGCTCGGCATCGGCTGGACCCGTTCGGGACGGACGAAGGCGATGACGGCCTCGCCATTCGACCTGCCTTTGGTATCGCAGGCCAGCGGGCCGATCTCCGTGTCCACCCGTCCCGTGCCGGCGACCCTGCCGCGCCACAGGTTGGATTGGCCGACGAATGCCGCGACATAGGCATTGACCGGCGTTTCATAGAGGTCGCGTGGCGTTCCGATCTGCACGAGCCGGCCCTCATGCATCACCGCGACCTTGTCGCCGATCGAAAGCGCCTCTTCCTGGTCGTGCGTCACCAGAAGGGTGGCAATGCCTGCCGAGCGCTGCACGCGCAGGATCTCGTCGCGCATCTCCACGCGCAGTCCGGCGTCGAGCGCCGACAGCGGCTCGTCGAGCAGCAGGCCCTGCGGCTCGAACACCAGCGCGCGCGCCAGCGCAACGCGCTGCTGCTGTCCGCCCGAAAGCATCCCCGGCAGGTCGTCGGCGCGCGCACCCATGCCGACCCTGGCCAGCATCTCGATTGCCAGGGCGCGGCGCTCCGCCTTGCCGATGCCGCGCACCTTCAGCGCATAGCCGACATTTTCCCACAGCCGCATGTGCGGAAACAGCGCGTAGTTCTGGAAGACGACGCCAAGCCGGCGCTTCTCCGGCAGCAGCTCGCCGACATCCTTGCCGTCGATCAGGACACGGCCGTTTGCCGGCTTCACGAATCCCGCGAGCAGCTTGAGCAGTGTCGACTTGCCGGATCCCGACGCGCCGATGATCGCCAGCAGTTCGCCGCGCCCGATCTCCAGCGAGACGTCGAACACACCGATCGACGTGCCCGGATAGGTATAGCTGACGGCTTCATATCTGAGGGTCATTGCGGCTTCTTCCGTTCGACGCCGGCGATCTGGGCGGTCGTGCTGCTGGTGATCGAAGCGAGCGCGGCCAGGATGAGCAGGACGACGGTGGCGGCGCAGGCAAAGCCCGTCGCGCCGTAGAAGGCTTGCAGCAGCACCACAGGATAGGTGCGCGACAGGAAGCCGGCGACGAGGTTCGACAGCTGGAACTCGCCGATGGAAAGGGCTGCCACCGTGAGCATCGACGAGATCAGGCTCGTGCGCAGCAGCGGCAGCGTGACGTCGGTCAGCCGCGCTGCGAACGAGGCGCCCAGTGTCGCGGCGGCGTGTTCATATTCATCAAGCCGAAGCTGCTCCATGTCGGCGACAAGCGCCGTCACCGTATAGGGAAGGGTCAGCACCAGGTGTCCGGCCGCAAGCAGCCAGAAGCTGCCCAGCCAGGGCAGCGCGTCGGACGAGAAGACCAGGATGAAACCGAAAGCGAGCACGAGTTCCGGCACGGCCACCGGCATCAGCGTCACCAGCCTTGCGGCGAACCGCATGCCGCCGCGCGCGCCCGCCTGGATGGCGTAGGCCAGCGGAAAGCCGATGAGCATGTTGAGCACGCAGGTGACGCCGACGATCTGCAGGCTGGTGAAGAAGGCCCGGCGGAAACTCGGATCGTTGGCCACCTCTTCGTACCAGCGTCCGGTGAAGCCGGACGGCAGCAACGTGTTGCTCCAGGTCTCGCCGAACGAGCCGAGCAGCAGCAGCAGCACCGGCGCGGCGAGAAAGACCAGATACGCGATCGCAATTACCTGCAAGGCGGTCCCCTTGGCTGGGTTTCGGACCCTGTTCACTGCTCCGTAGCGTGGTTGTATGATAGATTCACGACAAATGGTAGAAATCTTACGCGAAAGAAAATACCCTTTTCGCGATCCGCTCCAGGATGTCGTCCACATCCGCCACCAGCGGCACGCCGCTGACCGGTGGTGCGTCGGCGGTCGCCAGCACCAGCCGGTTGAACTGCAGCCCCAGCGCGATCTCGGACAGCGTGCCGACGCCGCCGCCGATCGCCACCAGGACCATGCAGGCGCGGGCAATGATCGCGTTGCGGGCCGGCCCCAGTCCCGTGGCGATCGGGATCGCCACATAGGCGTTCGCCGCCTGCCATTCATCATCGGGCAGAATGCCGATCGGCAGTCCGCCTCCGGCGGCATGGCCCTTGCAGGCGGCCTCCATCACCCCGGATTTGCCGCCGCACAGCAGCTGCAGGCCGTGTTTCGCCAGCGCTTCACCCAGTTTTTCGGCCAGCGCGCATTGCGCAGGCGTGGCTTCGCGCGGCCCGATGATGCCGACCGGAACGCGGCGCAGCAGCCCCCGCTCCCCCAGCAGGGAAAGCGCTTCGACGGGCGTCACCGGTTGTGATGGATGATCCTGGCTGCTGCCGTCGGCGGTCCATTCCAGCCGGTAAGGATCGAAGGCCTGTCCATCGCGGGTCAGCTTTTCGTCCTGTTTGATCCATCGCAGCGCTGTCATCGTGAATAGGCTCTCTTTCCCGGTTGCGTCCCGCCGCAAGCTTTGTAAGCTATATAACTTGCGAGGAAGAAAAATGACAGTCGACGGTGAGCTCCTCAGCGAGTTGACGCAGCGCCAGGCCGATATCGTCGGGATTGTCGGCGAGCGCGGCTATGCCACGCTCGAAGCGCTCGCCGGCCGCTTCAACGTGTCGATGCAGTCGGTGCGCCGCGACATCATCCAGCTCGACCGGCTCGGGCTCATCCAGCGTTTCCACGGCGGGGCAGGGCCGTCGGACTCGACCATCCGTCTCGGCTACCACGAGAAACGGTCGCGTTCGGCCGAGGCCAAGGCGAGGATCGGCAAGGCCGCCGCCGCCATGGTGCCTGCCGGGGCCGCGATCTTCCTCGACGTCGGCACGACGGTCGAGGCGGTGGCCGAGAACCTGCGTGGCCGGCGGGCCGGCATCAGGGTCTTCACCTCCAGCCTGGCCACTGGAATGATACTGGCGGGCGAGCCCGACCTCGAGCTTCACATCTTCGGTGGCATCTCGCGCGGCCCGGACGGTTCGTTGACAGGCCCTGCCACCGTCGCCGGCATTCTGTCGATCCGCTTCGACCTCGCCTTCATCGGCTATTCGGGCTTCGATGACGACGGCACCGTCATGGACTACGACCTCGACAAGATAGCGGTCAAGAAAGCCGCCATCCAGCGGGCCGACGCCACCATTCTCGTGGGCGACAAGTCCAAGTTCAGCAGGCATGCGATCGCGCATGTCGTGCCGCCGCAGGCGGGACTACGGCTGGTCAGCGACGGACCGCCGCCGTCGCAACTGGCGGAAGCATTCGCGTCTTCGGGGCTCAAAATCATCGTCGCCTGACATCCGCGAGAAAATCATCCTCGGCCGGCAGCGGCCTCATTTTTGATCTTTCGTCGGTCGCGGGAGGATCGGCGGAAACCTCTGCGTAACGGATCGGGCCGGGGGACTGGACAGGGCTCGCCGCAGGCCGCAAAACATGTCGAGCTGGGGAGAAAATATGGTTGCGCAACTGACGGGCGCGGATTTCGAGCCGCATATCGGTACGGATTTCGATGTCGCTGAAACGGCGCTTGCGTTGCAGTTGCTCGAGGTGCGGCAGCTGGGGACAGCGCTGCGTAGCGGCGGCGCCTTCGCACTGACCTTTCGTGGTCCGCTGGCCGAGCCTTTGTCGCAGGCCATCTATCCGCTTGTCCATCCCAGGCTTGGCACGCTCGACATCTTCATCGTGCCGATCGCACGCCAGAATGACGGCATGCGCTATGAGGCCGTCTTCACCTGACCTGCTTGCCGCTTCAGTGGCATTTGGGTGCTACCCGGGAGCGCGGCTCGGATCGGCCTGACCGCCCGGATGCGCCATCAGCAGATAGACACCCTTGTCTTCGGTCTGCTGGAAGCCGAGCCGCCGGTAGAGCGACAGCGCCGGGTTCATGCGCTCGACATGGATCGAGACGGACTTGCCGGTTGAGATCGCGTCCTCGATCAGGTCCTGCAGCACGGCACTGCCGAAACCCTTGTTGCGCGCCGCCGGCGTCAGGGCGATGTCGATGATGCGGATCTCCTGCGGCCAGTGGACGAAGTAGAGTCGCCCCACGGCCGTCGCGTCGCTTTCGACGATCAACCATTGCGCGCCCGCATAGTGGCGCATGTAGTGCTGGTGCTGGGCGAGGAACTGCTGGTTGAGGAAGTCGAGTTTGGCGACCTCAGACCAGCCGGTCTGGGCGAGTTCTTCCAGGCGCGTCGACGCATAGAGTGCGGCAAGGAACGCCATATCGCCATCGCCGATCGGGCGAAACGCCAGCCCAGCCGATCTAGCGCCGCGCCATCCGGCTGGCAGGGGTTCAGTTTGCCTGGTCAACTGGCCGGCGGCGTCAGGTCGCGCACCACCGAATATTGCTGGATGCTGCTTGCGGCAAGTTGTGTCCACTCCAATTCCCACTCGGTGCTGTCGATCGCCGCCTGCGAGATGGTCCACAGGCCGCCAATGCCGGAGCCGGGCGGCAGCAGCCAGTGCGAGAACAGCGCGAGCCGGCCATCGGCATTGTAGTCGAGCGCAAGCTGCACCGGCCATGACGAATTGGCGACGTCCTGCCAGCCGGTCCAGGCAAGCGCGGCCGGATTGGTCTGCGTGTTGGCCGAAATGACGTTGGCCGCATCGGACGCAACCAGCATCAGATGGCCGTTGCCGTCCAGGCCGGCCGCCACCATGTTGAGCCCCGTGCGCGAAAAGCCGTTGCGCAGCCATGGCGTCCATGTGTCGGAGGCGGCAGGCCGCTGCAGCGTATGCATCAGCTGCTTGTTCGAATTGATCGCGAACAGATGCAGCGCGCCCAGCGGCCCGACGACCGGCGCCATGTAGAGGACCTTGCCGGTGAGGGCGTCGTCCATCTGGACCCACTGCGACCAGTCGCTGACTTTCAGCGCCGTGGCATTGGCCTGGACGCAGCGGTAGAGGCTGCCATTGGAATTGATGCCGAAGAGCGCGATGCGGCCGTCGCCCTGGCGGCAGGCCTTGATGCTGATCAGGCCGCCGGGAATCTGCTGCCAGGCGCTCCAGGGTGTCGCCGGCGGCACGCGCTCCTGCACCTTCACGGTGATTGGTGTGGTCGTGCCGGGCGGCGTGATCGTCACGTCCTTTTCGACGATCTGGTCGGGATTCTGGTAGATCCACCAGATCGTCCCGGTGGTGGCGACCACGGCGAAGATTTCGACGCGGCCGTCGACATCGCGCGCCATCGACAGGCTGACGACGTTGGTGTTGCCGCCCGGCGAGCCGAGCAGGGTGGGCGCGTTCCAGCGCTCGATGCCGCCGGACTGGTCGGTGGATTCATCGATATAAGCAATGCCGCCGCCCTGGACCTGGGCGGCGACGGCGACGCGCCCGTCTTTGGTCAGCCCGCTTGTGGCGAGCGTGTAGATGTATTTCTTGTCGATCGGCGTCCAGTTCGCTTCCCACGGGCCGTTCGGCTTGGTCTGCGCCTTGTAGGACAGGAATGACGTCGAGGTGTCGACGGCGACGACCATCAGCCGCGACAGTTCGAAGAAAGGCGGCTGTCCGGCACTGGGTGCTTCGGCGACCGGTGCGGCTGCGGCTTCGGTATTGGCCATGATACCCCTCCCGGGCTTCGGTTCAGATCAGCCTCGCGGCGGGAAAACGCCTTGCAGCGCGATGCAGAAATAGCAGGTGAGATAGGGTTGGAGATTGTTGTGTGCGCCGTCGCCGCCGGCGGGAGCGAGAGCCTGGGCCGACATGGCCACCAGAGAGGCGCTCGCCGTCCCGGTTTGGTACAAAGTGCCGCTAACGGATGTGGCGAGGGTTATGTTCTGAGCCAGCGTTCCCTGCGTTCCGTCTTCGACGGTTCCTCGAAATGGATGGGAGTGATTGGGAAGCTCGCTTTCAAGCAAGGTGACCGTTTCTGAGCCACCGGTTTCGCCAAGATCGTGCAGCGAAAGCCCTGGCCCCTGGCCCGGATGCATCGGTGCACGCGTTTGCAGGTCCGGCAACGCGAAGTTCGATTTGCCGTTGCCTCCATAGGTAGTGCCGAGCAGCGAGAAAAGCGCCGTGTTCTGCGACAATGGCAGCAATTGGCCGTCACACCACGCCCAGCCTCTGGGAGCGAAGTTGAAGGGGAAAATGCGGATTTCAGCGACGAAAGGGTCGGCCATATCGTCCTCTCAAGACGGTGACGGGAATATCCCGAACAGCGATATGATGAAATTGATGCAGAGGTACGGCTGGAAGTTGGTATGCGCACGACTTCCACCAACCGTGCCGATCGACGTGGGCGCCAAACTGGCGGTTGCGCTTTCGGCCGCATACGGCTTCACAAGTGTCGAACTTGCCAGCACATTGTTTTGCGGATTTGCCTGCGAGCCGTTGCCGGTCGAACCGAGAAGCGGATGGCTGTGCGCCGGCATCTGGGTAATCGTCACCGTGACCTCTTCCGCTCCTCCGTTCTCCGCAAGGATAAAACTGTTGCCTTGATGGATGGGAATGCGGCCGCGCAGATCCGGCAGCGCGAAGGTTGACTGGCCATCACCGCCATAGGTCGTGCCAATCAGATTGAAGAGTGTTTCGTTCTCCGAGATGGGCAGAAGCTGCCCTTCGCAGAACATCCACCCTGCCGGCGCAAAATTGCCGCCGAACATACGGATTTCGCCAACATAAGGCTGTGCCATGGATATCTCCTAGGTCGGCGAAGGAAAGATGCCCTGAAGCGCGATGCAGAAGGACAGGGTCAGGAAGGGCTGCATGTTCTGATGCGCCTGGCTGCCGCCGACATTGGCGACGGATCCCGCGTTGAGCGAAACGGCGCTGGGAGAAAACCCGGTTGAATAGACGTTCCCAGGATCTTGGGCGAGAACATTGCCTGTGCCCGCGAAATTCGGATTGTTCGTGTTGCCCGTTTGACTGGACGCATACAGCACATGAAAATGCTGGGGTATTTCCGATATCGACAACGTGTGCGCCGGCTCGCCGCCTCGATCGCCAAGCGTATGCCCCGAACCGACATGGATGGGTGTTCTGCCGCGATAGTCAGGCAGCGCAAAGTTCACTCTGCCGTCACCGCCGAATGTCGTTCCAAGCAGCGAGAACAGGCCCTGGTTTTGATTGATTGGCAACAATTGACCGTTGCAAAGCGCCCAGCCTCTTGGCGCGAACCCGAATGACATGATCCGGATTTCAGACAGAAACGGTTCCGCCACGGCTATGTCCCCTTTTCACCTCAGGTTCAGAGTATGCAATTAAGACGAAGGTATGCGTAATATTATAATATTAGTTTAGCAAAATATATGACTATTGTCACGTTAATTGCCGGGACAAGTGGATTAAATCGATCAGCGCGACCTTTATCTACTGGTTTGTTCTTGATAATAACTCACTTGCGGTGTGTATATCACGGAAGGCAGGCGTCGTTCTCCCGTTGTGAGCGCATCGCCCATCAGATCTGAACTGTCATTCACGGCGTGGAGATCGCCAAGGCCGAGCACATGGCCGAATTCGTGCATGACAGTGGTAAGCAGGTCGTATTGCCCGGCTGGCGCGGCTGTTCCGTCTGCGAACAGCAGGGTGTCGCCGACACGGTTGGCGAACTCCTCGTCGCTGAGTGGGGTGACGTCGACATACCAGCCGAGGCCGTTCCCATTGTCGTCGATGCGGATCACATTGCCGCTGGCAAGTCCGAGATAGTTGCTGCCAAGGTCGGCGATCTGGAAGGTCGATGCGTTGAGGGCTGCAAGTTGTTCGTCGGTCAGGCCTGTGGCGGCCCAACGCTGGATCGCAGCGGCGATGATGGTGTCCAGCGTTTCGCCAGTCAGCACGTCGCCCCACAGGTCGTCACCCTGAGCTTCGACGCCACCCGGTGCAGCAAGCAGCGGCAGTGGGTTGGTTGTCGGCAGCGGCGGGGTACCCTGGTTGTATGAGACCGTTCCTCCGACGCTGATCTGAACGCCGGTGACGCCGGTGTTGACGGCCTCCAGTGAGGTTGCACCACTCCCCGGCGCGCCTTGCGTCACGCGGAAGGTGCCGTTGTCTTGATCCAGGCGGATCTTCGAGCCGTCGCCGGCCTGGCCGCCAATGAAGCCGCCGATGGTGTTGCCGGAGATGTTGACGAACACCGTCGGCTGCGGGCCAGTTGCTTCGTTGCTTTCGTCCACCAGGATGGCGCGGCTATCCTGTATATCGCTGATGGTGTTGTTCGTGATTGTCAGGTTGGTCGTACCCCCGCCTGTCGGCGATCCCATGATTCCGATGTTGGAGCCGATACCCGCGCTGCCGGTGCTTGCAGCTCCTCCCGGCGTGCCGATGTCCTGGATTGTATTGCCGCTGATCAGCACGGTAAGATTGACCGCTCCCTCGTTGCCGACATCGATGCCCCGGCCAACGGTGGAACCCGAGAAGTCGGCACCATTGCCGATGATGTTGTTGGTGATGGTTCCGTTGATCGTCCGGGTGAACGGGGCGTTGCCGTTGTTGAAAATATTGATCGCGGTCGAGCGCTGGTTGACGAATGTGTTGTTGTCGAGGTCGAAAGTCAGCGTGCTGCTGCCCGGTCCTGTCGAGATGTTGATGCCGGCATTGTTGCCGGTGAATGTCGCGCCAGACACATTCACCGTCATCGCCGTTCCGCTGGTATCGGCATGGAGCCCGGTCCCTGTTGAGCTGGCGGGCGGGCTGGCGGGATTGTAGTTTCCAGTGAAGCTTCCGCCGCTGACGGTCAGCCCCATGGTGGAGGTGCCGTCTCCCAGGAAATTGAACGCGTTGCCGATAAGAACACCGCTGACGTCGGCGGTCACGTTGTTGTTGGTGAACTGGAGGTTGGTCAGCGTCCCGGCATGATTGGTGATCTGGATCTCGAATTCGTAATTGTTGCTGATGACTGAATTCGTGATCGCGGTACGGTGAGCGCCGCCGGAAGCCGTTCCGGTGAGGTCAACGATGTTGATGCCCGACTCGTCCGTCCCGGCATCGTTGCCATTGCCGGAAATGTTCAGCCGGTCCAGCACCATGCCGTTGATGGTCGAACCGCCGATACCGTCGCCGAGATTGTTGGTGATGTTCATCCGGGCAAGGTGGAGATCCGTGGTATTCGTCAGACTGATGCCGTCGCCCGTTGAATTCCGGATCGTGCCGCCGGAACCATTGTTCGCCGCAGTACCGTCGCCAGTCACTGTCAGGCCGCCCAGCGTCCCGGTATTGTTGAGAACGATGCCGCTTGCCGCCCCGTTCGAGGAAATCGAGCGGAATGTAAGCCCCGATACCCCGATGCTGGTGTTGGCCACATTGAGCGCTGTGCCCGTGGTCGTGATGATCGTGTTGGCCGACCCCGTGACCTCGACCACGCCGCCATTGACGGCATTGAAGCCGGTGTTCGCGCCGGTGTTGATGTCGAGGCCGCCCGAGAAGCCGATCGTCGCGTTGCTGCCGACGTCGTTGTTGTCGAGGTTGATGCCTTGGCCATTTTCGTCGATCGCCCCGGAGAAGGTGATCTGACTGCCGCCGGCCCGGCCGGAATTGGTCACCGAAACCGTGCGGCCGCCGGTGTTCGAGATGGTCGTGGCGATTGCGACGTCGGTCGAAGTGGAGTCGATGCTGACGCCGTTGCTCGTGGCGTTGAGGATGGAGCCGCCGAGGATATCGATGCCGGTGGAACCGGCGACATGGCTGACCGAGTTGATCAGCATGCCGTTCGCTGCCCCGCTGCTTGAGACGCTGTTGAAGGTGATGCCGCCCAGTCCAACGGCGACGCCGGACAGGTTGAGCGCGGTTCCGGTTGTCGACTGGATCGTATTCTGGCTCGCACCGGTGCCGACGGTGATGCTTGTGGTGCCCGCCGCGCTGAAGCCGGTGCCGGTGGTGGTGTCGATATCGAGGCCGCCATTGAGGAAGCTGACCGTGGCGCCCGCATTGTTGAGGATGCTGACGGCGGAGGCGTTCGCACTGTTGATCGCCTTGGTGCCGCCCGAGAAGGTGATTGCGCCCGCCGCATTGTCGGCCAGAACGATGCCGCTCTGGCCTGCGACAGCGTGACTGATGTTGCCGGAGAGCGTGATGGCCTGCGCACCCGCGGTGCGGTCCTGGATGTTGATGGCCTGGCCGGTGCCGCTGGTGATCGTGCCTGAAGAGGTGAGACCAGCGGTGCCACCTGTGCTGGCGCCGCCGGCACCGTCGCCGATGCGGATCACCGCACCCGAGCCGCCGCTCAGCGTGCCGGAACCGAGCGCCACGGTACCTGTCCCGGTCACGCTGTTCATGACGACGGCGCTGGTGCCACCCGCAGCCTTGCTGGTGGATGCGAAGCTGATGCCGTTGGTCGCAACGGCGTTCAGATCGACTGCCGTCGCTGTAACGCCGGCGGAGAGCGTGCCCGTTCCGCTGATCGCCACGGTGCCGCCGCCATCGGCTTGCAGGGCGGCGCCGCTGCCATTGGCGCTGATCGCCGTGCCGGTGAAAGCGAGCGTTGCGCCGTTCGAGACGTCGACGGCATTGCCGGCGCCGTTCGTCGACAGCGCCGTGGTGCCGGCGAAGCTAACGGTATGGCCGGCGCCGCCGATGACCGTCAGGGCGTTGTTGGCGCCCGCGACATTGATGGTGCGCGTGCCGGTGCCCGAGAAGCCGGTGGTGCCGGCGGTGTTGCCCGAGAACAGCAGGCCCTGGCCGGTGTCGGAGATGTCCGTGTTCAGGAAGCTGATGGCGCCGCCGTTGCGCGTCCGCACGGAAATCGACCGGCCCGCCGCATTGGTGATCGTCGCGTTCGAGACATTGATGTCGCTGCTGCCGCCGAAGATGTCGATCGCCGTGCCGCCGGTATTCTGGATCGTGCCGCCGCCGATGTTCAGGCTGCCGCCGGTGACGGCCTCGACATAGATGCCAGTCGAAGCGCCGTTCGCGCTGACGCTGCCGAACGTGACATTGCCAGCGCCGAGCGTCATGCCGACGAGATTGAGCGCGGTGCCGGTGCCGGTCGTGATGCTGTTGCCAGTGCCCGAAACGGTGATGGTGCCACCGCCGGTTGCTGTGAAACCGGAGCCGGCCGTGGTGGTGATGTCCAGTCCCGCTCCGGCGCCGGTGGCAAAGTTGACGGTGCCACCGGTGTTTGTCAGGGCAACGCCGTTGGCGTTCTGCGTCGAAAGCTGGATGCTGGAATTGTTGAAATTGACGGTGCCGCTGCCGCTGTTGGCGACCCTGATGCCGATGCCGCCGCCGGAGATGTTGATCGTGCCGGTATTGAAAGTCACCGTACCGGTTTCGTGGTTGTCGATGTTGATGCCGTTGGTGGCCGCGACATGGGTGATACCGCCCGCATAAGTGATGTTGCCTGTCGTGTTGGTCAGCGAGAGCGCGGTTCCGCCGGTCGTGCTGATCGAGCTGCTGGCATCGAAGGCCACTGTGCCCGCGCCGCCGGCGACCGACACGCCGCCGCCCGAACCGGCCAGATCGACATCGGTGGCGTTGATGGTGCCGCCGACATTGTTCAGCAGCAGGCCGATACCCGCCGCGCCGCTGACGTCGATATTGTCCAGCGTCGTCGTGCCGGTGGTGTTGTCGAGCCGGATCGCGGCGGCGCCGGTGCTGCCGGTGCTGGTGATGTTGCGAAGCGTTGTGCCCAATGCGTTCAGGAAGATGTCCTGCGCATTGCCCGAGAAAGTGACGTCGCTGACGGTGGTGTTCGTCGACGGCGTGATCTCGATACCGGTGGTCGCGAAATTCCGGACCGTCATGTGGCTGATGGTGGTGTTGGTGGCCCCGGCACCGTTGTCCTTGATGCCACGGGCAACGCCACCGGCGCCGTCGAGGATGAAGCCGTCGATGAAGTTACCGCTCGCACCGAGCGTGATGATGTTGCTGCCGGCATTCGTCACGAGCGTTGCGCCGCCGCCATGGCCCGCGCCGCCGCCGCTTTCCGGATCGGCGATGCTGATCGTGTTGCTGGCCAGCAGGATGGTGGACGGCGCGATGATCGCGATATTGGCCGTGTTCGTCGGCGTGCCGAAGCCGAGGATGCGCTGGCCGTTCTTCAGCACGAAGCTGTTGTTGCCGTTCGAATTGAATGCCGTGATCGCGCCGCTGTCATTGATGACGATGAAGATGTCGTTGACGCCGGCCGCCAGTTCGGCCGTCGCCAGCGTGGCGCGGTTGGCGGCATCGCGGCCGCTGCCGTCGCCGGTCGCCGTCGCGGCGACGAAGAAAGTCCTGCCGATGCCGAAGCCGTTGCCCGGGCTGGACTGGAAGCTGACATCCTTGAAGTTGTAGGTGCCGGCGACCGGGGCGTTGCTGGCATCGATGGCGACCACGGCGCTGATGGTGGAGCCCTCGTCGCCATCGTCGGCCACATTGCCGCCGTCGCCGAAGGTGAACAGCGCATCGCTTGTCGCGTTCAGCATCACGCCGGTGTTGACGCCGGAAATGCTGCTGGAGTTGCCGGCCGGGTTGCTGTCGCCGAGGCGCACGATCTGGTGGCCGGTGACACCGCTGAGGTCGACGCCAATCGAGGTTCCGGTCGCAGCTGCGTTCGAGACATCGAAATCATTGGCGGTGATCGCCGCGCCGAGCGTCACGCCATTGAGGTCGAACGCCACAGCCGAGGAATTGTTCAGGCCGATGGTCAGGCTGCCGAAGTTCAGCGCTGCACCCAGCGTGCCGGTGATGTCGACGCCGCGAGAGGTGATGCCGGTGAGCGATACGATGCCGAGATCGATCGTGCCGCTGGCCGCTGTCGTTACATTTGCGATGTCTATGCCCGAGCCTGCCCCGGTGGCGGTCACGCCTGTGAACTTGATGCCCGATGCGCCGACACTGACGCCACTCAGCCGAAACGCGGTGTTGGAGGTTGTCGTGATCTGGCCGCCATTGGCGACATTGACGACACCGCCGGAGGCGAAGAAGCCGACGCCGTTGCTGTTGGCGATCGAAAGGTTGCCGGCAAAGGTCAGCGTGTCGGTTGCGCTGGCTGTGGTCCACTTGACACCGCCCACGCTTGCCGCGGTGATGCTCACATTTCCGTTGAAGCTGACGCTTCCGGCGCTGTCCAACTGGATCGCATTCAGCGTCGTGTTGCTGATGTTGACCGTGCTGTCGAAGACGATGGTCGGCGAGGACGCGATCGTGTTGATGTAGATGCCGTTCTGGCCGCCATTCGCCGTTATCGCACCGAAGTGGGCGGAACCGCCTGAGCCGTTCTCGATGCGGGTTCCGACATTGGACAAGGCAAGCGCCGGGCCGCCACTGGTCGTGATGACGTTGTTTGCTGTGCCGAGGAAAAGCGTACCGCCCAGTTCCGAGAGCAAGCCCGCAGCATTGGTGGTCGCGATCGTGACGCCGCCGGAGAAGCCAGCACGATTGCCGCTTCCGATCTGGCTGTAGAAGGCGGCCTTCCATCCCGGCGTTGGTCCCGTACCGTCCGCATAAAGCGTCGCCGTGCCGAAATCGATCTCCGATCCAGCGCCGGCCACAGGAGCAACCAGCAGCGCCATGCTGCTAGGGGTGGCTGCGCCCAGTTGCGCCGAGAGCGGTGCATTGAGGCCGGTAACGGAAGCCGCCGTCGTGTTGGAGAAGGCGATCTTGCCCCGATAGCCGTCGAACCATGCGCCATAGGCTGCGAGCGGTGCTGCCTGGGTACCGGCAATCAGCGTTCCGCCGTTGACGGTATCGATCGCCGGTGTTGACGGGTTGGCGTCGAAAGTAACATCGAACAGACCGAGGCCACCTGTTTCGCCCAGGTGATTGAGGGTGAGGTTCTCCAGCTCGCTGACGGTCATTGCACCTGCGCCAACGGAGCCGTCGATCGTGGCAACGCCGCCGCCGGTGGCCGACAGCGTCAGATTGGACAACGCTATTTTGCTGTTCGCGGCGCCGTCGCTGAGCAGCAGGCCGCCGGCGTTACCGCCCTTGATGAAGCTGTCGCTCACCGGCGTGCCGATGGTGCCGCCGCGGATGATGATGTCGGCGACATTGCTGCCCTGGATCGCATAGCCGGCGCCGGTGTTGTCGACCCGCACGTTCTGGATCGCGCCAATGCCGTTGGCGCCGAACTGGATCGTGTTGCCGACACTCGTCGTCAATATCGGCAGCACCGTATCGACATTGCCGGCGGCCGCAATGATGGTGGACGAATTGATGCCGCTGAATTGGAACGGCGGCGTGCCGAGGATGCCGCCGATGGCGCCGAGAGGCGCGGTATCGATCGATTGACCGGCCGCCAGGCCGATGAGGATCTGGCTGTTGGCGAGGTTGAGCGTGTTGTTGCCGCTGGACTGCACCAGCATGTCGATCAGGTCGGATGTGCCGTTCTGGTTTGTATCGACCAGGACGATGACTTTGGCGCCCGATGCCTCGGCACCGGCGATCGAACCAGGGTTGTCGGCGGTGCCGGTCCCGGTTCCCGCCGGGCTGACATAGTAGACGGTCGGGCCGGTCGCTTCGGATGTGTCGCCGATGAAGCCGCCCGCCGCGCCATCGACATCGAGGAAATTGTAGCTGCCGTTCGTCGGGAAGGCATTGCCAGGCGCAAAGAAGATGTCGGCCGCCTTGACCGCGGAAGCCTTGTCGGTTGCTTCGCCGTCGCCGTATATGAAAGCGACATTGGTGGTGGCGCTGAACTTGAAGCCGGTGGCAGGTCCGGAGCCTGTGCCTCCGATCGTGGCGCTGGCGCCGCTGGGGTTTGTGTCGCCAAGCTGGATCGTAGCTGTACCCGTCGTGCCGGCAAGGTCGACGGCAGTTGTTCCTGCCGAACTCGAACTGGTCAGGTCGAAGTCTGTCGCCGTTATATTTGCGTTGACCGTCGCGCTGGAGACATCGAAGCCGGTCGAGTTCGCAACGCTCAGCGTGATGTCGAGGTCGGCGAAGCTGATCGTGCCGTTGCTGCCTTTGATGTTGATCGCGGCGCCGGTCGTGCCAGACACTTGGGTTGCGCCGGAGACGCTGAAGCTGCCGGCCATGTTGTTGAGGCTGATGCCGTTCGGGCCGCCTGTTGCCGTGGCGGAATTGAGCGTGACGTTAGCCGTGACGTTGCTGAGGCTGACCGCGGTGCCGGCAGTCGAATTGATGGTGTTGCCGGTGGCGCCCGAAATGTTGACGGTGCCGGCGATCGCGCTGAGGCCGGTGCCCGAGCTGGTGGTGATGCCAAGGCCGCCATTGGTGAACGAGAGCGTGCCCAGGCCGGCCATCGAGACGGCGGTGCTGGCGCCGGTGTTGAATGTCTTCGCGGCGCCAGAGAATGTGATGGTGCCGGTTGCAAGTGCGCCTGGACCGACATTGACACCAGTTCCACCGGAATGGGTGATCGAACTTGAGATGTTGTAGGTGCCCGACGCCACGGCGAAATTGAAGGCTGTGGCGCTTGTCGTCGACGTGACGGTGCCAGCAAGGTTGAGCACGGCAAGGTCGGCGCCGCCGGTGGAAAGCACATTGCCCGCGCTCACATTGAGCGTGCCGGTATAGTTGAGCACTGGCCCGCCAATGGTGTTGCTGTTCAAAGCGATGGCCGAACCGGTGGCCTGAGCGGCGGTGATGGTGGCCGCGCCGCCATTGCCGCCAATGTTGGCCGTGCCGCCCTGCGCCCCGCTGAATTGGATACCAAGCCAGGCGCCATCGATGGTGAGTGTTGAGCCGGCGACGTTTGCAATGTTGACGGTGCCGATCGTGCCGCCGAAATCGAAGCCGATACTGAATGGATCGGTGAGGTCGAGGTCGATGGTGCCGGTGAGATTGACCTTTCCTGGGCCCGAGAGGCCGGCGAAGACACCGCCAACAAAACCAGTATCAGTCAGGCCGCCGATACGCACGTCACCCAACAGATTTGCGAAGCTCAAGGCAACGCCGGCCCCGGCCGCGTTGGATTTCGCGGAAATGCTGTCGAAGGTGATACCACCCGCGCCGACCACCATCCCCCCCATCAGGAGGCCATTGCCTCCAGATGCGATCGTGTTGCCGGCGCCGGTGACGGTCACCGTACCGCCATAGAGACCCGGGCCGTTGTTGATAGCCGTGAAGCCATCGCCGCCGGTCGTCACGATATCCAGCCCGCCGGTGAAGTTGATTGTCGCGCCCGTGTTGGTGTCGAGCATGACGGCCGTTGCAGTGGTGGTGTTGGCGTTGACCTGTCCGGTGAAATTGAAGATGCCGCCGGTGTTGTTGGCGATCGAAATCGCCTTTGCGCCCGCAGTGGTGGCCGTTATCGCGCCGAAAGTGATCGTGCCACCTGTATTGGCGGTTAGGGCGACAGCGTTCGCGGCGTTGTTTTGCGTGATGGTGCCGCTGTAGGCGACAGTCGCGTCTGACGATCCCACTGAGAAGGCAGTGTTGCTGGTGTTGGCAATGGAGCTCCCGTTGCCAAAGGTCAGCGTTCCGCTTGATCCGGTTGCAATGCCGATGCCGAAATTGCCACCGGTGATGTTGATGTCGGCGAAATCGGCGATGCCATCGAAATTGTTGGCGAGCAGCGCTGCGTTCGAGCCGCCAGCAATGGTTGTGGTGCCGGTGAAATTGAAAGTGGCAGCAGTATTGGCAAGAACGATGCCGCTCTGAACCGGACCCTGGATCGTCAGATTGTTGACTGTGACGGCGCCGAGCGTGCCGGTCAGGAAAAGTCCGGTTGTCGCATTCTGGATCGTCACACCGGAGCTGTTGAAGTCGGTAATGTTACCGGTTCCGTCGATCGCCACCCCGATCGAATTGACGATCAGATCCGCGACAAGATTGCCATTGCCCAGGGTAAGTGTGTTGCCGCCGCCGCTGTTGGTGAGCGTCGCCGCACCATTGTGGGTGGGGTCGTCCTGGGTACCGCCTCTTATGATGTTGGCGCCGTGGGTGACGTTAAGTGGCGCGCCGCTGCGGTTGAAAATGCGGCCGTTGCCGAACGACGCCAGCGTCTGGCCATCCGACAGGGTGAAGCCGGTGGTGTCGTTGATAGCGGCGCCATCGTTTACCAGAGCAAAGATCACATTGGCGGTCGTGATGCCGTCGGCAAAATCGATGTTGGCAAGGTTGTCCACCGACGAGCCGTCGCCGATGCCAGTGGCTGTGGAACCAACGAAGATAACGTTGATTGGGTCGAACAGCTGTGGGCCATTAAACATTGTCGTGTTGAATTCGTAGCTGCCGCTCGAGGCTAGCAAGCCGCGGGTATCGAGCGAGGCGATTGCTCCGGTGACGGAGCTGCTACCAGTTGCTCCGAAATTGAAAGCAGTGTTGGCTTGCGCCCCGGCAATTCCGTGGGTGCCGAGCTGTATGCCAGTGTCGACGCCGGCGATGACGCCACCGCCGATGATAACCGATCCGCCATGCGTGCCGGACAGGTCGATGCCTGTCGAGCCGGCGCCTGTCGTTCCGGTGACGTCAAGCGTGCTGGCGGCGAAGATCGATGTGCTCGAGGATAGGTCGAGACCGATGCCGCAGTTGCACAGGCGGGTGATGTCTACATTGCCGAACGAAATGACGCCGCTTGTTCCCTTGACCGTGATGCCATCAACACCCGGCTGATCGATGGAGACATCTCCAAAGCGGACTGCACCGCTGTTGTCTGCAAGAGCAAGGCCAAACGAGCCAGCGTTGTTGACCGCCACAGATCCGCTGAAGGTCACGGCCCCCGTCGTATCCGTGATCTGTATGCCGGGTCCCGCGAGGGTATTTTTGATCGTTACGGAACTATCGAACGAGACCGCACCGGCGTAGGTGTCGACAAGGATACCGCCGCTGCTGGAATTTGAGATGGAGACCGGACCGCTGAAACGTATGTCGGCGGTCCCTCCCTGCATTAAAATGCCGCCCAATGCGACATTGCTGATGGTCGTTGCATCCGTTATCGCAAAGAAGCCCTTGGATCCCGCAATCACTGCGCCCAAGGCACCGCCATTCTGGGTCAGGCTGGTGAGCGTGACGTTGAGATCGACGCCGCCGAAGAAAATTCCGCCAAGGGCAGCCGGCGCCGAGCCATTGCCCGAGATCGTGCCGGCAGCGGTGAAGAATTTCCCATTGCTCGCCGAAGTAACGCTGATGCCGCCGATCGCGTTGTTGAGAACATTAAGCGTTCCAAACCGATAGTCGCCATTGCCGCTGATCCCCAAGCCGAGAGCGGTGTTGCCCGACAGCAGTGTCGTACCGGTGAAGCTGAACGAGCCATCCGAGGCTATGAGCAGGCCGGCATTGCCGTTGCCGGTCGATGTGAGGTTTGCGCCGCCAATGTTCGTCGATGTGCCGTCGAAAGCGATGCCGTCCTGGGTAGCGCCGGAAACCGAAACATTGGTCAGCGCGGCGCCGTTGACATTGGTGCCCTGGAAGCCGGTCGAGCCGCCGCTGATCGCCGTGCCGTTGAGCACTATGTTCGAGGCTCCGGTGACCTGGACGACGATGCCGCCTCCCGGTTTGGCATTGGTGAGGTTTACATCCAGCAGCGACGTGTTGTTGGCCATCGCGATGGTGGAGGAACCGGCGCTGCTGGTCAGTGTCGCCGCGCCGCCGGCATCACTGATCGCCGTTCCGTTCTGGACGTTGGTGCCGGTGACATTGAGCGGCACCCCGCCCAGCGAGAAGGAGCGACCATTGCCGAAGGAGGCCAGAATCTGGCCTGTGACGAGGGTGAAGCCGCCAGCCGCGTCGATTGCCGTTCCCCGGTTGACGAGGATGAAGGTGGCATCGCCATCGGTGCTGGCGTCGGCCTGCGCGATCGTCGCCAGGTCGTCGATCGATGAGCCGTCACCGCTACCCGTCGCGGTCGCGCCGACGAACATCAGGTTGCGGATGTCGAAGAGCTGCGCGCCGGTGAACACGGTCGTGCTGAACGCATAGGTACCGGCGCCGGGATTGAGGCCGCGCGCGTCGAGCGAGGCAAGGCTGCCGCCGATCGTGCCGCCGCCAAACCTGAAATCGGCATTGGCGGTGCCCGCAAGCGAGCCGGCAATGCCGAGCCGCACGCCGGTGCTACCGCCGGTAATGCTGCCGCCGTTGGCGATCGTGATCTTCGAGCCGGCGAGCGTGCCGGTGAGGTCGATGCCAACCGCGCCACCCGCAATGCTGGCGGACTGTGCCGTGAAGACGGTCTGGCTGCCTGAGAAGTCGAGCCCGGTGGCGCCGAGGCCCAGGCCGGAAATGACGATGTTGCCGGCAGCCACGGCTGCGTTGACACCGGCAAAGGAAATGCCGTCTCCGCCCGGCGTGCCGATCTCGACATCACCGAAGCGGATCGCCGCCGGCGCATTGGAAATGCTTATGCCGGCGCCGGACGTGCCGGTGATGGTTGTCTTTCCCGTGACGGAGAACGAGCCCGACACCTGGTCGAGGACGATGCCCGCTGCACCGCCCTTCTGGCTGATTTGATCCAGCACCACATTCGCGGTGATCGGGTCGATGAAGACGGCGATGCCGCCATTGCCCGAGACGGTGCCGCCCGTGCTGGAGAATTTGCCGGTGCTGGCCGTGCCGACAACATGAATGCCGTCGCCAGTGTTGTTCTGCGCATGCAGCGTCGCGAATGCGTAGGTGCCCTTGCCCTTGATGTCGAGACCGTCGCCCGCATTGCCAGAAAGCAGGGTGGTTCCGGCGAAATTGAAGGTGCCGTCGCTCTCGATGTGCAGCCCGTCGCCGCCTTTGCCGCTCGAGGTCAGGTTGGTGCCTGTCACCCCCGTCGATGTACCGGTGAAGGCGACGCCGTGTGAGCCGGTACCGGTCACCGTGACATCGTTCAGCACCGCACCGTTGATGTTGTTGCCGGAGATGCCGATGCCACCGCCCGTGACGGTGATGCCGGAAATCGTGTTGCCATTGGCGAGACTGAGCACCGCCTTGCCGGGATTCGTGCCGGCGATGATGCCGTTCGAGCCGCCGAAGTTGTAGGTTGTGGTGCCACCGAAATAGCTGAGGGCTTTGACCGTACCCGCGCCGCCGATCACGGTCTGGCCTTGCACCAGTGCCGCTCCGCCTGTCAGGATGTTGCCTTTGCCGCCGAGCGCGACGACGAAACCGTCTTTGCCGGCCCGTGCGACGGCGTCGTCCAGCGTCGTCGGGTCGCCCTGGGTGCCGAGACCGAGGCTGTTCTCGCCATCGGCGAAGAAGAAGGTGCCGAATGCCGCGCCGGTCGCCGCATTGATAGCGTTGCGGGTGAAGCCGCGCGTCGTCTCCTGCGTGTTGACGCGGACGCCGATATCGCCGCGCACGCGCTCGTTGACGCGCTTGCGCAGACCTTCGCTCGCCGGATAGGCGGTTGCGATCTCCTCCTGCGAGGCGTTGCGGGCCGGTGGGTTGAACGGCACGCTGAGTTGGATCGAGCCTGCGAACTGCGTGTGGTCGCGATTGTCGCTGCGCACTTCGCCGGCTAGCGTGATGTCCCAGCCGGCGTTGAAGGCATCGCGGATGGCATATTCGATGCCGGCCTTGGCGCCGGTGATGCTGCCGTCGCGATGGTCGGGATCGGCGAAATGATAGCCACCGACATCCAGCCTCAGCGAATGGTTGTCCGGCAGGTCGAACGGCACCTGTACGCCGAACTCGCCTTCGATGCCCCACGCACTGTAGCTGCGGCGGTCGAGAACGGAGACCTGCTCAAGCAGTTGGTTGCCGACGAGCGACAGGCTGGAGTTGCCCTTGCTTTCGTTGCCGTCGCCGCCGAAGGGCACGTAGACATTGAGATGGCCATCATAATTGGCGGTGATCGCCTCGATGCCGAGCGTCGCCCCGCTGAAGGTATGGCCGTCGATGGTCTGGACATTGGCATAGGCATAGCCGCCGACGAGCAGATCGGGATTGACCAGTCGCCGCACGCCGATGCCGACATCCTGGCCGAAGCCGTCGTCGAACCGGTGCTTGCCGCGAACATCGAGGAACAGGACCGACTCCGCGGTCTGCTTGAGCGGGATGAAACCTTCGATCGCGGCATTGGCGCCACGGTTGTCGGCGCCGATGACGGCGCGCACCTGCGGTTGCCAGAGGTCGTCTGCCTGCGCTGCTGCAGCACCGGACAGCGCAAATGCAAATGTAGACAATGCAGAGGTTTTCAGAAGCTGCCGTGTATACCGAAAATATGTATACGGCAAAGATGTTTGCGGGAAATCACGAGTACTCGTGCGCCGCATCGAACTGCGCGCGCTGGACTTAATCCCAAGCGATGAACGTTCCCCCGAACCCATTCAATACAATCCCCAGGTCGGGGGACAATATCCGAAATCGCTTGATTAGCGAGTCCTTGAGTGAAACACTCCCAAGAAGAGTCATCAATACTGTGGTTATTCGGTAACAATATATAGCGGAGCATATATCCTGCAGATGTGGTCCAGTTTTGTGGATCGCCTGCAGTGGGATGGATGTCACACAGGTTCGTGGGGTGGGAAATGACGGCAGGCAGATTGCGTGGGTCTTGCGGCGCTCGGTTCAGGATGCTGGCATGCGCGGCGGTGACAGTCGCGGCGCTCGGTGCGGTAAGCTCAGGCGCATCGGCCGAGGAGGCGAAGCCCAAGCCAGCCGATGCCAAGCCAGCCGAAGCCAGGCAGCCCGAAGGCAATCCCTGGGTAGTCAATTGCGCCAGCGGCGGTTCCGGCACCGATCTCGAATGCCAGGCTTCGCAGAATTTGACGGAATCCAAGACCGGCCAGCGTGTGCTGACGCTGACCGTGCGCCGTCAGGCCGACAATGGCAGTCTCGCCATGCTGCTGGCATTGCCGCACGGCTTGTTCCTGCCCGCCGGCGCCTCCTACCAGATCGATTCCGGCAACAAGGCGGCTGTCGCCATCCAGACCAGTGATCAGAACGGCGCCTATGCCGCCGTGCCGCTTACGCCGGAACTGCTGACCGGGCTGAAGTCGGGCACCACGCTGAGCATCGGCATGGAGTCGGTGACGCGCAAGCCCGTCACCATTCCAGTTTCGCTCAAGGGCTTCACCGCTGCGGTCGACAAGCTTCAGGCGACAAAATAACCGTCTTGGTCCTGCCGAAAATCGGAATCGTTTTTCGGAAAGGGGGCGGCATGCGCCACCCGGGGTGACATGCGTCACCCGGCACGCGCCAGATCAAACTGTTCGAGCGACCTTTGCGCGTCCGGCGCTCTAATGCCCGGGCGCTTCTTCTTCAATGCTCTCTGCTGCCTCCGGGTCGAATTGGTCGAACGCCACTTGCCACTCGGTGACGATGCCGGCGCGCCCGGTGTTGGCGTGATGGGCGGCAAGCCTCGCCTCCTGGCGCAGCGCGATGCGTGCCGCCGTCTTGGCAGCCCGGCTGACCGGAGCGCTCCAGTTTCGTGGAGCCGCACCCGTGTCGAGTGCCACGCTGACGGCCTGTTTCGCCATGCGGGCTTCGGCAGTTCCATAGCGTCTGAACAGGTCCTGGAATGCCTCGTGCAGGTCGACGTCGAAGGGCTGGTCCTCGCCCATCGCACCGATCACCGGATTGCCCGGATGCAGGAAGGTGAGCGGCAGCAACCCCTGCGGTATCGGCGTGTTGGCCGAATGGGTGCGGCCGCTGGCCAGCAGTTTGGGCAGGAGATGCGTGTGCGGTCCGGCCGGTGAAACGCCGCCGGTGTCCGGGCCACCGATCTTCTGGTAGACCTCGACACGCCCGAGCGCTGTCAGGGCGACGCGATGTGGATGCGCGGCCATGATGGCGGCGGTCGCGCCATTGCCCGGCTCGAACAGCGACCGGCCGAGATGGGCGCGCAGTTCACCCAGCAGCTTGGGGTCGCTGGTGCGGATGCAGAAATCGCATTGCGCCAGGCCGAGCCCCATGTCGAACAGGATGCCGGTGCGGTCGATGCCGCGGATGGCGTCGTCGTCGGGGCCGATCTCGGTCAGCACCGTGTGTTCGTTGCGTCGCGCATGTGCTGCCGGCAGGCACAGCGCCACGGCGTGGCTCCAGCGATGCCGTTTCGGGCTCAGCGTCTCATAGGCAATCGCCGTCGCCTCTGCCAGGCGCCGGCGCTCCAGCCGGATGGCGCCGCGCCGTGTCGCGCGGGTCAGCTCCAGCGGCTCATCGATCACCGGCTGTTCGTCCGCGTCCTGATGGAACTCGGCGATGGCGCCGAAGGAACCCATGCTCCAGCCCGACCGCCAGTCGCCAAGGTGCCTCTGCAACAGCGGTTCAAGTTCGGTCATCATCGTTCTCCTGTTTGTCTTCGGACCGCACCAGGTCGAGCGGCTGGATGATGGTGCGCCCGGCGGAGCTGCCGAAATAAGCCTCGACGCCGTAGACGCGGGCGAGGCTTTCCGCCGTCAGCACGCTGTCGGGAGCACCATCTGCGACCATGCGGCCTTGGTCGAGCAGGATGAGGCGGCTGCACCAGCGCGCTGCCAGGCCAAGGTCGTGCAGCGAGGCAACCACGCTCCGTCCCTGTTTCGCCTGTTGGGCGAACAGGCGCATCAGCGCGATCTGGTGTGATGGATCGAGCCCCGCCGTTGGTTCGTCCGCCAGCAGCAGGGGCGTTTTCTGGGCCAGTGCGCGCGCGATCAGCACGCGTGCCTTTTCGCCCCCGGAAAGGTCTGTGGCGGGTCGATCGCGGAAACGGTCGACCTCCATGCGCCGCATCGCCTGTTCCACGGCCGCATGATCGGCTGGCGACGCAGCGGCGAAGCCCGGCCGATGTGGCGTGCGCCCCAGCGCGACGATGGCTTCGACCGGGATAGCCCAGGCGATCTCGTGTTCTTGCGCGACATAGGCGATCCTGGCGGCACGCTCCCGCGCGCCGAGCTTGGCCGCGTCGTGCCCGCCGATAGAGATGCCGCCCTGCGACGGCACCAGGCCGAGGCCTGCCTTCAGCAAGGTCGACTTTCCCGCGCCGTTCGGGCCGATCAGCCCGACGAATTCGCCCGATCCGATGGCGAAGGAAACATCGTCCAGCACGCGCCGCTGGCCGAGTGAAACCGAAAGGCCGGAAACGGCAAGCAGGCTCATGCCAGCCTCCGCCGTTCGCGATAGACAAGCCAGAGGAAGAAAGGAGCCCCGACGATCGCCGTCAGCACGCCAAGCTTCAGGTCCCGTCCCGGTGCGATGAGGCGCACCAGTATGTCGGCGGCCAGCACCACGGCGGCGCCGCCGAGCGCCGACGCCGGCAGCAGCCGCGACGGCCTTGCGCCGACCAGTGGTCGCAGCAGATGCGGCACCACCAGCCCGACGAAGCCGATGGCGCCGGCGACCGCGGTCGCGGCGCCCACCGAGGCGGCTGTGCCAAGCACCGCCAGCTGTTGCACGCGGCGCATGTCGATGCCCATCGAAGCGGCGGTATCGGCCCCCAGTGTCAGCGCATCGAGCGCGCGTCCCAGCATTGCCAGCAGCACCCAGCCGATCAGCATGAACGGCGCGGCCAGCCACACATGCGTCATCGACCGGTCGGTGAGCGAGCCCAGCATCCAGAACATGATCTCGAGTGCGGCGAAGGGATTGGGCGACAGGTTGAGCGCCAGCGAGGTCATCGCGCCGGCGAAGCTGGAAACGGCGACGCCGGCAAGGATGATGGTCAGTGTGTTGGAGCGCTGTCCGGCCAGTGCCTGCACCACGAACACGGCGAAGATCGCCGCAACGAGGGCGGAAAGCGGCAGTGCCAGCGGGAAGACGACGGTCAGGCCGCTATAGATGGCAAGCACGGCGCCCAGCGAAGCTGACGCGCTGACGCCGATCAGGCCGGGTTCCGCCAGCGGATTGCGCAGATAGCCTTGCAGCGCCGCTCCCGACAGGCCGAGCGTCGCGCCGATCATCAGCCCGAGCAGCGCGCGCGGCAGCCGGATTTCGCGCATGATCAGCGCGATGGCATCCCCCTTGCCGGACAACAGCGCCGTGACGCCGTCGCCGAAGGCGATGGCGGCTGGCCCCACGGTCAGCGACAGCACGAAGAGCACCGCGACCAGAAGGCCGAGCATGGCGAGCAGCAGGCGATAGCGGGCAATCTCGGTCATGGCTGCCCTGCACGGTTTGCGGCGGCCTGCGCCAGCATCTCCACCGCCATCGCGGTGAAGGGCGCGCCGCAGATGGTGTATCTGGCCGGCACGGAAACGTGTCCGGTCTCCTGTGCGAGCATTTTGTAGGCGGGGTGGGTGAAGGTCTGCTGCGCCAGGGCGGGCGCCGCGTAGCGTGCCTCGCTGTCCACCAGCATGTCCGGCTTCGCCATGACCAGCAGCTCCAGCGGCAACTGCTGTGTGCCGGTCAGCCCGAGTTTCGTCGCCAGGTTGGTCAGGCCGGACGCCGCCACCACGGCGTCGATCAATGTGCCGGCACCGGACGTGTAGGAATTGGCGTAGTAGGTCGCGACGGTGATGTTCGGATGCGATCGTGCCTTCGCTTCGGCGAGCTTGCGGTCGAGTTCCGTGACCAGGGTTTCCGCCCGCTCTCGCCGGTCGAGTATGTCGCCCATGCGTCTCAGGCTCGCCCGCACGTCCTCGAAGGAGGTTTCGGGCTGGAATTCCTCGACGCGGATGCCGAGGTCCCGCAGCAGGCCGACCGTCGCGCGGGTCGTGTGGCTGCCGGCAAGCACAAGGTCTGGCTGCATTAGGAACACCTCTTCCGCCTGGCCATGGTTGACCGCCAGGCGTCGCGCTTCATCGGCCAGCACCGATGTTGCCGGATCGCTGGCCAGGTAGGAAACGGAATGAAGCTGGCCGTCACCGGCCACCAGCATGGCCATCTGGTCGGTGCAGACATTCATCGAGACGACGCGTCTCGGTGCGTCGTTTGCCGAAGCGCTGCCGGCTGCCAGCAACAGGCTGCCGGCCATCAGGGATAACCAAGGGCCTCGGGGCAAAGCCCCGTTGCTCGATGTCGCTGACCTGCGTGCCTGCATTGCCACCTACCGGCCCTCAGAATGTCCGGGTGAAACTCAGATTGAAAGTCCGGCCCGGCGCACGATAGTCTGTCACCGTCGAATAGTCCGCGTCGAACAGGTTTTCGACCGCGAACTTCACCTGCGATGCCGTGTCCAGCGCATAGAGTGCGGTGAAATCCACTGTGACGTAGTCCGGCAGCTTCACCGCATTGGCGGCATTGGCATACCGCGCCGCGCCATAGAGCACCCGCGTCGACAGCTCCAGCGGCCCGGTCGGGCTATAGGTCACTTCTGCCGTCGCCTTGAGCCGGTCGCGATAGGGAATGTATTTGCCATTGTCCTGGTTGAGCGGTTCGCGAACATCGAGTGTCACCTTCCCGCTCCACTCCGTGCTGAAACGATGCGCGAGCGCTGCCTCGAAACCCGTGACACGCGCCTTGGCCACGTTGAAGGGCAGGTAGGTTGGTGGATTGGAGGCGATCGCGTCGGTCAGCCAGGTCTGATAGAAGGCGATGTCGAGATTGGTGTCGGCTGTTGCCTGCCAGTTCAGCCCGATTTCATAGGATCTGGATTTCTCCGGCTTGAGGTTCGGGTTGGAGTAGTTCGGATAATAAAGCTCGTTGAAGCTCGGTGCCCTGAAGCCGGTGGCATAGGATGAACGCAGCCTGAGGTCGGGCAGGACCTCATAGCTCGCGCCGACATTGTAGGTGGTGGCGCCACCGAACTGGCCGTTGTGATCGTAGCGGATGCCGCTGTCGATGGTGAGCGCCTCATAGGACAGCGAATACTGGCTGAACACCGCTGCCAGCGTGCGTGCCGTCACGTCGAAGTCGACGGTTGAGTTCACCTGTTCGCGATAGACTTCGGCACCGCCGGTCAGCACATGTGCAACGGTGCCGGTGTCGAAATTCTTCGTGGTGGAAGCGAACAGACCATGGCGGCTGGAATTGAAGCGGTTGTCGCCGGCAACGCCATCGCGGAAATTGCGCGATCGATCGACCGAACTCGACAGCTCCAGCGTCGACGACCAGTCTTCGGAATGTTTGATCTGGGTGCCGAGCTTGCCGGCAAAGCTGGTCGTGTCGACTTCGTTGGCTCCGGGATAGGAAGCATCGTATTGGCCGCGGCTGCGGGAAATCAGGGCGTCGCCGTAGATCCGGCCCCAGTCGAACTGCTTCGACAGCGAGCCGTTGATCGAACCGAGCAGGTAGCCATCATCGTCCGGTTCATGGCCGAAGGCGGTTGGCAGCGTGAAGTCATAGCCGCGCGTGCCGAGCAGGCTGCCGCCGATCGAATAGTCGACGCCGCCCGCGCTGCGGCCGCCGAGATTGCCGGACAGGGTGCCGCCCCAGGGGTGGCTGACGCCGGCGCTGACCGAGCCGCAGCTGTCCCGGCCTTCTGCGCACGGGCCGCCTTGCCTGGTGATGATGTTGACGACGCCTCCGATCGCGTCGGAGCCGTATTGCGCCGAATGCGCGCCCTTGGCGATCTCGATGCGCTCGATCGAATCCAGCGGGATGTTGCCGAGCGAGGCCGTGCCGGTGGTAACCGAGCTCGCCCTGACCCCGTTGACCAGCAGCAGCGTCTGGCTGGCCGACATGCCGCGCAGGTAAAGATTGGCGGCGGCGCCTTGCCCGCCATAAGAGACGATCGAGACGCCGGTATGGGATTTGAGCAGCGAGGGCAGGTCTGGCGCAGCCGACCGCTCGATGCTCCGGCGGTCGATCACCGTCACCGACGAGGTCGAGCGCTCCAGCGTCGTCTCGCGCCGCAGCGGTGTGGTGATGACGATGCGTTCCAGCATCGTTCCGCCGGGGTCCTGGGCCCCGGCATGGCTTGTGGAAACCAGCGCGACGGCACCGGCCAGAACAACAGTCTTCTTCAACTCCGCCCCCAAAAGGTCGACGGCGCAATCGCGCCGCAAGGTTCATTCCGAACCGCAGGCTCAGGGAGCTGAAGGCAGATTTGCGGACAATCGCATTTCACCTTCCGGCCATTCCGGCATGCGGCAACACTTCACGTGTCACCGCCACGGACGACCGCGCCTGACCACCCCTCGTGATCAAGCATGGGTGACTGGAACAGGCAGGTCTCCTGACTTCCGTGTCATCGCCCTTTTCCGCCTTCCCGGTCGCGCAAGGCGGCCAGTGGCATCTTGGAAGAAGGCTCAACGGTTACAGTTGCGGGGGCAGTCGCGGTTTAGGCCGATTGTCTGGCCGCACCGTGTTCCCTTTTCATCCGCCTTGCGGCGGAACCCGTTCCGAGGCCGAAGCTAGCCACGGCAATGCCGGGCGTCAACCAAGGCATTCCGGGTTTCGCCCCCGATCGCTGGAGAATGGTGGTTTTCCAGGATCTTGAGGGCGCTTGGCGAGCGGTCAGCCGTAGTGAAAACGCGGTTTTGGTCCCGTGCCGGTGAACTGCACGCCGATGCGATCGTTGCGGCGCCAGCGCAGGATGGATTCATAGGCAACGCCGTCGACGGGCACGTAGAGGCTGAAGCGTTCGGGAATGAGTGCGTCGGCCGCCACCTTCAGTTCGGCGCCGTTCGAATGCTGGTTGCGAATGACGCAGGGGATTTCCGAATTGTGGATGCTGGTGATGATCGTAGCCCCTTTGAGCACCCGCTGTCGGTGCTCGCGTTCGCGATGGTTCGTTTCCTGCTCGGACATGACGGTGGGGACTCACGCTGCAGTATTGTTATTTTAGGAAGGGCGCGGGTTACCATCAATGCCACTGCGGGCTGTGTTGGCGATTTGCCGCAAGGGATGGCTAACCGTCCGTCAATGTCCATGCGAATCGTCGCGGCATGCGAAAGCGGTTGAGCTTCGGCAAGCTTGGTGCGATTGGAAAGCGATGCCGGTGGGGATTTGCCGTGAAACTCAGGGATGTGTTTGCTGCGCTCGGCTTCCGCGAAAGCCCGAAAACCTACAGCTACGCGGTGGAGGAGTTCGGGCTGTCGAATGGCGAGCCGGTGCGGTTCGCAGTATGGCAGCATCCCAAATGTGCCGCACCCGAAATCAGTCAGGGCGCGATCGACGAGCTGAAGAGATATCTCGCGCCGGGCGATGCTGTCATCGACGTTGGCGCGCATGTCGGCGACACCACAATCCTTTATGCGCTCGCTGTCGGGCCTGCTGGGCGGGTCTTCGCTGTAGAGCCCAATCGTTATCTCTGGCCGGTCCTGAAGGCCAACGCGTCGCTCAACACGCAAGCCGCGCCGATCGAGATCCTGCCTTTTGCCGCGACTGAGAAACCGTCAAGACTCGTCTTCAACTACAGCGACCCCGGCTATTGCAACGGTGGCGATCTCGATCGCTTCGGCCGGCTTTTCCATGGTCATATGTACCCGCTGGAAGTCGAAGGTTGTAACGTGCTTGCCGAACTCTCCGCCACCAATGCCGACTGGCTGCGGCGCGTTCGCCTGATCAAGACGGATGCCGAAGGCAACGATCATGCCGTGCTTGAGACAATGCGCGAGCTGATCGTCCAGGTGAGACCTTTCATCCTGTGCGAAGTCTACAAGCGCACCTCGGTTGAACAGAGAGCGGCGTTTCTCGCTTTCATGAACGGGCTTGGCTACGATTGTCACCGTTCATGGCCCTACTCCGAGCTCAAGGGGCAACTGCTGGGACCGCAGGATCTCGGCCGCTGGCCGCATTTCGACATGTTCTGTGTGCCCCGATAACCCATCGCCTTGCGGCGTCATTAAGCCGGTTTCCCGTAACATTGCTGCAATGTGGCAACCGGAAACAGGCGGCCAGCGAAATGGGTTTCGAGGTCTGCCATGCGCCTGTTCCATGTCTTATGCCAACCGCCAGCGTGCGACCGCGCGCCGCGCCTGCTGGCGCACGAGCCAGGCGACCCGAATGGGTCGCGCCGGCGATTGAGGCGTCTTGGATGCCTTCTGCGTCCAGGACTTCTGATATGTGTCTGTGTGGTACTTTCAGCCTGCCAGAACACGCGCGATCGTGAGCGCTGCTTGTCCTATGGTTTTGATGACCGCACCTCTGATTTTTCGCGTTGCCTGCAGCGGTTCGACATCGAAAGGGACCGCCGGGACTATCGCTCGCGCGATGGTGAAGAGTATGAGGAATGATCGTGTCGACTGCGGAAAGCCTTCCGGCAGAGGCCGAGTTTCCGGCGGAAATAGCCAACCATGCATGTTCTGATCGTTGAAGATGATCGCGAGCTCGCTTCGTCCTTGAAGACGATCATGGAAGCGGCGATCGGGGTCGCCGACACCTTCGCCTCCATCGCCGAAGCCGAGGCGGCGCTGATCGCCCACAAGTTCGATCTCGTCATCATCGACCGCAGGCTTCCGGACGGTGATGGCCTGTCGTTGCTTCCGGTCTTGCGCCGGCTGCAACCGCGGCCGGCGACGCTGGTCCTGACGGCCCTGGACGATCCCTACGACATCGCGTCGGCCCTGGATAAGGGCGCCGATGAATATGTCGGCAAGCCGTTCGAGCCGATGGAACTGGTCGCCCGCGCCCGCGCTGTCCTGCGTCGCTACAGCCTGGACGTGCTGGGGTCCACCCAGTTCGGCAACCTGGCTTTCGATCTCCACCATCGGCTGGCAAGCGTCGGGCAGAAGGTGCTGGACGTTCCCCGACGCGAACTGGCGATCCTGGAGACGCTGGTACGGCGTGCCGGCCGTGTCGTGCAGCGCGAAACGCTGGAATCCTCCGTCTACAACATCAACGAGGATATCGAATCCAACGCGCTGGATTCGCACGTGTCGCGACTGCGCAGGCGTCTGCGTGAGGCCGATTGCGATGCCATCATCAAGAGCGTGCGCGGCATCGGCTACATGCTGGTTCTGGAATGACCAGCTTGCGCCGGTCGATCGCCTTCCCCGTAGCTGTTCTGCTGATCGTCGGCATGGCGATCGTGATGTTGCTGGGCACCGTGCTGACACTCGCCATCCTGGTCTCGATCAGTGCCGAAGACCGGCTGCAGATCAACACCAGCGAACTTTCCCGCACGTTGAGCGCTGCCATAGTCCATGATGCTGAAGGGCGCCTGGTGCTCGACAGGCAGAAGCTTGCAACAAACATTGTCGCGTTCGCTGAAGCCCAGCCGGCCTACTGGTACGTCATCGAAGATGGCCGGCAGGCAATTTCGCGCGGTATCCAGCCGTCTGAGGCCAGGCGTGTGTTCGACCAGATCCCAATCGAGATCGAATACTCCGAATTCCGTTACCGCCAGGACAACCGCGATATGCTCGCCATCAAGTCGGTTAGCCGGGACGATGGTCTGAAGATTGTCTCCGTTGGCGGGATCGTGCTCTCGAACTGGGAGACCGTTCTCGTCGCTCTCGTGCCGGTACGGTCCCAGGGCCTGTTGCCCCTGTTCGGTCTCATCTTGGTTGCCACCACATCGATTGCGGTCATCATCGTTCGGGGAACGATGGCAAGGCCGGTGCAGCGCGTCGTCCGGTCCGCCGAACAGATCGACGGATTGCCGAATGGCCGCCGCATCTCGGACGCCGACACGCCCAGCGAACTGAAACCGATGGTTGCGGCTTTCAACACGGCGCTGATGCGTATCGACGCCGCCTTTGCGGCGCAGCGCAATTTCCTTGCCAATGCCGCGCATGAACTGCGCACCCCGTTGACCAAGATGCGTCTGAAGCTGGAACAGGTTCCGAATGGCGAACTGCGCGATGCGCTCATCCGCGACACCTCGCATCTCGGCTCCATTGTGACGACGCTGCTCCAGCTTGCACGCCTGTCCGGCCAGTCACTGACTTTTGCGGACACCGATCTTGCCGCTGTCGCCCGGACGGTTATCTCCGATCAGGTGCCGATGGCCCTCAGGCATGGCATCGAGATCGAGCTGAGAGCGCCGGCGCGGCCGGTTTCGCTCCTTGGGTCGGAGGCCGCGATCAAGGTCGCGCTGGAAAATCTGATCCTCAATGCGGTCCGGCACGCCGTTGGCGCGAAATCGATCGTCGTGGCGGTGCTGCCGTCTGTCGAAATCCGCGTCATCGACGACGGGTTGGGCATCCCGATCGACGAGCGAGGCGAGGTTCTGCAGCCCTTCGTGCGCGGCAAGGATTGTGAAGGCGAAGGCACGGGACTGGGGCTTGCCATCGTCGAGCAGATCATGAGCGCGCATGGCGGCACTATCGAGCTCGAGGAAACGGAAGGAGGCGGGCTGACCGTGCGCTTGCTGTTTTCTCCCGATAAGCTCGAAGATGCGCTGGATCGCCCGATTTTCTAGTCCATCCTGTCGAAGGGGAATGTCATGCGGCTTCAGGCGGATACTGGCGAAATATTTCATGCCGGCGGCCGGGTTTTCCCGGTCGGCATGGTCGCGGTGCTCTGGCTGGTTCTGTTGTCCACCTTCGGTTTTGCTCAAGGGCGTGGTTTGGACGCTTTCGAAAAACCCGGCCCATACGCGGTCGGCAAGGCGGGCCAGTCGCTGTGTTGCGACCGGAAGGGCAACAAGGTGGATGTCTATGTGCCGCAGGGGCGAAAGGCGGATGAGATTTTTCCGGTTGTCACCTGGGGCAATGGCACATGGGCTACGCCGGCAAAATACCAGTATCTGCTCAGGCATCTGGCATCGTGGGGTATGATTGTCGTCGCAACCAACGACAGCAGTGTCGGCACGGGTGACACCGTGCTGGATGCTCTCGCCGTGCTGCGGAACAGCAAATTTGCCTCGCTGTCCGACTTCCGCAGGGTCGCTGCCGTGGGACATTCTCAAGGCGCGTCAGGGGCCTTCAATGCGGCCGCTTTTGTGTCCTCCGGCATCAGGACCGCCATCTTGCTGGACTTGCCCGGCCGCGCTTTGTGCAATCAGGACCATTGCGCTTTGATCCCGTTTGCCTTGCGGCGGAACCAGTCTCTGCTTTTCCTGTCGGGTGAGAGGGATCCGCTCTCCTCATCGGCGATGGTGAAGCGGTATTTTGGCGAAGTTCCCGATGGTCGCCTGGCCGCCATGGCCATGGTGGGCGACGCGGACCACAATGATGTCCAGGGGCAGCCGGCGTGCCGTCCCTTCACCATCGGATGTCGCGAGGGCGTTGGCGCATTCCTGCCTTACGTCACCGCGTGGTTGCGCTGGCAATTGATCGGCGATCGGGCCGCCAAGGCGGTCTTCTCCGGGAAAAACGCTGTGTTCGAGCAGGATCATCGGCTCAGGGAAGCGACGATCCGGCAATAGGCGGGCTGGCCCTTGGCCTCGGATATCGCTTGGCATGTGCGAGGCGTGCACTGCATGCTTGTGGCCTGATGGCAAAGCAGCTTAGATCGTGGCGTCCTCGGAGGACCTGAGATGATTGGCATTCATCGTCGCCGATTGCACCTGTCATGGTTGCTTCTGGCTGCTGGTGTGGTGGTGAGCTCGCCTGCCATGGCCAAGACCATGGTACTGACCAACGCCAGCATTCATACCGTCAACCCGAAGGCGCCGAAGGCCGAGGCGATGGCTATCGATGAAAACGGCGTGATCACTGCGGTGGGAGCCACGCAGGATGTGTTGGCTGCCGCCGGCAACGAAGCCGAAGTCATCGATCTCGCCGGCAGGATGGTGCTGCCGGGTTTTCAGGACGCGCATGTCCATCTCGTCGAAGCTGGCGTCAACGAGATCCTGTGCGAATTCGGCCCTTTCGATGAAATCGACGATACCCTGGCGACCGTCGAGGCCTGTGTGAAGAGCAGCAAGACCGACTGGGTGCTCGGATCCGGCGTCAGCATGACCAATCTGCTCGACCAGAGCGACGATCCGGTTGCGCTGCTCGACGAGATTTCGCCCGATCGGCCGGTCTTGATCCTCGACGACATCGGCCACGGCGCCTGGGCCAACTCAGCCGCCTTGCATGCTGCCGGCTATGATACGATCGAGGGCAATCCGCCCGGCGGCATCATTCTGCGCAACAGGAAGACGGGCAAACCGAACGGCGTGGTGCTGGAAAATGCGCAGCAGAAACTGCGCAACCTAGCCTTCCCGGACACGCCTGAAAATGTCGAATTTGCTTATCAGAGCATGCTGCCGACCCTGAGGACCATGGCCGAGAACGGCATAACCAGCGTGAGCGATGCGGGTGGCTTCTGGCCGCAAGGTCACGTCAAGGTCTGGCAAAAAGCGCTGGCCAACGACACGCTGACGGTGCGGGCCTCAAATGCGCTCTACGTTTACCCGGACATGCCTTTCGACGAGCAGATTGCGGCGCTCACCAGGCAGTTCTCGAACGATCGCAGCAGCCTGCTGCGCTTCAACCAGGTCAAGATCTATGTCGACGGCATCCTGGAGCAGCGTACAGGGGCTGTCCTGGAGCCCTACAAGCCGGGCGCCGGCATCGATCATGGTTTCGATCGTGGTTTTCTCTATTTTGATGTCGAGACATTGAACCGCTACTCGAAAGTTCTGTCCGAAAAGGGCTTTCAGCTCCACTACCACGTCACGGGCGACCGTGGCGCGCGGCTTGCCCTCGATGCGATTGCGCAAGCCGATGCTGCGCCCGGACCGCATCGTCTGACCCATCTCTATCTGGTCGACAAGGCCGATCTGCCGCGGTTCAAGCAGCTGGGCGTCGTCGCCGACTTCCAGCTCGCTCCAAGCTCCGTAGACAAGGATTATGTGAAGTTCATCCGCCAGTTCATCGGCGACAGGGCCGACTTCATGATGCCGGCCGGCACGCTCCAGGCCATGGGCGCCGATGTGGTGATGAGCAGCGATTTCGACGCTGACGAGTTGTCGCCATTGGTCAAGATCCAGACAGCGGTTACGCGGGAAAAGGACGGCGCCCCCGATGTCGCTACTGCAATTGCGTGGATGACCATCAATCCGGCCCGGCTGTTGCATCAGGACAGGACGACAGGCTCGATCGAGGTTGGAAAAATCGCCGATATCGCGGTGCTCGACCGCGATATCCTCAAGGTTCCGGTCAAGGCGATTGGCAATGCCAAGGTCGTTGCCACGCTGCTGCAAGGCAAGGCAGTCTTCGATCCCGAAGAGCTGTTCGGCGGTGGAGCGAGATGACCAGCCATTCGTCGAATGGTGACTGTTACAAACGCTTCGTCATTGCTGCTGAGCTGTTATTTCGGCGGCAGCAGTGCCTGGACACCGTTCCAAAGAAGCCATAGCAGACCTGAGACGATCGACAGGATCACGGCCGCGCCGACTTTGCTGGAGACGCCGGCAAGCGCCTGGCGCAGATGCCGAAGGAAGCGGAAGTCCTCCCGTGCTTCGAACTGGTGTTCGGGTTCGTCGACGCGCAATCCCGCTGCGGATAGCTCCTCGCGGATGGCTTCCTTGACGATGCGCTTGAGTTCATCCGGATCGATGGCAACGCGTCTGATCATGGCGTCCATCCGCACCATTGCTCGCCCAGGGCATTGTGCAGGTTGATCTCGTCCAGCACGCGCCGGGGCATTTCTGGTGTGGCGTCCCGGCGCGGCGAATTGTGGTCGCACCAGATGGAGCGAGGATTGGACGGCAGCGCGCCGCCCGATCTGGAGACGCAGCCGGCGAGTGTCAGCGCGACGAGGATGATCAGCGCTTTGCCCATCGCATGGCCTCCTTGTGCGCTTCGTCGTCCCGCATGACTGCGGCTCGTTGCTCGGCGGTGGTCGCTTCGCGCTGCATTTCAAGGCGATCCTCGGCGGCCGCCAGTTTCTCGCGTGCCTGGCGCGCGCGCTCGGCGTTGACGCCAGACTGTCGCAGTTTCCAGCCGCCGAAAACGGCGATGACCGCGGCGACGATGGCCGGCCAGTGCTGCAAGGCGAGCGCCAGCATCGTCAGAGCTTCCAGCCGAACCGGCGCGCCAGAAAATAGCCGAACTCGGTGGCTGCGCCCACCAGCGCCGTTGCCGCGATCGTCGCGGCCGTCACCACATCGGGATCGTTCGAGAGCTGCTCGCCGATCTGATATCGCACGCTTGCCGTGCTCGACCTCGACCACTTCAAGGCGGTCAACGACGTCCACGGCCATGTGGTCGGCGACGCCGTGCTGAAAGCCGTTGCCGAAGCGCTCCACGCCGACCCGCAGGTTCATGCCTTCCGCCTCGGCGGCGAGGAATTCGTGCTGCTGGTGCGCGGAGACGATGCCCACGCCCGGGCCGAGCGCCGGCGCCAGGCGATCCCGGCCATCGTCGCCAACACCGTCCCGGGCCTCGGCCGCCCCGTCACCGCCAGCATGGGCATGATGGATGCATCGCAGGATCCGACCTTCGCGGCGCTCTACAGGGAAGCCGACAAGCTGCTCTACAGCGCCAAACTCGCCGGCCGCAACCGCACCGCGTTGGGCGGAAAGGATGCACCCTTCGACCCCGTCCAGGCCATCGCCGTCTAGATTCGGCAACCAGAACTTGGCGCTCATCCGCAATGACGGGGACGCTACGATCAACGCCATCGCGAACAAACGCCAACCAGGAACGTCGGCGTCATCCACGACGCTGAGGATTGGCCGGAGCACTCCCCACCACCGTCATCCTCGACCTCGCAGGGAGCGAAGCGAGCGGAGAGTGTCGGGAGCCGGAACGGTGACGAAGGCACAACGCCCCAGACCACCAATCAGGCTTGCATCGCCATGCCCGAAAGCCTCCTGACAAACGGGGGTGTCCGCTGTTCATACACGTGCTTAGACTGCACGCAGCACATGCACAGGATGCCTGAATGGCAAAGACCTCCAGCCCGACCGGCCTGCGCCAGTTCCTCTCCCCTGAACAGCAGCAGGAGTGGCGGGACGGCAAGGCCGAGCTGCCGGACGCGACCGAGCGCGCCGAATCCCTCGAACATCGCTTCAAATACGCCGCCCGTTTCGAGAAGCTGCTGCGTCGTCCGCAGGGCAGGCCGGTGCTGGAGTTGCTGACGCTCTACGGTCCGGCCTGCATTCCGATTCCTCGCCGGACCGAGCGTTATTACTGGTCGGTGTCCTGCCTGCCGTCGACCTCGGACAAGCCGCTCGTCCGCGTCAATGCGAGCTGGATGGAACTGTTCACGATTTACGCCGACGGCGAGGATGTCCGCGCTCGCTTCATCCTGCATCTTTCGGATTTCACCATCGATGGGTCGGCCACGCCAAACCTGATGGATCAAGCCTTCCTCGAACAGAGCGTCGCCAGGCCGGAGGATGTCAGCTGGTTTTTCCCGAGCGGCCCCGACATGTTCATCGTCAAGCTGCGCGGCGCGGCCTCGATCCGCCAGTTCATCGCCAATCCCCGCGCCTTGCGCGCCATCCGCACCTTCAACCTTACCCACATGAACCGCGGCCGCAACGCCTACCAGGCGAGCCACAGCTACAGCGTCGCCGACCACATGCTGCCGGATTGAGCCTTCACGAACGGCCCCGGCGCCTTTGACCATCGGGCCCAGAGCATGATCCCAAAAAGTGGGAACCGGTTTTTGGATAAGATCATGCTCCAGCAGAGGACTGGCATGATCCCAAAAAGTGGGGGCCGGTTTTTGGATAAGATCATGCTCCAGCAAAGGACTGGCATGATCCCAAAAAGTGGGAACCGGTTTTTGGAAAAAGATCATGCTCCAAACAAGGAGAGATATGATCCCAAAAAAATGGGAACCGGTTTTTGGAAAGATCATGCTCCAAACAAGGAGAGACACATGGCACTCAAGCGCATGGACAATATCGGCATCGTCGTCGAGGACCTCGGCAAGGCGATCGAGTTCTTTCGCGAGCTCGGCCTTGAGCTCGAAGGGCGGGCGACGATCGAGGGCGAATGGGCGGGGCGTGTCACCGGGCTCGGCGACCAGCATGTCGAGATCGCCATGATGCGCACGCCCGATGGCCATAGCCGGCTCGAACTCTCCCGTTTCATCGGGCCCGCCGTCGTCGCCGACCATCGCACCGCCCCGGTCAACGCGCTCGGCTACCTGCGCGCCATGTTCACCGTCGACGACCTCGACGACACGCTGGAGCGATTGCGCAAGCATGGTGCGCAGCTCGAAGGCGAGGTCGTCGACTACCAGGACGTCTACCGCCTCTGCTACATCCGCGGCCCGGAAGGCCTGTTGATCGGCCTGGCGCAGGAACTCAAATAGGGCTGCTCTCGTTTCGGAAATCACCTGCCGCGCTTCGGTTGCGCGGCGGCGAACCCCAACTTCCGTCATCCTCGACCTCGGAGCGACCGCAGGGAGCGCAGAGTGTCGGGGATCCATTCCGGAACGGTGAAGAAGGGAGGGCGGTCCAGACCAGCCATCAGTTTTTACTAGCTCGGCCAGGACCAGTTCCATTCACCCGGGTTCCGGAATGGATCCCCGACACTCTCAGTCGCTTCGCTCCCTTCGAGGTCGAGGATGACGGGGTTGCATTTTGGCCGGCGCTAACTGGCACCGTAGCGCGCCGCATTATCGGCAGGCCGGTGTCTCACATCAGAGATCTGTCGTCCCTATGCAACGGCGTCTTCCCGGGTGGCCGGCTACGCTTCGGTTTCGCGGCGGTTAGTGAGTTCCGTCATCCTCGACCTCGGAGCGACCGCAGGGAGCGCAGAGTGTCGGGGATCCATTCCGGAACGGTGAAGAGGGACGGCGGTCCAGACCAGCCATCAGTTTTTACAAGCTCGGCCAGGACCATTCCGGAACGGGACTTCGTCTTTCGAGCAACCGTCAGCGCTGCCCCTCACCTGCCTGCCGGCATCCTCTCCCCGTAAACGGGGCGAGGAACGCTCGCGCGGACGCTTTGGCCAGTCGCCAGCGTTGCAGAAAGGAACGCCATCGCTGCGGTCAGCTTCCTTCTCCCCGTTTACGGGGAGAAGTGCCCGGCAGGGCGATGAGGGGCGGCACCAGCAGTTGAAGTGCGGCTCCCGTCAGTTGAGCCATCAAGCTCCCAACCGCCCCCATCCCGCTCACCCCTTCCGCGCGCTCAGCCGCTCCAGTGTGTCAACGATCAGATCGCAGAATTTGGCATGGTCGAGTTTCATCGCCACGGTGTGGCGGAAGTTCACCTGCTCGCTGGCCGTGCCGCCGAAATGGTGCATGCCGCCCATCCTCTCGAAGTTGCACACCGTCATGCCCTTGCTCCACCGGCCAGCGATCTCCACGCGGATGTCGGCCTTCTCGGTGGTGAACACGCTCGGGTCGATCAGTGCCGCCACGCAGCAGGCATCGTGCACGGCGGGATAGTCGATCTGCAGCAGGCCGCCATGCGTCGTCGCGATGAAGTCCCAGATGTCGAGGATGAACTGGCTGATCGGCCCGCCGACGGCGCGCACCCTGTCCTGCAGGTCCGGCGTCGCCAGCGCCTGGTGGGTCAGGTCCAGCCCCACCATGGTCACGTCCCAGTTGGCGCGGAACACCACGTCGGCGGCTTCCGGGTCGCCATAGATGTTGAACTCGGCCGCCGGCGTGATGTTGCCGCGCGTGTAGCTGCCGCCCATCGCCACCACCCGCTTCACCCGCTCGATGATGCGTGGCTCCTTGCGCACGGCGAGGCCGATATTGGTGTAGGGACCGACCGGCACCAGCGTCACCGTTTTCGGCTCATGCGCCATCACCGTATCGATGATGAAATCCACGCCATGGCGCGTGTCGAGCTCGAACGAGGCCGGCGGCAGAACCGGCCCGTCCAGGCCGGTCTCGCCATGGATCTCGACGGCCAGCACCTGCTCGCTCAGCATCGGCCCCGGCGACCCCTTCGCCACCGGCACCTTGATGCCATAGGCGGTGCAAACCGACAGCGCGTTGCGCGTGGTGTTCTCGACATTGTGGTTGCCGGAAACGGTGGTGATGCCGAGCAGGTCGATGTTCGGATTGCCGGCCGCCAGCAGGATGGCGATGGCGTCGTCGTGCCCGGGGTCGCAGTCCAGGATGATCTTTTCCAAAGGGCACCTCGCTGTGCGTTGCTGCAACTAGAGACTATCGCGATTGGCAGCGTCAAGGTTCGACAGGCAGCCATCCCGCCTGCTGGTCTAACGTCGACTGTCCGCGCCGCCCCTCACCTGCCTGCCGGCATCCTCTCCCCGTAAACGGGGCGAGGGGCGCTTGCGTCGACGCTTTCGCCAGTCGCCAGCGTTGCAGAAGGAACGCTGTCGCTGCGGTCAGCCTTCTTCTCCCCGTCACTATACGGGGAGAAGTGCCCGGCAGGGCGATGAGGGGCAGCGCTAGCGATCGAAGGTGCCCCCCTTCCATCCCTACCCGCATTGCCCCAGGCCTCACCCGCCGCTATCAGCGGGCATGAAATCCGCAATCATCCTCATGGTCGTCGGTGCGCTCATTTTCGGCGCCACCTTTGCCGGCTGGTATCTGCTCAACGCCTTCGCCTGCGGCATGAGCCCGACCGGCTGCACCGGCTTCTCGCTGAAATGGCACGACTGGGAAGCCTTGCAGCTCTTCGTGCCCACCTTCGTCCTCGGCGGCGCGGTCTTCATGTTCGGCCTGTGGCGGGCGGTCAGGGCGAGGGGCTGAGCCGCTGCGCCATTGCCACAACCTCGCCGCGCGTTGTCGGCGCGGTCGCTACGCGCGGACCGGTCGTGGCCGGGTGGCGACATCCACCCACCATTGATTGACGACTTCGGGGCTGGTCAACTGGGTGTGCAGGGATGTCTCGAGCTGCAACCGGCGATAGTCGCTTGCGGTGACACCGAAACGCTGGCGGAAGGCGCGACTGAAATGCGCTTCGCTGTTGAAGCCGAGATCGGTTGCGATACGCGTCAGCTTGCGGGTTTCGAGCGGATCGCTCAACGCCGCGCGCACGGCAATCAGTCGGCGCTCCTGGATAGAGCGCATGACGCCGCCATGCGGGGCAAATACCCGGTAGAGCGAGGCGCGCGAAATGCCGAGCCCGTCGGCCAGGAAGTGCGGAGACAGCTTGCCGGTGGCGAGATTGTCGCGGATGATCGATTGCGCCAGCGACAGCAGGTCGTCGTCGGCATTGCGCGTGGTCCTGTCCGGGAGTTCCGACTGCGTGAACAGGCGCTTCAGGAAATCCGCCGTCTCGGCAACGGTGGCGTCGACCTCGTCCTCGGCGATCTGCATGCTGCGCTCCTGCAGCGAGCGGATGTGTGCGGCAAGCAGCTCGTTGCGGGCTGCATCGAGCCGGGCTTTCAGGCTGCCTGGCTCCATGTCAGGCAGCATTGTCCGGGGTACGACGAGCGAGACGGTGTTGGAGGCGAACGCCCGCGTCCGCACCTCGTGGGCGAGGTCGATCACCGCCACTTTGCCAGGCCCGATCGAGGTCTGCTCGCCTGAAATCATCCCTGTGAAACCACCGCTCAGATAGAGGTGCAGCAGGATGTGACCGGGGGTGACGGCAATGCGCTCCGCATCGCGCAGGAAAGCCTGCGGCTCGAATGCCACCTTGGCGATGACCATGTCGCCCAGGATCACGCCATTGGCCGATCCGGTCGGCAGGCTTTTGCTTCGCGTCCATGGCCGCGGTTCGAACAGCGGTGACAGCACCGCGCTCCACGTCGCGAAGGCCGTCTCCGGGTCCAGCCCGGCCGTCACATAATAAAGTCTCGGTATGGTCATGCGCGGATAAAGCTTCCCCCAGTCATGCCTATAAGCCACCAGGCAAGGCGGCGACATCTCTTTCGAAACGGCAGCGCCATTTCGGACGGATACCCTGGCTCAACGCGTCTCGCTGCTTCCCCGTTCCTGAAAATTGCGTCGCCTGGATGTTCGATATTTCGCGAAACGATTGATCGAGCGTCTCAAAGCAATGGCTTTTCACGAAGCTGGTCCCTTGGGCTTGCTGACTCCCTGCCGGACTCGTGTTTCAAGCAGCCATCGGATGGGGATCCGGGCGCGATTGCGGCGAGTGCTGGGTGGTTCAAGTGCTTGTTTTGAATGACGTTGCCGCTTGCGGCCAGCGTGCGGCACGGCTGTGCCTTGCTTTACGCACAGGCCTTGCGATGTGCATCGCGCTTTTCTGCCTGCTGGTTTCGTCGCCGGCCGCCTTCTCGCAATCGGCCACCCTCACCATTTCGCCGGCTACCTACACCGGCGCCGGCGTCACCATGACCTATTCGATCAGGATCACCCCGGGCTCCGTCAACATACGATCGATCAACGCCGCCAGCTCCAACATCAAGGGCGTGCCGATCACCTGCGACGCCATTCCGCCCAGCGGCTTCGTCATTCCGTTCAACTGCAGGGGCAGCTATGTGACCACTGCCACGGACAACACCACCGGCCAGTTCGGCGACAACATCCGCTTCACCGGAACCCGCACCGGCGGCAATTTCGACTTCACCACCAACTACGCCACCGCGACGAAACAGGGCGGAGGCGGTACCTCCACCACCGTCTCTTCATCGCCCAATCCAGCCTTGCCTGGAGAGACGGTGCTGATCCGTGCCAGGGTGTCGTCGCTCGGCTGCGATGCGGGCCAGGCGCCCAGTGGTTCCGTCAAGATCACCGTCGGTCCGCAGTCGACGACCGTCGGGCTGAATTACACCCGGCCCAATCGCGTCGGCGACTCCTATGCCGATTTCTCGACCGCGACGCTGCCTGTCGGCAACCACGCGGTCACCGCCGAGTTCCTGGGCAACGCCGTCTGCGACAAGAGCACGGCAACCGGCTCCAACCAGATCGTCAACACACGGCCCAATGTCACCGTCAACAATGCCGCCGGCCAGGCGAGCCCCACCGGCACCTCACCGGTCAGCTTCACGGCCGTCTTCGAGCGGGCGGTGACAGGGTTCTCCCGAACCGGCGTCCAGCTCTCCGGAACCGCCGGCGCCACCACCGCCACCGTCACCGGTTCCGGCACCACCTACACAATCGCCGTCAGCGGCATGACGCGGAGCGGCACGGTCGTCGCGACGATTCCCGAAGGCGTGGCCAGCGCTTCGGGCCTCACCAACCTTGCATCGACCAGCACCACCAATTCGGTCGATTTCGTCGTCATCTCGGTCAGCCCGGTCACCTTGCCCAACGCCGCCTACAACACCAGCTATGCGCAGGCGCTTTCCGCGACCGGCGGCACCGAGCCCTATGCCTTCGCCTTGCACAGCGGCACGCTGCCCACAGGCATGTCGATTTCGAACGGACAGATCTCGGGCACGCCGACGCAGAGCGGTACCTTCAACTTCGTCGTCCGCGCCACCGATGCCAATGCGATTGCGTCGACCCAGGCAATGACGCTTGTCGTGACGCCGCCGGCCATCGCGGTGGCGCCGCCGACGCTCTCCGCCGCAACCGTCGGCCTTCCCTACACGCAGACGCTGTCGGCCTCCGGCGCCATCGCACCTTATCGTTTCACACGCACCGGCGGCGCACTGCCTGCGGGGCTGCAGCTGGACGAACAGAGCGGAACGATCAGTGGAACGCCGATTGCCGGCGGATCCTTCGGCTTCACCGTCACGGCCGGCGACGCCAACAACCAGAACGGCGCCCGCCTTTATACGCTCACCGTCGATCCGGCCGCGATCGTCCTGCCGGCAACGACGCTGGCCAACGGCGTCGTCGGTACCGCCTATTCCGCCATGATCAATCCGGCCAGCGGCGGCACCGCGCCCTATACATACGCCGTCACCAGCGGCGCCCTGCCATCCGGCGTGGCGCTCGGCAGTGGCGGACAGATTTCGGGGACGACCACGACGCCCGGTATTTATGATTTCACGGTCACGGCACGGGACAGCAGCAGCGGCACCGGTCCCTATACCGGCACGCGCAGCTACCGGTTGACCGTCACCGACATCCCGCCCGTCGCCAACCCGGCCTCCGCCACGGTCGCCTACGGCAGCGTCGCCAACACGATCACGCCCGGCCTGGGCGGCGGCGGCGCGACATCCGTCGCCGTTGTGTTGCCTGCTGCGCACGGAGTGGCGCTTCCGTCAGGCACATCGATCACCTATCAGCCGGCTGCGGGCTATGCGGGTCCCGATTCCTTCACCTACACCGCCAGCAACGAGGCCGGGCCATCGGCGCCGGCAACGGTCAGCATCACCGTCACCCCGCCGACGCTGGTCGTCGCGCCCACTGGTTCATTGTCGGCGCAGGCCGGCAGGCCTTTCGCGCAGACCTTCACCTTCACGGGCGGTGCGGCACCCTACACGCAGGTCGCGGTAACCGGGCTCCCGGCGGGTCTCGGCGTCAGTGGCACCGGCGCGAACAGCGTCACCATTTCGGGGACACCGACCGAAGTTGGCAGCTTCCAGCTCGCCGTGTCGGCGACCGATGCCAGCACCGGCACCGGGCCTTTTCCGGTCAGCGGCAATGCCACGCTTCAGGTGGCGGCGCCGACGCTGGTACTGTCGCCGGCCGGCGGTGGCATCGCGCTGCGTTATGGCGAAACCTTCTCGCAGGCCTTCACGGCATCCGGCGGCTCCGGCAGCTTCAGCTACGCGGTGAGCGGAACATTGCCGGCCGGGATGACCTTCTCCGGCGATACGCTGAGCGGCACGCCGACGCAGCCCGGAACCTACCCCATCAGCATAACGGCGACCGACGGTACGACCGGCAGCGGCGCACCGTTCAGGGTTTCCGACAGCTATTCATTGACGGTTGCCGCACCGAACCTCGGCCTCACGCCGTCCGCCCTGGCGGACGCGACGGCCGGCACGAATTATTCGGCTTCCCTTTCCGCCAGTGGTGGCGTCGCACCCTATGCTTATGTGCTGCAGTCGGGCCGACTTCCCGATGGGCTTACTTTCGTCGAAGGAACGATCTCCGGCACGCCGACCGAGGCGGGTTCGTTCCCGCTGACCGTGCAGGCAACCGATGCGCATGGGCAATCAGTCAGCGCCGGCTACGTCCTGACCGTTCGCGTTCCGATGCTGGGCCTTGCCCCGGCAAGCCTGCCGCAGGGCACTTCGGGTGCTGCTTACAGCCAGGTCATTTCGGCCACCGGCGGCATCGCCCCTTACCGCTATGCCCTGTCGGGAAGCCTGCCCTCGGGCATCGGCTTTGACCCTGGCACCGGCGACCTGCGCGGCACGCCGACGCAGGCCGGGTCGTTCGCGATTTCGGTCGAGGTCACCGACAGCACCGGCGGGACTGCGGCAAAAGCCACGCAGGGCTACACGCTGGTCATCGCCGCGCCCGCAGTGACCGTCACCCCGGCCAGCCTGCCTGGCGGTATGCAGGGGATAGCCTACACCGCGACCGTCCTGGCGAGCGGTGGCGTCGCGCCTTACACCTACCAGGTCTCGGGCAGCCTGCCGGGAGGCGTCGGGCTCGACAGCGCCACCGGTGTGCTCAGCGGCACGCCGGACAAGGCCGGCACCTTCAATTTCGCGGTGACGGCCATCGACAGCACCACGGGGACACCCGGCACCAGGACGGTGAATTATTCCCTGGTGATCGCCGATGGTGTGCCGACCGCTACCGCCGATGCAGCCCACACGATGGGCGGCAAGCCGGTCGACGTCGATGTCACGAAAAACGACGCAGGTTCCATCACCTCGATTGCGATATCGCGTGCTCCGGCAAATGGCACGACAAGCATTTCCGGATTTGTCATCACCTACACGCCTGCCGCGACTTTTTCCGGCACGGATACGTTTGACTATGTGGCGAATGGGCCGGGGGGCCCGTCGGGGCCGGCAACAGTGACGATTACGGTCGATCCATTGCCGGTCCCGGCATCACAAAGCGCCTCCGTCGTGGCGGGCCAGCCAGTCATGATCAGTCTGGCCAGGATGGCAGCCGGCGGACCATTCAAGGCTGCGACATTGAGATCGGTGACGCCGGAGAATTCCGGCACGGCCGTGCTGAACGGCCTCGATCTTTCCTTCACGCCCGACGCGCGCTTCAGCGGCGCCGTGGCGGTCACTTACACGCTGACCAATGATTTCGCGACCTCGGCGCCGGCAACCGTCACGATCGCGGTTCAGCCGAGGGTCGATCCCACCACCGATCCGGAAGTAACCGGCGTGATGGCGGCACAGGCCCAGGCGGCGCAGCGTTTCGCGGCATCGCAGGTCGGCAACTTCCAGCAACGTCTCGACAGCCTGCATGACGACGACGCCACGCGGCCGCTCGAAGAAGGGCTCGGCTTCGTCCAGGGCATCATGCTGGGCTACGACACCGTCTGCCGGCCAATGCAACCCGATTGTGCCCTGCAGGCCAAGCCCGATCTGGCCGCTCCATTCAAGAGCGCGTTCGGCGAAGTCGCACCAGGCAGCGGTCGTCGCACTCGCTTCACACTCTGGACGGGAGGTTCCATCACCGTCGGCAAGCACGAGGGCGATGCCGGCTATGAATTCACCACCACCGGCCTCAGCACCGGTATCGATTATCGCCTGAACCACGACCTCACGCTCGGCGTGGGGGTCGGTTATGGCCGTGACGACACCGACATCGGCGACCAGGGCAGCCGCAGCAAGGGCGAGAGCTACACGTCCGTCGTCTACGCCAGCTACCATCCGGGTGAGGTGTTCTTCATCGACGGCCTGGCCGGTTATCAATGGCTGAACTTCGATTCGCTGCGTCACGTCACGCAGAACGGAAATTTCGTCACCGGCAGCCGTGACGGCGGACAGTGGCTGGCCTCGGTCTCGGCAGGCGCCAGGCTCCAGTTCGATCAGTGGCGCATCACGCCTTACGGAAGGCTGGATGTGGCGAAGGCGACGCTCGGCGGCTACACGGAAGCCGGTGACGTGCTCTACGCGCTGCGTTATGGCGAACAGGACATCAGCAGCAAGACCGGCAACATCGGTCTCACGCTGGACTACAAATACCCGGTCGGCTTCGGCTCCATCACCCCGAAGCTGCGGCTCGAATATCAGCACGATTTCGAATCGCGCAGTTCGGTCACCTTGAATTATGCCGACATCTTCGCGGGGCCGGGTTTCACGGCTTCCGCCGATGGAACGGCGAGGGATCGTTTCCAGCTTGGCCTTGGCCTGGATATCCAGACCATGCAGGACCTGTCCCTGCGCTTGGAATATCGCGGGCTGTTCGGCAACCGAAGCAACGCCAGCCATGGTTTCATAATCAACGCCGGCGCAAAATTCTGAGAGGCAGCTGGCAATTCGTTCGCAGGGTCAGGGGAGGGCAACCGGCAGATTTTCGGAACACACGATCGGTCCAACGGTTGGGGTTGTCTGTACCCGAAGGGACAACGTCCGAAAGGAGACAACCATGGACCACACCAATCATGTCCGTCTCACCGCGGCTGAAATCAATTCTGCCACCTTGGCCGGCGTCACCGTCTATGGCCTGGACGATGCCAATCTCGGCGCCATCTCCCATGTCCATGGCGCCGGTCGCGAAAGCGAGGTCATCGTCGATGTCGGCGGTTTCCTCGGCATCGGCACCAAGCCGGTGGCGCTGCGCGCCAGCCAACTCGATCTGATGCGCGATGAAGACGGCGAGGTTCACGCCGTCACCGCCTTCACCGAAGACCAGCTCAAGCAGATGCCCGAGCACCGCGAGCCCGACGGCGGCGCGCCCTGGCCGGCATCCTGACACGCAGAAAGCCGCCCGTGAGGGCGGCTTTCCGTACGGCGGGCGAGTCCGATGTACCTGACGAGAGCCACCGAGTGGTCCCGTCTCAGTGACTTATTTAGCCGGTGGTTTTGATCACGCGCTTGCCGCCAAGGATCGACGCCAGTGTTGCAACCGAGTGGCCGATATTGGGCGCACCAGTCCCGGTTATCGTATATTGCGTACTCCACGATGCGAGAGTGAACAGCGGATCATTCTGCGCGGCATTGTAATACTGGGAGAAATGATTGCCGAACTGGTAGCCGATTGCTCCATCGATCCGGAATTTTTTGTTTGTGGGCGTACCGTAAGTACCTTCAATGTCCCAGCGCAGCCGTGGATCGCTACCCCATGCAAGGTAGTCACCCGCTGCGTCGGTGGCGGAGACATCCCCGATTGTTTGGAAGAAGAGGCCGTTATTCCTGAAGAAGACCTGCGGATTTGTGGCGTTTTCAGGAGGCGAATTACCGTCTGGGGCGCTGAGAACAATTGGTGTTTTTTCGTGCAGACCACCGCCTGAAAGGGCACAATTCCACAAACGATTGTTCTCGATAGCCGTCGTCTTTGCGATTGAGAGAAGAATAGCCTGACGCTTGCTCGTCCAGATGTCGTTGTTGGTAATCGCCCCGCAGAAATCGCTACCGAAGATTCCGTAGTCTGGGTTTTGGATGTTGTTGCCGACAACCGTCGCCTTCCAGCAACGGTGCAGATACAGGCCGATGACGCAACTCTCAAAGCTGTTTCCGGAAAAGACGTACCCTTCCGACCAGATGTTGTAGGGATACACCAACGACGCTGCGATGATGCCGATGCCGCCGCCGCAATCCCGGAATACGTTGCCGGACCACACACCGCTGGTGCGGCGAAAGCGTGGATGCACCTTCCAGTATTGCGTGGAGAGATCCGCGCCCCCTGGCGAATACTCCGACGTGCAGATCCAAAGGATCGAGTAGCGGCGGGCGATGTCGCCGACCTTGTACGATGGTTTGTTGGGATCATATAGCTCGCCGATCTCCGTGCCGGCGCGGTTCTCGAATTGCATCTTGTAACCAAGCTGGCGACAGCCGTCGAAGACGTTGCCGACAATGTCGTGGCCGTCGCTATCACTGTCATAGATGTGGTGCTGGCCTGGCGTTTCGCCGAAGTAATTTCCGTGCAGGATAATTGCCTTATTCAGGATGGTTCGGACACAGATCGAATGCCATCGGATGCGCGAGTTTTGGATTTCCAGGGTTTGCTTCCAGGCGGTGCCATTGGCGCTGTAGTCTGACGGGATGTGGTAGATGGCGGCGTCTTCGCCGTTCCCCTGATGCCCGTCCTGTATCGGCCGATTGTATTTTGGACCGAGACCGACGAGATCGAGATCCCGGCATTTCAGAGAAGTGACGCCAAAGCAGTGAATGTCGCGGCCTGCGTGATTGTGGGTTGCCACGTTGCGGACATCGACTTCCTCGATGTTTTTCGCATAAATCGCGGCCACGGCATTTCCGCTCGAACTGTTGAAATTGATCTCGTCCGGAGTCAGTCCTGCATCGATCTGTGTTTGTGCGTAGCCGATCGCGGTGAGGCCCGAGACCTTGAGCTTCCCTCCCTGCTGCACAAACTTGAAGGTCTTCGAGAGGCGGCTCATCTGCCTGACTTCCGTACCCCCCGTTCCGGAGATCTCGATGGTCTGGAAATTCGTGAAGCTCTGGTCATCGAACTCCACTCCGGTTCCGTTGAGTCGATAGGTTTGAGACGGCATTTCGATACGGAGGGAGCCACCGCGTGCGTTCGCCACGGACACGAGCGCCCTCCAGGCTACCGTGTCGCCAGCGACGTTGACGCCTATCTGGCCGAATTGCTCTGGACGCAAACAATCACTGGCGAATTCATACCAGGCGCCGTTTCCATTCTGAAATTTGCCTTGGTGCGCCGGTTGAACCGCCGCCAGTTTATAGGTCGAACCGCTGCCGGGCTGCTGGGCGGCGTTGTAAAAGGCGATTGTGTAGAAAGTCGGATTGCCAACCGGTGTGTCGGCTTGAGCTTCGGCGATCGTTGCCTTCAGCGTTTGATCTGACATCGCAGAATCCTTTGTCGCGTTGGTTTTTTTGGGGGGGAGAGTTCTGAGCGTGAATGCCTGCGGCAGGCCCGAGATGCTGCCTCTGGTGCCGCCGCCAGCTCCCGTTTTCGATCAAGCCCAATGTGCTTTGCGGAGGCCGCGATAGCGGGAGACACATCAATTGGAGATTTGAAGGCGCAGCTTCGCTTCACGTCGGCGGTGAGAACCGACATTGCTCCGGCAGGTGGCACGAAGGCCCCGCTCTTGGCGAGCAATTCACCTTATCAGGATGTGCCCAAGGCTAGGGCAATCGCCGGTTTTGCGCGAGGCAAACCCCGGGCCGCGTCAACAGGAAATGATGCCGACCCTTACGATGCCCGCACAGGCGTCGTCGGTTCCTTCGGCGGCACCGGCTTGCGGCGGATGCGGATGCCTTTCAGCCACAGGCGCAGCGCGTGCCAGTGGATCGCCGCCATCACCTTGAAGGTCAGCAGCGGGTAGAGCAGCAGCCCGCGCAGCAGGCCAGCCTTGTCGAAAGGCGCGACCGTGCCCGCCAGCGAGGCATGGATCAGCGTGCCGTCCTGGTCGGCGCCGCGGATGGTGAGCGCGAAGCGCTCCGCCGGCAACAGCGTCATGAATTCGTAGTGCATGCCCATGTCCATGAACGGCGAGACATGGAAGCGCTTGGCGCAGCCATGCGTGCCCGGCCGCTCGCCGTCCCCTGCGTCGAACACATAGCTGTGTCGCTCGCCGAAGGTGTTGTGCACCTCGTAGACGATCGCGGCCAGCCGGCAATCCCGCTGATGGCAGAAATAGACGCTGATCGGGTTGAAACCGTAGCCAAGCACGCGCGGCATGCAGAACAGCCGGATCGGACCGCCGTCGAAAGCGATGTGGTGATCGGCGAGGATCTTCTCGATCTGCGGGCGCAGCGGCGCGCCCGAGCCGTCGCCGTGATCCTTGTCGTGGAAGCTCAGCACGTTGCGGCGGTTGTAGGAGAACAGCGCGCTTCGGCCGGGCAGGGTGGCCAGTTCGTCCAGGTCGAGCAGCATCCAGAACAGGCGATATTTCAGCGCATGTGTGCGCGGCCTCATCCTGCGGTGGAACACGGTGCCGAAATAGAGCACGGACCGGCTCATGCGGCGATCTCCCGCGGCTGTTGCGGCCAGCTTTCGGGCAGCGAGATGCGGGAGGATTGCCCGGCCACTGTCCAGGGCCGCGCCACCCCGCCCAGTGCTTCCGCCGCCGCCAGGCCCGACTGCAGGCCGTCCTCATGGAAGCCCGAGCCGAAATGCGCGCCGCAGAACCAGGTGCCCCGTTGGCCCTGCAGGGTCCACAACCGCCTCTGCGCCTCGATGGCCGCGCTGTCGAAAACCGGATGGTGATAGGTTTCGCGGTGCAGCACCCGGGCTTCGTCCAGCGGCTGGTGCGGGTTCAGCGTCACCAGCAGTGGCCGCGGCGTCTCGAAGCCTTGCAGCCGGTTCATCCAGTAGGTCACGCTGGCGCCATCATCGCCGGCGCTGCCGTCGACATGGTTCCAGCTCGACCACACCGCGCGCCGGCGCGGCATGGCGCTGGTGTCGGTGTGCAGCACCGCCTCGTTGCGGCTGTAGCGGAAGGCGCCGAGCAGGGTGCGTTCCTCGGGCGAGGGGTCGGCCAGCAGGCCGAGCGCCTGATCGGCATGGGTGGCGATCAGCACCGCGTCGAAGCGTTCGCTGCGGCCGTGTCGCTCCGCAATGGTGACATGGTTGCCGTGCCGGGTGATCGCGGCGATGTCGGCGCCGAGGCGGATGCTGCCGCGGAAGGCGTCCGCCAGTTTGCGCACATAGGCGATGCTGCCGCCGTCCACCGTGCGCCATTGCGGCCGCCCGTTCAGCATCAGCAGGCCATGGTTGTGAAAGAAGCAAATGAAGGCGGAGGCCGGATAACCGAGGATGGCCGAGCAGGGCGCCGACCAGATCGCGCCGGCCATCGGCAGCAGGTGGTCGTCGCGGAACGCCGCGCCATAGCCGCCGCGCTGCAGGTAGTCGCCCAGCGTGTGCGAGGCTGGCATGTCGGCGAGGTCGGCGGCGGCCGAACGGTAGAAACGCACCAGGTCACGCAGCATCGACCAGAAGCGTGGGTTGGCCACGTTGCGTTTCTGCGCGAACAGGCCGCCGAGGCCGGTGCCGGAATATTCCAGCCGGCCGGCATCGCGCGACACCGCAAACGACATGTCGGAAGCTTTGGTCTTGACGCCGAGATGTGAAAACAGTGCCGTCAGGTTGGGATAGGTCGTTTCATTGTAGACGATGAAGCCGGTATCGACCGCCACCGGCTCCGGCGCGCCTTCCACCATCACCGTGTTGGAATGGCCGCCCAGCCGCTTCTCGCGCTCATAGAGCACGACATCGTGCCGTGTCCCCAGCAGCCAGGCCGCCGAAAGGCCGGAGATGCCTGCTCCGATCACGGCGATGCGTTTTCTTGCCTGTTGCATGCTCTGCCCCTGCCTGCGGCGGCCGGGAATGCGACCGTCGCACCAGATACGTGTCGCAGGCGCATTCGGATCACGGCTGGAGCGTTTCCGTTTTTCGCGGAGACGCAGAGACGCTCCAAACCCGTCACACGCTTTTCGTGGAATGGGTGATCCAAATCGCGCCGCCATGCGTAATCCGGTTGGAAAGTCGACGGAAAGCAGCATTGTGGTGATCTCTTGCCAGCCGCGGCACGCTTGGACCTATATTGCGACGTGATGGTGGAATTCGATCCAGCCCGGCTGATCACGCGCATCGCGGCAACCCAGGACCGGGCGGCCTTCGCGGCGATGTTCGAATTTTACGCCCCGCGCGTGAAGGCGATGATGATGCGCCGGGGCGCCAGCGCCGACCGGGCGGAGGACCTCGCCCAGGAAACGCTGCTCAGGCTGTGGCGCAAGGCAGGGCAGTTCGACCCGGCCCGCGCCAGCGCGTCGGCCTGGGTCTATGCCATCGCCCGCAATGTCAGCGTCGATATCATCCGGCGCGAGGGCCGCGCTGCCGTCTGGCTGGAGGAGCAGGATGAGCCGGACGAGGAAGACTTGAATGAGCCCGAGCAGCATCTGCTGATCGCCGAGCGTGAAGGCCTTGTCCGCTCGACGATGGCGACGCTGCCGGAAGAACAGGTCCGGGTCATCCGGCTGTCGTTCTTCGACGGGCTCGCGCATTCTGAGATCGCGGAACTGCTCGGCATTCCGCTTGGCACTGTGAAGTCGCGCATCAGGCTTGCCCTGCAGCGCCTGCGCGATCGGCTTGGTGAACTGCAATGAACGACCACATCACCCATCACCCGAGCGAAGAGACGCTCGCCCTCCATGCGGCGGGTGCGCTCGATCAGGCCCGCGCGCTCATCGTCTCCATGCATCTTGCCCGCTGCCCGGCCTGCCGGGCGGACGTGACCCGGTTCGAAGCAGTCGGCGGCGCGTTGCTGGAGGAAGCCCCGCCCGTGGCGATGAAATCAACCGCCCTCGAAAACGCTCTGCGCCTCATCGAGAATGAACGCATGCATCCGGCTGACACCACACAGGCCGATCCGCTCGACGACTATGCTCTCGGGCCGTGGCGCTGGGTCGGGCCGGGTGTTCGCCAGCGCTCGGTGTCCGTCCCCGAGGTCGACGGCATCAAGGTCTTCATGCTGAAGGCCGCGCCCGGCACCAGGCTGCCGCACCATAAGCACGCCGGCTACGAATGGACCTGCGTGCTGGAAGGTGCCTTCGAACATGCCTTCGGCCGTTATGGGCCTGGCGATTTCGACGAGGCCGACGAGACGATGGAGCACAAACCCACGGTCTGTGAGGGCGAACCCTGCATCTGCATCGTCGCACTGCAGGGCAACATCCGCCTGCAGAGCCGCCTCGGCCGCCTGCTGCAGCCGCTGATCCGGCTGTGAGGGAGGCGATATGGCGGGCGGTCGATCGAAATCGTCGGAGATGAGCCGGCGTGCCCCCATCTCCGTCATCCTCGACCTCGTAGCGAAGCGAAGCGTGTCGGGGATCCATTCCGGAACGCCGCAGAACCCTGGCGGGACGCTGACGCCGGCAGCTCCCGTCGGAACATCGGCCCATGCGGGAGCGCCTCGGTCATGACCGTCGCGATGTTCCTGGTCACGCTCATCATAGTCGCGCTGGCACTCGCCATCGGCATGACGCTCGCCTGGCTGGCATGGCGCCGGACGAGGAATTCCGGTTGGGTCGATACGGTGTGGACCTTCAGCGTCGGCCTCGTCGGGCTTGCCGGCGCGCTCCTGCCGCCCACCGGGGCGGAGGCGCTTGCGCCGCGCCGCGCCATGGTCGCGGCGTTCGCCTGCCTGTGGGCGCTGCGGCTTGGTCTCCACATCGCCCAGCGCACGCGCGGCATCACCGATGACCCGCGTTATGCCAGGCTGCTGGAGGGCTGGGGAGCGGATGCGCCGCGCCAGATGTTCTTCCTGCTGCAGAAGCAGGCGTTGGTCAGCATCCCGCTCGGCCTCGCCATGGTGCTGGCCGCCGCCAATCCTGAACCCGCGCTGCGCCTGCAGGACTGGCTCGCGGTCGCGATCATGGCTGTCGCGATAGCCGGCGAAGCCACGGCTGATGCGCAACTGCGCCGCTTCGCCGCCGATCCGGCCAACCGCGCCAAGGTTTGCGAGGCAGGTCTCTGGCGCTGGTCGCGCCATCCCAACTATTTCTTCGAGTGGCTCGGCTGGCTTGCCTATCCGCTGCTGGCCATCGGTGCATGGCAATCGGGCTGGGCAGCGCTCGCCGCTCCCGTCTGCATGTACTGGCTGCTCGCCTATGTATCCGGCGTGCCGCCGCTGGAGGAGCACATGCTGGCCACGCGTGGCGACGCCTATCGCGCCTACCAACGGCGCATCAGCACCTTCTTCCTCTTGCCACCGGGCGTGAAAACACGGGTGACTTCATGGGACTGATCGACCGTACCGTGCAACTGGGCGAAACGTTCCCATGGCCCGATCCCGTGCTGAGAAGCGCCATCGGCCTGCTGGTCGCGCGCACCGACCGCCGCCTTGGCCTCTCGCCGGAGGGCATCGAGCGGGAGTTCGCCGATGCGATGTCGAACTACCCAGTCGCCATTCACACCGCCGATGCGAACGCCCAGCATTACGAGTTGCCCGAGCGCTTCTTCGGCCTGGTGCTCGGGCCGCGCCGCAAATATTCGTGCTGCCTGTTCGCCTCTTCCGAAACCAAGCTCGCCGAGGCCGAGGAACTGGCTCTGAAACGCACGGCCGACCATGCCGGCCTTCGCGACGGACAGGCGATCCTCGAACTCGGCTGCGGCTGGGGCTCGCTTTCACTGTGGATGGCCGAGCGTTTCAGAAACGCCCGCATCACCTCCGTATCCAATTCGCATTCGCAGCGCGCCTTCATCGAGGCCGAGGCCACCAGACGCGGCCTGACCAACCTGAAGGTCGTGACCGCTGACATGAACGATTTCGACACTGTCGGCAGGTTCGACCGCATCGTCTCGGTCGAGATGTTCGAGCATATGGCGAACTGGCGGATGCTGCTGGCGCGCATGAAGGGCTGGCTTGTGCCGGACGGGCGCGCCTTCGTCCATGTCTTCAGCCATGCCGTGGCGCCCTATCGCTTCGACAGCAACAATCCGGCCGACTGGATCGCCAAATACTTCTTCACCGGCGGCCTCATGCCGAGCCATGGTCTGATGCATGCCTTTGCGGAGAGCTTCACCGTCGAGCAGGAATGGCGCTGGAGCGGCGAGCACTATCGCCACACCGCGGATGCCTGGCTCGCCAACTTCGACGCCAGGGCCGGCGAGGTCGGCGCTATCCTGCGGGAGGTCTATGGCAAGGACGCCGCCCTATGGCATCGCCGCTGGCGCCTGTTCTTCCTCGCCACCTCAGGCCTGTTCGGTCATGCCGGCGGCAGCGCCTGGGGTATCAGCCACTACCGACTGGCACCGTCGCGCGATTAGTCGGCCTCACCCTGCAACCCAGCGCGCCGCCTGGTAGGCGGCCAGTGCGGTCAGGCCCGCGACGACCGTCCCGTAGGCGAGGTCGATCAGCGTGATCTGCAGTGTCCAGCTGCGCAGCGTCGCATAGTTGGTGAGGTCGTATGTGGCGTAGGCGATCAGGCCGAACAGCGCGCCATGGGCAAGCGCCGTTCCCGCCGATCCCGCGCGCAAGGCCGGCATGGCGGCGAAGACGACGAGACCGACCGGATAGAGCAGGTAGAAGGCGAGCGCCGGCGCGATCCTGAGGTCGCTCAGCAGGATATCGCCCAGCACCGGCCGATAGATCCGGCTCGTCATGGTGGTCAGCCAGATGGCGTCGAGTGCGCCGAATACGATCAGCGAGGCGATGTAGGCAACGATGTAGGTCACGGCGTCGTCTCCCGATGGCTGGCGCATTTCCGATGGCCGCGACCTTGTCGCGGCGCATGGCAGCGCGTGTTCAAAAGATACGCGCCGCCCACGCGATTGGATCAGTTATCGCCGCGCGTCGCCCGATAGGTCGCCATCGCGCGCTCCCGCGCCTGCGCATGGTCGACGATCGGTTGCGGGTAGTCCGTGCCGAGATCCAGGCCGCTATCGTGCAGCACCGATGCCGGCGCCTCCCATGGCCGATGGACGAAGCGGTCCGGCAGTTTCGTCAGTTCCGGCACCCAGCGCCGCACATAATCGCCCTGTGGGTCGAATTTCTCGCCCTGCAGCACCGGGTTGAAGATGCGGAAATAGGGTGCCGCATCGGCGCCCGACCCGGCCACCCATTGCCAGTTGGCGGGGTTGTTGGCGGCATCGGCATCGACCAGCGTGTCCCAGAACCATGCCTCGCCGTCGCGCCAGTCGATCAGCAGGTCCTTGATCAGGAAGGAGGCGGCGATCATGCGCACGCGATTGTGCATATAGCCGGTCTGCCACAACTCGCGCATGCCGGCGTCGACGATCGGATAGCCGGTCCGCCCACGCTGCCACGCCTCCAGCGCATTCGGTGTGCTGCGCCATGCGAAGGCGTCGAATTCCGGGCGGAAGTTCTCACGGTGCAATGCCTGGCGATGAAAGAGCAGATGGTAGCAGAATTCGCGCCAGGCCAGTTCCCTGGCGAAGCTCTCGGCGCCGCGGCCCTGCCTGCGCCGCAACGCCGCCATGATCCGGAACGGTGTGATCTCGCCATGCGCAAGATGTGGCGACAGGCCGGAGGTGGCGTCCTCGCCCGGCCTGTCGCGCCCTTCAGTGTAACGGGCCAGGCGTTCGTCGAGGAACGTCTCCAGCCGCTCCAGCGCGCCCTCTTCGCCGGGCCGCCAGCGCTCGGCCAGCCCGCCGGCCCAGTCCGGCTGCGGCAGTAGCCCGAGCGCATCGAGCGTTTCGCAAGCCAGCGTTGTTTCGCATCGTTCAAGCTGCTTCGGCGCGTCGACCGGGTCGCGCGGCTCCCCGTCCGCCAGCAGCCTTTTGTGGAAGGGCGTGAACACCTTGTAGAAATCGCCCGATTGCGTGGCCACGCGCGACGGCTCATGCAGCAGGAAGCCGTCGAAGCTCTCGGCCTGCAGGGCGTCGGCGCGCAGGCGGCTCTTCAGCGCCGCGTCGACGGCCATTCCGGCTGGATCATAACGTCGGTTCCAGAACACCGTGTCGGCGCCGCTCGCCTTGATGGTGTCCGCCACGATCCTGTCGGTCGCGCCCGCCCGCAGCAGCAGCCGGTTGCCGAGCGTCTCGATCGCCTTGCCGAGCGCGGCCAGCGAGTGATGCAGCCACCACCGGCTGGCGCCGCCATGGGGCCGGGCATCGGCGCCCGTTTCGTCGAGGATGAACAGCGGGACGACCGGCCTGCCGGTGTCTGCGGCGGCGGCGAGTGCCTTGTTGTCCGAAATCCGCAGGTCGTTGCGGAAAAGCACGATCATGGGACTGCCGGTCATGACGTCATCTGGCCGCCGTCCAGGACACATCCTTGCAGATCAGTTTGCCGACGAAGCAGCCGCGCGTGATCAGGCCGCCTTTGCGCGGCGTGAGCACGATCGAATAGTTCAGCTTGCGCTTGGCATCGTAGGCCGTGCCCGAAAAGCTGCCGGCCGCGCCCGGCGTCAGCGACATCACCAGCCGGTCGCCGGCCGCCTCGCCCTTGCTGGTGTCGCCGATCCACAGATTGGTGGCGCAGACCTTGTCGCCGCAGGGTGCTATGCGCACCAGCGCATTGCCGTCGCCTCGTTTCCATTTGCCCTCGATCCCGCCGGCCATGGCCGTTCCGCAAACCACGGCCAACGCCAAGGTCGATACGACAAGTGCGCGCATGTCCATCCCCTCGCAAGCCCCGGTTCTCGCAAAGCAAAGGGGTTACGCCGCAGACAGGCCGCTGGATCACCTGCAACGGCAGAAAGCTGACGAAGGCTGCCGGTCCCGGCTCGCAGGGTATCTTGTCTCCGCTGGGCGAACGCGCTCGTAGCAATTTCTACGGCCACCGATCTCGGCCGCACGCTGCAGGTCCCGCTCGGCGCCGCCCTCGACTGGGCCATCGGCCATTGCCACGAGATCGAGCAGGCACAGGAGGCCTATGGCGGCAGGAGCGTTTGAGGCTGCGGATGCGCTCCTTGCGAGGTCGAGGATAACGAGCTTGCTATGCCTTGCACCAATGGCCAACGATGGACGCTACCAGCCCGGATGTTGAAAGCATTGTCATCGTCGTCAATGTCGGAGATTGGCCGGAACATTCCTCGTAGCCGTCATCCTCGACCTCGGAGGGAGCACGCGGCGGCAGCGGTCGTTGCGCCCTTGCGATTTCTGCGCGATGCTGGGAGCGGTGGTGGGGGCTATGCATGGAACCGGTGAAGCTGTGGCGGTTTGCGCTGTTTTATGGCGGCGTTCGTCTTGTCCTGATTGTCGCCTTCATAGCGGCATCTGTGGCTTTTCCAATTCTTGAGAAAAGTGGTTCCGGCCTCGCCGTTGGCATTGAAATCGGGGCGATATTCGCCACGCACTATCGTTTCGTCCAAAGGACCGGGCGGGAAATCGAGGGCTTTGAATATTGGCCCCTGGTCTTTCGCTGCCTTGCGGTGTCCATGGTAATCCAGACCCCGGTGCTGCTTCTGGTTTTGGGCAGCGAGCCGGCAGGTTTTCTCGCCTTCGCCTTTGCTCTTGGGGCAGTCCTCAGCCTGGTTATGCTGATGATCGGATTCCGATCGTCTGTGGGGCGCCAATTTCTTAAAGGGCTGGAACAAAGGCGGCAACGTCAAGGCTGATGCTGTGTCACTCTAAAGCGCAGCCTGCCTGAACCTCCGCCACCCAGTCGAGGAACACCCGCAGGCGCGGCGCCACCTGGCGGTTCTGCGGGTAAAGTGCCGACAGTGGCGTCGGCGGCGGCGGCGTGGCGCGAAGGATCTCGACCAGCGCGCCGCTGGCAAGGTCCGGCGTGAAACGGTAGCGCGGCGCCTGGATCAGCCCGAGGCCGAGCCGCGCCAGTCCGGCTGCCGTGTCGGAATTGTTGCTGGTGACGCGGCTGGGCAGCACGATCTTGCGCACGCTGCCGTTGGCCATGAACTCCAGCGGCATCACCTCGCCGGTGCGCGACGACACGAAGCCCGTCATCCGGTGTCCGTCGAGATCGTCCGGGCTTTGCGGCGTGCCGTGTTGCTTCAGATAGGCAGGGCTCGCCGCCGTGATCTCCTCGATCATGCCCAGCCGCCGCAGGATCATGCCGCTGCTGGCCGGCTCGCCGGCGCGGATCGCGCAATGGATGCCTTCCCGCACCAGGTCGACCAGCCGGTCACCTTGCCCCAGATGCAGGTCGATCAGCGGATAGCGTGCCAGGAATTCTGGCAGTCGCGGCAAGAGGAAGGTGTGGGTCAGAAGGCCCGGCGCATCCACCCGCAGCTGCCCGCGCGGTTGGCCGTCGCGTAGGTCGCTTTCGGCCTCGTCGAGTTGGGCGAGGATGTCCAGGCAGCGCCGGTAATAGTCCTCGCCGTCCGGCGTTGGCGCCACATGTCGCGTCGTCCGCTCCAAAAGGCGCGCGCCGAGATTGGCTTCCAGCCGCTTCAGCGCCTCGGTGGCGGTGGAGCGCGGCACGCCGAGATCGGCCGCGGCCGCCGTGAAGCTGCGCCGTTCCACCACCTGCACGAACAGGCGCATCTGCTCGAGGCGATCCATGCCCGGTCTCCGCTCGAATGACGACCCGGACGGCAGGCCCGGTCGATGACATATCGCAATTGTTCAGAATATCCGAATAGTAATGGCGAGACCAGGGCGATTATCCCGAACGTTGCCGTCGCTATCTCCTGACCACGCCACAGGAGATCACATCATGGAAAAACAACGTGTCGCCATCATCACCGGCGCTTCGCGCGGCATCGGCGCCGCCATGGCGCAACGGCTTGCCCAGGATGGTTTCGCCGTCATCGTCAATTATGCACGCGGCCGTGACGAGGCCGAACAGGTCGTCGCAGCCATCGAGCGCGAAGGCGGCCGCGCCATCGCCGTCCAGGCCGACATCGGCGAAGCGTCCGGCGTGACCTCTCTGTTCGACCATGCCGAACAGGCTTTCGAGGGCATCGATGTCCTGGTCAACAACGCCGGCAGCATGAAACTCGGCGCGCTCGCCGAGGTCGCGGATGCTGATTTCGACCGCCAGGTCGCGCTCAATCTCGGTGGCGTCTTCCGCGGCATGCGCGAAGCGGCACGGCGGCTGCGCGACGGCGGCCGCATCATCTCCTTCTCGTCCAGCGTCGTCGGGCTCTACCAGCCGGGCTACGGCGTCTATGCCGCCACCAAGGCGGCGGTCGAGGCCATGACCCATATCCTGGCCAAGGAACTCGGACCGCGCGGCATCACCGTCAACGCCGTCGCGCCCGGCTCGGTCGAGACGCAGTTCTTCCTTCAGGGCAAGAGTGAGGAGCAGGTCCGCGCCATCACCGGCATGAACCCCTTCAAACGTCTCGGCCAGCCGCAAGACATCGCCCGCGTCGTCGCCTTCCTGGCCTCGCCCGACGCCGGTTGGGTCAATGGCCAGGTCGTCCGCGCCAATGGCGGCGTCATCTGAACCTTCACAGTCAAACCGGAGCAACCAACATGCCCTTCGCCAACATCAAGGTGCCGCAGGCCGCTTTGTCGAAAGCCCAGAAAGCAGAGATCGTCCACCGCGTCACCGCCTTGTTCGTCGATTATTTCAGCGAAGCCGCGCGCCCGCACACCATGGTGCTGATCGAGGAAGTGCCGGACGGCGGCTACGGCCGCGCCGACGAGGTCTTTGTCGTCCCCGAAGCCTATCGGGCGAAAGACTAGAGCGGACAGCGCGTTCCGGCCGCCAACTTTGGCACGATCGGATTGCGGATTGGCATCGTCCGCCACTGTGTGAAGCGCTGCGCCGCCATAGCCTGCTCCGCATCAACAGGAGCATGATATGCCAAACACCGTCTTCATCACCGGCACGTCGAGCGGGCTTGGCCGTGCCACGGCCAAGCTGTTCCAGGCACGCGGCTGGAACGTTGTCGCGACGATGCGCAGCCCCGACCAGGAGAACGAACTCAATCGGCTCGACAACACCCTGGTCACCCGCCTCGACGTTCAGGACAACGCCTCCATCCGTGCAGCCGTGGAGGCCGGCCTCGAGCGCTTCGGCCGCATCGATGCGCTGATCAACAATGCCGGTTACGGTACCTACGGGCCGCTGGAAGCGACCTCGCAGGAAAAGATCGCGCGCCAGTTCGACGTCAACGTGCTCGGCCTGATCGCAACCACCAAGGCGTTGCTGCCGCATTTCCGCGCCAACCGAAGCGGCACCATCGTCAACATATCGTCGATCGGTGGGCGCATCACCTTCCCGCTCAACAGCCTCTACCACGGCTCCAAATTCGCCGTGGAAGGCCTGTCCGAGGCACTGCAATACGAACTCGCGCCGCTCGGCATCCGGGTCAAGCTTGTCCAGCCGGGCGGCATCGACACCGATTTCGGCGGTCGCTCCCTTGATGTCTCCAACGAACCGGCGCTTGTCGAATACCAGCCGCTGATGCAGAAGGCCATCGAGGTGCTCGGCCCGATGATGGCGCAGGGTTCGTCGCCCGAGCGCATCGCCGAAGTCGTCTACGACGCCGCGACGGACGAAACCGGCCAGCTGCGCTGGGAGGCCGGCGCGGATGCCGTAGCTCTTTTGGCAGAACGACGGGCGAGCAGCGATGCAGTGTTCTTTGCCAGCATGAAGGCCCGCTTCGGCATAGCGGACGCGAAGTGATGGACATGCAGCGCGCCTTGGTGGTCTAACGCCTGCCATGCACAGCTACGCCCTCAACACGACATCGCAGTCGCTGCTGCGTGATCTCGGCGTGGTGCCGGCCAATGTGCTGCGCCGCGCCGGGCTGGCGGACGACCTCATGCAGCAGCCGTCGATGCGCCTCGCCGCGCAGGATTATTACCGGTTCTGGCGCGGTCTCGAGGCCGAGACGCAGGATCCGCTGCTGCCCATCCGCCTCTGCGAGGTGGTCCGGGCGGAATCCTTCTCGCCGCCGCTGTTTGCCGCGCTGTGCAGTCCAGACTTCGTCGTGGCCGCACAGCGCATCGCCAGATACAAGGCGCTCGTCGCGCCAATCCGGCTCGATGTCCTCGAACAGGGCGACACCACCACCATCGAATTCACCTGGCTCGACGCGCCGTTGTCGCCGCCAGTCTCACTGGTGGTGATGGAACTGCTGTTCTGTGTGACGCTGGTGTGTATGGGCACCCGCGAAATGATCCGCCCGCTCGCTGTCTCGACCACCGTGCTGCCGTCGCCGCTTGCGCCCTATGAAGCCTTCCTCGGTGTCGCGATGGAGCGCGCGGCCAGCCATGCCGTCACCTTCGCGACGGCGGATGCAAGGCGGCCCTTTCTCACCTCGAACGAGCAGTTATGGTCTGCCTTCGAGCCGGATCTGCGCCAGCGCCTGTCCGATCTCGACATGCCGGTCACGACCGCCAGGCGTGTTCGCGCCGCCCTGCTCGAAGGTCTGCCCAGCGGCCTTGTTTCGATGGAAGCCATCGGCCGCAAGCTCGCCCTGAGCAAGCGCACACTGCAACGGCGGGTCGAGGCGGAGGGCACCAGCTACCAGCAAATCCTCAACGAGACGCGCGAGGCGCTGGCACGCCACTATCTCGAAAAGACGACGCTGCCGGCCGCCGAGATCGCCTTCCTGCTCGGCTTCGACGAGCCGAACTCCTTTTACCGCGCCTTCCGGAACTGGACCGGCACGACGCCCGAGCGCGTCAGGCAGGATAGTGCGGCCTGATTGGCGATACGCTACGGAATGTCAAACCTCACGCTGCGGCCTTCGCGTGTCAGTTCGTCGGCATAGTCTTTCATGGCTGTCGGAAAGATCTGCGCAAACTGTTGGTCGGTATCGCCGCCACCCAGGCTCAGATAGATCGTGCGCTGACCTTCCTGCCGAAGGCGCAGCATGTGGCTCACGCCGTTCTTGTGGCGCTTCATACGATACGTGGTCGTCATTTCGGATCGGTCGAAGACTGCCAGGAACGGGCGAACGTAGCGGCAGCCACGAACCTCTATACGATCTGGATAGGTGACCAGTGACGTATTTGATCCTCCTAACGCGACTGCAGCTGCGAACACGCAGAGCAGCACCAACGCTAGTCCGACAAGACAGTAGACGATGGGTCGATCCAGTTGTTCGGATTGAGCTTCTGGTGCCGGTGCATTCCGGATCGAAAGCACGGGCAGAACCATCACGATGCTGCCAAGCGCCGTTAAGAGGACGAACATTCCAAGGAATGTCCAGACGGCTCTCGCCCCGCACTCATAGGTCGTGAAGATGATCTCGATGACCCCGTCCAATTGCCCCTCGGACTTCCCTTGCCAATCTCAAGATGGCGCCTGCGCCGAGGAACTTCAACGGATCAGGCTATTGGAAATCGGCGCGGGAACCCCCAGATCCGTCCCATGGTCGACCTCATCGGCATTCTGCTCGACATTCTTGGCACGTTCTTCGGAGATTGGATTAACAGACGAAACGGGTTGCGCATGGTCGCCATTGCGCTGGTGATCTCGTACTATTCTTACAAGTTCTACCGGCTGGTCTGAACCGTCTTTCAAAACAAGGAGAACCCCATCGTGTCCCCAACCCTGATCCGTGCCGATAGCGCGTTCGGTCCGCCCGTGGCGGTCAGCAAGCCGACGAGCGAGCCGGCGGCGCTTGTCAGGATTGGTGCCGATCAGGAGCTTCCGGTCGGCGCCACCGGCTTCTGGGAATGTACGCCGGGCCGCTTCCGCCGCCAGGTTCCCCAGGCTGAATACAGCTATTTCATCTCCGGTCATGGCAGTTTCACCCCGGACGGGGGCGAGACGATCGTGTTCGGCGCCGGCGATGCGATCTATTTCGCCGCCAACACCGAAGGCGAATGGGACATCGCCGAGACGGTCCGCAAGGCCTATGTGATCTTCCCCTGAAGCCCCTCCGGCTTGTCGGTCGGCCATCCCCGTGCGGATGGCTGCGCCAGATACCAATCGTTTGGGCCACGAGGCGATGCCGGCCTGAGTGCCCCAAAAAAGCCTAAGCTGGGGCGAAGACCCAATCCAGCAGGTCGCGCATGCTGGGGAGGGCGCGGCCATATCTGTATGGAAGGGGGAGGCGAAGGGGAGCCGTGGCGTGTTATGAGGCCGCGCGGCTGGAAAGGAATAAAGATGCGCATAGTCACCACGATCGGGCTGCTGCTTGCCATGAGCGCTGCCGCCCAGGCGGAAACGATTTTCTACGGCTCGCGCGCCGGCGAGGAAGTGACGGTGGTCGAGAAGTCCGACATCGGCTCGGCCGACGCCAGGATCACCGCCAGGCTCACCAAGGCCAACGCCATCGCCTACTGCCGCGAATACGTGCAGAAGGTCACGCGCAAATGCGTTTCCGATACCATGAAGACCGAGCTGCAGCCGGACATCACAGCCAATTGTGAAGCCGGCACGTTCAAGACCTTCTATGGGCAAGATTACCGTTTCAAGGGCAAGAACCCGGATTACGATGCCGCCGGCACCGGCACCGAATTCCTGCTGCTCGAAGCCGGCGGCGGCGAGCCGCTCGATGGCTCCAGCGCATCCGGCTACGACGTCGCGCTCGGCCAGTTCAAGGCGCTCTGCCCGAACCGGGTGGAGTGAATTTCGGGCAAACTATGCACAGCCGCTGCGCATCTCAGCCGTTCTCCGCGGAACGGGCTGTCATGATCTGGCCCGGCCAGGAGATCTGCTGGCTGCCGGCGATGAGTGTGCAATCCTGCGTCCCGATCATCGCGAACATGAATTGCATCGTCAGCGGATCGGTCGGCAGCAGCCAGTATCTGCCCTGCCGCTCATAAAGGTCGGCGTCGGCGGCGAAACAGAATGTGCCGCGGTTCGCCTGCGGGCCTTTCGGCTCGAGGAACAGCAGCCATTCGGGTACAGGTTGCCCAGACCGGAACGACTGCACATGTCTGAGGTCGGCGAGGCTGCGTTGCTCGCCCTCGACCTTGTCACGGCTTGGTTTCGAGGGTTCCATGTAACGGCTCATGCTGCCCCTGGAGCAATTCCAGGAAAATGTGTAACGGACTTTCTGTCAGGAATTACGCAAAAACAAAGAGTTGGAGCGGTTCGGTGTTTCCGTGGAAAACGGAAACGCTCCAGCAGGTAGCAGCCCGATGCCGGTTCAAGAATACGGCAGATGACGTATTTCGACATGCTGCGGCAAACCGACGGGATATGTCCGAGCGGCGTCGATCATTTCGACTGAGGTCCCGGGGCGGCAGAATATCTGAAGGCAGGCGCGGCATACCGCTTCTTGTAGGGCTGGCCCTCGATACGGCTCATCGATGGCGTCCGCGGCTGGCTGGGCGACCGCAGGTCCATCGCCACCAGCGCCAGCGCGAAGATGGCAAACAGTGCCAGGGCGATCAGGGCCGGGTTGAGGCATCACGCCTGTGATGCAAACTCCGTCTGCGCTGGAAACCGCCTCAGTTGTGGTTCATTCCTCGGCCTCGGCACGGGCAAGCATCGATGGGCGACGATGCGAATAATCTTCCGCATATACTATTTCAGGGTCGTGGAGCCCGCAATGTTACAAGCATTTCATAATATGAAGACGCTATATCATTTATTGAAATATATTTCATTTGAAGATTTATTTTGGTTGGATCGGCAATTATTTTATCGATTTACAAGTTTAGGATTTGTGCAATAGATGAAACGCGATTGGTGGGGCGTGTCATGAAACCGGAGCAGTATTCTCAGCATATGCTGGGCGTCATGCGGATCGTCTGCGGCCTGACCTATCTCTACTGCAGCATCCCGACCCTGGTGCAGCCGCCGATCGATACGGACAACCCGGCCTTCCTGATCTACTGGATTTCACGCTGGGTGCAGATATTGGCCGGGGCGCTGATCCTGGTCGGTCTGTTCACGCGCGCCGCGGCCTTCATCCTGTCGGTCAATTTCATCGTCATGTACCCTTATTGGTACCAGTCCGGCTTCTATTGGCCGACGACGGAGGCAACCGGCTTCACGCTGGCAAGCGTCGTCTGCATGTATTTGGTCACTGCCGGCGCCGGACGCTGGAGTCTCGATGGGCTGCGCGCCGAACTGGCAAGCCATCTGCAGCCGCGATAGCTTCTGGTTGTTTCTCGTGCCGGCAGCGCGGGCATGTCGCCGGCGTCACTGCGCCTGGGCGATCATCTCGATTTCCACCCCCGCATTCGCGGGCAGCGACGCCACGCCTATTGTTGTTCGCGCGGGATAGGGCGCGGCAAAGCGCCGTGAATAGGCCTCGTTCATGGCGGCGAAGTTGGCCATGTCCGTCAGGAAGACATTGCATTTGACCACATTGTCGAAGGACAGCCCGGCCTGGCGCAGCACTGCTTCGAGGTTGTCCAGGCATTGCGTCGTCTGCGCCTGGATGTCTCCCTCGATCAGCGATCCCGTTTCGGGATCGAGCGGCGTCTGCCCGGAGAGATAGATCATTCCGGAAGCGGCGATCACGCCGTGGGAATAGGGGCCGATGGCTACGGCTCGCTCTGTGGTGATGGCACGGCGCATTTCAGCTCCCCAGACTGCCCCGTCTATCGTAGCCAGTGGCAGATTATGTCTTCAAGGCAATAAGTGTGTACCAGCCGGCAGCCCATGCGGCCGCCTGCTGTCGTCTCTCCGCATGAACGAAGCCGAGCGATTTCTTCGCCGGCCTGATTGTGCTAGACAGGAGCGGTCAGGCAACGCTCCGCGGGGAAGCATGGGCGTACCATCGGACAGTGACGAGGGGTTGATCGAGGAACTCGGGCGAGCGGCAGACAATGTCGCCGAGCTGTCGCTGGACGACGTCGCCATCCTGCTGCGCCGTGCCGCGCTGCAGCTTCAGATCAGGCCAGGCATGCTCGACGTCGACCAGGAGTTCCGGAGCATGTTGGACCGCCTGGACAGCGCCTACGACGCGCAGCTGCGGGCGAAATAGCCGGGCAGGCGTTCAAAGGATCTCATGGACCTCGTATTCGACGCCGTCCGGACATCGGCCGCCGGCGGCGACCGAGACGATCCTGTTCAGCCAGGCATGGGCCGGTGCCGCGGTCTCGAAATAGGGCGTGGTGCGCAGATAATATTCACCGGCATCGACAGGTTCGTTGCGTCGCAGCCGTTCATCGACCGCGGCGGATGCGTGCCGCACGCCGCGATAGGTCATCAGAACCAGGCCGCCATCCTCGGCTGTGAGAAGCAGCCGGACATCCTGCTGGAACGTGCCGTCAGGACGGGCGAGAAGCAGGTCGGAACCGATCAGTGGCGACACCTCGCCGCTGATGCGTTCGCCGTGGAAATGCCCTCCCGCAACGGGGAAGATGCGTCGGCCGCCGGCGGGCGTCTGTCCGAGCTCGATCGTCGGATGCAGCGAAAGGAAAAGCGTGAACAGATGCCGTGATTGCAGGGGCATGGTCGATCTCCTATTTTGGTGCCGACATCTGCGCCTCGGTTGTCCATTTTCAAAACGCGCATTGCTTGTGTGCCTCACAAGAGAAACTGATCATGCGGCCATCGTTGGAATCCCTGCGGGTGCTTGAAGCCTGCGTGTCGGCGGGCAGTTTCGCGCGCGCGGCCGAGCGCCTGTTCCTGACGCCGGCGGCGGTCAGCCTGCGCATCCGCACCCTGGAGGCCGAGCTCGGCCAGTCGCTGTTCGAACGTGTCGGTCGCCGCGTCGCGCCGACGGCTGCCGCCTCCGTACTGGCTGGACGGGTTCATGAAGCATTGTCCGGCATCGCCGATGCGCTCGCCGAATTCCAGGCTGCGACACCGCCGCTGCGGCTCACGGCCCCGCCGACATTTGCCTCGCGGTGGCTCGCCCCGCGCCTCGCGCGCTACATCGCCCCGATGCCGTCTCGCATCGAGATCGATGTCACGGCAGACGTGCGCGAGACGCAGGCCTTCGACGTAGCCATCCGCACCGGCCGCGGCGGCTGGGCCGGGCTCGACGAGTACCGGCTCACGCCTGTCGAAGTGATGCCGATGCTGGCGCCGTCCCTGCTCGGCGGGCGTACGCTGGATGATGCCCGCGCGCTGGCCGGTTTCGACCTGCTGCCGCACCCGGATTGGGATCGATGGTTTGCCGCGGCCCGCTGCCAAACGCCTCGCGGCCTGCGTTTTGCCTCGGTCGACTATCCGACCCACGAGCTTGACGCCAACGCAGCCGTTGCGGGGCTCGGCGTGGCCTTGCTGTCGCCATCACTGTTCGCGCCGCTTCTGGACGCCGGGCAACTGATCGCGCCTTTCTCCTGCGTGCTGAGTGGACCGGCCTGGCATTTCGCCCTGGTGCGCGCGGGTGATACCCGCCTGGCGCCACGCCAGCTTTGCGCCTGGCTCTCGGAACAGGCCAGGCAAGCTGTCTGACGAACGGCCGAGCGTGGCGGACCCGAAAACGATGTTGCGGTTATGCCACGTCGCGTGCCGATTCCGCGACTGGCGGCTTCGCGGTCAAGCGGCTGCCGGAAACTTCAAATGAGTCAATGAAATCATCAGGCTGCCGCAAGATCGATCGACCGCGGCGAGGATCGGATCATGGCTATGCCATGTTGTCTGGATTCATTCTAAATCATTGCGGTTGCACGACGATTTCCATTTGGTAGTGGATTGACCCAAATCCGATTGGGGCGTCGGGAGGCATGCGGGCGGTATCAGGCGTGGAACGGACCGGGACAATCAGCACGGCGCACCGCTTCTTGTGCGGCAGGTCGCGGCTGCGCATCCCCGCTTTGGTGGCGGAGGAGCCTCTATCGTGAGTGCCACCCTCGCCAGCATCTACCTCAGCAAACGCAAATCCATCATGTGGAGCGTGATGCGCATCGTGCGCGATCCGCAGGTGGCGGAGGATGTCGCGCAGGAAACCTATGTGCGTGCCAGCAAGGTGGTGGAGAGCGGCACCATCGATCATGTCGAGGCGTTCCTCTTCCAGACGGCGCGCAATCTCGCGCTCAACCACAAGCGGCGCCAGGACATGCGCGGCCGTGTCGAGCGCGACGACATATCGGAGACCGATCTCGCCAACATCGCTTCGGCGATCCCGTCACAGGAGGCCGCTCTCATCCATCGGCAGCGCCTGCAATGCCTCAGGGAAGCGGTCGCAAGGCTTCCACAACGTGCACGCACGGTGTGGGTCCTGAGCCGGGTCGAGAAATGGCCCTATCCGAAGATCGCGGAGCATCTGGGTGTCTCGCCGGGCACGGTTTTCAACGACCTCAAGCTGGCGCATGCACATTGCGTCGACGCACTGGCCAGGATCGACCGCAACTGATGTCACTCGAGGAAGCGATCGCGGGGGAGGTCTGCTGGAGGCCGCGCCTCGGAAGAGGCATTTTTGTGAGATTCCGGCTTGCAGGGTGTCTCAGGTACAAGGCGGCTCTTTTGGGAATGCCGGATCGTGGAACGCGATAAATCAGGGCGCAACGACAACGAGCAGGGCTTCGTGCATCCCGACGCGGTGACGGATGCCGCGCTCGATTGGTTGCTGTTGCTGCAGGCCACGCCGCAGGATGCCGTGTTGAAGGCCCGCTTCGAAGCCTGGCGGAGTGCAGATCCCGCCCACGCCAAAACGTTCGCCGTCGTCGCTGGCGCGTGGAATCTCCCCGAAATGGACATGGTCGCTCATGACATTGCGTCTCGTCCTGATGCTCGGCAGATGGTCCGGCCCGTTCGCCGCCGCAGATGGGCCACGGCGGCAATGGCCATGGCTGCGGCGGTGCTTTTGGCCGTCGGCGTGCAGCAGTACCCATTGCTCAGGCTGCAATGGCAGGCCGACTACATCACCGCCACCGGCGCGCGCGACGTGGTTACGCTGCCGGATGGTTCGGTCATGACACTGAACACCGGCTCGGCCGTCACGGTGGATTTCGAAGGGCGCAGGCGTTCGGTCACCTTGCTTCAGGGCGAAGCCTATTTCGATGTCGTGCCGGATGCGTCGCGCCCCTTCAAGGTTGCCGCCGCATTTTCGGAAGTCGAGGTGAAAGGCACTGCCTTTTCCGTCCTGAGGGACAGCGACGAAGACACCGTCGTATTGGAGCGCGGCCATGTCGACGTCACCCGCCTGCCCGGGCGCACGGACATGGCATCGCTCGAACCCGGCGAAAGCATCACCGCGACCGCAACGGCGCTTTCTGCCGTCAGGAAGACCGATGCCACCACTTCGCTTGCATGGCTGCAGGGAAGACTGGTCTTCCAGGATCAGCCCTTCGGTGCGGTGCTGAAACAGCTTGGCCGGTATTACAGGCATTCGATCGTCGTCACCGACAGCCGGCTCGCCAGTCTCAGGGTCAACGGCAACTATCGCCTCGATGATCCCGAGCGCATCGTACGCTCGCTGGCAATGGCCACGGGTGCTGCCGTTACCCGGCTTCCCGGCGGAATTTTAATCCTGCATTAAAAACTCAACTTTTTTTGTGAGATTTGCCACGCCCGATTGTCAGGTGTGTATGGGTCGGCAAATGCAAGGTGCGCGCCGACCCGATCGAGACAGATATCGGGACAAGTGGGGCGTCGATGGATCGGAGTGCGTGGGCTGATGCAAGGTGCGGTGACGACAAGGCAGGCCGCACCAGAGCGTTTCTGTTTTCCACGGAAACGCTGAAACGCTCTCACTCTTCGTTTCTACGCGATTCCGGACGGAAAACCGCTGCGCACGTGAATTGCCCCAGGCGGCGTCTCTTCTCCGTCCTGATCGCGTCGACGGTTCTTGCCGGCGGTGTTTTCGGTCCCGTCGTCGCGCAGCAGCAGCAGGCCGTCGCGCAGACCGTCACTTTCAACATCCCGGCGCAGCCGCTTCCTTCCGCGATCGCCGCCTTCATCAAGGCAACCGGCTGGGAGGTCGGCTTCACCACCCAGGCCGTGGCCGGCAAGCGCTCGGCACCGGTGCGCGGCGCCATGCCGCCGGCGCAGGCGCTGCGCGCGCTGCTGGCCGGCACCGGCGTCGGCGCGCAGATTTCCGGGCCGTCCACCGCGGCGCTGACGGCGGGCGGAGCCGCAGAGGTCGCTGGCGGCGACACGGTTGCGGTCAGCGGCGGCACCCTGCTGGAAAAGATCACGCTCGCTGGCGTGGGAACGGCTGCCGCCCTGCAGCAGGATGGCCTCGCCAAGGATGGCTACCGGTCTTCGACCATCTCGTCGCTCGGCCTGCTCGGCCAGACGCCCATCCGCGACACGCCGTTTTCCGTCAGCGTCGCGCCACGCGAGTTGATCCAGAACATCCAGGCGCAGTCGCCGGAGGACATCTACCGTGTGCTGCCGACGGTGCGCAGCCAGACGCCGCAGATCTCCGGCTGGGCGCCGATGGCCAACCTGCGCGGCTTCACCACCTACGACACCGCCGAGGACGGCTTCCGCCGTTCCTACAGCCACGGCACCATGCTGGAGGACAAGGAACGCACCGAGGTGCTGTCCGGTCTTTCCGGCTTCCTGTATGGCGCTGCCTCGCCGGCCGGCATGATCAACTATGTCTACAAGCGCCCAACCGCCGAACGCTTCGGCAGCGTCACCGCTGGCACCTATGGCGCCGGACAGGCCTTCATCCACGGTGATTTCGGCGGGCCGATCGATACCGAAGGCAAGATGGGCTATCGCTTCAACATCGTCAGGGCCGGCGGCAGCACCGCGATCGACGACCAGCGTACCGACCGCTTCCTGGCCAGCGGCGCCTTCGACTGGAACATCACCGAGAAGCTGAAGCTCGAGCTCAACGCCGCCTGGTCGAAGAACGATATCGACGTCGCGAACTCATATTGGGCGTTCGGGGACGGCGTGCCGCACAGCGAGGCACCCGATGCTCGCAGGAACTGGAGCCAGCCCTGGATCCGCGACGAGATGGAGAAGAAGCGGGTCTCGGCGAAGCTCACCTATGAGCTGAACGACGCCATCACGCTACGCGGTGGCTACATGCGCGAGATCATCGACCGGCCCGTCCAGGACCACACCATGAACTCGGTCCGCGCCCCCGGCGAATATTACCAGATCGGCATCCACTCCGGTGAATCAGGAAACACCTTCTCGGCAGCGAACCTTTTCGCCGACGCTTCCTTCGATACCGGCGGCATCGCGCACAAGCTGACGGCCGGCTACTACATGTATCAGGACGAAGGCTGGACGACGGACTACAATCCCAACACCGGCTGGATCGGCCCATTCCCGATGACGCAGCCCCGGCATCTGGCCACGCCGGTTTTCCCGGTCGACAATTCGTTCCGTTATGACTCTGGCTACGTACGCAACCAGAACTTCGTCGTCGGCGACCATATCGAGTTCAACGAGCAATGGTCGGCGCTGGTCGGTGCCAACTACAGCGTCATCCAGACCCGCAGCCTCGATAGCACGGGCGCACTGACCAGCCCCGACTACGACCAGGGCCGGCTCTCGCCATCTGTATCGCTGATGTTCAAGCCGATCGAGCAGGTCACGCTCTACGGTACTTATACCGAAGGCCTGGAGCAGGGTGGCATTGCCCCCGACACGGCCACCAATTCCGGCCAGATCATGGCCCCGATGGTCAGCAAGCAGAAGGAGGTCGGTGTCAAGGCGGAGCTCGCCGGCGTTCTGTGGACGGCCGCTCTCTTCGACATCTCCAAGGCGTACGAACTGACCAACGCTGACGGGCTCTACACCCAGAGCGGCCGCCAGCGCCATCGCGGTGCCGAACTGACCGCCACCGGCCGCATCAACGACAACCTGACCATTCTTGGCGGCCTGACCTGGCTCGATCCGCGCGTCGAGGGCGGCGAATTCAACGGTACCCGCCCGATGAACGTCGCCAATGTTCTTGCCAAGATCTATGCCGAATATGAAGTACCGGCGGTGCAGGGCCTGTTCCTGACCGGCGGCGTCTACTACACCGGCAAACAGTGGGCCAATGATGCCAACACCGACCGTCTGCCGGCCTATGTCACCGCCGATCTCGGCTTGCGCTACACAGTCGACCGTTTCGGCAGTCCGCTGACGATGCGGCTGAACGTCAGCAACATCACCAACGAGAACTACTGGCAGAACAGCTACTATCTCGGCACGCCACGGATGGTCTCCTTCTCGCTGCAGGCCAAGTTCTAGAGCAATCCCAGGAAAAGTGTGTTGCGGTTTTCCGTCCGGAATTGCGTGATCCCGAGTGGGAATTGGCCGACCCTGGCGCTGTCCCGCAGGGCGTTGCTCTGCGGGGCGGGGGCTCTTGTCCTGACGCGCGGCGCTTCCCGGGCAGCAACGACGGGCGCCGTCATTGCGATGGATTGGGTGAGCGGGCAGAACCTGCTCGCTCTCGGCATCATCCCCGCCGCCATGCCGGAACTGGAACTTTACGCCAGCCTCGTCGTCGAGCCGGTGTTGCCGCCCGCGACAGCCGAACTCGGCCTGCGATCGGAACCCAATCTCGAACTTGTCGATCATCTCAGGCCGACGCTGATCGTGCAGAGCGCCGACGAGGGACCGGTCAATGCGCGGCTGCAGTCTATCGCCCCGGTCTGCCTGTTCGATCAGCGCCTGTCGTCGATGCCAAACCGGCTGGATGGTGGCCGCAAGGCCCTGTCAGAACTTGCCGCCCAACTCGGGGCGACCGCACAATTCGACCGCTTCCAGGCCGGTTTCCAGGCGGAAATCGCGGAAGCGAAGAAGCGCCTCGCTGCCTATGATGGCAGGCCGCTCATCGTCGCGACTGTCATCGATGGCCGCCGCCTGCTGGTATTCGGCAGGAACAGCCTGTTCCAGAACGTGCTCGATCTCCTCGGCATCGACAACGCCTGGGATGGCCATAGTTCGCTCTACGGCCACACAACCGTCAGTGCCGACCGGCTCGCGCTTTATCCGCAGGCACGGTTGCTGTGCATCGGCGACAGCAGCGGCGCCAGGCTGGACAGGCTGCTGGCCGCGCCGGTCATCAAGAGCCTGCCCTTCGTGCGCGAAAGGCGCGTGACACGCGTCGCCGATGTGCTGTTCTACGGTGGCTTGCCGCCAGCCTGCCGTTTTGCCCGGCTTGCCTCGATCGCCCTGGCGGAGGACGCGAGCGGATGAACCGGTTCGTCCACCCCGCCGTTCCCACTGCCTTTCTCACCGTGCTGTCGCTGGCGTTGATCCTACGCAATGTCGGCGCGCTGCTGCCCGAAGGCGCCGGCATCGGCACAATGCTGTTTCCCGATCCGGATGTAACCGGCGAGATGCTGCTGCACTACACCGTGCTGCCGCGCATCGCCGTCAGCCTGATGGCCGGTGCCGGACTGGGTCTCGCCGGCGCGATCCTGCAACGCATCCTGCGCAATCCGCTCGCAGAGCCCGCGACCTTGGGGGTTTCCGCCGGCGCTTATCTGCTGCTTGCCGCCGCGACGCTCTGGCTGCCGCAATGGGCTGATGCCCAACGCGAATGGCTTGGCCTTGCCGGCGCGCTGCTGGCGCTTTTCGCGGTGCTCGCGCTATCGTGGCGCAAGGGGCTTTCGCCGGTCACGGTCACCCTCGCCGGCATGATCGTCAGCCTCTATTGCGGCGCGGCGAGTGCAGTGCTGTCGCTGTTCAACCATGACTTCCTGGTCGGCATCTTCATCTGGGGCGCCGGCTATCTCGACCAGCAGGACTGGAGCGGTGCCGCCTATCTGGCGCCGCGCCTGCTGGTACTGTCGGTGCTGGCAGGCCTGCTGCTTCGTCCGCTGACGCTGCTTGTCCTCGACGATGCCAATGCGCGGAGCCTCGGCCTGCCGCTCAACACCTATCGCCTGGCGGCTCTCGTCGTCGCCGCCGGATTGACGGCGGTGACGACCGTGGCCGTCGGCGTCATCAGCTTTGTCGGCCTCGCAGCGCCTGCACTGGCGCGTGCATCAGGGGCCAGGGGAACCGGCGCCGAGATGCTGTGGGCGGCGGTGGTCGGGGCCGTGCTGTTGACAGCCACCGACCAGGTCGTGCTTTCGCTTCCCGTCACCTACCGGCTGTTTCCGACCGGCGCGGTTACCGCACTGCTCGGCGCGCCGCTGCTGTTCATGCTGATCCGGCGCCTCAAGATGCTGGCGCCGCTGACATCGGGCAGCGACCCGGCGACGCGCCGTCTCGAAAATCCCGTCGCTGCACTCTTCGTGCTGGGATTGCTGCTCGTCGTGCTGTGCTATCTTGCCGTATCGCTCGGTCGCGGCGTCGAGGGCTGGACCGTCACGCGCGATTTCGCCGATACCGCTGTCGGCTGGCGCTGGCCGCGCGCGCTTGCTGCTTTCAGTGGTGGTGCGATGCTGGCGCTGGCCGGTGCCATCCTGCAGCGCGTCACCGGCAATGCCATGGCCTCGCCGGAGGTGCTCGGTGTTTCGTCTGGCGCGATGCTGGCGGTGATTGCCCTGCTCTTGACCGCGACGGCTTCGACACGCACCGACCAGATTGTTGCCGGCTCGGTCGGCGCATTCGCCGTGTTGCTGCTGATGCTGGTGCTGTCGCGCAAGCCGGGCTTCAACGGTGACCGCCTGCTGCTGATCGGCATTGCGCTCAGCTCCGTCTCCGGCTTCGTGATGGCGGTGCTGATGGCCGCGCAGGATCCGCGCCTCGATCAGGTTCTGGCCTGGCTGTCGGGTTCCACCTATGCCGTGCGTCCGGGGGAGGCGCTGATTGCAACGGCGATGCTGGCAGCCGCCTTGTGCTGTGTTCCTTTCATCCGGCGCTGGCTCGAACTGCTGCCGCTCGGGCAAAGCATCGCCACTGCCAATGGCGTGCCGGAAAACCTCAGCCGCAACCTGCTGTTTTCGCTGTGCGCGCTGCTCACCGCCGGTGCCACCATTCTGGTCGGGCCCCTGAGCTTCGCCGGGTTGATGGGCCCACATCTCGCAAGGCTGTCGGGTTTCCAGCGGGCCGGCCTGCAACTGACCGCTTCCGCCCTGATTGGGGGGCTGGTGCTGCTCATCGCCGACTGGATCGGCCGCACCGTCATCTTTCCGTTCCAGATTCCCGCTGGCCTGCTCGCAACCATGGTCGGCGGCCCGTTTCTCCTCCTGCTGATCGCGAGGCGCGCATGAGCAAAGACAATGGCTTCCGGGTCATGACCGTCGTGGAGACACGGCGTTTGTCCGCCCGCATGCATCGCCTGCGACTTGCAGGCAACGATCTTGCCCGCTTCGACACGCAAGCCAACCTGCATTTGCGGCTGCACGTTCCCGACGAGGCTCATGGCGCGGTGTCGACCCGCAGCGGGCATGTCACGCGCTACTACACGATCCGGCACATCGATGCCGCGCAGGGTTGGATCGATGTCGATTTCGTCCTGCATGAAGCTGCCGGGCCGGCCTGTGATTTCGCGCGGCAGGCCAGGATCGGTGATGTCTGCGGCATCTCCGGACCATGCGGTCTCGGTGTGAAACCGGCGCGCGATTACCTGCTGGCCGGCGACGAGACGGCGCTTCCCGCCATCGCCCGCATCCTCGAGACCTTGCCGCCGGAGGCGCGCGGCACCGTCCTGATCGAGGCGCACGACAAGGACGTCGTCTGCGATCTCGTGCGACCCGACGGCATCGATCTTTGCTGGTTCTGCCGGCATCAGTGCAGGCACGGCGATTTCATTGCCGCCACCAACAGGGCGATCTCGACACTGGCAGGCGCGGCCGAGGACCACTTCATCTGGATTGCGGGCGAGTTTTCCGATTGCGAGGCTCTGCGCCCGGCTTTGCGGGTCACCCAGAAACGACGCTACATCAACGTCGCCTACTGGCGCGCCACGGAAGCGGTGCGATGAGCGCTTCCCGGGCCGCATCGTCGGGTGACGCCGCCAGCAACGCGACGGGATCGGCGCCTGGCACGCCGCTGTTTGCGCTTGACAATGTGTCGTTCCAATTGGCCGGCAGGACGCTTCTCGACACGGTGTCGCTGACGCTTGCGCCGAGGCGCGTCGTCGGCCTCATCGGTCACAACGGCTCCGGCAAGTCGACGCTGCTGAGGATCCTCGCCCGCCAACTGCCTGCAAGCTCCGGCAGCGTCGCCTTCGAGGGCAGGGCGCTCAGCCAGTGGAGCGACCGCCCGTTCGCCCGCCGCCTTGCTTACATGCCCCAGCACACGCCACCGGCTTCCGGCCTCAAGGTTCGTGAACTCGTCGCGCTTGGCCGCTATCCCTGGCATGGCGCGCTCGGCCGTTTCGGCAAGACCGATCGCGACAAGGTTGAAGAAGCGATCGAACGCACCGGCATCGCTGCCTTCGCAGACCGGCTGGTCGACACGCTGTCCGGCGGTGAGCGCCAGCGTGTGTGGATCGCCATGCTGGTGGCGCAGGATGCCGAATGCCTGCTGCTCGACGAACCGATCTCGGCGCTCGACATCGCCCACCAGATCGAGGTGCTGTCGCTGGTGCGTGAACTCGGCCATTCGCGCGGCGTCGTGGTGGTGCTGCACGACGTCAACATGGCGGCGCGCTTCTGCGACGAGATCGTGGCGTTGCGCTCAGGCCGGCTGATTGCGCGCGGCACGCCGCTGGAGATCGTCACGCCGGACCGGCTTCGCGATATCTATGGCGTGGAGATGCAGGTAATGTCGCATCCCTCCGGCGGATATCCGGTGGCGATCGCAGACTAGGACACGTCCCCGAAAGGAGAAGTAGGCGTTTCGGGGACGCGAGTGGTTGCAGACGCGCGGATGCGTATGCGTTTGCCGCTTCAATGCTCGTGTTTGATCGGCACCGGCTTGCCGGTGGAATCGTAGAGCTTGCCGTCGAGGAAATAGTCACCCTCATGCAGGCAGGCGATGTCCTGGTAGCGCAAGGTGCGCTCCATGCCGGCGACGAACACCGACTGCTGGTCGGAATTGCCGGTGCGGAAATGGTTGAACAACAGGTTCATCGCGATCGCCATCACCGCCGCCGAACTGATGCCGGAGTGGAAGATGGTGGCGAACCAGGCCGGGAAATGCTCGTAGAACTGCGGTGCCGCGATCGGGATCATGCCGAAGCCGAGCGAGGTGGCGACGATGATCAGGTTCATGTTGTTGGTGTATTCCACCTTGGAGAGCGTGCGGATGCCGCTTGCCGCCACCGTGCCGAACAGCACCACGCCGGCGCCGCCGAGCACCGAAGGCGGCACCGCCGCGATGATCCGGCCCATGATCGGCAGGAGGCCGAGCGTGATCAGGATCATGCCGGCGCTGGCCACCACATAACGGCTCTTCACGCCGGTGACGGCGACGAGCCCGACATTCTGGGCAAAGGCGCTTTGCGTGAAGGAACCGAACAGCGGCGCCAGCGAGCTCGACAGCATGTCGGCGCGCAGGCCGTCGCCGAGGCGGCGGGAATCGACTTTGGTGCCGATGATCTCGCCCACCGCCAGCACGTCGGCCGAGGTCTCGACCAGCGTCACGATGATGACGATCAGCATCGAGATCGTTGCCGCCACGCCGAACACCGGCAGGCCGAAATGGAAGATCGACGGCAGCGCGAAGACCGGCCCGTCCATCACCTTCGAGAAGTCGGCCATGCCGAGCGCGACCGCCGCGGCCGTGCCGATGATCATCGACAAAAGGATCGAAAGCCTGGAGATCGTGGCACTGCCCAGCTTGCTGAGCAGCAGAACGATCAGCAGCGTCAACGCCGCCAGCCCGATATTGGCGGTGCTGCCGAATTCCGGCGAAGCGCTGTTGCCGCCCATCGCCCATCGTGCCGCCACCGGCATCAAGGTGAGCCCGATCGTGGTGATGACGATGCCGGTCACCAGCGGTGGGAAAAATTTGGTGATCCGTGAAAACACCGGCGTGATCAGAAGGCCGATCAAGGAAGCCACCATCACCGCGCCGAAGACCTGCGGCAGGCCGCCGCCGCCGGTCACGATCGCCGTCATGGTGGCGACGCCGGCGAAGGATACGCCCTGCACCAGCGGCAACTGGCAGCCGAAGAAAGGGACGCCGAGGGTTTGCAGGATCGTCGCCAGCCCGCCGGCGAAAAGCGAGGCGGTGATCAGCAGGCCGATCTCGCCGGGTGAAAGGCCGGCCGCCTGGCCGACGATCAGCGGCACGGCGACGATGCCGCCATACATGGTCAGCACATGTTGAAAGCCATAGGCGAGATTGGCGAACAGGCCGAGATGTTCGTCCTCCGGCCGCTCCTGCACCTGCACTTGCGATAACGTTGCGGTCAAACTGGTCTCCTCCCCTGCTTGAACGAAATACGCAGCTTTATCTTCGATGACTTGAACCCAAGAGATTAGTCCCGCTTTTGGTGAAGCATTTTAAAGCTGAGAGCGGTAATCGACGCGGTGCATCTGCCGCCATTTCAGTTCGCAACTGCCTGACGCGCTTGCGGAATCACCGTCCCGGCGGTAGCTTGTGGCAAGGCTTGTGCAGCCTGCCGCTCGCGCCTTCGGGTCTGGTGAATGCACGCTTTCCATGGATCGTCTGACCCTTGTGGACGGACCTGTCAGCAATGCGAGCACTGGCCACACGTTCGTCCCTACAGAGGATTGGACATGCGCACATTCCGCGATGCGAAGGCTATGGCGAAGACCCTGCGACAGGGGTTACGCGAACGAAAGATCGACCTCTCCCACAGCGATTGCCTTGAACTTGTCGCTCATCAGTTCGGCCTTGCCGACTGGAACACTCTGGCGGCGAAGATCGAGCCGCAACCGGATGGGAGCTTGCTGCGCCTGCCGGAAGGCTGGATCGTGAGCGGCTCCCGCAGCGGCGACTATGAGATGGGAGTGGACGAGGCCGAAGGGGCCGCACTGATCCGCAGCCGGCATGATTTGGCTGACGACGCCAACAGATGGAACGGCTTCGGCACGCTGATGCAGACCTTCCTGGCCGATGGTTATGCCGGCAGGCGCATCATGCTTTCGGCGAGCCTGAGGACGGAAGGTGTCGAAGGCACGGTGACGCTCTGGCTGCGGGTGGATGGGGCTCAGGGCAAGGTGCTCAATTTCGACAACATGGAAGCACGGGCGACCGACGGCGTCCTGCGCGGGACGAATGGCTGGACGACGCGGCGCATCGTGCTCGATGTGGAGGCGGGCGCCGAGATCATCAATTTCGGCTTCTACCTGCGCGGCACCGGCAGCGCCTGGGCGCGGGATTTCGAACTGACCGAAGTCGGCATCGAGGTGATGCCGACAGTCGGATCGCGGCCGGAAAGGTCGAGACCGATCAATCTGGATTTCTCGAAGCGCCTTCCAGGGGCTTGAGCGAAAGAGAGCAAAGCCTGCGACCCGCGCCGACGGGTCGCTTCAGGCCGCCAGGCCAGCCGAGGCCCGCACGCCGTTGTGCGGACCTCGGCCTCTCCCGAAGGAGAGTGCGCCAAGCCGTGAAGGTTTGCGCGTGACGCTCGATCGTCGAGCCCAGAGCGTTTCGTTTTCCTAACTATTTGTTTCCAGGGATCTTTTGGAGAAATGTCGCCGCGCGCCTTTCCTTGGAATTACGTCCTGGGATGTCAGCCGTGCCAATGCGAGCAGCGGATGACGCTGCAGAAATTGCCACGGTGGAAATGCGGTTCCTTGTCGGCGATGACGTCGGCCTTGACGTTGCCGAAGGTTGTGTCCGGCTTGTGCTTGATGCCGTCATAGAAGGCCTGGATGATGTCTTCCTTGAACTGCGGCGTGCGCGGAAATGCGCTGACCACCGCGTCGCGCTCGGCGTTCGAATACTGGTCGTAGGTCAGCCCGAGCACGTCCATCTCGACGCCGGCCGTCACCAGTGCCACCACGGGATGCATGTGTTGCGGAACGCCCGGCGTGGTGTGCAGCGCGATTGCCGTCCACACCGTGTAGGCGTCCTCTTCGGTTATGCCGTGGCTGCGCAGGAAGTCGCGGGCGGCATGCGCTCCGTCGACCTCGAAACGTTCGTGCCTGCTGCTGTGGCTCGGCATCAGGCCGATGTCGTGGAACATCGCGCCGGCATAGAGCAGCTCGCGGTCGAAGGTCAGGCCGCGATGGACGCCCGCCAGGGCGCCGAAATGATAGACCCGGCTCGAATGGTTGAAGAGCAGGTCGGTTTCGGTGTCGCGGATGAAGTCCGTGATGGCACGTGCCAGCTTGCTGTCGGGGATCGAGGCGTCCTTGACGATGGGTGACATGGTTCTTTCCTGCATCTGTTGCTGGTCGCCAGCATAGGATTCAGCTATATCTGTCTGCAATTGTCGTAACGCGTCGAATTAAGACAAAACCGGATTCAGGCGGACACGCATGCGGACGAGACCAAAGACCTTGCCGATGAGCATCGTGATGCTGGCCCTGCCAGGTGTGCAGCTCCTCGACGTGTCTGGGCCGCTCGACGTCTTCGCCGAAGCGAACGTCCAGGCCGGGCGCGAGGTTTACCGGTCCGTCGTCGCGGCGAAGCAACCAGGTCCGCTGCGCAGTTCGTCTGGTGCAAGGCTGCTGCCGGACATGGCCGTAACCGAGGATGCAGGCGAAGCGATCGACACCTTGCTGGTGGCTGGCTGCCCGCATGCGGCCGAGATGCCCGTGGAAGGGGCTGTCGTCGAATGGCTCCGGCAACGGGCGCCCGGGACACGGCGTTTCGGCTCGGTGTGCAGCGGCGCGTTTTTTCTCGCGGCTGCCGACCTGCTCAATGGCCGCCGCGTCACCACCCATTGGGCGGTGGCGGGAGAATTGGCGCGGCGTTTCCCTGAAGTGACGGTCGATGAAGATGCCATCCATGTCAGCGATGGCCCGGTACGCACGGCGGCCGGCGTGACGTCGGGGCTCGACCTGGCGCTCGCTTTGGTCGAGGAGGATCTCGGCCGTGATATTGCCATGCGCGTGGCAAGCCAGTTGGTGATGTTCTTCAAGCGGCCAGGCGGCCAGATGCAGTTCAGCCGCAAGGGCGAAGCGGTGCCGACAGGCCGTGCCGCACTTCAGGAATTGCAGCGCTGGGTCGCCGTCAATCCGGCCCTCGACCACAGCGTCGCCAATCTTGCCGCGCGCCTGGATATCAGCCCGCGGCATTTTTCCCGGTTGTTCCGCAGCGAGGTCGGTATCACGCCGGCAAGCTGGGTCGAGGAGGCGCGCGTCAGCGCGGCACGACGACTCCTGGAAATTGGCCATGAAGCGCCGAAACAGGTCGCCGCCCATTGCGGTTTTGCCGACGCCGACACGCTGCGCCGCGCCTTTGCCCGCCACGTCGGCGTGACGCCGGCCGAGTATCGCAAGCGTTTCGCTGCGCTAAGCTGAGAAGAGCTCGATGATCAGGCGGCCGGTTCGTAACGATACGAGCCGTCCTGCGAAACCACCCGCCCGATCCCCGGCCTGCCGAGATGCGCGCCGGCGATCCAGGTTCCCCGGCTTGCCGCCTGCCGCAGGGTCTCCAGCCGCGTCGCGCGCGCGGTGGGCTGGTCGTCGTCATAACCCCAGCTGACCGTCGGGTCGGCGAACTGCAGGGCCGGCACGTGCACGACATCGCCGAAGAACAGGAAGTCGTCTTCGCCGGTCTTGAGGGCGTAGCCGACATGGCCGGGGGCATGGCCCGGCAGTGCCACCACCTGCAGCCCGCTTTCCAGCCGGTCACCGTCGCGAACCGGCCTCAGCAGCGGCCGGAACGCCGCGAGATGCGACTTGCCGAAGAAGCCCTTGACGGCATCTTCGCCAATCACGATCGCCTGCAGTTTCGGCAGAAGCGCGCGCCCATCGGGTGTCAGCAACCCGGACACGTGATCTTCATGCGCATGCGTGGCTGCCAGGATGGCAATCGAGGCCGGGTCGATCCCGGCTTCCGTCATCACCTTCTCGAGCTTGCCCATGGTCGGCTCCCAGCTGCCGCCGGCGCCGCAATCGATGAGAACGCTCTGTCCGTCCGGAGCCGCAACGACGAAGCAGTTCACGGAGAGGCGGACCATCTCGCCTGCCTTCACGCTTGGCGGGAAGGGATTGTCCTCGATATCCCGCAACAGGCTGGCTTCCATGTCGACATGGCCGTCCGAGAGTGACCAGATGCGCCATCCTCCGGATGTCACGGCCAGCACGTCGACGCTGTGGGAAAGGACCTTCATGCAGCACCTGTCGCGGTTTCAACGCAGGCTTATACAACACGCGCACAGGACACAGCAGGTGGCCTGCATTCCCTTCCTGTGGGCCAGAACCGCGTTATGCCTTGTGCCGCCGGTTGATGCTCGAAGGACGCCCGGCGATGTTCAGCGCCGTGTCGCGCTTCGGCCGCTCGGCCACCACCTTGCCCTTGGCGATCACGCACAGCCGTTCGGCGCGCAGCCGGAGTGCCTCGATCGGGTTGCCGGCATCCAGCATCACCATCGACGCTGTCTTGCCGACTTCGATGCCGAGGTGGTCTAGCCCCATGATTGCGGCATTGACATTGGTGACCATGTCGAAACAGCGCGCCATGTCGGCAGGCGATGACATCTGCGCCACATGCAGGCCCATGAAGGCGACGTCCAGCATGTCGGCGGTGCCCAGCGAATACCATGGGTCGAGCACACAGTCCTGACCCCAGCCGACACGGATGCCGGCCTTCAGCATTTCCGGCACGCGCGTCATGCCGCGGCGTTTCGGATAGCTGTCGTGGCGGCCCTGCAGCATGATGTTGATCAGCGGATTGGGGATCGCCGAGACCTGCGCTTCCGCGATCAGCGGGATCAGCTTGGAGACGTAATAATTGTCCATCGAATGCATCGAGGTCAGGTGCGAGCCGGCGACGCGTCCCTGCAGGCCGAGCCGCTGCGTCTCATAGGCCAGCTGCTCGATATGGCGCGACAGCGGATCGTCGGTTTCGTCACAATGGATATCGACCATCAGCCCGCGCTGGGCGGCGATCTCGCAGAGCTCCGTCAGGGAGCGGCGGCCGTCTTCCATGGTGCGTTCGAAATGCGGAATGCCGCCGACGATGTCGGCGCCGAGGTCGAGCGCGCGGATGGTGTTTTCGCGGGCGTTGGGCGAGCGGTAGAGCCCGTCCTGCGGAAAGGCGACGAGCTGCAGGTCGATATAGGGCGCGACCTCCTTCTTCACCTCGAGCAGCGCCTCGACCGCCAGCAGGCGGTCGTCGCAGGTGTCGACATGGGTGCGGATGGCGAGCAGGCCCATCGACACCGCCCAGTCGCAATAGGCAAGCGCGCGTTCTTTCACAGCCTCATGCGTCAGCAATGGCTTCAGCTCGCCCCACAACGAGATGCCTTCCAGCAGCGTGCCCGAGGCGTTGATGCGCGGAATGCCGTAGGACAGCGTGGCGTCCATGTGGAAATGCGGGTCGACGAACGGCGCCGACACCAGATTGCCGGCAGCATTGATGACGCGGCCGGCTTCGGCCTCGATCCTGGGTTCGATGGCGGCGATCCTGTCGCCCTTGATGGCGATATCCGCGACACGGCCGTCGGCCAGCGTTGCCGTCTTGACGATCAGGTCGAAATTCATCGCTCGCCTTTCTGGTAGGGCACCATGAGGGCCTTTGGATAGGTCGCCCGCCTTGCAACCACAATGAGGGCAAGGATCGAAAGCGCATAGGGCAGCATCAGGAACACCTGGTAGGGCACCACGCCGCCGGAGAGCTGCTGCAACCGGATCTGGTAGGCGTCGAAAGCGGCGAACAGGATCGCGCCGAGCAGCGCCTTGCCCGGTCGCCAGGAGCCGAACACCACCAGCGCGATACAGACCCAGCCGCGTCCGTTGATCATGTTGAAGAAGAATGAGTTGAAGGCCGACATGGTCAGGAATGCGCCGCCGATTGCCATCAGCGCGCTGCCGGCCATCACCGCGCCCATGCGCACGGCGGTCACCGAGATGCCCTGTGCTTCGACCGCGCCCGGGTTTTCGCCGACCGCGCGCACGGCAAGGCCAAGCGGCGTGCGGTAGAGCCCCCAGGCCACGACGATGACCAAGACGAAGGCGAGATAGGTCAGCGATGTCTGTGTGAACAAAGCTTCGCCGATCACCGGCAGTTTCGACAGGCCGGGTATGGCCCAGGGCTGGAACGGCTCGATCTTCGGCGGCGAGGTCACTTCCGGCAACGCCAGCCGGTAGAAATAATAGGTCAGGCTGGTTGCCAGCAGCGTCACGCCGATGCCGACGACATGCTGCGACAGGCCGAGCGGCACGGTGAGCAGTGAGTGCAGCAGGCCGAAGGCCATGCCGACAAGTCCGGCGACCAGCACGCCGGTCCACAGGTCGCCGCCCATATAGACGGTGAACCAGCCGGCGAAGGCGCCGGCGGTCATGATGCCTTCGATGCCGAGATTGAGCACGCCGGCGCGCTCGCAGATCAGCTCGCCCAGCGTGGCGAAGATCAGCGGCGAGGCGATGCGGATAGCAGCGACCCAGAAGCTGGCGGTGAAGAGGATTTCGACGGCGTCCATCATTTCCACTTCACCCGGTATCGCGACAGCATGATTGCCGTCACCATGGTCAGCAGCGAGGTCGCCACCATCACGTCGGCAATGTAGCTCGGAACGCCGGCGCTGCGGCTCATGGCGGCCGCGCCGACGAAGATGCCGGCAACGAAGATCGCGGAAAACACCACGCCGATCGGGTTCAGCATGGCGAGCATGGCAACGACGATGCCGGTGTAGCCGAAGCCCGGCGACAGATCGAGCGTCAGGCTGCCCTTCAGCCCGGCGACCTCGGAGAAGCCGCCAAGCGCGGCAATGCCGCCGGACAGCAGCGCCGTTTTCATCAGCACGCCGTTGACCGGCATGCCGAGGAAGCGCGCGGCCTCCGCATTATGGCCGACGGCGCGCATCTCGTAGCCGAGCACGGTCTTCTTCATCACGAACCACAGGCCGACGGCCAGCGCGACCGCGATGACGAAACCATAATGCAGGCGCTTGCCGGTGATGACGCGCGGCAGCTGCGCCTCGGCGATGATCTTCGGCGACTGCGGCCAGCCGAGCGCCATCGGGTCCTTCAGCACGCCTTCCAGCAGCATCGAGACGAACAAAAGCACGATGAAGTTGATGAGCAGCGTCGTCACCACCTCGTCGACACCGAAGCGCAGTTTCAGCCAGGCCGGCCCGGCCAGCAGCAGAGCGCCGCCGATGAGGGATGCCAGCATCACCAGCGGCACCAGGATGATCGCCGGCAGCGGCAGCGCGCCGGTGCCCAGCACCACGGTGATGATGGCGCCCATATAGAGCTGCGCCTCCGCGCCGATGTTCCACAGCTTGGCGCGGAAGGCGACGGCCACGGCAAGGCCGGTGAAGATCAGCGGCGTGGCGCGCGTCAGCGTTTCAAGGATAGCAAACTGGGAACCGGCAGCACCTTTCAGCACCAGCCGGAACACCGAGAACGGATTGGCGCCGGCGAGCATCACCAGCACGCCGGCTATGATGAAGGTCACGACGATCGCCGCTGCCGGATAGAGGATCGACATCGCCAGCGACGGCGCCGGTTTTGGTTCAAGCCGCATGGTGGTGTCCGTGGGAGAGTGGGGGACGACCAGTCATGTGCATGGTCTTCGACGTTCCGGAATGGATCCCCGACATTCGCCGCGCCCTGCGGTTGCTCGCGAGGTCGAGGATGACGGACTTCATTTTCTGCTGGCGCCAATTGTTGACGTCGGCGCCACCTACAATGCTTGAGCCGAACTCGACGCCGCCGCTAGCGCTTTCGTTGGAGAATGGTGAGGCCGTCATATGCCATCTGCCGATCTCGGCGTTGGCGATTGGCCGGAGCGCCCCATGCCACTCGTCATCCTCGACCGCGTGAGGGAACGAAGCGACCGGAGCGTGCCGGGGATCCATTCCGGAACGTAGGAGAATTTGCCCGGCCTCGACGAGAGGAACAGCACCGAACCAATGCCAGCCGCCACCCATCACGCCGCCTCGTGCCCGGCCATCATGGCGCCGATCTGGCTGATGGTGAGTTCGCCGCGCGCCGAGGGTTTCGACAGCCGCCCTTCCGAGATCACCACGATGCGGTCAGACAGCGCCAGCAACTCCTCCAGGTCCTCGGAAATCAGCAGCACCGCGGCACCGCACGCACGCGCTTCAAGCAGCCTGGAATGCACATAGGCGACGGCGCCGACATCGAGCCCGCGCGAGGGCTGGTTGGCGAGGATGACGGACGGGTTGGGATCGAGCGCACGGCCGAGGATCAGCTTCTGCATGTTGCCGCCGGACAGCAGCCGGATGCGTGCCTCGGGCGAGGGGCACTTCACCTCGTAGTCGTCGATGATCGACTGCGCGAAGGCGCGCGCGGCCGCCCAGTCGACAAGGCCGCCGCGGCTGAAGCGGCGGTCGCGATAGCGCTCGGCGATGACGTTCTCGCTGACGCTCATGTCGGCGATAGCGCCCTGCCTGTGCCGGTCCTCCGGCACGCGGGCGATACCGGCATTCAATGCCGCCAGTGGCGACCATGTCGTCACCGCGACGCCATTGACCTGCACCGTGCCCGAGACCGGTGCTTCCATGCCGGCGAGCAGCCCGGCGAGCGCTGCCTGGCCATTGCCGGAGACGCCGGCGACACCGGTGATCTCGCCGCCATGCAGCGCGAGCGCGATCTCGTTCAGCGCGGTGCCATGCGCGCGCCGCGCGGTCGAGACGCCCTTCAGCTCATAGAGCAGGGCACCACGTTCGACCTTGGCCACGACAGGCGGTGTCACCTCGCGCCCGACCATCAGGGCAGCCAGCTCGTGACGGTTGGTGTCAGCGGTGCGGCGCTCACCCGACAGCTTGCCGGCGCGCAGCACCAGCACGCGGTCGCTGGCCGCCATCACCTCGTTCAGCTTGTGCGAGATGAAGATCACCGACAGGCCCTTGGCCACCAGCAGCTTCAGCGTCTTGAACAGCGCCTCGGTCTCCGTCGGCGTCAGCACCGCCGTCGGTTCGTCGAGGATCAGCACCCGCGCGTCGCGGTAGAGCGCCTTGAGGATCTCGACACGCTGGCGTTCGCCCACGGACAGGTCCGCCACCAGCGCATCCGCCTTGACGGCCAGGCCGAAATCCCTGGCCAGTTGGTCGATCTTGGCACGCGCTGCCGAACGATCCAGTTTCAGTCGGAACAGCGGCTGCGTGCCGAGCGCGATGTTGTCGATCACGCTCATGTTGTCGGCCAGGGTGAAATGCTGGTGCACCATGCCGACGCCGGCAGCCAGCGCCGCCTTCGGATCTCCCGGCGGCAACGGCTTGCCGAACACCTCGACGCTGCCTTCGTCGGCCACATAGTGGCCGAACAGGATGTTCATCAGCGTCGTCTTGCCGGCGCCGTTCTCGCCGAGCAGGGCAATGACTTCGCCCTGCCGGAGTTCGAACGAAATGCCGTCATTCGCGGTCAGCGCACCGAAACGCTTGGTGATGCCCGAGAGGCGAAGTGCCGGAGCGTTGCCCGTCGAAGAGGATGTCATCCGGTGCGTCCTTCGAGGCTCGCCCGTTTAAACTTGTGCCATCCTTCCAACGCAGTGCGGGCTCGCACCTCAGGATGAGGACGGTTGTGAAACTTCAAGCCGGAGTTCCGGAACGCTTCGGCATTTGGCGCCGTTGCACAACCGTCCTCATCCTGAGGTGCGAGCCCGCAGATCGCTGTAGGGCAAGCTCTCACCTTGGCCGGGCGAGCCTCGAAGGACGCACCAGATCGATGCTGCATTAATCGCGGCCCATATCAGCTCGACTTCGGCTCCTTGTCGTCGATCTCGATCGACAGGCTGCCGTCCTTGATCGCCTTTTCCTTTTCGGCGACCTTGGCCATCACTTCGGCCGGCACCTTGCCGTCGAACGAGCCGAGCGGCGCCAGCGAGCAGCCGCCATTCTTCATGAAGGAGTAGACGCCGTAGTCCTCGGCCTTGAAGGCGCCGGCCTTCACCTGCGCGATCGCATGGTCGAGCGTCGGTTCGAAATGCCACAATGCCGAAGCGACCACGGTGTCGGGATAGTCCTTCTGCGTGTCGATGACGTTGCCGACCGCCAGCACCTTGCGTTCCTTGGCTGCGTCCGACACGCCGAAACGTTCGGCGTAGAGCAGGTCTGCGCCGGCATCGATCTGCGCGAAGGCTGTTTCCTTGGCCTTGGGCGGGTCGAACCACGAGCCGATGAAGGCGATCTGGAACTTGGTGTCGGGTGCGCTTTCCTTCACGCCGGCGATGAAGGCGTTCATCAGCCGGTTCACTTCCGGGATCGGATAACCGCCGACCATGCCGATGTTCTTCGACTTGGTCATCGCGCCGGCGATTAGTCCGCTGAGGTACGAGGCGTCCTGGATGTAGTTGTCGAAGGTCGCAAAGTTCGGCGCCTTCGCCGCGTCGGGCTTGAAGCTGGAGCCGGCGAGGAAGGCGACATCCGGATAGTCGGCGGCGACCGCGCGCGCCGCGTCCTCGACGCCGAAGACTTCGCCGAGGATCAGCTTGTGGCCGGCCTCGCAATATTCGCGCAGCACGCGCTCATAGTCGGTGTTGGCGGTGTTTTCCGAGAAGACATAGTCGATGTCGCCGCGTTCCTTGGCGGCATTGGCCGCCTTGTGGATGCGGCTCACCCACTGCTGTTCCACCGGCACCGTGTAGACGGCGGCGACCTTGATCGGGTCGGCAGCGAAGGCGCGGCCGGCGAAGCCGCCGGTCATGGCAAGTGCGGCGCCGGCACCGACGCCTTTCAGGATGGTGCGGCGGGACGGCGTAAAGGAGCTGGAAGTCGACATTTTGCTTGGTTCCCCTGGGTGGCTTTTTTATCTTTTGGTCAAAACTACCAAGAGACTCGCGCGAGCACAATGTGCCGTGGCGATGACACAGGATGCCGGGCTAGGCAATTTCGAGATGGCGAAGCCCACAAGAAGCTGGTGCCGTTATCGGGCGTGTATCGTTCGGACCACATCGATGAAGGCCCGCAGCTTGGGCTGGCTCTGCATCGCCGTCGGGAAATAGAGGAAGATGCCGTCATCCTTGCCGATCTGGTCGGCGAACAACAATTTGAGCTCGCCGCGTTCGACCTCTTCCTGGACCTCCGGCTCCTGGACATAGCCAAGCCCGATCCCAGCCTTCACAAGACGGACCAGCGCCAGCCGGTCGTCCACGATCACCTGCTGGGGCATCTTCACGCGGATCGTTCTCCCGCGGCGCTCGAACTCCCAGATGTGAAGTGTCCGCGAGGCCTGGAACCGGAACAGGATGGCCTTGTGCTGCGACAGGTCCTCGAGCCGCTTCGGCGTGCCCGAACGGGCAAGATAGTCTGGGCTCGCCGCGATGGCCCATCTGTTCCCCGGTGTCAGCCGTACCGCGATCATGTCCTTGTCGATGGCCTCGCCCAGCCGGATGCCGGCGTCGAAGCCTTCGGCGACAAGATCGACGAGCGCGTCGTTCAGCGATATGTCGAGCACCACCCTCGGATACAGCTCCTGAAAACGCTCGATGATCGGCAGGACCGGATGGCGCATGGCGCTTCGCGGGATGGTGAGCCGCAGCGTGCCTGCCGGCACGGACTGGGCCGTACTCAGGGTGGCCAGCGCATCGCTGATCTCGTTGGCCGCGCGGTCGAGGCGCTGGAACAGTTCCGCGCCGGCATCGGTCAGCCGCACATGCCGGGTCGTGCGCTGGAAAAGCTTGGTCTGGTAGCGTGTCTCAAGTGCCCGGATCGCCTTGCTCATCGCGGTCGGGCTGATGTCGAGCGCCTCGGCGGCGGCACTGAAGCCGCCATGGCGGGCGACGGCCAGGAAATGCGGCAGTCCGTCGAACAGGTCGCGATTCATCGGGTCAAGCCAGTCCGGATCATCGATGGCAGGTCTGTGCAGCAGCTTACGACTATGAACTTCAAGTTCAAGACCCTTCCCGTTTTCGGCAGATTATCTCCATAATCAGAATTGCTACATGCCACTCATGGCGGCTCTATCCCTGGGCCGCAAAGCAAGGGCCCGCCGCATGCCGGTGGGCGAAGGAGTGAGCATGTCGCAGACAGTTTTCATCACGGGCGCGTCGACCGGCATCGGCCGGGAAACCGCCAAACTGTTCCAGGCGCGTGGCTGGAACGTCATCGCCACCATGCGGACGCCGCAAAACGAGACCGAGCTCGGCACGCTCGACAAAGTTCGTGTCCTGCGCCTCGATGTGACGGATGAAGCGAGCATTCGCGATGCCGTCGCCCAGGGCATGAGCGCGTTCGGCGCGATCGATGTCCTGATCAACAACGCGGGTTTCGGCGCCTATGGCCCGCTCGAGGCGACATCGCTCGAAACCATCCGCAAGCAGTTCGACACCAATGTCGTCGGCCTGTTGGCAGTCACCAAGGCGGTGCTTGCGCATATGCGCCGTCGCGGTCAGGGCACGATCGTCAACATCAGCTCGATGGGCGGGCGCGTCGCGTTCCCGCTGGGCTCGCTCTATCACGGCAGCAAGTTCGCGGTGGAAGGTCTGTCGGAAGCGCTCGCCTACGAGCTCGGCGCCATCGGCGTGCGGGTGAAGCTGGTCGAGCCGGGCATGACGAAGTCTGATTTCGGCAGCCGCTCGCTGGTCTTCAGCGCCGATGAATCCATGCCCGAATATGCGGCGCTGGTGAAGGGCACGGTGGAGGCTTTTGCCACCCTTCCGGCAGCGGAGACATCGGACGTCGCCGAGGCGATCTTCACGGCTGCGACAGATGGCAAGGACCGCTTGCGTTATCCGACCGGCAAGGACACCAACATGTTCATCGACATGCGCCGCCAGCAGGATGACGAGGCCTTCACGCAGTCATTGAAGCGCATGTTCAACATGTGATGTGCTGGTCCGAGGCTCGCTCGCCTGCAGGCGCCGTCACACGGTCGATCCCGCGCGGCGGAAGCTGGACGGCGTCATGCCGGCCAGCCTGCGGAAGGATTTGTTGAAGGCGCTCAGCGAGCCGAACCCGCTTTCCATGGCGATGTGCAGGACGTTGGCGTCCTCCCGCATCAGCATCGCCTGCGCATAGCTGAGGCGCAGAAGGTTCAGATATTCGTTGAGCGTCATGCCTGTGGAGCGCCGGAAGACGCTCATGGCATATTTCGGATGAATGGCGAATTCCGCGGCGATGTCGGCGATGCTGATGTCGTCGCGGAAATTGTCGGCGATGTAGGAGCAGATCCGCAGCGCCAGCGGCAAAGCGCGCTGATCGAACTCGTCGACCGTGTTTGCCGCGGCAACGCCCGGCAACAATTCATAGGGCTCGAAGCGCATGCGCTCGATGCGCAGCAGCAGTTCGTTCACGGCATGCGCGGCCTTGGCAGCATCGCCGGAGCGGGCATAGAGGTTCCAGCGCTCGAAATTGCAACCGTCGGCCGGGTCCGTCGCGCGCAGGATCAGCACGTGGCCCGCCATCAGATGCTGTTGCACGCCGGCGGGCAGGTTCAGCCTGAAGAAATGCACCAGCGGCAGATGCGCGCCCGCATAGATCGTATCGTCGCTGCGCCAATCCATCTGATGCGGGATGCCGCCCCAGAACAGGCAGAGATCGCCCTTCGTCAGCACCACTTCGCGGTCGGCCATCAAATAATGGACCTGGCCTTGCACGATGAAGTTCACCTCGACCTGGGCGTGCCAGTGCGGCCCCTCCATGACAACTGGGTGGGTGTGGAACATCTGCAATTGCATGGGGAAGGCTTCAACCGTGCTTGCGCCGGTACGCCAGTAAGAACCGCCTGCACCCTTGCCGTCCACCAAGCCGAGAGCTCCTGTTTCCGCAAGCGAAGAACCGTGTCCAGTGTAGCGTGGTCCTTTGCAAGCGCAAATGGAAGCGCGGCCGGCGCAGCTTAGCCGGCCAATACCCCCGATACTGCCCCAGAAGGGGAGGGTAAGCATATGAGTTCCCCCTCTCCGTCTCGGCAACGGCGGCTTTGCCGCCGAAGCCGATCCACCTCACCCCCGTTTCATGGGGGCGAGGAACCCAAGCTGGAAAAGCGCCGCCGCTTGAGCTGCAGTTCCTCGCCCCTGCCGAAGGCGGGGGAGAGGTGAATCGGGCAAGGCCCGAGACGGAGAGGGGGGCATCGCGCCATAGACGATTGTCTGCCCTTGAAGAGGGAGGAGGAACCAGCGGCCACGATAGCCGGACCGGACAATACCCCCAGCCGGACCGGACAATGCCCCCACGATCTTACCATTCGGCAAATTCATGTTCCGTTTGCGGGAGACCGGCATATTCCATCCGATAATCTCGGCCTGCTCCGGGAGAGAGCAATCGAAATGGGAGGAACAGGATGCGTACCACACTCGTGTGCGCGGCAATGGCGCTTGCGCTCAGCCAGGGTTCGGCGCTCGCCCAGTCCGGCGAGATCACGATCTGGAGCTGGAATGTCGCCGCTTCGTCGCTGAAGGAAACGATCGCCGGCTTCAACAAGCAGCACCCCAATGTGAAGGTGAATGTCCAGGACCTTGGCAACCAGCAGGTGTTCGACAAGACCCTCGCCGGCTGCGCCGCCGGCGGCGCCGGGCTGCCCGACATCATCTCCGTCGAAAACCAGGAAGCCGAGATCTTCTGGAACCAGTTCCCCGATTGTTTCGCCGACCTGAAGACACTCGGCTACACCGACGCCACGGCGCAGCTGTTTCCCGAATTCAAGCGCGTCGAGCTGGAGGCGAACGGCAAGGTCTACGCCATGCCATGGGATTCCGGTCCGGTCACGGTGTTCTACCGTCGTGACTTCTACGAGAAGGCAAGCGTCGATCCGGCTTCCATCAAGACCTGGGATGATTTCATCGCTGCCGGCAAGAAGGTCATGGCGGCCAATCCCGGTGTCATCATGACCGAGGCCGACCTCAACGGCGACGACGAGTTCTTCCGCATGATCTCGAACGAGCAGGGCTGCGGTTATTTTTCACCGGACGGCTCCGCCATCACGGTCAACCAGCCCGGCTGCGTCACCGCGCTGGAAACCGTGAAGAAGATGAAGGCGGACAACCTCGTCAGCGCCGCCAACTGGGACGAGAAGATCCAGGCCACCAAGGCCGGCAAGGTCGCCACGCATATCTTCGGCGGCTGGTATGAGGGCACGATCCGCTCCAATGCGCCGGACCTGACCGGCAAATGGGGCGTCTATCCGCTGCCCAGCGCAACGGCAGACGGCCCGCATGCGGCCAATCTGGGCGGGTCGTCGTTGGCGATCACCGAGGCCTCGAAGAACAAGGAAGCTGCCTACGCCTTCACCAGCTACGCGCTGGGAACGGTCGAGGGGCAGGTCGCCATGCTGAAAGCCTACGGGCTGGTGCCGTCGCTTCTGTCCGCGCTCGACGATCCGTTCGTGCAATCGGGCCAGCCCTATTGGGGTGACCAGAAGATATGGGTCGACGTGCTGTCAACCTTGCCCAAGGTCAAGCCCAGCCGCGGCACCACCTATTTCACCGACGCCAACAAGATCCTCACCGCCACGCAGCTGAAATACATCGAAGGCGGCTATCCGGATGCAAAGACAGCGCTCGACGACGCTGCCAAGCAGATCGAGCTGGCAACAGGTCTGCCCCTGTCCCAGTAACCTCCCCAGGGACGCCGGCGGCGGGTTTCGGCCTGTCGCCGGTGTCTCATGTCTAGAGCGTTTCCGTTTTTTAACGGAAACGCAGAAACGCTCTAAGTATTTGTTTTAACGCAATTCCGGACGGAGAACCGCTGCGCAGTTTTCCTGGAATTGCTCTGGTGGAATTGGCATGCGGCCGCGCACACTCACAGCCTACGGTTTCCTGACGCCTTACCTGCTGATCTTTCTCGCCTTCTGGGTGTGGCCGATCATCAGCTCGTTCTGGATGTCGTTCCTCAACACGCGCCGCCTGCCATGGACATTCGCGCCGCAGGCCAATTGGGGCCGGCTGCTGGTCGACCCCGCCTTTGCCAATGCGCTGAAGAACACGCTGATCATCCTCGTCGTGCAGGTGCCGGTCATGATCACGCTGGCGACCGTGCTGGCCGTGCTGCTGCACTCGCCTCTGCTCAAGGTGCGGGGATTGTTCCGCTTCGCCTTCTTCGCACCCGTCGTGGTCGGCGAGGTCGCTTATGCCGCCGTCTTCCGGCTGATGTTCAACTACGAGTTCGGCATCATCAACAAGCTGCTGGCGATTGTCGGCATCGCACCGATCTCCTGGACGTCGAACCCGACCGCGGCCATGGCGCTGATCATCATCGCCGTCACCTGGCGCTGGGCCGGCTACAACGCCATCCTGATCCTCGCCGGGCTGCAGTCCATCCCGCAGGATCTCTACGAGGCCGCCACCCTCGACAAGGTTTCGAAGACGCGGCAGTTCCTGTTCATCACCGTGCCGCTGCTCAGGCCGATCATCCTGTTCTGCATCGTGCTGTCGATCATCGGCACCATGCAGCTGTTCACCGAGCCGTTCCTCATCACCAACCGCGGTGGCCCCGGCGGCGCCACCGAAACACTGGGCATGCTGCTCTACCGGCAGGGCTTCCTGTCGTTCAACTTCGGTTATGCCTCGAGCATCGCCTACACCATCGCGGCAATCGCCATGGCGCTTTCGCTGCTCAACATGTGGGCTGGAAAGGAGCGCCGCTGATGCCGTCTTTCACCACCCGGACACGGCGCGCCATCGCCCTTCACGCCGTGCTTCTGCCGCTGGCTTTGATCTGGCTGTTCCCGCTGTGGACGATGCTCGTCTTCGCCACGCTGCCCGACGACGGCATCTTCGGCGCGACCATCCAGTTGCTGCCGTCGACGGCCTTCGCCGACAACTTCGCCAATCTGCAGCACGACACGGATTTCATCCGTGCCATGGTCGTCTCGATCGTCGTGGCGTCGGTCTACACGCTGCTGTCGGTGGTGCTCACCGCGATGGCCGGCTGGGCATTGGCCCGCTATCGCTTCGTCGGCCGCACGGCGGTGGTCGGCATCATTTTCGGCACGATCACCTTGCCCTATTTCGTCGTCGTCATCCCGCAGTTCATCATGGTGGCGCGCGACTTCAACATGGCCAACAGCTGGTTCGCGCTGATCGTGCCGCCGCTGTTCAATTCGCTCGGCGTGCTGTTCATGCGCCAGTCCTTCACCATGCTGCCGGAAGAGGTGTTCGACGCGGCGCGGGTCGAAGGCATCAGCGAATGGCGCACCTTCTTCCACATCGCGCTGCCGATGACGCGGCCGACGCTCGCGGCGCTGTCGATCATCCTCTTCCTGAACAGCTGGAACTACTATCTGTGGCCGCTGCTGGTCACCAGCCGGCCGGACATGATGACCGCGCCGGTGGCGCTGGGCAGTCTGATCGGCCTCACCAAAGTGTCCTGGGGCGGCATCATGGTCGGTGCGGTGGTGCTGACCGCGCCGATGCTCGTGCTGTTCGTCGCCCTGCAACGCCATTTCATCGCCGGAATCTCGGCCGGTGCGGTCAAGTGACCGTTTCGGCCTGCTGCCAATCGAGGAGACCATCATGAGCACGCCGAACAAGATCCGCTGGGGCATCGTCGGGCCCGGCAACATCGCCAGGGCTTTTGCCGGCGGGCTGGCGCATTCGCGCAACGGCGTGCTGGCTGCCATTGCCGCGCGTGATCCCGGCAAGCCCGGACTTGCCGAGGCGTTTCCCGGCGCCCGCATTCTTCAAGGCTACGATGCGTTGCTCGATGATCCGGCCGTCGATGCCGTCTACATCGCCACGCCGCACCCGGGCCACGCCGAATGGGCGATCAAGGCGCTCGAAGCCGGCAAGCATGTTCTGGTTGAGAAGCCGATGGCACTGACCGCCTTCGAGGCGGATGCCATGATGCATGCCGCGCGCAAGGCTGGCCGCTTCCTCGGCGAGGCCTATATGTACCGCCTGCATCCGCAGACGTTGAAACTGGTCGAGCTGATCGGGACGGGCGCCATCGGCGAGGTGCGGCTGATCCGTTCCAGCTTCGGCTATGCGATGCCGTCCGTCATGCCCGAACATCGCCTTTTCGACAGCGACCTTGCCGGCGGCGGCATCCTCGATGTCGGCGGCTATCCGGTCTCCATGGCCCGCCTGATTGCCGGTGCTTCCGCTGGCAAGCCGTTCCTCGATCCCGAAAGCGGCACCGGTGCCGGCCATCTCGGCGTCACCGGCGTCGATGAATGGGCTTCGGCGCTGCTCAAATTTGGCAACGGCATCGTCGCCGAGGTCTCCTGTTCCATCCTGCTCGCCCAGGACAATGTGCTGCGCATCTTCGGCACGAAAGGGCACATCGAAGTCACCGATTTCTGGTTCGCCTCCGGCAAGCAGGGCGGCACCGGCCACATCGATGTGGTTACCGCCGACGGGCGGCAGACAGTCGAGGTCCGCGAAGAGGGCTGGCTCTATTCTTTCGAAGTCGATGCGGCCGGCGACGCGATCCTGGCCGGAAGGCAGGAATTCGCCTGGCCTGGCATGGATTGGGCGGACAGCCTGGGCAATCTGCGCGTGATGGACAGATGGCGTGCCGCGATCGGCCTCGAATATGGCATCGAGAAGGCGGATGGTCGTCCGCATACGATTTCCGGCCGCAAGCTTGCGCGGAACGGCACGCGCATCCCGAAGCGCCAGATCCCGGGCGTCGCCAAGCCGGCTTCGGTGCTGGCATTGGGCTTCGAGGATTTCCGTACCTTCTCTTCCGGGGCGATCCTGCTCGATGCTTTCTTCGAGGCTGGCGGCAACCTCTTCGACACCGCCTTCATCTATGGCGGCGGCTATACCGAAAAACTGTTCGGCGACTGGCAACGCAGCCGTGGCACGCGAGAGGAATCGGTCGTCATCGGCAAGGGCGCCCACACGCCGTTCTGCACGCCCGACGCGATCGGCAGGCAACTCGCGTTATCGCTCGACCGGCTGCAGACCGATCATGTCGACGTCTATTTCATGCACCGCGACAACCCGGACGTGCCGGTCGGCGAATTCGTCGATGCTATGGATGCCGAGGTGCGGGCGGGCCGCATCCGTGGGCCGTTCGGCGGTTCCAACTGGACGCGCGAGCGCATGGCGGCCGCAATCGACTATGCCGAAAGGAACGGCAGGCAGGCGCCGGGTGCGCTGTCGAACAATTTCTCGCTGGCCGAAATGCTGGTGCCGATCTGGGATGGCTGCGTCGCCGCCTCCGACGCTGGCTGGAGGCACTGGCTGATCGAGCGGCAGATGCCGAATTTCGCCTGGTCGAGCCAGGGGCGCGGCTTCTTCACCGAGCGCGCCGGCCGCGACAAGCTGGACAGCGAGGAACTGGTACGGGTCTGGTATTCCGAGGACAATTTCGCCCGCCGCGACAGGGCAATCGAACTGGCCGGCCGCCTCGGCAGGAGCCCGATCCATGTCGCGCTGGCCTATGTGCTCGCGCAGCCTTTCCCGTCGGTTCCACTGATCGGGCCGAGAACTCTGGGCGAGCTGGACGACAGCCTGCAGGCGCTCGACATCACGCTGTCGGCGGCGGATCTCGAATGGCTGGTCAATGGGCCGGCGCCGCAGCGCAAGGCCGGGTGAATGACGCAGCTTCTAAGTGCCAAGAGCGTCCTTTGCGCATCCGAACGGACACGCGGCGCTCTAGGGTGCATCAAGCAGGGAGCCATGATTTGAGCGCCATCGAGCTGAAAGCGGTCAGGAAGTCCTTTGGCGTGGTCGACGTCATCAACGGTGTCGATCTCGCCATCGCGGCGGGCGAGTTCTGTGTCTTCGTCGGCCCGTCCGGCTGTGGCAAGTCGACCTTGCTGCGCATGATCGCTGGGCTGGAGGACGTCACTTCCGGCGATGTGCTGATCGACGGCAAGCGGGTCAACGCGATAGAGCCCGGTGATCGCGAGCTTGCCATGGTCTTCCAGTCCTACGCGCTTTACCCGCACATGACTGTCGAGCGGAATATGGGCTTCGGCCTCAGCATGAGCGGCATGGCGAAAGCCGAGGTTGAAAGACGGGTCGCCGAGGCCGCGGCGGCGCTGCAACTGCAACCGCTGCTGAAACGCAGGCCTGCGCAGCTTTCCGGCGGGCAGCGGCAGCGCGTTGCCATCGGCCGTGCCATCGTGCGGCACCCTAAGGCCTTTCTGTTCGACGAGCCGCTGTCCAATCTCGACGCGGAGCTCAGGGTGCAGATGCGTGTCGAAATCACCAAATTGCACCGGCAGCTTGGCGCCACCATGATCTACGTCACGCATGACCAGGTCGAGGCGATGACCATGGCCGACCGGATCGTCGTGCTGCGTGGCGGCGTCATCGAGCAGCAGGGCCGTCCGATCGATCTCTACCGCGATCCCGACAACGCTTTCGTCGCCGGCTTCATCGGCTCTCCGAAGATGAATTTCTTCAAGGGCGTCATGGGCTCGGATGGCACGATCGGGTTGGCGGAAACGGCATTCGCACCGGCGTTGTCATCTGGGCCGGCGGCCGGCCACGAGGTCACGATAGGGCTGCGGCCGGAGCATTTCGAGATCGGTGGCGACGGCGGTGTTTCGCTTGCGATGGAGATCGACCTGATCGAGAACCTGGGCGGCAATTCGATCTGGCACGGCCGGCTGTCGAGCGGCGAAAAGCTCCTGGTCGAACGGCGCGGCTATCACGACCGGGGACCGGGTTCTTCGGTGCGGATGTCGTTCAAGCCGGACAATGCTTTGATTTTCGACCACAACGGCAAAAGGCTGCGCTGAGCCCTTCGCTCGTCGGTGTCAGAACTTGACATTCAAATCCGCCCGCACGCCATGGTCGCTTGCCTTCGAGCCGACCTGGCCATGATAGGAAAGGCCGAGTGTCGCTTGCGGGGTGATGGCGAAGTCGAGCCCGGCTTCGATGACGGCCGCATCCCTGGCGATCGGCGCACCGGCGATGGTGAAGGCGCTGGAGCCGCTGAAGGCCTGGCTCACTGCAGGCGTGACATCGCCATAACCATGCCGCCAGCCGAGCATGCCGCGAACTGTGGCCTTGGTTGAACCGAGGTCGAAATCGGTCGCGGCGCGGATGCCCAGCGTGGTGAAGGTGATGTCGTTGGAACCGCTCTGGACGATGAGTGCTGATGCGCCGCCCGTCTCGGTGAAGCCGTTGCTGTGCACGTTGACATAGGCGAGGTTGGCGAACGGCTCGAAGGCGAAGCTGCCGGCTTTCATACCGTAGCCGAGTTCGCCGAAGACCTGCGTGGTGCCGGCGCGGTGATCGCCGCTCAGGCTGTCGCTGAAGCCTGGGAAGCTGACCTGCCGGCTGCTTTCGATCTCACTCCACGTATAGGCAAGGCCGGAACGGAAGGAGAGGTTGCCCCACTCAGTGCCGCCATAGATGCCGAGATGATAATTGTCGCTCGCAGCGGATGAGCGACGGTCCTTGAAGCGCGAATGGCTGTAGCCGGCGAGAAAGCCGAGGCGGATGTCGTCGGTGATCAGGCCGTCGACACCGGTGACGAAGCCGCCGGTCGAACGGCTCAGCTTTGCTGCATTGCCGTCGCCGCCGAAATGTCCCCATGAACCGAACACCGAGCCCCAGGCACCGTAGCGTTCGGAAGCGACAGAAGCCGTGGTAATTTCCCTGGCATCCTTGCCATAGTTCATCAGCGGCAGCGGTTCTGCACCGACCGTCTCGAACGCGGAACGCAGGCGATCGTTGATGGCATCGCGCGTGAAGCGGCTGTCTTCGAGCAGACCGGTCACCGTCGAGGCGTTGACCTCGCCCGAAAGGCCGTCGAAAGCGGCGCGGGCTTCATCCGCCGACAGCAAAAGCAGCGTGTTGTACAGCGCCAGCGCTGCACCGCTTTGCTGCAGCGTATCCAGCGCGCCGGCCGTCTGTGTCTGGTTGTAGGTATTCGCCACTGTGACAAACAGCGGCTTCTTGCCTGGCTCCTCGGGTCTGCCGGGCTCCTCCGGCTTCTTGATCGCAATCGTCAGGTCGACTGCGTTGGCACCTTGCGACAGCTTGGCATTGAGGAAGGCCGAGCGTGAAAGCACCACAGGATCGAAGCTGCCCGTAACACCGCCGGTCGCAGTCAGGATCATGTAGCGCTGGCCGTCCTGGTAGCTGGCCTGTGCGTCCAGCGCGGTCACTTCCACCTTGCCGCCGGAAAGCGTTGCCGTGCCGGTGACGGCGATGCGGTCGCTGCTGCCATTGCCGGCAATCTCCACCGCATAGGTCGAGCCGGCCGCGAACGTTACATCGCCGGCGACATTCAGCGTACCGATCGAGTTGCCCGGCGCGACAATGGCGCCGCTCTCGGCCATCAGGCCGCCCAGCGTGCCGATGCCGCCGAGCGTTGCGCCCGACTTCACGGTCACTAGGCCCGCCAGGCTGGCGCCGGGATGGGCACCATCACCGACGACCAGCTTGCCGCCGCTCACGGTGGTTGTGCCCGTGAAGCTGTTGGCGGCATTGAGCACCAACGTGCCGCTGCCGGCCTTGGCGAAATCCCTGGCGGTTGCGCCATCGACCAGGATGGAATCGGCGACAGCCGTGACGCCGCCATCGACGGCAATGGTGCCGGTCGAGCCCGAAGCCGGGTTGAAGGCCAGGCTGCCACCGGTGACACGGTAGCCATCCGTCACGAATTGCAGCGTATCGAACTCCCTGGTCCCGGCGACCGTGACTGTGCCAGCGCTGCCGGCAAACACGCCGACGGAACGCAGCCAGGGCTGGTTCGTCGCGCCATCGACGCTGGTCCAATTCGGGCCGATGATGTCCCATATGCCGGAACCGCCATCGGCTGCACCGTTGGGCGTCGCGTTGCCGCCGTCCCAGAACTGGATGGTCTGACCGGCGCCCAGCGCGATCAGGTAGACCTGGCCGGGAACATCGAAGCCGACGATGTGCCGCGCCACCGTGAAGTTGGTCGAGGTCACGGTCTCGGCGTCGAATGTGCTGCCCGGCGTCAGCCCGCCATATTCGAAAAGCCGGTAATATCCCGCCGAGGCCACCCTGGCATCCAGTGTGCCGCCGAGCGTCAGGTTGCCGGTAACCTTGACGAGATCGTTGGTGGCGCCACCGGCCAGGCCCGGCGTGTTGAGTTCGAACCGGGAGGTCGAGCCACTCGCCAGCGAAAGGTTGCCGGCGATCGTCAGCGTGCCCGGCGAGTTGCCCGGCGACAGGAGAGCACCCGATTGCAGGGTGACCGCCGATGCCCCGCCTGAACCGATCGTGCCGCTGCCTGCCAGCGTGGCGCCGCTGCCGACGACGACCGAGCCACCGAGCTTGTTAGCGACGATCAGCTTGCCGCCCGAAACGGTGGTGCTGCCGGTGAAGGCCGAACCGTCGCCTGAGAGTATGGTGGTGCCGCTTTCATGCTTGATGGTGCCGTTGCCGCGCAGCGCGGCGACGAAGTCCAGGTCCGATCTGTCCGGCAGCCCGGTATGGTTGAAGACGATGGTTCCGGTGCCGAGGGCGAAGCGGATCTGGTCGGCCAGCAATGTGCCGGCAGTCGCTGCCGCAGAGCCCGATGCAGCGCCGATGTTGAGGGTGCCGCGGGCGGTTGCCGCTCCAGCGATGCCGACGAAATCGGCGGCACCTCCGGCATAGGTGCCGGTCTTGACCGTCGCGCCATCGCTGATGGTGAAGGTTCCGACGGCGTATTGGCCGTTGGCGATGATCAGTCTGCCGCTGTTTTCCCAGAGCGAGCCGGCTCCGGTTACAGTTGCTGTACCGGTAGAAAGACGGTTTTCGCCCAGACTCGCCGAAGCGGACGTGACGCGGCCGCCGTCACTGATGGTGAGCGTTCCGACTTCATCGTTGCCGACGACCAGCTTGCCGCTGTTGGCCCACACTGAACCGGCACCAGTGACGGTGGCAGTCCCTTCCGAAAAAAGGCTTTGGCCGAGCGTCGCCGACGCCGAGTTGACGCGGCCGCCGTCCTCAATGGTCAGGAAGCCAAATGCCTGGCTGCCGCCGATCGTCAGGCTGGCGCCGCTGTCCCACAGCGATCCGTTGCCTTTTACCAGAACCGTGCTGGTGATCCCGTAGCCGAGGGCTATGGCACCGGCGCTGCTGATTACCTTGCCGCCACCGCTGATCGTCAGCGACGAGCCTGTCTGGCGACCGACGATGAGGGAACCGTTGACTTCAAACAATGCATTGGTGCCGCTGACATCGACCGTTCCCCGCCCATTGGCGTTGTATCCAAGATAGGCTTCGCTGATGGTGGTGACGGTGCCGCCACTTGTGATGGTCAATGTGCCAGGACTGTAAAGCCCGACGACATAGAGCCCGGTTCCGTTCCAGTTTTCCACGACATCGCCCGATTTGGTGACCTGCGCCAGCGCATCGAGCGGGGCGGTAAGGGCGGCGGCTGTCAACACCATCGCGGCGGAGTTGCGGAGAACACGCAGGCGGGACTTGAAGTCGATCGGCATTCTGGCAGATTGAAAATGGGTCATGGCCCATAGGGGATCGAGGTCCCTCGAGATCAATGATCCAGCGTCCCGGCCGATGGTCTGGGCGTCCCGGCGATAGCAAAGAAGACAACAAAAGCAACCGACAGCAGCCATGATCGAGTTCGACACGGGCAAGGTAGAGGCCAGGCAGCGCCTCGACTACTGGAGCAGTGATGTGCTGCGCCGCATGTCGATCGCACGCATGGGGTCCGAGCCCGGCTTCTTCGCCAGGCTGCTGCGCACGCAGGGGCGCCGCGGCGAGTTCTGGGACCACACGTCGGAAGCGATCCGTGTCGAGCGTGGCGCGCGGCGATGCGCCAGCGACGGCGGCGACGAGATCTATGTCGGCATGCTTGTCGATGGCCCGTCGCGGGTCAGCCAGAACGGCCACGACCACGCCTTGGTGGCGGGTAACCTCTATGTCGTCGATTTCGCCCGGCCGGTGCGTGCCGAATGGTCGTCCCATCGCGAGATCGCCATCGTCATACCGCGCGAACGGGTTGCCGCGCTCGCCGGTCGCCGGGCCATGACGCTCGGTGGCAAACGACTGGATCGTCCGGGATTGGCTGAGTTGCTCGGCTCGCACCTGGCGCTGACCGCAAAACGCATGCGCGGCCTGTCTGCTGTCGGGCGTGAGGCCGCGATCGACGCGGCGACCGACCTTGCCTGCGCCCTGCTGCGCACCGTCGCCGACGAGGCGGCCGATCTGCCGTCGGGCGATGTTCTGACCGCCGCGCTGATGGTCATCGACCAGCGGCACAGCGATGCGCAGCTGTCGCCGGCACGTGTAGCGGCGGCTGTCGGATGCTCGCGCTCCGAACTTTATCGCGCCTTTGCCGGCCAGGCTAAATCGGTTGCCGCCGCCATCTGGACGGCGCGGCTCGAACGGTCGCGGCGCATGCTTGCGCTGCAGCCGGCTCTCGATCTCAGCGTCGCGCAGATTTCCGCGAATTGCGGTTTCCTCGATCCGTCGAATTTCAACCGCATGTTCCGCAACCGCTACGGCATGACGCCGCGCGACATGCGCGAGCTGGCGGCGGCCGCAACCGCGACGCCGGCCGCCTGAACTCCCCGGGCACGGTCCCGGCTGGACTTCGACGGTCTTGCAGCCTACCTTGCAACTCTCGCGGCCCTGAAATCGCATCAGGTCTCCGCCTTTGGCCGGCGTCGTTCGAGCCAGCATCCCAGCACACAATCCAACGCATTTTGACTGCGCAAGCGGGAGGAGTTGTTATGTCTATTGCCCAATGCGCGTGTGGCGCGCTCAGACTGACGCTGCACGAGGCGCCGCAACTGACGGCACTGTGCCATTGTTTCGCCTGCCAGCGCAGGACGGGTTCGCCCTTCAGCGCAAACGCGTTCTACGCGGCCCAATGCGTCGAGGTTTCGGGACCGTCGCAGGAGTTCATTCGCACTGCCGAAAGCGGCCGCAAGGTGCGCATGTATTTCTGCCCGAGCTGCGGTTCGACCCTCTACTGGAAGGCGGAAGCGTCACCGGAAATGATCGGCGTGGCGGTCGGCGCATTCGCCGACCCGACCTTCGCGCCGCCCGCACTGTCGGTGTTCGAGCAGTCGAAGCATGACTGGGTGCAGCTCGACGCGGCAGTGGACCATTTCGAAGGCCTGCCGATCGGCAGGTGAGGCACGCGGCACGAACAAGTCAGGCCGTCTTCGTGGCGAGGAAGCTGATCCATTCGTCGCCATTGCCGTTGTTGACGGCGAATTCTTCCCACAGGATGGTCATGCCGGCCCGTTCAAGCAGAACGGCGAAAGCGTCCCGGCGCCAGAGCACGGTCTGGTAGTCGGCATTCTTTTCGCCGTCACCGTGACGCATGGAGACCAGGAAAGCGCCGCCTGGTCGAAGCGAATCCGCGATTTTGGCGAGAACGTCGCCGATCTCCGCGCGGCGAACGTAGAACAGCACACAGAGCGCAACCACGGCATCGTAAGGACCGGCCAGGTCGTCGGTGACGATGTCCAGCAGATCGGCCTGCTTGCCGCGAGCGGCCTGGATTTCGAGGAAGCGCCGCGTCGCATCGGTGCGCCGCACATGCAGGCCGAGATCTTCGAGAAGGTCAGCCTCACGACCGGCTCCGGAACCGATTTCCAGGACCTTGCTGCCGGGGCCGACTTCGGCCGCGAGACGCTGCAGCGCTGCCTTGACGCGTTCGATCGGCTCGGTCCCGACGATTTCGTCATAGCGGTCGGCATAGGCTTCATACATGTCGACGACCTGGCGGCTCTGCTTGAGGGCTTCCGCGGCGATGGTCATGATCCGTCCCTCCTTGTGTGCTGGAGCTTAGAGCGCGCCGTCGAGCAGGCCGATATCGCGCTTGAGATGATCCGGCAGGTCGCTGCGGGCGAGCAGGTCCTGCGGGCGTGGCCTGAACGGAGCGAACAGCAGGCGGGCGAGGTGGCGGTGGGCGGAAAGGTTCGAGAGCGTGGTCATGGCAAGTTCCTTTCTGGGATCTGATGAAAGGATATTGCTCCCGACGGCGCTTCATTTCCAATCGAACGTCGCGTATCATGCATGAGGAGGAGTAATGTGTAATGAGCTGGAAACTGCCCCCTCTCGGAGCCGTCCGCGTGTTCGAAGCCGCGGCCAGGCTCGGAAGTTTCACCAAGGCCGCCGATGAGCTCGGCATGACTCAGTCTGCTGCCAGCCACCAGATCAAGCTTCTGGAGGAACGCGCCGGAACCCCGCTTTTCATCCGCAAGACAAGGCAGATCGAGCTTACCGAGGCCGGCGCGCGGCTGGCGCCGGAAGCCTCATCGGCCTTCGCGACGCTGGCTGACGGCTGGCTAGCGGCCAAGGGCGGGGCAGGCGGCGTGCTCTCCGTCTCGACCATGCAGACCTTCGCGTCGAACTGGCTCGCGGTTCGCCTTGGAACATTCCAGCTGATGCATCCCGAGCTTGCCGTGAAGGTCGAGACGTCGCCCCGGCTTGTCGATTTTACCCGCGAGGCCACCGACGTCGCCATTCGTACCGGCAGCGGCAGCTGGCCGGGGCTGGCCGCGCATTATCTGTTCAAGGCGGACTATTGCCCGATGATCAGCCCGCGCCTTGCCGAAAGCGTCGGCGGCATCCACACGCCGGAAGATCTCTACAAGGTACCGCTGTGCTGCGCCGACGACCCATGGTGGAAGATCTGGTTCGAGGCGGCCGGCGTGCGATATGATATCGATCGCGCCATCCATGGGCCGGACCTCGGCTCGCAGGTCTATGATGCGATGGCGGCACTCACCGACCAGGGCGCCGCGATCCTGACGCGCAATCTTTATGACGCCCTTGTCGCCAAGGGACAGCTCATCCAGCCTTTCGAGGCCCTGGGCTCGGACGGTGATGGCTACTGGCTGGTGTATCTCGAGAGCCGCCGCAATTCCTCGCGCATCAAGGTCTTCCGCGACTGGATATTGAGCCAGACCGAAGAGGCGCGAAGGCTGGAGGCTCGCTAGGGCAAGAAGCCGATTGCCCGACAGTCTTTACCGCCAACGCTTGCAATGACGGACGTGCTGGGCCAGATTGCGATCGATGGGAATGGAGTTCTCCCGAAACCGCCACCAGAGCGTTTCCGTTTTTTACGGAAACGCGGAAACGCTCTAAGTTTTTGTTTTCGTCGCATTTTTGTAACGCCAAGTGATTCCACTTGGCTACAAAATGCCACTAGAGCATTTTCATTCTTGCTCGGAATCCTGTGGCTGATGACTCCTGCTGCGTAACAACGCGGTAGGAGTCTGTCCCGATCCTGCCGCATATGGAAGGATCGAAAATGTCATTCACCAACTGTCTCGTGGTCATGCTCGGCGGTGCGCTCGGCACGCTGGCGCGTTATCTCGTGTCCTGGCTCGCCTTGCCGATCAGCGGCCAACTGCCCTGGGGCACCATCATCATCAACGTCACCGGATCGCTGCTGATCGGATTTTTCGGCACGCTCACCTTGGCGCAGGGGCGTTACCCGGTTCCCGAAGCCGTACGCCTGTTCGTCATGATCGGCATCTGCGGCGGCTACACCACCTTTTCCTCCTTCAGCCTGCAGACCCTGGACCTGCTCCGTTCCGGCGCGGTTGTCCGGGCGGTGATCAACATCGCCGCCTCCGTGGCCCTGTGCACCGCGGCTGTCGCAGCCGGGCATCTGGCTGCGTCCTGGCTCAATCACGGCGAGACCCGGATCGCGCAGACCACGCTGGAAGAAGATGCCTGAACATGATGGAACGCCGGCGTTCATGCGGCGGCTTGCGTCCGTCTTTCGAAGCTCCGCATCATCCGGACAGGCAGGCAGAACAGATATCCGTGAAACTACCGCCCCCCTGAAGACTTCGCTATTTCGAAGGTGTTGCCATAGCTGGATGCCGCGATGCCTTTCAGCAGGCTGACGAGTTCGCTTTGCTGGCTGGTGTTCGTCTTGGAGAAAATCCGGATCAGATAACTGCGTGCCGTACCGACGGTGATGCCCTGGTTGGCGGCGCCGTCGCGCAGCGAAAGGCCGGTGGCAAGGGCGGCGGCGAGTCTTGCTTCTGCGGGCGTCAATCCGAACAGGTCCGAAACAAGCCCGGCTGGTGGCACGCCGACGGTCGTCGCGACAGGACACAGAACCATGATCGTGCCGGACAGGGCAAAGATTGACCTCACATCGCGGCATAGCGGCATCAGTTGGATGGTGGCGGCACTCCTGAAATCGCCAGCCGGAATAGCCACGCTCACACTGGCCGTCGCCGATCGCTCCAGTGCCTCGGCGAAGGTCTTGCGCAGCCCGTCGCTGCCTCTGATCTCGATCCGGCCGGAAGCGGTTCTGGACACGTAGTGGTCGACGCCGTCGAACAACGCGTTTGCGTAGAGAATCTGGCCCTTGCTGTTCAGGGCTACGGCGGGCAGGCCGAAATCATTGAGAGTTTCGATGCTGGCGCGCGCGCGCTCGAACTGCAGGCGCGAAGCGAAGAATGCCGATTGTTTGAAAGCGGGATGGAGGCTGTTCAGGCTCGCCATCACAGCGTCGTCGTAGCGCGGATCGCCGAACCGCCGCGCGAATTCGAGCGTAATCACCTCGCCGTTGAATTGCTCCAGCACGGCCCCGGTCTCGACGCCGAGGCCCCGTTCCGCATGGTTCTTGAGGCGAATGTCGAGGTCGGAGATATCGCCCCAGTCCCCCGCATAGGGGTCGGCCTGGAAGAAGCCGCGATTGACGTAGCCGTCCGAACGGATATCGGCCAGCCAGTTCTGGGTTTCTTCCGGGGTCTGGACCCAAAGCGGGCGAGCCGGTGAGACTTCGAATGAGGTCGTGATGCCCCTCTGCTCGGGCCAGTAGATGCTGATCGCGCCGATACCGGAGCCTGTGGCGATCGCCAGGTCGTCGAGCAACGGCACCCAGAGTTCCGGAAGGAACGCCGCTTCGTACATCCGTTCCGGAATGTTGCTTAAATCGAGCATATCCAGCCCCCATGATCATATCCGGAGCCCTCGGCTCTTGGACGTGAGTTATGAGACCGCGGAAGCGCGTTGATCTAATTAAGCCCTGCCCGCGGGTGATCAAATGCCCACCCGTATTACGCATTCCTCCGCATCTTGGACATAGACTGGCTCGCAACGGTCATGCTGTCAAGTGGTCAGGCCACTTGACGATGGGGAAGCATCGAAGCGGCTGGGTTCGCTGTAGAGATGAGGAAGCGGCGCGGGAAGGCCCGCACCGCCGATCCGGAAAATACTTTTACCAACGGTCATCTTGATTGACCGTTGGAGCGCGCGACTGCGCGCCGCGCCCGTTAGCCAAGCGGCCCGGATGGGCTGCGCCGGCGATTGAGGCGCCCTGGATGAGCAACATCCAGGGCCTCTGGTATTACGTGTTGTTCGAGCTTCCAGCTGTCGGAAACTGGCGGGCGAATTCCTTTTCGTCGCCAGCGGCGAGAAGCTTGGCCTGCTGCACCCAGCGCTCGCGCTCGATGCGTCCGTCGAACTGGAGATATTCCTCCACGCGCTGGATGTCCGCCGCGGTCCATCCCGCTATCTGGGCATAGGTCGTGATGCCGTGTTCTTTGAGACGGCGCTGATTGACGGGGCCGATGCCGATCAGGCGGCGCAGATCGTCTCCAGCCGATGACTTGGCTGGTTTGGCCGCTGGCGCCTTTGCTGGGGCAGCTTTGGCTGCCGGTGCCTTGGCTGGGGACGACTTGGCGGCAGGCGTCTTGGCTGCGGCTGGTTTGGCTGCAGGCGCTGCAGCCGCCTTGACCTGGGCAGGCTTGGCGGCGGGTGCTTTGGCCGGGGTTGACTTGACCGCAGGCGCCTTTGCAGGCGCTGCCTTGGCCGTGGGCGCCTTTGCCGGGGTCGGCTTGGCTGCAGGCGCCTTTGCTGCGGCTGGCTTGGTCGCCGGTGCCTTGGCTGGGGCGGCCTTGGCTGCGGGTGCTGTCGCAGCCTTGGCCGCAGGTGCCTTGGCTGCAGCAGGCTTGGCTTGCGCAGGCTTGCTCGGGGCTGCGGAAACCGTAGCCGACGAAGCCAGCAGCGGAGCCGGTGAGGACGAGACGGATTTCGTCTCGCGCAGTTGCCGCTCGAGATCGGTGCGCGCGCTGGCGCAGCTTTCCAGGTCGCCTGTCAGGCGCTTTGCATCGGATTTCAGCCTGTCCCGCTCGTTGCGGATGCTGTCGAGATCGCCCTGCACACGCGCAAGTTCATCGCGCAGGCGTCCCCATAAAAACCAGCCGAGCAACAAGCCGACAATGAATGCCAATATCACGTAGAAAAAAGTCATTGCTTCTCTCCTGTCAGAAATCGTCCCGCCAAATTTTTGCGACACGTCATCTTGTGACAGAGTAGCTGCAAAAGGAAAGATGCTTGTATTAAAGTCTATATCAAATCAGAAACTTAGTTCATGCCCCGCCTGTCATCTGTGCCATCAGCGTCCCTGCATGGCCCTGCACTCCGCGGTCTGCGGTCGTTCGTGCGGTTGTCAATCCGTTCCGGGGCGGCGAAGGAAGGTCCGGCAAGGTGCGCGAAATTGGGATGATCCACCATCAATCCCATACGCGCAGCATGGCCTCTTCGACATAGCTCAGATGTGCCGCCATGGCGTCGCGAGCCTGGTCAGCCTCGCCGGTGAGGATGGCGGTGCAGATGGCTTCGTGATCGTCGAGGATGTGGCTGCGCAGCACCGGCGCCTCGGCGAGGTGACGGTGAAACTGCTGGTCGATCTCTTCCGAGCGTGATGCCCAAAGCTGCGAAATCATCTCGCGCAGCAGCCGGTTGCCGCAGTTCTCGACGATCGTCATGTGAAAGGCGCGGTCACTGTCGTTCGACCAGTCGCCGCGCGCCGTTTCGTCCCGCAGTGCCACGATCGCCGCCTTCAGCCGCCGCCGGCCTTCCGCTGAAATGTGCTGGGAGGCCTGGGCTGCCGCTTCCGGTTCCAGCAGGCGGCGTACGGCCATCACCTCGATTGGCGAATGGCCGACTTCCGAAAGGGCCCCGGTCGGATCGGCCGGGGCTTTCAGGAAGGCGCCGACACCGACGCGCACCTCCAGCATGCCTGCGACCTCCAGCGCGATCAGCGCTTCGCGCACCGTCGGCCGCGAGACGCCGAGCGAAACGGCGAGATCGCGTTCCGACGGCAGTTGCTGGCCGGGTGTCGCCTCGCCCGACAGGATCTGGTCGCGGATCTGGTCGGCGATCTGCAGATAAAGCTTCCTGTTCGAGACAGCCTGGAGTTTCAAACCCACCTCCGTCCGGGCGGCTGCACGAATCGGTCATGCGCCGGCGACGATCACAATTTTCGCGACGAGCATAACGAAGCCAGCCTTGTCCGTCCACTGGTCTGACCATCTGGCATCTGGTGGTATGACCACTTGACAGCATGACCCGTGCTTGCCTATTGAAAGGCGACTGCGCGGTACGGGAGGAGTTCGCATGGCTGATCTGGCAGGGAAAAACTGTCTCGTGACCGCGGCCGCACAAGGCATCGGCCGCGCTTCGGCCATCGCGCTTGCCGAGGCGGGCGCCCGTGTCGTCGCCACCGACATCAATGTGGAGCTTCTGTCCGGGCTTGCCGGACACGGCATCGAGACCCGGGTGCTGAACGTGCTCGACAGCGCCGCGGTCAACGTCGTGGCTGCGGAGGTAGGGCCCGTCGACATCCTCTTCAACTGCGCTGGCGTCGTTCATAACGGCACCATCCTGGATTGCACCGAGGACGAGATGGATTTCGCCCTCGATCTCAATTTCAAGGCGCAGATACGCACCATCAAGGCGGTGCTGCCGGGCATGCTGGAGCGCGGTTCCGGCTGCATCATCAACATGGCGACCGTCGCTTCCTCCATCAAAGGCGTGCCGAACCGCTTCGCCTATTCCGCCAGCAAAGCGGCGGTGATCGGCCTCACCAAATCGGTCGCCGCCGACTACGTCTCGCGCGGCATCCGCTGCAACGCCATCTGCCCGGGAACCGTCGACAGCCCGTCGCTCGAAGGGCGGCTCAGAGCTACCGGCGACTACGAGGCAGCCCGCAAGGCCTTCGTCGCGCGCCAACCGATGGGTCGCATCGGCACTGCCGACGAGGTCGCCGATCTTGTCGTCTACCTGGCCGGCGCCACCTTCACGACCGGCCACACCTACATCATCGACGGCGGCTGGACGGCCTGAGATGACCGACCTCGTCACCATGCGGGGCATCGACAAGGCGTTCCCGGGCGTGCGCGCCCTCAAGGCAGCGCAGTTCGACCTGCGCCCGGGCGAAGTCCATGCGCTGATGGGCGAAAACGGCGCCGGCAAGTCGACGCTGATGAAGATCCTGGCCGGCATCTACCGTCACGACGCGGGCGAGGTGCTGGTCGGCGGCCAGCCGGTCGATCTCGGCTCGCCACGCGCCGCGATCGCCGCCGGCATCGGCATCATCCATCAGGAGCTGATCCTGATGCCGCATCTCACCGCCGCCCAGAACATCCTGATCGGGCGCGAGCCACGCAAGGCCGGTGGGCTTCTGCTCGACGAGGCAGCGCTCAACGCCTATGCCGCCGACGTCTTCAAGAGCATGAGCCTTTCGCTCGATCCGCGCACGCCGGTCGGTTCCTTCACCATCGCCAAGCAGCAGATGGTGGAGATCGCCAAGGCGCTGTCGTTCCGCTCGCGCATCCTGATCATGGATGAGCCGACCGCAGCGCTCAACGACAAGGAAGTCGCCGAGCTCTTCGCCATCATCAACCGCTTGAAGGCCGACGGCGTCGGCGTCGTCTACATCTCGCACAAGATGGACGAGATCAAACGCATCGCCGACCGCGTCACGGTGATGCGTGACGGCGCCTATGTCGGCACGGTCGATGCGAAAGAAACGCCGATCTCGAAGATCATCTCGATGATGGTCGGTCGCGAGATCGACAATGAGGCGCCGGCGGTGCCCGATCTGTCGGCAGCACCCGTCGCGCTTGAAGTGCGCGGCCTGACGCGCGGCAGCCAGGTGCGCGACGTCTCCTTCGCGGTCAAGGCCGGCGAAATCCTCGGTTTCGCCGGGCTGATGGGTGCCGGCCGCACTGAGGTGGCACGGCTGATCTTTGGCGCCGACAAGGCAGACAAAGGTGACATTCTGCTCGGCGGCAAACGCATCGATGTCGCGGCCCCCCAGGATGCGGTGCGCCACGGCATCGGCTACCTGTCGGAGGATCGCAAGGCGCTTGGTCTCGCCACTGGCCTCGATGTGCGCAACAACATCGCGCTCGCCAGCATCCCGCGTTTCAGCAAGTTTCTCGGTGTCCTCGACGAGCAGGCCATGCACGCGGCGGCGAACGAATACATCGAGAAGCTCGCCATCAAGACACCGTCGGATCGCCAGCCGGCGCGCCTGCTGTCCGGTGGCAACCAGCAGAAGATCGTCATCGCCAAATGGCTGCTGCGCGACTGCAAGGTGCTGATCTTCGACGAACCGACGCGCGGCATCGACATCGGCGCCAAGAGCGAGATCTACAAGCTGCTCAACGCGCTCGCCGCCGAAGGCAAGGCCATCATCGTCATCTCGTCCGAACTGCCGGAAGTGCTGCGCCTAAGCCACCGCATCGCGGTGATGTGCGAGGGCCGGCTCACTGGCTTCCTGCCGGCGGGGGCGCCACAGGAAGACATCATGCATCTGGCGACATTGCGCGGCACGGCGGCCTAGGGAGAGAGAAGAAATATGAGCGACAATGTCTTCGCTAACCTGATCGGCAAATCGCAGGGCGCCGGCGGCGCCCGCTACAAGCTGCTCGCCTTCGGTAGCCTCATCATCCTGTTCGTCGTCTTCAGCCTGGCCTCGCCCAATTTCCTGCAGACCAGCAACGTCCTGGCGATCCTGCAGGCGACCTCGGTCAACGGCGTGCTGGCGATCGCCGCCACCGTCGTCATCATTACCGGCGGCATCGACCTTTCGGTTGGCACCTTGATGACGTTCTGCGCGGTCATCGCCGGCGTCGTCCTGACCTTTCTCGGCCTGCCGTTGCCGCTCGGCATTGCCGGCGCGATCCTGGCCGGCGCCGGCGCCGGTTTCGTCACCGGCAACATCGTTGCCCGGCTGCGCATTCCGCCCTTCATCGCCACGCTCGGCATGATGCTGATCCTGAAAGGACTGTCACTGGTCATTTCCGGCACGCGGCCGATCTATTTCAATGGCACGCCCGGCTTCACCGGCATTTCGCAGGGTTCGATCGTCGGCACGATCATCCCGGCGGTGCCGGTGCCCAACGGCGTGCTGGTGCTGTTCGCGGTCGCCATCGTCATCAGCTTGACGCTGACCCGCACCGCGCTAGGCCGCTACACCTTCGCGCTGGGCTCGAACGAGGAGGCAGTGCGCCTGTCGGGCGTCAACACCAAGGGCTGGAAGGTCGCCGTCTACACGCTGGCCGGTGCCATCTGCGGCATCGCCGGACTTCTGATCGCTTCGCGCCTGAATTCGGCGCAGCCGGCGCTGGGCCAGGGCTACGAGCTCGACGCCATCGCCGCCGTCGTCATCGGCGGCACCTCGCTGGCCGGCGGCAGCGGCACCATCCTCGGCACCCTGATCGGCGCGCTGATCATCTCGGTGCTCGCCAACGGTCTGCGCATCATGTCGGTGCCCCAGGAATGGCAGACGGTGATCACCGGAACGATCATCATCCTGGCCGTCTACATCGACATGCTGCGCAACAGGAACGCATCGTGACCCGCGATGCGAAAAGTTCTGGCGGCCTGAACGCCGCCAGGAACCGCGCCGGTGTGCGTGGTGGAAAACAACATGAGTGGAGGAACCCGAAAGTGATTACCAGACGTCTTTTGATCGGCGCAGCCAGCGCCGCTTTGTTCGCGCTTTCCGCGCCCGCGATGGCGCAGGACAAGCCTTATGTCGCCCTGATCTCCAAGGGCTTCCAGCATCAGTTCTGGCAGGCGGTGAAAGCCGGTGCCGACAAGGCCGGCGCCGACCTCGGCGTGACCGTCACCTTCGAAGGTCCGGATACCGAAGCTCAGGTCGATCGCCAGATCGATATGCTGAGTGCTGCCATCGCCAAGAAGCCGGCTGCGATCGGCTTCGCCGCGCTCGACAGCCAGGCCGCCATTCCGCTGCTTGAGCAGGCCAAAGCCGCCGGCATCCCGATCGTCGCTTTCGACTCCGGCGTCGACAGCGACATTCCGGTTGCCACCGCCGCGACCGACAGCGTTGCCGCCGCTGCCCTTGCCGCCGACAAGATGGCCGAGCTGATCGGCTCGGAAGGCAAGATCGCCGTCGTCGCCCATGACCAGACCAGCCGCACCGGCATCGATCGCCGCGACGGCTTCGTCAACCGCATCAAGGAAGCCTATCCGAAGATCGAGATCGTTTCGGTGCAGTATGGCGGCGGCGACCAGTTGCAGTCGACCGAGATCACCAAGTCGATCCTGCAGGGCAACCCGGATCTGAAGGGCGTGTTCGGCACCAATGAGGGCTCGGCCATCGGCGTCGTCAACGGCGTCAAGGAACTGGGCAGCAAGGTCACCATCATCGGCTTCGATTCCGGCGCGCTGCAGAAGCAGGCGATCAAGGACGGCCTGATGGCCGGCGCCATCACCCAGAACCCGGTCGGCATCGGCTACAAGACCGTCGAAGCTGCGGTGAAGGCCAGCAAGGGCGAGAAGGTCGAGAAGAAGATCGATACCGGCTTCTTCTGGTACGACAAGACCAACATCGACAAGCCCGAGATCGCGGCCGTTCTCTACGACTGAGACCCATCCATTTGACTTGTGCGGGCGGCACGTCGTCGCCCGCGCGTTTTCTCACGCATTCCCACAATGGTGACCCTATGAAACTGGTGCGTTATGGCCTCAAGGGCCAAGAACTTCCGGGCCTGCTCGACACGGCCGGTCAGATCCGGTCGCTGGCCGGCATCGTCCCCGATATTGCCGCCGACGTCCTGACGCCGGCCGGCCTCGAGCGCCTGCGCGCCATCGATCCCGAAACCCTGCCGAAGGTCGGCGGAACGCCCCAGTCCGATGTTCGTCTTGGTGCTTGCATCGGTGCGATCGGCAAGTTCATCTGCATCGGCCTGAACTACGCCGATCATGCCGCCGAGACGGGCGCACCGATCCCGCCGGAGCCCGTTGTCTTCAACAAATGGACCAGCGCCGTCGTCGGCCCCAATGACGATGTCGAGATCCCGCGCAACTCGGTCAAGACCGACTGGGAAGTCGAGCTCGGCGTGGTGATCGGCAAGCCCGGCCGCTACATCGACGAGGCGGACGCGCTCGACCATGTCGCCGGCTATTGCGTCATCAACGACGTTTCCGAACGTGAGTTCCAGATCGAGCGCGGCGGCCAGTGGGACAAGGGCAAGGGCTGCGACACATTCGGCCCGACCGGTCCCTGGCTGGTCACCGCCGACGAGGTGCCCGATCCGCAGAACCTGCGGCTGTGGCTCTCTGTGGACGGCGTCAAGTATCAGGACGGTTCCACCAGCACCATGATCTTCTCCGTGCGCCACATCGTCAGCTACCTCAGCCGCTTCATGAGCCTGCAGTCGGGCGATGTCATTTCCACCGGCACGCCGCCGGGCGTCGGCCTCGGCCAGAAGCCGCCGGTCTATCTGAAGGCAGGGCAGGAGATGCGTCTCGGCATCGAGGGCCTGGGCGAACAGCGCCAGCGCGTCATCGACGCGGCATAATCGGCATAAGCGGCATAGGAAACGGTCATGGCCAAGATCACCGACATGGAAGTGCTCGACCTGCGCTTCCCCACCTCCGAACATCTCGACGGATCGGACGCGATGAATCCCGATCCGGATTATTCCGCCGCCTATGTCATCCTGAAGACCGAGAGCGGGCTCGAGGGCCACGGCCTGACCTTCACCATCGGCCGCGGCAATGAGATCTGCTGCGCCGCCATCGAAGCGATGCGCCATCTCGTCGTCGGCCTGGACCTTGGCTGGGTCGCGGAGGATCCGGGCCGCATGTGGCGCCACCTCACCAGCGACAGCCAGCTGCGCTGGATCGGTCCCGACAAGGGCGCCATCCACCTCGCCACCGGAGCCGTCGTCAACGCCATCTGGGACCTTTTGGCCAAGCAGGCCGGCAAGCCTGTCTGGCAGCTCGTCGGCGACATGAGCGCCGAAGAGATCCTGAAGATCGTCGATTTCCGCTACCTCACCGACGTGCTCACCCCCGACGAGGCGCTGGCGATCCTGCGCGAGGCCGAGGCCGGCAAGGCCGACCGGGTGTCGACGCTGAAGCGCGAAGGTTATGCCTGCTACACCACTTCGGCAGGCTGGCTCGGCTATTCCGAAGAGAAGCTGCGCCGGCTGTGCAAGGAAGCGATCGACGCCGGCTTCAACCACATCAAGATGAAGGTCGGCCGCGATCTCGAAGACGACATCCGGCGCTTGAGCATCGTACGCGAGATCATCGGTCCGGACCGTTACCTGATGATCGACGCCAACCAGGTCTGGGAAGTGCCGCAGGCGATCGACTGGCTCAGGCAGCTCGCCTTCTCGAAACCGTTCTTCATCGAAGAGCCGACCAGCCCCGACGACGTCGCCGGCCATCGCAAGATCCGCGAGGCGGTCAAGCCGATCAAGGTCGCGACCGGCGAGATGTGCCAGAACCGCATCATGTTCAAGCAGTTCATCGCCGAAGGCGCCATCGACATCGTGCAGATCGATTCCTGCCGCATGGGCGGCCTCAACGAGGTGCTCGCCGTTCTGTTGATCGCCGCGAAATACAATTTGCCGGTCTGGCCGCATGCCGGCGGCGTCGGCCTGTGCGAATATGTTCAGCACCTGTCGATGATCGATTATCTTTGCGTGTCCGGCACCAAGGAAGGGCGCGTCATCGAATATGTCGACCATCTGCATGAGCATTTCGTCGACCCCTGCGACATCCGCAACGCCGCCTATATGCCACCGGCACTGCCCGGCTTCTCCATCGAGATGAAGCCGCAATCGCGCAGCCAGTACCAGTTCAAGGGCTGACCGATGGATCTGGGTCTTGCCGGCAAGGTCGTGATCGTGACCGGGGGCGGCTCCGGCATTGGCGGTGCCATCTCGCTCGGTCTGGCGGCCGAAGGGGCCATTCCGGCCATCGTCGGCCGCAGCCCGCTCGGCGGCGAGTTCGAGGCTGAGCTCAAGGCGCTGTCACCGGCAGCGGCATTCTTCCAGGCCAACCTCGAATCCGATAGCGAGACGGCAGCGGCGATCGCCCAGGTGGCAGCATCGTTCGGGCGGATCGACGGCGTCGTCAACAATGCCGGCGTCAACGACAGTGTCGGGCTCGATGCCGGCCCAGCCGAATTCCGCAGGTCGCTCGACCGCAACCTGGTGCACTACTACGCGGTCGTGCATCACGCGCTGCCTTTCCTGAAGAAGAGCCGGGGCGCGATCGTCAACATCTCGTCCAAGACCGCCGTCACCGGCCAGGGCAATACCAGCGCCTATGCCGCGGCCAAGGGCGCGCAGCTGTCGCTGACGCGGGAATGGGCGGCTGCTCTGCTGGGCGACGGCATTCGGGTCAACGCGGTCATCCCGGCCGAGGTCCTGACGCCTCTCTACGAGAACTGGCTGGCGACCTTTCCCGATCCGCAGGCCAGGCTGCAGGAAATCACCGCCGCCATTCCGCTCGGCAAGCGCATGACGACGGCCGACGAAATCGCCGCCACCGTCGTATTCCTGCTGTCGGAGCGCGCCAGTCACACCACCGGCCAGTGGCTGTTCGTCGATGGCGGCTATACGCACCTTGACCGGGCCATCGGCTAGATATCGCCTGCAGCATTCTGTAGCCAAATGGAATCACTTGGCGTTACAAAAATGCTTCGAAAACAAAACTTGGAGCGTTTCCGCGTTCCGTGAAAAACGGAAACGCTCTGGTGTCGCCAGTCGCGTAGACTTCGGTCACCGCGCTCCAGGGAAAGAGCTTCATGCGTCTCAGCCAGTGTCACAACTTCCATGATTTCCGGGAGCTGGCCAGGCGGCGCCTGCCGGGGCCGATCTTCAACTACATCGACGGCGCCGCCGACGACGAGGTCACCTATCGGCGCAACACGGCAGCCTTCGAGGCCTGTGACCTGGTGCCCAATGTCCTGCGTGGCGTCACCGACATCGATCTGTCGGTCACCGTCATGGGCCAGAAGCTGGCGCTGCCGGTCTATTGTTCGCCGACGGCGCTGCAGCGCCTGTTTCACCATCAGGGCGAGCGCGCCGTCGCGGCGGCGGCCGGCAAATACGGCACCATGTTCGGTGTCTCCTCGCTCGGCACCGTCAGCCTCGAGGAGGCGCGCCGGATCAGCGGTGCGCCGCAGGTCTACCAGTTCTATTTCCACAAGGATCGCGGCCTGAACCGCGAGATGATGGCGCGCGCCAAACAGGCCGGCGTCGAGGTGATGATGCTGACGGTCGACAGCATCACCGGCGGCAACCGCGAGCGCGACAAGCGCACCGGCTTTGCCATCCCCTTCAGGCTCAACCTTGCCGGCATCACCCAGTTCGCGGTGAAGCCGGCCTGGGCGCTCAATTACCTGACCCATGAAAGCTTCAGGCTGCCGCAGCTCGACAGCCATGTCGATATGGGCGGCGGCGTGATGTCGATCAGCCGCTACTTCACCGAGATGCTCGATCCGTCGATGACCTGGGACGACGTCGCCGAAATGGTGCGGCACTGGGGCGGGCCGTTCTGCCTGAAAGGCATCATGTCGGTCGAGGATGCCCGCCGCGCCGTCGAGATCGGCTGCAGCGGCATCGTGCTTTCCAACCATGGCGGCCGCCAGCTCGACGGCTCGCGCAGCGCCTTCGACCAGCTCGCCGAGATCGTCGATGCCGTCGGCGATCGCATCGACGTGATGATGGATGGCGGCGTGCAGCGCGGCACCCATGTGCTGAAGGCGCTGTCTTTGGGTGCCAGGGCGGTCGGGCTCGGCCGTTATTATCTGTTCCCGCTTGCCGCCGCCGGTCAGGCCGGTGTCGAGCGCGCACTGGAGCAGATCCGCATCGAGATCGAACGCGCCATGAAGCTGATGGGCTGCACCACGATCGACCAGCTTACCCGGAAGAATTTGCGGTTTCGCTAGGAGCGCGACGTTCCCTTCTCCCCTTGTGGGAGAAGGTGCCCGAAGGGCGGATGAGGGGTGTTGGAAGAAACGAAATCGAGCGAGATTACGCGCCCTGCATCGGTCGATGGTCGGGAAAGCTGCGCTCCGTCCAGCACCCCTCATCCGACCTCGCTTCCGGCGGCTTCGCCACCGGGCTCGGCCACCTTCTCCCACAGGGGGAGAAGGAAAGATCGCGCGTCCCTAAACCTTCCGGCGCTTCGCGTCCCACAGCGTGATCAGCCACAGCACCAGCCCGCCGAGCGACAGCGCGCAGCCGACATAGCCGGCCGATGGGAAGCCATAGCCAGCGGTAATCGCTAGGCCCGCCAGCCAGGGGCCGAGCGCGTTGGCGACATTGAAGGCGCTGTGGTTGGCGGCGGCGGCGAGCGTCTGCGCATCGTGCGCCACGTCCATCAGGTAGGTTTGCAGCACGATGGCGAGGCCGGTGGTGCAGCCGATCAGGAACACCACCAGCGAGATCGACCACAACGAGCCGACCGAAGAGGGGAAGGCAAACAGCGCGGCAGCGCTGGCGATGATCAGCACCGTCGCCGTCGGCTTCAGCGCCTTGTCGGCGGCCCAGGCCGAGATGAGGTTGCCCAGCGTCATGCCGACGCCGAACAGGCCGATCACCAGCGGCACGACGCGCGGATCAGCCTTGGTCACTTCGAGCAATGTCGAGGCGGTGTAGGAATAGACCGCGAAAAGCCCGCCGAAGCCGACAATGGCGGTCGCCAGCGTCAGCAGCACCTGGCGGTTGCGGAAGGCGCCCAGTTCGCGCAGCGGGCTGGCGTCTTCGTCGGGCCTGTCGCGCGGCGCGAACAGGGCGACCATGATGAAGGTCGCCAGCGCCAGCACACCGGTCAGGGCAAAACCCGCCTGCCAGCCGAAAGCCTGGCCGAGATAGGTTGCCGCCGGCACGCCGATGATCGTCGCCACCGTGAGGCCGAGCATGACGCGGGCGATTGCGGTCGTGCGCTCCTTCGGGCCGACCAGCGATGCCGCGACCAGTGCGGCCACGCCGAAATAGGCGCCGTGCGGCATGCCGCTCAGGAAGCGCAGCACCAGCAGCCATTCATAATTGGGCACCAAAGCGGTGAGGCAGTTGGTGATGCCATAGGCCGCCATCAACGCCATCAGCAGCGTGCGGCGCGGCACGCGTGCCGACAACACGGCGATGATCGGCGCACCGACGACCACACCCAGCGCATAGGCGCTGATCGCATGCGCCGCCTTCGGTTCGTCGATGCCGAGCCCCGACGCGATGTAAGGCAGCAGGCTCATCGCCGCGAATTCGGTCGAGCCGATGGCGAAGCCGCCGATCGCCAGCGCCAGCATCACCAGCCACGGCCGCACGGCCGGCTCGTTCTCGTCGATGGCTAGGTCGGTCTGGGACATCAGGCTGCTCCTGCGCGACGCAGCCGCGCATTGTTATGTTGCGGCGCAATATCGCCATATGCCGGGTTGGGCAAGAGTTCGCGGCCGAGCTTCGGCTGATCCAGAACGGGTGGAAACGAGTCTCTGTACCCCCCGCCTCCCTTGCAAAGATTTCTGAACCGGAGGCCGCGTGGCTGCGTTGACCCAAACCCACCGCCGTGGGTTCGGGAGGCCGCAATGGAAAGGCAGCCAAACAGACCCGTGCACGTCATGTTCGACGGCAGGGTCGAAGAAATAGCAACGGTAGAGCGAGCGCTGAATTTCCTTCGCCGCTGGCCGGAAGACAGGCGAGGCCACGTCTACATGTGCACCTGGAATGCCTGCAACGCCGTGTCGAGCGGACATGTCTCCGAGCTCGACGCCATGCGCACCTTCATCGGCTTTGCGGAGGTGACCGGCATCTATGTGCGCGCGGAAGATGTGCCCGTCATGGTGAGCAAACCACGCGAGCCGCTGTTCAAGGCCGGGCGTCGCTAGATCGAGCGGCGGCCGCGTGAGATCCGCAAGGATTTGCACATCGCCCGAACTTTGTCGGAACCTTCCTTCCCGTGTCCGGTTAGCCCTATGCAAACCAACCAGACGAAAAAGGAGAGCATCATGCTCAAGAAGATCGTCATCGCTTCAGCTTTCGCGGTCGGACTCGCCGGTTCGGCCATGGCCCAGAGCATGGGTGATCCAATGGTCAATGACCGCGTCGATCCGAACCAGCCGGCGCAGACCACGGTCGAGCCGCAGCCGGTCTATCCCGATGCAGTCGATACGACGACCACCCAGAGCATCAACGATCAGAGCGGGCCGTCTCAGGGCAACAGTGGTGCAGGCCCATGTGCCTACCAGCCCGGATATGACGGACCGCAGCCGGGCAACGGCCCGGTCGTCAACGACAATTATTGCGGCAAGTAACGCAGCCGTCTGAAGTCGCTGGCCGGGCGTGCCGCGTCCCGGCCAGCATTCATCCAAGCCTTTCATCCCACAGCAAAAATCCCTCCCACCGGATCAGATTTCTGGAACCGGCGCCGCCGGGTTCCGTTGGCTTTATGTGTCCACGCAGAAAGGAAACTCACATGATGATCAGAACAACATTTCTCGCTGCCTCGTTGCTGATGACCGGCTCTGCCCTTGCGCAGACCGCGACGCCGAGCGCACCGGCCGAGACCGAGATGTCGGTTCAGACCAAGGACGTCTTCGCCGCCCCGGCCGGCACCGACGCCGGCACTGTCGGGGCGATCCAACCGAAGGATGGCCAGATCCTGGCGTCGTCCTTCATCGGCGAAAGCGTCTATGAAAGCGAAAAGGCCGATGCCGCGACCGTTGGCAAGGTCAACGACCTTATCCTGACGTCCGAGGGCAAGATCGAAGCCGCGGTCGTCGGCGTCGGCGGTTTCCTCGGTGTCGGCGAGAAGGATGTCGCGGTCAGCCCGGACCAGCTGCAGGTGGCGACGCGCAGCGACGGCAAGACCTGGCTGGTGATGAAGGCCAGCAAGGATCAGCTCAACGCGGCGCCGGCCTTCGACCGCGGCAAGCTTGCCGATGCCGCCTCAGGCGCTGCCGGTGCCGGCAGCGCTGCACCAGCACCGGCCTCGCCGGCACCCGCTCAATAAATGACAAGGCCCCGGCCGGTTTCGGTCGGGGCCTTTTCTCCGCCTACCACTTCACGCGGAAGCCCAGCGTTCCCTTGATGGCATTGCTGTCGCCGAAATTGGACAGGCTGGTGGCCACCGATCCCTCGCCATAGACGGAATATTTGTCGTCGTTCCAGTTGTAGGAACCGCCGATGCCGACTTCTCCCCAGAACCGGTCGGTCCTGTTCGCGAAATCGACGGTGGCGACATCGACGCGTGTGCCCTGCAGGAATTCGTAGCGCAGGTTGGCCAGCCCATAGAGATGGCTGCGGGTCAGCGTGCCATTGGCCGCGGTCCACGAGTTCTCCCGGTCGAGCGAGATGCCGAGCCGGCCGAGCAGGCTGTCGCCGTCTTCCAGGCTGACATCGGTCCCGAACGGATCGACGAAACTGTCGAACCTGACGCGCGAATAGACCAGCTGTGCCTGTGGCGTCAGCGTCAGTCCTTCGCCGATCGCGAAACGCTTGCCGGTTTCCAGCGACAGCGCATAGCCGAAGCCATTGTTGCCCGAGGCCAGCGCCATGCCGGTCGAGCTTGACGACAAATTGCTGTCGTACCAGGTCGCCTGTGCCTGTCCGTCGACATAAAGCCCGTCATTGCCGTACCAAGTCAGCGTCCCGCTGAAGCCATAGCCGTCGCTCGATATGCTGCCGTCGCCGCTCGGCGCCGTCACATTGGTCTTGCCGTGCACGTAATGCATGGCGATGCCGCCAAGGAGGCGGCCGGCTTCGTTCTCGGCCAACAGCAGGTCGACGCCGGTCTGCAGGCGGAAGACGTTCTGATCATAGCTGGCGCTGCTGGTCGAGAAGGCCGGGTCGATGCTGCTGTGCGCGCCCTCGATCCTGGCCCAGATGCCGCGGCCTTCCTGGGAGGTCGGCGTGACGCCATCCGGCGCCGGGTTCTCGGCCGGGGCATCGGCGCCTTCGGCCACCACATTGGCGCCGCCGCCGCTCCAGTAGCGGTTGCCGGTACGCTGCTGCAGCGTCGGCAGGCCGTTCATGCCGAGCAGATGTTGCGGGTAGACCTCGTAGACGGGGGCACCCGGATTGTATTGCGGGTCGCTGTTGGTCAGCGCCGAGCGCAGGTACCAGTCGCCGTCCTGCGGCGTCGAGACGCCGCCCTGGAACAGGCGATAGGCATAGGCGCCGGCAACCACGGCGGGCGCACCCTTGAAGGTGAAGTCGCCGGCCAGCGAGAAGGTGCCGGCCGAATTGCCGTCCACCTGCACCACCTTGATGCCTTGCATCGTCGGTGCGCCGCTGCCACCGGCATTGACCACCTTCAGCACGCTGGTGCCGGAGGTGCCGCCGTTGATCACCAGCCTGTCGGTCATGGAATTGTCGCCGCCGAGCACGGTGGCGAGCTGCACCGTGCCGCCATTGCCGGCATAGTCGCCGGCGATGGTCAGCATTGTCCCCGGCTTGCCGGTGCCGAGATCGACGAGCCCGGCATTGGAAAGCGATGCCAGCGTCTGGTCGAAATCGTTGAGCGCCAGCGTGCCGCCGGAAAGAGCCGAGAAGGCGGAGGATGCGCTGAGGATGTTGGCGCCGCCGGGCGTCAGCGTGCCGCTGGCGACGGTGGTCGCGCCGCTGTAGGTGCTGGCGGCGGTCAGCGTGGTCGTTCCCGAGCCGATCTGCCTGACGGCACCCGTACCCGAGATCAGCCCGCCGAAGGTAAGGGCGTCCGCGCGGTTGAAGGCGAGGGTGCCGTTGTTGGTCACGTTGCCGACGATGGAGCCTGAGGAGCCGCCGTTGCCGAGCTGCAAGGTGCCGGCATTGATCGTGGTGCCGCCGGTGTAGCTGTTGGCGGCGGTCAGCACGGTGGTGCCGGTGCCGTTCTGCTGGACAGCGCCGGTGCCTGAGATCACGCCGGCGAAGGTGGTGGCATCGGAGCGGTTGAAGGCGAGGATGCCGTTGTTGGTCACATTGCCGACGATCGAGCCGGAGGTGCCGCCATTGCCGAGCTGCAGCGTTCCCGCCGTGATCGTGGTGCCGCCTGCATAGCTGCTGGCGCCGGTCAGCGTCAGCGTGCCGGTGCCTGTCTTGGTCAGCGCGCCGGCGCCGGTGATGCCCTGGCCGACGGTCGTCTGGAAAGCCTGCGTGTCGACGGTGCCGCCACCTGCATTGAGCGTAACGGCGCGGGCAGCGCCGACATCGAAGCTGGCGCCGAGCCGCAATGTGCCGCCGTTGAAGCTGAGACCACCCGAGGCTGCGCCGAGATTGCCGTCGCTCGACGCCTGCACGGTGCCGCCATTGATGGCGGTGCCGCCGGTATAGGTGTTGGCGCCGTTGAGCACCAGCGTGCCGAGGTCGCTCTTGACCAACTGCGTGGCGCCGTCGATCACCGAATTGATGGTTGCGGTGTAGCCGGCACCGACGGTGGTGCCGTCGCCGACGCGGATGGTCGACGATGGTGCGCCAACCAGTGTCAGCGTGCCGCCCTGGATGACATAGCCGTCGCTTGCGAACTGCATGCCGGCGGCGCGCACCGCGCCATTGCCGTTGTCGACGGTGACGGTGCCAGGCGTTGCCATGAACACGGCAAAGCCGCCATCGGCCCAGGCTGCGTTGACCGCGCCGGTCTGGTCGGTCCAGTTGTCCGACGCGCCGGCATTCTGCCAGGTGCCGTTGCCGCCATTGACGGCGCTGTTGTTCTTGGGGCCGGCATCGCCGTCCCAGAAGGTCAGGTTCAGGCCGGCGGTGTTGACGAGGTTGACCTGCTGGGCAACCGAGGTCTGCACGAAGAAGGTGCCTGGAGGTGTGCCGGGCGGCAGGCTGGCAATGTCCAGCGTGTTGTTGGTCAGCGTGCCGCCATAGTTGATGACACGGTAGATGCCGGGTTCGAAGGCGCCACCCGGTGTCAGGTTGACGTTGAGCTTGCCGTCGAGGGTGAGATCGCCACCGACATTGGTGAGGTCGTTGAAGGCGCCGCCGGCGATGTTGGCCTGGCCGAAATTGTAGTTGAGGTTCGAGGTGTCGTTGAGGGCGAGCGTGCCGTTGATGGTCAGCGCGCCCGGCGTCGTGCCGACTTCGCCGGGGGCGAGTGTGCCGCCATTGGCGATGGCGACGTTGCCGCCGATCGTGCCGGTGCCACCGATGGTGGCGCCCGCATTGACGGTCGTTGCGCCTGTCGCGGCAGCCTGATTGCCGTTGACGATCAATGTGCCGGCGCTGACCGTCGTCGTGCCGGTGTAGCTGTTGGCTCCGGTCAGCGTGGTGATGCCGGAACCAATCTGCGTGACGGCACCCGTTCCCGAAACCAGTCCGCCGAAGGTGATGGCGTCGGAGCGGTTGAAGGCGAGCGTGCTGTTATTGGTGACGTCGCCGGTGATCGAGCCGGACGTGCCGCCATTGCCGAGCTGCAAGGTGCCGGCATTGATCGTGGTGCCGCCGGTGTAGGTGTTGGCGGCGGTCAGCACCGTCGTGCCGATGCCGTTCTGCTGGACAGCGCCCGTGCCGGAAATCACGCCGGCGAAGGTGGCGATGTCGGAGCGGTTGAAGGCGAGCGTGGCGTTGTTGGTCACATCGCCGGTGATCGAGCCGGAGGTGCCGCCATTGCCGAGCTGCAGCGTGCCGGCGGTAATCGTCGTGCCGCCGCCATAGGCGTTGGCGCCGCTGAGCACCAGCGTGCCGGCTCCCGTCTTTGTGAGAGCGCCCGCGCCGGTGATGCCCTGGCTGACCGTGGTCTGGAAGCCTTGCGTGTCGACCGTGCCGCCGCCTGCATTGAGCGTGATGGCGCGGCCGGCATTGATGTTGAAGCTGGCGCCCAGCCGCAGCGTGCCGCCGTCGATGCTGAGCCCGCCCGCTGCCGCGCCGAGATTGCCGTCGCTCGACACCTGCAGCGTGCCGCCATTGATGGCGGTGCCGCCGGTGTAGGTGTTGGCGCCGTTGAGCACCAGCGTGCCGAGATCGGTCTTGACCAGTTGCGTCGTGCCGGCCAGCACGGAGTTGATCGTCGCCGTATAGGCGGCGCCTCCGGTGGTGCCGTCGCCCACCTTGATGATCGAGGTCGGCGCGCCGACCAGCGTCAGCGTACCACCCTGGATGACATAGCCGTCGCTGGCGAACTGCATGCCGGCTGCGCGAACGGCGCCATTGCCGTTGTCGACCGTCACGGTGCCCGGCGTCGCCATGAAGATGGCGAAGCCGCTGTCGGCCCAGGGAGCGTTGACCGCGCCGGACTGGTCGGCCCAGTTGTCCGTCGCCCCGGCATTCTGCCAGGTACCTGTGCCGCCGTTGACCGCGCCATTGTTCTTCGGACCGACATCCCAGAAGGTGAGCTGGAGGCCGGCGGTGTTGACGAGGTTCACCTGCTGGGCAACCGAGGTCTGCACGAAGAAGGTGCCGGGCGGTGTGCCCGGTGGCAGGCTGGCGATGTCCAGCCCGTTGTTCTGCAGCGCGCCGCCATAGTTGATGATGCGGTAGACGCCCGGATCGAAGGAGCCGCCCGGCGTCAGGTTGACGTTGAGCTTGCCGTCCAGGACGATGCTGCCGGCGATATTGGTCAGGTCGTTGAAGGGGCCGCCCGCGACATTGGCCTGGCCGAAATTGTAGTTGAGGTTGGTGGTGTTGTTGAGCACGACCGCGCCGTTGACGGTGAGCGTTCCCGGCGTCGTGCCGACATTGCCGGGCGCCAGCGTGCCACCGTTCGCAACCGTCATGCTGCCGCCGATGGTGCCGGTGCCGCCGATGGTGGCCCCGGCATTGACGGTTGTGTCGCCGGTCGCGGCGGTCTGGTTGCCGTTGACGATCAGTGTGCCGGCGCCGACCGTCGTCGGGCCCTTATAGCTGTTGGCGCCGGTGACCGTGGTGATGCCGGAGCCGATCTGCTGGACCGCGCCGGTGCCTGAAATCAGCCCGCCGAAAGTGACGGCGTCGGAGCGGTTGAAGGTGAGCGTGCCGTTATTCGTCACATTGCCGGTGATCGAGCCGGTGGTGCCGCCATTGCCAAGCTGCAAAGTGCCGCCGGCAATCGTCGTGCCGCCGCCATAGCTGTTGGCGCCGGTCAGGGTGAGCGTGCCGGTTCCCGCCTTGGTCAGCGCGCCGGCGCCGGTGATGCCCTGGCTGACCGTGGACTGGAAGCCTTGCGTGTCGATGGTGCCGCCGGCTGCGTTGACGGTCAGCGCCCGCCCGGCATTGATGTCGAAGCTGCTGTTGAGCTGCAGCGTGCCGCCGTTGAAGGTGACGCCGCCGGACGTCGCGCCCAGATCGCCGTCATTGGAAACCCGGACCACGCCGCCATTGATCACGGTGCCGCCGCCATAGCTGTTGGCGCCGTTGAGCACCAGCGTGCCGGAGCCTGCCTTGGTCAGTGCGCCGGTGCCGGTGATGCCCTGGCTGATCGTCGACTGGAAGCCCTGCGTGTCGATGGTGCCGCCGGCGGCGTTGATGGTGACGGCGCGGCTGCTGGCGAGATCGAAGCTGCTGTTGAGCTGCAGCGTGCCGCCATTGAAGGTCAGCGAACCCGTCGCGCCGCCGAGCGCGTTGTCGGCTGCCGCCGCCACCGTGCCCTGGTTGATCGACAGGCCGCCGAGGAAGGTGTTGCCCGCTGCGACGGCGGGCGTCAGCGTCAGCACGCCGGCGCCGAGCTTGACCACTGAGCCCGAACCGGTGATCTGTCCGATATAGCTGCCGTTGTCGCCTTGCGTGAAGCGCACCAGGCCGTCGTTCTGGACGTTGTTGACGTTGTCGGAAGCAGTCGCCTTGGTCGGTAGGCTCTGCGCGCGCGCTTCCAGGATGCCGGTCGGCTCGACGATCAGGTTGCCGGTATAGCCGGCATTGTTGCCGGTGAGCGCCAGCACGCCGTTCTTGACGGTGACGATGGTGAAACCGGACAGGCTGCCGGTGACGGTCCACTGGCCCTGGCCGTCCTTCGTCAGCGTGCTGAAGTTGGTGATGCTGCCGGGCAGGATATCGTTCGAACCGGCCGCTCCCTGCAGGGTCAGGTTGTTGGTGCCGCCGCCGCCATTGATACCACCCGATGCCGTGGAGTTTGACTCGAAGATCAGGTCGTCGTTGCCGCCGCTGAAGGTGAGGTTGCCGAAAATCTTTGCGCCGGTGCGGTTGTAGAAAGTGATGCCGGAATTGCCGCTGCTGCCCATCACGCCGCCGCCGCCGACCCTTTCGATGGTGCCGTAATTGTCGACGACATTCTTGGTGCCGTTGACGCGGTCTTCGAACCAGATGGCGTTGCTGGTGGTGGCCTGAATAAGGCCGTAGTTGATGATGGTGTTGCCGAAGCCGGTCGGGTTGATGGCTTCCGAATTGGTCGAGTTGCCGGCCGCGATGATGCTGCCGCCGGCATTGATCCTCAACGTGCTGTTGCTGCCGAATTCGACCGTGTTGTTGCCGGTGTTCGAGGTGCCGGCCCCGTTCGGGGTGTTGGCGACGTTGCGGACGGTGCCGTCGATCGTGATGGTGGCGGCGTTGCCGAGGCTGATGGCGTTGTTGGCGGTGACATTGATCGTCGCGCCGCTGCCGACCGTCACGGTGCGGTTGTTGTCAGCCGTACCGGTGCCGACGCGCGTCGTATAGGGATTGGGTGCCGCGGTGTCGCAGGTGGTGACGCCACCCACAGTGGTGCAGTTGGCCAGGGCGCCCGTCGGGAAAAGCAGAAGTCCCGACGACAGCCCGGCGAGACTGCTCAGGAAGGTTGTTGACCATATGAAGCCGTGTCGAGCCTGCCGCATACGCGCCCCTTGCAACCTGGAGTAATACCGAATCGGTTCTAGCCAGCAGGTTGAGTGGGCGCAACCAATTTAGGAAAGAATATCTAGAATGTAGCCTATTTTAGAAATTCATAATTTAAGTATACATCATATTTATCGTGTTAATTGATTGAATCGGTGTCTCTTCATGAATCGAAGATAATTTGGTCGAGGAAGAATATTCCGAGATTGTGCTCAATCGGTCGTTTCTGGGTCAGTGAATATTAGAAAATTCTAATTGATTAATTGGTGTGTTCATCGTTACCCGCACCGACCACTGATGGGGTTCACGACCCCCGCGCCGGCAACAAGCCGCGCAATTGACGGGAGCGCCCGAGGATAGGTCGGGCGGCAGGACGCCTGCGAGGCGACGGCTCAGGACAGCGCCGCCATGGCCGGCTCGATCAGAGCCTCGAGTTCAGCGCGGGTCGCGCCATCGCGTGCCTGGAAGGAGATCGCCTGCAGCACGCCGTGATAGAAGGCGGCCAGCTGGTCGACATCAACGGTCCCGGCAAGGTCGCCATCTTCGATGCCGCGCTGGAGCCGCGCCCTGATGAGCGTGACGGTCTTGCGGCGGGCTTTCATGAGATGCTCGCGGGCCGGCTGATGGCTGGGAAGGCAATTGACCGCGCCGAGGATCAGCAGGCAGCCGCCCGACTTTGAAGAAAGCGCGACGTCGATGCTGCAACCAAGCATCGCCCGGATGCCTTCCCTTGTCGTGGGCGCAGCCTCCAGCGCTTGCATCGAGCGCGAACCAACCGTGACGACATAGAGATCCACCGCTTCGATGAAGGCCGCTTCCTTCGACCCGAAGGCCGCATAGAAACTCGGAGCGGCGATGCCGATCGCCGACATCAGGTCGTCGATCTGCGTGGCCTCATAGCCCTTCGACCAGAATACTTCCATCGCGCGCTCAAGCGCCTGATCGCGATCGAAACTGCGGGGACGGCCACGCGGCGACATCGGAATCCTTTCTGTAATTTCGATTACATAAATTGCTTGACCGCGCCTGGCAAGGTCGATAGCCATTTCTGTAATCGAAATTACAGAAAGAGGGCGTGCCGCTCATGAGCACCTTGGAACCCTGCATGTCGCCGGAGATCGCACGCGCGGCCATGCCGCCCGTGGTCTATGTCCTAAGCCTGACCTGCTTCATGCTCGGCATGTCGGAATTCATGGTGGCAGGCATGATGCCGACGCTGGCGCAGGCCTTCGATGCTTCCATCGCCGAGGTCGGCAATCTCATCTCGCTTTATGCCGCAGGCATGGTCGTCGGCGGTCCGATCCTGACCGTGCTGCTGCTCAGGCTCGGCATTTCGAACAAGGCGGCGCTGCTTGCGCTGCTCGTCGTCTACATCGCCGGAAGTCTCGTTGCGGCGGGAACGTCAGCCTACCCGGTCATGGCCGCTGCCCGCATCCTGACCGGTGTGGCCGCTTCCGCCTGCTTCGGCGTGTCCATCTCGATCGCCGCCGGTCTTGTGTCACACGACCGGAAGGGGCGGGCGTCATCGCTTGTTCTTGCAGGCCTGATGCTGGCCACGGTCGTCGGCGTGCCTGCCGCGACGATCATCGAGCAGCATTTCGGCTGGCGGGCGAGTTTCTGGGCGGTGATCGTCCTGGCAGCGCTTTGCATGACCCTGATCGCAGCCCTTGCGCCAAACGATCGGGATCGGCCGGGCACCGTCGCCAGCCTCGCGGGTGAGGTGAAAGCCTTCCGCGATGGCCGTCTCTGGGCGGCATACGCCACCAGTGCCTTCATCATCGGCGCGACCTTTGCCGCCTTCAGCTATTTCTCGCCCATCTTCATCGAAGTCACCGGCTTCGCCCCGACCGCGGTCCCGGGTGTCCTTGCCGTCTATGGCGCCGCCACCGTTGTCGGCAATCTGGTCATCGGCCGCTACGCCGACCGCCATTTCCTGACGATCCTCGTCGGCGGGCTGGCCGTGCTGTCGCTGGCGCTGCTCGTTTTCGCGCTGTTTGCCGGCAATGCGACCGTGGCGATCGCGGGTTCGGTGCTTGTCGGCCTGTTCGGCTTGCCATTGAATCCGGCCATGGTGGCGCGTGTCATGCGCGTGGTGCAGGCCGGTCCGCTTGTCAACACGGTCCACGTCTCGATCATCAATGTCGGGCTGGCCTTCGGCGCCTGGGCCGGCGGCCTCGGCATCTCGTCGGGCTTCGGACTGACCTCACCGCTGTGGATCGGCTTTGCCCTGGCGCTTCTCGGCCTGCTCAGCCTGGCGCCCGCGGGCGCGCGCCGGTTCTCGTAGCCGGAAACGGCGCGGCCTTATCCCTGGGGCAAAACCATTTCCAGCTGCGACAGCGCAGTTTGCTTCCAGCCGGTGGCGCCGAGGAATTCCGCTGCTTGCCCGGCCGGCAAGGTTGCCGAAATCGACCAGGCCCGCTCCGGAAACCGCGCCAGCAGGGATTGCATGAAGCGGCGACCGATGCCTTGTCGCGGAGAGCGAACGGCGAACGCCAGCAGGCGCACCGCCGGTCCGCTGGCATCGACCAGCGCGGCGGCGTCGCCGCTCCGGAACGCCTCGGTCGGCTGTGCTGCGCCGGCAAAGCAAACCGGCGCGGTCTGCCAGCTCGCATCGCGCGGATAGGCATCGAGCAGCAACGGCAAGGCGCTGTCGACCGCGCAGGGCAAGGCTTCGTCCGATAGCGGTGATGCCTGCACCGGGGCATGTGCATAGCCTACCAGCGTACGGCGTGGGGCAAAGCCGGCTTTCGTATAGGTGGCGATCGCCTTGACGTTGCTGTCGATCACTTCCAGCACCATGCGCTCGTCGTCGCGTGCCTGCGCTGCAGCAATCGCGGCGGCCACCGCTCGCGAGCCGATGCCGGCGCCACGCAACCCCGGTGCGATGCCGAGCGCCGCGAGCCGGCTCGTGCGGCCGCGCCGGGCGATCAGCATGATGCCGGCGGTCTTGTCGTCAACACGCAGAAGCTGGCTCGACACCAGGTCGATATGCTCCGCCTGGATGCGGCGGGCGAGCGAGGCGGAATCGAAGGCGATCGGCACGATGTAGCCTTCATAGCCGGCATTCAGCGTTGCGCAGGCTTCGGCAAGCGGGACATGCACCAGGGAGAAGAACGAAATTTCAGGTGCCATATCTCTTCCCATGCCAGTGTCACACACCGACCTACCGTGCTGCCGGCCGATTCGGCATGACCACCTGGATGAAAAGGGCGATCCAGGGGCCGCCCGCGATCGGGAAAAACTGGAAATGCTCTAGCATGGGGACGACCATTCGCATTGCGGCCGCTCAGACACCTGATTTTCGCGAGGACATCGCGGCGGCGACCGGACACCTGCTGCATCTGGTCGACAGGGCGCAGCGTGAACGTGCGTCGCTGTTGTGCCTGCCGGAATGTTTCCTCCAGGGTTATCTGACTGTTGAGCAGGTTGCATGGAGGCACGCCATCGACCTTGGCTCGCCGGCCTTTGCGGCACTCCTGCGCATGTTCCCGCCAGACGCACCGATGACCGTCTTCGGCCTTATCGAGATCGAGGGAGGTCGGCTTTTCAACACCGCCGTCGTGGTGCATCGCCAGACCCTCGTCGGGCGCTATCGCAAGATCCATCTGCTGTCCCGGGAACGCTGCTTCCATCCCGGAGACAGCGCCGATGTGTTCGAGGTCGATGGGCTGCGGTTCGGCATCAACATCTGTTTTGACACCAATTTCCCTGCTGCGTCGAGGTTCCTGGCCGACAGCGGCGCCTTTCTCATCGTTTGTCCGGCCAACAACATGTTGCCGCGGCATAAGGCGGAAAAATACCGGCATGCCCACAATGCGGTGCGTGCCGAACTTTGCCGCGAGAACGGGATGTGGCTGGTTTCAGCCGACGTGACGGGCGAAAGGGACGGGCGGATATGCTGGGGCCCGACAGCGGTCCTCGGCCCGTCGGGCGACGTCGCCGCGCAACTGCCGCTGAACCGGCCGGGGCTGTTGGTCTTTGACCTGCCGGTCAGTTCCACTTCCATCTAGCGCCGGCCAAGACGCCAGGATGCCGGTTCCCGCGCGGTGCCGTTCACGCCGGCCGCAGCAGGCCGATCGCGATCGAGGCGTCGAGGCGGTCGACGACATCCCAATGCCGATAGAGCTGCTGGTCACGCAATTCGTAGCGATCGGCCGTCTTGAAGATCACGGCCTTGCCGGTGCCGGCGACGCCGAGGAAGGGGCCTGAATGCGTCGCGCGCCAGATCGTCATCGCCATCATGGTGTCCTGTTCGACCAGGATCGCCTGCTCGATAGGCCTCAGGTCCGGCAGCCCTCCATGCAGCATGCGGACGAACTGCTTGTAGGCTTCGCGTCCCGGCCTTGCGATCAGCGGCGAGTCGCTTTCGAAGTTCGGATGCAGATATTCATCGACCGCGCTGAGATCATGGTCGACATAAAGCCGGCTGCGGAAGGCCAGCAGCCGCTTGCGTGCGTCATTCGATGTCATGCTTTGTCCTTTTCCCGGCGGTGGGAGCTTTCCTTTTCACGGAAACGCTCGTTGCCTGCGACGGGAAGATGAGTGATGCTCTCATCGTATTACAGTGAAGAAGTTATCCTATTATCACTGGCAATCGTCATGACGAGGCATCCAAGATTGTCTGACCGGCTGGAACTGTCGCAGTTCCTGCGCACGCGTCGCGGCCGCCTGCAGCCGGCCGATATCGGGCTGCCGATGACCGGCTGCCGGCGCACGCCGGGACTGCGTCGCGAGGAGGTGGCGCAGGCGGCCGGCGTCGGCGTCACCTGGTACACCTGGCTCGAGCAGGGGCGCGAGATGGAGGTCTCGGCGCATTTCCTGGAGCGCATCGCTCATGCCTTGCGCCTCGATCCGAACGAGCGCACCCATCTGTTCAGCCTCGCCCAGAACCGTCCGCCTCCCGACCAGAATGTTGCGGGGCTGGTCCTGAAGCCGGCGCATCTGCGCATGCTGGAGGCGATCGAGGGGCCGGCCTACATCGCCAGCCCATGCCTTGATGTCGCAGCCTGGAACCAGTGCCTGTCCGCCGTCTTCGGCGACCTGGCGCCTTTGCCGCAGCAGAACCGCAACATGTTGTGGCTGATGTTCGCCAGTCCCGAGCACCAGGCGGCGATTCCGGATTGGGAGGTCGCCGCGCGATCGATGCTGGCCCGCTTCCGCATCGAATATGGGCGCAACCGCAACGATGCCAGTTTCCTGACGCTGATCGAACGGCTGCAGGGGATAAGCCCATCCTTCCGGGCCTGGTGGCCGGAACATGATGTGACGGTCAGGAACGAAAAGCCCAAGCGTTTCAACGTGCCCGGCACCGGCGAGCTGGAACTCGACCAGACGGTCCTGCTGCTGGAGGATGCGCCCACCATGCGCATCGTCATCTACGCACCGGCCACCCGCGGCAGTGCCGAGAAGGTCGCGTCGCTGATGCGCGCATGGCGTGAACGGCAGGTCGGCACGATGGTGCGATAGCTGTCGCGCCAGTTCGGGGACGCCTCAGAGCTTGTCGAGGAACCGCTTTGCGATGTTGGTGTATTCGCCGTCGAAATGATGGCCGCCATCCGTCTCGATCTTGGTGATGTCCTTGACGGCCGGATCCTCGCAGCCGCCTTCGTCATCGTCCTTGCCGTAGATGCACAGCACCTTGTCCTTGGGCAGGGCGGCGATCGCCGGCGGCACCGGATAGCCGCTGTCGTCGATGCCGAGCCAGCCGGAGATGGTGACCTGCATCGAGGTGGAAATGCTGGGCGCCATCAGCCCGAGTACCTTGGTCCTGTCCTGCAACTCCTTGGACAGCAGCGGATAGGCGAAGGGGATCGTGTCCGCGCCGAAGGAATAGCCGATCAGCATGATCGGCAGCTTACCCTGCGGGTCCGCGCCCTTGATCAGAGTGCTGATGTCGGCGGCCAGTTCCTGCGGTGTGCGCTTCGCCCAGAAGTAATGCAGTGCATCCAGCCCGACGACATGGACCCCTTGCGTCGACAGCCATTCGCCCATGGTCTTGTCGATATCGCGCCAGCCGCCGTCGCCCGAAATGAAGATGGCGATGGCTTTAGGCGGCGTCGTCGACGGCAGGTCGACGGCGGGCAGCGTGCCGAAGGGCTGGTTGGTATCGACCAGTGCCGAAACCGCGCTGACCATCTGGGTGACGGTGTCTTCGCCGTCCACGGCGTCCACGGTGATGTTGGACTGCTGTGCTGCCTGTGTACGGACTGCATCCAGCGTGTCGGCTGCGACGAACAGGGTCGCCGCTTCCGGCATCGGCTTGTCGAAGGCGTAGCTGTAGGCCTTGCCGTCGGCGGTCTTGCTCGCCGTCGAGCCGGGACAGAACGGCAGCCGCAGCGTCAGTCGGTCGGCGAAGCCGGAAGCGACCGCGCCGCCCAGCGTGTTGGCCGGCGCGTCGGCCAGCGCCGCATAGGCGAAGGTGGCGCCTTCGCCGGTGCCGGCGACGATCGGCGGCAGATAGGTCTGGATGTTGAGCTGGCGCTGCGCGGTCTGGGCAAGATCGGTGATCTCGCCGACGACGTAGAGGCAGACACCGTCGGCCTTGTCGAGTTCCTGGGCATAGGCGGCAAGGTCGACGCCGAGCACGACATTGCCGTCGTCGTTAAGGGCGGAGATTGCGGCATCGTCCTTTGCGCTCCATCCGCTGCGGTCGGAGAAATAGACCACCATGGCCTTGGCGTCGTCCTTGGCAGGCAGGAGGCGCACATTCTGCAGCCGCGCAACGGAAAGCGTGGAAGGCCGCGGATTGGCCTGCGCCATCGCGGTGCCGGCGCAGCACAGGGCGATTGCGATGGAAAGGAACACGGCTGGGATTTTCATCGTTTGAAGATCCTGATCGGATTTCCGGAAATCAAGGTGGTAATATCGAGCAGGATCTGCGGCATGGCGAGGCCGCCGGGGCAGGCCAGATATTGCGGCGTCCACACTGGGTCGAATTTCTGCTTGAAGGCGCGCAGGCCCTCAAAATTGTAGATTTCATCGCCACGCTTGTAGATGAAGGTGCCGATCCGGTTCCAGGTTGAGGCAAGCGGATGGTCTGCAAGTCCCGACAGCGGGGCTGCCCCCAGGTTGAACCATTTGTAGCCCTCCGCCTTGCCGAGCAGTAGGATATGGGCGAACAGCGCGTCCATCATGATCTTGGAGACGCCGCGCTTGTAGCGCATCAGGTCGACCGACAGTTCCTCGCCGTCGCCGCTGCGCCACAGATTGGCGAAGGCAACGATCTCGTCGCCCTTGCGCAGCACGGCGCAGTCGAATTCGCACATGTAGTCGTCGTCGAAATAGCCGAGCGAGAAACCTTTCTCGCTGCCGTGCTTCTTGCCCATCCACTCGTCCGAGACCGCGCGCAGTTCCGGCAGGAGGCTCGCGACATCCGCCTTGGGGATGACGGAGAAGGTGAGACCTTCCCGTGCCGACTTTCCATAGGCGTAGCGAAGCGGCTGCCGCACGGCACCTTCCAGCGAAAAATCGTTCAACCGGATCCGAGCCACTTCGCCGATCTTGAGGATGGCCAGGCTCATGTCGAGGTAGTGGGGCAGGAATTCCGGCTGGATGGAATAGAAGACGGCGCGTGCGCCGGCCTGGTCGGCGGCTTCCGCGAAACGCCAGATCAGCGTCCTGCCGGCCTGCGCATCGCCGACCGGATCACCCATCGAGATCCAGCTGTTGCCGGATCGCGCATACATCAGGAACGCTTTCTCGCAAGGCGAGATCATGAAGGATTTGTCGCCCAGCAGGGCGACGCACGGTTCGGTGCCGGATGATGTCTCCAGAATCTGGCGCACGACATCCGGCACTGGAGTCTGGACCGGACCCTTGAGCCGTGCCGGGCGGTTGATGACCGTGTCTATGGCGAGCGCTGCCGCAACGATGGCCACCGCCATGGTGGCGCGCAGGAAGCGTGGTGCGTCGCCGTCCCAGGCGAACTCCCACCACAGCGTCGACTGATATTCGACATGGCGATAGGCAAGCAGCCCGACGATGATGCTGGCGGTCATGACGATGGCCGACAGGCCGATCCAGGTGGCATCCAGCCGGAAGGAACGCCAGTCGCCCTTGCGGTAGAAGGCGTCCCTGTAGATGAACAGCGAGGCTGCCACGGCCATGAGCACAACTGCTTCTTCCCAGTCGAGCCCCTTTAGGATGGAAAAGGCGGCACCGGTCAGCAGCAGCACGATGGCCGCGAAGCGCGCCAGCGCGATGCGGCGGTACAGGCCGCGCGCGATGATGATGAGCAGCAGTCCGGTGACGCTGCCGAGCAGGTGCGAAGCCTCGACGAAGGGCAAGGGCAGGATATCGCTCAGCCAGTCGGTGCGGACGCCATTGGCTGGAACCGAGCCCGAGAACAGCAGCACCAACCCGCCGGCGAAGACCAGTGTGGCGCTTATCGGCGGTACGATGTGCCGCGTCAGCGCCAGCGTTCGACCAGCCACGTTCGAGACCGCGCTTCGGACACGGTAGATTTCGAAGACGAGCAGGGCCAGCGCCGCCAGCGCCAGCGGGAACAGGTAGTAGACAATGCGGAAGATGACGAGCGCTGCGATGACGTCGGGCCGGGCGCCGACGCCGAGCCCGAACAGGATTGTCGCCTCCAGCACGCCGAGGCCGCCGGGGGCGTGGCTGATGACGGTGGCAATGATCGCGACGGCGAACAGAGCCAGGAACACCGTGAACGGCGGCACGACATCAACCGGCAGCAGCACGTAGAGCGCTGCCGCCGCGGCACCGATATCAACCGCGCCGATGAGGATCTGCACCGCCGCGCTGCGCGCCGACGGGAACGGGAACGTCCAGCCGAGTACTGAGATCTGCCGCTTGCCGCGCGACAGCCACAACAGCACGAGCACAAGGCCGGCGAGGATGCCACCGCCGATAATGCGGTCGTCGACTGGCGAAACCAGGCTGAGCGCCGGTACGCCGACCGGGTCGAACAGCATCGCTGTGCCGACGACAGTGAGCAGGCCGCCCCAGAAGGTGAGGAAGGAGACGCCGACGATCCGGCCGACATCGGCGGCATCCAGGCCGACCGACTGGTAGATGCGGTAGCGGACGGGGCCGCCGACGAAAACATGGAAGCCGATCGCGTTCGAGAAACCGTAGCCGACAAAGCCCGCGAACAGCGCAAGCCGGGTCGGCACCTTGTCGGGCGCGATGTGCCGGATCGCCATGACGTCGTACAGCGCCATCGCCATCAGGCTGACGAGCGTGAAGGCGAGCGCCGGCGCCACCGTCGCAAAGGACGTGGAGGCGATGGCCTCGATCGTATGGTTGACGCGGATCTTGCCGCCGATCTCGCGGATGAACAGGAACGCGATGGCGACGGCGACGGCGCCGACGATCGGCCCGAGCACGCGCGGCTCCACGATGCGGTCAATTATTCGTGAAAGACCGCTGCCGATATTGCGCCCTTCGACCTGAGCTTCGGCGTCATCCATGATGTCTGTAGCAACCCCTAAGCAGGTCCCGCAAGAAGTGTCCCACGGTTTCGCGATGAGAATCTTTGATAAAACAATACGTTAAACTGACGAAGCTTGGGCAGGGCCGCGCAATTGTCGTTGACGCCGTCAAGCCATGAGTTCGATCAGACCAAATTGTGGCAAGGACATGGATACCGGTTGCGTGTGTCGCCACCACGTCTTCGCCCATCTCATCAACAATGGCATAGATTTGCCTTGATTCAGCAGGAGAGGGCGCTGCCGAACGCAATCCACAGCAAGATTGTCTTCGATTCCAGGTGTCATAGTTGTAATGGCAACAACCGGCTAAGGCACTTTTCCAGAGCGTGATTCCGCGCGACCCTCAGGCCCGAAGTATCGACAAATGTCCAGTGAAGCAGTCAAGGCACCTCGCAAGCCCCGCAAGAAGGTCGAGGCTCCGGCAGGGCCGCCGCCCGCCAGGCAGTTGCTGATCGGGCCGGATTTCGTCCGCAAGGGCAAGCCGGATGAGCGGCTCGAGCAGTTCTTCGCCGAGCTTGCCGGCCGCTTCGACAGCGCGCCGGCGGTGATTTCCGATGGCCGGGTCTGGTCCTATCGCGAGATGGACAACAGCGCCAACCAGTTCGCCCATCTGCTGATCGAGCGCGGCATCAAACCGGGAGACCGGGTCGGGTTGTTGCTGGATCGCTCCGCCGAAACCTACATCGCCATCCTGGCGGTGCTGAAGGCCGGTGCCGCCTTCGTGCCGCTGGCCACGGCCTTCCCGGTCGAGCGCATGGCGATGATCATCGAGGACGCCTCGGTGTCGCTGGTCATCAGCGTGTCGGCCTATGCGGCGCGCGTCGAAAAACTGCCGGTCCCGCACATTTCGATCGATTCCGCTGCCTCGGAAATCGCGCTCAAGCCTGAGACCACGCCTGCGCGAGCCGCCATTCAGGATCACACCTGCTACATCCTTTATACCTCGGGCACGACCGGCAAGCCGAAGGGCGTTGTCGTCACCCATCAGAGCTTCTGCAACTTCATCCGCGTCGCCGCCTCTTCTTATGGCTACAAGCCGAGTGACCGCATCTATCAGGGCATGACGATCGCTTTCGACTTCTCGTCGGAAGAGATCTGGGTGGCTTTCGCTGCCGGCGCCACCGTGGTGCCGGCGCCGGGCCAGCAGCCGCTGGTCGGCGAGGAACTCGCAGATTTCCTGCGCACCCACCAGATCACCTGCATGGCCTGCAGCCCGACGCTGTTGTCGTCGATCGAAAGCGATGTGCCGAGCCTGCGCGCCATCCTGGTCGGCGGCGAAGCTTGTTCGCAGAAGCTGGTCAACCGCTGGGCCGCTCCTGGCCGCCAGATCCTCAACACCTACGGTCCGACCGAGGCGACGGTCACCGCCACCATGGCTTATCTCAAACCGGATGAGCCGGTGACCATCGGCGTGCCGCTGCCCACCTATTCCATCGCCATCCTCGACCCGGAAAAGCCGCGACTGCTGACCGGCGATGAACTGGGCGAGATCTGCATCGGTGGCATGGGCGTCGCCGTCGGCTATCTCAACCGGCCGGACCTGACCGAGCAGAAGTTCATCGAGGATTTCATCGGCTTGCCCAACAATCCGAGCGGCCGCATCTACCGTACCGGCGACCTCGGCCGCATCAACGACAAGGGCGAGATCGAGTATCGCGGCCGCATCGACACCCAGGTCAAGATCCGCGGCTACCGCATCGAATTGGGCGAGATCGAGGCCGTGCTGCTGGACCAGCCCGGCATCGCGCAGGCGGCGGTGACCACCTGGGAGATCGAGCCGGAGCGCACCGAGCTTGTCGCCTATTATGCGCCCAAGACCGATGTCGTCGAGATCGACCGGTCAGCGCTTGCGCAAGAGATGAAGCGGCGCCTGCCCGACTACATGGTGCCGGCCTATCTCGAGCGGCTCGATGCGATCCCGATGACGGTCTCCAACAAGGCCGACCTGCGCAAGCTGCCGAAGCCGACCAGCGTTCGCGTCACCGCTGGCAATGCCATGGTCGACTACCGCAACGACGACGAGAAATTCCTCGCCGAGACGCTGGCCGATGTCCTGAAGTTCGAAGGCGTCTCGATCGAGGATCATTTCTTCGACGATCTCGGCGCCAACTCCCTGCTGATGGCCCGCTTCTGCGCCCGCGTCCGTGGCCGGCCGGAGTGGTCGACGGCGTCGATGCGCGACATCTACCTGCATCCGACGGTGGCCAAGCTGGCGGATCACCTGCGTGCGCCGGCGGAAGTGGCGGTCGCCGCCAACGAGCCGATGCTCACCCATAAGGCGACCAACCTGCAATACTGGGGCACCGGCTTCCTGCAGCTCGTGTTCTATGCCGCCTACAGCTACCTGTCGCTGTGGGCCTTCAACGACGGCCTCGACTGGGTCTATGACGCGCTCGACGACCCGGTCACGCTCTACATGCGCTGCGTCATCCTGTCGGCCGGCATGTTCTTCGGCCTGACCGGTGCGGCCGTTGTCCTCAAATGGGTGCTGGTCGGCCGCTGGAAGGCAGAGACCTTCCCGATCTGGGGCTGGCGCTATTACCGCTTCTGGGTCGTCAAGACGCTGATCCGCACCGCGCCGGTGGTGCTGTTCCGCGGCAGCCCGCTTTACAGCCTCTATCTGCGCCTGCTCGGCGCGCGCCTTGGCGACCGCACGGTGATCGAGTGCCGTTCCGTGCCGGTCTGCACCGACCTGATCACCATCGGCGACAACACCATCCTGCGCAAGGAATCCAGCGTTCTCGGCTTCCGCGCCCAGGCCGGCTACATCCATACCGGTCCGGTCCATATCGGCGACAACGCCTTTGTCGGCGTCGGCTCGACGCTCGACATCGACACCCGCATGGAATCCGGCTCGCAGCTCGGCCATGCCTCGTCGCTGCATCGTGGCCAGGCGATCCCGGCCGGTGAACATTGGCATGGTTCGCCGGCCATCCCGACCACCGCCGATTATTCGCCTATCCCCAACGTGCCGATCTCCAGCGCGCGTCGCGTCATCTACGAGCTGATCCAGCTCGTCATCCTGTTCACCATCGTCACGCCGTTCCCGCTTCTGTTCCACACCTTCTGGGAAAACGTCAGCGACGACTATCAGGAAACCATCGGCATCGTTGCCATCGGCACCACGGTCACGGTCGCCGGCTTCATCGTCGTCGGCGTGCTTCTGGCCGCCATCCTGCCGCGCCTGTTCAACCTGTTCCTGAAGCCGGGCCGCAACTACTCGCTCTACGGCTTCCACTACTGGCTGCAGTCGATGCTGGAGATGGTCAGCAATGTGCGTCTGTTGAACACGCTGTTCGGCGATTCATCGGCCATCGTCTATTACCTGCGCGCCATCGGCTGGAAGCTGAACAAGGTCGAGCAGACCGGTTCCAATTTCGGCACCAACCAGCGCCATGAAAATCCGCAGCTCACCGAAATCGGCTCGGAAACCATGGTGTCCGACGGCCTGTTCATGATCAACATGCAGAAGTCGGCCAACTCGTTCCGTCTCGAGCACACCCGCGTTGGCGACCGCAATTTCTTCGGCAACAACATCATCTATTCGCCGGATTCACGCACCGGCTACAACGTGCTGCTCGGCACCAAGGTGCATGTGCCGGTCGACGGCCCTGTCCGCGAGAATGTCGGCCTGCTCGGTTCGCCGCCCTTCGAGATCCCGCGCATCGTCAACCGCGACAAGGAGCTGCTCGGCCTGATTTCCGACCAGGAACGCAAGCGTCGCCTGCCGCTGAAGAACCTGCACAATGGCGTGTCCGGCGTGCTGTTCGTGTTCTCGCAGTGGTTGATCCTGTTCCTGACGCTGGCGATCTGGGACCGGGCGCTGAACTACTACACCGAATGGGGCCAGACGGCGTTGTTCGTGGCGGTGTTCCTGACCTCGGCGATCGCCATCCCGTTCTACATCTTCCTGGAACGCATCAGCCTCGGCTTCAGACGCCTGAAGCCGCGCATGGCGACGATTTACGATCCGATCTTCTGGCGGCATGAACGCCACTGGAAGCTGTCGGATTCGCCGATCATGCGCCTTTTCGCCGGCACGCCGTTCAAGCCGCTGATCATGCGCGCCGTCGGCGTCAAGGTCGGCAAGCGGCTCTATGACGGCGGCTCCATCATCACCGAGCGCTCGCTGGTCGAGATCGGCGATGACGTGACGCTGAATGAAGGCTGCGTGATCCAGGCGCATTCGCTGGAAGAGGGCGCTTTCAAGTCGGATTACATCCGCATCGGCAATGGCTGTACGCTGGCGCCCGCCGCCTTCGTGCACTACGCCGTGGTGATGGGCGAGGGTTCGGTCGCCGACGTCGATTGCTTCGTCATGAAGGGCGAGGTGCTGGAACCCAACACCGTATGGCGCGGCAACCCGGCGAAGCTGCATGGCATCGTCACGCCGATCGTCGAGCAGAAGAGGCGGGCATGACAGAAGCGGGCAAGCTCGCCTCCGTGGTGCTGGAGGCGGTCACCGACCGGAACCGGCAGGCCGTGCTTGCCCTCGACCTGTTGCCCGGCCAGGTCGATTTCGTCGCCTCCAACGCCGACTCGCTGGAGGAGGCCGGCGAGGACGACGATGCCATCCCGCGTGCGCTCGTGGCCGACGGCAAGGTGGTCGGCTTCCTGATGTATCAGGCGCCGGCGGATGAGGATGAAGCGAACATCTATCGTTTCATGATCGACCGCCGCGAACAGGGCAGGGGCCTTGGCCGTGCCGGCATGACGGCGGTCTTGCGCGAGATCGAAGCACTCGCGCATGTGCGCAAGGTCCTGATCTGCTACGAGCCCGCCAACACCGCCGCCAAGCAGCTCTACGCCTCATTCGGCTTTGTCGAGCAGGGACTGGACGAGGACGGCGAGATGATCGCCGAGCTCGACCTTCGCCGCTAGATGACGACCACCGTCTCGCAGGACGGATTGGGCGCGCTGGAACGGGCGCTGGCTGCGCTTGCGCCGCCTGGCCTGCTGGTCGGCTGCCGCCGCATCGAAACAGGCGATGCCAGCCACATCCTGCCCGATGAAAACGCGTCGATCCTGTCGCGTACGCCGCACGGGCGCGATGCCAGCGGCGCCGGCCGGCTGATCGCGCATGGGCTGCTCCGGCAACTGGGCTTTCAGCATGTTGCCGTTCCGCGCGGCAGCGCCGGGGAGCCGGTCTGGCCGGCCGGCGCGGTCGGTTCGATCGCCCATGATGCCGACATCGCCATCGCCGTCGCCGCCCGCGCGGAAACGATCCACGGCGTCGGTGTCGATATCGAACCGGCGCTGCCCTTGCCGCCGGATATCGAGCCCGTCGTGCTGAACGCGCGCGACCGGCTTGGCGGTTGCGATCCCGCCATCGCCGGCACCATCGCCTTTGCGGTCAAGGAGGCAGCCTACAAGGCGAGCTTTCCGCTCGATGGTGTCGTGCTCGGCTTCGAGGACATCGCGGTCGATCTGCCGGCGGGTATCGTCACCCTTGCCAACGGCCGGCGCATCGAGATGCGCATGTCGATCGGATCGCGCATCCTGGTGATGGCAATCGTGTCGGATGCTGTCAGCAGGAATCCAGCGCCTGCTCGCCAACTCCGGCAGTGAGCCTCTATAAACCTCGGCATGCAAGAAGATGACGTCTGGAATGAAGAAACTGCCGCGGCTTACGACACGCCGGGCGCGGGGATGTTCGCCGACGCGGTCGTCGGGCCGGCGGTGGCGCGGCTGGCGGCGCTTGCCGAAGGTGGCCGTGCCCTTGAGTTCGCCATCGGCACCGGGCGTATCGCCGTGCCGCTTCGCGACGCCGGCGTGCCTGTCGTCGGCATAGAGCTGTCGCGACCGATGATCGATCAGCTGCGTGCCAAGGCCGGCGCGGCACGCATACCGGTGATCACCGGCGACATGGCTTCCGCCACGGCACCGGGTGAATTCACGCTGGTCTTTCTTGTCTACAACACGATCTCCAACCTGCTGACCCAGGCCGAACAGGTCGCGTGCTTCCGCAATGCGGCGCGCCATCTCGCTGCTGGCGGGCGCTTCGTCATCGAGCTGTGGGTCCCGGAGCTGCGCCGCCTGCCGCCGACACAGGAAGCCGTCGTCTGGCACACCGAGCCCGGCTATATCGGCCTGGATACATATGACGTGCTGCGCCAGCACGCTGTATCGCACCATTTTCGGTTCGATGGCGACGGACAGGCCAGCCTGATGCGGTCCCGGCATCGTTATGTCTGGCCAGCCGAACTGGATCTGATGGCGCAACTGGCGGGGTTCGAACTCGAAAGCCGGCATGCCGACTGGCTGGGTGCCGAATTCACGGCGGAGTCGCGCTCGCATGTCTCCGTCTATCGGCTGACCGATAGGCAGCCTTAGGTGCTCGCAAAACCACCCGGTGCGCCATGAGGAAAACGCGCCTGCCCGGCGCATCCGTCACGGTTCGTTGGCGGTTTCCGCGTGCCGTTCGACCGGAACGTCGCGCTTGAGCAACTCGCCCAGCACCTGCGCCGTTTCCCGCAGCAGCCAGTCGACATCCGTCGGCTTCAGCTTGTCCTGATGGTCGATCGCATCCATCAACGTGACAAGCAGCTCGACGCCTTTCTGATGTAACTGCATTGCGGCCCTCGACTGCCTGATACTTTCCGCGGGCCGGACCAGACCAGCTTTTCCCGATTCTCACAAGCGCTGGAGCACGTCCTGGAAAAACGCGCAGCGGTTTGCGGTGGGAGCTGCGTAATAACAAGGAGTTGGAGCGCAGTTCAGCCGGATTGGACCCGTGCCGAACCATCGGCTACACCCGCTTCTCCACGACGCAGAATGTATTTCCGTCCGGATCGGCAAGCACGACATAATCGGCACCTTCGGGATAGCGCCAGTCCACCCGCCGCGCGCCGAGCGCGAGCAGCCGCTCGACTTCTGCCTTCCGGTCGGTGGCGTAGAGATCGAGATGATGGCGCTGATGCCTGGCGGCGTCGGACGAGACGACCGTGATCGCCATCTGCTGGCCCTGTCCTTGCTCAGGCACGAGGATGGCCCAATCCGGCGATGGCTCCCGCAGCGGCTTGTAGTTCAGCGCGGCGCACCAGAACTCGATGGCGCGGGGCACGTCCTTCACGCCCCATACGATCGAGCCAATCCTGAGCATAGGTTCCTCCGTCGCGTGCCCTCGCAGCCAATAGGTAATGGTACCTGCCCGGGCAGGCCAGCGCTTCCCTTCGAACCGGTTGCCGCCGGCTTTGTTCCAAAAACGCGGTGTTCCGCGCGCCGGTGCGCCGTAGCCGGCGTCGAAATACGGCATCTGCCGTATTTATCGCGACCGCCTTGCCATGCAGAGGAAGTTCGACGGGACCTGCGCGGAGGTGCCGTCCGAGCGGGTGAGGGGTTCAATGGGACGACGGGGCATCGATCGGCGGATTTCGTTTTTCGGTTTGTCGGACAGGGGCCTGATGGATCAACGATCCGGCCGACGCTTCCGATCGGGTGTCCTTGTCACCATCCTGGCGCTTCTCTGCCTGTGGCTCGCGCCGGCGAAGGCATTCGCGGCCATGACCATGGATACAACGCCATTGCCGGACGCCATCGTCGGCAAGCCCCTTTTCGCCACCCGTGAGGCGCAGGGGTGTATTGGGATATGCTCTTACCGAGGTGATGGTTTGCCCGATGGGATAAGGGTGGGTTTCGGGGGGATGCTGCACGGAATTCCCACCGCAAGTGGCAGCTTTACCTTCAAGATCGTGGTGACTGACCCCCTGTTTATGGGCTACGCCGAGCATACCTATACGCTGAAGATCAATCCGGCTGTCATCGCTTTGTGGCCCACGGGATCGCCCGATGCTTCCTGGAAAATTCCATATCGACAGACCTTTACGGTTTCGGGCGGTCTCCCGCCCTACAGCTTCTACCAGTCCGGCGATTTGCCTCCTGGACTGACCTGGAACAACGGTGAACTATCCGGCACGCCGACAAAGGCAGGCAGTTTTACGATCTATATCTGTGGCAACGACAGCGCCTCCAACACCTTCTGTCGCTTCCATCCGCTGACGGTCCAGCCGCCGACGATTACCGTCAGCCCGGGCGGTCTGCCCAATCCCACGGTCGGTGTGGCCTATTCCCAAAGCCTCTCGGCGTCCGGCGGAAATGGGCCTTACAAGTACTCGGCATCCGGGCTTCCTGCTGGCCTTGTCGTCGGTCCGGCCGGGACGATCTCCGGCACGCCGACCGAATCCGGCCCGTTCAACGTCATTGTGACGGCCGAGGACAGCAGTTCCGCCGCCGAGGGCGGGCCTTTCACCGGCAGCATGGGCTATTCAATCACCGTGCAGCCACCGGCAGTCACGCTCGATCCGACATCCTTGCCCAGGGCGGCGGTGGGCTTGGGCTACAGCTATACTTTCTTATCATCTGGCGGCACGTTGCCACACAAATTTTCGCATACGGGCCAACTGCCGGCGGGCCTCTCCCTGGATCCTTCCGGCGTCTTGTCGGGTACGCTGAGACAGGCTGGCACGTTCCCGTTTACCGTCACCGTAACTGACAGCACAGGCGGGCAAGGTCCCTACAAGATGATGACCTCCTACACGCTGATGATCGGTGCCCCGGCGATCAGCCTGGACACGGCTTCCTTGCCGGACCCTGTCATTGGGACCCACTACAGCCAGTTTTTGTCCGCGTCCGGCGGCGTCGCGCCTTACACTTATTTCATAGCACAAGGCGCACTGCCGGATGGGCTTGAGCTCCTTGCGGGTGGTGAAATCCGCGGAATGCCCAAGGAGGCTGGCGATTTCTCTTTCACCGTCGATGTCATGGACAATTCGATAGGCGCAGGCGCTCCCTTCACGGGCAGCAAACCCTACACGATGAAGATCGCCGTGCCGACCATAACCATCGCGCCATCGGCTCTGGTCAAAGGTGTGGTCGGCACCGCTTACAGCCAGAGCCTGACCGCCTCGGGCGGGGCAGGTGGACATGGCTTCTCAGCCTCCAGCACCGACCTGCCGAAAGGCCTTGTCCTCGACCCCGGCGGGACGCTTTCCGGAACGCCGACGCAGGCCGGCAGCTACACCTTCACCGTCACCGCAACGGACAGCCTCGGCTTTGCCAGCTCTCGCAACTACACGGTCGCGATCAACGATTCCGCGACCAGCGGCATCACGCCGAACACACTGGCGGAGGCCACCGCCGGCACGCCTTACAGCCAGGCGTTCACAGCTTCGGGCGGCATCGGGCCGTACACCTTCTCCCGATCGCTCGGCAACCCGCTGCCACCCGGATTGAAAATCAGCGCCGAGGGCGTGCTGTCGGGCACGCCGACCAAAGCCGGCCGTTATGCCTTCTCGATCGTTTCGAAGGACTCCGCAACGTCATCGTGGATCCAGCGGCTTTCGCTGGTCGTCCAGGCGCCCACGCTGGCGATCACGCCGGACACGCTGCCGGCCGCCACAGGCGGTGTTGCCTATGAACAGGCACTCAGCGCCACCGGTGGCGGCGCGCCCTACAGTTTCACCGTCAGCGAGGGGGCATTGCCTGCGGGCTTGACCCTCAAGGCGGATGGCAGTCTGTCGGGCACGCCGGGCGAAGCGGGCAACTTTCCCTTCACGATCAACGTGACCGACGCCAACCGCTACGCCACAACGCGGGCCTACACGCTGGTCGTCTCCGCGCCGGTTCCGGTCGCTCGGGACATCAGTGTCGACGTGCTCGCCGGCACTTCGGCCAGGACAAGCCTGACCGCCGCAGCCTCCGGCGGGCCGTTCACCGCGGCGGCCATCGTCGCGGCACCAGCCGCCACGGATGGCTCGGCCCGCATCGAGGGCGGCGGTGGCAGCTACGACCTGGTTTTTGCATCGACCGCGAGCGCCTCCGGTGCGGTGGCGGTGACCTATACGCTGTCGAACCGCTGGGGCGTTTCCGCGCCGGGCATGGTCACCTTCAACGTCGCCGCGCGGCCTGACCCGGCGCAGGACCCGGAAGTGACCGGTCTCGTCGCCGCGCAGGTGGACGCGGCCAACCGCCTCGCCGCCTCGCAGACCCGCAACTTCAACGGGCGGCTGGAACAGCTGCATGACGAGAACCAGCGGCATGCCAATCCGGTCAGCGTCCAGCTTGGCCTGACCAGCGATGCAAAGCGGCCGCTGGGCTACGCGCAAGATGACAGCGACCGGCAGCAATCCGGCACTACGCTCGGCTTCCCGATGGACAGGCTCGCCGGCAGGCATGGCGAGACGCCCAAAGCCATGGCGTTCTGGGCCGGCGGCTTCGTCAATTTCGGCCAGCGCGACGGCGCCATCGACTTCAAGCAGACACTGGTCGGCGTCAGTGGTGGTGTCGACTACCGCTTTTCGCCACGCTTTGTTGGCGGCATCGGTTTCGGTTATGGCCGAGACGGTGCCGACATTGGCACCAACGGCACCCGCACCGAGGCCGCGGCGCTCAGCGTCGCCGCCTATGGCAGCTTCAGCCCGGTCGCCAATGTCTTCATCGACGGTCTGCTCGGCTACAGCAGGCTCGATTTCGACAGCCGCCGCTTCGTCACCGCGACCGGCAATTTCGCCAGTGGCGCCCGCGACGGCCAGCAGGTGTTCGGCTCGCTCACCACGGCTTACGAACACCGGCGGGATGGCTGGCTGCTGTCGCCCTACGGACGGCTCGAAGCGTCCTGGTCCAGGCTCGACACCTATACGGAAGCCGGCGCTGGCCTGTTCAATCTCGTCTATGGCCAGCAATCGCTGACGACGCTGGCCGGTGTGGTCGGCCTGCGGGCGCAATACGCCATGGCGGCGGACTGGGGCGTGTTCACGCCGAAGGCGCGGCTGGAATATACCCATGATTTCAGCGGTTCGAGCCGCGCCAGCATGGGTTATGCCGATCTCGGCAACGGCCTGCCCTACGGCTTCGACATCGAGGCCACCGCCCGAGACCATTTCGGCATTGGCATCGGCTTCGATGCCAGCTTCGGCGATGGCTGGCTGCTCGGCTTCGACTACAGCACGGCACTTGCCACAGGCGGCAACAGCCAGGACCATTCCATCGCGGTCAGGATCGGCTCGCGCTGGTGAATGGCGCCTTTTGCCTCGGGGCTTGCTGCCAGGAGAATGCCTGGTCGCCGGTGCGCCACACGGCCTCGCATGCTTCCGGGTTGCCAAACCACGGCCAGGTCCCACAAAATGCACATTTGCATGACATGCCGGCTCTACCGCTGGAGACCGATTGCGAGGACAAGACGTGCCCATTCGACAGAAGCTTGAAGATGCCGCGATCCTGCTGCCGCATGAGGTCGATTTGCTCATGAAGGTCTTTGCCGCGACCGCCGCCAACGGCGAAACCGCCGACGACAGGGAAAGACGTGCCTCGCGCATCATCGCCAACTACCAGCTCGGCATCCGCGACGAGAAGGAACTGGTCGAGCTGTCACGCCGGCCGCTGGGGCGTTAGAGCGAAACAGGAAGTCGGAGCGTTTCCTTGAAAAACGGAAACGCTCTAGCCCCGGCCATCGGGACGCTGGATGACGTCCGGGGCCGACCCCTTTGATTTTTGGCGTTCCCGGTAGAACTCAATGAATTCAGCCTTGGCGAGCGGTTTGGAAAACAGCCAGCCTTGCGCGTAATGCACGCCGCGCTGCGCCAGGTAGTCGGCCTGTTCCTGCCGCTCGACGCCTTCGGCGACCATGAACAGGTCCAGCGATCTGGCGATGTCGATGATGTGCGGTGTGATCGCGCTGGTGGCGGCGTCGGTGCCGATGATATCGACGAAGGACTTGTCGATCTTCAGCGCATCGAGCGGCAGGTCCTGCAGATATTGCAGGCTCGAATAGCCGGTGCCGAAGTCGTCGATGGCAACGGAATGGCCTGACTGCCTCGCCCTGTCGAGGGTGACGCGCGCCTGCGCCGCGTTCATGAAGCCGCGCTCCGTCGCTTCCAGCCACACTTGCTGCGGACGGACGTCATTGGCTTCGAGCAGCGCCGCCATGAAAGGCAGTACCCGTCCGGAGCGGATGTCGTCTGCCGCCAGATTGATGGCGATGTGCAGCGAACGGTCGGCGGCAAGCGTGTCCTTCAGTTCCGTCACCGCCATCTCGATGACCTGCTGCGTGATCGCTTCGATCAGCCCGTTTTCCTCGGCCAGCGGAATGAAGATGTCGGGCCGGACGGTTTCGCCATTGCTGCGCCGCCATCGCACCAGGGTTTCGGCACCGACGCAGATGCCGGTTTTCAACTCGATGATCGGTTGGTAGTGGACGATGAATTCGCGGCGGCGGATCGCTGTCGTCAGCTCGCCGAGCAGGGACAGCCGACGCCGCGACAGCCACACCACAAGGCCGACCATCGCCAGCGACGTGGCCGCGCCGACCGGCAGCAGCAGGAGCAGATCGTCGCCGAGGTCGCGCAGGACGTCGACCTTCGGCGCGACGGCGACAACCGTCCAGTCGCCGTCCCGTTCGACCTCATGCAGGACGGCGGCGGTCGGTTTCGCGTCCGCCGCCAGCGTCTGGACCAGCTGTTGGTCCGGCTGGTGAAGCGTGCTGACCACCGCCGTCGTTCCGGCCAGCACCGCAAGTTTCGTGTCCTGGCCGGCAGGGATGTCGACAAGCCGCGCGGGATTGGTCAGCGCGACATAAGAACCGGCGTGCAGGCCCATCAGCGGGCTGCCGCCGCTGATCTGCGGATAAAGGCTGGTGGTGACGCCGATGCCGTTGCGCATGGTAATGTCGGTGGATGAGCGGGTGACGGCGTTTGTCGGCTTCCCCCACGAGCTGCAGGCCAGCGCGCCATTGTCGAAATAGCCGATGTCTTCGACCGAGCGTGTGTTGACGACGAGCTTGCGCAAGGCTTCGACATGCGCTGGCGAACAGGCGGGTTCCTTCAGCTGTTGCGCCTGCTCCAGCGCATGGGTGGCGTCGGCGAACGTCGCCTGGGTGCGCGCCAGCGCATAGCCGGCAAGATCCGAGAGCTGCGTCTGCCTGCGGGTCTCGACGATCCGCCACGCAGTGTAGAACGCCGCCAGGATCGGAAGTGCGCCCGCCAATATGGCGATGCAACTGGCGATGGTGATGATACGGGACCGACCCAATGCGGCTCTCGTCTTGTCAAAGGCGCTGGCTCGCGCTCCGGCCGGAGGCTGCCCATCAGCTTTCTCTACAACAGCACTCTTGAATGAAAGGTATCCGACAGGATCAGCCGATAAGCTTGCCGGCCAGGTCTACCACCCGCCGCATCATGCCAGCCCGGCCAAACGCAAACAGCCTCGCGTCGCTATCCTCGCCGCCGGCGATCGCCGTGGCGATCAGTTCTGACGCGATCTGCGAATAGGTGATGCCGTTGCCGCCATAACCCTGCGCCGCGAAGACGCCGGGGTAGCCGGGCAATTCGCCGATATAGGGCAGGCCGGTGGTCGTGGTGCCGAAAGATCCGGTCCAGGCGAATTCGGCCTTCGTATCCAGTTGCGGCAACAGCGCCTGCAGTTTGGCAGACAGCGTGCGCGCCTTGTCCGCCAGCAGCCTGTCGCGGCTTTGTTCGTCGGCGAAATTCTCGTCCTCGCCGCCGCATATAACGCGTCCGTCGGCGGTCGCGCGTGTATAGAGATACGGGTCGGAAGCCTCCCAGATCAGAGCAGCGCCCGGCCAGAGCTTTCCCTTCTGCGGTTTGGTCGCGATGGCATAGGTCGAAATGATGGAATGCGTGTTGGAGGGCACCATGTCCAGCAGCTCATAGCCGGTGGCCAGCACGACATGTCTTGCCGAAATGGCAGGTCCGTCCCGGGTTTCCACGCCCAGTCCATCGGCTTCGGCAGCAAGCGCGATGACCTCCACCGGCGCGTAGAAGCGCGCCTTTCTTTCGACTGCCTTTTTCAGAAAGCCGACGGTGAGCCTGCGCGGATCGACGGCCAGATTGTCCTGGCTCAGGATCGCGCCTTTGCGCACTATCCCGAATGTCTCCTTCAGGGCAGTCGGGGTGAGGTAGGTGGCGCGGATCCCGATGTGGGCCCTGGCCTCGGCTTCCTCACGCAATTCGGTCGGGTCAAGCGCATCCCCGGCGAGATACAGGGACGGTGTCGTCTTCATGTCGCAGCGGATGCCGAGTTCGCTTATGCGGCCTTGAAGATTGGTCACGGCGAGCCGGGAACGCCGCCATGCCTGCGCCGCGTCGGCCTGTCCGATCTGCCGGCCAAGTTCGCAAAGCGGCTGATCGATCTCGAACTGCACCAGCGCGGTGGTCGCTGGCGTCGAGCCCAGCATGATGCCACGTCGGTCGACGCCGATGACAGACAGTCCCCGTGCGGTGAGGGCTTCTGCGATCATCGCTCCGCTGATGCCGAGCCCGACCACCAGGACGTCGCATTTGACGTCCCGTCTCAGCTTTTGCGTCGCTATGCGCGGCGCGCTGTAGGCCTCCCATACGGGAGTACCGGTGCGCAGGTCGAGCTTGCGTTGCATTCAAGATCCTGACGTCATGAGAAAACAGGGGGCCCCGGCGTTTCAGCCGGGGCCCGCGCGACGACCTATCGGGTTGTCACCAGATAGGAGGCCTCCTCATCGTCGCGCTGTCTGCCGCCGAGTGCCGCAGCCGCACTGGCGATGAAGGCGCCGAGTGCCAGCGACAGGGCGCTGATCAGGGCAAAAGTCGCGCCGGCCTTGCGTGCCGTGTCGGCAGCCTCCTGCACGCTGACCTTGGCCTGATCCACCTTCGCCAGCACGGCGGTGACGCGCGCGGTTGCATCCGCCTCGGAAAGCCCGGTGCGGGCAGCGACGAGCTGGCCGAGATAGGCTTTGTCGTCCTGCGACACTTCGCCGGTCGCCGCGCTGGTCGCAAGGATGCGCGAAGCCTGCGCGGCCGCCGCCGCGTCGCCCTCGGCTCCAGGTGCCGCGAGCCGCGAAGCGTCGGCCGGGCGGAACAACGAGTCTACGAAGTAGGAAGCGGCGCCGCTGTTGGCCGAACTGTTTGCCGCGGCACCCGCGGAAGCGCCGACCGCCGCGCCCGAGGCCACGGTCGAAGCCGCCTGGACCCCCGTGCCGATGGCCGAGGAAACCGCCGCGCCAAGCACGAACACGACCAACAGCGTCGCCAGCGCCCACGCCATGAAGCCGTGCGCGGTGTCGCGGAAGAAGGTCTCGTCGGTGTGGATGCCAACCCATTTAGCGCGCAGCCTTCCGGTCAGGTAGCCGCCCAACGCGGAGGAAAGCCATTGCACGACCACCAGCCAGATCGCGGTGGACACCGCGAAGGCGGTCACGCTGGCGCTCTCGTTCGACCATGGCGACACCATGGTCAGGCCGAGGCCGGAGCCGAGCAGCATCAGGATGAAGGTGAGGGTCGAAGCGGCAAGCGCGCCGGCGGCGATCGCCCCCCAGCTGACGGCGGAGGATGACGACTCGGCCTCAACCGCGACGTCGGTAACCGGAACGTCCGGTGTCAGAATGGTCATGATGTCCTCCTATCGTACGAAGAGGGCAAGAAGGATGATGATCGGAATCGGCACGCCGAGCAGCCAGAGTAGAATTCCGCGACCCATGATTGTCTCCCGTAAGGCTTGACCGCCGATGGCGAAGACCATCAGCCTTCAGGAAACCGTCTGCCGGGACAGCCGTTCCAAAAATGTGCGGCTGCGGCGGGAGGGCGACTGCGCCGGGGGCGCGGGCCGAACAAATCCGGGGATGCACTAGTACGCATGTGCTAGGGGAGTGGATTCCGGCACAACTTCTTTTGAAAATGGGCCGGGAACGGGTACGCATGATCTCGATTCGAGAAGCCGTCGATGGAGCGTGAATTGGAAACCGAAAACAGCATGCCCGACAGGATCCTGGTCGCCGACGGCCAGCCGCTCTACCGCGCCGCGCTGCAGGAGGCCGCCAGGAAGGCCTATCCGCTGGCTGAAATTCGCGAGGCGGATGGCTTCGACGGCCTGATGAGCTGCCGGGAATTCAATCCCGACCTGCTGCTGGTGGATTTCTACTGCCCGCACTACGACGCGGTGACATCGGCTAAGTGGCTGCGCGGAGAATATCCGGCCTCCTACATCGTGCTGGTCTCGACGGTGCCGGACCAGAAGGTCGTCGACAATGTCCTCGACAACGGCGTCGATGCCTATGTCAGCAAGTTCGCGGAAGAGAGTGTCCTGCTGGCTGCGATGACGGCCACGGCGAACGAAACCTTGAACGAGGTCAGGATCGACGAGAGAGATCCGCGCGGCGGCATGACGGGGCGTCAGCGCGAGGTGATCGATCTCCTTGTGCAGGGCAAGTCGAACAAGGAAATCGCGCGCGTGCTTAAGATTTCGCCCTTCACGGTGCGCATCCATGTCTCCGCCGTGCTGCGCTATCTGGATGTCGACACCCGGACCGCCGCGGCGGTCAAAGCCAGCGGCAACGGCATTTCGCAAAGCCATGTGCTGCAGCGAGACGCTGAGCGTGATCGCTGATCAGCCGGAGCGCATCCTGATTTGCAGGTTGGAAAGCGGCGCAAGGGATCAAATCCCCCGCGCACTCAGCCGTGCTTTCAAGCCGGCAGGATAGAGTTCCGGCCCGCCGGGAAGGTCGAGTTCGGCCACGTCAAACCAGCGCGCGATGCCGGTTTCGCCGTTGTCTTCGTCGAACACGATCCGGTCTTCGCCGATGAAGGCATCGTCGGGAAGCGAGACCTCGAACAGGACCAGCAGTTCATGCCCGGGCGAGCCTTCGTGGACATAGATGTTCTCGAAGAAAAAGGGATCGCCGACGGTGGCAATGTCGATGCCGAGCTCTTCCTTGAATTCGCGGATCACGGCTTCCTGTGCTGTTTCCCCGAATTCGATCGCGCCGCCCAGTGGCCGCACGCCCTTGACCAGGCCGGCATCGTTGTAGATTTCGGCCGCCAGCAGGCGCCCGCCGCGCCAGTGCAGGCCCAGCGCCTTGACGCGTATTCCATGCAACGGTCGCCATTTGCTCATCGTGTGTCCTAAGGCAGGTCTACGCTTGCGGCCGCCTGACCAGGGCGCGTCAGCCTGCTCGAAACGGTCTGGGCAGGCCATCGCCTCCGGTATCGTTGCGAGGCAAATTGTTCTGCCCGCGCGGGAATAATAGGGCGCCCCGCGATGTCTCCCCATACACGATGCGTCGAAAATAGCGGCTTGTCGATGGACAGACGGAAGGGGAACCACGTGGACGAAATGGACGACTTCACGCTGCTGATCGGACGCTGCCTGCTTGCCTTCCTGTTCCTGGTCTCCGGCCTGCAGAAGTTCTGGAACATCCCCGATCTGTCGGCCTATCTCGCCCGCCTCGGCCTGCCTGCACCCACCACACTGACCTGGCTGATGGCGCTGTGCGAAATCACCGGCGGCCTCGCCCTGGTGATCGGTTTCCAGATCCGCGCGATCAGCATCCTGTTCGCCACCTGGTGTGTGGTCACCGCCGTCGTGGTTCACATCCACGAGCCTTCCATCCTGATGAAGAACTTGGCGCTTGCGGGTGGCTTCCTCGTTCTGGCCGGTTCTGGTCCGGGCGGGATTTCCTACTACGGAAACTGGCCCGAGCGCCATGATCGAGGTACCAGTGCTTGATGCAACTTTCCCGGCGTTGCTCCCTTATCGGAAGGGGGCATGCACAGCCGAAGGAGTGTCTTGTGAACGATGACGTGATTGCCGGTATTTCGACAGCCTGGCTCATTTCCAATCTCTGGTCTCTGCTTGTCGCCATCCTGGTTCTGGCGGCCGGCTGGTTCATTGCGCGGATCGTGTCGCGCTATGCCACAGTGCTGTTGTCGCGCAGCGTCCAGCAGGATCAGACCATCGTGCCGATCGTCGGCCAGTCGATCCACTACGCCATCATGGCGGTGACGATCATCGTCGTGCTCGGGCAATTCGGCGTGCAGACGGCCTCGATCCTGGCGGTGCTGGGCGCCGCCGGCCTGGCCGTTGCCCTGGCTTTGCAGGGTACGCTGTCGAACATCGCCGCCGGCATCATGCTGGTGTTCCTGCGCCCCTTCAACACCGGCGACTACATCGACGCCGACGGCATCGTCGGCACGGTCGTTGAAGTCGGCCTGTTCTCCTCGCAGCTTCGGACACGCGACGGCGTCTACATCTTTGCGCCGAACTCCAAGCTGTCGAACGCCAAGATTCTCAACTACACCCGCGAGCCGTCGCGCATGGTGGAGATGACGTTCAACGTGCCGCGTAGCGCCGATCTCGACACGGTGCGTGCGGCCGTCTCGCCCGCGCTGAAAACCGAGTTCTCGCTGCCGGACACCCGTGCGGAAATCCTGGTCGAAACGCTGGCGGACACCAGCGTGACGATGACCGCCCGGGTGCCGGTGAGGAGCGGCGACTGGTGGCAGGCACGCTCGCTGTTGCAGGAGAAGCTGAAGACGGCGCTGGACGCCATGAATGGCTAGGCGTCCAGGCGGCCACAGGCGACGCCGGGGCGTGGCCGGCAATCATGCAACTTCGCCGCGCCGGCTGCGTTGACCCTCTATCGTCACAACGTTGGGAGGAGTTCTCATGCAGAAGGGATGGTTCGACAGGCCGATCCCCGTCATCGTCGGGACAGTGAGGACGGTGCATAGGGTCACCAATGCCAGGGAGGCCGCGCATCTGCTGATCAACCGCTGGCCACGCCAGGGAACCGCCATGCATGTCAGGGCACGAACGGTATGCCTGGCGGTGCTGCACGGCGAGCAGCAGCCGAACGCTGCCCGCGATGCTTTCGCCGACGCGGCACGGGAGGCCGAGGTGCTTGCCAGGATCACCGTCGACATCAGCGACGCCACGGATGGCGGCTTGCCGTTCGATGTCCCGGTGCGGATCAGGACCGGCATCTCCGGCGCATCGTACCGGCTGGTCACATCCGTGCAGGGGGCGGCCGACGTGCTCATCGACTGGCCGCAGTCGCGCCGCGGCGCTGCCTATCACGCCACCCGTGACATCATCGAAGGCGCCATCGATGGTCAGACCACGCCGGCCGAGGCGCGCGAAGCCTTTGCCGTCCTTGCCGACGACGAGAGGATCCTGCTGGGGGATTGACGGCGGCGCGCTGGCATTCGCCATCCGCAGCTATAAGATTTCCGCGATTTTCTTATAACGGCCCGTCTACGGTCGTGGAGGGAAAGGCGATGCCTGATCATTCACTGGACTTGCCGGAACGTTTCAGCTTCCGGGGCCATTCGATTGCCTGGGGCGCGGTCGGCGAAGGACCGCCGGCGGTGCTGCTGCACGGAACGCCGTTTTCTTCGGTCGAATGGCGGCGCATAGCGCCCCTTCTGGCGCGCGACCGCCGTGTCTACCTGTTCGACATGCTTGGCTATGGCCAGTCGGATATGCCGGATGGCGACGTCTCGCGCGGCGTCCAGAACGACCTGTTCGCCGCGCTCTATGAGCATTGGCAGCTCGACCATCCCGACGTCGTCGCGCATGATTTCGGCGGCTCCAACGCCTTGCGCGCGCATCTGCTGAACGGGCTCGAATACCGTTCGCTGGTGCTGATCGATCCGGTGGCGATCAGCCCGCAGGGCTCGCCGCTGGTGCAGGCTGCCAGACAGCATGAACAGGTCTTTTCAAACCTGCCGGCCTATATCCATGAGGCGATGCTGCGCGCCTATATCGGGAACGCCGTCTTCAACACGCTGCGCGACGATGAGATGCGGCTCTATCTCGATCCATGGCTCGGCGAGACCGGCCAGAAGGCTTTCTGGCGCCAGGTCGCGCAGATGGACGACAAATACAGCCAGGAGGTGGAAAGCCGCTATGGCGAAATGCGCTGTCCCGTCACCATCCTGTGGGGCGAGGACGACGGCTGGATCCCGCTCGCCGATGGCCATGAACTGGCGCGCCGCATGTCGAACGCGCCTTTCACGGTCGTGCCCAGGGCTGGGCACCTGATGCAGGAAGACGCGCCCGAAGCGATCGTCGCCACCACCTTGCGCTTCTGGCAGGCGCATAGCTGATGCTCGAGCGTTTCCGTGAAAAACGGAACCGCGGAAACGTTCTAACTTTTTGTTTTCACGCAAATTCCGGACGGAAAACCGCTAGGCACTTTTCCTGGAATTGCTCTTTCGGTCAGGCCTCTGCCAGGGCCAGTCGCGTGTCTTGGCCGGTCGGCCGTGCGGAACGCGAGATATGCGCTGCCAGGTCGAGGCAGCGGCAGGCATATCCCCATTCATTGTCATACCAGGCGACGAGCTTGGTCATTCCATTTTCGATCTGCATGCCGGCGAGCGCGTCGAAGATCGAGGAATGGGCATTGCCGCGCATGTCGGTCGAGACGACAGGCTCGTCGCAATAGGCGAGGATACCTTCCATCGCACCTGTCGCCTGCGTGCGGATCATCGCGCAGATGTCCTGGTAGGACACGTTCTCCCGAAGCCGGCAGGTGAGGTCGATCATCGACACGTCCGACACCGGCACGCGCACCGACATGCCGTTGATCCGCCCCTTCAACTCAGGCACCACCTTGCCGACCATGCGTGCAGCCCCGGTCGTCGCCGGGATGATGTTGTCGAGGATGCCGCGGCCGAAGCGCCAGTCCTTGCGCGCCACGCCGTCGACCGTGTTCTGGCCCGCCGTCGTCGCATGCACCGTCAGCATCAGCGCTTCCTCGATGCCGAACGCGTCGTTCAGCGCCTTGGCGAGCGGCGCCACGCAGTTGGTTGTGCACGAAGCGTTCGAGACGATGCTTTCTCCAGCGTAGCCGGCTGCATTGACGCCCATGACATAGACCGGCGTTTCGTCTTCTGGCGGTGCCGACAGCAGCACCTTGCCGGCCCCGGCGGAGAGGTGTCCTGCCGCAGCCTTCCTCGTCAGGAACAGGCCGGTCGACTCGATGACCAGGTCGACGCCTGCTTCGCCCCAGGCGATCGCGGCCGGTTCCCGTTCGCTGAAGACCCTGACCGCGCCGCCGTTGATCACAAGCGCGCCATCCGTCGTGGACAAATCGCCCCGGAAGCCGCCATGGACGCTGTCATATTTGAGCAGATAGGAAAGATGATCGGTCGGCAGCAGGTCGTTGATGGCCACGATCTCGACGTCCCTGCGCGCCATCGCGGCCCGAAGAACAGTCCGGCCAATGCGGCCGAAGCCGTTGATGCCGATGCGGAGCCTGTCAGTCATCGATCGTCCTTTTTGCCGGATGGAAGAGAGGCGCGCGCATGCGCCACCGCACGCTGCGCCGCCCGCCACCCTTCGCTTCGAGAGGGATTGGTTTCTGATTTTTAGACTACTTCGCATAAAAATAGCGTGCAATGAGTTTTTTGCGGTATGGTACAAAAATGCGGGAGCGGTACGAATGACTGGGAAATCCGCGCGCGGGCGTCCGCGCCAATATGATGAAAGGGCAGCGCTCGGCGCCGCACTTCTGGAGTTCCGACGGCGTGGCTACACCGGCACATCGCTCGACCATCTGTCGGAGGCGACGGGAATGGCACGGCCGAGCCTTTACGCCGCCTTCGGCAGCAAGCGCGACCTCTATTTCAGGGCCGCCGCGCAATATGCCGGGGACAGTGCCGAACGCCGCGACGCAGCCCTTTTCGACGAACCCTCGCTGCCAAAGGCGCTGGACAGATATTTCTCGACCCTTGTCGCCATGTATTCGGAAGGCGACGGTCGTCCGCTCGGCTGTCCTGTACTCAGCGTCATCACCGGCGAGGCGACCACCGACCCGGTGATCGGTGCCGAGCTTGCCGCCGCGCTCGGCCGCACCGATGCACGCTTTCGCGAACGGATCGCGGCGGCCCACGCTGATGGCCAGCTGCCGCCCGGAACCGACATCGATGCCGTCGCCGACATGCTCGCCGCGTTGCAGCACAGCTTGGCGCAGCGTGCTCGCGCCGGTACCGCCCGTTCGAAGCTCGAGTATATCGCCCGCAACAGCGTCGTCTTGATCCTCAAGGCCGCCGGCGCCACGACGCCATAGGCGCACTGCGGCTGCCGGACGTTTCGTCCATCCATGTTGGAGATGGCGCTTGCTTATGCGGACGCTCTTGTCGTGGCACCGCGCAGCTGTGCGACGAAGGCGCTGACATCTTCGAGCGGCGTGGCGTTTTCCGTGCCGTCCGCGATCGCGCGGACGACCGCGCTGCCAACCACCACGCCATCGGCAAAGCCGGCAAACGCCGCGACGTCGTCGGCCGACGATATGCCGAAGCCGACGCAGACCGGCAGGTCGGTGTGTTGCTTGAGGCGCCTTATCGCAGCCGACACCTCGACGGTATCGGGCACTGCCGAACCGGTCGTGCCGGTCATCGACACGTAGTAGACGAAGCCCGAGGTGTTCTCGAGCACCTTGGGCAGGCGCCTGTCGTCGGTGGTCGGCGTCGCCAGCCGGATGAAGTTGATGCCGGCCTTCAAGGCGGGAACGCACAGTTCCGCGTCCATTTC
>NZ_JBYTDF010000007.1:0-258570 GCF_058790995.1 Mesorhizobium sp. EU05-FHT14A09
GCAGGATCCCAAATACTCACTCGATCCCGTCATCAGCATCGGCCGCCAGATCGTCGAGACCCTGCGCACCCATGAGACGGTCTCAAAGGCCGAGGCAAGGGAACGCGCCCTCGACATGCTGGCCGCCGTGCAGATCCGCGATCCCAAGCGTGTCTTTGATCTCTATCCGCATGAGGTCTCGGGTGGCATGGGCCAGCGCGCCATGATCGCCATGATGCTGATCGCAGATCCGGAGTTGCTGATCGCCGACGAGCCGACCTCGGCGCTCGACGTGACGGTGCAACTCGATGTGCTGGCCATCCTCGACAAGCTGGTCTCGACACGCGGCATGGGCCTGATCTTCATCTCGCATGATCTGCGGCTCGTCTCCTCCTTCTGCGACCGTGTCGTGGTCATGTATGCCGGCAAGGTCGTGGAACAGCTACCGGCCTCGGAGCTGGCCAACGCACAACATCCCTACACACAAGGCCTGCTCGACTGCATGCCGAAGATCGGCAACGACCGGCATCCTTTGCCGGTGCTGGCACGCAAGGCGGAGTGGGCGGCATGACGGCGACACTTCAGGCAGACAGGGTCGAGGTCGTCTTCGACCACTTCAAGGCGCTGAAGGGCGTCAGCGTCGCAGTACAACCGGGTGAATCCTTCGGGCTGGTCGGCGAATCCGGCTCCGGCAAATCGACGCTGCTGCGCGCCATTGCCGGTCTTGCTCCGGTCGCCTCGGGCAGCATAACCGTCAACGGCAAGCCGCTCGGACGCAAACGGGACAAGGCCTTCTACCGTCAGGTGCAGATGGTGTTCCAGGATCCTTATGGCTCCCTGCATCCACGCCAGACGGTTGACCGGCTGCTGCAGGAGCCTTTGGCCATCCACGGCATCGGTGACAGCGAGGTCCGCATCCGGCGTGCGCTGGAAGAGGTCGGCCTCAGCTCCGGCTTCCGCTTCCGCTATTCGCACCAGCTGTCCGGCGGGCAGCGGCAGCGTGTGGCAATCGCCCGCGCGCTGATCCTGGAGCCATCGATCCTGCTGCTCGACGAGCCGACCTCGGCGCTCGATGCCTCGGTGCAGGCGGAGGTGCTAAACCTGCTCGAACAGGTGCGGCGCGACCGCAAGCTCACCTACCTCATGGTCAGCCACGACCTCGCCGTCATCAACCACATGTGCGAGCGGCTGATGGTCATGCAGAACGGCGAAGCTGTCGAAGAACTCGCCGCTGCCGACCTCGTCTCACACACCGTCACACAGGACTACACTAGACGCCTCCTCAAGGCTTCCGAGGGGTTCGTCAGGGCGGGGTGACGACACCGACCACCGGTTCGGAGTTACCCGAACAGCCGACTCGCTTCTTCGGCCGTGTAATATCCCATGGCGACATCGTGCCGGACGGCCTCGCTCGAACGTTCGAGCGGGTTGCCATAGCCGCCACCGCCTGGGGTACCGACACGCACGCGGTCACCGGCTTTCAGCGGAATGTCCTGCTCCTTCGACAGGTGCGGCGGGATATGTTCCTTGCCATCACGGATCACCGTCACGGTGTTGACGGCGCCGTCCTTGCCGCCGAGCGCACCCTGCGGGCCGAAACGGCCGTGGTCCATGACAAAGGAAGCACGCGCCTCACCACGCAGCAGTTCGACCTCATAGGCAAGGCCCATGCCGCCGCGATGCCGGCCTGCCCCGCCAGACGCTTCGCGCAGCGCATAGTGCCGATAGAGCACCGGAAAAGCCTGTTCCATGATCTCGACCGGCGGCGACTTCGAGATGCCGATGGTCGAGCAGCCGTTGGACAGGCCGTCATGCCAGGCATTGCCGCCGTAGCCACCGCCGGAGATCTGGTACATGACGAAGTCGCGACCACGGGCCGGGTCATGTCCGCCAAGCGCGAAATTGCCGCTGGAACCGGCGGGGGCGGCTGTTACCTTGCCCGGCAGGGCCTGCACCATGGCGGCAAACACCGCCTCGGCGATGCGCTGTGATACTTCAGCGGCGCAACCCGACACCGGGCGCGGATATCGGGCGTCGAGGAAAGTGCCTTCAGGGCTTTTGACGACAAGCGGCTCGAAGGCGCCGGCGCTGATCGGCACGTCCGGGAAGATGTGACGCATGGCGAGATAGACCGAAGACAGCGTGGTCGCCAGCACGCTGTTCATTGGTCCCGCGCAAGGCTTGGAGGAACCCGTAAAATCGAAGGTCAGTGTTTCGCCCTTCTTCTCCACAGCAAGCGCAATGGTGAGTGGTTCGTCGACGACACCGTCGGAATCGACAAAAGCCTTCGAGCGATAGATGCCGTCCGGGATCGCCGCGATGTTGGCGCGCATCTGTTCGGAGGCACGCTGGCGCAGTTCACGGATCGCTGCCGAGACAGTCTCGTCGCCATAACGGTCGAGGATTTCGCCGAGCCTGTCCTGGCCGACCAGCAGGGCGGCGGCCTGTGCCTTGATGTCGCCGATACGCTGGTCGGCGACACGGATGTTGGAACAGATGATGGCGTAGATCTCGGGATCGAGCACGCCCTGCTTGAACAGCTTCACCGGCGGCAGGCGCAACCCTTCCTGCTCGACGGCAGTAGCTGAAGCGGAAAAGCCGCCCGGCACGGCACCGCCGATATCGGGCCAATGGCCCGTGTTTGAGAGCCAGCAGAAGATGTTGCCGCCGCGATAGACCGGCATGACGAAGCGCACATCCATCAGATGCGTGCCGCCGAGATAGGGGTCGTTGACGATGTAGATGTCGCCAGGCTGCGGCGGCAGGCAACGGCCGGCCGCGATCATCTCGATCAGCGTCCTGGTCGAGTGCTGCATGACGCCGACAAAGACGGGCAGGCCCTGCGAACCTTGGGCAATCAGCGAACCGTCGACGGCGGAATAGATGCCATCGGAGCGGTCATTGGCCTCGGCGATGACCGGCGAAAAGGCGGCGCGCGAGAAGGTAAGGTCCATTTCGTCACAGACCTGCTGCAGCGCAGCCTGGATGACCGAGAGCGTGATGGCGTCCAGCGTGATGTGCATCATCGGCCGCCGACCTCCATGATCAGATTGCCATCCGCATCGCTGCTTGCCCTGTCGCCGGGTTCCAGCACTGTCGTCGCGTCCATCTGCTCGATGATCGCCGGCCCGTCGATGACGGCATCGAGCGGCAGCCTGTCGCGCGCATAGACAGGGGTGTCATGCCAGTGGCCGTCATACCAGACCGGTCGGATTTCAAGCCGCGCTTCTTCCAGTGTGTCAGCGCGTCCTGCCGGATCGATCAATGTCGAGAGATCGACTTCGGGGCGCACGCCGACGACGGACGTGTTCAGATTGACGAGATTGGCACGGATCTCTGGCAGCTCGACCTTGAAGCGGGCAAAATAGGCCTTCTCGAACAGATCCTGCAGCCCGGCGCGGTCGACCCTGGACGACGGCAGCGACACATTGATCAAATGGGTCTGGCCAACGAACTGCATGTCGGCGGAATGGCTGATGCGAACCGCCTGCGCTTTCACCGCCTCCTTGGCGATCAGCGCCTCCCCTTCGGCGCGGTGGCGTTCGAGAACGGCATGAACCTGATCCTCGTCGAGGGTGGAGACGGGCCGGTTCAGCGTGTTGACGAAATCGTGCCTGAGATCAGCGACCACGCAACCAAGCGCGTTGGTGATACCGGGTCGCGCCGGCACCAGGACACGCGGCAGGCCGAGTTCGCGCGCCAGTGCGCTGGCGTGCAGCGGGCCGGCGCCGCCAAAGGCGAACAGGGTGAAATCGCGCGGATCATGACCACGGCCGACTGAAACCATGCGGATGGCACCGGCCATCTTCATGTTGGCCAGTTTCAGCACCGCACCGGCGGCTTCGACACCGGAAAGGTTGGTGAAAAGCCCGATCCTGTCTTCGAACACGCGGACGACGCCTTCCACCGACACCGGATTGTCGACGGCGAGCAGCTTGGTCGGGGAAAGGCGGCCAAGCACCAGATTGGCGTCGGTGATGGTCGGTTCGGTGCCGCCGCGACCATAGCAGATCGGCCCGGGACTGGCGCCGCTACTTTCGGGGCCGACGCGGATGAGGCCGGCAGCATCGACGCGGGCGATCGAGCCGCCGCCGGCGCCGACCGTGTGCACGGCCACCATCGGCACGTGGATCGGCATGGCATATTCGAGTTCGATCTCGTTGGAGACCGCGGGCTCGGCGTCGCGGATCAGCGCCACGTCGGTGGACGTGCCGCCCATGTCATAGGTGACCAGATTACGATGGCCGGAACGGCGACCAGTGTAGGCCGCGGCAATGACGCCAGAGGCCGGACCGGACATCACGGTTTTGGCAGCTTCGCGGGCGACAAACCGCGCCGAGATCATGCCGCCATTGCCGTTCATGATCAGGAAATCGCGCCCATAGCCCTGAGCTGCCAGCTCCTTGCGCAGCTTCGCGACATAACGTTCAAGGATCGGCTGCACGGCAGCATTGACGGAGGCCGTCACGCCACGCTCGAACTCGCGCGCCTCCGACAGCAGCGTATGGCCGGCGGTGATGTGATCGTTTGGCCAAAGCTCGGCTGCGATCTCGACGCTGCGTCGCTCATGCGCCGGATTGGCATAGGCGTGCAGGAAATGGATGACGAGGGATTCGCAGCCCGCCGCCAGCAGGACTTGCACCGCGTGCCGTACAGCTGCCTCGTCCAAAGGCACGCGCACCGAGCCGGACGCTTCCATGCGTTCTGCGACCTCCAGCCGCAGGTTGCGGGGTATGACCGGCACGAAGGTCCCAGTCATACCATAGGCCTGCGGGCGCGTGCGACGACCGAGCTCGATGACGTCGCGGAAACCCGCTGTGGTGATCATGCCGGTCCTGGCCAGCCGGCGCTCCAGCACCGCATTGGTCGTGGTCGTGGTGCCATGCACGATGAGGTCGATGGCGGAGGCCGAAAAGCCGGTGGCTGCAAGTGCGGAAACAACGCCAGAAGCCTGATTGTCGAGCGTCGTCGGCGTCTTGGCGATGCGAACCTTGCCGCCATTGCGGCCGTCGATGAGGATCAGATCGGTGAAAGTGCCGCCGACATCGATGCCGGCCACGACGCTGTCTGATTGCGTTGGGTCCGATTGCGCCGGAACTTTCTCATCCATTGCCAAAATCCGAAATGTCCCAACTGCCGACAACGGTCAGTTTGGAAAGGCGTTCCGCGGCTCGATCTTGACGCTAAGTTCATTTGTATACTAATAGATTTCCGATACAAGAGCCTGCCCCCTGAGCAATGCCGTTGCATATCGGGACCCGCCAAGCGGGCACGCAGGACGGCCAAAGCATCAGGAAAAGGTTGGTTCCATGAGCACCGCTTCCGCCCCCAGCACGGACGCCGCAAAGCCGCTGGAGTTTCCGATTCCGGCGAATGTCTATGCCGAGAAGGTCGTTTCGGTGAAACACTACACCGACCGCCTTTTTGCATTCCGCATCACCCGGCCGCAGTCGCTCCGCTTCCGTTCCGGCGAGTTCGTGATGATCGGCCTGCCGAACGCCGAGAAGCCGGTGTTCCGCGCCTATTCCGTCGCAAGCCCGGCCTGGGACGAGGAACTCGAATTCTTCTCGATCAAGGTGCCGGACGGCCCGCTGACCCAGCACCTGCAGAAGATCCAACCCGGCGACACCGTGCTGATGCGCCAGAAGTCGACGGGTACCCTGGTGCTCGACGCTTTGACGCCAGGCAAGCGCCTGTTCATGATCTCGACGGGCACCGGCATCGCGCCCTTTGCCAGCCTGCTGCGCGATCCCGACACCTATGAGAAGTTCGAGCACGTCTATCTCACCCACACCTGCCGCGATGTCGCCGAACTGGCCTATGGCCAGGAACTGGTGGCTTCGCTGGCCGAGGATCCGTTGATCGGCGAGTTCACCAATGGCCGCGTGACGCTCTACAATTCGACGACGCGCGAAACCTCCGAGCGCATGGGCCGCATCACGGCGCTGGTGGGGTCGGGCAAGTTCTACACCGATCTCGGCATCGAGGCGCTGAACCCGGAAACCGACCGCATCATGATCTGCGGTTCGATGCATATGCTGAAGGACGTCAAGGAGATGGCGGAGAACCTCGGCTTCGTCGAGGGATCGCTGAGCGCCCCGGCAAGCTTCGTGGTGGAACGCGCCTTCGTTGGCTGATTTCCAGAGTTCGGCAATATGAAAAATGGCGCCTTAAGGCGCCATTTTTGTTTCAGTGATTGTTCTTATTTCACCGTCTTGCCGTCCGCGTCGAAGCGATAGGTCTTGCCGGCGTCCGGAGTCGCATAGAGCGTCGACCCCGGCTCGGCATCGTAGACGCCGAAGATACGCACGGTGATCAGGCCGGCCTTTTCGCAGTCGAGATAGACGTTGGTGTCGGCGCCGAGATGTTCGGTGTGCACCACCGTACCTTTCCAGTTGCCTGCATTCTTGTCGACCGTCACATGCTCGGGACGCACGCCAACCGTCTTGACGCTCTCGCCCAGTCTGGCGCCGTCGATGAAGTTCATCTTCGGCGAGCCGATGAAGCCGGCAACGAATTCATTGGCCGGCGCATGATAGAGCTCCATCGGCGCACCGATCTGCTCGATGCGGCCGGCGTTCAGCACCACGATCTTGTCGGCCAACGTCATCGCCTCGACCTGATCGTGGGTGACGTAGATCATTGTCGCCTTGAGGCGACGGTGCAGTTGCGCGATCTCCAGGCGTGTATTGACGCGCAGTGCTGCGTCGAGGTTCGACAGCGGCTCGTCGAACAGGAACAGCTTCGGCTCACGCACCAGAGCGCGGCCGATGGCGACGCGCTGGCGCTGACCACCGGACAGCTCCGCCGGGCGCCGCTTGAGATAAGGCTCCAGCGACAGCATCGTGGAAGCAGCCGTGATGCGTTTGTCGATCTCGGCCGCCGCTTCGCCAGCCTGCTTGAGGCCCAGCGCCATGTTGTCGCGCACGGTGAGGTGCGGATAAAGCGCGTAAGTCTGGAACACCATGGCGATGCCACGCTTGGCCGGTGGCGTCGAGGTGACATCCTGACTGTCGATCAGCACCTGGCCGGAGGTCGCGTCCTCCAGGCCGGCGATGACGCGCAGCAGGGTCGACTTGCCGCAGCCCGATGGGCCGACGAAGACGACGAATTCGCCATCCTTGACGTCGAGGTCGATGCCTTTCAGCACATCCACCGGACCGAAGGATTTCTTGACATTCTCGATCTTCAGAGAGCCCACGGCTGTTCCTCGCTCGATTGTTAGAGTTTGACGGGCTTGCCGGTGCGCACGCTTTCGTCGGCCGCAAGGCAGACGGCAAGCGAACGCACGGCATCGTCCATGTGACGGGTGAGGTCGATGTCCTCGCGGATGGCCTTCAGTACGAAGGCCTGTTCAAGGTCGCAGAGTTCCTGGTGGCCCGGCTCACCTTCCATGGAAAGCAGTTCGTCAGGCTTCAGGAACTTGCCGTCCGGACCGGTCGCGGCCTGATGCAGGCGGATGGTCGAGGTCTTGGTGTGGGTGTCGATATCGTCCGACTTGACGCCCTCGGCCATGACGATGGACACGCAGCCATTCGGCGACATCACGTCCTTCACGAAGAAGGCGGTCTCGGAAATCATCGGCCCCCAGCCGGCTTCGTACCAGCCGACCGAACCGTCCTCGAACAGCACCTGCAGGTGGCCGTAATTGTACATGGTGGGCGCAACCTCGTCGGACAGGCGCACACCCATGCCGCGAACCTCGACAGGCCTGGAATCGGTGATCTGCAGCATGACGTCGAGATAATGCACGCCACAATCGACGATCGGCGACGTCGTCTGCATCAGTTGCTTGTGCGTCTGCCAGGTATGACCCGACGACTGCTGGTTGAGGTTCATGCGGAAAACGTAGGGACCGCCAAGCTTGCGACCTTCGGCAATCAGCCGCATCCAGGATGGGTGATGGCGCAGGATGTAGCCGATCACCACCTTCTTGCCGTTGGCCTTGGCGGCGTCGACGACACGCTGTGCATCGGCGACCGTCGTCGCCAGCGGCTTTTCAACAAAGACGTGGCAGCCGGCCTCGAAGGCCTCCACCGCATAGTCGGCATGGCTGTCCGAATAAGTGGCGATGCACGCCAGCTCCGGCTTCTCGTCGCGCAGCGCGTCCTCGAAGGAACGGCGGATCTCATGGCCCGCCAGTCCACCGGGCAGCGGCACATCGGAGCGGTTGACGAGCGCTGCGATCTCGAAGCCCGGGTTGTTGTAATAGGCCAGAGCATGGCTGCGGCCCATATTGCCCAGGCCGGCAACGACTACACGTATGGGTTTCGTCGAAGTCACTGTGTTGTCCTGTATTGTTTTTCTTCGTTGTTGGTCTGAAGCGGCGCCTTACTTCACGGCACCCGAGGTGATGCCGCGGATGAGCTGGCGCGAGAAGATCAGGTAGAGGACCAGCACCGGCAGGATCGCCAGCGACAGCGCCGCCAGAATGGCGTTCCAGTTGGTGACGAACTGTCCGAGGAAGATCTGCGCGCCGAGCGTGACGGTCTTGGTTGCCTCCGAAGGCGCCAGGATCAGCGGGAACCACAGGTCGTTCCAGATCGGGATCATGGTGAAGACGGCAACGGTGGCCATGGCCGGGCGCACCAGCGGCAACACCAGCCGGAAAAAGATCGTGTATTCGGAAAGTCCGTCGATGCGGCCTGCGTTCTTGAGGTCGTCAGATACGCCCTTCATGAATTCCGACAGGATGAAGATGGCGAGCGGCAGGCCCTGCGCAGTGTAGACCAGGATGAGCGCCGTCAACGTGTTGACCAGTCCTGAAGCCACCATCAGCTGCAGGATGGCCACCGTGCCGAGGCGGATCGGGATCATGATGCCGAGCGCCAGATAGAGCCCCATCATCGTGTTGCCGCGGAAACGGTATTCCGACAGCGCGAAGGCTGCCATGGCACCGAACAGCAGCACGAAGAACAGCGAGACGACGGTGACGATCATGCTGTTCTGGAAATAGAGGAAGAAATCCCCCTGGCCGAACACGGTGGTATAGCCGATGAGGTCGAAGGTCTTCGTCGTCGGCGGCGTCAGCGGCTGCTGGAAGATCGCCTGGCGCGACTTGAACGAATTGATGACGACGACGAAGACCGGAAACAGCGCGATGATCGTGTAGGTCAAAAGGATCGCGTGCGCGCCGATGGTCCGTGGCAGGGAAGCAGTGGCCTTGCTCATCGTGACACCTCAGAACTGGTAGCGGCGCAGGCGCCGCTGCACGAGGAAAAGATAGAAGCAGACGCCGATCAGGATGATCAGGAACATCATGGTGGCGATGGTGGCGCCCATATTGGGATCGCCCACCTGCAGCTGGAAACCGAAGAAGGCGCGATAGAGGAACGTGCCCAGGATGTCGGTCGAATAGTTCGGTCCCGCCAGTGCGCCCTGCGCGGTGTAGATCAGGTCGAAGGCGTTGAAGTTGCCGACAAAAGTCAGGATCGAGATGATGCCGATGGCGGGCAGGATCAGCGGTAGCTTGATCTTCCAGAACTGCGACCAGCCGGTGATGCCGTCACATTCGGCAGCCTCGATGACCTCGTCGGGGATGGACAGCAGCGCTGCATAGATCAGCATCATCGGGATGCCGACGAACTGCCAGACCGAGATCAGGCTGAGCGCGGTCAGCGCATACTGCTCCTTGCCGAGCCAGGGTGTGAACAGGCTCTTGAGGCCGACCATCCCCATGAGATCGGGGGCAACGCCCCAGATCGGCGACAGGATCAGCTTCCAGGCGAAACCGACGATGACGAAGGACAGGATGGTCGGGATGAAGATCGCGGTGCGGTAAAAGGCAGTGAAACGCAGTTTCGGGCTGGACAGAAGTGCTGCCAGCATGACGCCGATCGGGTTCTGCACCACCATGTGGATGATGAAGAACCAGACATTGTTCTTCAGCGCATTCCAGAAATTGAACGACCATGACGGGTCGGTGAACAGGGTGCGGAAATTGTCGAAGCCGACAAAGGTCTGCACCTGTTCGATGGAACGGAACAGCGAGAGCTGCAGCGTGCCGAACAAAGGCAGGATCATGATCGCCGTATAGACGAGCAACGCCGGCGCCAGGAAGACGCCTATGTGCCAACGAAACGGTTTCTTCGATGCTGCAGCCATGAGCTCGGTCCTTGCCGCCTCCAGAGCGTCCTCGTTTTCACGGAAACGCTCCAACTCTCTGTTTCAACGCAATCCCGGGCGCAAAAACCATTACGCACGTTGCGGGAATTGCTCCGGTATCACCGTCAAATTGTCGGAATGCCGCCCTCGCTTGCCCGCCGTATCTTCCTTCGATCTTCGAGGAAGCGGTGAACGTGAAGCCGGCGCCCCTTCTCCAGTCTTCATCGAGCAATTCCAGGAAAAGTGTTTAACGGTTTTCCGTCCGGAATTGCGTAAAAACAAAGAGTTAGAGCGTTTCCGCGTTTCCGTAAAACGGAAACGCTCCAAGGAAGAGCGTAAGGGCGAGGAACCGCGCCGACAATCGGAAATTAGTCAGGGACAGGCCGGGCCACGGCTAACCGTGGCCCGGCCGTTTCGCAGTCTTACTTCGCCGGCTTGTACCAGCTGTCGAGGCCCTTCTGCAGCTTCTCGGCCGCGACTTCCGGCGTGTCGGTGCCGTTGATGACGTTGGCCGATTCAACCCAGGTCTCGTTTTCCAGGTTCGGCGTGCCACGCGACAGGACCTGATAGGTCGAGCGGATCGACGGCTTGCACTTCTCGCGCCAGGAAACGAATTCCTGCGCCAGCGGGTCTTCCATCTTCACCGGAGCGGAGTTCAGGCTGAAGAAGCCCGGCAGCGCATTGGCATAGATGGTGGCGAATTCCGGCGAAGCGACCCAGGTCAGGAAGGTCTTGGCCGCGTCGGCATTCTTGCTCTTGGCGTTCAGGCCGATACCGATGTCGGTGTGGTCGGAGATGTAGCAGGTGTCGCCGGCCTTGCCGACCGGCGGCGGGAAGGCGCCCATCTTGAACTGGGCCTGGGTGTTGAACAGGCCGATTTCCCACGAGCCGGCCGGATAGATTGCGGCGCGGCCGAGCGTGAACAGGTTCTGGCTGTCCGGATAGGTCTGCGCCTCGAAGCCATCGCCGAGGTAAGGCTTCCACTTGGCGAGTTCGGCGTAGGGTTCGACCCAGTCCTTGTCGGTCAGCTTCTGTTCGCCCTTGATCAGCGCCAGGCGGCCTTCTTCGCCCTTCCAGTAGTTCGGGCCGATATTCTGGTAGCCCATGGTCGCGGCTTCCCAGAGATCCTTGGTACCCATGGCCATCGGGATGTAGGTGCCGTCAGCCTTGATCTTGTCGAGAGCGGCGAAGAACTCGTCGCGGGTTTGCGGAACCTTGAGGCCGAGCTTTTCGAAGGCGTCCTTGTTGTAGATGAAGCCGTGGATGACCGAGGCCATCGGCACGCAGAAAGTGGCCGCGCCGTCGTCCGTCGTCCAGGCCGACTTGGCGACATTGGAGAAGTTCTCCATGCCGGACAGCTTGGTCAGGTCGGCGAGATCGCCCTTCTTGTAGAGTTCCAGCGACTTGTCGAACGGACGGCAGGTGATCAGGTCGCCAGCCGAACCAGCGGCGAGCTTGGCGCCGAGAGCGGCGTCATATTCGGTCGGAGCCGACGGCGCGAACACAACCTTGATGCCGGGGTTCTTCGCTTCGAAGGCCGGGATCAGCTTGTCCTTCCAGATGGCGAGGTCGTCGCCGCGCCAGCTCTCGATGTTGAGCGAAACGTCGGCAGCGGAAGCAACCCCGGCAAAGCCGAGTACGCTGGAGCCTAAAAGCAGTGCCGTAAGAAATTTCGTCTTCATTCTCAGTCTCCCTATTGACCTTTTTCAGGTTCGGTTTTGACGAGACGGGAAGCCTTAAGCCCCCTGTTCTCCTCTGATGGCGGAAAGGGCCGGCCGCAGCTTCTGGCCGGTCTTCTCCAATATTCCCTCGGCCGCATCGATGCTTTCGGCACCGGCAGCGAGCAGAATGGCCGTCTTCACCGCACCGCCGCTTTGCTCGAGCGAGCGGTCGGCGACATCGCGATCAAGCCCGGTGATGGCGGCAACGATGCGGGCAGCGCGGTCGCGCAGCTTGGCGTTGTCGGCAAAGAGATTGACCATATAGCCGTCATGGACGTGACCGAGATGGATGGCGGCTAGAGTCGACATCATGTTGAGCGCGATCTTCTGGGCAGTGCCCGCACCCATACGCGTGGAGCCGGCGATTACCTCCGGCGGGGTCTTCAGCAGAATGGCGACGTCGGCCGCATTGAGCAGCGGGGTGTCACCATTGTTGGCAATCGCGATCGTCGCGGCGCCGCGCCGGCTTGCATCGAGCAGGGCGCGAACCGCATAGGGGGTTGAGCCGCTGGCCGAAAGCGCGATGACGCAATCGGCTGCGGCGACGCCTGCGCCGTCGATCGCTGCCGCGGCCTCTTCTTCATCGTCCTCAGGACCGCCGGCCAGATTGTGGAAGGCCTCGTCGCCGCCGGCGATAAGGATGACGATGCGATCGCGCGTTATGCCGAAAGTGCCTGGAAGTTCGAGAGCATCGGCGACGGCCATCAGGCCAGAGCTGCCGGCAGCAGCGTAGACAAGCCGGCCACCTGCCTTGAGACGTTCCGAGATCAATGCGGATGCAGAGGCGATTGCAGGAATGGCTTCACGGACGGCGCCGGCGGCCTCGATCTGGGCTTCGGCCAGCGACTTCAGTACGGCCTCGGGCGCCTGGATATCCAGCCCCTCGGCATCTCGATGCTGCGCTTCAGTGCGCTTCTGCGCCATTCCGTTTCCTCCACCTTCCTAGACAATACCAAAAAAATACCACTTGTCCACTGGCATTAGCAATTTCGTAACGAGCTGGTTTACGCATGCGAAAAATGCTTAATATTTTCAGACAAATGCCGGTTATTGAATCGAACCATAATTTTGTCCTTGGCTATTGGTATTTTATTGGTATTATTCGGCAAGAGGAGATTTCAGCGTGACTTTCGTGCTCGGCATTGACGGCGGCGGCACCAGCTGCAGGGCAGCGCTCGCGACGGCGAGCGGTGAGATCCTCGGTCGCGCGAAATCGGGCGCCGCCAACATCCGCAGCGACCTGACCGGCGCACGCACCCATATCGTGGATGCTGCGCGACAGGCTTTTGTCGCGGCTGGCGCAGATCCCGAACTGATCACACAGACGCCTGCCATATTGGGCCTCGCAGGCGCCAATGTCGGCACCTACAAGCAGCAGCTCGAAGCGATCCTGCCGTTCAGTCGCTCGAGCGTGGAAACGGATTTCGAGATCGCGCTCGAAGGGGCGGTAGGTTCCGGCGACGGCGCCATCGCCATCCTCGGTACGGGCAGCGCCTATATGGTGCGCAAGAACGGCAGGTCGCATTCGGTGGGTGCCTGGGGTTTCCAGGTCGGAGACCAGGGCAGCGGCGCGCGCATCGGGCGCGATCTTCTGGAGCAGACCCTGCTTGCCTATGACGGTATTCGCGAGGCCTCACCGCTGACCCGCGAGATGATGGCCATCTTCCGCGACAACCCGCAGGACCTGGTCGAGTTCACCACCCACGCCAAGCCGGGTGATTTCGGCGGGTTCGCGCCGAAAGTGTTCGAGAATGCCTCAAAGGGCGATGCCGTTGCCACATGGATCGTCGACAAGTCGGTCGCGGATGTGGAAGCCTCGCTCAATGTGCTCGGCCTCCAGGCAGGCGATCCGCTCTGCCTGCTCGGCGGCCTTGCGCCTCTCTATGCCCCCCGCCTCGCCGAACGTTTTCGGGCACTGCTGAGGACACCCATCGACGACGCCCTGGGCGGCTCCGTGCGGATGGCGGTACGAAAATTCGCCAGCGTAGCGGAGGCGGCACGATGAGCGAAGCGGCGGACGTCATCTTTGCCTCGCTCAAACAAGCCTCGCAAAGCGGTGCGCCGCTCTATCTCCAGCTTCGCCGCAGCATCGAGGATGCCGTCAACCGCGGCCTGATCGGTCCCGGCGACGCGCTGCCTTCGGAGCGCGACATCGCGTCGATGGCCGACATCTCGCGCGTGACCGTACGCAAGGCGGTGCAGGATCTGGTCAAGGGTGGGATCCTGGTGCAGCGCCACGGTTCCGGCACTTTCGTCGCACCGAGGATGGAACGCGTCGAACAATCCCTGTCGCGGCTCACCTCTTTCACCGAAGACATGGCGCGGCGCGGCAAGACTGTTCGCTCAGCCTGGCTGGATCGCGGACTTTATGCGCCCTCGCCCGAAGAAATGATGGTGCTCGGCCTCGCGGCCAGCGAAATGGTGGCCCGGGTAGCCCGACTGCGTATCGCCAACGATACGCCTCTGGCGATCGAGCGGGCCTCGCTGTCGGCAAGCGCGCTGCCCGATCCGAGCGTGGTCGGCTCTTCGCTTTATGCGGCGCTGGAAGCGACCGGCAACCGACCGGTCCGGGCGGTGCAACGCATCTCGGCCGTCAATCTCAACGAAGCGGATGCCCGGCTGCTCGAAGCGCCGACCGGTTCGGCCAGCCTGCGCATCGAGCGCATTTCCTATCTCGCCAGCGGCAAGGTGATCGAGTTCACACGCTCGGTCTATCGCGGCGATGCCTATGATTTTGTCGCCGAGCTGCGGCTTGGCGTAACCAGTGACGACAACGGAGTGCGGCAATGACAACAACAAAATCCCATATGCTCCGCGAGGTCGAGGAGATTCCTCAGGCAACCGCCCGTCTCCTCGAAGGATCCGGCAAGGTGCTGGCTGAAGCCGGGCGCGGCATTCGCGAGCGCGACCCCAATTTCATCATCACCGTGGCGCGCGGCTCCTCCGACCATGCCGCCACCTTCATGAAATACGCGGTGGAACTGACCGCCGGGCTCGCCGTCGCCTCGGTCGGCCCGTCCGTCGCCTCGATCTATGGTGCCAGGCTGCGGTTGAACGGCTCGGCCTGCCTGGCCATCTCGCAATCGGGCAAAAGCCCGGACATCGTCGCCATGGCCGAGAGCGCACGGGCAGGCGGGGCGCTCACCATCGCGCTCACCAACACCGCCGATTCGCCGCTGGCGCGCGCGGCGGATTATGCCGTCGACATCCTGGCCGGGCCGGAACTCAGCGTTGCCGCAACCAAAACCTACGTCAATTCCGCGGTAGCCGGCCTCGCGCTTATGGCGCATGCGACCGGTGACAATGCGCTGATTGCCGCCCTGAAGCAGTTGCCCGGGCATTTCAGCAAGGCGGTCGCCTGCGACTGGACCCCGCTGACAGCGGCACTCGACGGACACAACTCGTTCTTCATTCTCGGCCGTGGGCCATCCTTCGCCATCGCCTCGGAAGCGGCGCTGAAATTCAAGGAAACCTGCGCAGTGCATGCCGAGGCCTATAGCGGCGCCGAGGTCATGCATGGTCCCATGGCCCTGGTCGGCCCGAAATTCCCGGTGCTGGCGCTTGCCGCCCGTGACGCTTCGGAACCGTCGCTCGCCGCTGCCGCCGACACTCTTGCCGCAAAGGGTGCGGCTACCTTCATCACCTCGATGCTGGCCAAGAACGCGACAACGCTGCCGCATGTCGCGACCGGACATCCGCTGACCGATCCGCTGACGCTGATCGTGTCGTTCTATGCTTTCGTGGAGTCCTTTGCCCGCCATCGCGGCCTCGATCCAGACACCCCGCCGAACCTGCGCAAGGTGACGGAAACCGTATGAGCAAGCATCTCGCACTCACCGGCGCCCGCATCTTCGACGGCGCCGACTGGCATGACGATGCTGCGCTGGTTGTCGCCGACGGGCTGGTCGAGGCTATCGTCGAACGCGGTGCTATTCCGTCCGGCGCCGACGTCGTCGACCTCGGCGGTGGCATCCTGGCACCCGGCTTCATCGACCTGCAGGTCAATGGCGGCGGCGGCGTGATGCTGAACGACCACCCTGACTTCGCTTCGATCGAAACGATCTGCCGGGCGCACGCGCCGTTCGGCACCACGGCGCTGCTGCCGACGCTGATCACCGACACGCCGGAAATAACCGCCGCCGCGATCGCAGCGGGTGCCGAAGCCGCGCAACGCAAGCTGCCGGGTTTCCTCGGCCTGCATCTGGAAGGCCCGCATCTGTCGCTTTCACGCAAGGGCGCGCACGATCCCAAGCTGATCCGGCCGATGAACCAAGCCGATCAGGCGGCGTTGATCGCTGCCAGGGCGAAGCTGCCGGTCCTGCAGACCACGATCGCCCCGGAATCGGTGACCGCGGCCCAGGTCGAGGCGCTGTCAAAGGCCGGCATCGTCGTCAGCCTCGGCCATTCCGATACCGACTACGCAACTGCCACTGCCTATGCCAAGGCTGGCGCTTCCATGGCCACGCATCTGTTCAACGCGATGAGCCAGATCGGCAATCGCGAACCGGGACTGGCGGGAGCAGCCATCGACGGCGGCACCATCCATGCGGGCCTGATCGCCGACGGCATCCATGTGCATCCGGCAACCATCGAGATCGCGTTGAAGGGCAAGCAGGGCCCGGCTCGCATCTTCCTGGTCACCGACGCGATGGCGACCATCGGCACCGACATGACCGAGTTCACGCTGAACGGCCGCACCATTTATCGCAAGGACGGCAGCCTGCGGCTCTCCGACGGCACGCTGGCCGGCGCCGACCTCGACATGATTTCGGCCGTCCGTTTCATGCACGAAGTGGTCGGCATCGATCTCGCCGAAGCCTTGCGCATGGCTTCGCTCTATGCGGCTGAAGCCGTCGGCCAGTCGCACCGGCTCGGTCATTTCGCCAGGGGCACGGCAGCCGACATCGTCTCCTTGAGCGACGATCTGGCTATGAAGGGCACCTGGATCGGCGGCGAGCGGGTTTTTGGCTGACAGCACGACGGTGCTGGTTACCTCGTCGCCTCTCTCTTGGTGCGTCCTTCGAGACTCGCCCGCATTGCTTTTCGCTATAATTCCAACGCCATGCGGGCTCGCACCTCAGGATGAGGGCGGTCGTACAAAGACAGCCTGGTTCTGAGACGTTTCAGAATGCTCGTCCGTGTAGCACAACGGCCCTCATCCTGAGGTGCGAGCCGGCAAGGCATTGGATAGATCGTAAAAAAACAGGCGGGCGAGCCTCGAAGGACGCACCCTAGAGAGAGACGCAGGTCAGAGCGCCGCCTTGTCCGCAGCCGTCCGGATCGCCGCGATGTTGCTGCGATAGGCTTCGACCGTGCCGCCCTTGAACACGGCGGCGCCGGCGACCAGCACGTTGGCGCCGGCGGCGGTAACCAGAGGCGCGGTTTCCGGCGAAACGCCGCCGTCGATCTCGATGTCGATCGGCCGATCACCGATCAGCGACTTGACCCGCTTCACCTTCTCGACAACCGCAGGGATGAAAGCCTGCCCACCGAAGCCCGGATTGACCGTCATCAGAAGGACGAGGTCGAGGCGGTCGAGCACATATTCGATGACGCTTTCCGGCGTGCCAGGATTGAGCGAGACACCGGCCTTCTTGCCGAGATTGCGGATGGTCTGCAGCGAACGGTCGAGATGCGGACCTGCCTCGGCATGCACGGTGATGCCGTCGCAGCCTGCCTCGGCGAAAGCCGCCAGGTAAGGATCGACCGGCGCGATCATCAGATGGCAGTCGAAATAGGCCTTGGTGCGGTTGCGGATCGCCTTGATGACCGGCGCACCGAAAGTGATGTTGGGCACGAAATGCCCATCCATGACGTCGAGATGAATCCAGTCGGCGCCGGCTTCGACAATCGCTTCGACCTCGTCGCCGAGCCTGGAGAAATCGGATGACAGCACCGACGGTGCGATAAGGGTTTTTCCGGCCATGACCGCTCCCGCAACTGTGTTTGCCACCGCCTAGCCGCACGAGCGCTAATTGTCGACAGGAATCGCCACCCGCTGATCCACAACTTCGGGTCAGCTTGACCCGCGCTGGGCACAATGCCAGCTTCGCCGGGTTATGCGGCTCTCTCAACAAGAAAGGTATAGGTGCTCAAATTGAGCGAATCAGAACAGTTAAAGGCATGGATTGAAAAAAACGGCCCGATCGAAAGCGTTCAGGCAGTGGTCTGCGACCTGAACGGCATCATGCGCGGCAAGCGCATCCCAGTCGAACAGGCATCCAAGGTTCTCGGCGGCGGCATCCGCATGCCACTTTCCATCGTCGGCGTCGACGTCTGGGGTGAGGACATCATCGGCAGCACGCAGGTCTTCGCCACGGGTGACGGCGACGGCATCTGCGAGGCTACCGGACGCGGGCCGCTGCCAGTCAGCTGGACCTCACGGCCAAGCGCGCTCATCCCGTTGCAATTGTCGCTGGAGGATGGCCGCCCGTTCCTGGCCGACCCACGGCAGGCGCTGGCAGCGATCGTCGCGCAATATCGCGAACTGGGCCTCCGGCCAGTCGTGGCGACAGAAATGGAATTCTACCTGATCGACCCCGAGCCTGACGGCGCCGTGCCACCTATCTCGCCCTATACGGGCAAGCGGCTCGATTCCGACGCCATCCTCTCCATCGATGAACTGGATGATTTCGGCGAGTTCTTCTCGGACGTCTACAAGGAATGCGCCAGGCAGGACGTGCCGGCCGACGCAGCGATCGCCGAAAACGGCATCGGTCAGTTCGAGATCAATCTTCTGCACACAGACGACCCGCTGAAGGCAGCGGACGACAGCGTCTTCTTCAAGCGCATCGTCAAGGGCGTGGCGCGCAAGCATGGGCTGGCCGCAACCTTCATGGCCAAGCCCTATGGCACGCGTTCGGGCAACGGCATGCATGTGCATTTCTCCCTGCTCAACGAGCAAGGCGAGAACGTCTTCGACGACGGCACCGCCGAGGGTTCGGCGGTGCTGAAGAGCGCAGTTGCCGGCCTGCTGCGGGGCATGGCGGAAACGACGCTGATGTTTGCGCCGCATTACAACTCATATCGCCGCCTGCGGCCCGATACGCATGCGCCGACCTCGATCTCCTGGGGTTACGAAAACCGGACGGCGGCTATTCGCATTCCGGGCGGTAATCCGAAGGCACGGCGTATCGAACACCGTGTCGCCGGCGCCGATTCCAATCCCTATCTGGTGCTGACGGCGATCCTGGGTGCGGCTCTGGTCGGTATCCGAAACAACTGGAAGCCGACGGCCCCGCAGACGGGACGAGCCTATTCGGCCAAGAAGCAGCGCAAGATCCCGGCGGAATGGGGTCAGGCGGTGGATGCATTCGAGAGCGGCCCGATCGCGGCCGAAATCTTCGCGCCGGTGCTTCGGCAGATGATGGTCGCGTGCAAGCGGCAGGAGATCGCCGGTTTTGCCGAGCAGGTGACGGACTACGAGTTCAGCGCCTATCTCGAAATCGTCTAGCCTCGGACTCTGGAGTGGAATGCTGTCGTGGCATTCCACTCCAATCGGTTGTTCTGGGCATCCTTCCTTCGAACAGGTCGCGCTCGCGGACCAGCCCGTCGCCGACCTGTTCGAAGAAAGCCCGCACCCGTGCCGTCCGTTTCAGGTCGGCATGGGTGACGATCCAGAATTCACCTTCCAGATCGGGCAAGGGTTCCGACCGCACCCGCACAAGGCCGGGATCGCTGTCGCCGAGATAGCAAGGCAGCAGCGCGATACCGATACCGGCCTTTGCCGCGACCGACTGGTTGACCAGGCTGTTGGTGCGGTAGACGAAGGCACTATCGGGTGCTGCCCGGCTCAACCATTCCGCCGCCTGAATGCCCGCCGCTCCCTCCTCCCAGCCAATCAGATCCTGGCGGTGACCAATGTCCGCGACCGGTCCATCGAGAGCCTCCAGATAGGAGGGCGCCGCAAAGAAGGTCCAGGCCGCAGCGCAAAGCTTGCGCCCCCACAGATCGCCTTCCTTCGGTCGCACCGGCCGCAACGCGATGTCGGCTTCACGCCGTGACAGGCTGAGCACGCGGTTGTCGATCAGCAGTTCGACCACGATCCCAGGATTGGTCCGGCGAAACGCCGCCAAATGGTTCGGCAATCGGCTGTATGCCAGCGTTTCGGAAGACGTCACCCGCAATCGCCCTGACAGGCGATGGTCGGAGCCGGCGATGTCGCGGTCGAGCGCCAGCGTCTCATCCTCGACGCGCTCGGCGGTCGCCGCCATGCGCTCGCCGGTGGCGGTGGCCTGATAGAGGCCGCCGGGCAGGCGCTCGAACAGGCGCACGCCGAGACGAGCCTCCAGGATATTGAGCCGACGAAAGGCCGTCGAATGATCGACGCTGAGTGCCTTGGCGGCGCCGGTCAGGCTTCCCTCGCGTTGAACCGCCAGAACCAACCGCAATTCATTCCAGTCATCCATGCCGGATGGATAGCACATTCGGTATTTGCAGTCATGCAAGCATGGCCGGCAAAAACCCAATGAGCAATGCGCAGATGCCAATCCTATTCTTCAGGACGGAAGACGTCGCCAGACGCGACGACACCAGTCCTCGGAAGGATCTGCCATGAAACTCTACTACGCCACCGGCACCTGCTCGCTGTCGCCTCACATCGTTGCGCTGGAAGCGGGCATTGCCCTCGACCTCGAAAGGGTCAACCTCGCCAAGACCCCGCACCCGACCGAAACCGGCTTGGACTTCACCACCGTCAACCCGCATGGTTATGTGCCCGCGCTTGAGCTGGACGATGGCTCGGTGCTGACCGAAGGTGCTGCCATCGCGCAGTATCTTGCCGATCTCAAGCCGGCATCGGGCCTGATGCGGCCGGCGGGATCGGCCGAGCGCTACCAGCAGCAGAGCTGGCTCAACTTCATCGCCAGCGAACTGCACAAGATGTACAGCCCATGGCTGTTCCATCCCGAATATGGATCGCAGGCACAGGACGTCGCACGCCAGAAGATAGCCGAACGGCTGACTGTCGTCGAAAACCACCTGACGAAATCGGGGCCCTATCTGACCGGGGACAGCTTCAGCGCCGCCGACGCCTATCTCTTCACCATCGTCGGCTGGTCGGCCTTCACCAAGGTCGACCTCACTTCCTTCCCGATGCTGCGCGCCTTCATGGATCGTGTCGGCGCGCGACCGAAAGTGCGCGCGGCGATGCAGGCCGAAGGCATGAAGATCGCGGCTTGAGGAGGTTCCCATGCAAACGCTCACGCTCGTCAGCCATCATCTGTGCCCCTATGTGCAGCGCGCCGCCATCGCACTGTCCGAAAAGGGCGTGCCCTTCGAAAAGGTGCTGATAGACCTTGCCGACAAGCCGGCATGGTTCCTCGACCTGTCGCCGCTCGGCAAGGTGCCGCTGCTGATCGTGCGGCAGCCAGACCGGCCGCAGGCGGTGCTCTTCGAAAGCTCGGTGATCTGCGAATACATCGAAGAGACGCGTGCAGGTCCCAAGCTGCATCCGGGCGATCCGTTGCTGCGTGCCCAGCATCGCGCCTGGACGGAATACGGCTCGACCATCCTTTCCGACGTCTGGGGCCTGGAGACGACGCCGGACCCCACGGTCTATGAGCAGAAACGCACCGCCATCGCCGACAAGTTCGAGCGGCTGGAAGCCGTAATCGGCAATGGACCCTATTTTGCCGGCAAGGATTTCAGCCTTGTCGACGCAGTCTTCGCGCCGGTGTTCCGCTACTTCGACCTGTTCGACACGATCGCCGAAACCGCCGTTTTGGCCAACACGCCGCGTGTCCGTGCCTGGCGGGCCGCTCTTGCGGAGCGCCCGAGTGTGCAGCAAGCCGTGGGACCGGATTATCCGGAGCGCCTGTACGCCTTCCTGCGCAGGCACGATGCCTACCTGCTGAAGGCAGCCTGAGGTTTGTGAGCGCATGAAGGCGCCGCAGCCGCGACGCCTTCATGCAAGCGATCAGGCCGTGACCTGCTTCGCGGCACCGAGCAGGCGCAGCGCATTCAGGGTGACCAGCACGGTGGCGCCGGTATCCGCCAGGATCGCGGGCCACAGGCCAGTGATGCCAAGCACCGTGGTGACCAGGAACACCGCCTTCAGGCCGATGGCGATGACGAGGTTCTGCTTGATGTTGGCCATCGTACGCTTGGACAGCTCGATCATTCCGGCGATGTCGCCGACGCGTCCGTGCAGCACTGCCGCATCCGCCGTTTCGAGCGCGACATCGGTGCCGCCGCCCATGGCGATACCGACATCGGCAGCAGCCAGCGCCGGCGCATCGTTGATGCCGTCGCCGACCTTGGCGACGGTAAAGCCTTGCGCCTTCAACTCGCCGACAATGCGCTGCTTGTCCTCGGGCAGCAATTCCGAACGCACCTCGATGCCGAGCTGCTTGCCGATCGCCGTGGCGGTACGGGCATTGTCACCGGTCAACATTACCGTCTTGATGCCGCGGGCGGTCAGTGCCCTCAGGCCGGCAACGGCGTCGGGACGCGGCTCGTCGCGCATCGCCAGCGCGCCGGCAAGCCGGCCGCCGGCGAGCAGGACCGAGACGGTCTTGCCTTCGTCGTTGAGCGCCGTGATGCGGGCGGATTGTTCGGCGCTGAGTGGGACGCGCTCGGCAACGGCTTTCGGCGAACCCAGGAAAACCTCGATCCCGTCGATGATGCCGGCTACCCCCTTGCCGCCCAGTGCCTTTGCCCCGGAAGCCTCCGGCACCGCGATGCCGTCAGCCTCGGCACGGGCGAGAATGGCCTTGGCGAGGGGATGGGATGAGCCGGTTTCCAACCCGGCCGCCAGCCGCAGCACTTCGTTCGCCGGCAGGCCAAAGCTGTCGACATCGGTGACCTTCGGCTTGCCCTCGGTCAGCGTGCCGGTCTTGTCGAATGCGACGGCCGTCATCGCGCCGAGATTTTCCAGCACTGCGCCGCCTTTCATGAGCAGGCCGCGCCGTGCTCCCGACGAGAGCGACGCCGCGATGGCCGCCGGAGTGGAAATGACCAGCGCGCATGGGCAGCCGATCAGCAGGATGGCAAGGCCCTTGTAAATCCATTCGTCCCACGCACCGCCCAGGAACAGCGGCGGGATGACGGCAACCAATGCCCCGAAGATCACCACGCCGGGCGTGTAATATTTCGAGAAACGGTCGATGAAGCGCTCGGTCGGCGCCTTCGATTCCTGCGCTTCCTCGACGAGACGCACGACACGGGCAATGGTGTTGTCGGCGGCAGCCGCGGTCACGCGAACGCGCAGCACCGCATCGCTGTTGACCGTACCGGCAAAGACGTTCGCACCCGGTTCCTTGCGCACCGGCACGCTCTCGCCGGTGACCGGCGCCTCGTCGACGGCGCTTTCACCGGAGACAACGATGCCGTCGGCGGGAATGCGGTCGCCAGGGCGCACCATGATGATGGCGCCCACGGCCAGGCTTTCGGCCGGCACTTCGGTGACCTTGCCGTCGCGCTCGAGCAGCGCGGTCTTCGGGACCAGGGCGGCAAGCGACTGGATCGAGGCACGCGCCTTGCCGGCGGCGACACCTTCGAGCAACTCACCGATCAGGAACAGGAAGACGACGGCCGCGGCCTCTTCCGTGGCGCCGATGATGACCGCACCGATGGCGGCAATCGTCATCAGCATCTCGATGGAGAAAGGCGTACCGACAAGAGCGGCCGCGATGGCACGACGCGCAATCGGCACGAGGCCAACCAGCATGGCGACGGTGAAGATCCAGATGTCATAGCCGGGCACCAGCTTGCCGATGCCATAGGCGACGGCCAGCGCAAGTCCCGCAGCGATCGTCAGCTTGCCCTTGCTCGACTGCCACCAGCGGCCGGTGGTCGGGCCATGGTCATGGCCGTGCAAGGCAGTCGCAGCGGGCTGGACCGCAACGCTTGCGACGGCGGCGCTGCCTCGCGATCCGTGATTATGCGCGGAATGGTCGTGGCCTTTGTGGTCATGCCCGGCGTGATCGTGCCCGCTATGGTCATGATCGGCATGGTCATGGTCGTGGTCCGCGTGATCGTGACCTTCATGACAATGATGGTCATGACCGCAGCCACAGGCATCGTCCTTGTTGGCAGCAGCCGGAACCGAATTGCTTCCCGCCAGCAACGACACCTTATAGCCGAGGCCGGTGACCCGCTTTTCGATCGCCGGGGCCAGTTCCGCGCTGCCATCATGTTTGACCGTCATCGTGCCGCGCGTCACCGAAACGGAGACATCCTCGACGCCTTTCAGGCGCCGGACGGCGGTGTCGATCTTCGATGCGCAGGAGGCGCAATCCATACCGTCGACGCGGTAGCGCATCTGCTCTGATGCTCGTGCCATGATCATTCCCTTGATTATGTTCGAGCAGACGCTACATCCTCTAGCGACTAGAGGAGCAAGAGGAAAAATGAAGTCCGAATTGACGATCGGCGATGTGGCCCGGGAAAGCGGCGTGAAAGTGCCGACCATCCGCTATTATGAGCAGATCGGGCTGCTGCCAGAGCCGCCGCGCACGGACGGCAACCGGCGTTTCTACGACGAGAAGGGACTGCGGCGGCTCGCCTTCATCCGCCACGCCCGTGAGTTGGGCTTCGAGGTCGCAGCCATCCGCACGCTGCTCGCGCTGCAGGACGATCCGGCCCAGCCCTGCGCGACCGCTGACGCCATCGCCAAGGCCAGGCTGATCGAGGTGGAACAGCGCATTGCCAGCCTGATGGCGCTGAAGGCGGAGCTGGAAGTGATGGTCGAGGAATGCCGGCACGGGCGCCTCGCCGAGTGCCGGGTGATCGAGGTGCTGGCCGACCACGGCAAGTGCATGCACGACCACCACTGAAAATTACGCCGGCCGATGCCGGCGGCGACACCATCACATGCGCATCAGGAGGCCGCCATCGACGGCAAGCTCGATGCCGGTGATGTAGCTGGCGGCATCGGACAGCAGGAACAGTGCGGCGTTGGCCATATCCTGCGGTGTGCCGATGCGGCCGAGCGGCGCGTAATTCGCGACAGCCTGGCGCTTTTCTTCCGTATCCCAGCGGGCCTGCAGCGGTGTCAGCGCCATGCCCGGGCAGATGGCATTGGAGCGGATGCGCTCCGCGGCCAGCTGCATAGCCAGCGACTTCGACAGCGCGCACACACCGGCCTTGGATGCCTGATAGGCATCCTGCGGTGCGGGATCGCCGCGATACCACTGGATGGTCGAGAAATGCACCATGGCGCCGCCGCGGCCGCTCGAACGCATGAACGGCACCACGGCGCGCGCCGTATGGGCGAATGACTTCAGATTGATGTTGAAGACCTGGTCCCAGACGGCGAGGTCCATCTCCAGCACCGACTTGTCACGGCCGAACCACAGCACACCGGCGACATTGGCGAGATAGTCGACGCCGCCACGCGCCTTGCCGGCCGTGCCGACGGCCTTCTGCACAAAGGCCTCGTCGGTGAGATCACCCTGTTCATAGGTCAGCCTGTCGCCGAAAGAAGACAGCGATGTCGGACATTCCTTGACGTCGATCGCCGTCACCGCGGCACCGGATGCGAGCAGAGCGAGCGCGATGGCCTCGCCCATGCCACCGCCGGCGCCCGCGACTACTGCGTGCCTGCCGGCGAAATCAAACTCGACCATCGATATCCCTCCTCCATTCAGCGCTTGCTGTTGCAGCGGACAATAGGAGGGAGCACGCAATCCATCAAGCCGGAATAGAAAAAATTTGCCAAAATGGAAAATCGAGATATCGTAACCGGGATAGCACTCTTTATCCGGCGGACATCACACCATGAACCTGCGCACCGACATCCGATCGTTTCCTGTTACATCTCCCGTCGACGGCTCCGTCTATGCGCGCCGCGACTACGTCGATGGCACCGCCATCGACGCCGCGATGGCCAGGGCCCGTGCCGCACTGAAACCCTGGCAGGCAACGCCGCTCACCGAGCGGCTGGCGATCCTGCTGAGATTCGGTGAAGAGATGAAGGCGCGCGCCGGCCAACTGGCGGAAATGGTTGCATGGCAGATCGGCCGTCCGTTGTGGCAGGCCGACGAGACGCCGCGCCTGGCGCTGGTCGGTGAGTTGCTGGCCGAGGCCGCCGCAGAGACGCTGGCGGACCTGCCCTATCCTTCGGATGAGAACATCCGCCGCTATGTGCGCCCCACGCCCGGCGGCGTGCATCTTTCGATCTGCGCCTGGAACTATCCGACCGCGATGCTCGGCTATCTGGTGACGGCGCCGCTGGCGGCGGGCAATGTCGTCATCTTCAAGCACTCGCCGCAGACGCCGCTGATCGCCGAGGTGGCGGAAGAAGCCTTCCGCGCCGCCGGCGGTCCCGAAGGCGTCTTCCAGAGCCTGCATCTCGACCATGCCGACGCCGAGAGGTTGATCGCGTCGGGCGCCTTCAACGCCGTCAATTTCATCGGTTCCGTCAATGGCGGCCGCCGCGTGCACGCAGCAGCGGCCGGCACCTTCACGCAGGTCCACCTCGAGCTCGGCGGCAAGGATCCGACCTATGTGCGCGCCGATGCCGATCTCGATGCCACAGTGGCGCAGATCGCGGAAGGCACCTACTCCAATGCCGGCCAGTCCTGCTGCTCGGTGGAGCGCATCTATGTCGACCGCAGCGTCCATGATCGTTTCGTCGAAGCGCTGGTGGCAGAGACGGCGAAATGGACGATCGGCCACCCGATCGAGGAAAAACCGATGGTCGGCCCGGTGGTGCGCGCGACGGCCGCCGAGACGATCCGTGGGCTAACGGAGCAAGCCGTTCGCGCCGGCGCCAGACGGCTGATGCCCGACAGCGCCGCACAAAGGGCAGCTGGGCTTGGTGCCGCCTACGTCGCTCCCGACGTGCTGGTCGGCGTCGATCATTCCATGCCGATCATGCGTGATGAACTGTTCGGGCCGATCGCCTGCGTGCAGGCGGTCGACAACGACGAACAGGCGATCGGCCTGATGAACGACAGCGACTACGGCCTGAGCGCAAGCGTCTGGACACAGGACATCGACCACGGCACTGCGCTACTCGACAAGGTCGAAGCCGGCACCGTCTACCTCAACCGCTGCGACCATGCCGACCTCTATCTGCCCTGGGGCGGCATCAAGAACTCAGGCATGGGCCGGACAAACGGCCGCTCGGGCCTGATCGAATCAACTGCGGCGAAGTCCTACCATGTCCGCTCCAAGATCGCCTGAGCTCCGCCTCGCCCCCGCCGAGGCCCCGGCACTCGCGGCCGGCGCCGTCGAGTGCCTGCTCACCGCAGCGGCCAGCCCCTATCTGCTGATTGCGGAGCATGCCGGCAACACGGTGCCAGCACCCTGGCACGACCTCGGTCTTGCCGCGCCTTATCTTGAAACGCATTTCGCCGTCGACCTCGGCATCGATGCACTGACGCGCCGTTTGTCACAGCGCCTGCGCGCGCCGGCGGTGATTGCACATTATTCGCGGCTTTTCCTCGACTACAATCGCCCGGTCGAGGAATGGGACCACATGCGTCCGGATCTCGGCGGCATTCCGGTGCCGGCAAACCTCTGCCCAAGCGACGCCGACCGCAAGCTGCGCCGACAGATCGGCTGGGCCCCGCTGGAGCGGGCGATCGAAAACAATGCGCCGGGACGAAAAGCCCTCGTTTCGATCCACTCCTTCACGCCGGTCATGGCCGGCGTGCGGCGCAACATCGACATCGGCATCCTCTGGCGCGAGCCCTCGCCCTTCGTCTCGGCGATCCTGCAGACGATACAAGAGAGGGGCCATGCAGCCGGATTGAAGATCGGCGACAACGAACCCTATGACTGGCGCCAGGCGGTGGGTTACACACTGAACCGCCACGGCCTCCAGCAGGGTTTGCCCTGTTTCTATCTCGAGGTCCGCAACGACCTGCTCACGGATGCAGATCGGCTCGAGCAAGTCAGCCGGATACTCGAAGACAGTTTTTCCGAGGTGGCGAAAATCCTATGGCCGGACAACGCGGTAGCCGTCTAAGGCGTTTCCGTCGGAAACACTCCAGTTCCCTTGTCGACGCAAATCCGGCCGCGAACCGCTGCGCACTTTTGCTGGAATTGCTCCAGGCGCTGGACGCCCGCGGGCCGCCTCGCTACAGCTTGAAGGCGATTTCGGAGAATTGTTGCAGCGATTTTGGACCAGAGCCCGCGCTTGACGGACGACAGATGCAACAATTCTTCGAAATCGCCTGAATGGAAACACGACAGCCAGGGGCGTGGACGATGCAAGGCAATGTGGGATCCAAGATCCGGGATGCACGCAAGCAGCAGAACATCACGCTGCGCGAGCTCAGCGAGCGTTCAGGCCTTTCGGTCTCGCAGCTGTCCAAGCTGGAGAACGGCAAGGCCCGGTTGACGGTCGACGTCGCGCTAACCATCGCAGGCGTGCTGCACGTGCCGGTGGCATCGTTCCTGTTCAGCCCGAAACCCGGCATGCAGGCCAGGCGCTCGATCACCCGGGCTGGAAGCGGCGTGCTGCACGAAGGCAACGCCATGGTCTTCGAGGTTCTGTGCAGCGATTTCCGCGACAAAACCAATATCTTCTGGCGTGTCACGCTGCATGCGAAGTCGTTCGACGAAAATGGTGGCTGGCGCAGCCATTCGGGCGAGGAATTCATCCATGTGCAGAGCGGCAGCCTTGAGTTGCACACCATCCATTACGACCCGGTGATCCTGCAGCCGGGAGACAGCATCCTGTTCGATGGCGAGATGCAGCATGCCTATGTGTCGCTGGGAGAGGAACCGACGATCATGCTGATGTCGAACACCGTTCCACGCGACGGCGTGCCGAATGTCGGGACCGGCTAAGCCGGGGGATGAACCGCCGGCGAGCATTTACTTTTTCCAAAATGGAAAAAAATACTTGTTATGGAAAAGATACGGGTCTAGCATCCTGAAGACCAGCCGAAGGGAGCAAACAGCCCACGGCCGGAATGGGAGGCGAAACCGATGTTGTCGGTGGAGGCAGTCAGCAAGACATTCGGCGGCGTGCAGGCGTTGCGCCAGGCCTCGCTGTCTTGTGCCGCAGGCGAAATCCTCGGCCTGATCGGCCCGAACGGCGCCGGCAAGTCCACCCTCGTGAATGCGATTTCCGGCGTGCTTCGGCCCGACACCGGCAGTGTCAGGCTGGCGGATCGCGACCTGACGGGACGCGGCCCCGAAGAATGCGCCCGTGCCGGCATCGCCCGCACTTTCCAGAACATCCGCCTGTTCAAGGACCTTACCGTCCGCCAGAACGTCGAGGTCGCGCATATCACCTGCCGCGACGTCCGCCCCGAAGCCGCCGGCCGCATCGATATCGACAGTCTGCTTCAGCAGTACGAACTCGACGCAGCAGCGGACGCACCTGCCGGGACGCTTTCCTACGGCAGCCAGCGACGACTCGAGATCGCACGTGCGCTGGCGCTGGGCCCCTCGCTGCTTCTGCTCGACGAGCCGGCCGCCGGCCTCAATGAAAGCGAATCCGAGACACTGGCCGAGGCGATCGAGGCCATTCGCCACGACTTCGGCTGCGCCATCATCGTCATCGACCACGACCTGCGCTTCATCAACCGGCTCTGCGACCGGCTCTGCGTCATGGACCAGGGCAAGGTCATCGCCTCGGGCGACACGGCACAGGTCTGGCGCGATCCACGCGTCATCGAGGTCTATGTCGGCCAGGCTCAGCCGTCGTGACAGCATCCGCATAACAAGAACAAGGGAGGGTTCGAAATGGATAAACTGACTTTGGGAGCCGCCGTCCTGACAGCCGGGCTGCTGCAGGCGGCCCATGCCGGAGCGAGCGAGCTCAAGATCGGTCTGGCCGTGGCCATGACGGGCACCTATGCGCCCTATAGCGAGGCGGAAGGCGCGCGCTGCATGGCCGACAAGCTGAACAAGGCTGCGGGCGCGAACGACCCGAAGATCGAACTGATGATCGAGGACAATCGCTCGGATCCGCAGCTCTCCGTTTCGCTCGGCCAGAAGTTCCTCGATGCCGGCGCCCAGGTGATCACCGGCGTTCCGTTCCCGGATGCCCTGATCCCGACCGCGCAGATTGCCGAACCCTATGGGGCGACCGTCTTTTCCGCGCCCAATACACAGCTCGAAATGCAGCAGGCCGGCCTCGACAATTTCATCGCCGGCGCCGTGCCCGACCCGATCAACGCCGCGGCGACCGCCAACGCGCTGTACGGCAAGGGTGCGCGGACGGTGGCGCTGCTGGTTTCGCCCGATGCCGGTTCCTATTCGGAAAAGCTGCCGGAATGGTTCGGCGAGGTGTTCGAGCATCTCGGCGGCAAGGTGGTCTCCAAGCTCAACTACTCCTGGGGCACCACCGACTGGTCGCCGCAGATCGCCTCGATCAAGGCGCTGCCGCAGAAGCCGGACGCCATCCACATCTGCGCCGTGCTGCCGGATGTCGGCATCCTGATCCGGCAATTGCGCGCCAATGGCTATGACGGCTGGATCGCCGGTTGCGATGCCTTCGACGACAAGTCGCTGGAAGGAACCGTCGGCGATGTGGCGGCACTCGAGAAGGTGATGTTCACCACCCACGGCGCCACCGGCATCGACGGGCCGATCGATCACTTCCTCGCCCAGTGCAAGGCTGACGGCTACAAGGTGAACGGCATCTTCGACGCACTCGGCGCCGACATGGTGCAGGTGACCTATGAAGCCGCGAAGAAGGCTGGAACCACGGAAGCTGCGCCGCTGCGCGAAGCGATCCGTGCGCCGGGCGGCTATCCCGGCACCACCGCTCCGACAATCTCCTTCGCCGAAAAGAAGGGTTATCCGGTCAAGGCCGTCCCGGTCATCGGTTTCGCCAATGGCAAGCGCGTGCTGATCACCGATACGCCGCCGACCTACGTCCCGGCGCTCAAGTAACGGATTGCCCGGCCATGACATCGCGCAATGCCCTGCAAACCCGGATGCCATCGTGCTGACGGTCGAGAACCTGTTCGTCCGCTATGGCGCGGTCGCGGCGGTGCGCGACCTGTCGCTCGAGATCGGGCGGGGCGAGCTCGTCGCGCTGCTCGGCCCGAACGGCGCCGGCAAGAGCTCGACCATCAATGCGTTGACCGGGCTGGTCACGCCGACGGCCGGGCGGATCGTCTTCGACGGCAGGGACATTTCGCGCACACGCACCGAGGATCGCATCCGGGGCGGGCTCACCTCGACGCCCGAAGGCAGGCACATCTTCGCCAATCTGACGGTCGGCGAAAACCTGCGCCTCGGCGCGGCGACACGCCGCGATCCGAAAGCCGTGCGCGCCGATATCGACCGTTTCCTGGCGCTGTTTCCTGTCCTTGGCGAACGCTATGCCCAGGCGGCCGGCACGCTCTCGGGCGGCGAACAGCAGATGCTGGCCATCTCGCGTTCGTTGATGTCGCGGCCGAAACTGCTGCTGCTCGATGAACCGTCACTTGGGCTCGCACCACGCATCGTCGCGCAAATCTTCGATTTCATCGGACAGCTGAAGGCGGAGGGGCTGACCCTGCTGGTGGTCGAGCAGAACGCCATGCAGGCCTTGCGCTTTGCCGACCGCGTCTACGTCGTGAGCTCGGGCGCGCTGCGTTATGACGGGCCGCCGGCAAAACTTGCCGATGAGCACGGCCTGCTCAACCTCTATCTCGGCGGGTAGGTCATGGATTACGCCCTGCAACAGCTTCTGAACGCCCTGGCCTTCGGCGCGGAATATTCGCTTGTGGCGCTCGGCCTCGCCGTCGTCTTCTCGATCATGGGCCTCGTCAACTTCGCTCATGGCGAGATCATCGGAGTGTCGGCCTACAGCGTGTTCCTGGCGGCTGCCCTTGGCCTCACCTCACCGATCGTCGCGGTGCTTCTGGCGGTGGCGGCGGCGGCACTTGCCGCCGTGGCATTCGAACGCGTGGCCTTCCGTCCGGTGCGCTATGCACCGACGACCACCGGCCTGCTGACGGCGTTCGGCGTTTCGATCGTGGTGCAGAACATGTTCATGCTGCTGATCTCGCCGAAGCCGCAATCGGTCTCGATCCTGAACGGCCTCAATCAGATGTGGTTCTTCGGACCGTTCGCGGTGTCGTCGCTGCAGGTGCTGGAACTCGTTGTCTCGGGCCTCACCATCCTGGCGCTGGTGCTCTTTCTCAACCGCTCCACGCTCGGCCTCGCCATCCGCGCGGCCTCACGCGACTTCGCCACCGTCCGGCTGATGGGCATCCGCGCCAACCGCGTGATCGCGACAGCCTTTGCCATTTCGGGCGCTCTTGCCGGCATTGCCGCCGTCTTCATCCTGGCACGGCGTGGCTCGGTCTCGCCGGATCTCGGTTTCGGCCTCGTGCTCAAGGCCTTCGTCGCATGCGTCATCGGCGGCTTCGGCTCACTGGCCGGCGCTGCAGCAGGCGGCATGCTGCTCGGCTTCATCGAGGTTGGCCTGCTGGTGGCACTGCCGCAGGAATACGGGGGCTTCAAGGACGCGCTCACCTACGTGATCATCGTCGCGCTGCTCGTCTACCGGCCGGAAGGCCTGCTCGGGCAGCGCGTCGAACTGGGCGACAAGGAGATCTGACGTGAGCGAGAGCGCCGAGATCATCGCTGCCGGTTCACCGGATGCCGTGACACGATCCGGAAGCGGCAAAGTCCGCCGATCCCTAGTTGGAGGGCTCGTCACCGCGCTGCCGGTCGTTGTGATCGGTCTCGTCATCCTCGCCTTTGCGCCGACTTACTACACACATCTGGCGCTGGCGGCCTTCGTCAACCTGATCATCGTCGTCGGCCTCCAGGTGTTCATGGGCAACAGCAACATCGCCAATCTCGGCCACAGCGCCTTCGTCGGCATCGGCGCCTATGGCGTGGCGGTGCTGTCGACGCCGCTGGCGATGAAGAAGCTGTCCATCCCCAATGCACCGTTCGGGCTGGCCTTCGTCGAGCTGAACCCTTTCGTCGCCGCAGTGCTGGCACTGCTGGTCGTTGCTATCCTGGCGACCGTAAGCGGCAAGATCATCAGCCGGCTCTCGGGCGTTGCCGCCACCATCGTCAGTCTGGCGCTGCTCATCATCGTGCATTCGGTGTTCCTGAACTGGACGGACCTGTTCAAGGGCAACCAGGCTTTCTTCGGCATTCCCAAGGTGATCAACCTGCCGGCAATTGTTGCTGCATCGGTGGCCGTGATCATCGTCGCCCGCCTCTTCAAGGACAGCCGCTGGGGCCTGCAGCTTCGTGCCAGCGCCCAAAGCCCGCAAGCGGCTGCGGCTTTCGGCATCGATGCGAGGCGGCTGCGGCTGATGGCGTGGGTGCTGTCTGCATTGATCTGCGGGCTGGCGGGCGTGCTCTTTGCCTATTTCGCCGGCACGATCAGCCCGAAGCTGTTCTACTTCCAGCAGATCTTCATGACGCTCGCCATGCTGATCCTCGGCGGCATGGCAACGGTGACCGGCGCCGTCACCGGCGTGATCGTGCTCTCAGTCGGGCTCGAATTCATCCGCAGCATCGAATCCGGCGTGACGATCGCCGGCATCCAGCTGCCGCAGCTGCTCGGCCTGTCCGGCGTGGCGCTCGGTGTCGTCATCGTGCTGTGCATGGCTTTCCGGCCGGGCGGCATCAGTGGACGGCTCGAGCTCGACGAGCAGCTTTCCAGGTTTTTCCGGCGCAATGCCCGCTAGGCGGCGCCGATGTTTTCTCAGGGTGGAGGACAAAGTGGAGTTTCAGGACAAGGTCGCCGAGTACGGACCCAAGCTGGAGGCATTGCAGCAGAAACTGGCATTGGACGGCGTCGAATTCATTCAGGTGCACACGGTCGACACCTCGGGCGCATTCCGCTCGAAGATCACCCCGCTTAAGCTCTCCACCTACGGCGAAGCGATCAACGCCATTCTCTACTGCGTCGCGCATGGCGACGGCCAGCCGATGGGTGATGTTGCCTTCGCCTCGCCGACCGCGAATGAAGAAAACGGCTTCCCCAACATCAAGGGCATCATCGATCCGGGCACCGTCGTCCAGCACGGCTGGAAACCGGAATATGCCTCGGCGATCACCTTTTCCTACATGCTCGATGGATCGCCCTGCCCCTACGATCCGCGCGGCGTTCTCGCTCGTGTCGAGCAGCGGGCGGCGGCGCTCGGCTATGAGCCGCGCTTTGCGCTGGAATACGAGTTCGGCATCTTTCACGCGGATCACGACCTGATGCGCGCCGGCCGCTACCGCGAGCTGAAGCCCTGGGGTCATTCACTGACCAACTATGATCTGGTGCGCAGCGCCGAGTACCAGGACTTCGTCGCGGAGCTGATCCGCCGTATGAAGAGCATCGGCATCGGCATTGCCTCGGTGGTCACCGAATACGGCTTCGGCATGTATGAATATGCGCTGACGCCGAAGACGGCCCTGCAGGCGGCAGACGACGCGATGCGCGCCAAGCTGCATCTGCGCGAGCTCTGCGCCGAGCGCGGACTGGTCGCCACCTTCATGACCCGCTTCCAGCCACCCGGCAAGGAAAGTGCCTGCGGCGCGCACCATCACGTCAGCCTCTGGAAGGACGGCAAGCCGGCCTTCGCAGCCGGTCCGAACAAGCTGACGCCCGTGGCCGAGACATTCCTCGCCGGCGTCCTCACTCGCATGCAGGAGACGCATCTGCTGTTCCGGCCGACCGTCAATTCATATCGCCGTTTCGACCGAGGAGCCTGGTCGCCAGAGGAGGTTGCCTGGGGCTATGAAAACCGCACGGCACCGATCCGCGCCATCACCACGCCCAATGACGGTGCCTGCCGGTTCGAACACCGGGCACCGGGCGCCGACATCAATCCCTACCTGTCTATCGCGGCGATCCTGGCTGCAGGGTGCGAGGGCATCGAAAAGGAGCTCGCCCTGGAAGCACCGGTGGGCGGCGACCTTGCCACGCTGGGCAAGCCAAAGCTGCCGCATACGTTGAATGCTTCGATCGAGGCGTTCGCGGCATCCGACTTCTGCGCCGAAGCGTTCGGCGAGGCCTTCCGCGACAACTATGCGGAAAGCCGCCGCGCCGAACAGGCTGCCTTCGAAGCCTGGCAGGCGTCGCACATCACCGATTTCGAGTGGCAGCGTTACTTCATCAACTGACCCTAGAGCGTTTCCGTTTTTCACGGAAACGCGGAAACGCTCGAAGTTTTGTTTTCGTCGCATTTTTGTAACGCCAAGTGGTTCCTCTTGGCTGCAAAAATGCGCTGGATCACGCGCGCAGGACGACGGCGTCCGTACCTCAACCCCGATTTGTTGGCGGGCACTTCCGCAGTTGACATTGCACGATCCGGTATCAACATGGAGCGAAGTCATTCGGCTCCACGTTCCTGCGCGCAGTCCCTCAAGGCTCTGGTCGGGAAATCCGGGCGACCATCCCCACAGCTGTCCGATATTCGCGAAAATCGCGAAACTGTTTGCGACAAAGCGGCCCGATTGGCCCCTTGCGCCAAGCAAATGAGCGGAAGTACTTCAAGATAACTTGGGCGAGTGTGCCTTATGTCTGCTTGTCGATCACCCTATGCCAGGGAGATGGACATCATGCGCCGGCAAACCGGCACATGTGGACTGTCGGCGTTCCACGAAGGTCAAGACCGCGTTCCGTGCCATGCACAGCGCGGCATCGTGTTGCGGACGGCAAGGGGGCCGTGCGCGGGCGGTGAGGAGGAAACGGGCAGCGGAGGAAAAGCTATGCTCGAGAAGTATTTCGAACTGAAGGAACTGGGGACGTCGGTACGGATCGAAGTGATCGCCGGCCTGACCACCTTCCTGACCATGTCCTACATCATCTTCGTCAACCCGGAGATCCTGTCGACAACCGGCATGGACAAGAGCTCCGTGTTCGTCGCCACCTGCCTGGCAGCAGCGCTCGGCTCGCTGATCATGGCGCTGGTGGCCAAATGGCCTATCGGCATGGCGCCGGGCATGGGCCTCAACGCCTTCTTCGCCTTCGGCGTCGTCGGTGCCATGGGCTTCACCTGGCAGCAGGCTCTGGGCGCCGTCTTCATCTCGGGCGTGATCTTCCTGATCCTGACCGTGACCGGTATCCGCAGTTGGCTGATCGCCGGCATTCCACATTCGATGCGCAGCGCCATCGCCGCCGGTATCGGCATGTTCCTGGCCATCATCGCCTTGAAAAGCTCGGGCATCGTCATTGCCAGCGAAGCGACTTTCGTCACGCTCGGCCACCTGACCACGACCGGTCCGCTGCTCGCCATTCTCGGCTTCTTTATCATTGCATCGCTGGACGGCCTCAAGGTGCCCGGCGCCATTCTGATCGGTATCCTGGCGATCACGATCCTGTCGTGGATCCTCGGCGTCAGCCAGTTCCAGGGCATCGTCTCGATGCCGCCGTCGATCGCGCCGACCTTCCTGCAGCTCGACATCGTCGGCGCCATGCACACCGGCCTCGTCCACGTCATCCTGGTGTTCGTGCTGGTCGAAGTGTTCGACGCCACCGGCACGCTGATCGGCGTGGCCAAGCGTGCGCGCCTGATCGAGGAAGGCAAGCCGAACCGCCTCGGCCGTGCCCTGCTGGCGGACAGCAGCGCCATCGTTGCCGGCTCGCTGCTCGGCACCTCTTCGACCACCGCTTATGTCGAAAGCGCCTCCGGCGTGCAGGCCGGAGGCCGCAGTGGCCTGACCGCCCTGGTCATCGCGGTGCTGTTCCTGGCAGCACTGTTCATCTCACCGCTCGCCGCCTCGGTTCCGGTCTATGCGACCGCACCGGCGCTGCTCTATGTCGCCTGTCTCATGATGCGCGAACTGATCGAGGTCGACTGGACCGAGATCACCGAAGCAGCTCCGGCCGCGCTGACCGCGCTGATGATGCCGTTCACCTACTCGATCGCCAACGGTCTCGCCTTCGGCTTCATCAGCTACGCCGTGCTGAAGACGGCAACCGGCAAGTTCCGGCAAGTGCATCTGGCGACCTGGCTGGTGGCGATCCTGTTCGTCATTCGCTTCGCCTTTGTCGAATAGAGCATGATCCCGAACCGAAGGTCAGCGAAGGAAAAAGTTGCAGACTTTTCGGACAAGATCACGCGGCAAAATAAACCTGGAGCGTTTCCGCGTTTCCGAAAAATCGGAAACGCTCCAGCACCGACGGAGAATGAAAAAAGCCGCGGCTGGATGTGGATCCGGCCGCGGCTTTTTTTATGATCCGAAGTAGCTCCGGTCAGATGTCGAATTTCAGCACGACCTCGACTTCGTCGTCATACATGTCGCCGGTTTCTCGGAAGCCCAGCCGCTTGTAGAAGCCTTCGGGGCTGGCGGTCCCAAGCCCATAACTGGTGTAGAGTTCGCCGATACCGCGCGCCTTAAGGTCCCGGATGACGAGGCCGATCGCCCTCTCGCCAAATCCCTTCCCTTGGTACGGCCCGCCGATCATCAGGCGCCACAGGAACACGCCGGGGCAATCGATGCCGTCATCGTGGTCCGCACCAATGTGCAGCATGAGAAAGCCGACCGGTGTATCCTCGGCATAGATGGCGCGGAACCAGGCGTTCTCGGAGAAATGCGCCTCGGCGATCGAAGTGCCGTTGTCGGCGACCTTGTTGCGCTGTTCTTCACTCAACGTCTCGCTGAGATCGCAGATATCGGAAACGGTCTGGGCCGTGATCCGCCGAAGCGTCACTTCGGCATCGGCAGACGGATACTCATCACTCATTGCTGTATTTCCTGGTTCGGTTCCGCCAGCGAGTCACCCCTCTGGCGGCAACAGCCGGTATTGGCAAAGACGCAGCCGATCAAGCGCGCTGCCCGTTCCGCCACGCAGCTCAATGTTCCGGGTGCAGCGCGTCGGCCAGATACATGCAGGTCAGCATGGTGAAGATATAGGCCTGGATCAGCGACATCAGCAGTTCGAGCGCGGTGAGCGCAACCGTCATGAGGAGCGGCAGGATGGCGGCGACGATGCCGACCGCGCCGAGGCTCGTCAGGCTGACCACGAAGCCGGCAAAGACCTTCAGCGTTATGTGCCCGGCCAGCATGACCGCGAACAGGCGGACCGAATGGCTGACCGGCCGCGACAGGTAGGAGACGATTTCGATCGGCACGATGAGCGGCGCCAGCACCAGCGGAACGCCCTTGGGCAGGAACAGACGGAAGAAGCGCAGGCCATGCGCCCAGAGCCCGTAAAGCGTCACAGTCAGGAACACCAGCATGGCGAGTGCGAAGGTGACGATGATGTGGCTGGTGACCGTGAAGGCAAAGGGCAGCAAGCCGAGCAGGTTCGCCATCAGCACGAACATGAACAGCGAGAACACCAGCGGGAAGAACCGCATGCCGGCCTCGCCGGCATTGTCGCGCAGGGTTTTTGCCACGAACTCGTAGAGCAGTTCGGCGCTCGACTGGATCCGCGACGGGACAAGTTCGCGCCGCAGCGTTGCGCCGAGCAGGAACAGGCCACCCAGAACCGTGGCGGCGACCATATAGGCTGCGGAATTGGTGAAGGCGATTTCTTGTCCGGCAATCTCGCCGAATGTCACGATCGGCTTGATCTCGAACTGCTTTAGCGGACTGGCCATCCGGACCTCCTCCTGCTGTTGGTGAAAACGGTTTGCGAGAAGGCATCACGCAAGCGAGAGCGCAGCAGCGCGCTGTGCTCAATCGCCCGGAAAAGGGAGAAGGTGATGCTGGCCGGCGGCAAGGAGATCAGGCTAGGACAAGGCGCCATCGTTCGGGTTCCCGAAACAATGGGGTCGTCCCCGATACAGATCCGAAGGCGCGGGTCGTCCAGCGCACGAGCCTGATAGCTTCAACCGATTGGGATGGCCACCCCTGCAAGGCAGCCCAGATTGTCGCACGGGGCCGCGAGCGATCCGGCTCAGCCGTCGCTTGCCCGCCTGCCGCGTTTCGCGCGCGAACCAGTCGAGCTCTCCCGGTCGGCATCCGAACGGCTCGTTGCCTTACCGGAAAGAGCGACCGCGATCGCTTCCTTGAGATCATCGCCACTGACCGGCTTGTGCAGAATGCGGAAGCCGCTCGCCGTCGCCTCTCGGATCCGCGACGGCGAGGTATCGCCCGTCACGACAATGCCCGGCACTGAGCGGCCGAGATACGCCGACAGCAACTTGATCGCCTCGACGCCGGTGGCATTGTCCTTCAGGCGGTAGTCGGCCACGATCAAGTCGACGGGCGCCGGCCCCTCCTTCGCGGCTTTCCCGTGAGCAGCCTCCACCTCTGCGGCGGATTGCCCGGCATAGACCCGGTGCCCCTCCACCGTGAGCAAGCCGACCATCGCGTCGAGCACGTCTCGCTCATCGTCGACGACCATCAGGCTTGCCGCAGTCTCGACCTGCGTTGCGCTGCTGACCTGATAGGCGGGTGCAGAGACCTGGACCACAGGGAGTGTCACCGAGAACATCGAGCCGCGACCCGGCACCGAGACCAGTTTCAGTGGGTGGCCCAGCAGCTCAGCCGTCCTGCGCACGATCGCCAGGCCAAGGCCGAGCCCCAGGGCCTTGTCACGCGCCGGATTGTGCAGCTGCACGAATTCCTCGAAGATCGCCCCCTTCTGATCCTGCGGTATGCCGAGGCCGGTGTCCCAGACCTGGATTTCCACCGCCACGCCACGCCGACGGCAGCCGAGAAGCACACCGCCCACATTGGTGTAGCGGAAAGCGTTGGTGAGAAGATTGTCGAGGATCCGCTTCAGCATCATCGGATCGGTATCGACATGGAGAGACGTGTCCACGACCCGCCAGCTTAACCCCTTCGATCGGGCTGACGCGAAAAACTCGCCACGCAGGTTGCGGAAGAGTTCACCGAGATCGACATTCTCCCTGGCCACGGTGACGACGCCGGCGTCGAGCTTCGAAATGTCGAGCAGCGCGTTGAGCAGGCCGCTCAAATTGCCGACGATCGCCTTCGCCGAACTGGCCAGGCTGCGCGCTTCGCCGGATGGCACGTCGCCACGGCGGCCAAGCACCGACAAGGTCGAGATCAGCAGGCCGAGTGCGTGGATCGGCTGGCGCAGATCGTGCGACGCTGCTGCAAGGAAGCGCGTCTTGGCACGGTCGGCACTCTGCGCGCGATCCCGTTCCTCCTGCAGGTGCCCGATCAGCCCCACATTCTCCAGGCGCAACCGGATCATCTCGTGCAGCATGCGGTAGGCGATGCGGCCATAATAGATGTTGATGGCGATCAGGCAGGCGAGCAGGAAAAGATAGGCATCGCCAACAGGCCCCGGCATTGTCGTGAAGCGCGCGGCAACCGGCAGCGTCGTCGCCAGAATCGAACCGATCAGTGCCGGCGGAAAGGCCGACATGGACGGGATGGTACCGCTGACCAGCCCGGCAAGAATGGCGACGATGAAGGCAAACAGATGTGGCTGGTCGGGCACGTAGCCGATCCAGGTCAGTGAGCCCCACAGCAAGCCCGAAATCCATGAAAAGCCGGCGGCGGCCCAGGCCCATCTGCGCAAGGAGGCAGGCGTGCGGGGGTGTTTCCAGAACCGTCGGGCCGTCAGAACGCGCGCCGCGATCAGTGCATAGACGGCAATGGCCCAGGGCACGAGCCAGTTCGTCGGCACCGAACCGTAAAGCACATAGATGATGCCCAGCGAGATTGTGACATTGGAGATGACCACGCCATAGGCATTGCGATAGAGGTGCTCGATCAGGGCTTCCTGGATCTTGTCTTCCTGCATCGAACCTCTCACGCTGCTGACCGCATTGGTCTGCCCGTTTTCCAAGCTTGTCGCTTGATCTATCGCCCGCGCATTTCCCATACGTTAGCAATCGCCGAATTAAGCTGTCGTCCCCAGGACAGAGACATCATGAATCGCCCGCTGACCGCCATCCTCGCCGACGATCACGCCATCATGCGCGAAGGCGTCAAGCTGCTCATCGGCGCAATGGAAAATATCTCGGTGGCGGCGGAAGCGGCGGACGGCGAGACGCTGCTCAAACGCGTGCGCGACACCAGGGCCGACCTGCTCGTGCTTGATCTCGGCATGCCCGGCGTTTCGGGCGTGCCGTTCATCGCCGAAATCAGGGAGCTGGCGCCACGGCTGAAAATCGTCGTGCTGACCGCCAACATCGAGCCGCGAACAGTCCGGCTGGCGCTGGAATTCGGAGCGGATGCCTATCTCACCAAGGACGGCGACCCCGAGGAACTCGGCGCGGCGATCGAGGCGCTGCGGCAAGGCGAAACCTATCTTGCGCAAACGGTTCGGTTCGCGGTCAGCGAGCCGGACAGGAGAAGCCGTGCGCCGGATGCGCAGGAAATCATTTCGCCGGTGCCGTTGACGCAGCGGGAACGTCAGATCCTGCTTCTGGTGGCGCAAGGCATGACGGCGCGCGAAACCGCCGAACGGCTCGGCATCAGCCAGGCCACGGCCCGCAAGCATCGTGAAAACCTGATGCGCAAGCTCGACCTGCACAACATTGCCGAGCTGACCGCTTATGCGGTTCGGCTGGGATTGCCCACCGGCTGAAATTGCTGCCTCCGTTGCCATCGCTCCGGTAACACCTGCTTAACCAAGATCATCGTAGCGGCGACGGGCGCATGCCGAAATACGGCATCTGCCGTATGCCTCCACGGCCCTTGTCCTCCTATCCCTTTCCGCGACGGCTGAAGCCGGACGGTCCGCACGCCCGAGGGCGTCACCGGACGAAGGGAGGACCGCATGCCATCGCTGCAGCCTTGGATTCCATTCATTGTGGCGACAGCCACGTTTGCGTGCATGCCCGGACCGGCAATCCTCTACATGACCGCGCAAACCGTGGCCCATGGTCACCATGCCGGATTGATGGCGGCGCTCGGCATCCATCTCGGTTGCTATTTTCACATAGCCGCCGCCACGATCGGCCTGGCAACCTTGATCGAGAGCGCACCGACAGCATACGCCGCCATCCGTTTCGCCGGGGCCGCCTATCTGATGTGGCTCGGCGTCACCATGTTCCTGGGCCGGAGCCATGCGGCCCAGGACAACAAACCACATCAGCCGAACACGCTGCGCCACAGCATCGTGGTGGAAGTGCTCAACCCGAAGACCGCCCTGTTCTTCCTGACTTTCCTGCCGCAATTCGTGGATACCAGCACGACTGTCCCGGTCTGGCTGCAGTTCCTGGTCCTCGGTATGGTAGTCAACCTGGTGTTCTCGGCTGCCGATGTCGCCGCCGTGGGCCTTGCCTCCGTGACGCTCGGGCGACTGTCGTCGACCACGTCGAGCTGGGTCGTGCCGAAGGCATGCGGCTCGATCCTGATCGGACTCGGTGTGGCGCTCGTCACCCATCAGGTCTAGCCCGCGCAGGGCTCGATCGCGATCGACGGCGGGCTGTCATGCTCTACGCACATCGTCGTACTAGGATTCCTCGACATGGTCATGCCATGCTGACTTTACGCGCGCGTCCTTGCTAGACTGCAAAAGGGTGAGGGTTCGCATGTGGCGGCTGGAGGGCCGCGGTCCATTCGGGAGGAACCATATGGCGATGATCTCACGCGCGATCGCGGTCGCGCTTCTGGCAAGCGTTTCACTACCGGCAGCCGCGCAGCAGTTTTCAGACAACAAGGTCAAGATCGGCATTCTGAACGACCAGTCGGGCGTCTATGCCGATTTCGGCGGCAAATGGTCGTATGAGGCGGCCAAGATGGCGGTCGAGGACTTCGGCGGCAAGGTGAAGGGGGTGCCGATCGAAGTCGTCACCGCCGACCATCAGAACAAGGCCGATATCGCTTCCAACATCGCGCGCCAGTGGTACGACACCGAGCAGGTCGACGCGATCATGGAACTGACGACGTCCTCGGTTGCGCTCGCGGTCCAGGGCATCTCGAAGGAAAAGAAGAAGATCGACATCGTCACCGGTGCGGCGACGTCCGAACTCACCGGCAAGTCCTGCTCGCCTTACGGTTTCCATTGGGCTTACGACACCCATGCGCTGGCCGTCGGAACCGGCGGTGCGCTCGTCCAGCAAGGCGGCGACACCTGGTTCTTCCTGACCGCGGACTATGCCTTCGGGTATTCACTCGAAGAACAAACCTCGAAATTCGTGACGTCGAAGGGCGGCAAGGTGGTGGGCGCGGTGCGCCATCCGCTCGCCACCACCGACTATTCGTCCTTCCTGTTGCAGGCACAATCTTCCGGCGCCAAGGTCATCGGTCTCGCCAATGCCGGCCTCGACACCGCCAACGCGATCAAGCAGGCTGCGGAGTTCGGCATCGTCTCGGGCGGTCAGCGCATGGCGGCGCTGCTGTTCACCCTTGCCGAAGTGCATGGTCTCGGCCTGGAGGCCGCACAGGGCCTGACGCTGACGGAAGGCTTCTACTGGGATCGCGACGACGAATCCCGCGCCTGGTCGAAGAAGTTCATGGACCGCACCGGCCGCATGCCCAACATGATCCAGGCGGGCACCTATTCTGCAGTGCTTCAGTATCTCAAGGCCATCGACAAGGCCGGCACCGACGAAACCGAAGCGGTTTCGAAAAACCTGCACGAGATGCCGGTCGAGGACGTCTTTGCCCGCGGCGGCAAGGTCGGTCCCAATGGCCGCATGATCTACAACATGTATCTGATGGAAGTGAAGAAGCCGTCGGAGAGCAAAGGCCCGTGGGATTATTACAAGGTTCTCGCGACCATTCCCGGCGACGAGGCCTACACCAAGCCTGCGGAGTCCGGATGCCCACTGGCGCAGTAGGGCGCAGCCAAGAACAGGGACGGGCGTATCGTTGAGCACCGAACCCCAATCGAACCCGCCCGTCCTGTCGGCGCGTGGCCTGCGGCGTGATTTTGCCGGTTTCGTTGCCGTGAAGGATGTCGACCTCGACGTCCATCACGGCAAGATCCACGCGCTGATCGGTCCGAACGGGGCCGGCAAGACGACCGTGTTCAACCTTCTGACCAAGTTCCTGCAGCCGACCGCGGGCACCATCACGCTGGCCGGCCAGGACATCACCAAGGCAGCGCCGTCCAAGGTGGCGCGCATGGGCGTCGTGCGCTCGTTCCAGATATCGGCGACCTTTCCGCACCTGACCGTGCTCGACAATGTGCGGGTGGCGCTGCAACGTCCGAACGGTCTCGCCACCCAGTTCTGGCGTTCGCTTTCCACGCTCGACCGGCTGACGCCGAAGGCGATGGAGCTGCTGCAGGCGGTCGGCCTGGACAATGCCAGGAACAGGCTGGCATCCGACCTTTCTTATGGCCGCAAGCGTGTGCTGGAGATCGCCACCACCCTTGCCCTCGACCCCAAGGTCCTGCTGCTGGATGAGCCGATGGCCGGCATGGGGCACGAGGATGTCGGCGCGATCTCCAGGCTGGTCCACACCATTGCGAAGGATCGCGCCGTACTCATGGTGGAGCACAATCTTTCCGTCGTCGCCGATATCGCCGACTGGGTGACGGTGCTGCAGCGCGGGCAGACGCTGGCGGCGGGCGACTACGATACGGTGAGCAAGGACGAGCGCGTGCGGGTCGCCTATATGGGGACCGAACATGACTAGCGCGGCGCCCCTGCTCTCGGCTCGTGGCCTGAACGCCTGGTATGGTGAAAGCCATGCGTTGCATGGCGTCGATCTCGACATCCGCGAAGGCGAGACCGTCACGCTGCTTGGCCGCAACGGCGTCGGCAAGACGACGACATTGCGGGCGATCATGGGGCTGATCCGCAAGCGAACAGGCCAGGTGACGTTTGCCGGCAAGGACCTGATCCGCATGCCGCTGCATCACACCGCACGTGCAGGCATCGGTTATGTGCCGGAAGAGCGCGGCATCTTCGCCACGCTGACCGTGGAAGAGAACCTGATGCTGCCGCCGATGGTGGCCTCGGGCGGCATGAGCGTCGACGAGATCTTCGAGCTGTTCCCGAACCTGAAAGAGCGGCGCAACAGCCAGGGCACCAAGCTCTCGGGCGGAGAGCAGCAGATGCTGGCGATCGCGCGCATCCTGCGTACCGGCGCCAGGACGATCCTGCTCGATGAACCGACGGAAGGGCTGGCGCCGGTGATCGTGCAACGCATCGGCGAATTGCTGGTGGAACTGAAGCGCCGCGGCATGACGATCCTGCTGGTGGAACAGAATTTCCGCTTCGCCAGCCGTGTCGCCGACCGCTTCTACCTGATGGAGCATGGCAAGGTGCTGTCGGAGTTTCCGGTCGGCGAACTCGAGAACAGGATGGATGAGCTGCATGACGTGCTGGGGGTCTGAACGGTGATTTTCGGCATCCCCATCCAGGCCTTTGCCGGACAGCTGCTGGTCGGGCTGATCAACGGCTCGTTCTACGCGATGCTGTCGCTTGGCCTTGCCATCATCTTCGGCCTGCTGCGCGTCATCAACTTCGCCCATGGCGCGCAATACATGCTCGGCGCCTTCATCGGTTATCTCATCCTCGCCAAGCTCGGCATCGGTTACTGGCCGGCATTGATCCTGGTGCCGGTCGTGGTCGGCCTGTTCGGCATCGTCGTCGAGCGGCTGGCGCTGTCGCGGCTCTATGACGTGGACCCGCTCTACGGTCTGCTGTTCACCTTCGGGCTCGCCTTGGTGCTGGAAGGCGTATTCCGTTACATCTATGGCGTTTCCGGCAATCCCTATCCGGTACCGCCCGCGCTCGCCGGCGGCGTCAATCTCGGCTTCATGTTCCTGCCGATCTATCGCGGCTGGATCGTGGTGGCATCGCTCATCGTCTGCCTGGGCGCCTGGCTGCTGGTCGAAAAGACCAAGTTCGGCGCCTACCTGCGCGCCGCCACCGAAAACCCCAAGCTGGTGCAGGCGTTCGGCGTCAATGTGCCATTGCTGCTGACGCTGACCTACGGGCTCGGCGCCGGTCTTGCCGGGCTCGCCGGCATCATGGCTGCGCCGGTCTACCAGGTCAGCCCGCTGATGGGCTCCAACATGATCATCATCGTGTTCGCGGTCGTGGTGGTCGGCGGCATGGGTTCGATCCTGGGAGCGATCCTGACCGGCTACATGCTTGGCCTCGCCGAGGGCCTGACCAAGGTGTTCTATCCGGAGGCGTCAAGCATCGTCATCTTCGTGATCATGGCGATCGTGCTTCTGATCCGCCCGGCCGGCCTGTTCGGGAAGGACGCCTGATATGGCTGACGCGACGGTCCACGCGAGCAAGACCGGAACCGCGAACCGCGTGGAGATGGTGCTGATCGGGCTCGGCGTGGTGGCGCTGCTGGCGCTGCCCTTCTTCGTCTACCCGATCTTCCTGATGAAGATGATGTGCTTTGCGCTGTTTGCCTGCGCCTTCAATCTTCTGCTCGGCTATACGGGCCTGCTATCTTTCGGCCATGCCGCGTTCTTCGGAGGAGCCGCCTATTTCACCGCGCATGCCGTGAAGGTCTGGGGCGTCCCGCCGGAAATCGGCATTCTCATCGGGGTCGCCGGTGCTGCCCTGCTCGGCCTCGTCATCGGCTTCTTCGCCATCCGCCGCCAGGGCATCTATTTCGCCATGATCACGCTGGCGCTTTCGCAGATGTTCTTCTTCTTCTGCGTGCAGGCCAGCTTCACCGGCGGTGAGGACGGCATCCAGGGCGTGCCGCGCGGAACCTTCCTCGGCCTGTTCGACCTGCATGACGAACACACGATGTATTACTTCGTCGCCGCCAACTTCCTGCTTGGCCTGTTCATCGTCTGGCGCATCGTCAATTCGCCCTTCGGCCTCATCCTGCGCTCGATCCGCGAGAATGAGAGCCGCGCCATCTCGCTCGGCTATTCCGTGCAGAACTACAAGCTTGCCGCCTTCGTGATGTCGGCGGCGCTCGCCGGGCTCGCCGGTGCGATCAAGGCGCTGGTCTTCCAGTTCGCCACGCTGACCGACGTCGCCTGGCAGATGTCGGGCGAGGTCATCCTGATGACGCTGCTGGGCGGTATCGGCACGATGGCCGGCCCGATCTTCGGTGCCGGCTTCGTGGTTGCCCTGCAGAACATGCTGGCGACCTCCGACTTCCCCGTCACCATCGCCACCGGCCTGATATTCATGGTCTGCGTGCTGATCTTCCGGCGCGGCATCGTCGGCGAAATCTATGCCTGGCTCGACCGCCGACGCGGAGACAAGCCGGAGTAGCAGGACGGGTGCTTGTTGGCGATCAGCGGCCGAGAAGAACACCTACATCGATGGCATCGGCCATTGCCCGGTTGCCCTCGTCGCCGGGATGGAGATGGTCTCCGGAATCGAAAGCCGCGATGAGACGGCCGGGATGGCCAGGGTCACGCAGGACTGCATCGAAATCCACGACGGCATCGAAGGCTCCGCTTTCCCGGATCCAGCGATTGACCTCCTGCCGCAGCACGTCCTTGTCGGGATTGTAGTAGTCACCAAGCGGCGTTCCGCTGAGCGCACCCTCGAAGGGAGGCAATGTCGCTCCGACAAGGCGCACATTGTTGGCACGCGCCAGCGCGATGACCTGCTGATAACCGGCGATCATATCGTCAATCGACGGGCGCTGCTGTGTTCGACCAAAATCGGTGCCCGGCCAGGAAATGTCATTGATGCCGATGAGCAGAACGACCGCTTTCAGCCCGGGCTGGGAGAAGACGTCCCGCTGCAGTCTTGCGGCGACATTCACACCCATCTTGTCCTGAAGCAGCCTGCCGCCGGAAATGCCGGCATTGAGAACCGCGACATGGTCGGGTGCGAGCCGTTGCGCGAGAAAATCCGACCAGCGTGTATCGGCGTCGACGGTCGCCCCGTTGCCATCGGTGATTGAATCGCCGACCACAGCAACTGCACCGTCATTCCGGGTTTCCACGCGCACCTCGCTGAGAAACATGCGGGCGTCCGTCGTCGCCGTCGAAAGGAAATCGCCTGCACGGGTGAGATCGCCATTGCCGAACCATGCCGTCTGGCGCCCGTCCCAATGGAATGTCGCCAGCGGTGTCTCGTCGGGCAGGTAGATCGAGACGGCGAGTTTCGCCCGCGTCTCGACGGTCAGCTCCAGTGGATCGCTGATGGCCGGGGCGCCGGGTGGAACAAGGATCCCATCCTTGCCGCCAAAAGTGACCTTGTGGATCGTGGCCGGCTCGACCGCTCCGTTGTCACCCGCGAGTCCCACGCTGGCGGCGCCGATCTTCAACGGCTGATCGCCATAGGCGTTGGAGAACACCAGGCGCACACGGTCGCCGCCGAGGCTGACCCGCACGACCTGCCTGATGGTCTGGTCTTTCACCGATTGCGGGATCTTGGTTGGAAGAGCGAAATCCGGCTTCCACACCGGTTGCGGGCTCGCCATCCAGGTACCGACCCAATTCTGCTCGCCGGCATGGGCGGCAAGCGACCCGGAAAGAGCCGCGCCGAGCGCAAGGGCGACAATGAGGAGAGCGGAGCGGATTGAGCTTCCGAGACGTGACGTCTCCTTGACAGTCGGGGAAAAAGGTGCCGGACGCATGATGTTTCTCGTTCTTCATTCAAAGTCGCCAGAAAATAGATCCTGGGCTTTGAGTGAAACAGAGTGCGTGCAGGACCATCACTTATGAACCAAAGTCATCAAAAAGGACCGACTTCTGACCGGAAGACCCGGCTAGCCGGGCCTCCGCTCCAGCACCAGTTCGAGGCATTGGCGTTTCAGCTCCACGATCTGCGGATCGTCGCGCAGCCGGGGCCGGTCGAGGCCGACATCGATGACGGACCGGATCCGGCCGGGATTGGCCTCGAGCACGATCACGCGATCGCTGAGGTAAAGCGCTTCCTCGATGTCATGGGTCACCACGACGATGGAGACGTTGTTGCGATCCCAGATGCGCAGCAGTTCGTCCTGCAGGCGCAACCGCAGCAACGAGTCCAGGGCGCCGAAAGGCTCGTCCATGAGCAGGATGTTGGGCTCGGACACGAGCGCGCGGGCAATGGCGGCGCGCTGCGCCATGCCGCCGGAAAGCTGCTTGGGATAGGCGTCGATGTAATCGGACAGTCCGACGAGGTCGACATAGTGCCGGATGCGGGCGACCTTCTCCTTGCCCGACAGATCGAGCGCCTCGAGCGCCAGGCCGACATTGCCGGCGACGGTCAACCACGGAAACAGGCGATGGTCCTGGAAGACCATGGCCACGTCGCGATTGAGGCCCTTGGTCTCCTCACCGGATACGGCGATGCGGCCGGAGTAGCCCTGATCGAGGCCGACGATCAGCCGCAAAAGGGTGGATTTGCCGCAACCGGATGCACCGAGGACGCCGACGATTTCGCCCTTGCCGACCGTGAAGGATACATCGCGCAGGATTTCCCGCGGCACGCCGTTGAGGCTGAACGACTTGCCGACACGGCCGATCGACAGGGCCGCTGATGCAGACGACATCGGGCTACTCCTTTGCCCAGGGGAACAGGGCGGTGAACAGACGTTCGCAGGCATTATTGAAGGCCACGCCACCAGCGGCGAGGACGAAGACACCGACCAGGACGATATCCATGCGGAACTGGTCGCGCGCGCTGGCAATGAAGCTGCCCAGGCCGCGACCGTTGCCGATGGCGTATTCGGCGCCGATCGTGCCGATCCATGCCGAAAGCACGGCGATGCGGAATCCGACCTGGATGGTCGGCAGCGCGGCGGGAAGATAGAGCCGGAAAAGCCGCTTGCCGAAAGGCAGGCCGAGCGTCCGTGCCACTTCCTCCAGCGCCTTCGGCGTGGAGCGGATCCCGCGCTCGGTTGCCAGGAAAATCGGGAAGAAAGTCGACAGCGCGGTAAACACCAGCTTGGTCGTCTCGCCATTGCCGAACCAGGCCGTGAACAGCGGAATCCAGGCAAAGACAGCAATCTGGCGCGCTGTATGGATGGTCGGCGCGACACCGAGCGAAGCGACCCGCGACAGGCCGCACAGCATGCCGAGGACCAGCCCGAGCACGGCGCCGGTCAATCCGCCGCCGACGACACGCAGGACGCTTGCGCCGAGCGAGGCCCAGACCTCGCGCCCATCCGGATCGACGAACGGGACACGCAGGACCTCGAGCGGCGAGACGAAGAGCGGACTGGCGGCGACCCCGCTGCCCGCCGCAAGCGCCCAGGCCGCAAGCAGTCCGAGCGGAACCCAGGCTCCTTTCGGGATGGTGGCCAGGACGCGCAGGAACGGGGCCTCAGCCATGGCGCAGCTCCGGTGCCGCGAAATGCGCTTCGAGCCGGCGCAGCAAGGCATCCAGCAGGAAACCGGCGACACCCACGACCAGCATGCCGACAATGACGATGTCGAGCTGGAAAAGCGTGCGGCCCCACACCATCAGATAGCCGATGCCATCCGTGCCGGCGAGCATCTCGACAACGATCAGCGAGACGAACGCCTGCGCGCTTGCCAGGCGCAGGCCAGTGAAGAAGAACGGGATGATCGCCGGCAGCGTCAGCTTGAGGAAACGGGTCCTGCGCGGCAACGCCAGGACGTCCGCGACTTCCTTGAGACGCGGCGGGATGTTGCGCACGCCTTCGGCGATGCTGATCGCCATCGGCACAAAGCACGCCTTGGCCAGGATGACGAGCTTCAGCGATTCATCGATGCCGAGCAGCAGGATCAGGACAGGCAGCCAGCCCAGCGACGGCACGGTGGCAATGGCTCGAAAGGTCGCGCCGAGATAGGCGTCGGCACGTTTGGAGAAACCGACCAGCAGGCCGAACAGAAAGCCGAGCGATGCGCCGATCAGCAGGCCATAGGCAATGCGCGTGAAGCTGATGGCGACGGCCGAGACGATTTCACCGCCACTGACCAGGTCGAGAAGTGTCTGCCATACCCAGGCGGGAGGCGGCAGGACCTGCACCGATACCCAAGCCCGATCTGCCGCGACCTGCCACAGAAGTGCCAAGGCAGCCGGCAGCGCTATCGCAACAGGCAGTCTCGCGACGAGCCGGCGGCTTCGATCGGCCAGCGGCTTCAGCCGTAGCCGAACGCCCGCTGCGGATGGAGCGCTGAAATCGCGCGCCGTTTTCAGATCGACCGAAGCCATCCTGGAATTGCTCTAGTTGGTCGCGACGCCGGCGGCGTCACGATCGGCCCAGAAGCCGTCCAGTTTCAGGGCCGAGATGGCCTTGTCGAGGTAGGACGGATCCGCCCAGGTGGCGAGGTCGACATCGCGGCGGGTAAGTTTTTGTTCCTTGTTGAAGGCGATGGCGCTGGCGTAGCGAGCTTGGAAGAAAGCATCGAGGCGCGGATTGTACTTGCCCTTGAGCACGGTGCCCTCGTTCGACTTGGTGATCGTGGCCACCGGCGTTCCGGCCCGTGACCAGATCTGGAACGCTTCGTCGCGGTTCTTGTCATCGGCCAGCCAGTGCGCCGCGGCGACAAAGCCGGTGACGACCTTCTGCGTCGCCTCGGGATAGGCCTGGCGGAACTTGTCGGTGACGAGGAAGGCGCCGAAGCCGTCACCGGACGGACCTGCGGTCGACGACTTGTAGAAGATCTTGGCGATGCCCTTGTCTGCCAGCGGCAGCAGGAAATCGGCGCCGAACACGGCATCGACGCTCTTGGCGGCAATTGCGGCAAGCTGGTCGGCATTCTTCAGATCGACGATGGTCACGTCCTTCTCGGACAGTCCGGCGTTCTTGAGAGCCTGGATCAGCGCCCAGTGAATGATCGTCGCCTTCTGGACGGCCACGCGCTTGCCCTTGAGGTCGGTGACCGTCTTGATCTCGACGTCCGGACGCGCCGCGCCGAAAATGATCGTTCCGCCATAAGAAGCGACCAGCACCGTATCGAGCCCGTTGGACTTGCCGATGATGTTGGGGACGGCGCCGTAGGAGGCGAAGTCGAGCTGGCCATTGGACAGCGCTTCGTTGATCGCCGGCCCGGTGCCGGTGAAATAGGTGAACTCGACCTTGGTCCTGGTGTCCTTGAACTGGTCGGCGATGAAGCCCTTGGCATCCGCGATGGCCAGCAGGCCGACGCCGAACGGCTTGCCGAAACCGAAGCCGACATCACCGATGCGGATGGTCTCGGGAGCATCCTCGGCCTGGGCCGGGACAACGCCGAACAGCGCTGCCGCGGCCACCATGAGCATTGTCAGATATTTTCGCATGGGTATCTCCAGCATTTGAGGCTTGGGCCGATCAGGGAACGATCGCGCCGCTTTCGAACATCCGGTAGCTGAGGTCGGCGGCGGTGCCGTAGGGCTTGGCGTTGCGCCAGCCCATCTCGCGCCGATAGCTGCCAAGCAGGCCGCTTGCCGCGAGATCCGCCTCGCTGCGGCCTTCGATCGCATCGACCAGCGGCGACACGTAAAGCGCGTCGACCGGGCAGAAGAGCTCGCACAGGAAGCAGGTCTGGCAATCGTCCTGCCGGGCAATGACGGGTACGCCATCCTTGACGGCGTCGAACACATTGTCGGGGCACGCAGCGACGCAGATGTCGCATTGGATGCAGCGTTCCGCGCTGACAAGCTCGATCATGATGCCGCCCTCACTGCCTGGTCCCGCGCGAGATCGTAGGCTGCCCAGGGGTTGTCGAGGCCACCGCTGACGATGCGCGTCCTCAGTGCCGGGTCACTCGTCGGAGCGTCCGTGCGACGATGAACGCCGCGACTTTCCCGCCGTAGCAAAGCGCTGGCCGTCACCCAGCGCGCCGTTGCGATGAGCGCCTCGGCTTCGCGGATCCGGGCTGCGTCATAAGCATCGCCGGGCTGACGCCAGGTTTCGTCTTTCCACAAGGCGCCCAGTTCGGCCTCGTTGCGGTTCAGGCTGTCTTCGGATCGGAAGAAGCCGCGATCGAGCGGCAATGTTTCGCTCTTGATGTGGTCGATCACCCGCTTGAGATCGGCCTTGCGGCTCTGGCCGTCGGCAGCCGGCCGGATTCGGGAGGGACGGACGGGCCTCATTGCCTGATGGATGCCGACGTGCCGCGCATGGGCGGCCGCGTCTTCGCCGGCCCAGGAGCCGGTCGCCAGCGCCCAGGATGCGTTGGGTCCGCCGCCACCGCTTGTCGCACCCGACATGCCCTCACGGGCGGCGGCATCGCCTGCCGCAAAGAGGCCGGGGACAGTGGTTGCGGCGCGGTCGTCGATGACGATGCCGCCAGTGCCGCGCACCGTTCCTTCGTGACGTAGTGTGATCTGGAAACGCTGACTGAACGGGTCGATACCGGCGCGATCGAAGGGCACGAAGATGTTGGGCTGACCTTTGCGGAACCCTTCCTGCAGCCGCGGCGAAACCTTGTCCAGGACCGCGAAGACAGGACCCTTCATGAGATATCTGGCCACGCTCTGGCGATCGCCGGGCAGCACGATTTCGTTGCCGTCAGCGTCCGAGAACGTCGCCCAGAAATAGACGATGCCCTTGGTGACGCCGGAGAAGCTCGGAGCGATGCCGTATTGGCCCGAGAACTCCATGCTGGCCAATGTCGTGCCGGCTTCCGCCGCCATCAGGTAGCCGTCGCCGGTCAGGTTGTTGGTTCCGATCGCGCCGCTGAGGAATGCGCAGCCACCGGTGGCCAGGACGACCGCGGCCGAGCGGACCTCGAGCAGGCCTTGGCCGTTGCGAAAGCGCGCACGCACGCCGGCAACCGCGCCGTCCTGCGTCAGAAGAAGCTCTTCGGCCGGGCAGTGATCGATGACGCGCACGCCGGCCTTGATCAGGCGCTGGCGCATGAAGCGCAGGCAATCGGGCCCGCGCAGCATGCCGCGATAGGGCCGGCCGTCGTCGTCGATGGGAAAGGCGTAACCCCACTGCGCCAGCAGATCGAGGTTCATACGGGCCCTGTCGAGCACGCTTTCGAGCAAAGGCCGGCGCACAAGGCCGAGACCACGATTGATGCGCTGGTTGACGGTAAACTCGCGTTCGGCGGTACCGCGTGCCGTGTCGATGGTCGTGTTGTTGCCCGCAGCCATGGCGCCGCTGGTGCCGATGTAACCCTTGTCGATGAGGATGACCGACGCGCCGCTGGCACGCGCGTTCCAGGCCGCCCAGCACCCTGCTGGACCTCCACCAACGACAATGACGTCCGCTGGCGCCGTTTCAATTGGGACGGCCTGCGCCATAGTTTCACCCGCAAATGATCGATGCGAGTAAATCTATAAATTAGCTATACATTATCGAGGAACCTCATGCTCAATCCGAGCACGAAAGCGGTATTGATGCCTCGCATTCACCGGCAAAAGGGTTTGTCCGCCATGCCTGGAACCGAACGAAGTCCGATCGCGCCTGTCCTCGTCGGGCGCAACTTCGGACAAGCTAGAGTGACCTTGCTGATGCGCGAGATCCTGCGTCATCCTCGATCATCGGGGTGCTCATGGCCTTGGCATAACTGGCAGGCGACACCCGCCAGTACAGCGCCGCGACGACGAAAACCGCGACCAGATGCATCAACCAGCCGGCGACGAAGCTGCCGGTGGCGTCATGCAGCGCAGCAACGATCCAGGGCGGCAATGCCGTGATCAGGAAGCCGCCGCCCTGCATCAGCGCCGACAGCGCCCCGGCTTCGGCCGGATCCGGCAGGTGATCGAGCGCGACGATCATCGACAGCGCGAAACAGCCACCAAGTCCGCTGCCGAGCAGCATCGCCGAAGCGAACGGCGCGGCTTCGGGCCAAAAGGCCAGCGCAACGAAGCCTGCCGCCTGCATGGCAAGTGTCAGCCACAGCCACGGCCGCAGGTCCTTGCCCCTGGCCAGCATCGGCAACAGCAGAGCCGCCAGTCCCTGGAACAGGGCCATGATCGCCAGCAGGCTGCCGCTGGCGGCAGCACTCCAGCCATGCTCGCGATAGAACGGCGCCAGCCATGCCACGACGGTCGAGTAGCCGCCATTGACCAGACCGAAACAGGCCATCAGCAGCCACAGGCGTGGTCGGGCGAGCATGGCCATGGCGCTGACGCCGCTCTTTCGCACCACATGGTCGCGCGGCAGGCTGTAGACCGCAAGCAGAAGCGCCGCCACCGCCGGGATCGCCATCCAGGCCAGACCGAAATGCCAGTCGCCGGTGGCCGATGCGATCAGCGGCGCAGCCTGCGCGCCCAAGGCGCCGCCGCCGACCAGCGTGGCGGAATAGAGCCCCATGACCACGCCGACCTGATTCGGGAACTGCTTTTTGACGATACCGGGAAACACCGCCTGGATGACCGCCACGCCCAGGCCAAGCAAGGCTGCGGTTCCCACCATCTGCCAGCCGGTCGTCGCGAACAGACGCAGCAAGGAGCCGGCGGCAAGCACGAAAAGCGAGGCAATGACAGAGCGCCGGGCGCCAATGCGGGACTGCAGCAAAGGTCCGGCAAAGGCCACAACCCCCATCAGGGCCATCGGAACCAGGGTCAGCAGCGAAATGCCCTTGAGGTCGAGGCCGGTCTGCGCACCGATGTCGTCCACCAATGGCCCGATGCCGGTGATGAACGGCCTGAGATTGAGGCCGACCAGGGCGACGGCGGCCAGCAGCAGCCCACGCGCGGCATGTGAAGGGCCTTCGGCAGCCATTGTCTACTCCGGCCTGCTCCGGACCTCTGTCCATTCCGCATAAAGGTCTTTCTCGCCATGCGGGCGCACCGGCACATAGCGGATCGTCATCGACTGTTCGGCGAATGGTTTGGCGAGATCCTCGTAGATGGCCGCCGTGGAAAGCCCGAACGGCGCGCCGTCATCGTTGGAATGGGCATAGAAGACACTTTCGACACCAGCCAGCCGCATCGCCGCCATGCACATGGGACAGGGATGCCCGCTGGCATAGACCGCACTGCCCTTGAGATCGGGGGTACCGAGCTTGCGGCTGGCAGCGCGGATGGCGTTGATCTCTGCATGCGAGGTCGGATCGTTGCTGGCATGGATCTCGTTCACCGCCGTAGCGACGACCTCGCCGTACCGAACCAGCACCGCACCGAAAGGCCGGCCACCCTTGCCGATGTTGGTGCGGGCGAGTGTTATGGCCTCTTCGAGAAAACGGATGTCGTCAGCCATTTTATCTCCCTCAACGCGCGCCGGCCGCCAGCAAGATCGCCTCGATCTTCCTGTAGCCAGCCGAGCGGGCGTGCTGGAGCGGGGTGACACCGTTGCCGTCGGCGAGGTTGACGTCGGCTCCGGCCTTGACCAGCAGGGCGACGATCTGCTGGTGGCGCTCACCGCCATCGCCGAGCATGATCGCTTCGAGCAGCGCGGTCCAGCCGAGCTTGTTGACATGATCGACATCGACGCCTGCCTCGATCAGCGTACGCACCGTCTCGACGTGGCCGCGCTCGGAAGCGGGAATGAGCGCCGTGCCGCCATAGCGGTTGATGCTCCTGAGGTCGGCGCCGTGCGCAAGCGTCATCTTGAGGATTTCGAGATGGCCACGAGCGCCGGCATAGAGGTAGGGGCTGTCGTTGATGTTGTCCTTGGCGTTGACGTCGGCGCCGGCGTCGATCAGCGCCTTCGCGACCTCGACCTGGTTGGCATGGGTGGCCACCAGCAGGGCGGTGGCGCCGCTGCCGTCCCGGGCATCGATCTTCGCACCCTCGGCGATGCGTTTCCTGACGGACGCGACATCGCCGCTTGATGCGGCAGCATGCAAGGTGGGCTCGCTCATGGTTTTCCCTGACGCAACGAGAGGGGTCGACGCCAGCAGCAGGCACGCGACACCCAGAAGAACAGATCGACGAAGCATTTTCCGGCTCCTGTATCATGCCCCGGAACCAAGAGAGCGGACGGGCACCGCATCCAGATAAGGATGGAAACGAGCATTTGGAAATTAAATGTTCAGATCAAATCCATTATGATTGTAAATACGAAGCTCGTATCACACTGAGCCTACAGCATGCTTGATCCACGCCTTCTTCGCGCCTTCTCCACCATCGTGGATGCCGGCAGCTTCACGCTGGCAGCAGATCGCCTGCATATGACGCAATCCACCATCAGCCAGCAGCTCGCCCGGCTCGAAGAAACGGTTGGATCCATCCTGGTCGATCGGGCAGCACGGCCGGTCGAACCAACGGTGGCCGGCGAACGGCTGCTTGGTTACGCCCGGCGCATCCTCGCCCTTCAGCACGAGGCGGAAGCCGCCCTGCGCGATCCGGCCGGCACGGCATCCATCCGCATTGGTGTCCCCGAAGATGTCGTCAACGTCACGATGGCAAAGGCGTTCAACGATTTTGCCCGGCACCACCGCGGCATTCGGCTGGATGTCACCGCCGGGCTGAGCCGCGACCTGACCCGGCGCTATCGCGCTGGCGACTTCGATATCGTGGTCGTCAAGGAACCGGAGGCCGGGCCAGACTGCCGCGCGACCTTCCCCGAAATCATGGCCTGGTTCGAAAGCGCGGATGCGTCGGGTACCTGGCCCAATCCGATCCCGCTGGTTGCGTTCCCTCCCGGAGGCCTCTACCGCGAGGCGATGTTCGAGCGCATCGAAAGCGAGGACCTTCGCTGGTATGTCGCCTTCTCGGGCAGCAGCCTTCACAACGTCATGGTCGCCGTGGAAGCCGGTCTCGGCCTGTCGCTGCTGCCAAGGAGCGCGACTTCCGGCTATCGCGTCCGGCAATACGCGCCTTTCGGCATGGGAGCGGCGATGGCGGTCTCTATCTACGCCTGGGAAAATGCCGGGCCGGTTTCTGAGTTGGTCGAGCGGATGGGAGCGGTGCTCGCCGCCAACCGCATGGCGGCATAGGCAGCTAAACAAGAACAGCCCTATGCCCAGCGGTCACAAACCGGAACCCGCATTGAGCAGGCCGGCCCGTGACGGCCGCTGCGAAAGCTCGTGGATCAGGTGATCGGCAATTACCCGGACGGAGGGCAGTTGCCCACGCCGATGCGGCATCAGCAGTGTCGTCGTCACGCCACGCGCCGTCCAGCCGGGCAAGATGCGGACGAGTGCGCCGGAACCGATCAGCGCCGTACAGAAGCTGCTGGCCAGGCAAGCCACGCCAAGCCCCGCTTTGGCGGCTTCCAGCAGGGACACAGTTTCATTGGCGATATAGCGCGGTAATGGCGTGACATCGGCGGCCGCACCTTCGTCATCGTGAAGCGTCCAGGCGCGATCGGACGACGATGCCATCAGCCCATCGAGCCCGTTCGCCTGCTCGGGACGCGACGGCACGCCCTTCTCTGCGATGTATCCGGGCGACGCGACGAGCCAGGCAGGGTCGTGGTTGATGCGACGCTGCACCAGATCTGTATCCGGCAACGGGCCGAAATGATTGCGAATGGCGATGTCGAAACCTTCCTGCACGATGTCCACCAACCGGTCCGAGACATCGAGCACGACACGCACCTTCGGGTAGCTTGCCGCGAGACGCGGAAGCAGCGGCGCCAGATGGAACTGCGCGATGGGCAATGATGCGGTGATCCGAACGGTTCCACTGGGCTCCGCCAGACGTCCTTTGATGACATCTTCCGCCGCCTCTGCCTCGATGAGCATTGCGGCGGCATGGCGATGGAAATCGCGGCCGATCTCGGTCACGGTGAAATTGCGCGATGTCCGCTGGATCAGGCGCACGCCGATCGCCTTTTCCAGTTCGGAAAGCCGTTTGCTGAGCGTGGACTTCGGGACGCCCAGAGCCCGCCCTGCGGCGGCAACGCCGCCGTGGTTCACCACCTGAACGAAAACGAAGAGGTCGTTGAGATTGAGCATTGGCAGCCATCGTTCCGATTTGTGGACGATGGGTCTACGGATACCCCACTACAGCTTCTGCGTCCAATTCCGCATCTCTTTGCCACCGCCGCGATGGGCGGGGCTTCGAACCAGGAAAGACGCACACGGATATGGCCAACATCTCGATCATCGGCCTCGGAGCCATGGGGCAGGCACTCGCCGCCCGCTTTCTCCAGCAGGGTCACAGGCTCACGGTGTGGAACCGCACACCCGACAAAGCCGTACCGCTGCTCGCCAAGGGTGCCCGCGAAGTGAAGTCCGCTGCTGACGCCGTCGCTGCAAGCGACGTCACCGTCATGTGCGTGCTGGACTATGCCGCGTCGGCAGCGGTGATCGATCAGGCGGCTTCGGCGCTGCCCGGACGCACGCTGGTCAATCTCACCAACGGTACGCCGGCGCAGGCGCGCGCCATGGCCGAGCGGGTCGGCGGACTGGGCGCGGCCTATCTCGACGGCGGCATCATGGCGACGCCTCCGATGATCGGCGGCGAGCATGCACTCATTCTCTATAGCGGATCGCAGGCAGCCTTCGATGCGCATGCCGATGCGCTCAAGGACCTCGGCGCCGCCAATTATCAGGGCAAGGATGCCGGATTGGCATCGCTGCACGACCTCGCCCTGCTCAGCGGCATGTACGGCCTTTTCGCGGGCTTCTTCCATGCCACCGCGCTGGTCGATTCCGAAAGCATCCCGGCCGGCGCGTTTTTCAAGCTGCTCGGCCCATGGATGACGGCAATGATGGGCGAACTGCCAGGATATGCCGATAAGATCGACAGCGGCCGTCACGACCTCAATGTGGTGTCGAACCTCGGCATGCAGATGGCCTCGCTGGACAACATCCTGACCGCGACGCGCGAACAAGGCGTCGCCACCGACCTGCTCGACCCGCTGCTGGGCCTGTTCCGCAAACGCCACGGAGCCGGCTTCAGGCAAGAGGACATCTCTGGCATATTCGAGCTGATCCGGCGCCGCGCCGGAAGTGAGGTTACGGGGATGGAGTGACCTTCCTGTCCCGCTCGCCCCCAGTGGGAGACAATGTCTGCGGCTGGGCGTGCTCAGCCGCCAATTTGGGTACGGCCGAGTTCCGTCTTCAGCCAAGCTGCGACGATGCCAGGTGTGTCGTCAATCTTCCACACGAGATCGAGCCCGACCCGCCAGTCAGTGAATGGATACGCGTCCAGCTTGAGTTCGGTCACAAGGCCAGCCTGCAGATCTGGCGCCACCAGCCGCTTGGGCACGATGGCCCATCCCAAGCCGGATCTGAGAAGGTCGAGCAACGATGCCTGGCTTTGGACGACCCATCTGCGCGGGGATTTCAGATATTCGCTCGTCAGGAGATGCTTGGTCTGTCCTGCCAGAAAGAGCTGCAGGTGGTCGGCGAGATGGGAGAACCGAACCGCATCGACCTGAGCCAAAGGATGGTCGTGTCGGGATGCGTTGATCAGGACAACGTCGCCCAGCCTGCGAAAGCCTATTCCCGACGGGTAATGCGGGCGTGCACATCCAAGCGCGAAAGTCGCATCTCCCTTGATCAGCATATCGACCATCCCTTCGCTTGTCGGCTGCAGGACGTTGAGCTGGATGCCCGGAAACTTCCGGCTGGCGGCCGCCAGCACTCCGCCTATTTCAGCGGCAGGAAAAGCATCTTCAATCACGATCGACAGGTGTGCTTCCGAGGTGCCGCTTAACGCATAAGCCCGCTCCTGGAGGCTGTCGCAGTGCGAGAGGATGGCCTCCACCTCCGGCAAAAGGGCTTCACCCGCATGGGTCAGCAGCGGGTAGCGTCCTTGCCTATCAAACAACGAAATACCGAGATCAATTTCGAGATCAGCGATAGCGCTGCTTACCACCGATTGCGCCCTGCCGAGTTTTCGAGCGGTCTCAGAGAACGATTTCTCGCGGGCGGCCGCTTGAAAAATCCAGAGTTTGTCGAGCGAGAGGTCCATTTGATCCATCGGGAATCCAGATGGGTCCCAATTTTACACGCCAGCGCAACCTCCACAATATTCCGCTTGCCGCACGCACAAGAGGCATTCGACCTCGGCGTCGGCATTCATTTCCAGGGAGGGAGAAATGTCAGTTGAAGTCCATGAAGTAGACCGCAGGCTGCCGCCCGTCCGCACGGCGGTTTTGGGTTTCCAGCATGTCCTAGTCATGTATTCGGCCTGTGTCGTGGTGCCGTTGATACTCGGTGCGGCGCTGAATCTGCCCAAAGAGCACCTGATCATCATCCTCAGCGCGGATCTGTTCGTCGCGGGCATCGTATCGCTGATCCAGTCGCTGGGATTGCCCGGCTTTGGAATGCGGATGCCTGTGATGATGGGGGTAACCTTCACCTCGATCGCCCCTATGATCGCCATCGGCATGAACCCGGGGCTTGGACTGCCGGGCATCTATGGCGCCATCATCGCATCGGGCGTGTTCGGCATCCTGTTTGCCCCTCTGATGGGCCGCTTTCTTCGGTTGTTCCCAGCTGTCGTGACGGGCTCGGTGCTGCTTGTCATTGGTATCAGCCTCATGAAGGTCGGCATCGATTGGGCAGCTGGAGGACCACCTTTGCTGCCCGACGGCAGTCCGAACCCAAAATACGGGTCTCCCATCTACCTCGTCATCTCGCTTGGCGAGCTGATCCTGATCCTGATGCTGTCCCGCTTCGCCAGGGGCTTTCTTGCCAACGTCGCGGTGCTGGTCGGAATTGCGGCCGGTTTCGTCGCTGCCTTTGCCATTGGCGAGATCAACCTGTCGGAATGGTCCCAGACACCCTGGCTGGCCTTCATTCGCCCCTTTGCGTTTGGCATGCCGGTCTTCGATCCGCTGGCGATCCTTTCGATGTGTCTCGTCATGCTGGTCACGATGGTCGAATCCACCGGAATGTTTCTGGCGCTCGGCACCATCGTCGATCGCCCCACAACGCCGCCACGCCTGGTCAAGGGCCTTAGGGCCGATGGGCTTGGCGCGGTTCTCGGAGGCATGTTCAACGCCTTCCCCTACACATCCTTCTCCCAGAACATCGGGCTGGTTACGTTGACAGGGGTCAAGAGCCGCTACGTTTGCGCCGCCGGTGGTCTCATACTCGTCGCCCTCGGGCTATTCCCGAAGCTCGCCTATGTGATCGCTTCGACCCCGCCCTTTGTGCTCGGCAGCGCGGCTCTCGTTATGTTTGCGATGGTTGCCATGATGGGCGTGCGCATCCTTTCGACCGTCGACTTCGAGAAGAACCAGGGGTCCGTTCTGGTGGCCGCAGTCAGCGTTGGTGTCGGCATGATCCCGATGCTGGCGCCGAGCTTTTTCGCTCACCTCCCCGCATGGACAAGCATCGTTACCGAAAGCGGGATCATCCTCGCCACACTGTGCGCCATCCTGCTCAACTTGCTTTTCAACGGATTGGCATCCGACCAGGCCGCAGAGACCGAAGCGCGTCGCAGCGCCCTCGCGGCCGAAGCCTGAATTCCTCTAACCATCTGAATATGGAGAAAATGATGTCACTGATCCTATGCGCCGACCACCTGATTACAATGGACGACAACAATACGGTGATCACGAATGGCGCAATCGCCGTCGGTACAAACGGCCGGATCAAGGCGGTGGGCGAAGCAGCAAGTGTGATTGCGGCGAATCCGGGAATTCCCGTCAGGAAGCTTGCCAACAGGCTGTTGATGCCAGGCTTGATCAACGCCCATGCCCACTCTGGTCTGCTGCGCGGAACCGCTGAGGGACTTCCTGTTTGGGAATGGCTTCAGCAATATATTGATCCGATGCATCGCGTCGTGAACGCGAAGGAGGCCGAGATCGCTTCGCACCTCTGCTATGCTGAAGCGCTGTTGTCGGGAACGACGACAATCCTCGATATGTGGCGGTATATGCATGGCAGCGCCAAGGTCGCCAGGGAACTCGGTATCCGCGCCATTCTGGTTCCCTACGTCGGTGAACACCCGGATCACAACTATTTCGAGACGTTGGACACCAATGAGGCACTTATCCAGGAATGGCACGGGCGCGCTGAAGGAAGAATCCAGGTCTGGGTTGGTCTTGAGCATATGTTCTATGGCACGCCCGATGCGTGGACCCGCGCGACAGAGCTTAGCCGCAAATACAAGGTCGGCTTTCATACCCACAGCAACGAGAGCCGCTTCGATGTCGAGGAAACCGAACGCCGCTATGGCAAACGCCCCGTCCAGGCACTTGAAGCCTTCGGGATGCTTGATGCGCACCATGTCCTGCTTGCCCACTGCGTCTGGCTGTCAGAGGACGAGATCGACATCCTGGCACGACGCAAGGTTGGTGTTGCCCATAATCCGGTGAGCAACATGAAGTTGGCAAGCGGAGCGGCACCGGTGCTTTCATTGCGACAAAAGGGGGTGGCCGTTGGCATCGGGACCGATGGCGAAAAAGAAAACAACAACCTCGACATGTTCGACGAGATGAAGTCCGCTTCTCTCCTGGCAAAGGTGTCTACCCTTGATGCGGCAGCTCTCGATGCATGGTCCGTATGTCGCATGGCAACGATCGACGGAGCCAGAGCATTGAACTTGCACAAGCAGATCGGCTCTCTCGAAGTCGGCAAGCAAGCAGACTTGATTGCGGTTCGCACCGACACGCCACGGATGACCCCGTTGCTAGGTGGGGCTGCGGGAAACCTTCATCACAATCTGGTCCACGCCGTGCAGGGCGGAGATGTCGATTTGACGATGGTTGCGGGACGCATCGTCGTCGATGGCGGGCGCTTGCTCACCGCCGATGTCGGCGCACTAATAGCCGAAGTCAATGCAGTCGTTCCCAGCCTGTTCGAGCGGCGTGCGGAATGGCTGAAAAGCCACGGCGCGATAAATGAACTTCGGCGCGCAGCGTTCGAAAGTGCCGAGATGGCGTGAAGTAATTTGCCGCAAGGGCATCTATCTCGCGCCGCTTGGCACGTATGCATTGAGCCTGCGGCGCACTCGCTGAAGCTTTGACCGATTTCGTCGGCGATCGGCGCGCCCTGCTGATGTGATCGGGAGACGGTAGCTGGACACCTGAACGCATGATCTCGAACGTCGACAGACCTTTCGGGATCCTGCCTCAAGGTTTTGCGGACATCCTCTGCTGCAGCAATTGCATCAGCTCGCCATTTCTGGGGAGCTTGTCGGCCTTCTTCTGCTCGCTGAGCCAATAGAACTGGCCCGGCTTCAGACTGGCGGGCAGTTCGTAATCCATCCCGTCCCAGACGTCTTCACGGAATGAATAGAACGCCCAGTGACCGCCACGTGCGTCGACGGCGTCCATGACATCCTTGAGGTAGGTTCCGCAATCCGCCCACAGGCGCATGCAGCCGAACTCTGCCGCCACGATGCGTGTCGGCTTCAGGCCCTGCGCCTGCGCCCAGTCGAATGCCGTATCGATGTGAGCGCGGACGGCATCGCGGTCCCAGGCAATCGTGCCGCCCGCATAGTCCGTTTTCACGCCCGGATAGCGAAGCGGGATCTTGCGTTTCATGTTTGGCACGCTGGTCGCCTGATAGGGCTCGTACATGTGGAAAGCGTACAGCACCCGATCGTCGGAGAGAGGTTTTGGCCAGGCAGCAAGCGAGCGCGGATTGGCATAATAACCACTGTCGACCATCACCGGCGTGACCGGATCGACGGCGCGGATCGCCGTGACGATCCGCTCATAGAGCTTTGTCAGATCGCGCGGGCTACCCGCCTGTTTTGCCTGCCAGGCCGCGAGGTCGCGCGACGCACCGTTCTCGGCAAGGCCGGTCGTCTTCTCGGGCGCGGGTTCATTGACGATGTTGTAGGCGGCAATGGCTGGATGATCCTTGAGCGCGGCCGCGAGGTCGGACCAGAAGCGAACCGCTTGGTCAGCGAAAATAGGATTCGACCAGAGCCGATCGTCGAATTTGCCACCATTCTGCTGCGCCCAGCGGGCGCCCGGCAGACTGAGCGGAACCACGACGACCTTCAGCTTTGCGGCCTGCGCCGCATCCAGCACCTTGCGGAGCGTTGCGAGGTCTTTGGCTTTCAGACCTTGGTAACGATCCGCGTCCCCAATCAGGAAATCCCGTCCCTCGCCCTTCCATTTGCTGAAGGTGAGGCGCACCCAAGTCGCGCCCGTCGCTGCAAGCGCCTTGAAATACGCTTCGCCGGGAGGTGTTTCATTGAAGCTGTTCCCGCCTCGCTCGCGCTGATCCCAAAAACCCATGAGATCCGCGGCGGCGGCATGGTTCACGCCCTGCATGCCCAACAAGGTCCCCAGGATGGCCGCAAGGCAGCATCGTTTCATCGTGACGTCTCTCCAGATCAGGACGTCGGTGCTTGCGTTTGGTGGCGGTTTTGTGTCGCGGCGCGCCGCGAAAGCGAAACGCGCTTGCGAGCGAAGCGAAAAGCCTGAGCTTCATTTCTTTAGAATTTGACATTGAAGTTTGCGCGAACGGACTGGTCGATGGCGTTGCCGCCATATTGCCCGCCATAGGAGATGCCGAGAGTGGTGTTCGTGGTAATGGCAACGTCCAGTCCGACATCCAGCAGCAGCGCATCCTTCGCGATCGGCACGCCCGCGACGGTGAAAGGCGAGCCGCCGGCAAAGGCGAAGGCGGCGAGCGGCGTGGTGTCGCCGAAGGCATGGCGCCAGCCGAGCGTGCTGCGCAGCGTTGCGGCAATTTCTCCCGAAGCAAAGTCGGTCGAGGCGTGCAGGCCGAACGTCGTGAAGGTGACGCCCGTGCTGGTGCTGTTGCTACGCAAGGCCGCAGCACCGCCGTTCTCCGTGAAACCATCGGTGCTGAGTTTCACATAGGCGAGGTTGGCAAACGGCTCGAAGCCGAATCTGCCGGCATGGATGCCGTAACCCAGTTCGCCGAACACCTGTGTCGTGCCGGCGCGATCGTCACCCTTCAGGCTGTCACCGAAGCCGGGGAACGCCACGCTGCGGCTGGTGGTGATGTCGTGCCACGTATAGGCCGCACCCGTGCGGAAGCCGAGGTTGCCCCATTGCGTGCCGCCGTAGAGGCCGAGGTGATAGTTGTCGCTCAAGCCCGATGAGGCCCGGTTCCTGACATTGAAATCGATTCGGCTGTATCCCGCCATTATGCCGAGGCGCCAGGTGTCGAAGATCGGAGCATCGCCGCCGATGAGAAAACCGCCGGTCGAGTGAGACAGGCGCGCCGCATTGCCGTCGCTGTTGGTGGAGCCCCAACCGCCAAAAGCCTGTCCCCAGAACGCAAAACGGTCGGTCGTGGGTACGACTGCAATTGCAGCCGTCGTTCTTGTATCGGACGAGACGAAGGCGGCATGAGCGCACGTCTTGCCAACAGCCGGGTCGGCATAGGCCATCACCGGGACACGCGAGGTGCCGACCGCGTCAAAAGCGGCGCGGATGCGGTTCGTGGCGGCATCACGCACGAACTGGCTGTCCTCGATCAGCGCCGTCTTGGCTGAAGCATTCGCCTCGCCCGATACCTGATCGAAGGCGTTGCGGGCGGCGGCATCAGTCGGCAGCGCCAGCACCGCGTCGTAGAGCGCATTGCCCGTGAAGAATGGATTGCCGCCCGAAATGCTCTGGATGCCATAGGCAGCCGCCTTCTGATTACGGGTCACGCCGGCGTCGGCGAAGTCGCGCACCCTCGATGTATCGAGATAGGCGCTGTTGGCGTCATAGTTGGCGGTGACGCCGACGAAGGCCGAGATCGGCCCGACATCGCCGGCCAGAGCGCCGAAGGTTCCGGTGAGGCCGCCGGTGGTCGTCAGGACCGTGTAGCGTGCGAGCGCCCGGCCGGAAGCTGAGACATCCAGCGTTGCGCCGCTGATGTTGGCGGCGCCGGTGACGGCGATGCGGTCGGAGGCGCCGGTGCCGTCGATTTGGGCAGAAAACCGGGAACCGGCAACCATGGCCAGGTTGCCCTGCACCGAGAGCGTGCCGATGCCACCGTTGCCGGGCGCGATCGTGCCGCCCGCGTTGATGCTGGTGTTGCCGACCGTGCCGGTGCCGACAACCGTTCCTTTGATCGTCAGCATCTGCGAGGAGGCGATCGAGCCGTTGACCGCGAGCGTCGCGCCGCTGTCCACATTGGTCGGGCCGGTGTAGGTGTTCATCGCCGAGAGCGTCAGCGTGCCGCTGGCCAACGTCAGCCCCAGCCGGCGTGCGCCGCCATCGCGGATCAGGCCGGAGAAGGCCGAGTTTCCGGCGGTCGAACCGTCGATGGTCAGGATGCTGTCGGCAGCGCCGCCATTCTCGATGATCCCCGAACCGGCCGACAGGCTTTGGACGGCGCCGATCACGGTGCTGTAACCGTTGAGCCGGAGCGTGCCGCCGGGGCCGCTATGTTGATTGTCGAAATTGACTGCCACATCCTTGGTCAGGGCATTATCGGCCAGCGTATTGAGCGTGCTGGCGTCGTAGAAATACTGCTGCCCACCGCTGACGGCATTGGCAGCAGAGGCGTTGAGTACGCTGGTTTCGCTGAAATACTGCGTCCCGCCGCTAACCGCATTGGCAGCCGAAGCGTTGAGCGCGCTGGTGCCCCAGAAATACTGTGTTCCGCCGCTGACCGCATTGGCGGCAAAGGCGTTGAGCGAACTGGTGTTGTTGAAATCCTGCATCCCACCGCTGACCGCATTGGCGGCCGAAGCGTTGAGTGCGCTGGAGCCCCAGAAATACTGCTCCCCGCCGCTGACCGCATTGGCGGCAGAGGCGTTCAGTGTGCTGGTGTCGCCGAAATTCTGCGTCCCGCCGCTGGCGGCGTTGGCAGTCGAGGCGTTGAGTGCGCTGGTGTCGCCGAAATTCTGCGTCCCGCCGCTGATGGCGTTGGCAGTCGAGGCGTTGAGTGCGCTGGTGTCGCCGAAATTCTGCGTCCCGCCGCTGACGGCGTTGGCAACCGAGGCGTTCAGCGCGCTGGTGTTGTAGAAATTCTGCGTCCCGCCGCTGACGGCGTTGGCGGCAGAGGCATTGAGCGCACTGGTGTCGATGAAAAACTGCGTCCCACCGCTGACAGCATTGGCGGCCGAGGTGTTGAGTGTGCTGGTGTTGTAGAAATACTGCACCCCGCCGCTGACCGCATTGGCGGCAGAGGCATTGAGCGCGCTGGCGTCGTTAAAACCCTGCGACCCGCCGCTGACGGCATTGGCGGCAGAGGCGTTGAGTGTGCTGGTGCTGTAGAACACCTGTGTCCCGTCACTGACCGCATTGGCGGCAGAGGCATTGAGCGCGCTGGTTTCGGAGAAAAGTTGTTTCCCGCCGCTAACAGCGCTGGCGGCAGTAGCGTTCAGTGTACTGGCGCCGTAGAAACCCTGATTTCCGCCGCTAAGAGCATTGGCGGCAAGGGCGTTCAGCGCGCTGGTCCCGTCGAAATTCTGGATCCCACCGCTGACGGCATTGGTCGCCGAGGCGTTCAGCGCGCTGGCGGCGTAGAAAGTCTGCTTTCCACCACTGACCGCATTGGCTGAGGAGGCATTCAGCTGGCTGGCTCCGCCGAAACGTTGGTTTCCGCCGCTAACGGCATCGGCGACTGAGGCATTCAGCGTGCTCGTATTGTAGAAATACTGCTCCCCGCCGCTGACTGTATTGGCGGCAGAGGCGTCTAGCGTGCTGGTTTCGACGAACCCCTGAATTCCGCCGCTGACGGCATTTGCGGCTGAAGCGTTCAGTGTGCTGGCGCCGTAGAAATTCTGAAATCCACTGCTGACCGCGTTTGTGGCAGAAGCGTTCAGCGCGCTGGAATCGTATAAATACTGCGTTCCGCCGCTGACGGCGTTTGCGGCAGAGGCGTTCAGCGTGCTGGTGTCGCGGAAATACTGGTTTCCACCGCTGACGGCATCTGCGGCAGAGGCGTTGAGCGCGCTGGCGTTGTAGAAAAGCTGCGTTCCGCCGGCAAATGGGCCACTCGTCGTCTGGTTGCCGGTGAAAGTCTGCGCGGCAGCTGTCGATCCCAGGCAGATGGCCACAACCCCAGCCAGCGCCGTGCTCCCGAGCAGAAGGGAGATGCGGCTCTTGCCACGATTGTTATTCATGATCTTCGCCCCCGCGCCGTAGCCAGCCACTTCAGAAATAAAGGCAACGTTCAGCTTGCGATCGGCGCAGGGGCTCTTTTTCTTCGGCGCAAGGGCTCATCTCATGGTGAGCCGGCATGTAATGATGCGGGCAGTTGAAAGCGGCTTGGGGAAGATCTAAACGAGGACATGGAGGACAGGCTTTTATTATCGACAAACTCCGTCGAGCCGGATTTGCGCAGCGATTACTGGCGCGAGATGGTTGCCCCGTTTTTTGATGCCGAGCCGCTTGAAACTGCGCGCAACACCCATCTGGAAGGATCGATCGACGCACGTTTTATTGCCGGACTGAGCGTCTCCCGCACGACCTTCGGTGCCCAGCACCTCAACCGAAGCCGGCGCCTGACCCTGAGCAGTGAAATGAGCGATTTCTACATGCTCGAACTCTTCACGGCGGTGAACGGAAAGATGGATTGCCAAGGGCACACGATGGCCATCGAAGATGGCGATGTCTGCCTTCTGGATCTTGGCCGGGCTTTTACAAGTCAGTTTTCCGCTGGGTCAGGGCTGCCCCTTGTTTTGCCGCGCGCGCCGCTGGATCGGGCGCTGGGTGGCCGGCCCCTGGACGGCCTCCTCCTCAAGGCCGGCCTGCCGGTCACCCGGCTGATTTCCGATCTGATTTTGAGTCTGGACCGCTTGCCATCCATGGGCATCGCGGTTGCGTTGGCCATCGAGGAGGCGGTCACGACGCTGCTCGTCTCCGTGATTGCCGGCCGGACCGTCGACGAGCTGCCGGAGGATCCAGTGCTGAGCCGGATATTCCGCCAGCGTGTCCTGCAATTCATCGATGCGAACCTGCACCGCCCGGACCTCGATCTGGCACTTCTCATGCAGCAGTTCCGGGTGTCGCGCGCCCATCTCTACCGGATGTTCGCCGGGGACGGCGGGGTGCGGGCCGTCATCCGCGACAGGCGGCTGAATGCCGCCTACCGCCAGCTCCTTTCGCACCAAGGCAAGACCGGTTCGATCACCAGCATCGCCCACAAGTTGGGTTTCTCCAGCAGCAATCAGTTCTTGCGGGCTTTCCGCGAGCAGTTTGGCGTGACGCCGAGCGAGGTTCGGCATGAGGGCATGTCGATTGCGTCTGGCGAGGCGGAACGCGGTCTCCAGGCCCATCTTCGCAAAGTGAAGCGATAGCCTGGATGTTCAGTGCCGGCATGGCCATCCCGGCCAACGTCTGGAGCCGCGACGGCTGGGCCGGTGGCATCACCGAAGGTTCGGATTCGGGCGCTGACATCGAGCATTTGCGCCACCACGCGAACCACTCGAGTATCGCAACGACCGGCCGCTACAATCGGAAACCGTCGAGAGGACCCGGAAAGCTGCCGAGCTTCGTGTCGCCCATCGCGTCGGCAAGACCGACTGAGGAACGCCGTCGGAACGCCATCGCCTGACACGTTCTCAGAAACATAAGAAAAGTTTGCGGTCAGATGGCGCGCCCGAAGAGATTCGAACTCCTGACCCCCAGATTCGTAGTCTGGTGCTCTATCCAGCTGAGCTACGGGCGCGCAACAGGCTTTGCCTGACAGCAATCACGGCCTGCGTTTGGTGCCGCCGCGATGCGAGGTGTTCCCTAACGACTCAATTTCCGAAAAGCAAGCGATCAATGAAAAAGTTTTGCCGTCGTCGTGAAAGGCGGCGTTGGCCGGCCGTCAGGCCGACCGCCTGAGACCCCGACGGGCGCGGTCGAGACTGACCGGCTGATCAGGGATGCTGACCGAGAACACGGTGCGGCCACCGATGCTTTCGAGCAGCTCGAGCTTGCCGCCATGGGCGCGCACCAGCTCATGCGCGATTGCCAAGCCGAGACCGGTGCCGCCGCTGCGCGCCGAACCACGGAACGCCAGGAACAGGTTTTCGCGTGCCTTCGCGGGCAGGCCGGGGCCGGTGTCCATGACCAGGATCTGGCTTGTCCCGCCGGTCCGGTCCGCCGATATGACCAGACGCCGGACGACCGCGCCTTCCATGTCGGCGGCCATGGCCTGCACGGCATTGCGCGACAGGTTGGTCAGGACGCGAAACAGCTGTTCGGAATCGGCATCGATCTCGAAGGCGGCATCGACGCCATTCTCGAAATCGATGCCGTCGCCCATGTCGAGCAGTCCGTGCACCTCGTCGACCAGCTGGCGCAGGCGCAGCATGCGGCGGGACGGTGGCGCCTCCTGGGCGCGGCCATAGGCGAGCACGCCTTCGGTGTAGGAAACGGCGCGGTCCAGCGCTTTCAGCAATTTCGGCGCGAAGGCCTGGACGCTGGCATCCCGCACCTGCAACAGGCGATCGGACAGAAGCTGCGCCGACGCCAGCACATTGCGCATGTCGTGGTTGATCTTGGATACGGCGAGACCGAGATCGGCAAGATGCCGCTGCTCGGCGAGCATCTTCTGCAGCCGCGTCTGCATCTCAGCCAATTCGCGTTCGGCGACACCGATCTCGTCGTCGCGGTCGGCGGGCCGCACGATGCGGCCCGGATCGTCCGGCGCTTCCGAGAAAACAAGCATCGAGCGTGTCATCGCCCGCACCGGTCGGATCATGATGCGGTCGACGGCGACATAGACGAGCATCGCGGAAAAGACCGAGATCAGGAGCCCGATCAGGGCGATGTTGCGCGAGAAGGAGAGCATGGCCGCGCGCAGCCGGTAGTCCGGCATGATCAGCTCGAACTCGCGGCCCTGCTCGCCGACCGGACCGAAGATGCGCAGCGTGTGGTCGCCTCCCCAGAACAGGGTTTCGAGCGCATCCGAAAGCTGCTCGAACATGCCTGTGTTGGCGATGTCGATATGCTCGTCGACCTTGGGCGGCATGGCCGCAACCGCCAGCAGGCGCGAGGAATCGCCATCACGCACCGCGATTGCCTTGGCGCCCAAGGCCATCAAAAGGTCGTCTTGGGCGGTGCGGGACAAAGCTCCCGGATCTCCCTCGACCAGAACCACCGACACGGCGGCGGCCGTGTTGAGACGCTCGTGCAGCCAGCGCATCCTGTAGTCGGCGATGGACGGCAGGAAGATCAGCACCTCGGCCAGAAGCACGAAGACGATGGTGAGCAGGATCAGCTTGGCCGACAGGCCGCGTGCCAAAGGCACCGCACGGGCCAAGGCTCCGGCCACAGGCCCGGCGGCCTCCGTACTCTCAATCGTGGAAGGTTCGACGCTCATACACCCAGTGCCGCCATGCCTTCTGATCCAAACTAGGCAATTGTGACGGAATTTCCAGCTATATGAGATCCGCCGACATCTTGCGCGAATCTTTGCCGCCGAGTCGGATTGACTTCCAAAACCCTTCTACCTATAAGCCCCGCTCACGCTCGGGCCCTAGAACCCGGCGCGGTTTCGGTCGCGCCAAACAGGGCCCAGCCAACAAGCTCCTGTTACAAAGTGACAGACACAAGAAGGGCCGCACCCCGCGGTATTTAAACAAATGAAGCGTACCTACCAACCCTCCAAGCTCGTTCGCAAGCGCCGGCACGGCTTCCGCGCCCGCATGGCCACCAAGGGCGGCCGCGGCGTCGTCGCTGCTCGCCGCAACCGCGGTCGCAAGCGGCTGTCCGCTTAAGCGGACGCCACGGCCGTTGCCCTCGACCCGGCCAATGGGACAGGCACCCAAACGGCTTCTGAAACGCACGGATTTTCTGACCGTCCGGCGCGGCGAAAAGCGGCGCGGGCGGTTTTTCCTCGTTGAAGTACTGAACCGCGGCGACAGCGATGCGCCGCGTGTCGGGTTCACGGTCACCAAGAAGGTCGGCAACGCCGTCGTGCGCAACCGGGTCCGCCGGCGACTGAAAGAAGCCGTGCGCACTTATGCCGCCGCTGACATGGAAAGCGGCCATGACTATGTCATCGTGGGGCGCGAGGATGTCCTCACCGCGCCCTTCGGCGAGTTGAAAGCCGAGCTTTCCCGCCGTATCCACGCAAAACGCTAGCGCGACAGGCCAAGGTCTCGATGGAAAACAACCGCAATTTCTTCATCACCATCGCCCTGTCGGTGCTGATCCTGACGCTGTGGCAGGTGTTCTACATGAACCCCCGCGTCGAATCCCAGCGCGAGACGGCACGCATCGAGGCCGAGCGTCAGGCCAAGACGGCACCGGCAGCGGGAGCAACCGGCGCGCAGACACCGGCACAGCCAGGTGCGGTGCCGAGCCTTCCCGGCACCGACGGCGCGACTCCGGCCGGACGCGAACAGGCGCTTGCCGCCACCAGCCGCGTCAAGATCGATACGCCGAGCCTCGAAGGCTCGATCAACCTCACCGGCGCGCGTCTCGACGACCTCAAGCTGAAGCGCTACCGGCTGACCGTCGACAACACTTCGCCAGAGATCGAGCTGCTGAACCCGTCGGCACTGCCCAACGGTTACTATGCCGAGCTTGGTTTCGTCGGCAATGAAGCGACCGGCAAGGTGCCGAGCCCGGACACGGTGTGGACGGTCGATGGCAACGCCACGCTGACGCCGACGACGCCGGTGACGCTCGCTTACACCAACGACAAGGGCCTGACCTTCAAGCGCACCATCTCGGTCGACGCGAACTACATGTTCAAGGTCTCCGACACGGTGCAGAACACCGGTTCGGCGGCTGTCAGCCTTTCCAATTACGGCCGTGTCACCCGCTTCGACAAGCCGAGCACGCCGTCGATCTACGTGCTGCATGAAGGCCTGATTGGCGTGACCGGAAGCGAAGGCCTGCAGGAGCACAAATACGCTTCGGTCGAAAAGGACAAGCAGTATGTGCCTGCCAAGTCGACCGACGGCTGGCTCGGCATCACCGACAAATACTGGGCCGTGACGCTGGTTCCGACCGAAAAGCAGCCGTTCCAGCCGCGCTTTGCTTATTTCGACGACGGCCGTCCGCGCTATCAGTCGGACTTCCTGACCGATCCGATCACCGTGGAGCCCGGCCAGTCCACCACGGTGGAATCGCTGATCTTTGCCGGCGCCAAGGAAGTGTCGAAGATCAACGCCTATGAAAAGGATCTCGACATCCGCCGCTTCGATCTCCTGATCGACTGGGGCTGGTTCTCCTTCTTCACCAAGCCGATGTTCTGGCTGATCGACACGCTCTACAAGTTCTTCGGCAATTTCGGCCTGGCGATCCTCGCCACCACCGTCATCGTCAAGGCAATCTTCTTCCCGCTCGCCAACAAGTCGTACAAGTCGATGGCGAACATGAAGAAGGTGCAGCCCAAGATGCTTGAGATCCGCGAGAAATATGCGGACGACAAGATGAAGCAGCAACAGGCGATGATGGAGCTGTACAAGACCGAGAAGATCAACCCGATCGCCGGCTGCTGGCCGGTGCTGATCCAGATCCCGGTGTTCTTCGCGCTCTACAAGGTGCTCTATGTCACCATCGAAATGCGGCACGCGCCGTTCTTCGGCTGGATCCACGACCTGGCGGCACCCGATCCGACGTCGCTGCTCAACCTGTTCGGTCTGCTGCCTTTCGCCACGCCGGCCATGCTGCATATCGGCATCTGGCCACTGTTGATGGGCGTGACCATGTTCCTGCAGATGCGCATGAACCCGGCACCGCCGGATCCGACGCAGGCTGCGATCTTCACCTGGATGCCGGTGATCTTCACCTTCATGATGGCGGGCTTCCCGGCCGGTCTGGTGATCTACTGGGCCTGGAACAACCTGCTGTCGATCCTGCAACAGGGCGCGATCATGAAACGGCAAGGCGCCAAGATCGAGCTGTGGGACAATCTGGCCGGCCTGTTCAAGAAAAAACCGACGCCCGCGGAATAGCGGGCCTCAGCCATCCCTTTGGAAAAAGGCCCTGGCATAGCCGGGGCCTTTTGCTATTGGCGAAAGGAATAGGCTATCCTCCAGTTCCGCCGCAATCTCGACGGAGATCACAATGAACGGCCCTAATCCCAATACCAAGCATCCGACGCTGCATCACAATCGCGTCGGTTTCCTGAAGCCGATCGTCAACGCTCCCAACATCGAGATCGGCGACTATACCTATTATGACGATCCGGGTGGTCCGGAGAGTTTCGTCGAGACCTGCGTGCTGCATCACCACCCTTTCATCGGCGACAAGCTGATCATCGGGAAATTCTGCGCCATCTCCGAAGGTGCGCGTTTCATCATGAACGGCGCCAACCATGTCATGGGCGGTTTCTCGACCTATCCGTTCAACATCTTCAGCCATGGCTGGGAAAAGGGTTTCGATGTCGCGACATGGAAAGCCGAACTGCGTGGCGACACGGTTATCGGCAATGATGTCTGGATCGGCATGAACACCGCGATCATGCCGGGCGTGAAGATCGGCGACGGCGCCATCATCGCCGCCAAGTCGGTGGTTACTCGTGACGTGCCACCCTATGCGATCGCCGCCGGCAACAGCGCCAAGGTGGTGAAAATGCGCTTCGACGACGAAACCATCACGCGCCTCAGGCAGATCGCCTGGTGGAACTGGCCGGCAGACAAGATCACCCGCAATCTCGATGCCATCCGCGGCGCCGATATCGACCGGCTCGAGGCATCGACGTGACGGCGGAAACGATCACCACCGTCGGCGAAGACATCTTCACGCGGCCATGGGTCTTCATCCGCGGCGTGCCCGCCATGAAGTTCCTGCCACCTGAAGGTCCACCGGAGATCGCCTTCGCCGGCCGCTCCAATGTCGGCAAGTCGTCGCTGATCAACGCGCTGGTCGGCCAGAAAGGGCTGGCGCGCACTTCCAACACGCCGGGCCGGACGCAGGAGCTCAACTATTTCGTGCCGGACGGGTTTTCCGGGGAAGGCGCCGACCTGCCGCCCTTGGCGCTGGTCGACATGCCGGGCTACGGCTATGCGCAGGCCCCGAAAGAGCAGGTCGACCAGTGGACGAAGCTTGTCTTCGACTATCTGAAGGGCCGGGTGACGCTGAAGCGTGTCTATGTGCTGATCGACGCGCGCCACGGCATCAAGAAGAACGACGAGGACGTTCTGACCCTGCTCGACAAGGCGGCCGTCTCCTACCAGATCGTGCTGACCAAGACCGACAAGATAAAAGCGGCTGGGGTGCCGCGCCTGATTGAAGAGACGTTGCTGAAGATCAAAAAACGGCCGGCGGCTTTCCCGGGCGTGCTCGCGACGTCATCGGAGAAAGTGGACGGGCTGGAAGAGCTGCGCGCGGCGATCGTGCTGGTCGCCAACGGCGGATAGACGGTCAGTCTATTCTTGTGGCCAGCCGATCCTGAGCCGTGAACGCCTCGGTGCCGTAGGCCTTCAGGAAGACGTCGACACCGGCCCGCACCACATAGCGTATCTCATGGTCGGCAGGCGACTGGCGGCGATAGCCGTACAGGCGCTGCCTGAGCAGGCCGGCCATGCAGAGCTCGGAGAGCTGGTAGGCGGCAAGATCGACGTCGGCTATCTCGAGCAGGCCCTTTGCGATCGCCCGGTTGAGGAAAGCCTCGACCTTGGCATGACCCTGTTTGGGTCCCTTCTCGTAGAAACGCAGGCCGAGCTCCGGAATGCGCTCCGCGACGCCGATGACGGTGCGCTGCGCCATCACCACCTTGTCCGAGGTGATCTTGTAGGAAAGGGCCATGCCGAAGTCTTCGAGGACATCGCGCAGATTGTCCTCGCGGTCGAGCACCTCATAGAGATTCTGGAAGATCTTGCAGCGTTCTTCCTCGACCAGAGCCTCGAACAGCTCTTCCTTGTTGTCGAAGTAGACGTAGATCGTGCCTTTCGAGACGCCGGCCTCGCGGGTGACGTCGTTCATCGAAGCCGCGTCGAACCCCTTGTCCATGAAAACGCGGCGCGCGCCTTCCATGATCTGGTCGCGTTTCACCGGGTCCTGGCCTGCCGCGGGCCGGCCACGCCCCGCCGTTTCCTCGGCTCTCTCCAATTTCGCTTCGGTATCTATCAGTGTCTCGCTCATTTCCCTGTACGCGTAAAATAATTCGAACCAATCGGTTCGATATCTCTTGATATGGGCTTGTTCTTACGTTAAGTCAACATCGAACCGAACGGTTCAGTTCGCAAATCACAAGAGCGTTGCCATGTCGAACTCTTCTACCCCGAGCACAGCCGAGGTGCATCCGTTTCCAAACGCCAAGGCGCCATCCGCCGAAGCACCGACCGCGCCGGTGGAAAGCGCGGCCGCAGCTCCGGCGCCGGCCAAGAAGAAGCGTTCGGTGCGCTCCCTGCTGCTCCCGATCATCGGATTGGGCCTGGTCGGCACCGGCCTCTGGTACGGCTATGGCTACTGGACCGACGGCCGTTTCATGATCTCGACGGACGACGCCTATGTGCAGGCCGACATGGCCTTCGTTTCGCCGAAGGTCTCTGGCTACATCGACGAGATCAAGGTCGAGAACAACCAGCATGTGAAGGCGGGCGACCCGCTCTTCGTCGTCGATGCCGGCGACTATCGCATCGCCGTCGACCAGGCTGCCGCCCAGATCGCGACGCTGGACAAGACGCTGGCGCGCATCGACGCGCAGATCACCGCTGCCCACGCCTCCCTGCAGCAAGCGTCGGCCCAGAAGAATTCCGCGCAAGCCGCCGCCGACAATGCCCAGCGCACCCAGGGACGCACGGCGCAACTCGTGAAGACCCATGTCGCCACACTGGCGCAGCTGGACGATGCGCAGACGGCGGTCGACCAGACGCGCGCCTCGCTCGCCAGCGCCGAGGCCCAGATCGCAGCGGCGACCGCCAACATCAGTGTCCTGGAAGCGCAACGCGCGGAATCCGCCAGCACGCAGGCCTCGCTGCGCCTGACCAAGGACAAGGCCGAGCGTGACCTCGGCTTCACCGTGTTGCGGGCTCCCTATGACGGCGTCGTCGGCAACCGCTCGGTCGAAAAGGGCAATCTTGTCAGCCCGGGCCAGAAGCTTGCGGTGATCGTACCGCTGAACAAGCTCTACATCGTCGCCAACTTCAAGGAGACGCAGCTCGCCCGCCTGGTGCCGGGCGAGAAGGTCCGCATCGCGGTCGACGCCATGCACAACGAGACGTTCGAAGGAACCGTCTCGTCACTGGCGCCGGCGTCCGGCGCGGTCTTCTCGATGCTGCCGCCGGAGAATGCCACCGGCAACTTCACGAAGGTCGTGCAGCGCGTGCCGGTGCGCATCGACGTGTCGTCCGATGCCATTGCCACGGGCAAGCTGCGCGCGGGCCTGAGCGTCATCGTCGACGTCGACAGCCGCACCGCACCGGCCACAACGACCAAATAGCGGGAAGACACCATGTCGAGCGTCGACGCCGTTGCCGCAGCAAGGCCTGTCGATCACATCGAACCGCGGCGCATCATCGCTTTCCTGGCGATGGTGTTCGGCATGTTCATGGCGATCCTGGACATCCAGATCGTCTCCGCCTCACTGGCGGAGATCCAGGCCGGGCTTTCCGCCAGTTCCGATGAGATACCGTGGGTTCAGACCTCCTACCTGATCGCGGAAGTCATCATGATCCCGCTGTCTGGGTTCCTCAGCCGCATGCTGTCGACACGTGTGCTGTTCACCGTCTCCGCGGCCGGCTTCACGGCGGCGAGCGCGCTGGCCGCCACCGCGACCAACATCGACCAGATGATCATCTACCGTGCGATCCAGGGGTTCATCGGCGGCGGCATGATCCCATCGGTCTTCGCGGCCGCCTTCACCATCTTCCCGCCGTCGCGGCGCGCCATCGTCTCGCCGATGATCGGCCTCGTCGCCACGCTTGCGCCGACCATCGGCCCGACGGTCGGCGGCTATATCAGCCACGCCATGTCCTGGCACTGGTTGTTCCTGATCAATGTCGTACCCGGCATCATGGTCGCGACGGCCGCCTGGACGCTGATCGATTTCGACAAGCCTGACATGAGCCTCTTGAAGAAGTTCGACTGGTGGGGCCTCGCCGGCATGGCGGCGTTTCTCGGCTCGCTGGAATATGTGCTCGAAGAAGGCCCGAACCACGACTGGCTGCAGGAGCAGTCGGTGTTCATCTTCGCCATCGTCATGACGGTGGGCGCGATCGTGTTCTTCTGGCGCGTGTTCACCGCGGAAGAGCCGATCGTCGACCTGCGTGCCTTCAGCAACGTCAACTTCGCCTTCGGCTCGCTGTTTTCCTTCGTCATGGGCATCGGCCTCTATGGGCTGACTTATCTCTACCCGATCTATCTCGGCCGCATCCGAGGCTACGATTCGATGATGATCGGCGAAGCGCTGTTCGTGTCCGGCCTTGCCATGTTCCTCACGGCTCCGGTCTCCGGCATCCTGTCGAACAAGCTCGACCCACGGCTGATGATCGCAACCGGCTTTGTCGGCTTCGCCGCCGGCACCTGGCAGATGACGCATCTGACCGCAGACTGGGATTTCTGGGAGCTGTTCGTTCCGCAGATCCTGCGCGGCGCGTCGATGATGCTGTGCATGGTCGCGATCAACAACATCGCGCTCGGCACCCTGCCGCCGTCACGGCTGAAGAACGCGTCGGGCCTGTTCAACCTGACCCGCAACCTCGGCGGTGCGGTCGGACTGGCGCTGATCAACACGATCCTGATCGACCGCAACGCCTTCCACTACGCCCGCCTGTCGGAGCATGTGCAGTGGGGCAGTGAAGCCGCCCAGGACAAGCTGCGCAACATGACGCTGAACTTCCAGTCGCAAGGCGGGCTTGATGCCAACAGCGCCGCGCTTTCCAAGCTTTCAGGCATCGTGCATCAACAGGCAGCACTGCTTTCCTTCATGGACGTGTTCTATCTGCTGACGATGCTGTTCCTGTCGCTGGCGGCCTTCGTGATGGTCATCAAGCGGCCGCCGACCGCGGCCGGCGGTGGAGGCGGCGGCGGTCACTAGAGCGTTTCCGTCTTTCAAGGAAACGCTTGCCCCCGGAGCCGTCAGGCGGCAGCGGCTCGGAAATTCAAGGCAACGCCATTGATGCAATGGCGCTTGCCGGTGGGCGGCGGGCCGTCGTCGAAGATGTGGCCGAGATGACCACCGCAGCGGCGGCAATAGCATTCCACCCGCACCATGCCGAGCGTCCTGTCTTCATGCGTACCGATGGCATTAGGCATGGCTTCCCAGAAACTCGGCCAGCCGGTGCCTGAGTCGAACTTGGTCTCGGATGCATAGAGCTGCAGGTCGCAACCGGCACAGGCAAAGACACCCTTGCGGTGCTCATTGAGCAGCGGGCTGGTGCCGGGATACTCGGTATCCTCCTGGCGCAGCACGGCATATTGCTCGGGCGTCAGCTGGCTTTTCCATTCGGCATCGGTCTTCTGGATTTCGAATGTCTCGGCTTGCGCCGGCTGCGCGCCGCCAAGGCGCGAGAACACCCAGGCACCCGCTCCGACCGTCACGACGGCTACCGTGCCAAGCAGGAAATCGCGCCGATCCATGAGCCTCATCCTTTTCTGTATCCTGCCCCGTTCGACATCCACGGTGAAGTCACTTCCAGGTGACTGTTTTTCTGCTCGACGGGGCTGAGTAAAAACGGCCGCACGCCAGTCTGGGAGGACCAACGCGCGGCCGCCATGCCTTATTCCTGCTTTTCGCGGGAAACCGGCCTGCCGTTACATCTTGGGCAGAAGAACCTTGTCGATGACGTGGATGACGCCGTTCGACTGCTCGACATCGGCGATGGTGACATGCGCGACATTGCCGCTTTCGTCGGTCACCGTGACCTTGCCACCCTTGTCCTTCAGTGTCAGTTCGCAGCCACCGGCAGTCTTGACCTTGTGCGCGCCGCCATCGGCCTTGACCATCTTGGCGACGTCAGCCGACATCGCCTTGGCGGCAACGACATGACAGGTGAGGATCTTGGTGAGCTTGTCCTTGTTTTCCGGCTTCAGCAGGGTTTCGACCGTGCCCTTGGGCAGCGCCGCAAAAGCTTCGTTGGTCGGCGCAAAGACCGTGAACGGGCCCTTGCCCTGGAGGGTTTCGACCAGGCCGGCCGCCTTGACCGCGGCAACCAGCGTGGTGTGGTCCTTCGAGTTGACCGCATTCTCGACGATGTTCTTCTCGGCATACATCGGCGCGCCGCCGACCATCGGGTTCTTGGCATAGGCGATACCGGCGAGTGCGGATATGGCGACGGTGCCGGCGAACAGCAGCTTGGTGATCTTGTGCATATTCAATCTCCTCTGGTTCCAACCCTCTTCGGGGACGCAAGGAGATACGGAACGTGATCTTCGTGAGTTTCAGCCGATCGAATTTTTTTCGACACAGCGCGCGAAGCAGGCGCTCAGATGTTCCTGAGGTCGCCGGCAGCAACCACCGGTCCGGTGGGCTGGCCGGTCGGCGAGCCGCCCTTCGGTTCCAGGCTGATGGCGAGGACCGCCCCTTGCGCCAGTTTCTGCCGCAGGGGCGCGGAAGGAACCAGTTGTGCTGTCGTGCCGGCTGGAACGACACCGACGGACACCGGCGCGTTCTTGCCTTCGATCAGCCAGAGTTCGAAATCCTTGTCCGAGGCCAGTTGGCCGGCAAGACGCGACAGTCGCACTTCATTGCGCCCCGCATCATAGACCGCGACATAACGCACATCGCTGCCGTCGGCGGCGAGTGAAGCGACCAGTTCGGTCTGCAAGGGCGGAGGGCCGAGGTAAGGAATTGCGACGGCGAGCACCAGCGCGGTGACAGCCGCTGCAGCCAGGCCGCGCCAGAAGGAAAGGCTCGCCCAGAGACTGCCTGGATCTTGCAGCGCGGCGCTGCTCGCGAACAGCCGGCGATCGATCGCTGCTTTCACCGACGCCGGCGCCTCCACCTCGGCATAACCGCTATCGAGTGGCGAAAGCCGCCCCACCCAGGCATCGACCAGGCGCGCGAAGGCAGGATCCTGATCGACCCGTTGTGCCGTCGCCTGGCGTTCGTCCGTCGAAAGCACGCCGAGCACATACTCCGCGGCAAGCGCGTCGTCGTCGCGTTCCGGTCCGGTATGGTCGCTTTGCGTCATCGCTCCAGGCATTCCCGCAATCTGATCAGGCTGCGTCGCAGCCAGGTCCTCATCGTGTTGAGCGGAACGCCATGGCGCTCCGCCAGTTCGGCGTAACTCTCTCCCTTGAGATAGGCGCCTCGCACCGCATCCGCGCGATCCTCTTCAAGCTCATCCAGGCACCGGTGGATGCGGTCAGCCTCGCCGCCCGCCACCGCCGTCGCCTCGGGCCCCGGCGCCGGGTCGGCCACATCGAGCGCGGCGTCGATGTCGGCCGCTGGCCGGCGACGCGCCCTGATGCGATCGATGGCGTGGTTGCGCGCCACCGCGATCAGCCACGACATCGGACTCAGTTCCGACACAGCAAAGCGGTCGGCTTTCGTCCAGACCTTGACGAACACCTCCTGCAGCGCCTCCTCGGCTTCTGCGCGATCGTTCAAGACACGCAGGCAGACGCCGAAAAGTTTCGCACTCGTCTGCCGGTAGAGCAGATCGAACGCGGTCCGGTCCTTCAGCGAAGTCCGGACAATCAGCTTGGTGATGTCCTCGAGCGTCATCGCACCAGCCTATGATGACGGCAGCGATTTGCCTAGCGGCAGCAAAAGCTCTCGAAGCACTCAGGCATCGCGGCGAAACGTCCCAAAGTGGAAACGCTGGGTCGCCCCCCACGGCGTGACATGGTCGTGGCGTCTGCTGTCGACGAGCCGAAAGCCGGCGCCAAGCGTGGCGCCGAGAGATCGTGCGTCATAGCGTAGTACCGTCAGTCCACTGCATTTTTCCGGACCATCCGGTGCAAAGGTACCGATGATCGCATGACCGCCGACGCGCAGGGCCGAGCGCAGCCGCTCGACATAAGCGGCCCGGTCGCTCTCCTCGACCAGGAAATGGAACGCGGCGCGATCGTGCCAGATGCCGTAGGCCCGTTCGGGGCGCCATTGTGTGATGTCCGCCACGATCCAGTCGACCTTGCCGGCATCAGCACCGAGACGCGCCTGCGTGGCCTCGAGTGCTACCGGTGAGATATCGAGGACAGAGAGATCGTCATAGCCGAGTGCCAGCAGCGTGTCGGTGAGGATCGAGGCGCCGCCGCCGACATCGATGATGCCGGTGTCCGGTCTGGCGCCGGCCATTTGCAACAGATCGAGCGAAGGTTCCGGCGTCTCCTGGTACCAGCTCACGGACGTCGTTGCCTTGCTGGCGTAAACGTCGTGCCAGTGGGTTTTCGAATCGACCCCCGTCATCGTGACACCTGTTTGACGGTTTCACCGCTGTTCACGAACAGATGACTCCGGCGTCAGGCCAAAACAAGGCTTGCCGCCTGCTATCGATTGCCCCTCTCGCTGTTTCCCGCTAAGACCTCGCCGTTTCTTTCCAGACAGCCGGGAAATTCGCCATGACGGAAGCCGCCGCCAACGCCGAGATGCAGGCCGCGCTGCTCTCAAGGGCACTGCCTTACATGCAGCGCTACGAGAACAAGACAGTCGTGGTGAAGTATGGCGGCCACGCCATGGGCGACATCGAACTCGGCAAGGCCTTTGCCCGCGACATCGCGCTTCTCAAGCAGTCCGGCGTAAATCCCATCGTCGTGCACGGCGGCGGCCCGCAGATCGCAGCCATGCTGGCCAAGATGGGCATCGAGTCGCGCTTCGAGGGCGGCCTGCGCGTCACCGACGAAAAGACCGTCGAGATCGTCGAGATGGTTCTGGCCGGTTCGATCAACAAGGAGATCGTCGCGCTCATCAACGCCGAAGGCGAATGGGCGATCGGCCTGTGCGGCAAGGACGGCAACATGGTCTTCGCCCGCAAGGCGCACAAGACGATCAAGGACCCGGACTCCAACATCGAGCGTGTGCTGGATCTCGGCTTCGTCGGCGAACCGGTCGAAGTCGACCGGACCTTGCTCGACTTGCTCGCGCGGTCGGAAATGATCCCTGTCCTGGCCCCGGTGGCGCCCGGCCGCGACGGCCACACCTACAACATCAACGCCGACACCTTCGCCGGTGCCATTGCCGGTGCGGTCAAGGCCACGCGCCTGCTGTTCCTCACCGACGTTCCCGGCGTGCTCGACAAGAACAAGAAGCTGATCGACGAGCTGACTGTCGCGGAAGCCAAGGCGCTGATTGCCGACGGCACGGTTTCCGGCGGCATGATCCCCAAGGTGGAAACCTGCATCGAGGCGATCGAGCGCGGTGTCGAGGGCGTTGTCATCCTCAACGGCAAGACGCCGCATTCGGTGCTGCTCGAGCTTTTCACCGAACATGGCGCCGGCACGCTGATTGTGCCGTAAAGCTCCGGTTGGAGCTTTCTTCGAACCGCGACAGGCTCTAATTCAGGCAATTGCGGACGCCAAGCGCGATGCACTACGATCGCCCTAGTCCGACTGTTCGCCTGCCTTTAGCCTCCGCAACTCGTTGTGCTGGAGATCCGCCGCGGCGGTCATGAATTCCAGGATGGTGGCGAGTTCCACGTCGTTGAAGTTGCGCAGCATCCTTTCGCCGACGCTGGCAATACCGCCATAATAGCGCGCGCACAGGTCTCGCGTCTTTTCCGTGGCTTCGACAACCACCTTGCGCCTGTCCTCGGTGCTGCGCGTTCGCGTGAGAAAACCACGCGCTTCCAGTCTGTCGATCAGAGCCGTGACCGCGGCCGGGGTCAGCCCGGAGACCCGTGCGATGGCCCCTGCAGACTGCGGCCCGTGATAGAGCAGGCTGAGGCAGCGGCCTTCCGCGCTGTTGATGCCCATTTTCTCGCGCACCGCCTCGTCGAAACTCTGCGTCTCGTCCTGCCAGCGCATGATGGCGCTCAGCAATGCTCCAAGCAGTTCGTCGCGACTCGTGGTTGACGATGTTATTTCGATCATCTAAATATCATTCTATCGAGCATTTCGACTGACGTATCATTAAATGAAAGCCGAGATGCCGACAAGTCGACCCTTGCAGAAGGAGAGCCTGATGGCCCAGTCACAGATGTCACGAGAAGAAGAAATGCGTTTCGCCGAACGTTCCATGGAATGGTACGGCTGGGGATCACCGATCGGCCTGGGTGTGATGATCGTCGCGCTGGCTATGGCAGCCGTGCTGCTGCGCATTGCCATCTACGGTTTCTGAGCCGACGACCCGGTCAGGCGGCGCGGCAAACCGCGGCATCGACGATCACCAGATTGCGGCCCCGTCGTTTGGCTTCATAGAGACGCAGGTCGGCGCTGCGCATCAGATCCGGCAATGTCATCTTGTCCTGGCAGAGCGCGCCGCCGATCGACACTGTCAGCCTGACGGTTCGCTCGAGCGGCCTGAACAGGATCAGTTCGACTTCGGTGCGGATGCGTTCGGCGATGCGGGCTGCCTCGCGTTCGTCGGCGCCGTGCAGGAAGGCCGCGAACTCCTCGCCGCCGATGCGGCCGAGCACGTCGCCGGAGCGCATGGCGCGCTTGATGGCAGCGGCAATCAGCAGCAAGGCTTCGTCGCCGGTCGGGTGGCCGTAGCTGTCATTGATGGCCTTGAAGTGATCGGCATCGATGATGAGCAGCGCGCCGCCGGTCTTTTCCTTGGCGTTCTCCAATGCCATCAGAAAGCTCTCGCGGTTGAGCATGCCGGTCATGTCGTCGCGGCTGGCCTTGTCGGACAGTCGCCGGTGCGCCACCGCCAATTGCGCATGGGTGCGGGCAAGCTCGCGGTGCGCGGCCTTCAGCCTGTCGCCCTGCGCAAACATATAGGCACTTGTCGGCCCGGCAATCAGCACCGGGCATACCGTGCCGATGATCCAGGCATCGAGGCCGATAAGGTCACCAGCCAGGGCGCCGATAATCAGAACGACCAGAAGCGATACGAGAACCGCAGCCCCAGCAACAGCTGCGGAACGCACGACTATGCTGGTCATCACTGCCCTCCCTCCCGGCTGGCGGCCTTATGACCGCTAGACTTGAAGGTCTCCTTTAAGCGCTGGCTAAAATTTGAACGATCGCGCGAGTTTGACTTCGATCGGCCCCGGAAAACGATCGACAAAGCAGCTTCCGCTTCGCCGGTTTCATGCGATAACTGCATCATGACCGAATCCCCAGATCCCGCACGTTTTGCCCATGTCACCGACTGGGTCTTCGACCTCGACAACACGCTCTATCCGCATCACTCAAACCTATTCTCGCAGATCGACGCGAAGATGACGGCTTATGTGTCGGAACTGCTCACCTTGTCGCGCGAGGACGCGCGCAAGCTGCAGAAGGAACTCTATCTGGAATATGGCACCACGCTGAACGGCCTGATGGAACGCCACCAGATCGACCCTGACGACTTCCTGGAGAAGGTACACGACATCGACTATTCCTGGCTGGTGCCGGATCCGGTGCTGGGAACGGCGATCCGCCAGTTGCCGGGACGCAAGTTCATCTTCACCAACGGCGATCGCGGCCACGCCGAACGCGCGGCGCGGCAGTTGGGCATCCTCGATCATTTCGACGACATTTTCGACATCGTCGCCGCGGGACTGACGCCCAAGCCGGCACGCCAGACCTATGAGAAATTCGCCAACCTGCACGCCGTCAGCGGACCGAGTTCGGTGATGTTCGAGGATCTGGCGCGCAATCTCGCCGTGCCGAAGGCACTGGGCATGACGACGGTGCTGATCGTGCCGCGCAACTTCGAGCCGACCTTCTCGGAGATCTGGGAACGCGACCCCGACAACGCCGACGACGTCGACTATGTCACCGATGATCTCGCCGGTTTCCTGTCGACCATCGTCGAAACGAACGCTTGAGACGTTTCACTTCCGTCGAAACATTCATCGATGCCGCCGCCCACGGCGTGCTGGACCGGTTGCCGGCGCGCGGCGTGTCGGGCGCGGCGATCGAGTTCCTCGTCTTCGGCCTCAAGCAGGGCTGGGCCTGCCTGTTCGGCGGAGCGATGCTTGCCCTGATCATGGCCACCAAGCTCTGGTGGCCGGATCAGGCCTGGCTTGCCCGCTACGACTGTCTGTTCCTGGCGGCGCTGGCGATCCAGCTAGCCATGCTCGGCTTCAAGCTGGAAACCTGGTCTGAGGCCAAGGTGATCCTGGTTTTCCATGTCGTCGGCACGGTCATGGAGATCTTCAAGACATCGGCCGGTTCGTGGATCTACCCGGAAGATGCCTTCTTCCGCATTGGTGGCGTGCCGTTGTTTTCCGGCTTCATGTATGCCGCCGTCGGCTCCTACCTGGCGCGCGTCAGCCGCATCTTCGACATGCGCTACACCGGCTACCCGCCGCTATGGGCAACCGCCCTGCTTGCGGCAGCGATCTACGTCAACTTTTTCGCGCATCATTTCACGGTCGACATCCGCTATGGCCTGTTCGCCGCGACGGCCGTCCTCTTCTTCAGGACGACGGTGCACTACCGCGTCTTCCGCTTCCGCCACCGCATGCCGCTGCTGCTCGGCTTCCTGCTGGTCTCACTGTTCATCTGGTTCGCCGAGAACATCGGCACATGGTCCCGCGCCTGGATCTATCCGAACCAGAACGAGGGCTGGGCGCCGGTTTCCATCCAGAAACTCGGCGCCTGGTATCTCCTGATGATCATTTCGTTCGTTCTGGTCACACTCGTGCACCGGCCGCGAACGATGGATGAGACCGCCCCGAAAAGCGCACCTCAGAGCGCGTAGAAGCGGCGGATGATCTCCCAGGCTTCGTCGGCGGTATCGACGAAATCGATGATGTCCTGGTCGCCCGGCGTGATGGTGCCCTGCTCGGCCAGATAATCCAGGTCGATGGCGCGCTGCCAGAATTCCTTGCCGAACAGGATCACCGGCACGCGCTCCATGCGTCCCGTCTGAATCAGCGTCAGCGTCTCGAAGAACTCGTCCATGGTGCCGAAGCCGCCTGGGAAAACCGCCACGGCCTTTGCCCGCATGACGAAATGCATCTTGCGGATGGCGAAGTAGTGGAAGTTGAAGCACAGCTCCGGCGTCACATAAGGGTTGGGTGCCTGTTCATGCGGCAACACGATGTTGAGACCGATCGACGGCGCTCCGACATCGTCGGCACCGCGATTGCCGGCCTCCATCACGCCTGGCCCACCACCGGTGACGACGACGAATTCACGATAGTAGGAAGCAGCCGAATGCTGCGAACACAGCCGCGCGAACTTGCGCGCCTCGTCGTAGTAGCGGCTGTTCTTCTCGAGGTTGCGTTTCTGCGTCTCGTTCTTGGCCGCCCATGCCTCGCCACCCGGCTCCGGAATGCGCGCGCCGCCGAACAGGATGACGGTTGAGCGGATGCCGCGTTCGGCCAGGATCATCTCCGGCTTCAGCAGTTCGAGTTGCAGCCGCACCGGCCTCAGCTCGCGCCGCGTCATGAACTCTTCGTCGTTCCAGGCAAGGCGATAGGTCGAGGCGCGGGTCTGTGGCGTATCGGGTACGCTTTTGGCGCGCTCCAGGTCTTCGTCCGAGTGAGGCAGGGGCGTCCAGCCCGACTTTTCCATTGGGTTCATGTCCACCCGTCCAAATCCCTTTCAAGCGTCGTCCCATGACGCAGCTGCGATTGACCCTCACATTCCCATCAAATAGGGTCCGCGCGGCTTTCAAACAGGTTAAGAGCCTGCCTTTCACTGCGTTGTAACGGAGCATTTGATGTCGAAGCCCGATCTGGCGAGCCTTGAAAAGACCCTCGACAAGGCTTTCGAGGAGCGCGACGGCATTTCGACCGCGACCCGCGGCGAAGTGCGCGACGCCATCGAATCAGCGCTGGAACTGCTCGACAAGGGCACTGCACGTGTTGCCGAACGCCAGGACGATGGTCCGTGGAAGGTCAATCAGTGGCTGAAGAAGGCCGTGCTGCTGTCGTTCCGCCTCAAGCCGATGGAACTGATTTCGGGAGCGCCTGGCGGCGCCTCCTGGTGGGACAAGGTTCCCTCTAAGTTCGACGGCTGGGGTTCGCTCGAATTCGAAAAGGCCGGTTTCCGCGCCGTGCCATCCGCGGTCGTGCGTCGCTCGGCCTATGTCGCTCCGGGAGCCGTGCTGATGCCGTCCTTCGTCAATGTCGGCGCCTATGTCGACAGCGGCACCATGGTCGATACCTGGGCCTCGGTCGGGTCCTGCGCGCAGATCGGCAAGAATGTGCATCTCTCCGGCGGCGTCGGAATTGGTGGCGTGCTGGAGCCGATGCAGGCCGGCCCGACCATCATCGAGGACAATTGCTTCATCGGCGCGCGCTCCGAAGTGGTCGAGGGCTGCATCGTGCGCGAAGGCGCTGTGCTCGGCATGGGCGTGTTCATCGGCAAGTCGACCAAGATCATCGACCGTGCCACCGGCGACGTCTTCTACGGTGAAGTGCCGGCCAATGCGGTGGTGGTTGCCGGTTCGCTGCCGGGCAAGCCGTTGCCGAATGGCGAGCCGGGCCCGAGCCTCTACTGCGCCGTCATCGTCAAGCGCGTCGACGCCAAGACCCGGGAAAAGACCTCGATCAACGAACTGCTGCGCGACTGAGCGGTGATCGCGTGAGTCTCCAGCAGACGCTTTGGGCGTTTTTCGGTTTCAGCGGACGGCTGAGCCGGCAAGCCTTCGCGCTTGCCGGGTTGCTGCTTTACGTCATCCGCCTCTACGCGGTTACCCGCCTCGATATCGACATCAATCAGAACATCGTTGAACAGTTGCCGCCACTGTTTCTGATGGCGATGTGCGTCCTGTTTGTTTCACATCTCGCTCTCGCGGCGAAACGGCTGCATGATTTCGACAAGACCGGCTGGTACGGTCTGTTCTTCATCCTAGGAGACATTTTCGTATTCCTCCTGCTCTGCCTGCCGCAGGGAACGAAGGGCGCCAACCGCTATGGCAGCGAGACCAACGCTCCGGCCTGACGATACATTGATATTCTCTGCGCGAGAGCATTTTGTAGTTTCCGTGAAACACGGAAACGCTCTAGTCTTGTCGCTACAATGGAATCCTAACAGATTCTTAGCCGATCCATGCAAGATGGAGCGGATGTTGTAGCGACATCTGAGGGGGAACGACTGTCAGACCCGACAAAAGTTCTCGGCAGCAGCCTCTCCGGAAGAGCGGCGCGCCTTTTCGACTGGTTCTCGACTCCCTTGGAGAACGAGGCCACGGCTGTTCGCTCTCGTTTCCTTGAAACGACCTATGACCGCAAGTTCGCCATCCTCTTCGCCAGCCTGAGCGTCATCGTTCTTGCCGGCACGACAATCGTGCTGACAGGAGCTTGGTGGCCCTGGCTGTGGATGGCAACCGAGCTTGTGTTGCTGGCCGTGCGGTTCACCTTGATCATACGCTGCGAGGTTGCGCGGCTGCAGGGCGAAAACCCGCCTCTTGGCGCGCTCATGGCGGCGGGTGGTATCTGGTCGGCGGTTTTCGGCCTCGGCTGCTTCGGCTGCATCGCCAGCGAAAACCTGGTCCTTTCGGTGCTTGCCGGACTGAATGTCGCCGGCGTGATCGGTGTCATCTCCTCGCGCAATGCCGCGACGCCACGCTATGCCATCCTGGTCATGGTGCTGGTCAGCCTGCCCTTCATGGTCGGCGCGCTGCTTTCCCAGCAACCCGGCATGTGGGTGGTCGGCCTGCAGACGCCTTTCTATGTCGCCGGAATCGTCGGCGTCCTGGTGCACAATCATGCCATCAGCGTGCGCATGATCCGGGCGGAACTCGACAACCGGGATCTCGCAGTGAGAGACGCCCTGACCGGCCTGCCCAACCGCATCCTCATGCAGGAGGAACTGCATCGGATGTGTGGCCAGCTGGCTTCGCAGGCGGCCAATGGCGGCAAACCGTTCGTCGTGCTCAGCATGGACCTCGACGGCTTCAAATACGTCAACGACAGCCATGGCCACACCGCCGGCGACCGGCTGCTGCGCATTGTTGGCGAGAGATTGCGGAAGACCTTCCGCTCCACCGATATGGTGTTTCGCATCGGCGGCGATGAATTCGTCGTGCTTTTGCCGGCCACATCGGAAATCGAGGCCGCTCATCTCGCCAAGCGGGCGATCGAAGCGATTTCAGAACCGTTCGAGATCGAGGTCGGATCGCCGGCCTATATCGGCATGAGCGCCGGCAGCGCGCGAGCTCCTATCGATGGCGATACGCCGGAGAAACTGCTGACATGCTCCGATATCGCGCTTTATGAAGCCAAACGATCCGGCAAGGGCCGGCACCGCTCTCATCTGCCAAGCACGGCTTGAGGGTCCGGCTAGGCCTGTTCGATGGCGTCGGCCGTCAATTTCGGTGAACCCTGGCCCCGCTCTTCCGCCTCCTTCACCAGGGCCGTGATCCGCTCCGTCAGTGGTGCCCGCACGCCGCCTCTGGCGGCCAGCCGCAGGATCGTGCCCTGCAGCTCCTCGATTTCCGTCTTGCGGCCCAGTTGCAGATCCTCCCACATCGACGAGCGCGCCTGCGGATCGATCGCCAGCATGCGCCTGGCCAGGCGCAGAAAAAGGAAGTCCGGCAGCCTCAGGATCGTCGGCAGCAGCGCGGGCGGCGGACCGGCAACCCGGCCCGGCCGGATGCCTGCCGCCTTCATCGCCGCCAGTGCCTCCGCGACCTGAGCCGCCAGCAGCGAGCGCCAGCGCCGGTCGGAAAGTTCCGTCGCCAACGGCAGGTCAGACAAGGCCACCAGTGCGTTGTTGAGGTTGAACAGCAGCTTGCCCCATTGCACCGAGCGCAGGTCGGCGTGGGTGGCGGTCGCGAAACCTTCGACATTCAGCAGGGTCGAGATTCCCGGCACGCCGCTGTCGACCAGCACGGTTCCCTCGCTGGCGCGATGCACCCGGAAAGAGGTCTCGTCCTCCTGCTGCACGACATTGAAAGGCACCATCCCGGCGAGTACACGCTGCCCACCGACGGTTGCAACCAGGCGGTCGACATTACCGACGCCGTTCTGCAGGCTGACGACGACCGCATGGCTGGGCGCGTGCGCCGCAATCTGCCTGCCGATCTCGTCCGTGGCGCCGCTCTTGGTGGTGACCAGAACGATGTCGGCATCCTTGAACGCCGCTTCAGCGTGCGTTTCGACCGCAAATGCCGCCTGGCTCAAATGCCTGTCGCGCTTGTCGAGATCGGTGACACGCAGGCCACCGCGCAACAGGGCCCTCTCGATCCGCGGGCGGACCAGCAACGTCACCTTGCGTCCGGCCAGCGCCAGACAACCGCCGGCATAGCAGCCGATGCTACCGGCGCCGGCGACAACAACGGATGCGTCGCGCAATGTCATCGCAATCTCCGAGCAAGGCACAGCAGCTAGATGGCTGCCGGCCTATTGTTGACCCGTTCAAGCAGGCTTGCCAAGAACCGCAGGCCTTGCCACTTCAAGGGCCGTGACACGATCCACTCTTTCGAATAACGCTGCGTATATGACACTGCCGACCGATCCCGCCCAGAATCTCGCCGCCCTCATCCGCTGCCCCTCGGTGACCCCGGCCGAAGGCGGCGCACTGTCGTCGCTGGAGACCATGCTGAAACCGCTCGGCTTTGCCATCGAGCGCCCGGTATTCAAGGAAGACGGCACGCCCGACGTCGAGAACCTTTACGCGCGGCGCTCCGGCAACGGACCGCATTTGATGTTCGCCGGCCATACCGATGTGGTGCCTGTCGGCGACGAGGCGGCATGGACACATCCGCCGTTTTCGGCAGCGATCGCCAATGGCGAGATGTATGGCCGCGGCGCCGTCGACATGAAAGGCGGCATCGCCTGCTTCATCGCCGCGCTTGCCCGCCATGTTGCTGAGAAAGGCGCGCCGAAGGGTTCGGTTTCGCTGCTGATCACCGGTGACGAGGAAGGCCCGTCGATCAACGGTACGGTCAAGCTTCTGGAGTGGGCGGCGGCGAAAGGCGAGAGCTGGGACGCCTCGATTGTCGGCGAGCCCACCAACCCCGATCAGCTGGGCGACATGATCAAGATCGGTAGGCGCGGCTCGCTGTCGGGAACGGTGACCGTCAGCGGCCGCCAGGGTCACGTCGCTTATCCGCACCTTGCCGACAACCCCGTGCGCGGCCTGATCACGCTCACCGATGCGCTGCTCAACCCCGTCTTCGACAAGGGCACCAGGGATTTCCAGCCGACCAATCTCGAGGTCACGTCGATCGATGTCGGCAATCCGGCCACCAACGTCATCCCGGCCAAGGCGAGCGCCACCTTCAACATCCGCTTCAACGACACCTGGGATGCCGAGACGGTGCAGGCCGAGATCCACAACCGGCTCGACACCGCCAGCGGCCGCAAGAAGTACCGCAAGGGACGCAAGGAGCCGATCGAGTTCGAGCTGGTCTGGAAGGACCGGCCGAGCCATGTCTTCCTGACGCGCGACGACAAGCTGATCGAGACGCTGAGCGGCTCGGTTGCCGCCGTCACCGGCCGCAAGCCGCAGCTGTCGACGTCCGGCGGCACGTCCGATGCCCGCTTCATCAAGGACTATTGCCCGGTGGTCGAGTTCGGCCTGGTCGGCAAGACCATGCATATGGTGGACGAGCGCGTGGCGTTGGACGATCTCGAAACGCTGACCGTGATCTATCAGCGTTTCATCGAGGACTGGTTCGGGTAAGCGGGCCAAGCATGCTTTCAGCCGATGAAATCCAATCGTCGCTGAACGGCGCCTGGCGCATGATGCTGGGCAAGGCCGACGGCCTGCGCCTGCTCGACCTGTCGGCCGACGGATTCTGGAATTCCTTCTTTGCCATTCCGGTGGCCGTGCCTGCCCTGATCGTGGGCTGGGTCGGCATCTCCAACTCGACGGGCGAGACCGCAGCGGAACGGTTCGAACTGCTGTTAAAGCTGGCTGTCGTCGACGTCGGCACCTGGATTTTGCCTTTGCTGGCGCTGGCAGCGGTGGCGCCGCGTGTGGGGCTCGGCTCCCGCTTCGTGCACTATGTGGTGGCCGGCAACTGGGCCGGCGCCATCATCGCCTGGCTGATGCTGCCGGGCGCCCTGATCCGCTTGCTCGTTCCCGCGGCGGACCAGGCGAGTGGCCTGGTCTCGCTGGTGCTTTTCGTGGTCTCGCTGGTGTTCAGCTGGCGCATGACCAACATCGCCATCGGCAAGGGCGCCGCGATGGCCACGGCGGTGTTTGCCGGCATGTTTGCCGTCTCGCTGATCGCCCTGTTCGCGCTGCAGACACTGCTTGGCATATCAGCCCTGGGCGCCTAGGGCGCTGCGGCCCGTCGCTCGCCAGCTTCCGGCGAGCGCAGCCACCAGCATCAGCGCCACAGCGACCAGGGCAGCAGCAGCAAATCCCCATGTCGCGTAGAGCGGACCAAAACCGGTCGTTCCGGCAAATACCGCCAGATAGGTGACGGCGCTGTTGAGGCCCATGATGGTGCCGCGGCGTGCCGGGTCGATCGCCGCCAGCCGCATGATCAGCACATTCAGACCAAAGTGATTGGTGAGCCCCCACAGAAAGGTCAGCACCAGCACGCTGAGGAAGCTGTCGCCGGCCAGGGCAAAGCCGAGGTAGACGGTTCCGACGGCCAGGAATGCGAAAGGCATGACGCGGCCGGGGCCGAGCCGGTCGACGACGCCGTCAAGCAGGGCCGCGGCGCCGAAGCCGATGCCGTAGACCAGTGCCACGATGCCGTTGGCGCTCACCGGTTCGCCAAGACCGCTGTGCAGATGATCGCCCAGATAGCCATAGATGCCATAGAAGGCGCTCATGAAAGCCGCGCAGGCGACGAGCAGCGGCTTGACGCCGCCGATCCGCAATGCAGCCAGCGGCTGCGGTGCCGAGCCGGTCGCCGGCACGTCACGATAACGGCTGGCTTTCAAGGTCAGGAAGGCGGCAAGCGCAAGCAGCGCAACGACGGCATAGACGGCACGCCAGTGAACGTAGTCGGCAACGACGGCCGACAGCGAAACACCGGCGACCATGCTCAGCGTCCAGCCGGTCAGCACCAGGCCGATGGTGCGGCTTTCACGCCCGGCCGGGGCTACCGCCGCCGCGCTGGAATAGATTGCCGGCAAAGCAACGCCGGAGGCAATGCCTGCCACCAGCTGTGCTCCGGCCAGCGCCGGCACGATAGGCGCAAGCGCGCTCAGGGCCAACGCCGTGGCCAGTCCGAGCAGCGCCCACAACAGCATGCGCCTGGCACCGAACCGGTCGACGTGGCGCGCCATCAGCAGGGCGCTGGCGGCCGTTCCCAGCCCAAAGACCGCCGACGCCGACATGACCAGCGCAACGTTGGAGCCGAGTGACCGCGCCACCTCCGGCGCGATCGGCCCGAGCACCAGCGAATTGGAGCCGATGACCGCGATGCAGAACGTCAGCACATAGGCGACGGCCGGCATCCGCGCAGCAGGTTCGGCAAACAGGGGAGATGATTGATCTGTCTTCGGCATGAGCGCATGATGACGGAATGACATTCCGCAACAAGAGGAATTTTTGGCGATGACGCAAGAAACAGATGACGTTCGGCAAAACGCTGTTCCGACGCGGGACCTCGACGAGATGGACCGAAAGCTATTAGGCGCGCTCTGCGAGGATGCCACTGTCAGCTATGCCGAACTCGGGGAGAAGGTGGGGCTTTCGGCGCCCGCCGCGCATGAGCGGGTGAAGCGCTTGCGCCGCAGCCAGGCGATCCGCAGCACGTCGGTGCTGATCGATCCGGTCGCTGTCAACAAGCCGTTGCTCGCTTTCGTGCATGTCGACACGCGCGGCTGGGGCAAGACGCCGGAGCTGATGGCGATTTCGGCCTATCCGGAAGTCGAGGAGATCCACTCAGTCGCCGGCGATGCCTGCATGCTGCTCAAGGTTCGCGCCAGGGATACGCGGGCACTCGAAGGACTGCTGGCCAGGCTCTATGACACGCCGGGTGTCATGACCACGCGCAGCTATGTGGTGCTGTCGACCTATCTGGAACGGCCGGTGCAACCCGGTTCGACCAAGGTCTGGCCGATGCCGGGCCACATGGCGCAGCCAATCGAACACCGGCGCAACGTCAACGCGCTTGCCAGGAGCGAATAGTTCGCGGGGACTGAAGCAATTCCAGCAAAAGTGCGTAGCGGTTTTGCGTCCGGAATTGCGTCGAAACAAGGAGATAGAGCATTGAGGCGACCCTGTTTTCGCCGGAAATGCTCTAAGACGTCGGGTAGTCGACGCCGGTGAGGAACAGGCCGTCAGGCGGCGCAACCTGGCCGCAGGAGGCACGGTCACGTGCCTCGAGGGCGGCCCTGAGATCGGCGGCGGTCCATGCGCCTTCGCCGACGCGCTTCAGCGACCCGACCATGGAGCGCACCTGATTGTGCAGGAAGGAGCGTGCCGAGGTGCGGACTTCGATCGTCTCGTCCTGGCGCGAGACATCCAGCCGTTCCAGCGTGCGCAGCGGGCTGTTGGCCTGGCATTTCGTGGAACGGAAGGTGGTGAAGTCATGCCGCCCGAGCAGAACCTTGGCCGCTTCATGCATGGCTTCGGCATCGAGCCGTTTCGGCACCCACCAGACCTTGCCCATGTCCAGTGCCGGCGGCGCGCGGCGATTGGCGATGCGGTAGATGTAGTGGCGCCCGACCGCGGAGAAGCGGGCATCGAAGTCGTCCGAAACGGCGGCCGCCGCCAGAACGGTGACGCGTTCGCCAGCGCGCTGCAGATAGGCATTGACGGCGTCGCGCACCGTATCGGCCGGCCATGCCTTGCTCAGGTCCGCATGAGCGACCTGGGCCGTGGCATGCACGCCGGCATCGGTGCGGCCGGCTCCACGAATGGAGATCGCGTCACCACAGAAACGCGTGATCGCCTGCTCGATTGCTGCCTGCACAGAATGCTGGCCGGCAGCCTGCCGCTGCCAGCCGGAATAAGGCCCGCCGTCATACTCGATGTCGAGGCGATAGCGGGGCACGTCGGGGCGCTACGCTGCCAGCGCGGTGCCGAAAGCCGAAGCGTAGACCAGTTCGCCGCTCTGCGGCGCCTCGCCCCAGGCCTGCGCCTGCAACGCTTCGCCCTGATAATCGCTGGCGAAACCGGAGGCGCGCTCGTGGCTGTAGCCGAAGCGGCCGTAATAGGCCGGGTCGCCCAGCACGATGGCCAGGTTCTCGCCGGCATCCTTGAGACGAATATGCGCTTCGCGCACCAGCGCGCCGCCGATGCCCGTGCCGTGGAAATCCGGCTCAACAGCCAGCGGCGCCAGCGCCACGGCCGGGTACTGCTTGCCGCCGTTCTCGACATAGAGGCGCGAGAACAGGATATGGCCGACAACCTGGCCTTCTTCTTCCGCGACCAGTTCCAGGACCGCATCGCCTTGCGCGACGATCGCATCGACGAGACCAGCCTCGGTCTGCTGGCCGAAAGCATGTTCTTCAACGAGGCGGATCGCCTCGCGATCCCGCGGCGTCGCCGCGCGTATCGACATCATGCTCATGACAGTTTCATTCCTTCTTCCAATTTTGCCCCGCGCAGGAACTCCTGTGCGGTCACGGGCTTGCCGCCCGCGCGCTGCACTTCGACCAGCCTGACCGCACCTGACCCGCAGGCGACCGTCAGCCGGTCGTCGAGAATTCCTCCCGGTTCCCCCATGCCGTCGGCGACAGTCGAACGCAGCAACTTCAGCCGTTCGACCCGGCCGCCGATCGTGGCCTCGCACCATCCGCCGGGGAAGGGCGAAAGGCCGCGAATGTGGTTGTGGACCGTATCCGCAGGACGGGTCCAGTCGATCCGGGTCTCCGTCTTATCGATCTTCGCGGCGTAGGTCACGCCCTCGGCGGCCTGTTCCACAAAGCTCAGCGTCCCGGCCTCCAGCCTCGACAAGGCTTCGACCATCAGTCCGGCGCCTGCAGCCATCAATCGGTCATGCAGATCGCCGGCGGTCATATCGGGATCGATCGCCAGTTTTTCAACAAGTCCGACCGGACCGGTATCCAGTCCCTGCTCCATTCGCATGACCATTATGCCGGTTTCGGCATCGCCGGCCATGATGGCGCGCTGGATCGGTGCTGCACCACGCCAACGTGGCAAAAGCGAGGCGTGACCGTTGAGACAGCCGAGGCGTGGTGCGTCGAGAATGGGCTTCGGCAGCAGCAGACCATAGGCCACGACAACGGCAACATCGGCATCCAGAGCGCGAAAAGCCGACTGTTCGGCCTCGCTCTTCAGCGACACCGGCGTGTGGACCGCGATGCCCAGCCGTTCGGCCTCGCGCTGCACGGGCGATGGCGTGAGCTCCAGGCCGCGACGGCCGGCGGCACGTGGCGGCTGGGTGTAGACGGCAACGATGTCATGCCCGGCCTCGGCCAGCGCGCGCAGCGTCGCGACCGAGAAATCGGGCGTGCCCATGAAGACCACGCGAAGTGTCATGAATTCGTCCCGGGTCAGCCCACCAGGCGGCTTGGCGCCTTGTCGCGGGCGAGCTTCTTGAACTTCTTGACCACCATGTCGCGCTTCAGCTTCGAGATGTGATCGATGAACAGCACGCCGTTCAGATGGTCGATCTCATGCTGCAGGCAGGTGGCCATCAGGCCGTCGGCATCGATCTCCTGCAGGCGGCCGTCGCGGTCCAGGTAACGGACCCGGACGGTTGCCGGCCGTTCGACCTCGGCATAGTAATCGGGGATGGACAGGCAGCCTTCTTCGTAAACGGAGCGCTCCGACCCGCTTTCGAGAACGTCCGGATTGATGAAGACATGCGGAGCCGGCGGCTCGCCTTCCTTGGCGAGGTCGATCACCAGCATGCGCAGCGGCTCGCCGATCTGGATCGCGGCCAGACCGATGCCGGGAGCATCGTACATCGTCTCCAGCATGTCGTCGGCCAGCTTCAGCAACGGCTGATCGATACGCTCGACCGGCTTGGAAACCTGGCGCAGGACGGGATCGGGAAGAATGATGAGCGGCTTGATCGACATATCGCTCACCTAAAACCTTGCAGGGAAGGCGTCAACCACACAGCCGTCAGCATGTTCACGGTTTGATCTTCTCCTGTCACAAGAATCGTTTATGCTGTGCTGATGAACGACCTCAGCTCCATCCTTTCCGAACCCGTCGCCCGGCTCGGCGCGACGACGATCACGCTTGGCCAGGCATTGGGCTTCGTCGTGTTTGTCGTCCTTGTCCTGTTCATCGTGCTCATCGCCGCGCTGTGGCGCGCGGCCAAGGCACGCAGCGTCGCCGCGGCCGAAGCGGCCGATCACGCCCGCGACGCGGACGCCCGCATGGCCGGCATCCTGCAAAGCCAGGCCGAAATGCAGGGGCGCATGGGTGCACTGGCGGACGTGTTCGGCGCGCGCCAGGCCGAATTGACGCAATCGATCGGCCAGAGGCTCGATGCCATGACCGGCCGTATCGGCCAGACGATGACCGAGCAGACGAAGTCGACGCATGAAAGCCTGGCGAAGCTGCAGGAGCGGCTGGCCGTGATCGACACCGCGCAAGGCAATATCCAGTCGCTCGCCGGACAGGTCGTGCAGTTGCAGGCGATCCTGTCCAACAAGCAGACGCGCGGTGCCTTCGGGCAGTCGCGCATGGAAGCGATCGTCGCCGATGGTCTGCCGCATGGTTCCTACGAATTCCAGGCAACCCTCACCAATGGCAGCCGCCCGGATTGCCTGGTGAAAATGCCGAATGGCGCGCCCTCGCTTGTTGTCGACGCCAAGTTCCCGCTCGAAGCGTGGAATGCCATCCGTGCCGCCGAAAGCTCTGAATTGCAGAAAGTCGCAGCGCAGGCGTTCCGACGCGATATCGAGGTGCATATCCGCGACATCGCCGAGAAATACCTGATCCAGGGCGAGACCCAGGACACCGCCTTCATGTTCGTGCCGTCGGAATCGGTCTTTGCCGAAATCCACGAAAATTTCGAGGCGCTGGTGCAGCGTGCCCATCGCGCCCGTGTCGTCATCGTCTCGCCATCGCTGCTGATGCTGTCGATCCAGGTCATCCAGGCGATCCTGAAGGATGCGCGCATGCGCGAACAGGCGCATCTGATCCAGGGCGAAGTGATCCGGCTGATGGAAGACGTCTCGCGTCTCGACGAAAGGGTGCGCAAGCTGCAGACCCATTTCGGCCAGGCCTCGAAGGACATCGACGACATTCTCGTCTCCTCCTCCAAGGTCACCAAGCGCGGCCAGAAGATCGAGGCACTGGAGTTCGGTGCAACCGAAGGCACGGACGCCGCGGCCGCCGGTCAACGCAAGGCCGACGCAGCACCCCGAACGGCAGACTCAAAGACCGGACAACTCAGATTGCGAGTCGTCGACCCCGACGACGCCTGATTGTCTCCAGACGTCTTCTGACGCTTATTGCCCTTCGATCGTCGTCTCAACGCTCTCGAAGCGCGGCATCCAGCCGAGCGCCGAGCCATGGAACTTTTCCAGGCGCGGCACGAGTTCCTGTCGCTGGCGAGCGGTACCGGTTCTGATCCCATAAATCTTCGGCCCGTCGCCGGCACCGACGACATAAAGATGTGAGCCGCAATCGCCGCAGAAGGCTTGCAGGCGCTTGGCGCCGCTGCTGCCGGTCTTCTCAAAGATTTTCGGCTCGCCCCTGGTAAGCCGGAACTGCGCCTCCGGTGTGGGAAGGGAGACGCGAAACGCCGTGCCCGTAAGTTGCTGGCAATCGGTGCAGTGGCAGATCAACGTTGCGCTTGGGTCGACCTCGGCCTCATAGGCAATCGCGCCACAGTAGCAGCTCCCGTCGATCTTCATGGTCTTTTCTCCCGATGTTTTGCGGCAATCTAGCGCTGCGGGACAGTCCGGCAATGGCTGTCTGCAACTGGCGTCATCATTGGTGGAGCGGAATGGCGTCAGATGAACCGACATTCGCTTCTATCCCCTTGTTTTGCCCTATGATCTTGGTCCGAAATGCCGGCAATCTTTCGGAACCGTGCTCTGGCATGGTGCCTTGCTCTTTCCGAAATCTGTTGTTTCATTGCTTCCTGTCCCAACGGAGGAGCGAATCATGGCTAAAGGTTCGATGAGGCCGGGCAAAGAGGCCCGCAAACCCAAAAAAGACGCCAAGAAGCCAGCAGCGGCGCCAACGATAAAGGCAACGCCCGTGCAGGCAACACGCATCAAAGACAAGTGAGGTCGCGGACAAACGACCAGCACATTACAGCCGGCGCTATGCCGCGCCGGCTGTAAAATTGGCATCCCGGAACGTCACACTTCACGCAGCCCGCGCCGGAATGCAGCCATGAACGGCTCCATCAGATAGGCAAGCACCGTCCGCTTTCCCGTCACGATCAGCACTTCGGCCGGCATGCCGGGCATCATGACGACGCCTTCCTCGAGTGTTGCCAGCTCGTTCTGCGGCACTTCGATCCTCGCAAGATAGTAGGTCTGACCGGTCGCTTCGTCGGTTACCCTGTCGGCGGAAACCGATTTCACCGTGCCGGTGACGCGCGGCATGCCGCGGCTGGAATAGGCCGTCAAATGGACGGTCGCCTGAAGGCCGGCAGCCACAACATCGATGTCGCTCGGCGAAACCCGCGCATCGATCAGCAGTTCCTCAGTTGTCGGCACGATATCGAGAATGGCCTGGCCCGGCCCGATCACGCCGCCAGAGGTTTTGAACTTGAGATTGGCGACCTTGCCGGTGACCGGTGCGATGATGACCGTGCGGTCGAGCACGTCCTTGCTGGCATTCAGCCGTTCGGCGGCGTCGATGTAGCTGGCTCTCGCCTTCTCCAGCTGGTCGGCGATGTCGGCCGACTGTGTGGCTTTCAGCGACATGCTCTGGGTGTCGAGTTCGCCGATCTTCTGTTCAACTTCGGCGATCTGGCCGATGAAATTGCCCCGGTCTCCATCCAGCGCCGCCTTCGAGCGCTCCAGCTTCAGGGTCTCTGACCGTGCCAGCAGCGCCTTGTCGACCAGGCTCTTCTTGACGCTGTGCTCCTGCTCGGTCAGCGCGAGCTGCGCATCGACACTGACCACCTGCGACCGCAGACCGGACAGCTGCTCCTCGAACTGGCGCTTGCGCACATCCAGGATCTGCAGCTGCGCGTCGAGCGAAGAACGGCGCTGGTTGAACAACAGGGTCTGGCCAGCGATGATCTTCCTGGCCCGCTCATCGCCGCTGGCCAGAAGGTCCGGCGGAAAATTGATCTCGGTCCTCTCTTCCTGTTCGGCGCTCAGGCGCGCCTGTGTAGCCTCCAGCGTGCGGGCCTGCTCCAGATAGAGATCATAAAGGGCTGCCGCCTGCGTACTCTGCAAGGTAACCAACTGATCGCCCACGCGTACAAGGTCACCGTCGCGTACTTTCAACTCCTTGATGATGCCACCCTCGAGGTGCTGGACGGTACGCCTGCTTCCATCCGGGCTGATAATGCCGGTTGCCGTGGCTCCCTCGGCCATCGGCGCCGCCGCCGACCAGACAATGCCGCCGACGATGAACATGTAGGCGAGGGCCATGCCGTAGCGGGCCGGTTTGCGGACAGCGTCCCTCAACCTCGGCGGCTCGACCCTGGCGTCAATGACGTTCGGCGACTTCCTGACCAGTGCCTGCGACTTGCCGGGCTGAAACTCTGACATCTTTCTCTCCCCTGGAAGCATCCCATGCGGTCCATTTCGCTCAGGCGATCTGTTCTATCTGAGGCGCAGGCGCGCCACTTTTCTGCGGTTTGGACTCGGCGTCTCCATCAGCCTGTGGCTCGTCGGAGGCCCTGATCACGTGCAGTGGTGGGCGCTCGCCTTCCTTGGCGATGGAGCGCAAGCGGACGAGGACTTCGTCGCGTGGTCCGAACAGATGCAGTCGACCATCCCGCAGGAAAAGCACCTTGTCGGCCTGGGCAAGCGTCGATGGACGATGGCCAACAATGATCAGGGTCGTCCCCTGTGCCTTCAGCTCGGCGATCGCGGCGGCCAAAGCCGATTCGCCGACCTGGTCGAGATTGGCGTTGGGCTCGTCGAGCACGACAATCCTGGGCGAGCCGTAGACGGCGCGGGCAAGGCCGATGCGCTGGCGCTGGCCGCCCGACAGACGCGACCCCGCATCGCCGATCGGCGTCTCGTAGCCCTGTGGCAGGCGTTGGATCATGTCATGGGCATGCGACAGCATGGCCGCATCGATCACGGCCTGATCCTCAGCCCTGGCCATGCGCGAGATGTTGTCGCGCACGCTGCCGGAAAACAGCTCGACGTCCTGCGGCAGGTAGCCCATCGCCTCGCCGAGCTGCTCGCCGTTCCAGTGCTGGACGTCGGTGCCATCGAGGCGGACGGTTCCAGAGCTTGGCAAGACGATGCCGGCGATCAATCGGCATAAGGTGCTCTTGCCGCTGGCGGACGGGCCGATGATGGCTACCGCCTCACCAGGCTGGAAAGCGACGCTCAGATTGTCGATGATGGCGGGCCGACCGGGCTGGGCAGCGTAGGAGACGTTTTCGAGAATGATGCGTCCCTCCGGTTCCGGCAGGCGGATGCGATGGGGCTCCGCACTGACATTCTGCAGGCGCTCGGTCAGCCGCGCATAAGCGATGCGGGTCTGACCGAGATTGCGCCAGATCGCCATCAGATGTTCGACGGGAGCGAGCGCACGGCCAAGCAGGATGGAGGACGCAATCATCACGCCGCCGGTGGCTCCGCCCTGCAGCAGCAGATAGGCACCGAGACCAAGCGTTGCCGATTGCACGAACAGCCGCACGAATTTGGTGATGCCGACGATGGTCGCGCCGCGTTGCGAAGCCAGATCGGATGCGTTCAGGAAGGCATCGTTGCTGGCGCGGAAGCGTTCCAGCAGGCCAGGCAGCATTCCCATCGCACGAACCACTTCAGCGTTGCGGATCGCCATGTCGGCTTGCTGCAGCGCCTGGATCTGCGAGGTGCTCGCCACCAGGGAGGACTTGCGCGTCACCACCTCGTTGAGCACGCCGAGAAGAACCAGCAAGATCGTCGCGGCGAGCGCGAATGCGCCAAGCGCTGGATGCAACAACCAGATCAACAGCAGGAAGACCGGGGTCCAGGGTAGATCGAACAGCGCTGTCGAGGCCTGTGACGAGAGGAAGGACTGTACCTGGCCAAGGTCGCGCAACGGCTGGGTGCCAGCCTGGTCGCCAAGCAGGCGGGCGCGGACACTGCCGGCGATGATGATCGGGCTCAGGCGATCGCTCAACCAGTTCGCGGCGCGCGCCATGATGATGTTGCGCAACATGTCGAGCAGGCCGAGCACGAGCAGCGCCGCGCCGGCCATGACCGTCAGCAGCACCAGCGTTTCAAGATGGCCGGTGACCAGCACGCGGTCATAGACCTGAAGCATATAGATGGGCGATGCCAGCATCAGGAGGTTGATGGCGAGACTGAAGACCGCGACGATGATCATCGCGGATTTCACCTGCCCCATGGCATCATCGAGTTCCGTCTTTCTCGCCTTGCGCGCCCGTGAACCCACAATTGCCATCACATCACTCCTTTTTCAGTTCACTCAGGCCAGAAGCGCGGGATCGATGAACAGGTCGTGCGAAACGAAACTGCTGAACGCGTTGGTTATGGCGGCGTCCGGATTTGTCGTCGTCCGCTCGCCAAGCACCACGAAGGTCGAGCTCTCCATGCCGGGAGCCGTGCTGGCCACCCGCGCGACCCAGTAGGCGAGGCCGCTGACCGTGAGCGAAGCCAGGGATGCCGAGACGGATGCCGGATTGGAGCGGACAAAGACATCTTCGCCGGCCTGGTAGTCGAAGATCAGGTTGTTGGTGCCGCCCAGCACACGAAAGATGTCCTGGCCGGCCACGCCGCCATCGCTGACGCCGTCGCCGAACACCGTCTTGGTACCAGTACCGGTGATCGAGAGGATGTCGGCGCCGCTGCCGCCACGCATCTGGTCATTGCCGCTGCCACTGATCAGCCGATCATTGCCGCCGGCACCGATCAAGGTGTTGGTCAAGGCGTTGCCGACGAGCACGTCACCAAAGCTTGAGCCCGTCAGGTTCTCGATGCCGCTCAACTGATCGCCCTGCGCATGGCCGCCGACGCCAGTTGCCGCGCCGGTGTTGTCGAGCTGCACGAGGACGCCAGCTGTGGAACTGGAATAGGACGCGGTATCGAGACCGTCGCCGCCGATAAGCACATCGGCTCCACCACCTCCGGTCAGGACGTCGTTGCCGGCGCCCCCTTCGAGGCGATTGGCACCGGAGGCCCCAATCAGCTCATCGTTGAATGCCGAGCCGACGATGTTCTCGACGGCGACCAGCACGTCGTTCTGGGCATCGCCGCCGCTCGACAACACGCCGGACGTCAGACTGTCGGACAGGACCGCACGCACCGCCGCAGCGGACGTCGAGTACTCAGCGGTATCGATGCCGTCGCCGCCGATCAGGAATTCGGTGCCGGTATTGGCACCACCACGAAGGAAATCGTTGCCCGCGCCGCCGTCGAGACGGTTGGTCGAGCCGTCACCGATCAGGATATCGTCGAAAGCCGAACCAATCAGGTTTTCGATGCCACTGAGGATGTCGCCCGCCGCATCGCCGCCGCTGGCCATAGCCCCAGCGAGATTGACTGATACCGCCGCCGCCGAGGTCGAATATTCCGCGGTGTCATTGGCGCCCAGGCCGCCATCGATGTGATCCGCCCCAGCGCCGCCAACAAAGATGTCGTTCAGTTCGCCACCCACGAGACTATCGTCGAAGGCCGAGCCGATCACACGCTCGATCAATTGCAGCTGGTCGCCTTCGGCATCGCCACCGGTGCCGGTCCCTGTCGCCAACGGATCGGCCACTGTGGTGTTGAGATGGATCGTTACCGCCGCGGCCGAAGTGGAGTAGTCGGCCGTGTCGACGCCACCTTGACCGATCAGAGTGTCGGCGCCGCCATTCCCGGTAAAGGTGTTGGCATTGGCATCGCCGACCAGAATGTCGTTCTGCGCCGAGCCGATGATGTTCTCAATGCTGATCAGCTGGTCACCCGCGGCAGCGCCGCTGACGGAGCCTGTGGCCAGGTTGATGCCGACGGCACCGCCTTGCGAATAGTCAACGGTGTCGACGCCCGCACCGCCATCCATGATGTCCGCGCCCGCGTCGCCCTGCAGCATGTCGTTGCCGGCACCGCCGAGCAGGCGATCGTCGCCGGACGACCCGACCAGCCGGTCATTGCCATCGCCGCCATCGACCAGATCGTTGCCGTCGCCGGCCTGCAGATCATCGTCGCCGCCTTCGCCGAACAGCTGGTCGTCGCCAATGGAAGCGGTCAGGAAATCATTGCCTTCGCCGCCATGCATGACATCGTCGCCCAGGCTGCCGATCAGCTCGTCATTGCCGCTGCCGCCATCCATGAAGTCGTTGCCGTCGCCGCCGGTCAGCAAATCGTCGCCCGAACCGCCATAGAGCGTGTCATTGCCGAAGCCGCCGATCAGCGTGTCGTTGCCGCTGCCCCCGAACAGGCGATCGTCGCCAAAGCCGCCGTCGAGCGTGTCATTGCCGCCCCCGGCTGCATCAATGCCATCCGGAATGCCGTCACCGTCGAGATCGTCGGCAATGCCGTCCTGGTTGGCGTCATCAGCGCCGTCGCCGATCAGAACATCGTTGCCGTCCATGCCGCGCAGCAGATCATCGCCCGCATTGCCGATCAGCTGGTTGTCGAGCTTGTTGCCGGTCAGCGTGTCGTTGAAAGCTGAGCCGGTGATGTTTTCGATGCCGCTCAGCACGTCGAGCGCGGCATCTCCGCCGGAGCCGCGCGCGGTGCGCTGTGGATCCAGGGGCAACGCCACCATCACCTTAAGGCCCGAGGTCGAGTAGTCGGCCGTGTCAATGCCGTCGCCGCCGTTCAGCGTGTCCGCACCGGCACCGCCGCGCAGCAGATCATTGCCCGCACCGCCGTTGAGGGTGTCATTGCCATCGCCGCCGTCCAGCACATCGTCGGTGGCAGCGGCGTTCAGCGTGTCATTGCCGGCGCCACCGTCGAGATAGTCGCGGCCGAGGGAGGTCGTAGCAACTGTGATGACGTCGTTGCCGCCCAGCCCTTCAATGCGATAGCTGCCATCCGCCGGTTGGGTGAAGTTGTCCGTATTGCCGGAGAGCTGGATCAGCACGAAAGGATCCGCTGCCATGCTGGCCAGTCCCGCCGACACGCGCGGCGCGGCCGGTGCCGTCGCTGCGGCTGGCATGGATGCAGCCTCGTTGGCTGCAGCGGTGATCTTCTGGCTGCCGATCTGACGGGATATCGATATCTTGCGCATCTGAGCCTCTCTCCGTCTGCCCCTTTGCGCAGACGAAACTCTGCGAGGGCACCCAACGGGAGATTAGCGGTGAAGCGACGCCGGCGGCACAACGCTTAGGTGGAGTTACACTTCTGGCGTAGTCCACGGCCTCTTTGGTAGGATCAGGTAGCCCTGCCAATGCCCGGACCACAGCGTTCGTCGCACTGCCGTCCAATAAAAAAGGCCCCGCACGAAGCGGAGCCTTTTTCGGTCAGGCTGCAGCGATGGGAGGATGCGCCGCAGCCGACTATGAGTTTATCAGCCGGCAGCCGCGTAGCCGGTTGCCGTGATGCTCGACCACTCGTTTTCCTGAACCGCAACCACGAGGTTGAGGTCGGTCGCGGTGTCGTGGCCATAGGCCTGGACGTCGATCGCGAAAGTGGCTTCGTTGCCGTTGATGTCGACGCAGACATCGATGTCATGATTGACGTCGAGGTTGCTGTCGATGTCCGAATACAGGTCGAAATCGACATCGATGTTGGAATCGAAATCGTACGAGGCATCCAGGTTCACGTCGGAAGGATCACAGTAGAAGGTCATGTCACTCTCCTTGTCGCTTTGATGATGTCCGGTTCACAGGTCCGGCGCATTTGAAGCCTAGGCCTCATCGATCCGATCGGCAAATATTCAAGCGGAGTAAATTTGTCATCTTGCAGAGTAAAACTTTCGATATTCAAAACTAAACTCATTTGTAAAAAACGAAAATAGGCGCCTCCCTTATCGGAAGGCGCCTATTCATATTTTCTTTTATTCGTTTCAGCCAAAAACGGCTAGCAGATCACCCAACTGGAAGGTGAGTTGCGCGTCGGTCAACGCCAGGCCGGCATCGGCATCGACCGCAATGGCGTGCATGATCGTGGCCGTCTGCTGCGCGCTGAATGCCCCCCGCATCGGCATTGCACCAAAATCGGGATTGTTGGCGAAGAACTCGTCCAGGGTGAGTGTCGAACGTTCGCCGTCGAGACGCAGTGTCACGACAAGATCGTCGCGGTCGCCTCTGTCGCGCTCCATCGAAACAGCTCTCGAACCCAGCAAGGCATCGAGACCTTCGATGGCGAGACGGTCGCCGCCGCCGACCGAGAAGTCGGCAATGGTATCATCGTCGAAAGCGCCAACGATGAGATAGGTGTCGGCTCCGGCGCCTCCCCTCATCACGTCGTCACCGTCACCACAGGACGAGCCGAGCAGGAACACATCGTCGCCGGCGCCGCCCGAAACATCGTCGCGACCGTCGCCGCCGCTCAGCAGATCGTTGCCGTTTCCGCCCGCGATCTGGTCGTTGCCGTCGCCCCCGACGAGCATGTCGTTGCCGGCGTCGCCGGAAAGGGTATCCCTGCCATCGCCGCCGAACAACCAGTCGTCGCCATCGCCCCCGCCGAGAGTGTCACGGCCGTCACCACCAAAGGCGGTGTCGTTACCGCCGCCGCCGCTGATGCGGTCATCGCCTTTGCCGCCAAACAGCCAGTCATCGCCATTGCCGGCGCGGATGACATCGTCGCCACGGTCTCCGCGCACCAGCGAGTCGCCATTGTCCGTCACGATGGTGTCGTCCCATCGGGTGCCGACATATTCTGTGTAGACGACCTGGGTATCGATTGCCGATGTCGCCAAAACGACGCTCGAGGAATACTGGTCCTCCAGGGCGATCGCATCAGCCTGGAGATCGGCGAAGCTGTTCTCGCCATGCGCAGTCACATTCGCTTCGAATGTCGCCAGATTGCCCTGTAGGGTGCCGACATCGGATCGACAGGACTCCACCGCGACATCATTGACCTGGTGGGCAGCAGCCAGACCCGTTTCGAAAGCAAAACTGGCGCCGATGGCCGACACGACGGTCTGCTGGCTCATTGCGTGGGCATCCGTGCCGGTAACGGTCCTGCTGTTGGCGACCGAAATATCGGCATTGCTCATCGTGACCACCGCTGAGGCCATGGCAAGCGGTGTTTGATCGCCGGCGGCCTGTGCAGCCGCCTGTGCGCCAACTGCGGCGATGGCAAACGACGCAAGCCCACGGTCTATGGTGGTCAGATGGACCTGGGTGTTTGAAAACGTGGATTGACCGAAAGCGTCCGCGCTAACCTGCGCGGAAACACCGATTGCGCTTTGCGTCGTCACCGTGCGCACCTGCACGGTCTGCGACGGATGATTGCCGCAGCCGTGCTGGTGGCCTTTGTTCCAATTCGACGCGCTCATGGCGAACTCCTCCATTGCGCGCCAAGCATAATCGCCATGGCGGTGCCGGAAACGGTTTCATAGCGATGATCGCCTAGATTGCCGGCCTACGCCTTCCGGCTGAGCGCCGTTGGAGCGGATGGTGCTCCTAAGACGGTCCTCATGCCGTGTCCGCGGAGTAAGCCTCGGAAGTCCAAGCAAATTCGGCCGCTTGTCCGACATCCATGGGCTCTTTCGAAGAGCTTTTTTTGCATGTGAAGCGCCTCACATCGGAGGCGACCTCATTGCGATACGACTGGAGCAATTCCAGCAAAAGTGCGCAACGGTTTTGCGTTCGGAATTACGCGAAACAACAAGTTGGCATTTCCGTGAAAAATGGAAACGCTCGGATGAAACCGATGCGGAAAGAGGGTTCCGGCGGCGCAAAGGCAAGCGCCCACAAACCGAGGAGACTAGTAAAATGACTGGGGATGCACAAAAGGCGGTTGTGCTGGTAGTTGATACCTTGGCGCTGCGATGCGCCGGCATTACGACTTTGATCAACGAATGGGTCAGCCCTCTCGGCAAGTCGGCCCTTGCGATAGAACCGGAGAAACTCGGTCTCTATTCTCAACCAGGCAACATCGTTTCACTTATTGTCCTGAATGTCGGAGGCTCATCACTGCACGATCTGCAGACGCGGACGGTGCTGCAAAGCGTCCGGGACCAGTTCCCGACCACGCCTTGCGCCATTCTGTCGGACCGGCCGGAAGCGGAAGAGGCGGTCGGCGCTGTAAGCTTCGGCTTCCAGGCTTTCATCTCGACCACCACGCCGCTGGCCGTGGTACATCAGGCGCTCGCTTTCATCATGAACGGCGGCGCGTATTTCCCTCGCGAAGCCCTGCTGGAGATCGCGGACGGGCGGGATCGTGCTCGCCACCACTCAACCGCAGCGGCGGGCAGCAGCCTGCTGACGCCACGCCAGAGCCAGGTTCTGGATCGGCTTCGCTCCGGCAAGTCCAACAAGCTGATCGCTCGCGAACTCGACATGCAGGAATCGACGGTCAAGGTCCATGTCCGGCAGATCATGAGCAAGCTCGGCGCAACAAACCGCACCCAGGTGGCGATCATGGCCCTGATGAAGGGCGATCTTGCTGCCGGCGGGCCTGAGCCAATGGTGGCTTAGGCGGCAAAAAAGCGCCCGCGAGGCGGCAAATACCTTCGGGTCGCTATCCAAGCTGCGCCTGCGCGCGTAGACTTCCGCAGACCAGGCAACAAACGAAACTTCAGAAGAAGCAAAACAGAATCTCATTTGAACTGAGATCACGTTGGGGGCACCGATGTTGATGACCAGTCTGGACCAGGAATCAAAACACACGCTGGCGAAATTCGCCCACTATGACCGCGACCTGCTGGACAGGATGTTCGGCGACGCCAAGCCCGAAAAATACGCCGCGGGACGGCTGCTTTTTCTCCAGGATGACCCATCGGATCGCGTCTACGGCCTGCTTGCAGGGTCCGTGGAGATTTCGATCTTCTCGGCCGAAGGCGACAAGCTTGTCGCCAACCTGCAGTTGCCCCCCAGCCTCATCGGCGAAATTGGCGTGCTGGACGGTGGTCGCAGGACGGCGACAGCCATCTGCAGGTCGGACTGCTCCATTGTATCGCTGACGCGCAAGCAGGTTCTGGACCGCATCGAGCGGGATCCTCAGCTCGGACGCGCCATCATCGAACTGCTGTGCAAGCGGTTGCGATGGATCAGCGAAGAGCTTGGCGACCACACCTTCCTCGCCATCGAAGCAAGGCTCGCCAAACGCTTGCTGCATCTGAGCGAGCTGCTTGCCGATGGCTCCGGCTGGATTGCCATCTCGCAATCGGAACTCGCCCAGACACTTGGCGCGACGCGGGAATCCGTCAACAAGCTGCTGAACGACTGGCGCGGCCGCGGCCTGATCGCGACGAAACGCGGTCACGTCAAAGTCAACGATCCCGCCCGCCTGCGCCGCGTCAGCTCCGATTGAGCGCTGCAAAACTCAGGCGCTTCTCGAACCCGGGGCGGAGCCTTCGTCATCGCGCGACAATCCGGATCGATGGCCCTGCCATGCGGGACAAGCCGATCAAAGCGCCAGGTCCGGACCGCGCCCCCGGCGGGGTTTGCTGTTTTTGGGTTCGAGGCGCGATTGGAGATATTGCAATGCTGCCCGGCTCGGCATGAAGAAATAACCGCCGCCACGTGTGGTGACAAAGGAAGGCAGGTTGGTCAGTTCGACGCCGCCCTCCCAGCGCGGGATGGTGAAGCGGCCAGACTCTCCGCCAGCCACTTCGATCTGCTGGTTGCCGATCAACGGATCCTTCTCGCCGCGCAGTCCTTGGAAATTCTGCGCCGACATCCAGGTCTGCTGGATGAATTCGTATTGCCGTTCGAAACTGGCATTGAAGCAGATGAACAGCAGGCCCTTTTCCGGCTTGCCATCGGCACCTTTGTCCAGGCTGTAGCTGCGGCCGACCCGCAGGATGCGGTGGCGTTTCGATATCCTGAGCTGGGTGTCGATATCGGTGCCAAGCGAATCGCGCGGATTTGAACGCCTGATGTGTGCGCCCAATGGGCAATGCAGCCCCTGCGGGTCTTCCGCGCCATAGGTGAACTGGTTGTCGAGCTCGCCGCCCGGCTTGTCGGGGTTGCGAATGAGCGAAGAGCCGTCCTTCCAGCGACCGACGATGCGGGCGCCGACCCAATCGGCATCGACGGCGCGGTATGCAGCAAGGCCGCTGGCGCGCAGATTGTCCGCTTCCGTCCGGCAGTAGGTGTTGAAGCCTTCGACATCCTGCGCCAGCTGGCGGATGACGACGAAGGAGCCGTTGCGGCCGAAATCATGCACGATGCTTCTGCCGCTGATCGGCTTGCCATCGGCGTCGATCGCAAGCAATCGCCCCTCGGGGTCGAGCTCGGAAGGCGTCGTCGGGCTGGGAGGATAGTAGCCGTATTCGTCACGGTAACCGAAAAGGAATTCACCGGCAGCGATCTGATGGATCGGGCTCGAATTGTGGTTTCGCCGGCGCCTCGTGCCCTTGATGACCGGCTGGGAGATGCCGTCGACGAAACCGAAATGTTCCCGGGCTGGCGGCCGTTCGTCCTGGCCGTAGGCTGGCGAGGATACGACCTGTTTCAAGCGCTGCGCTCCCGCCGGTTTCGGCGGAAGTCGAACCGGGCATCCGGGCCCGTCGCGCCCGATCTCGAGCGCAATGGCTGCCCTGTCGATGAGGCCCGCCGATCTGGCCAGGTTGGTGGTCTCGAGGGCCATGCCGTTCAGCGTTTCCTCGCTGTCGGCATAACAGAGGATGGCAAGGTCGACCGGCGTCTGCCTGGAACCCCAGCCCCATTTCTCCGGAGCGCTGTCACCCTGGTCGTCCAGGATGCGGCTGCGATACTCGTTGGCCATGCCTTGCCGAAACGTCATTGGGAAACTGGCAAGCGGATCGCTGTTGGGACTGCTTGTCAGACCAAGCTTCTTCAACCCATTCGGGCCGAACACGCAGAACATGGCTTTCCCAGCCGGCCTGATGTCGCCGAAACTCGTGTTCTTCACCAGATGGTCAAGTATCTGAAGGCGCTGCGCCGTGCTGGCGTTCTTCTCATCGATTTCGAAAGCCAGCATCCTGGCGAATGGAAGGCTGCCGAGCGGACCGAAAATCAACGACTGTATTTCACCGCTTTCCAGGCTTTCGACGGCGGTATCATCGGACTGGTAGAGAAGCTTGCCGAGCGACGACTGTTTCGTGCCCTCCTGCCGGGGCAACGAGGTGAACAGGCTCAACCAGTCACGCGCTTCGCTGGCGCGCGCGCTGTAGAGCCCTTGCCGTATCTGCGAGTTCTTGCGGATCAGCGTCGTGTTCAGTTTGGGATAGGCGGAATACCAGAAAGAGGTCGGGATCTGTTCGGCGCGCGCCCAGCGCTTGAAGCGATCACCGTCGCGGCTGCCGTCGAGAAACAGAAAGCGTGCGCGCGGGAAACCCTTGGTGTTGCTCCAGATCGCGGTCAGGCCAGCTGAGGCCTTGGTGACGAAATCCTCGAGATAGCTTTCCCAGCTGCCGCCATAGTTGCTCAAGAACACCAGCCGATCGGTCCCGGGGACCCTGACCCAGCGCGCGAAATGGATCTGTCCGGTATCGCCGAGATGTCCTGGCCGGAAAGCCCATCTGGCAGTGATCGAAATCACGTAGAACGAAAAGCCGAGCAGGAACCACCGCAACCATCCGGGCTTCATGACCGAGACCGCCGTCATATGGTTCTGGCGATAACCCAGGGCATCTTCGTGCACCTGCAGCTTCGTCAGCGTGTCGAGCTTGATGCCTGCGCTGCTGACCTCTTCCTTGCGCTCGATACTGCGCAACCAAAACGCGACTGCCGCAAACAACGCCGTCGCGGTGATGGTCAGGCCGACCACCGCCAGAATGAAAGAATCGCCGATCCGCGCCAATGTGCGGAACCAACCGCCGCTGGTATCGAATTGCATGACATAGGTCAGCCACGTGCAGACGCCGACGAGGACAACCAGCGGAATGGCTGTCCGCAGGTTGAAGACGATATGGCGCAAGGCCCGCAGGAGCGTACCACCAGGGTTTTCGAGTAGGCTGTCTGCGGGGGAAAAAACCCAGTTGAATTCTGACGACAGCTCTCCCCGGACCTTCGTCAATATCTGCGCTGCTGACATATCGCTGGGAACCAGCGCTTTCGAAGTGCCTGGAAGTGCTGTGGGGTCCGGCTTGCGCCAGATGCCGTCCTCGACGATTTTGGCGGCCTCATTTGCCAGTTCCTGCTCGGCGATGATGCGCTCGACAGAATGTCCGGGTGTGCCGCAGAAAACGAGCCCTGCCATGCTGCCATAGCGGGGCGATACATCGACCGTGTGCTTCTGCAGAAACGCCTCGAATGTCCCCTTCAGCGGGTCGGCGGCATAACGTTCGAACAGTGGCACGAAATGGCCGTGCACGGCATCGGCGAAAGCCTTGATGACTTGCTGTTTGGTGCCGTCGCCTGACAGCTCCAGCAACAGATAGAGGTCATCGCCATCAGGCTTTCGGGAATCGCCGGTCGGAATAAGGCTGAGACTGGCGAAGTGAATGGTCCCAGCCTTATCAAGGCCCGCCTTGATCGCACCAAGCGCCGGATTGCCAAGGCCGTCGACATCCTTTCGCAACTGCTCCTGATCGATACCGGCCTGCACCCTTGCACACACCGTGACCAGCGACTGTTCGGTCAGGCAATTTTTAGGCGGGACGTCGAATTCGACCATGAGCCTGTCCGGGTAAGGACCCAGGCGCGTCAGCTTGCCCTCCTTGCCGCTCGCACGCCGAAAACCCGGCTTCGTGAACAGAGCGCGGAAGGCTTCGGCAATCTGCACGCTGGCGATCGCAGCGCCGATGCAGCGATGGATGCCGACGCCGAAGACCATGTTCTCGCTCAGGCTGCGGTCCGGATTGAAAGTCCAGGGGTCGTTGACGACCGATTCGTCGAACATCGCCGAGCGCGTGGCGGGGAGAACCGTGACCCCGGCGGGAATGCTGTAGGGGCGGCCTCGTTTGACACCGATGGTCTTGGCCTCGCCGGCGTAGCGCCAGGGCCAGATCCAGTGCGGCTTGAAGCGCATGGCCTCCAGGATCGCCTTGTCGAGGCGCGCGTTGTCGCCATCCTTGATGGCCTTCTTGATGTAGTCGAAAATCTCCGGCCGGCTCAGCACGGCATCCAGGCAGTTGATGCCGCCCAGCAGGTTGGTTGGCGCGAAGCCGACGACCATGCCGACCATGATCGAGCGCACCACCTCGCGCTCCGTCGCCGCCGGGTTGGTCTCGTGCACGATCTCCATGACCCGCTTGAACGGATTGTCATGGTCGGATTGCGCCATCTGGACGAGACGCCCGAGCGGCGTATCGACAACTTTGCCCTGCTTGACGGCGTTCTCAGCGATGATGATGGAACGGTCCACCGTCGCGAACAGGCTCGCGGCACCGGCTACCGCAAGCTCGCGCGTGACCGCGTCCGCGCCCCAGTCCCCGAACAGGATCTGATTGATGGAGATGGCCCAGTCGCCGAACTGCCGTGGGTCTTCGATGTCCAGTCCATAATAGTCCCGGCAGATGAGGACCGGAACGATGCGCATCAACTGGCTGGCGGCATCGAATTTCTCGCCGGCGTAACTCACGATCTCGTTCGAGCATTCGGCGGCAATGCGGCGTACCCGATCGTCCACTTCCTGGGGAGGAAAAGCGCTGAGCACCACGGACTTCTGTTCGCGATAGAGTTTCCCGTCCTTGAGGCTGAGCAGGAAATCGAAACCACCGGAAAATTCACGCAGTTCGCGGCCATAAGGCGTTTCGAATTCATCCTGACGCTCGAGAACCTCGCGCACATCCTCGAAACGGGTAAGAAAAACGACCTTGCCCCAGCGCACGCGCGGAAAGAAACGCCGGAAGAACCCAAGCCACCAATCGGGATGCTCGAAAAGCCAGGTAAATATTCGTCCGACAAAGGTCGTCTTGCGCTGTCTCTCGCGGTCGAATGGCGGCGCTTCTTCGCCGAATGGCAGCTCAGTTTGTCCCTTCAACACCCCGTCATAATATTTGGTCGAGAAGCCCATCCTGACGATCCCCCGGGAAAACGCAGAGAAATGCTGGCTATGCTATGGTCCGGTACATGTCCGGTAAGTGATCCTGTTCACATTCCTGCCGTGCAGGACGGCAAAAACGCCAGCCTTTGCGACGCTCAGCCGGCGGCGTCGAAATTGTCGAGCAGGCGCTGATTGATGGAGCCGTCAGCGAACGGTATCCAGTCGATCCAACTGCGGCTGAAACGCGGATGCCTGGCTTCGAAGAGCTCGCGTTCGGCACGCGCCGCCTCGATCTGCCCGCTGCGGACGAGCGCCCCGATCTTGAGGAAGCGCGGGTAGAAATAGTCCTGGGCAAATGACAGCGAGCGCTCCGCGGTCGTTATGACGGCCGGCCAGTCTTCCAGCAGTGTGTATGCCGCCGTCAGCTCGCCCAGCGTGTGAAAGCGATAGTTCTCGAATGGCGACAGGCGATCGGCTCGCTTGAGTACGGCGATCGCTTCCTGCGGACGCGATGCCATGAGCCGGGCACTGCCCATCGCCTGATAGGCCAGCACGAAGCTTGGATTGTAGTGCAGTGCCTGCTGCAGGAAATCCAGCGCCACGAGCGGCCGTCGCTTGAGCACTTCGATGGAGCCCAGGAATGCATAGGGGCGGGCGTCCTGACTGTCGACGAGAAGAGCTCGCTGGGAAAGCTCTGCCACGCGGGCAAGATCACCCGGTTCGCCGCGGTTGAGCCAACCGCGCCACAGATACCACCAGGCCAGCTCGCTGAGCACGGTGCTGGAATTGGGATCCTCGTCATAGGCCTGCTGGAACAGATTGAGCGCCGCCTCCATGTCCGCCCGCGTGCGCCGCTGCATGTGCCAGCGGCCGCGGCGCACCAGTTGCCAGGTCTGCAGCCTTTCCCAGGGAACTTGGAAGGTTCGCACCTGCTCGACGCGGTCGACCTCGCGCTCGAGGGTGGAGACGATCTCTCCGCCGAGATCGTCCTGAAGCTGGATGAGTTCATCGAGCCCGCGTTCGAACCGGCCCGACCAGACGACACGGCCGTTGCTGCTGTCGGTGAGCGACGCGCTCAGCCGAATGCGCTTGTCGAAGCTGGCAACCGAACCCGTCACCAGGTATCGAGCCCCTAGCAGATTGCCGATCGCGGCCGTTCCCAGCCATTGATCGCGAAACTGGAAGCTGGAATCCCTCGCGATGACCGGCAATGACCGTGTCGCCGCGAGCCCATGGATGATGTCGTCGACGATGCCATCGGCCAGATAGTCCGTCGACCGGTCTGGACTGCTGTTCTGGAAGGGCAGCACGGCAATGGCCGGCTGATTGTCCCTGGCATCGGTGTTGCCGGGCTGGACGATGGATGAGCGAACCGCGGCGAACGCCATGGACTTGGCCTGGCCGGAGGCCGGAGACGTCACCAATATCCTGACGGGCAGGGCAATGTTCTTGAGCTGCATCGGGCCGAGATCGGTGAATTCGACCGAAAACCTGCCGCTGACATGTTCGTGCGTCGTGCCGGCGATGGCGACACCGCTGGGCGGCGAGAATTCCTGCAACCGCGCCGATATGTTCACGCAGTCGCCGAAGGTGCCGTCCTCACTCTGGATGACCACGCCTGTCGCGACACCGATGCGGAACGGCATGCGCAGGTTTTCAGCCGCCGTGGCATTGAGTTTGTCGAGGCGCAGCTGGGCTTCCAGCACGGCCCGCAGCGCCTCCACGGGGCTGCCGAATTCCGCCATCAGGCTGTCGCCTGCCGCTCCGAAGATGCGGCCACCGAACTCGCCGACCGTTTCAGCGATCAGATTGCGTCGCTCTTGGAAGATCCTGACGGCCGTTTCCTGATTTTCATTCATCAGGCGCGAAAAACCGACTGCGTCGATGGCGCAGATGGTGGAAAGCTGCCGGATCGCCTGCTGATCAACCATTCATGTTGATCTCAAAACCTCAATAGCCGTCAGGCCGGCACAAGCCTGAATCGGCCGTATCAAGGCCGATGGCAGATACTTTAAATCGCAGAACGATCGGAAGTACTTCGCCATTGTCCCCGCTTGGGCAAAGCCTGCGGAAACGCTAGCACGGATTTATTCACTCGCAAAATCATTAGAGTACAAACAACCCTGCCTGGCCTCGGAAATTTATGCGAGGCGGCATCCGGGCAGTAAAATTCCAACAAGTGAAACGCTTCGCGGCGAAGATCAACCGCGAAGCGGTGCCGATTTTACTCGGCGATGTCGACGCTTTCGAAACGATGCGAGCCAAGCGGATCCATGACGTAGCCCGTTATCTTCTTCGACATCGGCAGCGACACCGTCGAATGATCGAGCGTTGCCCAGGGCGCCTGTTCTTTGAACAGGACCTGGAGCTCATGATACATCTTGGTGCGCTCGGCCTGATCGGACGTGACACGGGCCTTCTGCATCAGGTCTTCAACCGGCTGATAGCACCAGTTGGCGAAGTTGGCGCCACCGACACCCGAGCAGGCGAAGAAGTAGCTGATCAGATTGTCAGGGTCGCCATTGTCGCTGGTCGCGCCGAGGATGATGGCGCCGTCGCGGTCCTTGTCGCGGGCGCGTTTCACGTACTCGCCCCACTCATAGGACACGATCTCCACCGTGACGCCGACCTTGGCGAAGTCCGCCTGGATCAGTTCCGCGGTCCGCTGCGCGTTCGGCATGTAGGGACGACTGACCGGCATCGCCCAGATCTTCATCTTGAGATCCTTGACGCCAGCTGCTTCCAGCATCTTCCTGGCCGCTTCCGGATCGTATTTGTCGTCGGCGACAGCATCGTTGTAGCCCCACATGCCTGGCGGCAACGGGTTCTTGGCAACTTGCCCGGTGCCCTGGAAAATAGCATCGATGATCGCCTGCTTGTTCATGGCCATGTTGAGCGCGCGGCGCACTTCCGCCTTGTCGAAGGGCGGCACCAAGGTGTTGTAGGCGAGATAAGCCACGTTCAGCCCGGGCTTTTCCATCACCGTCAGGTTGGGATCGGTCTTGAGGTCGGCAATGTCGGCAGGCGCCGGATAGGGCGCCATCTGGCATTCGCCTGCCCGCAGGCGCTGGATGCGTGCGGTCGGATCGACGGTGATGGCGAAGACCAGCTCGTCGAGCTTCGGCTTTTCGCCGAAATAGTCGGGATTGGCCTGGAAGCGGATGACCGCATCCTGCTGGTAGTCGACGAAGCGGAAGGGGCCGGTGCCGATCGGCTGCTGGTTGAGTTTTTCCTTGGTGCCGGCGGCGAGGAGCTTGTCGGCATATTCCTTCGACAGCACCGAGCCGAAATCCATCGCCAGCATGGCCAGCAGTGACGCGGAGGGCTGGTTGAGGACGATCTTCACCGTATTGTCGTCAACCCTGGAGATGTCCTTGATGAGGTTCTGCATCTCCATGCCTTCGAAGATCTCCCAGCTCGAGCCGGCGACATAGCCGAACCAGGGATTGTCCTTCAGGCGCTGGCGATCGAGCGAGAAGATCACGTCATCGGCGGTCAGCTCGCGGCTGGGCGTGAAATAGTCGGTGGTCTGGAACTTCACGCCCTTGCGCAGCTTGAACGTGTATTCGAGCTTGTCGTCCGAAATCGTCCAGCTTTCCGCGAGGCCAGGGACCACGTTGGTGGTACCCTGCTCGAACTCGACCAGCCGGCTGTAGATCGGCTTGGACGAGGCATCCCAGGTGGAGTTGGTGGAGTAGAGCGCTGGATCGAAACCCTCTGGCGCGCTTTCCGAACAATAGACAAGGCCCTTGGCCAGGGCCTGGCTGGCGAACAGGCCGGACAGAAGGGCGACGGCCGCGCCGGTGGCGAGCCGTGCGGCCAGGCGGCCGCGTTTTGGAACAGTCATGATCTTCCCCTTTTTTGGTTGTTTTTAGCAGTCACACGATGGCCCGCCCCTCACAGCGGCTAGTCGGCCCTGCCGCCGGTGGTTTCCAGGCCGCGGCCTGCACGCCAGACCGGATCCGGCCGCGTCCAGAGAATGTCTGACGTGATGAGACTGGCAACTTCCCGGGCATGCAAGGCCAGGAATTTTTCACCCTTTTCGGCAGTGCCCTTGCTGGGGAAGCCCCAGGTGCCGGTCTTCGGCGCGCGCTCGGAGAAAGAGTAGAAACGCGAGGCACCATGCGGCGCTTCGTTCTGTCCGGCCTGCAGCGCCTCCGCTTCCTTGAACTTATCGGTTTTGACGATATCGCCGGCAATCGCCAGCATGACGGAGGCTTCGCCTTCGCAGGCGTGCTTGGGACCATCGTCGGATTCGAACAGCGCCGAGGTCTCTTCCTGCGCCAGGAACCATGGCGTCGTCGCCACGATCGGCATGTCGAACTCGACCGCCAGTTCGCGCACGGCAACGGCCAGCGGGTCGACATTGCCGCCATGGCCATTGACGATGAGCAGGCGGGCGAAGCCGATTGCCTTCAGCGAACGCGCGATCGAACGCAGCACACCGTGATAGGCGGCATAGTCCAATGTGATCGTGCCGCCGAACGGCAAATGATGTTCACTCATGCCAAGCCAGAGCCCCGGCAGGACGGCGAGGGGTACATCCTCAGAGACCAGCCGCGCCGCCCGCACTGCGGCCGCCGCAGCACTCGCCGTGTCGGTGATCACCGGCAGATGCGGCCCGTGCTGTTCCAGCGAACCCACCGGCAGGATGGCCAGTGCGTTGCCACGCTCGGCGATCGCACGCAGTTCCGGCGCCGTCATGCGCGCCCATTCGACTTCCCGAGCCATTGGTTTCCTCCTGGCAGAAATTTTGTTTTCTAATTCGCTAAATGATTTTCCTTGTTGCCGATATTGTCAACGGCTATCGTCGTGTCGTCGAACTGGACCAATGATTGGGGATTGATGGCCAAGCACCCGAAACTCGGATCCAACCTCAAGGCGCTGCGCCAGAAGCATGGCTGGAAGCTGAGCGACGTCAGCAGCAAGACCGGCGTGGCGATCTCGACGCTGTCCAAGGTCGAAAACGACCAGATGTCGCTTTCCTATGACAAGCTGCTGCAGATCGGCGAGGGGCTGGGGCTGTCGATGGCCGAACTGGTCGCCGAGCCGGAAATCTCCGGCCATCCGCTGACCCGGCGTTCCATCAATCTGCAGGGCGACGGGCTGCGGCAGAAAACCCAGAACTACGACTATCTCTACCTCAGCACGGACATAACCAGGAAACGCATGGTGCCGGTGCTGACCCGCATCACCACCCGCTCGCTGGAAGAGTTCGGCCCGCTGATCAAACATGCCGGCGAAGAGTTCCTCTATGTGCTCGAAGGCATCATCGAGGTGCACACCGAGCACTATGCGCCGGTGCGCCTCGGGAAGGGCGAGAGCATCTACATCGACAGCACCATGGGTCACGCCTATCTCGCCGTCGGCGAGGGCGATGGGCTCGTGCTTGCGGTCTGCTCCAGCGCGCAGCCGGATTTCCAGTCGGCCCTGATCGAGATGCTGGACCACTAGGGCACCCTCGCACACAAAGACGTCCCACCGCCCCGTGGCCATGAGCCTCGGAATGCGGGAACGATTCGAGGTCCCTTGCCAGGCGATGCTTGACGACGTTTTCAAATTTTGAAAATGTTTAGCGTATCGGAAAGCAAGCCTGCCATGCGGATCGCTGGCACGAAGGATCGACCATGACAACGCAAGAGCCGGTGAAAGCCGATGTCCTGATCATCGGCGGCGGCATCGCCGGCGCATCCGTCGGCTACTGGCTGGCGCCGCACCTGAAGACGGTGCTGCTCGAACGCGAAAGCCAGCCGGGCTATCATTCGACCGGCCGCTCCGCCGCGCTGTTCAGCGAAACCTACGGCACGCGCCAGGTGTGCGCCCTGACGGCGGCAAGCCGCGCTTTCCTCGAAACCCCGCCAGCAGGCTTCGCCGAGCACCCGATCCTGACCCCGCGCGGCATGCTGGTCGTTGCCTCGAGCGAGCAGGAGCACCTGCTTGCGGAGCACCAGGATGCGGTCCGTTCGATCGGACTGCCCGGAGAACGGCTCGATTTCGAAGGTGCCAAGGCCTGGGTGCCGGTGCTGCGACCGGAAAGCGTTGCCGGCGCCGTCTACAATCCCAATGCCGAAGACATCGATGTGCACTCCCTGCATCAGGGCTATCTGCGCGGCTTGAAGCGCTCCGGCGGCACCGTGATCGGCAATGCCGAGGTTACCGCTGCGGAACGGACCGGCGCCGACTGGCGCGTCGTGGCTTCGGGCAAGGAATACATCGCGCCGATCGTGATCAACGCGGCAGGTGCCTGGGGCGACGAAATCGGCGCGCTGTTCGGCGCCCGCTCGCTCGGGCTGGAGCCACGCCGGCGGACGGCTTTCGTCTTTGCGCCGCCGGCCGAGCATGACGTCACCCGTTGGCCGATGTTCATCACCGCCGACGAGAGCTGCTACATCAAGCCCGATGCGGGCCTGCTCCTCGGCTCGCCGGCCAATGCCGACGTGATGCCGCCGCAGGATGTCCAGCCCGAAATGGAAGACATTGCGCTGGGCATTCACCGCATAGAGGAGCTGACCACGCTCTCGGTCGGCCGTCCCAGCCGCGTATGGGCCGGGCTACGGTCGTTTGTCGGCGATGGCGATCTGGTCGGTGGCTTTGACAGCGCGGTGCCCGGCCTGTTCTGGCTGGTCGCGCAAGGCGGCTATGGCATCCAGACATCCGCGGCCATGGGCGAGGCCTGTGCGGCCCTTGTGCGTGGTCAGCCGCTGCCTGCACGTATCGCCGATTTCGGGCTCGACAATGCCATGCTCGACCCAAAACGGCTCGATCAATAGCAAGACCGGAAGCAATCCGGCGACCAGGACGTTCCCGTTTTTCACGGAAACGCTCTATCTCTTTGTTTTGCCGCACGATCTTGTCCGAAAAGTCTGCAACTTTTCAGGATCATGCTCGAACCGCTTCGCGGCACATGCAAAAAGCCCGCTTCATCTTGCGTGAGGCGGGCTATTCTTTTTCTGCATTCGAGTTGGTGCATGCGCCTTTCCGAAAATCGATCCCGATTTCGGAGGTCATGCACCAGGCAATCAGCGCGCCGAGAAACCCGGGGGCGTACGGCCGACGCGTGACTTGCGCGCAGCGTAGCGCGCGTCGCGTTTGGCCTTGCGCTCGGCCTCGTCCGCCAGCAAGCGCGAGATGCGGTCGTTTTCTTCCGCTTCACGCAGCGCAGCTTCTTCCTGCGCCTTCGCTTCAGCCTCGATCCTTGCGGCTTCCGCCGCGGCTTCGCGCTCTGCCTTTTCGGCTGCTTCGCGAGCCAGACGCTCCTGCTTCAGCCGAGCCTTCTCGGCTTCGCGAATGGCGCGTGCCTCGAGGATCGCCTTGCGTTCTGCCTGGCGGGCCAGCACGGCCGGATCATCCGCTGCCGGCTTTGCCTTGAAACGCTCCAGGAGCGCCTTCTTTGCCTCGTTCGCGGCATTGCGCCGCTCGAAAATGTCTTTTTCCCTGTAGATAGCCAAGTCCAGTTCCCTGAAATCTATGTGCGGGGCTTACATACGCGCGCGAAAGCAGAGATCAAGCACCAATTCGGTATGCCAGCCATGAATAGAACGCGTATGTTGCAGCGCAACGACACATAGTGGGCTGGCCCAATCCCAATATTTGGTGCTTCGCTAACGTGTCCCTATATGCGCTCGGACCAGCCAGCGGGACACGCTCATGACCGATCTTTCCGTTCTCGACCTCTCGCCCGTCGGCGAGGGCAGCACACCAGGGCAGTCCCTTGCCAATTCGCTGGACCTCGCCCGCCATGCCGAACGGCTGGGCTACAAACGCTACTGGCTGGCCGAACACCACAACATGCCAGGCATCGCCAGCGCCGCCACCGCCGTCGTCATCGCTCATGTCGCGGCAGGCACCAAGACCATCCGGGTTGGCGCCGGCGGCATCATGCTGCCCAATCACGCCCCGCTGGTGATCGCCGAGCAGTTCGGTACGCTGGCCGCCCTGCATCCCGGCCGCATCGATCTCGGTCTCGGCCGCGCCCCCGGCACGGACATGATGACGGCACGCGCGCTGCGCCGGAACCTTGACGCCGGCGTCGACAACTTCCCACGCGACGTCGTCGAACTGATGGCCTATTTCGAGCCTGCGGAAGAGGGCCAGCGCATTCGGGCGGTGCCGGGAGAGGGTGAAAACGTGCCGGTCTGGATCCTCGGTTCCAGCCTCTATGGCGCGCAGCTCGCCGCCATGCTCGGCCTGCCTTACGCCTTCGCCTCGCATTTCGCGCCGGCGGAACTCGATCAGGCTCTCGAAGTCTACCGCACACGCTTCGAGCCGTCGCAACAGCTCGACAAGCCGCGCGTGATGCTGGGCATCAACGTGATCGCGGCACCGACCGACGCGGAAGCGCGGCTGCTGTTTACGTCGCTGCAACAGGCCTTCGTCAACCTGCGCAGCGGACGGCCCGGCCGATTGCCGCCGCCGGTCGAGAATTTCGACCGCGATCTCGACCCCGTTGCGCGAACCATGCTGAACCAGGCGCTGTCCTGCGCCGTGGTCGGCTCCCCGGAAACGGTGAAGCAAGGCGTCGAAGCCTTCATCGCGCGCACCGGCGCCGACGAGCTTATGGTGACGGCGCAGGTTTTCGACCACGCCGCGCGTGTGCGTTCCTTCGAGATGCTGGCCGACATCCATCGCGGCGTGTCGAAGGCTGCCTAGGGCATTTTGTAGCCAAGTGGAAACACTTGGCGTTACAAAAATGCAGCGAAAACAAAACTTAGAGCGTTTCCGCGTTTCCGTGAAAAACGGAAACGCTCTGGAGCAAAGGCTGCGCGCTATTTGACCGCCTGCACCAGTTCCGCATCTGGATAGCAGGTTGCGGCACGGCCGTTCTTCGCCTGCCACTCGCCGATCGAGCGCCGCGTCTTGAACCCCGGCAGGCCGTCGGCGCTGCCGACGTCGTAGCCCTTCTTTTCGAGAACCCGCTGCAGCGCGGCGATGTCCGATCGGTATAGCCCGCCCACTGCGCCCCATTCCGCCGAAAAGCGGTGGTCTCCCCGCGCGATGCGATCGGCGCCGAGGCCGATGAACAGCGCATAGAGGTCGGAGGTGTTGTATTCCTTGAGCACATAGAAGTTCGGCGTGACCAGGAATGCCGGGCCATGCCGCCCGGCCGGCATCATCAGGAACGACTCGGCCGAATTCTCGGCGACCGGGAACGGCTTGCCGTCAACCCGCCTGACACCGAGCTTGCTCCAGGCGGAGACCGCCTTGCCGCGGTCCGGCCCTTCTAGCGCGCAGGATAGCGTATCGGGAGCGGTGACCTCGTAGCCCCAGCCACGCCCCTTCACCCAGCCATAGTGGACCAGATAGTTGGCGATCGATCCCATGACGTCCGGCACCGAATTCCAGATATCGGTCTTGCCGTCGCCGTCGAAGTCGACCGCGTGTTTCAGGAACGAGGTCGGCATGAATTGCGGCTGGCCGAGCGCGCCGGCCCAGGACGACTTCATGGCGCCGACCGGGGCGAGCCCGCGCTGCACGATGTCCAGCGCTGCCAACAGCTCCCGACGGAACATGTCCTTGCGCGTCGCCAGGAAGGCCTTGGTGCCGAGCACCTCGAAAGCGTCATAGGGGATCTTGGCGGTGCCGAAACCGCTCTCGCGGCCCCAGATGGCCAGCACCACCGACCCCGGCACGCCGTAACGTTTCTCGACCTGGCGCAGCGTGGCGGCGTATTGTCCGGCGCGGGCACGGCCGCCGTTGGCGACCGCCGCGACGATCTTTTCGGCAAAGTAGGCGCCGGGCGAACCGAACTCGGGCTGGTGCTGTTTCTTCGGCGTCTTCGGCTCTTCGCCGGGCAGCACCAGATCGGGCAGCTTGAGATTGGGCTTCACGCCGTCGAAGGCAGCGCTGAACGTGGCCTGCGAAATGCCTTTTGCCTTGGCTTCCGGCCAGAGATCGTTCTGCAGCCAGGCGCGGAACTGGTCGTCGATGGTGGCGGCAGCAGCTGGCCCTGCGAATCCCGCAAGAAAGGCCCCGAGCAAAAACAGCACCTGCAACGAGGAGAGCAGAAAGCGGCCAGAGAAGCGATCCATTCCGTCTCCTGGATAAATCTCGTTCAGAATGTCGTGCGCGACTTCAGCGCTGCGGCGAGCGTGCCCTCGTCGAGGTAGTCGAGCTCGCCGCCGACCGGCACGCCATGCGCCAGCCTTGTCACCTTCACGTCGAAGCTGGAGAGCTGATCGGTCAGGTAGTGCGCCGTGGTCTGGCCCTCGACCGTGGCGTTGACGGCAAGGATGATTTCCTTGATGGCGCCGGCGGCGACGCGATCGACGAGCGAACGGATGTTGAGCTGGTCAGGGCCGACGCCATCGAGCGGCGACAGCGTGCCGCCGAGCACGTGGTAGCGGACATTCATCGCTGCCGCCCGCTCCAACGCCCAGAGATCGGAAACGTCTTCGACAACGATCAGCATGGCATCGTCGCGGCGCGGATCGGTGCAGATCATGCACGGATCGGAAGTGTCGACATTGCCGCAGGTCGAGCAGATACGCACCTTCTCGACGGCCTCGCCCATGGCATTGGCCAAAGGTGCCAGCAGCTGGTCCTTCTTCTTGATGAGATGCAGCGCGGCGCGGCGCGCCGAGCGCGGCCCCAGGCCTGGCACCTTGGCCAGAAGCTGGATCAGGCGTTCAATTTCAGGGCCGGCGATTCGCTTGGACATCGCACCGATGTAGGATTTTTTCAGCCGCTTTGGAACTGAGCACCTAGGCGCGCCAACGCTGTTACGGACAAACGCTGTCGGTAGCCCGAGGCTCAGCCCTCTATAAGAATCACTGCAGCGGGCGGCTTTCCGACACGATCAGAGCGCCGATGGCATCGGTGTTTTCCGGCGTCGACTGGAACGACATCACGACGTCAGGCTCGGATGTCGTCGCCGAGGCCAAAACACGCTGCGGCCTTTCGCTTGGCACCGCCGAAGCGGTCTTGAACGGAAGCTGAGTAGGTTCGGCCGATGCCACCATAACCGGTGCGGCGGCCGGGGCTGGTGCCGGCTTCGTTGAAGCATAGGCCGTCGTCGGGATCGTGGCAGCCGAAGCGACGGCAACGGTCTGAGCCGGAGCAACCGGCGTCGCCGAGGCCATCATGGTGGCGCCTTCTTCCGGCAGCGGCTGCCAGTTGCGGCCGCGCTTCTCGTAAAAGGCATTGCCGCCGGCGACCAGCACGTAATGCATGTTCTTGTAGGGGAACTTCAGGCCAGCCGTGTGGAAGAACATCGAGTTCTTGGCCTTGGTCGAGCGCTCGCCCTTCAACACCGACTCGGCGGCGTCCATGACATCGGGCAGGGCCTTGGAGTTCATGCGACGGGTCATGACGCCGGGCGCGAACTGGCCGGGCTGACCGACAACGCTGCAGATGTTGTCGCCATACTTGCCGGAACGCAGGCGGTTCATCACCACCGTGCCGACGGCGACCATGCCGTCGCGGCTTGAACGATTCGATTCGAAGAACATCGCACGCGCCAGGCATTCCTTGTCGCGGCTGGTGTAGCGGTAAGCGCCGACCTTGGAACTGGGGGCAACCGAATCGGAAAGCTTGGCAACGGACAGGCCGTGACTGCCGGTGGTCTGGCTGCAGGCAGCCAGGAAGAGCGGGCCCAGGACAACCGTCCCGAGGGCGATCAGCTTTTTCCAACGCGTGGCGATCAACAAACGTCCCTCATTCTCGCTGCCGCCTTGTCCCCAGGATATGCGGCAAGAATGAGACACTTTCGGGCAAAAAGATGGCCAAAGCCTTACTTTGCCGAACAAGGTGAACAATTCGTGGATTTAGGGAAGTCGTTACCGAGGGGTTAACCCCAAGATATAACGCAATGTTTCATTTCGTAACAAAAGGGGAGCAAGAGAACGGTATCCGATATTCTGGAAGATTTCTCTTGCTCCTTTCCGATATACTTACTCTTTCAAATTAAAACGGCAGTTTCATGCCAGGCGGCAGAGGCAATCCTGCGGTCAAAGCCTTGGTTTTTTCCTGCATGATCTGTTCGACCTTGACCTTGGCATCGTTGTGAGCCGCCAGGATAAGGTCTTCCAGGATCTCGACCTCGTCTTCCTTGAACAGCGACGGATCGATCTTGAGTAGCTTCATCTCGAACTTGCCGGTCAGCGTGACATTGACCAGCCCGCCGCCGGCCTGGCCGGTGGCTTCGAGGGTGGCGATCTCCTCCTGCATGGACTGGAACTTGGCCTGCATTTCTTTTGCCTTGCCCATCAGGCCGAGCAGATCTTTCATCGTCTGATCCTTCTCAAAAATCGATGTCGTCGTCCGCAGCCGGCTCTATCGGCTGGTCGGCATCTTCGTTTTCTTCATTCGGCGCATCTGGAATGCGCACGTCGATGATCTTCGCGCCGGGGAACCGGGCGAGAATGGCAGCCACCGCCGGATCCGCGCGCGCGTCCGAAAAGGCGATCTCGCGACGCGTCGTCTCGACCTCGGCCATCGTCTGGCCGCCCTCTTCCTTGGACAGCGACACCAGCCAGCTGCGGCCGGTCCAGGCGCGCAGCTTCGAGGTCATCTCGTTGAGCAGCATCTTCGGCGCGTCTTCGGTCAGCGTCACGTCGATGCGACCCGGTTCGAAGTGCACCGGGCGCACGTAGCGCTTGATCTGGACCTTGAAGGCGATGTCGCGGTTCTGATCGGCGAGAGCGATGATGTCGGCCAGGGATTTGACCGGAACCGACTGCTGCTCCTGTGCCGGTTCGGGGGCCGGCACGAAGGCGGGAGATTGAACCGGCTCCACCAGGCGCATGGTCTGTCCGCCGCCCGGGGTGACCGGCATGCGAACCGATGCGGTGGCCATGGCCGCGCCGCCGTTTCCACCGCCGGGAGCAGGGGCGCCATTCGCACGCGCTGCTGTGCCGGGCGCCGGCTGCCCGTTCTCCAGCGACTTCAGCGCCTCATCGAGCGTAGGCAGGTCGGCGGCATGGGCAAGCCGGATCAGCACCATCTCGGCGGCGCTTACCGGGCGGTTGGAGCTTTGTACTTCCGGGATGCCCTTGAGCAGCATCTGCCAGGCGCGGGACAGCACCCGTACCGACAGGGTGCGCGAGAATTCGACGCCGCGCGTGCGTTCATCCTCGCTCAGCGCGGCATCATCAGCTGCACCCGGCACGAAACGCAGGCGCGTGACGAGATGGGTGAACTCGGCCAGATCGGTGAGCGCGGCCGCAGGATCGGCACCGACATCGTAGAGCGCCCTGAGACCCTGCAGCGCCGAGGCGATATCGCCTTTCATGATGTGTTCGAACAGGTCGACGATACGGGCGCGATCGGCGAGACCGAGCATGGAGCGTACGGCTTCGGCCGTGACATTGCCTGCACTGTGGGCGATGGCCTGATCGAAGATCGACTGAGCGTCGCGCATCGAGCCTTCGGCCGCGCGGGCGACCATGGCCAAGGCATCGTCGTCCGCCTCGATCTGTTCGAGACCGGCGATGCGTTTCAGATCCGCCTTGATCATGGCGGCGTCGATGCGGCGCAGGTCGAAGCGCTGGCAGCGCGACAGCACCGTGATCGGAACCTTGCGGATTTCCGTGGTGGCGAAAATGAACTTCACATGCGGCGGCGGCTCTTCCAGCGTCTTCAGCAGGCCGTTGAAGGCCTGCGTGGACAGCATGTGCACTTCGTCGATGATATAGACCTTGTAGCGCGCGGAGACCGGCGCATAGCGGACACGGTCGATGATGTCGCGAATATCGTCGATGCCGGTATGGGAGGCGGCGTCCATCTCGATGACGTCGACGTGGCGGCCTTCCATGATTGCCTGGCAATGTTCACCCGGCACGGAAAGGTCGACGGACGGGCGATCGATCTCGGCGGTCTTGTAGTTGAGCGCTCGCGCCAGGATGCGCGCGGTGGTTGTCTTGCCGACACCACGTACCCCGGTCAGCATCCATGCCTGCGCGACGCGACCAGTGGAAAAGGCGTTGGTCAGCGTCCGGACCATCGGCTCCTGGCCGATCAGTTCCGAGAAATTGGACGGACGGTATTTGCGCGCCAGGACACGGTAGCCACCAGGGGCCTTTTCCGGTGCGGGATTGTTTCCGGCTTCGCTCATCCGCCCTGACTGCTCCCTCGAACCTGTTTCCGCATAGGTTTCGCCCGCTGAGCTGCGCGCCGTTGTTGTTCGCGACAGAAGGACCGCGGAAGAAGAGCGAAGAGGCGGGAGGCTGGAACAATGACCCGTTCCGGGCTCGTTAGGGCTGCTTCCTTCCGGACCTGACCCGGTTGGCGAGTGGATCGTCCACCACCAACCTCCCACCCTCCATATCGGCAATTTGACGCCAGAATGCAAGGGTGCAGAACAACCGTCGGCTATCGGGTCAAACCAAAGGAAGGGCTTGCGACGAAACCTGTGCCGTTTTAGCCTCCTTACAACTCTCAGGGGGAATGCCGATGCTGCCTGGCCTCAAGGCCGGATTTTCGCTGGATGCCCGGTTGGAGGCAGACAGCGAACAATTGCTGTGGCTCGGCCTGTGCGAACTGCGCATCATGAACGATAGCCGCTGGCCATGGCTGATCCTGGTGCCGCAGCGGCCCGGCATCGAAGAGTTGCATGACCTCACCCCGCTCGACCAGGCGATGCTGACGTTCGAGACCAACATGGTCGGGCAGGCGCTGAAGGCAGCGACCGACTGCACCAAGATCAACACCGCCGCCCTCGGCAACATTGTCCGCCAGTTGCATGTCCATGTCATAGCCCGCAACGAAGCCGACACGGCCTGGCCGGGGCCGGTCTGGGGCCAGGGGCCGCGCGAGCCCTACAAACGCTCCGATCTCCACCGGTTTGCCGAACTGATCAAGGCGGCGCTATAAATCGCCGACACATCCGCCGAGCCCCTGAGTCTCCCCATGACCTTTCGCCTGTTCGACGCGCCGTTGCGCGAGCCCAGTCAATTCGTCGGCTTTGCCGGCAACCGCATCGACCGTCAGTCCGAGAACCGCTCCGATGACTGCGTCGAAATTGCGCTGAAAGATCCGCGCGTCCGCATCCTGCCGATGCGCGATGGCCGGCTCTACCTGAAATTGAGAGAAGACGGCACTTTCGATCCATGGTTCGACCTGGCTGAGAGCGCCGGCGTCGAAACCATACTTTCAGACGCCATCCTGCTGGGATATGCCGACGGACAACCGATCCTGGCGGCACCGGCAGCCATGGCAGCCGAAACGCTGCCGGAGACCATCAAGGCGATCGATCACCGCTCCGTCTATATTCAGGGTCTTGTCGACGAAGCAGCGCTCGGCGCGCTGGCACAAGGCGCGGCGCTGCTTTCCTGGAATGCCAGCCATCGTTTCTGCTCGAAATGCGGAAACCCGTCCGAAATGCGCGCCGGCGGCTACAAGAGGCATTGCCCGGCCTGCGGCAGCGATCATTTCCCGCGCACCGACCCGGTGGCGATCATGCTGACGGTCTCGCGCGAGCGATGCCTGATGGGGCGCGGCCCGCATTTCGCACCCGGCATGTATTCTTCGCTGGCCGGCTTCATCGAACCCGGCGAGACGATCGAAGCGGCGGTGCGTCGCGAGACCCTGGAAGAGGCCGGCATCCGGCTCGGCCGCGTCGTCTATCACGCCAGCCAGCCCTGGCCATTTCCCTATTCGCTGATGATCGGCTGCTTCGGCGAAGCGCTGAACGAGGACATCCAGGCCGACCTCAGCGAGTTGGAAGACTGCCGCTGGTTTTCACGCGAGGAGACGCGGCTGATGCTGGAACGACGCCATCCGGAAGGGCTGATGACGCCACCGCCGGGCGCCATCGCGCATCACCTGATCAAGACGTGGCTGGACAGCGCAAATTGACTACCTTCCGGCCTGGAAATCGCGGCTGATCGCTCCGATATGATCGGCCTCCACGCCTTGCCGGTGTGGCGCCAGCGACCACGCTCAGGAGCACGGCTTGATCAAACGTCAGACGCTCAATCCCACCGGATTGTTTGGCAGCCAGCAATATGGTTTCAGCCAGGCAATGGTGGTCGAAGGCGGGCGCAGGGTGCTTCTGTCCGGCCAGGTCGGCGTCGACGAACATGAAAAGACGGTCGAAGGCGGCATGGGCCCGCAAACCGTCAAGGCACTCGACAACATCGACTATCTGCTCAAACAGGCCGGCGGTAGCCTGACCGATGTGGTGATGCTGCGTATCTACATCGCGGCAGCAGCCCGCGACGACCAGGGACCGATCGCGGAAGCCCTGCGCCAGTATTTCCCGACCAATCCGCCGCCATCGTCCTGGATCATCGTCACCGGCCTGTCAGTGCCGGAATGGCTGATCGAGATCGAGGCGGAAGCGGTATTGCCCTAAAGCAGGACCGCTCCGGCCGACGGGGATCAGTCCGCCAGTTTCCACTGTTCGCGCGAATCGCTGGCCGGATAGACGCCGAGGATACGAACTTCCTTGGAAAAGAAGCGCAGTTCCTCAAGCGCGTTCCTGACGCCCGGATCTTCCGGATGGCCCTCGATGTCGGCGTAGAACAGCGTCGCGGTGAACGCGCCGAGCTGATAGCTCTCCAGCTTCGTCATGTTGACGCCATTGGTGGCGAAACCGCCCATTGCCTTGTAGAGCGCGGCCGGGACGTTGCGGACGCGGAAGATGAAAGTGGTCATCATCTTGGTGTCCGGCGAGGGGCGCTCGACCCATTGCTTCGATTTGGTCAGCACGACGAAGCGGGTGACATTCGAATCGGTGTCCTCGACATTTTCTTCCAGGATATCGAGGCCGTAGAGGGTGGCCGCGAGGCGCGGTGCCAGAGAGGCCATTGTGCGGTCCTTCTCGGCGGCCACGAATTTTGCCGAACCCGCGGTGTCACCCGCCACGACCGGCTTCCAGCCATTCTTGCGGATGTATTTGCGGCATTGGCCGAGCGCATGGATGTGGCTGTGCACCGTCTTGATTTCGGAACGCTGCACGCCGGGCAGCACCATCAGCTGGAAATGGATCGGCAGGAAATATTCGCCGATGATGTGCAGCTTCGATTCCGGCAGAAGATGATGGATGTCGGCGACGCGTCCCGCGATGGTGTTCTCGATCGGGATCATGGCGAGATCGGCCTTGCCGGTCTCCACGGCATTGAAGGCATCTTCGAAAGTCGGGCAGGGCAACGGCTCCATCGTCGGAAACATGTTGCGGCTGGCGGTGTCGGAATTGGCGCCCGGTTCGCCCTGGAACGAGATACGGTTGGTGGGGGCAGGAGACATTCTTAGCTAGGCCTTCGTCAGTGAGACAGAATTTCGCGCGCCCGTTCCAGATCCTCGGGCGTGTCGACGCCGAGCGGCACCGAACGCACGATTTCTGCATCGATGCGCATGCCTGCTTCGAGCGCACGAAGCTGCTCCAGGCTTTCGCGGCGCTCCAGCACCGATTGCTTCAGCGCCACGAACCTTTCGAGCGCGGTGCGACGGTAAGCATAAAGCCCGACATGATGGTAAAGCGGGCCTTCGCCCCAGGGCGCAGTGGCGCGTGTGAAATAGAGGGCCCGCAACCGCGTTTCCGAGAGCGGCGACCCGACGATCTTGACGACGTTCGGATTGGTTTTCTCTTCCGCGCGCACGATCTCGACGCCGAGCGTTGCTATGTCGACGGCCTTGTCTTCGAACGGCTTCAGCGCAGCGCGGATGATGGCCGGTTCGACAGTCGGCAGATCGCCCTGGACGTTGACGATCGTCTCGATCTCGCCTTTCGGATCGAAGGTCCCGAGCGCCTCGAAAATCCGGTCCGAGCCGGACTGATGGTCGGCGCGGGTCATCACCGCCTCGAAACCATGTGCGCGCACCGCGTCAGCCACCGCGTCGGTATCGGTCGCGACTGCCACGCGGCCGAGACCAGCCTCCGCGGCACGGGCCGCCACATGAACGATCATCGGCTTGCCGGCAATATCGGCCAGCGGCTTGCCCGGCAGCCGGGTGGAAGCCATGCGGGCGGGAATCAGGATCAATGTGGACATGATTGGCGCGGAACTGAACGGGCGGGACGAAAAGTGGCAAAAGGTCTCACAGGAAGCGCCCTTATAGGTGTTGCAACGGAATAGCAAAAGACCTAGTTTCCGCCCGATTTGACCCCCTCGACGGGGAGGGTCTCGATACCGACAGCCGGAAGGACGGAACGGTCTGCCGGAAAAGGGAGCTGGGGTTTATGGATTCCAACGAAGTCAACAAGGTACTGGCCGGCCTGCTCGGAACCGTGTTCGTGGTTTTTTCGGTCGGTATCGTATCCGACTCGCTGTTCGCGTCGCCCAAGCCTGAGAAGCCCGGCTTCACGATCGAAGCGGCTGAACCGGAAGCTGCGGGCGGCGGCGGCAAGGAAGCAAAGGTCGCGACCCCGGTCGCCGATCTGCTGGCCGCAGGCAAGGCCGAAGCCGGCGCCACCGTTTTCAAGAAGTGCCAGGCTTGCCACAGCGGCGAGAAGGGCGGGCCCAACAAGATCGGTCCGGATCTGTGGGACATCGTCAACCGCCCGGTCGCACATCATGAAGGTTTCGCCTATTCGGCCGGCATGAAGGATTTCGCCAAAGGCGATAACAAATGGACCTTCGAGAACCTGAACCACTTCCTGACTTCGCCGAAGGGTCTCGTGAAGGGTACTGCCATGGGCTTCGCCGGCCTGCCCAAGGACGAAGATCGCGGCAACCTGCTGGCTTACCTGCGCACGCTGTCCGACAGCCCGGCACCGCTGCCGGAAGCTGGCGCAGCACCTGCAGCCACTCCCGCTGCTGCACCAGCCGACGCCAAGCCGGCAGAGGCCAAGCCCGCGAACTGACGGATTTGTCATTCCAAAGATCACGAAAAAGCCGGGTTTGACCCGGCTTTTTTGTTGCGCGCGGGCAAATAGGCAGCTTCTGCCGGTTTGCGCCGGCTGCGAATAAGCTAAGGTGCCGGTTCAGGCCAGCAACAGGCAGAAGGATCAGGAATGCAGCGTTTCCGGCTCGGGATGCCCTTGAAGTTCCTCGCGGCAGGCGTCGCTCTCGCCGTCGGCATCCACACGGCATCCGCCGATGAGTGGCGCACCACCTCCTCGCTGCTCGGCGAATCGAAATACGGTGAGAATTTCCAGCGCTACGATTACGTGAACCCGGATGCTCCCAAGGGCGGAACGCTGAATTCGACCGTTATCGGCACCTACGACAGTTTCAACCCTTACATCGTGCAAGGATCCCCTGCTGCAGGCTTCTCGCCGTTCGGCGGCGGCCTGCTGTACGAAACGCTGATGGAGCAGGCCATCGACGAAGGCAGCGTCAGCCACCCGTTGATCGCCGACGCCTACAAGTATCCAGCCGACTATTCATCCGCCACCTACCGTCTCGACCCACGGGCCAAATGGCACGACGGCAAGCCGATCACCGTCGATGACGTGATCTGGTCGTTCACCGTACTGAAGGCCAACAGCCCGCTCTACAACCGCTATTTCGCCAACGTTACCGAGGCCGTGGCCGTCGGCGAGCACGAGGTGGAATTCCGCTTCGATCAGAAGGGCAATCGTGAGCTGCCCAAGATCATGGGCGACCTTGCCATCCTGCCAAAGCATTGGTGGGAAGGCACGGACGCCAAAGGCAACAAACGCGACATCACCAAACCCACGCTGGAAATTCCGCTGGGTTCGGCTGCCTACAAGGTGAAAAGCTTCAAGCCGGGCTCGGAGATCATCTGGGAACGCGCAGCTGACTATTGGGGCGCCAAGCTGCCCGTGAAGATCGGCCGCGAGAATTTCGACACCAAACGCTACGTCTATTTCCTCGACGACAGTGCCGCATGGCTCGCCTTCACCAAAGGCGGCCTGGAAGACATCAACGTCGAAAACAGCGGTCGCAACTGGATGACGAAGTACGACTTCCCTTCCTTGAAGGCCGGCGACGTCATTAAGAAACAGTTCCCGGCCGCGGCGCTTGCCAATTTCCAGGGGTTCATCATGAACACCCGCCGGCCGCTTTTCCAGGATCGCCACGTGCGCCAGGCGCTGTCCTACCTCTATGATTTCGACACGGTCAACCGCACGCAGTCCTTCGGGCTGAACACGCGGATCACCAGCTATTTCATGGGCAAGGATCTTGCCTCGAGCGGCCTGCCCCAGGGCAAGGAGCTTGATATCCTCAACCAGTACAAGGACAAGCTGCCTCCGGAGCTGTTTACGGACGAGTTCAAGATACCCGCTTTCGACAATCCCCAGGCAGAGCGCAAGATCCTGAAATCAGCGGTCGATCTCTTTGCGCAGGCAGGATGGGTGATCCGCGACGGCAAGATGGTCAATGCCAAGACAGGCCAGCCGTTCGCCTTTGAGATCCTCGATTCGAGGCAAGGCGCCGAAGCGACGCTCAACCCCTATGTCACCATGCTGCGCAAGATCGGCATCGTCGCCACGTTGCGCTTCGTCGACAGCAGCCAGTACGTAAACCGTGTCAACAATTTCGACTACGACATGATCACCGCCGTGCTGCCGCAGTCGGATTCGCCGGGCAACGAGCAGCGGGACTTTTGGTCGACGAAGGCTGCCGACACGCCGGGTTCGCGCAACTATTCGGGTATCAAGGACCCTGTCGTCGACGCTTTGGTCGACCGGGTCATCTTCGCCGCGGACCGGGACGATTTGCTGGCCGCCACCCGCGCGCTCGACCGCGTGCTGTTGTGGAATTTCTACGCGGTGCCGCAGTTCACACGTCCGGACGTGCGGCTGGCGTACTGGAACAAATTCGGTATTCCGGACAAACAGCCGTCCTATGTCGGGCCGGACATCGATTCCTGGTGGATCGATGTCGACAAGGAAAAGGCGCTGGCCGCCAAATACAAAGGCCTCAATTGATGGCGACCCGTCGCGCTCTGCTGGCGCTCGGGGCAGCGGCGGCGGCCGTCGCTCTTTTGCCGAGCCGGGTCTTTGCGGCAAGCCCGACCGAAACGCCCCTGCATGGGCTTTCGGCCTTCGGTGACCTTAAATACCCTGCCGGCTTCGAGCACTTCGACTATGTGAACCCGAATGCTCCGAAGGGCGGTACGTTCAACTTTGCGCCGTTCACCTGGGTGTTCAATCAGAACCCGCAGACCTTCAACACGTTGAATTCGTTCATTCTCAAGGGCGACGCGCCACCACGCATGGATATGTGTTTCGATGCATTGATGGCATCGGCGCTGGATGAACCCGATTCGATGTACGGGCTGGTGGCGGAAACCGTGACGATCGCGCGTGACCGCAACAGCTTCACCTTCAAGCTCCGGCCGGAAGCGCGGTTCCATGACGGCTCCCCGCTCACGGCGGAAGACGCCGCCTTCTCCTACAAGCTCCTGAAAAACGACGGCGCTCCGGATTTCTCCATTCCGCTGGCACGGCTCACCGATGCGGTCGCCGAGGACAAACAGACGCTCCGGCTCGTCTTCGACGGCAAGCAGAGCGAACGGCTCATCCTGTCGGTCATCGGCTTTCCGATCCTGTCCAGAGCCGATATCGAGGCCAACGGCTTCAAGGGCGGCATGCGACCGCTGCTCGGCTCGGGCGCCTACAAGGTCGGGCGCGTCGCTCCGGGCCAGACGATTGAATACGACCGCGTCGCCGACTACTGGGCACGCGATCTCAACGTCAATCGCGGCCAGTACAATTTCGATCGCCTTCGTATCGACTTCTACCTGGATCGTCGGGCGGCTTTCGAAGCCTTGAAGAAGGGCGACACCTTCTATCGGGAAGAGTCGGTCTCGCGCAGCTGGGCCACCGACTATGACTTTCCGTCGCTCAAGGAAGGCAAGGTCATCAAGCACGAGTTCGCGGCCGAAAAGCGTCCGCTCATGCAGGCATTGGCGCTCAACCATCGCCGCAACGCCCTGAACGACATCAGGGTGCGGGAGGCCATCGGTCTCTGCTTCGATTTCGAATGGACGCGGCGCAACTTCTTCTACGATCTCTATGACCGCTCGCAGTCGATGTTCGAGCTTTCCGACTATCGCGCCGAGGGCAAGCCGAGTACCGAGGAGCTGGCATTGCTGGAGCCATTGCGCGGCAAGATCCCTGAGGCGGCCTTCGGCGAAGCCGTCCTGCAACCGGTCTCGGACGGTTCGGGCCGCGACCGCAAGATGCTCGGCAAGGCGTCGAAGCTGCTTGCGGAGGCCGGCTGGAAACGTAACGGTTCCTTCGTCCAGAACGACAAGGGCGAAAGACTGACGCTGGAGATGCTGAGCGACGAAGAAGTGCTGTCGCAACGCTTCTCCCCCTTTATCGAAAACATGCGGGTCGTCGGCATCGATGCCACCTCCCGCATCGTCGACACGCCGCAATATCAGCGCCGGCTGTCGGATTATGATTTCGACATGGTCATTGCGGCGGCGCTGTTTTCACCGTCGCCGACGCAGGATGAGATGGAGCAGTTCTTCCATTCACGCAGCGCGGCAATGCCGGGAACACGCAATTATGCCGGCATCTCCGACGCGGGTGTCGATGCTCTGGTGGACGCCATCGGCGCGGCCAGGGACCGGCAAAGCCTGATTACCGCCATGCGAGCGCTCGACCGGGTCTTGCGCGCGCGGCACGACTGGATTCCAAACTATCACAAGGCGAATCACTGGGTGGCATTCTGGGACATGTTCGGCTTCAAGGAGCCGAAGCCCGATTATGCCTTCCCGATTGAAGCGTTGTGGTGGTTCGACAAGGACAAGGCGGCAAAGATTGGCAAAGGGTGATGTAGCTTTCCTCTCCCCACTCGCGGGGAGAGGATGCCGGCAGGCAGGTGAGGGGCAGCGCGAGCCTCACAACATTGAATGCTGCCCCTCATCCGCCCTTCGGGCACCTTCTCCCCGTGAACGGGGAGAAGGGAAAAGCTGATGGGCGCCTATATCCTCCGCCGACTGCTGCTGATGATCCCGACGCTGTTCGGCATCATGGCGATCTCCTTCGTGGTGGTGCAGTTCGCGCCCGGCGGACCGGTCGAACAGGTCATCGCCAAGCTGACCAACCAGGGTGGTAGTGCCTCCGACCGCCTGGGCGGCGGCGGTGGCAGCGATCTTGCCGGCGGCAACAATTTCGACCCGGCCGCCAACGTCAACTCCAAATACCGCGGCGCGCAGGGCCTCGATCCTGAATTCATCGCCAAGCTGGAAAAGCAGTTCGGCTTCGACAAGCCGCCGCTCGAGCGCTTCGGGCTGATGCTGTGGAACTACGCGCGCTTCGACTTCGGCGACAGCTACTTCCGCGACATTTCCGTGGTGAGCCTGATCCTGGAGAAGATGCCGGTTTCGATCTCCATCGGCCTCTGGATAACGCTGCTTTCCTATCTGATCTCGATCCCGCTCGGCATTCGCAAGGCGGTGAAGGACGGCTCCTCCTTCGACACCTGGACCAGCGCCATCGTCATCATCGGCTATGCGATTCCCGGCTTCCTGTTCGGCATCCTGCTGATGATCCTGTTCGCAGGCGGCTCGTTCTGGGACTGGTTCCCGCTGCGTGGCCTGACGTCCGACAACTGGGACCAACTGTCCTGGCCACAGCGCATCCTCGACTATTTCTGGCATCTTGCGCTGCCGCTGACGGCCATGGTGCTGTCGGCCTTCGCCACCTCGACGCTGCTGACGAAGAACTCGTTCCTGGAAGAGATCCGCAAGCAATATGTGGTGACGGCGCGCGCCAAGGGCCTGTCCGAGCGACAGGTGCTCTATGGCCATGTCTTCCGCAACGCGATGCTGATCGTCATCGCCGGTTTTCCCGGCGCTTTCATCTCTGCCTTTTTCTCCGGCTCGCTGCTGATCGAGAACATCTTCTCGCTGGATGGGCTTGGCCTGCTCGGCTTCAAGTCAGTGGTCGACCGCGACTACCCGGTCGTCTTCGCTAATCTCTACATCATGTCGCTGATCGGCCTGTTCGTAAGCCTGATCTCCGACCTCACCTACACCTGGATCGATCCGCGCATCGACTTCGAGCGGAGAGACGTGTGATGGCGGATATCGCAGCCAATCCCGTCGCCGATGCCGCACCTGTCGGGCGACCGAGGATCTCTCCGCTCAACCAGCGCCGCTGGGCCAACTTCAAGGCCAACCGGCGCGGCTACTGGTCTTTGTGGATTTTCCTCGTGCTGTTCGTGCTGTCGCTGGGTTCGGAATTCATCGCCAACGACAAGCCGGTCATCGCTTCCTACAAGGGTGAAATCCTGTTCCCGGTGCTGGTTGCCTATCCGGAAGAGAAATTCGGCGGCTTCTATGCGGTCACCGACTATCGCGATCCGGTGATCCGTGACGAGATCAACGCCAATGGCTGGATGATCTGGCCGCCGATCCGCTATTCCTATCGCACCGTCAACAATGCGGTCCCGGAAGCGGCTCCCTCCAAACCGTCCTGGATGTACGACGCCGAGAAGCGCTGCGGACAGTATCCGCTGAAAGCAGCCGACCCCGATTGCATCGTCGGCAACTGGAACTGGCTGGGTACGGACGACCAGGCGCGAGACGTGCTGGCGCGCGTCATCTACGGTTTCCGCATTTCCGTGCTGTTCGGGCTTATCCTGACGCTTGGTTCGGCGTTGATCGGTGTCTCGGCCGGCGCGATCCAGGGTTACTTCGGCGGCTGGACTGACCTTCTTTTCCAGCGTTTCATCGAAATCTGGTCGGCGATCCCGGTGCTTTATTTGCTGCTGATCGTCGCTGCCGTGCTACCGCCAGGCTTCTTCATCCTGCTCGGGCTGATGCTGCTGTTTTCCTGGGTCGCCTTCGTTGGCGTGGTTCGGGCGGAGTTCCTGCGCGCCCGAAATTTTGAATATGTCAACGCAGCGCGGGCGCTCGGCGTACCGAACGCCACCATCATCTTCCGCCATCTCCTGCCCAACGCAATGGTGGCGACGCTGACCTTCCTGCCATTCATCCTGAACGGCTCGATCTCGACGCTGACCTCGCTCGACTTCCTCGGCTTTGGCCTGCCACCCGGCTCGGCTTCGCTCGGCGAATTGCTGAAGCAGGGCCAGCGCAATCTCAACGCGCCCTGGCTCGGCCTGTCCGGCTTCGTGGTGATTTCGTTGATGCTATCGCTGCTGATCTTCGTCGGCGAGGCGACCCGCGATGCCTTTGATCCGAGAAAGACCTTCAAGTGAGCGAGACGCCTCTTCTCTCCGTCCGCGATCTTTCGGTTGCCTTCCTGCAAGGCGGCAAGGTCTCGACCGCTGTCGACCACATCTCCTTCGACATCGCCAAGGGCGAGACGGTGGCCCTGGTCGGCGAATCCGGCTCCGGCAAGTCGGTCTCGGCACTTTCGGTGCTCAAGCTCCTGCCCTATCCGCCGGCAAGCCACCCGTCCGGGGAGATCCAGTTCGGCGGCCAGGACCTGCTCAAGCTGGACGAGCGGCAACTGCGAAACGTACGCGGCAACAAGATCACCATGATCTTCCAGGAGCCGATGACATCGTTGAACCCGCTGCACACGATCGAGCGGCAGATCGGCGAAATCCTGAGGTTGCACCAGGGCATGGGCGAGGCACAGGCCCGCAAGCGGACTGTCGAGCTGCTCAATGAGGTCGGCATCCGCGAACCGGAAAAGCGGCTCGACGCCTATCCACACCAGCTGTCCGGCGGCCAACGCCAGCGCGTGATGATCGCCATGGCACTGGCCAACGAGCCCGAACTGCTGATCGCCGACGAGCCGACCACCGCGCTCGACGTGACGGTGCAGGCGCAGATCCTGGAACTGCTGGCCAAGCTCAAGACGAAGAACGGCATGTCGATGCTGTTCATCACCCATGACCTTGGCATCGTGCGCAAGATTGCCGACCGCGTCTGCGTCATGACTAAGGGCAAGATCGTCGAGACAGGCCCGACCAAGGAGATCTTCGCCAATCCGCAACATGCCTATACGCGGCATCTGCTCGCGGCCGAACCCAAGGGGCGGCCACCGGCAGCCGATCACAATGCCAAGGCGGTGATGCGTGGTGACGACATCAAGGTCTGGTTCCCGATCAAGCAGGGCTTCTTCCGCCGCGTGGTCGACCATGTGAAGGCGGTGGACGGCATCGACGTGACCGTGCGCGCCGGCCAGACGCTGGGCGTTGTCGGCGAGTCCGGTTCAGGTAAGACGACACTTGGCCTGGCGCTGTCGCGCATGATCTCTTCGACGGGCGCGATCCAGTTCGACGGGCGCGACATCAACAAGCTTTCGTTCAGCGCCATGCGGCCGTTGCGCAGCGAATTGCAGATCGTCTTCCAGGACCCGTTCGGATCGCTCAGCCCGCGCATGTCGATCGCCGAGATCATCGAGGAGGGCTTGAAGATCCACGAGCCGAAACTCAGCGCCGAAGACCGCGATCAACGCGTCGTCGACGTCCTGAGCGAGGTGGGCCTCGACCCTTCGACGCGCTTTCGTTACCCGCACGAATTCTCCGGCGGCCAGCGCCAGCGCGTGGCGATCGCACGCGCCATGGTGCTGAAGCCCCGTTTCGTCATGCTGGACGAGCCGACATCGGCGCTCGACATGAGCGTGCAGGCGCAGGTGGTGGACTTGCTGCGCAACCTGCAGGCCAAGCACAATCTCGCCTATCTGTTCATCAGCCACGACCTCAAGGTGATCCGGGCGCTGGCCAACGACGTCATCGTCATGCGCAACGGCAAAGTTGTCGAGGCTGGACCATCCGAACAAATTTTCGAGCGGCCGCAGACCGAGTATACTCGGGCCTTGATCTCGGCCGCTTTCCGCATCGAGACCGCGCCGCTCGGCGCCGTCAACGACTAGCAGCGGCATAACCCTCGGGGGAAGAAAGAAGCATGTCCGTTCTGGAAAAGGGCCGCGTCCTGCTCTCGGTCACCGGATTTCATCCGCAGCGCTGGCACGAATTGCTTTCAGCCGAGCGCGACGTGGTGACGGAGCCTGCCGGAAAGGACGATCCCTCGATCGCCTATGCGGTGGTGTGGAAGCACAAGCCCAATCTGCTTTCCAGCCTGCCGAACCTGCGCGCCATCTTTTCGATCGGCGCCGGCGTCGATCATATCTTCAACGATCCGGGCTTGCCCAATGTGCCCATCGTCAAGGTCGTGGCCGACAACCTCACGCAATACATGACCGAATATGTGGTCTGGCGCGTTCTCGACCATCATCGCCAGGGCTCGCTCTATCGCTATCAGCAACAGAAGAAGACATGGCACGAACCGCTGCAGCGACCGGCCAGCGACATCTCCGTCGGGATCATGGGACTGGGCACGCTGGGCAGGGCGGCAGCGTCGGTGCTGCTGTCACTGGGCTTTTGCGTCAACGGCTGGTCGCGCAGCGTGCGGCCGATGGAAGGTGTCACCACCTATGCCGGCGACAGCGGGCTGATCCCCTTCCTTAACGCGACCGACATCCTGGTGGTGCTGCTGCCGCTGACGCCAACCACTCAAGGCATGGTCAATTACGGGCTGCTGAAGGAGCTGCGCCGCAGGAACGGGCTGGGTGGCGCCGTGCTGATCAATGCCGGTCGCGGCCGGCTGCAGAAGGACGATGACATTGCGCGGGCACTGGACGAGGGCATCCTGAAGGAAGCAAGCCTCGATGTCTTCGAAGTTGAACCGCTGCCCAAGACCAGCCCGCTGTGGAGCCATCCGAAGGTCTATGTGACGCCGCATGCGGCGGCGACATCCGACCCCAACCATTTGGTGCCGATCATGTTGGCCCAGATGTCGGCCCTTGAACGCGGCGAACCGCTCCAGAACACGGTCGATCGCGCAGCCGGTTATTGATCGGCGTGCGCTGCAGCGCTTTCGGTCAAGCAGCAGGCTTCGGGATGCACTGCCGCCTGATCAGCGAACGGTTCATGGCATCGATCTGGCCGGCAGCTTTGTCGGCCGATTGCTTTTTCGCCGAACGGGTGTCGGGCAGTACAGGGCCGAGCCCGAGCGGGGTTTCGGCAAACACCGGCTTGGCATCGGTGGCGAGGCCGTTGGCACTTGCGATGGAGTCACGCTGAGAGATCAGCTTCTTGCATTCGATCCTGTCGTATTGGATCGACGTCTGCACGGCCGCATCCTGGCGCGAGACCAGTGAGGCATCGCCGGCGCAGCCAGCCAACATCAGCAGCAACAGGAAAGCGGGCGATCTCGGCGCCATCGGCGAATCTCCTAGGGCATTTTGCAGCCAAGCGGGGTCACCTAGCGTCGCAAAAAATGCGGACGAATACAAACCTTAGAGCATTTCCTCGTTTCTGTAAGAAACGGAAATGCTCTAAGTTCGGGCCGCCATTTCGCACGGCTGCAGCCATACCCGCAACTGTGCTTGGGTGCCCTTCGACCTCGGCCTGTGGCGTTCGTATCCTATCCGCGCAGTTCACGCCTCAGGATCTTGCCGACATTGGTCTTCGGCAGTTCCGTGCGGAACTCGATGTATTTCGGCCGCTTGTAGCCGGTGAGGTTCTGCTTGCAATATGCCAGCAGCGCCTCGGCGGTGAGGTCCGGATCCTTCTTGACGACGAACAGCTTGGGGATCTCGCCGGATTTTTCGTCCGGTACGCCGATCGCAGCCACCTCCAGCACGCCGGGATGCTGGGCAACAACTTCCTCGAGTTCGTTGGGGTAGACGTTGAAGCCGGAGACCAGGATCATGTCCTTCTTGCGGTCGACGATCTTGGTGTAGCCCTTGTCGTCCATGAAGCCCATGTCGCCGGATTTGAAGTAGCCGTCATCCGTCATCACCTTGGCGGTCTCGTCGGGCCGGTTCCAGTAGCCGGCCATGACCTGCGGGCCCCTGATGCAGATCTCGCCGACTTCGCCGAGCGGTACCGGATTGCCGTCCTCGTCGCGAATGGAGATTTCGGTCGACGGGATCGGCAGGCCGATGGTGCCGGTGAATTCATCGGCGTCGAAGCGGTTCGCGGTCGCAACTGGCGACGTCTCCGAAAGACCGTAGCCTTCCGAGATGTTGACGCCGGTGAGCTTCTTCCAGCGTTCGGCCACCGGCCGCTGCGCCGCCATGCCGCCGGCAAAGACCAGAAGCAATGGCTTGAAGTCGAGCTTGCGGAAATCCTCGTTGTTGAGCAGCGCATTGAACAGCGTGTTCAACCCGGGGAAGACATTGACCGGATATTTCTGCAGTTCCTTCACGAAGCCCGGAATATCGCGCGGGTTCGGGATCAGGATGTTCTGCGCACCCTGCTGCATGCCCATCAGCGCGTTCACCGTCAGCGCGTAGATATGATAGAGTGGCAGCGCACATACGAAGACCATGCGGTCCGGGCGTGGGCGCTTGACGAAGGCCGTTTCCTGCCACAGGCGGTTCTGCTCGACATTGGCCAGCACATTGCTGTGCAGCAAGGTAGCGCCCTTCGAAATGCCGGTGGTGCCGCCGGTGTATTGCAGGAAGGCGACATCGTTGCGGGTGACCGCTACCGGCTTGAAGGCCTTGCCTGCCCCTTCCCGGAGAGCGGCTGGGAATTTGACGTGGCCCGGCAGAGACCAGGCCGGAACCAGCTTCTTGACCTTGCGCACGACCAGGTTGACGATCATGCCCTTGAGGCCGCCCAGCATGTCACCCATGGAAGCGACGATGACATGCTTGATCGGCGTGCGGGCGACAACCGCCTGCAGCGTGGTGGCGAAATTCTCCAGGATGACGATCGCTTCGGCCCCGGAATCCTTGAGCTGGTGTTCGAGTTCGCGCGGTGTGTAGAGCGGGTTGACGTTGACCACGGTGTAGCCAGCCCTGAGCACAGCCATCATCGCGACCGGATATTGCAGCACATTCGGCATCATGATGGCGACGCGCGCCCCCTTGGCCAGCCCCCTCGATTGCAGATAGGCGGCGAAGGCCGTCGAATGCCGCTCCAGCTCGCCATAGCTCATGGTTTTGTCCATGCAGGTGTAGGCCGGGTGCGATGCATATTGCTTGCAGGCCGTGACCAGCAGGTCGCCGATGGATTCCGCCGGCAGGCCGGCGATTTCGGCAGGAACAACGCTCGCATAGCTTGCCAGCCAAGCTTTCGCCGGTTGGCCAGCGGCGAGGGAGGCGATCGCCTTGGGAAGGTCCTTGGTCGCGGGCCGGGCTGCCGGCGCTACTGATGCCTTGGCCGCGCTGTTTGCCTTGGCCGGGGCCTTTGCCGTGACCGCAGGCTTTGTCGCAGCGGGCTTCACTGGTGCCGCCGGCTTGGCTTTTGCCACATCTGTCTTCGCGGCCGGAGCAGCAGCGGTCTTGGCCGGTGCCACTTTGGCCGTGACTGTCTTGGCGGGAGCCTTCGCGGCAGCGGCCGCTGGTTTGGCGGCGGCCTTCGCTTTGGCCGGAGCTTTTGCCGTGGCCGCAGGCTTCGCCGCCGCCGGCTTCACAGGCGCTACCGGCTTGGCTTTCGCCACATCTGTCTTCGCGGCCGGAGCAGCAGCGGTCTTGGCCGGTGCCGCTTTGGCCGTGACTGTCTTGGCCGGAGCTTTCGCGGCAGCGGCCGCTGGTTTGGCGGCGGCCTTCGCTTTGGCCGGAGCTTTTGCCGTGGCCGCAGGCTTCGCTGCCACCGGCTTCACAGGCGCTACCGGCTTGGCTTTCGCCACATCTGTCTTCGCGGTTTTCGTGGCCGGAGCAGCGGCTGCCTTGGCCGGGGCCTTCGCCGTAACGGCCGGTTTGGCGGCGTCCGTCTTGGCAGGGGCAGCGGGTTTGGCGACCGTTTTCGCCGCGGCTGGAGCCTTTATCACTCTGGGGGCCACTGCTTTTGCGGCAGGCTTGCTCGCCGCCGGCGCTGCCTTCACGGCTGCCGACTTGGCTTTTTCCGGAGCGGGTTTCACTGCCTTGACCTGGGCTGGCTTTGCCGCCGCAGGCTTTGACGCGGTTGTCGTCACCGCCTTTGCCTTTTCCGGCGCCTTCGCTTCGGCGGGTGCCTTCGCCTTGGCCGCGGACTTGACCGAACCTGCTGTCTTCGTTGCCTTCGCCACCTGTTCCTCCCTCGACGATATGGGTCGGCTCGACCCCTCTTGGGCGGGGGCTGCTGCGCCGTGCGACTGGCGCTGTTCGCGCCGAAAACCCTGCTGCCGACTATGTATTGCGACTATTCGTCTGCGTGCAAGTCTTGCCCCAACGGCAGCTTGCCGGGAATTTGCAACAGGTCGTCAACAAGACACTGGGCGCGTCCTTTCTTGTCGCAAATAGCCGTAGGAGTTTTTTGCACTTCAACGAAAGATACGAGCTTTCATATTCCCGTGATGGAGCATTGAAGCAACAATCTTATCAATCTCTTGGCTCTTTTGGAATATTATTCCCATAACAGTATAGGGGACAGACAGGGAGTTCCAATGCCGCAAAAACGGTGCTTATATGCGCCCTTCGCGAGCCTATAGAGGGGCTTGGAAGAACACCAGGGAGTGCTCAATGAAAACGAAACTGACTTTTGCGGCCGCGTTGCTGGCCGCAACCGTCATGGGTGGGGTGGCGAACGCCAAGCAGCTGGTTTACTGCTCGGAAGCTTCGCCAGCAGGTTTCGATCCGTCGCCGTGGAGCGGCGGCAACGACTTCGACGCGTCGTCGCGTACCATCTATTCCCGCCTGGTCGAATTCGACCACGGCAAGACCACCATCTCTCCCGGCCTGGCCGAGAGCTGGACCGTGTCCGACGACGGCAAGGAATACACCTTCAAGCTGCGCAAGGGCGTGAAGTTCCAGACGACCGACTGGTTCACCCCGACCCGTGAGCTCAATGCAGAGGACGTCAAGTTCTCCTTCGAGCGCCAGTGGAAGAAGGAAAGCCCGTGGTACAGCTACCTGGCCGGCACCGGCTGGGAATACTTCGCAGGCATGGGCTTCCCGGACCTGCTCAAGGAAATCGTCGTCGTCGACGACCTCACGGTCAAGTTTGTGCTGAACAAGCCGGAAGTGGCCTTCCTGCCCGACCTCGGCATGGACTTCGCTTCGATCGTGTCGAAGGAATATGCAGACCAGCTCGAGAAGGCGAACACGCTGCCGCAGTTCTCGCAGAAGCCGGTCGGCACCGGTCCTTACCAGTTCGTCGACTACCAGGTTGACGCCGTCATCCGCTATCAGGCCTGGGACGGCTATTTCGGCGGCCGCCAGAAGATCGACGACCTGATCTTCGCGATCACGCCGGATGCTGCCGTGCGCGCGCAGAAGCTGAAGGCCGGCGAATGCGATATCATGTCCTATCCGGCTCCGGCGGACATCGCCGGCCTGAAGGCTGATGCCAACCTCAACGTCGCCGAGCAGGAAGGCCTGAACGTCGGCTACATGGCCTACAACACGACCGTCGCTCCGTTCGACAAGGTCGAGGTCCGCAAGGCCCTCAACATGGCCGTCAACAAGCAGGCGATCATCGACGCGGTCTATCAGGGCGCCGGCCAGGTTGCCGTCAACCCGATCCCGCCGACGATGTGGTCCTACAACAAGAACATCAAGGACGATGCTTACGATCCTGAAGCGGCCAAGAAGATGCTGGCCGATGCAGGCGTCAAGGACCTGTCCATGAAGATCTGGGCCATGCCGGTGTCGCGTCCGTACAATCCGGGTGCGCAGCGCGTCGCCGAGATGATCCAGGCCGACTACGCCAAGGTCGGCGTCAAGGCCGAGATCGTCTCCTACGAGTGGACCGAATATCGCGAACGCGGCAAGGCCAAGGATCGTGACGGCGCCTTCCAGCTCGGCTGGACCGGCGACAACGGCGACCCGGACAACTTCCTGTTCTTGCTCGGCTGCTCGGCCATCGGCCAGTCCAACTACGCGATCTGGTGCAACAAGGAGTTCGAGGACCTGCTCCAGGCGGGCAAGGCCACCACGGACACCGCCAAGCGCACCGAGATCTACGAGAAGGCCCAGGAAGTGTTCAAGCGTGAGGCCCCATGGCTGACGATCGCTCACTCCAAGGTGTTCATGCCGATGAACAAGAAAGTCGTCGGTTACGCCATGGATCCGCTCGGTATTCACCGTTTCGACGGTGTTGACGTCACCGAATAAGGCTTTCAACGCGAAATAGGGAACGGCGGCGCTGGACTTTCAGCGCCGCCGTTTTATTAAGGTCCATGTTCCGCTATCTACTCCACAAGCTGGCACTGATTGTGCCAACCATCTTCGGCATCTCGCTGGCAGCCTTCGCGTTTGTGCGCCTGCTGCCGGGAGACCCGATCCTCGCTATGGCTGGCGAGCGCGGCGTGAGCCCCGAACGCTATGCCGAACTGATCGAACGGTTCGGTTTCAACCGGCCTTACATCGTCCAGTATTATGACTACATCATCCGCGTTCTAGGCGGTGATTTCGGCATCTCGCTTTCCACCAAGCGGCCGGTTTTCGGCGAATTCATGACGTTGTTCCCTGCGACGCTCGAGCTCGCTCTCGTCGCCATGATCATCGCCATCCTGATCGGCATTCCCGCCGGCATCTTTGCCGCCGTCAAACGCGGCTCCTGGTTCGACCAGGCCACCATGGGCGTGGCGCTGACCGGCTACTCGATGCCGATCTTCTGGTGGGGCCTGCTGCTCATCATCTTCTTCTCCGGCTATCTCGGCTGGACGCCTGTCTCAGGCCGTATCGGCCTGCAGTTCTTCTTCAAACCCGTCACCGGCTTCATGCTGATCGACAGTCTGCTCTCCGGCCGGCCCGGTGCCTTCTGGTCCGCTTTCAGCCATCTGATCCTGCCTTCGATCGTGCTCGCCACAATTCCGCTCGCCGTCATCGCGCGGCAGACGCGCTCGGCGATGCTCGAGGTGCTGGGCGAGGACTATGTGCGCACCGCCCGCGCCAAGGGCCTGTCACCGCGTCGCGTCATTGGCCTTCACGCCTTCCGCAATGCGCTCATCCCAGTCATCACCACGATCGGCCTGCAGGTCGGTACGCTGATGGCAGGCGCCATCCTGACCGAGACGATCTTCTCCTGGCCTGGCATCGGCAAGTGGATGATCGACGCCATCGGCAAGCGCGACTATGCCGTCGTGCAAAGCGGGCTGCTCATCATCGCCCTCATCGTCATGGCCGTGAATCTCGTCGTCGACGTGCTCTATGCCGTCATCAACCCACGTATCCGGGTGCAGTGACATGACCGATCAAACAGCAGGCGAGACCACCGCCGCCACGGTGCCATCCGGCCCCAAGCAGCGCGCATTCGCCGAATTCTGGCACTATTATTCCATGAACACCGGCGCCGTCATCGGCCTGGTGGTGTTTACCCTCCTCGTGCTGGTGGCGGTCTTCGCGCCACTGGTGGCGCCGCACCTTCCGGATGAACAATACCGCGATGCCTTGCTCACTCCGCCGGCCTGGCAGGAAGGCGGCAAGTCGATGTTCATCCTTGGCACCGATGCCGTCGGTCGCGACATCCTCTCGCGCCTGATCTTCGGCGCGCGCTACTCGCTGTTCATCGGCCTCATCGTCGTCGTCTTCGCGCTGTCTTCGGGCATCGTGCTGGGCGTCCTGGCCGGTTACTTCCGCGGCTGGGTCGACACGCTGATCATGCGCGTCATGGACATCATCCTCGCCTTCCCGTCGCTGCTGCTGGCGCTTGTGCTGGTGGCCATCCTCGGGCCCGGCCTGTTCAACGCGATGCTGGCCATCGCGCTGGTGCTGCAGCCGCACTTCGCACGCCTGACCCGCGCCGCGGTGATGGCCGAGAAGAACCGCGAATATGTCGTCTCGGCCAAGGTCGCCGGCGCCAGCCATTGGAGAATGATGGTGGTGACGATCCTGCCGAACTGCGTGGCGCCGCTGATCGTCCAGGCGACGATGTCCTTCTCCAACGCCATCCTCGAAGCGGCCGCACTCGGCTTCCTCGGCATGGGCGCGCAACCGCCGACGCCGGAATGGGGCACGATGCTCGCCTCGGCGCGCGAATTCATCCTGCGTGCGCCATGGGTCGTCACCTTCCCCGGCCTCGCCATCCTGATCACCGTGCTCGCCATCAACCTGATCGGCGACGGTCTGCGCGATGCGCTCGACCCCAAGCTGAAGAGGTCGTGACATGGCGTTGCTAGAGATCAAGAACCTGACGGTTTCGTTCGATACGTCGAGCGGGCCGTTCATGGCGGTGAAAGGCATCGACCTGTCGATCGAACCGCGCGAAGTGCTGGCGATCGTCGGTGAATCGGGCTCCGGCAAATCGGTGTCTATGCTGGCGGTGATGGGCCTGCTGCCACCCTCAGCGACGGTGAAAGCCGATCGCATGAGCTTCAACGGCATCGACCTGCTGGCGCTCGACGCGGCGGAACGGCGCAAGATCATCGGCAAGGACATCTCGATGATCTTCCAGGAGCCGATCGCCAGTCTCAATCCGTGTTTCACGGCGGGCTACCAGATCGAGGAAGTGCTGCGCGTGCATATGGGCATGGACAAGGCCCAGCGTCGCGCCCGCGCCATCGAGCTGTTCAAGCTTGTCGGCATTCCCGAACCGGAGGAGCGGCTCAATTCCTTCCCGCACCAGATGTCGGGCGGCCAGTGCCAGCGCGTCATGATCGCCATGGCGATCGCCTGCAACCCGAAGCTTTTGATCGCCGACGAGCCGACCACCGCGCTCGACGTGACGATCCAGAAGCAGATCCTCGATCTCCTGATGAAACTGCAGGCCGAACACGGCATGGGCCTCATCATGATCACCCACAATATGGGCGTGGTCGCCGAAACGGCCGATCGCGTCGTCGTGCAGTACAAGGGCACGAAGATGGAAGAGGCAGACGTACTGTCGCTGTTCGAGAACCCGAAGAGCAACTACACGCGCGCGTTGCTGGCGGCCCTGCCGGACAACGCCACCGGCGACCGGCTGCCGACCGTCTCCGACATGCTGTTCGAGCCCGCCGTTTCGGGAGCCGCGTCATGACCATCGTCGTCGAAGGTAAAAACATCAAGCGCGACTATCATGTCGGCGGCGGCATGTTCCGGCCGGCGCGCACGGTGCATGCGGTGAAAGGTGTCTCGTTCTCGGTCGAGAAGGGCAAGACGCTGGCCATCGTCGGTGAATCCGGCTGCGGCAAGTCCACTTTGGCCCGCATCATCACCCTGATCGACGCGGCGAGCGCCGGCGAGCTGTTCATCGACGGCAAGAAGGTCGACATCGCCAAGGACGGCCTGTCGAAGGAGATGCGCCGCAAGGTGCAGATCGTGTTCCAGAATCCCTACGGTTCGCTCAACCCGCGCCAGAAGATCGGCGACATCCTGGGTGAGCCGCTGGTGATCAACACCGATGTCCCGGCCTCGGAGCGGCGCGACCGCGCCATGGCGATGCTGAAGAAGGTTGGCCTGGGACCCGAGCACTACAACCGCTATCCGCACATGTTCTCGGGCGGCCAGCGCCAGCGCATCGCCATTGCGCGCGCGCTGATGCTGAACCCGAGCCTGCTGGTGCTCGACGAGCCGGTATCGGCACTCGACCTTTCGGTGCAGGCACAGGTGCTCAACCTGCTTGCCGACCTGCAGGACGAGTTCCAGCTGACCTACGTCTTCATCAGCCACGACCTGTCGGTGGTGCGCTACATCGCCGACGACGTCATGGTGATGTATTTCGGCGAAGCGGTCGAATACGGTCCGCGCGACGAAGTCTTTGCCAACCCACAGCACAGCTACACCAAGACGCTGTTTGCAGCGACGCCGCGTGCCGACGTCGACAGCATCAAGGCGAGGCTTGCCCGCAAGAAGGCGGCCTAGAGCGTGATCCCGAAAAGTGGGAACCGGTTTCCGGAAAAGATCGCGCTCCAACAAACCGCGAAACCAGGATGACGTTTCAACCAAACGTCATCCTGGTCTAAAGCCGCCTTCCATGTCTTCCTTTCAGGCCATTGAAAAGCGCGGTCCGTGCCAGCAGGCGTTTGCCTGATGAACGCGGCGCGCTTGCCCGATCTGCCTGTAACCGCTGTTCTGCCAGCGCTGAACGGTGCTCTCGAAACCGGCAGCAGCGCGGTGCTGGTGGCGCCGCCGGGAGCGGGCAAGACGACGCTGGTGCCGCTCGCCCTGCTCGACGCCTCCTGGCTCAGACCCGGCAAGATCGTGCTTCTGGAACCGCGCCGGCTTGCCGCCCGCGCGGCAGCCAGGCGCATGGCCGCCCTGCTCGGCGAAGAGCCGGGCGGCACGGTTGGCTATGCAATGCGCATGGAGAACCGTACTTCGGCCAGGACCCGCATCCTTGTCGTTACCGAAGGCGTTCTGGCGCGCATGATCCTCGATGATCCGGAGCTGCCGGGCGTGTCGGCGGTGATCTTCGACGAATTCCACGAACGCTCGCTGGATGGCGATTTCGGGCTGGCGCTGGCCCTCGATGTGCAAGGTGCGCTGCGGCCCGACCTGCGCCTCGTGGTGATGTCGGCCACCCTCGACGGTGCGCGCGTGGCGAAATTGTTGTCGGGTGCGCCGGTCATCGAAAGCGAAGGGCGCAGCTTCCCGGTCGAGATTCGCTACGATGAGCGCCCCGCCGGCATGGCGGTGGAAGAAGCGACGGCCAAGGCAATAAGAACCGCGCTTGCCTACGAAACCGGCAGCGTGCTCGCCTTCCTGCCTGGACAGCGCGAGATCGAACGCACCGCCGCGCAGCTCGAAGGCCGTGTCGGCAGCGATACGGACGTGGTGCCGCTTTATGGCCAACTCGACGGCAACGCGCAGGATGCAGCCATTCGCCCGGCAGCCGAAGGCCGGCGCAAGGTGGTGCTGGCGACCGCGATCGCGGAGACTTCCATCACCATCGACGGCGTGCGCGTCGTCATCGATTCCGGCCTGTCGCGGCTGCCGAGGTATGAACCGGCGAGCGGCCTGACGCGCCTCGAGACGGTGCGTGCCTCGCGCGCGTCCGCCGAGCAGCGGGCCGGCCGCGCCGGGCGCACGCAGCCGGGCGTCGCCGTCCGACTCTGGCGCGCCGAACAGACCGCGGCGCTGCCGGCTTTCACCCCGCCCGAAATCCTCGAAGCGGACCTCTCCGGGCTGATGCTGGACTGCGCCGCTTTCGGTGTCGCCGATCCGGCCAGCCTGTCCTTCCTCGACACGCCACCGGCGCCGGCCCTGGCCGAAGCCCGTGCCCTGCTGAAAGCGCTTCACGCGATCGACGACGCGGGCCGACTGACCGAAGCCGGTTCGGCGATGCGCAAGCTGGCGTTGCCGGTGCGGCTTGCCCATATGGTTGCGGAAGCAGCCAATCACGGCCGCGCGGCGGATGCCGCACGGCTTGCGGTTCTGCTCACCGAACGTGGGCTCGGCGGCGACAGCGCCGATCTGGAGCGGCGGCTTATGCGCTTTGCTTCGGACCGGTCGCCCCGCGCCAACGCGGCACGGCAACTGGCCGAGAGGCTGGCGCGCGCCGTCTCTTCCACGACCGCGGAAACCGGCACCGCCGGGGCGCTGCTTCTCGACGCCTGGCCCGACCGTGTCGCCAAGGCCCGCGGCGAGCGCGGCCGTTTCGTGCTTGCCAACGGTTCCGGCGCCATGGTGGATGCCGCCGATCCGCTCGCCGGGGAAACATTCCTTGTCGTCGCCGATCTGCAGGGCAAAGCGCAGAATGCCAGGATCACCGCAGCCGCGCCGGTCAGCGAGCCGGAAATCCGCGAAGCCCTGTCCGACCGCATCGAAACCCGCCGCGAGACCAGTTTCGATCGCGAGAGGCGCTCGGTGCGCGTGCGCGAGACGGTGCGCCTCGGCGCCATCACCCTGGCCGAGCGCATGCTGCCGGCGCCAAAGGGCATGGATGCCGATACCGCCGTCATTGAAGCGGTGCGCGAACATGGCCTCGACCTGGTGCCGTGGAGCAAGGAAGCGGAAAGCCTGCGCAATCGCCTCGGCTGGCTGCATCGCGGCCTTGGCGCGCCATGGCCGGAGATGAGCGACGAAGCGCTGATCGAACGCCTCGACGATTGGCTGGCGCCCTTCCTGACCGGCGAGGCTTCGCTCAACGCCATTTCCGGCGGGGCCTTGACGAATGGCCTTACCGCGCTGGTGCCGCACGACCTCCAGCGCAGGATCGATGCTCTCGCGCCGACCCATTTCGACGCGCCGTCCGGCATCCACGTGCCGATCCGCTATGATGGCGAAACACCGGTGCTGGCCATTCGCGTGCAGGAGCTGTTCGGCCTAGACCGCCATCCCTCGATCGCCAACGGCACGGTGCCGCTGACGCTCGAACTGTTGTCGCCGGCACATCGGCCGATCCAGATGACGCGCGACCTGCCCGGTTTCTGGCGCGGTTCCTGGGCCGACGTGCGCTCCGACATGCGTGGCCGCTATCCGAAACATGTCTGGCCCGAAAATCCGCTCGAGGCCGCCGCCACCAGCCGCGCCAAGCCGCGCGGCACCTGATTTCGCCATGACAAGCGGCGCATCAGAAAAGCGCCGCTGTCTGTTTGCTCTCGAAGGTTTCGTTTCTAACGGAAACACTCCAACCCTTGCTTTCCATGCAATTCCGGACGGAAACCGCTACGCACTTTTCCCGGAATTGCTCTAGAAGACCTGATGATCAAAATCCTGCGCTCTCCCGATTTCCAGCCACCGGACCGGTTGCGGCTCAACACGCTGATCTGGCTGCGCTGGCTGGCGATCGTCGGCCAGAGCATCACCGTCCTGGTCGTTGCCTATGTGCTGCACTTTCCGTTGCAGGTCAGCTTCTGTTTCACGCTGATCGCCTGCTCGGCCTGGATGAACCTGTTCCTGGCCTTCCGCTATCCCGCCGCGCACCGACTGGCACCGCCGGCCGCCTTCGGAATCCTGGTGTTCGACAGCCTGCAGCTTGCCGGCCTGCTCTACCTGACCGGCGGCCTGACCAACCCGTTCGCGCTGCTGCTCACAGTGCCAGTCGTCATCTCGGCAACGTCGCTGCCGCTGCGGCTCACCGCAATCCTCGGCGCCCTGGTGGTGGCCGCGGCGACGCTGCTGGTGTTCTTCCACGAGCCCTTGCCCTGGTATGAGAACATCACGCTGGTGATGCCTGTGCCTTATGTGGCGGGCGTGTGGGTGGCGGTGCTGTGCTCGATCGCCTTCACCGGCATCTATGCTTTCCGCGTCGCCAAGGAAGCGCGCCAGCTGGCCAACGCACTCGCCGCCACGGAACTGGTGCTGCAGCGAGAACAACACCTGTCGGCGCTCGACGGTCTGGCAGCGGCGGCGGCGCATGAACTCGGCACTCCGCTCGCCACCATCACGCTGGTGGTGCGCGAGATGGAAAAGACGCTGGGCAAGGACCCGAAGTACCGCGAGGACGTCTCCCTGCTGCGCACGCAGAGCGAGCGCTGCCGCGAGATCCTGAAGCGCCTGACCAATCTCTCCTCGGAGGGCGAGCCGCTGCTGGCACAGCTGTCGCTGACCGCGCTGGTCGAGGAAGTGGTGACGCCGCATCGCGACTTCGGCATCAAGATCGATCTGCAGCCAGGCGAATGCATCGGTGCGGAACCGATCAGCCGCCGCAATCCCGGCGTGCTCTACGGGCTGGGCAACCTAGTCGAGAACGCCGTCGACTTCGCCCGCTCCGCGATCACCGTGCGCTGGGGCTGGAACGACCAGCATGTCACGCTGTCGATCACCGACGATGGCCGCGGGTTTCCGCCGGAGATCATCGACCGCATCGGCGAACCCTATATGTCGACAAGACAAGGCACCGAGCGTGGCGGCGGCGGGCTGGGGCTCGGCCTGTTCATCGCCAAGACGCTGATCGAACGTTCGGGCGCGGACATCGAGTTCCAGAATTCCGGCGGCCCCGGTGAAGGCGCCGTCGTGCGCATCCGCTGGCCGCGCGAAGTGTTCGCCAATGCAAGGGCGATGCATCCCGCTGGTTTCGATGCGGCGGAATAGCGCAGAAAGACCTCGAAACCGGGCTGAAAACCGCTCAAAATTGGACAATTACGGCTTAGTCGCTATATCTGAGCCGAAAAAATAAGAAAGAAGGACAAGGACCATCATGAGCGGTGAAGATGCCCAGGGCAGCATGGTGACGGGCGACGATACCTCGCTGTTGATCGTCGAGGATGACAAGCCATTCCTCACCCGCCTGGCGCGCGCCATGGAAGGGCGCGGCTTCGTGGTCGACACCGCTGAAAGCGTCGAGGAAGCCCTGGTGAAGGCACGCGCCAATCCACCGGCCTATGCGGTCGTCGACATGCGGCTGGGCGACGGCAGCGGGCTGGACGTGGTTGCGGCGATCCGGGAAAAACGCGCCGATGCGCGCGCCATCATCCTCACCGGTTACGGCAACATCGCCACTGCGGTGACGGCGGTCAAACTCGGGGCTGTCGATTATCTTTCCAAGCCGGCCGATGCCGACGACATCTTCGCGGCGTTGACGCGCACCGGCGCCGAACGTGTCGTGCCGCCGGAGAATCCGATGTCGGCCGACCGCGTACGCTGGGAACACATCCAGCGCGTCTACGAGATGTGCGAACGCAACGTTTCGGAGACGGCACGGCGGTTGAACATGCACCGTCGGACGCTGCAGCGTATCCTGGCCAAGCGCGCACCGCGCTGATCCCCCAGAACAATCCCGATAAATCGCCATTATTGTCGCAGGCGGTGCGGCTTTGCTTGCCGCATCCCGCTGCCTTGGGCATCATCGGGCCCAGTTGCAATTCGATCCGGAGCGTTTCCGTTATCAAGGAGCAGACATGGTGAATGACAACCCGCGCCCAATCTCGGTTTTCCGTGAATTCCTGGATGGAGAGGCCGCGGGCGGCATTATCCTGATCGCAGCGGCGGCACTTGCGCTGATCGTTGCCAATTCACCGCTGGCGGAGACCTATTTCGCTGCGCTGCATGCCTATCTCGGCCCGCTCAGCGTGCTGCATTGGGTGAACGACGCGCTGATGGCGGTGTTCTTCCTGCTGGTCGGCCTGGAGATCAAACGCGAGATGCTGGATGGCCAGCTGTCGACCTGGCCGCGCCGGATGCTGCCCGGCATCGCGGCGGCGGGCGGCATGGCGGTGCCGGCACTGGTCTACATCGCGATCAACCGGGACAACGCTGCGGCTCTGTCCGGCTGGGCGATCCCGACCGCAACCGACATCGCTTTCGCGCTCGGCGTGCTCTCGCTGCTCGGCAATCGTGTGCCGGCCTCGCTTAAGGTCTTCCTGACCGCGCTCGCCATCATCGACGATCTCGGCGCCGTCATCATCATCGCTCTGTTCTACACAAGCGGGCTGTCGCTCGCCTATCTAGCAGCCGCGCTTGCCGTCATCGTCGTGCTGATCGTGCTCAACCGCATGGGCGTGCTGTCACTCGTCCCTTATCTCGTGCTCGGCGCGGTGCTGTGGGTGCTGGTGCTGAAATCCGGCGTGCATGCCACCCTGGCCGGCGTCGCGCTGGCGCTGACCATTCCGCTGCGGGCGACACCCGGCATCGCGCATGATCTCGAGCATTCGCCGCTGCACCGGCTGGAACATGCGCTGCACCGTTTCGTACCTTTGATCATCATTCCGATCTTCGGCTTCGCCAATGCCGGCGTTTCGCTGGCCGGCTTCACGCCGGCGACATTGGTCGAGCCGCTGACGCTCGGCGTTGCCGCCGGCCTCGTCGTCGGCAAGCTGGTCGGTGTGCTCGGCGCTTCGGCATTGGCGATCAAGCTCGGGCTGGCCGACCTGCCGGCGCGCGCCGGCTGGATGCAGATGACCGGCATCGCGCTCTTGTGCGGCATCGGTTTCACGATGAGCCTGTTCATCGGCCTGCTGGCCTTTGCCGACAACCCGGCGCTTCAGGACGCCGTCAAGGTCGGCATCCTCGCCGGCTCGCTGGTCGCCGCGCTGGCAGGTGCGGCTCTGCTTCTGGCAGCGCCCAGCGTCGCGGATAATGGCGAAGACGAATAGGCAAAAGAAAAAGCCGGCGCTTCATGTCGAAGACGCCGGCTTTTTGGGTTCTGGCGGATGGCCTTTGCAATCCTAAGCCGGAGCGGTCTCCAGAAGCACGGCGACCAGCATGCCGGCGGCCATCAAAGCGAGGACAATCTTCTTCATCACGTTCATTCTGGTCTCCTTGTGATGGCCCTTAGTTGGGGCCTGTTGCGGCATCCGTCCAGAGGCGCGGATGCCGCAGGAATCAAAGCCTGAGCGTACGCAGCCTGAGCGAATTGGCAATAACCGATACCGAGGACAGGCTCATTGCCGCTGCCGCCAGCATCGGCGACAGCAGCGCGCCGAACACCGGATAAAGCACGCCGGCAGCGACCGGAACGCCGGCGACGTTGTACAGGAAGGCGAAGAACAGGTTCTGGCGGATGTTGGCCAGCGTGCCTTTGGCAAGCCTGCGCGCCCGCACGATGCCGGTGAGGTCGCCCTTCACCAGCGTGATGCCGGCACTTTCCATCGCCACGTCGGCGCCGGTGCCCATGGCGATGCCGACATCCGCCGCAGCCAGCGCTGGCGCATCGTTGACGCCGTCGCCGGCCATGGCGACGATGCCGCCGCGGCTGCGCAGTTCCTCGATCAGCGCGCTCTTGTGCTCGGGCAGCATGTTGGCACGGACCTGATCGATGCCGAGCCGCTTGGCGATCGCCTTGGCTGTGCGCTCATTGTCGCCGGTCGCCATGACAACGGTGATGTTCTCGTCGTGCAGGGCACGGATCGCCTCGGCCGCGGTCGCCTTGATCGGATCGGCGACGGCGACGATGCCGGCCAGCTTGCCGTCGATCGCCACATACATCGCCGTCTTGCCCTCAGTCTGCAGCGCCGCTGCGCGCTCAGCAAGAGCCGCCGCATCGAGAGCGAGTTCCGTCATCATGGCGAGATTGCCGAGCGCCACCTTGCGGCCGGACACCGTGCCGGCAACGCCCTTGCCGGTGACGGCTTCGAAATCGGCGGCGGCCGCGATCTTCAGGCCACGCTCCTCGGCGCCGCCGACGATCGCCTCCGCGAGCGGATGTTCGGAGCCTTTCTCCAGCGCCGCCGCCAATCCCAGCAGCTCGTCCTCGGACACGCCGCCCGTGGCAATGGCATCGGTGAGTTTCGGCTTGCCTTCGGTGAGCGTACCGGTCTTGTCGACCACCAGCGTGTTGACCGAAGCGAAACGCTCAAGTGCCGCCGCATCCTTGATCAGCACGCCGGCCTGCGCACCGCGCCCGGTCGCGGTCATGATCGACATCGGCGTGGCGAGACCCAGCGCACAGGGACAGGCGATGATCAGCACCGACACCGCCGCGACGATGGCGAACACCAGGCTGGGCTTGGGTCCGAACACGGCCCAGGCAATGAAGGCGACGATAGCCACCAGCACCACGGCCGGGACGAAGTAGAACGACACACGATCGGCCAGGCTCTGGATCGGCGCGCGGCTGCGCTGCGCCTTGGCGACCAGTTCGACGATGCGGGCGAGCGTCGTCTCCGAACCGACCTTCTCGGCCAGCATGACCAGCGAGCCATTCTTGTTCAGCGTGCCACCGGTCAGTGCATCGCCTTCGATCTTCTCGACCGGAACCGGCTCGCCGGTGATCATCGATTCATCGACGGAGGAACGGCCTTCCAGCACGATCCCGTCCACCGGCACCGCTTCGCCCGGCCGCACGCGCAGCCGGTCGCCACCCTTGACCTGGTCGAGCGGCACATCGTTCTCCGAACCGTCCGCACCGATCAGTCGCGCCGTCTTCGGTGCAAGGTCGAGCAGCGCCCGGATCGCCGAACCGGTCTTTTCCCGCGCGCGCAACTCCAGCACCTGGCCGAGGAAAACCAGCGCGATGATGACGGCGGCGGCTTCGAAATAGACCGGCACCGCACCACCATGGCCGCGGAACTGATGCGGGAAGATGTCCGGGAACAGTGTGGCGACGACGCTGTAGACATAGGCGGCGCCAACGCCGAGCGAGATCAGCGTCCACATGTTCGGGCTGCGGTTGACGATGGAAGCCCAGCCACGTTCGAAGAAGGGCAGTGCCGCCCACAACACCACCGGCGTCGCCAGAACGAGCTCGACCCAGACAGCCGCCTGCTCGCCCAGCCAGTCACGCAGGAAGGGCAGGCCGACCATCGGCCCCATGGTGATGATGAGCAGCGGAAGGGAGAGCACCGCACTGACCCAAAAGCGGCGGGTGAAATCGACCAGCTCCGGATTGGGACCTTCGTCACCCGTCGGCATCATCGGCTCCAGCGCCATACCGCAAAGCGGGCAGGAGCCGGGCTTGTCGCCAATGATCTCGGGATGCATCGGGCAGGTGTATTGCGTACCCTTGGGTATCGGCGCGGGCGCCGGCCTGTCGCCGAGATAGGCCTTGGGGTCGGCCTCGAACTTCTTCTGGCAGCTTTCCGAGCAGAAATAGAGCTTCTCGCCTTCATGGCGCAGGAAATGCCTGGCGCTGGCACGGTCCACATCCATGCCGCAGACCGGATCCTTGGCCGTCAGGAACTCTTCGGGATGCGCTTCGAACTTGCCGCGGCAGCCCGCCGAGCAGAAGTGGAAGACACGTCCGCCGTGCTCGAGGGTCGGCTTGCCGGCATTCGGGTCGACCTCCATGCCGCAAACCGGGTCGCGCAGCACAGCGTCATTCGTCGGCTTGGTGCCCGAACAACACGACCCGTCCCTGGCATGCTGATGGTGACCGTGGTCGTGATGTGTCTTCGTCATGGCCGAATCCCTGATATTTTCCGCTTTTGGGAACAGATAAGGTTTCCAGTAACTGGAAGGTCAAGAGCCAATCTGATGGCGACCCGGGGCGGCGCGGCCCCATACCCATAGCCGTCAAAACAGGCTATAGACGCCGCCGGAAAGACGCTACCAAAGGGCTCATGGCGAAGATTCCCCTCAAGCTCGACGAGATCATCGACGGCAGACTGTTGCGCGAAGAACTGTCGGCGCTCACCGCCGAGACGAACGGCGACGGATCGGATGCCGCCGTACGCACGGCTGTCCTGAAGCTGCTCAAGGCCAGGATGGCGGAAGGCCGCGTGGCCGCCGAGCGCCTGCTGATGGACGATGGCGGCGGCACCGCCTGCGCGGCACGGCTTTCCCACCTCATGGACGAGATCATCGCCGCGCTCTACGACTTCGCCGTCGGCCATGTCTATCGCGCCAAGAACCCGTCCGCCGCGGAGCGCATGGCGATCGTTGCCGTCGGCGGCTACGGACGCGGCACGCTGGCGCCGGGCTCCGACATCGACCTGCTTTTCCTGCTGCCCTACAAGCAGACCCCCTGGGGCGAGCAGATCGTCGAATACATGCTCTACATGCTGTGGGACATGGGGTTGAAGGTCGGCCATGCCACCCGCAACATCGAGGAATGCCTCAGACTGTCGCGGTCTGACATGACGATCCGCACCGCGGTGCTCGAAGCTCGCTTCGTCTGGGGCGAGAAGCCGCTCTGCGACGAGCTGATCACGCGTTTCGACCGCGAAGTGGTGCGCAACACGGGCGCCGAGTATGCGCAGGCCAAGCTGGCCGAGCGCGACGAGCGGCACCGCAAGGGCGGCGAGAGCCGCTATCTTGTCGAGCCCAACATCAAGGACGGCAAAGGCGGCCTGCGCGACCTGCAGACGCTGTTCTGGATCGGCAAATATTTCTACCGCGAACGCACGGTCGAGGAACTCGTCGCCCAGGGCGTGTTCACCAGCGATGAGTTCGCGCAGTTCCAGAAAGCCGAGGACTTCCTGTGGGCGGTGCGCTGCCACATGCATTTCCTGACCGGCAAGGCCGAGGAGCGGCTGCATTTCGACATCCAGCGCGATATCGCCGACCGGCTCGGCTACAAGAGCCATCCCGGCCTTTCGGCGGTCGAACGCTTCATGAAGCACTACTTCCTGGTCGCCAAGGATGTCGGCGACCTCACCCGCATCTTCTGCGCGGCGCTGGAAGAAGAGCAGGCCAGCCATGTCTCCGGCTTCAACCGGTTGTTCCTGACCTTCTCGCGCCGCCGCCGCAAGCTCGCCGGCACGGCCGATTTCATCGTCGACAACGACCGCATCAACATCGCCGACAGCAAGGTGTTCGACCGCGATCCGGTCAACCTGCTGCGGCTGTTCTGGTTCGCCGACCGCCATGCGCTGGAATACCACCCGGATGCACTGAAGCTGGTGACGCGATCGCTCAAGCTGGTCGACCGCAACCTGCGCCGCGATCCCGAGGCGAACCGGCTGTTCCTCGACATCCTGACCTCGGACCGCCGGCCGGAGCTCAATCTGCGCCGCATGAACGAGGCCGGGCTGCTCGGCAAACTGATCCCCGATTTCGGCAAGATCGTCGCCATGATGCAGTTCAACATGTACCACCACTACACGGTGGACGAGCATCTGCTGCGCTGCATCGACGTGCTGTCCGAGATCGAGCGCGGCGACGGCGAGAAGATCCATCCGCTGTCGCACAAATTGATCGGCGAACTGAAAAGCCAGCGCGAGGCGCTCTATGTCGCCGTGCTGCTGCACGACATCGCCAAGGGACGACCTGAGGATCATTCCGAGGCCGGCGCGAAAATCGCCCGACGGCTTGGTCCGCATATGGGGCTTTCCGCAACCGACACCGAAACCGTTGCCTGGCTGGTGGAAAACCACCTGGTCATGTCGATGACCGCGCAGACGCGCGATCTCAACGACCGCAAGACGATCGAGGATTTCGCCAATGTCGTGCAGTCGGTCGAGCGGCTGAAGATGCTGCTCATCCTCACTGTCTGCGACATACGCGGCGTCGGTCCCGGCGTGTGGAACGGCTGGAAAGGCCAGCTCCTGCGCACGCTCTATTATGAAACGGAACTGCTTCTGACCGGTGGCTTCTCCGATCTCTCGCGCGCCGAACGCACGGCGGCGGCCCGCGAGCAACTTGAAGAAGCCCTGTCCGACTGGCCGCAGGACGAACGCAAGCGCCTGGTCGGCCTGCACTATGAGAATTACCTGCTCACCGTCGACCTCAAGGACCAGCTGCGCCATGCCGCTTTCGTGCGCGAAGCCGATGCCGCGGGCAAAAAGCTCGCCACCATGGTCAAGACACACGAGTTCGAGGCGGTGACCGAGGTGACCGTGCTGGCGCAGGACCATCCGCGCCTGCTCTCGGTCATTGCCGGAGCCTGCGCGGCCGCGGGCGGCAACATCGTAGACGCGCAGATCTTCACCACCGCCGACGGGCGCGCGCTGGACACGATCCTGATCAACCGGGAATTCGACCGCGACGAGGACGAACGCAGGCGCGGCGAACGTGTCGGCAAGTTGATCGAAGACGTGCTGTCCGGCCGCTCCTGGCTGCCCGAAATGATCGAGAAACGCACCAAGCCGAAACGTGGTGCCAAGACGTTCCGCATCCAGCCGCGTGCCGAAATCCGCAACACGCTGTCCAACCGCTTTTCGGTGATCGAGGTCGAAGGGCTGGACCGACCGGGTCTGCTCTCCGAGATCACCGGCACGCTGTCCGACCTGTCGCTCGATATCGCTTCGGCGCATATCACCACCTTCGGCGAGAAGGTGATCGACACCTTCTACGTCACCGACCTGACCAACCAGAAGATTGAAAGCCAGGGCCGGCTGAAGACCATCCGCGAGCGGCTGATCGCCACGCTGGAGGGAAACCATGGCGGCCGCACCAAAGCGAAAGCCGCGGCGGAGTAACGGTAGAACCCCAATGCCCCATTGTTTCTTCACCGGTGTCTGTCACAGGACCACTGCATGAGCCTCGTCAAGAAATTCGCCACGGTTGCCTCGGGCACGCTGATGAGCCGCATCCTCGGTTTCACGCGAGAGATGTTCATGGCGGCGGCGCTCGGCACCGGACCGATCGCGGATGCCTTCAACGCTGCGTTCCAGCTGCCCAACACCTTCCGCCGGCTGTTTGCCGAAGGCGCCTTCAACGCCGCCTTCGTGCCGCTGTTTTCCAAGGAAATCGAGGCAAACGGCATCGACGGCGCCAAGCGCTTTTCCGAAGAAGTCTTCGGGGTGCTGTTTTCGGTGCTGCTGGTGCTGACGATCGCCATGGAACTGGCGATGCCGCTGATCGTGCGCTACCTGGTGGCGCCGGGCTTTGCCGACATTCCGGGCAAGTTCGACGTGACGGTGCGGCTCGCCACCATCATGTTCCCCTATCTCATCTGCATGTCGCTCGGCGCGATGATGGCCGGCATGCTGAATTCGCTGCGCCGCTATTTCGCCGCCGCGGTGGCGCCGGTGTTCCTCAACATCATCCTCATCGCCGTGCTCGCCTATGCCTGGTACGAAGGCAAGGACGCACACTATGTCGGCTACGGACTGGCCTGGGGCGTGCTGGCGGCGGGTATCGTCCAGCTCGCCATCGTGTGGATTGCGGTCCGCAATGCCGGCATGCGCATCGGCTTTCGTCGCCCGCATATGACGCCCAACGTGAAACGGCTGCTGTGGCTGGCGCTGCCGGCGGCGATCACCGGCGGCATCACCCAGATCAACCAGCTGATCGGCACGGCGATCGCATCCGGCCAGAACAGCGCCGTCTCGTCGCTCGCCTATGCCGACCGTGTCTACCAACTGCCGCTCGGCGTGGTCGGCATCGCGGTGGCGATCGTGCTTCTGCCCGAGCTGTCGCGCGCGCTGAAATCCGGCAACATGGTCGAAGCCGCCAACCTGCAGAACCGCTCCGTCGAATTCACCCTGTTCATGACACTGCCGGCAGCGGTGGCATTGCTGGTGATGGCCGATCCGATCGTGCGGCTGCTTTACGAGCGTGGTGCGTTCGCTGCCAACAACTCGACGCCGACGGTGGCGGCCATTCTTGCCATCTTCGGCCTCGGCCTGCCGGCTTTTGTTTTGATCAAGGCTTTCACGCCAGGCTATTTCGCGCGCGAGGATACGCGCACGCCGATGATCTTCGCGGCCATCTCGGTGGTGGTGAACATCGCTATCGCGCTGACTTTGTTTCCATCGATGGGTGCGCCCGGCATTGCGGTCGCCTCCGCCGTCGCCGGCTGGCTCAACGCCGTCATGCTGCTTGCCGTGCTGATCCGGCGCGGTCACTGGGGCCGCGACATCCCGCTGCTCAAGCGAATTCCGCGGCTGGTTCTGGCGGCGGCACTGATGGGCGTCGCGCTCTATTTCGGCGAACGCTGGTTTGCTGTCGAGCTGTCATCGGCATCGCATCTGGCCACCAAGGCCATCACGTTGACGTCCCTGTGCGGGGCTGGCGCCGTGATCTATTTCGTGGTCGCCTTCGCCACAGGCGGCGCTGACCTCGGCATGATCCGCCGCAACATCAAGCGCGGCGGCGCAAGGACACCGTCGGCGTCCACCGACACGGAGTGAGACAGTCCAGGCCGATTTTTTAAGGTTTCCTGCATAAGAGGAGGGGGATCCGCCGAGGCAACACAGCCTCGCACAACTAGAGCAACTCCAGCAAAACTGCGCAGCGGTTTTGCGTCCGGAATTGTGCAAAAACGAGGAGATAGGGCATTGAAGGCGATTCTTTTTTCGCCGGAAATGCTCTGGAGCGCGGGCCCATGCAGGACACCAGGCTTCACTATATCGACTGGCTGCGCGTTTCGGCCTTTGGCCTGCTGATCCTCTATCACTCGTCGGCGGCGTTCCTCTATGACCTCGACTGGCTGTTCAACAGCCCGGAGAAAAGCCAGACGCTGTCGCTGGTCACGCTGTTTCCCCGCGCATGGCGGCTGGCCTTGCTGTTCTTTGTCTCCGGCATGGGCACCTGGTTCGCCTTCCGCTCGCAAACGACTTTCGATTTCCTGAAAAGCCGCTTCGTGCGGCTGTTCCTGCCGCTGATCTTTGCCATGTGCGTGATCATCGTGCCGCAGGTCTGGTACGAGCGCTTGCTTGATGGCCGCTTCGAGGGCTCGCTGATGGAGTTCTGGGTGCTGCGCTACTTCACCGAAGGCCGCTATCCGACCGGCAATTTTTCCTGGGCGCATATGTGGTTCGTGGCCTATCTGCTGGTGATGACGGCGATCTGCACGCCGATCTTCTGGCTGCTGACCCATTCTTCGGGTCGCGGGCTTGCGGACTGGTTCGAAAGGACGGCCCGCACACCTATCATCTATCTGTTCGTGCTGCTGCCGCTGGTGCTGCACCTGATCTTCCTGCCGTTCTTCCCGCGCGAAACCAATGTTCTCTACAATGACGGCGCCTGGTTCGCGGTCTGGGCAAGCTGGTTCGGCCTGGGTTTCCTCGTCGCCAAGCACCATCTGGCGGTGGTGCCGACCATCGTCGCAAAACGCTGGCTCAGCCTCGCGCTCGCCGCCGTCCTGACGGTCTGTCTCTGGCGTTATTCCTGGATCAGCAAGGCGGCAGGCATCGGCGGTGAAACCGGGGGCATGCAGATGGCGCTGTACAAGGCGCTGACCTTCTCGCTGGCCTGGACGGTGATCCTCGCCGCCATCGGTTTTGCGGCGCTTCACCTGAACCGCAAGAGTGCCGCGCTTTCCTGGCTGAACGCCAAGATATTTCCGCTCTACATCGTCCACCAGACCTTCGTGGTCATGGCACTGTATTACCTGCTGCCGCTCGATCTGTCGTTGTGGAGCAAATTGGGCCTGGTGATCGTCATCACCGCATTCTGGTCGCTGCTTGCCGCCACGCTTGCCGACCTGTGGCCCGCGCCCTATCGCATCCTGATCGGCCTGCCCGACCGCCGCAAGGCGGCTGCCAATCGCCGGGGAGTGGCCACGGCAGAAGGCTAGTCTTCGCCCATCCACGACCCTCTCGAACCGCGCACCTCTTGAACGCGAAGCCTGCTTCGTCCATAACGCGCCGTCCGAAATTTCGCCGCGCGCGAAACGGCCCTCCACAAGCCAAGGAAACCGCAATGACCGCCTTCAAACCGCTTATCTTTTCCGGCGTGCAGCCGACCGGCAACCTGCACCTCGGCAACTATCTCGGCGCGATCCGCAAGTTCGTCGCCCTGCAGGACACGATGGATTGCATCTACTGCGTCGTCGACCTGCATTCGCTGACGGCGCAGCTCGTGCACGAAGATCTCAAGGACCAGACCCGGCAGATCACCGCCGCGTTCCTGGCTGCCGGCATCGATCCCAACAGACACATCGTCTTCAACCAGAGCCGCGTGATGCAGCACGCCGAGCTTGCCTGGGTGTTCAACTGCGTGGCGCGCATCGGCTGGATGAACCGCATGACACAGTTCAAGGACAAGGCCGGCAAGGATCGCGAGAATGCTTCGCTCGGCCTGCTCGCCTATCCGAGCCTGATGGCTGCCGACATCCTGGTCTACCGCGCCACGCATGTGCCGGTGGGTGACGACCAGAAGCAGCACCTGGAACTGACCCGAGACATCGCCCAGAAGTTCAACAACGACTTCTCGCACCGCATCGCCGAGCTCGGCGTCGGGGTGGAGATCCAGATGGGCGATGAGACCGTGAATGGCTTCTTCCCGCTGACCGAACCGGTCATCGGCGGGCCGGCGGCACGCATCATGAGCCTGCGCGACGGTTCCAAGAAGATGTCGAAGTCCGATCCATCCGACCTGTCGCGTATCAACCTGACCGACGATGCCGACACGATCTCGAAGAAGATCAAGAAGGCCAAGACCGATCCCGAAGCGCTGCCTTCCGAAATTGCCGGCCTGACCGGCCGTCCGGAAGCCGAAAACCTGGTCGGCATCTATGCCGGCCTCGCAGACACCAGCAAAGAAGCCGTGCTGAAGGAGTATGGCGGCCAGCAGTTCTCGGTGTTCAAGCCAGCGCTCGCCGACCTGGCGGTCGAGAAAATGGCGCCGATCGCCGGCGAGATGCGTCGCCTCATGGCTGATCCGGGCCATATCGACGGTGTTTTGCGCAATGGCGGCGAACGCGCCGGCGTGCTGGCCGAGGCCAACATGAAGACGGTGCGTGACATCATCGGCCTGCTGCAGGGCTGAACCAGCCGCTGATCCTACCCTCAAGGGCGGCCGTTTCCCGGCCGCCCTTGTTTTTTCGAGCAACGCCACTTGCACGGCTCTTTAGCCTGACCGAATGGCGGGGCCGCTTGCAAGGAACCCCGTGCGAATGGCAGATTGCCGCCAAAGCTGGAACGTTTCCGTTTCGAACGGACCGTGGAAACGCTCTGGCTCCTTGGTTTTACGCAAGTCCGGATGGAAAGCCGCTGCGCACTTCCCCTGGAATTTTGCCCAGAAGACAGGACATCAATGGTCTCCAAACGCCTGAGCCGTGAAGCCGGCCACCGCCGCAAGTTCCTGGCGGTCATCGACGACACGCCGGAGTGCGAACGCGCCGTGGCCTATGCCTCGAAGCGGGCGCAAAGCACGGGCGGCGTGCTGGTGCTGCTTTACGTCATCGAGCCCGACGATTTCCAGCATTGGCTGGGCGTGGAAAAGATCATGCGCGAGGAAGCCAACACCACGGCACGTTCGGCGCTGGACGGTTACGCCGGCAAGGTGCGCCAGAAGGTGGGGATCGAACCCGAACTGGTCGTTCGCGAAGGCAAGCGCGCCGACGAGATACACAAGCTGATCGAGGAAGACCAGGATATCGCCATCCTGGTCCTTGCCGCAGGCGCCGGCAAGGAAGGGCCTGGCCCGCTGGTGGCCTCAATCGCCGGCAAGGGCGCGGCGTTCCCGATCCCGGTTACCGTCGTACCGCAAAACCTTTCCGACGACGATATCGAAAGCCTGGCCTGACCGTCCTATATTGGCATTAGGATTCGACAGCCTTGCCGGCTTTTGCTTGAATGCCCGGCGGATTGGGCCTATTTAGAACCATTCCAAACTATCGCCCGCACGATACGGGCCGGAGACAGCTATGTTCATCCAGACCGAGTCGACCCCAAATCCGGCGACGTTGAAGTTCCTGCCGGGCAAGGAAGTGCTGCGCGAAGGCACCGCCGACTTCCGCGACGCCGCCGCCGCGCGCGAAGCCTCTCCCTTGGCTGGCCGCCTGTTCGACATTCCGGGCGTGACCGGCGTGTTCTTCGGCTACGATTTCATCACCGTGACCAAGGACGGTCCGGACTGGCAGCATCTGAAGCCAGCAATCCTCGGCGCCATCATGGAACACTTCATGTCAGGCCAGCCGGTGATGGCCAGCACCGCTCCATCCACCACCGCCGCCGATGAAGGCGAGTTCTACGATAAGGATGACGAGGAGATCGTCGTCACCATCAAGGAACTGCTTGATACACGCGTGCGGCCTGCCGTGGCGCAGGACGGCGGCGACATCACCTTCCGCGGCTACGAGAAGGGCACCGTGTTCCTTCACATGAAGGGCGCCTGCGCCGGCTGCCCGTCCTCGACCGCTACGCTGAAGCACGGCATCCAGAACCTGCTGCGCCACTTCGTGCCCGAAGTGGAGCATGTCGAGCAGGTGTCGTAACCGCCCCCTTTCAATACAAAACCCCGGGACATCGTCCCAGGGTTTTTGCTTCTGGAATTGCTCCAACAAAAAACCGGGCATCATGCCCGGTTTTCTGTTTGGGACGTCCGTGTTGCCTAGACGGTCCGCGTACGAAACTCTTGCCCCATGCGTCCCTTCGAACGCACAGCGCCTTGACTACATCACGATCACCTTGGCGCCGACTTCAGCGCGATTGTAGAGATCGATGATATCCTGGTTCATCAGCCGGATGCAGCCCGACGACATCGCCTTGCCGATCGACCACCATTCCGGCGTGCCGTGCAGACGGTAGCCTGTGTCACCCTTGTTGAAGAGATAGAGTGCGCGCGCGCCGAGCGGATTCTTCAGTCCCGGATCCATGCCGTTGCGGAACTGTGCCAGTTCCGGCTGGCGCTTGATCATCTGCGACGGAGGGGTCCAGGTCGGCCACTCACGCTTGATGGCGACATGAGCCGTACCGTTCCACTCGAATCCCTCGCGGCCGACGCCGATGCCGTAACGCACCGCCTCGCCTTCCGGCAGAACGAAGTATAGGAACTTGTTGGCCGTATCGACAACGATCGTGCCCGGTTTCTCATTGGTGTCGTAGGCGACGATCTGACGATGGAACCGTTGCGGGACCTTTTCGATCGGGATGCGCGGCAGTTGATAACCCGCGTCGCTGATGCCGCCATAGTCGTTGGAGAAAAGCCGCATCTGGCCGACAGTGCTGCAGCCGGCAAGCGAGGCGGCAAGCGCCGCAACGACAATGGCAGATTTCAAGCGCATGAACCGTTTCTACGCTCCGTCCCGTTGATCCGCGGCGATTCGGTAAAAATCGTTAACGTATTCATGCTGGCATTTCTTTTGCTTGCCAAGCAGCCGATGCTTATATGGAGGGGTGTGTCTGCCGGTAAGGCACCGGCTATGGCATTTTGGCAACATCTGCCAAGGGATTATCGAACAAAAACAAAGAAAGCGGCCCGAAAAACACCTTCATGCGGGCTGCCAGAGGACGCGATCATGAATATCGGCGACGCCGCACGCCGCTCCGGACTGCCTGCCAAGACCATCCGCTACTATGAAGAGATCGGGCTGATCTCGCCTGAGCGCTCCGACAACAGCTATCGCGACTATTCGGGTGACGACGTACATCGGCTTGCCTTCCTGAAGCGGGCCCGAAATCTTGGTTTCTCCATCGATGATTGCCGCCAGCTTATGGCGCTCTATCAGGATCGCGAACGCGCCAGCCAGGACGTGCGCGCAATTGCATCGGCGCATGTCTCGGCGATCGAGGAAAAGGTGCGCGAGCTGCAGTCGATGCGCGCGACTTTGAACAAGCTGATCCATGCCTGCCATGGCGACAGCCGCCCTGACTGTCCGATCCTGGAAGAGATGGCAGGAGAGATGGAGACGGTGGACTGAAGGGTTCAAACCGTGAACGGAATCGGGCATGATGGGGTATGCCCATTGTCTCACCGATAGCGCAGAATCCCCTGATCGACGGTCGCCAGTCCGAGCGCGCCATGCTGGTGCGGCGCGGTGTGCAGCGGCTGCTCACCCAGATGGGCGCACATGTCTTGCCGGAACTGTCGCTGGCGACCGGACGGCGCGCCGACCTCGTCGCACTGACCCGCCAGGGTGACATCTGGATCATCGAGGTCAAATCCTCGATCGAGGATTTTCGCGTCGACCGCAAATGGCCGGACTACCGGTTGCATTGCGACCGCTTCTTCTTCGCCACGCATCCAGGCGTGCCGGCCGAAATCTTTCCCGAGGAATGCGGCTTCATGCTGTCGGACGGCTATGGCGCCGAAATGCTGCGCGACGCGCCGGAACATCGCATGGCCCCGGCCACCCGCAAGGCGCTGATGCTCAGGATCGCCCGCGCCGGAGCGGCCAGGTTGCTGGCGGCCGAACTGGCCGGCGTTTCCGTGCCGGCGCTGGACGGCGAGAGCGAATAGCGCCTGAAGCATTTTGTAGCCGAGTGGAATCACCTGGCATTACAAAATGCGACGAAAACAAAAGCTTAGAGCGTTTCCGCGTTTCCGTAAAAACGGAAACGCTCAGCCGCTTCTTCCCGAAGCATCATCGAAGTTTCGCCGTTCACTTGCGCAACCTTGACTCTTACCCACTCTCGTAACATATAAAGTTGCATGAAACGAGACAGTCGACTTTCCGGTGTCCTGCACGTCCTGCTCCATATGGCCGAGGAAGGCCGGCCGATGACGTCGGAACAGCTTTCCAAGACACTGAGCACCAACCCCGTGGTGATCCGCCGCATCATGGCTGGCCTGCGAGACATGGGCATCGTGCAGTCCGAACGCGGCCATGGCGGCGGCTGGACGATCTGCCGCGACCTTGCCAGCGTCTCGCTGCGCGACGTCTATACCGCGCTCGGCGAGCCAATGGTCTTTGCCCTCGGCAACCGCCAGGAAATGCCGGATTGCCTGGTGGAGCAAGCGGTCAACGCGGCGCTGGATGACGCCTTCCGCGACGCGGAAGCACTGCTCATCCAGCGGCTCGGCGCGGTGACGCTGGCCGACCTTGCCGCCGATTTCCACGAGCGCTGGAAGCACAACAAGACAAAGAAGGCCAATCCCCATGCAGCCTGATGTGCAGATGTTCGCAAAACCCTTCGACGCGGTCGTGATCGGCGGCTCCTATGCCGGCCTGTCCGCCGCCATGCAGCTCGCGCGCGGGCGCCGCAATGTCGCGGTCATCGATGCCGGCAAGCCACGCAACCGTTTCGCCGCCGCCTCGCACGGCTTCTTCGGCCAGGATGGCGCCGAGCCGGCGCGCATGATCGCTGCTGCCCGCGACAAGCTCACCGCCTATCCCAATGTCTATTTCATCGCGGACGAAGCTGTCGATGCATCTGGACGGGAAGGCGCCTTCACGGTCACGCTCGCGTCGAGATCCAGGCTGGAAGCCGCACGCCTCATCCTGGCGACCGGCGTCACCGACATCCTGCCCGAATTGCCCAGACTGGCCGCGCGCTGGGGCGTCAGCGTGCTGCACTGCCCCTATTGCCATGGCTATGAATTCGATGGCGCGCCGCTCGGCGTTCTGGCAACCACGCCGCACTGCTCGGAAAAAGCCCTGATGATCCCCGAATGGGGGCCGACGACGCTGTTCCTCAATGGCCAGCCGATGCCGGATGCCCATGTGCTGGCGAAACTCGCGCGGCGCGGCGTTACAGTCGAGCAAACAGCGGTCGAGGCCCTGGAAGGCGAAGGACAGACGCTGCAGGCGATCTTGCTGGTCGACGGACGCCGGATCGCCATGACGGCGCTTTACGTGACACCGCGGACGGTGATGGCCAGCCCGCTCGCCGAAAGCCTGGGTTGCGCTTTCGAAGACGGTTTTTTCGGCCCGATCATTGCCACCGACGGCAAGAAGGCGACCAGCGTGCCCGGCGTCTTTGCCGCCGGCGATGCCGCGCGCGGCATGCACAATGCCACATGGGCGTCGGCAGACGGCGTCACCGCCGGTGCCGCCGTGCACCACAGCCTGATCTTCGAAGGTCTCGACGCAGCCTGAGCCGGCATCGGGACGAGATCACACGCCGCTGGCGCCCAGGCGTTCGCGGATGCCGGCCATCGTGCGGGAAAACACCCTCGGATCATCGAAAGCCCGCGCCAGGGTAAGGGCGCCCTGGATGGCGCCGACGCTCTCTTCGGCCAATCGCAGGGCCTCCACCTCTTGCCGGCCTGCGCGCTGCAAGGCACCGGCAAGGTCGGACACCCAGCGCCCAAAGTAGGATCCGATCTCGACAGCGAAACGGTCGCGCGCATCGTCCAGCGCGAAAGCACCGACGAGACAGACGCGACGGCCGGACTGGAAATAGGCGTCTGTTGCCGCAATCATGCGGCCGATGCCTTCCAGCGGTCGCTCCGCTTTGCGCAACGGTGAAAACACCTCGTTTTCGAACCAGCGGTCGATATGCGCCAGCACGGCTGCCGCCATCTCATCCTTGCCGCCTGGAAAGAAGTTGTAGAGGCTGCCCTTGCCGAGCCCTGTCGCCTCGGTGATCAGCGACAGGCTGGCGCCGGCATAGCCGTGCGCACGAAACACTTCGGCGATCGCCGCGATCAGCTCATCCCTGCCAGCAGCAAGCTTGCGCATTCAAAACCCAAGATCGCTGAGGCCAGGATGATCGTCGGGCCGACGGCCAAGCGGCCAGTGGAACTTGCGTTCCGCCTCGGCGATCGGCAGGTCGTTGATCGAAGCGACACGCCGGCGCATCAGCCCTGCCTCGTCGAATTCCCAGTTCTCGTTGCCATAGGAACGGAACCAGTGACCGCTGTCGTCGCGCCATTCATAGGCGAAACGCACTGCGATGCGGTTCTCATTCCAGGTCCAGACTTCCTTGATCAGGCGGTATTCCAGCTCGCGTGCCCATTTGCGCGTCAGGAAAGCGACGATCTCCGGCCGGCCCCTGACGAACTCGGCGCGATTCCGCCAAACGCTGTCCTCGGTATAAGCGAGCGACACCTTTTCGGGATCGCGGCTGTTCCAGGCGTCCTCGGCCTTGCGCGCCTTCTCGGCGGCGGTCTCGGCATTGAAGGGCGGCAGCGGCGGACGACTCATCATGATCTCCTTCGGTTCTTGCCAGACAGGCACGTTATCTTATTTGTACTGATCGGTACAAATAGTCAAGAGGAAACGTCGGCTCTCAAGTGGGACCACCCGGAGCTGCCCGCCTGCCAAACCACAACGGGTCGAGCCATATCGATGTTTCGATGCTCGGCAACTGATCTAACCCTTTGGCAAGCTATCGGATGTAACGTTCTGCCAGGCACTGATGTGAGCTTGCATCAAATGACAGACGACGATGACGGAACGGAACCGAAGGACGGAAACATCTACGTCATTTTCATTCAGGCACTGAGCTTCGTGTTTTTGACGGGAATCGGCTTGGTGGTTTTGTGGGGCGCCCTCTATTTTGTCATGATGGGCTACACCATCATGACCAGCACGATTGCACCCTAAAAGCCCAAGGTTTGCTTCACTTCGGCTGCCTTGGCGACAACGATCGCCGTCCACCCCAGGCGACACAAGGCTGAGCAACGGCAGCCGTTCGACAGCGGCACCGCCGCTGCCATAGAACGCGCGCCGGATCGCTTCCTCAAGCGGCCGAAATGCAGCTTCGTCAGGGTTCAGGGCTTGATCACCGCCGCGCCGATGACCTTGCGGCCTTCCAGATCGCGATGCGCGCTCACGATATCGTCGAGCGCATAGAGGCGACCGGGACCGACATCGAGAATGCCGCTGGCGATCGCTTCGAAGAGTTCATCGGCGCTGCGTTCGCGTTCGACGCGGCGGGCGGTGTAAACCGGCCGGATCGGCCAGGTCACGTAGAGCCCTTTCGGCGCCAGCAGGAACGGATCGATCGCGGGCGGATTGCCGGAAGCCTTGCCGAAGGCGACGAGTGTACCGCGCGGGCGCAAGCTCTCCAGCGATTTCAGGAACGTGTCCTGGCCGACGGAATCGAACACGGCGGCAACACCTTCGCCTCCGGTGATGGCCTTGACCCGCTCGACGAAGTCCTGCGCGTGATAGTCGATCGTTTCGATGCAGCCGGCGGCGCGGGCAGCGGCCGCTTTTTCGGCATTGGACACCGTACCGATGACGCGGATGCCGAGCGCCCGCGCCCATTGCGCGAACAGCAGGCCGACGCCCCCGGCTGCGCCATGGTAGAGCACGTTGTCGCCCGGACGCAGAGGAACGACGTCCTTCAACAGCATGCGCGCGGTGACGCCGCGCAGGAAGGAGGCGGCTGCCTGCTCGTCGCTGACGGCTGCCGGAATGCGCACGAGCTGGTCGGAAGGATAGACGCGCACCGTCGCATAGGCGCCGAGCGGACTGTCGGCGTAGACGACACGATCCCCCACCGCCACCTCTTCGACACCGGGCCCAATTGCCTCGACGATACCGGCGCCCTCATTGCCCAGCACGGCCGGCAGGGCCGGCATCCGGAAGGTACCACGGCGGAAATAGACCTCGACGAAATTCAGCCCGATCGCCGTGTGGCGTATCAGCGCCTCGCCTGGGCCCGGCGAAGGCACCTCGATTGGCTCAATCTGCAAAACTTCCGGCGGTCCATACTGGTAAATGCGTGCGGCTCGTTCCATCTCTTGCCTGCGGCTTTGGTTTCGATCGCAGACTTCTGGACGACGTCGCCGCCGGAATTCGACCGGCAAGATGACGTCCGGCCGGCAGATTGCCGGGGAAAGGACAATGGGATGGATCTCGCGACACCTGATCTCGACGACATCGACCGGCAGTTGGTTACGCTTCTCAAACGCGACAGCCGCCAGCCGGTGCTGAGTCTGGCGCGCGCGGTGGGGCTGTCCCGTAGCGCCGTGCAGGATCGCCTGGCACGGCTGAAACGTCAGGGTGTGATCAAGCGCTTCACCATCGATACGACCGGTCCGGTGGAGCCGGGTGGCGCCCGTGCTTTCTTTTTCGTGCGCACCGACGGGCGCCCTTGCGGGCGGCTGATCCCGATGGTCGCCGGCTTTCCGGAGGTCGAAAGCTGCGATCATGTCTCCGGGCCGATGGATATGGTGCTGACGGTCCGGGCCCGCGATCTCGCAGCGCTGAGCGCACTGCGCGAACGCATGGTCGCCATTCCGGGCATCGCCACCGTCACCGTCGCACCCGTGCTGAAGAACCATCTCGACAGCCGCGCAGTGCTGGCCGAAGCGTCCTGAGCCCTCCGACTTCACCGCATCATGGACAGGCCATGCAGCTCAAGCATCTGAAGACATTCGTTGCCGTCGCTTCCGACCTCAACCTGACGCGGGCCGCCGATCGCATCCACCTTGCCCAGTCGAGCGTGAGCGAACAGATCCAGGCGCTGGAGGCCGATCTTGACGCCGCGCTTTTCGACCGCACGGGACGCAAGCTGAAACTGACAGAAGCGGGCCAGCGCCTGCTCGATCATGCACACGATCTGCTGGCGCGCGCCGACGAAGCACGTGCAGCGGTGGCAGCGGCCGCAAATACAGTGGCCGGCACGCTGGCGATCGGCGGGCTGGAAACGCTATGCGCAAGCTATCTGCCGCCGCTGCTGGCGCATTTCGGCGCCGACCACCCGGCGGTGCGCCTGCAACTGAAGAGCGCCGGCAGCGGTGACCTGCGCGGCGGCGTGAAGAGCGGCGCCCTCGATGTTTCCTTCGCGTTCGGCGAACCAGCCGACACGTCGGATCTCAGATATGAGGTGGTCGCCGAAGAAGAGCTCGTCATCGCCGTGCCAGCCGGCCACCGGCTCGCCGGGCAAGCCGCAGCGACCGTCGACGATCTGCACGACGAGCCCTTTCTGGTGACCGAGCGGGGATGTGTCTACCGCCAGATGTTCGAAACCGCCTTCGCACAGGATGGAGCTCGGCCGCGCATCGCCGTCGAACTCGGCTCGATCGCTGCGATCCAGAAACTCGTTGCGGAAGGGGCCGGACTGGCGCTCATCCCGCGCGTTGCCGTTGCGGCCGGTGACGAGCGGATCATGGCCTTGCCATGGACCGGCACCAGCTCGCCGGTCCCTGTTTCCATGATCTGGCATGGCCGGCGCGGTAAACGCCCGGCGGTTCGTCTTTTCCTGGAGGCTGCGCGCCGGCAGTTCAAACCAGCCGATGCCCGCCCTCGGCGTGCAACACCGTCCCGGTGACGAAGCCGTTTCGCATCAGGAAGCGGATCGCGTCGGCAATGTCTTGCGGCTGACCGATGCGGCCGACCGGCAAGCGAGCGGCCATGGCATCCAATGTCGCCGCCTTGGCATCTCCGGCCACATGCTGCCAGATCGGCGTGTCGACCCAGCCCGGCGAGACGGCGTTGACGCGGATCGGCCCGAGCTCGACGGCAAGTGCGCGCACCAGCGAGGCAAGCGCACCATTCATCGCCGACGTCACCGAACCGCGCGGCGCCGGCCGATAGGCATTGATGCCCGATGTGAATGTGATCGACCCTTTCTCCGTCAGCGCACGCACGCCATGCTTGGCCAGCAGCAGCGGTCCGAAGAATTTCGAATCGACCACGCGGCGCGCTTCCGCCATGTCGAGTTCCGGCAACAGCCTGTAGGAGGCGCCGATATCGGCGGCGGTCGAAACGATGTGATCCAGTCGTCCGCTATCGGCAAAAAGCCGGCTGACCTGTTCTTCGCTGGCGACGTCGGCGACCGCGGCACGCAGCGAGGATAGACCGCCCAGGCTGGCGCTGGCCGCATCCAGTTTCGCTTGCGAGCGCCCGACGATCGTCACCTCGGCGCCCTCGGCCAGAAGCTGTCTTGCAAGCGCCAGTCCCATGCCGGAACTTCCGCCGACGATCAGAACGCGCTCGGCGCTGTTGTCAGTTGATGTGTTCATGAAATCTCCGTTGCGGCCACCAATCGATGGGCGGCCCTGGCACGGAGTTGTCTCCCTGCGGACTCGGAAAGGGAAACGGGAAGATACGATTGTCTCAATCGGAAACTCCGATGATGACATCTCCTCAGGCGAAGACCGGCAGGTCCAGCGCGTCGAGCTCGGCGATCTCGGCGGGCTGCAGGTCGAGATCGGCAGCCGCGGCATTCTCTTCGAGATAGCGCTGGCGCTTGGTGCCCGGGATCGGGATGACATGCTCGCCCTTGGCCAGCAGCCAGGCCAACGCCACCTGCGAGGGCTTGGCCTGGTGCCGTTCGGCGATGCGTTGAACGGCCGTGACGATCGCCTGTTGCCTGGCCAGCCCGTCATCGCTGAACTGCGGCAGGCCGCGCCGCCAATCATCCCTGGGCAGATCCTCATGTCGGGAGATGCCGCCGGTAAGCACACCGCGCCCGAGAGGCGAAAACGGCAGGAAGGCGATACTGTGCTCATTCGCATAAGGCAGCACTTCGGCAAGCGCACTGCGGTCGAACAGCGAGAACTCCGACTGAACCGCGGCGACCGGATGCACGGTTTCGGCGCGGCGTAGCTCCTCCAGGCTGACGGCGGAGAGACCCAATGCACCGATCTTGCCGGCGCGAACCGCTTCGGCCAACGCACCCCAGCTCTCCTCGAGCGGCACCTGCGGATCGATGCGATGCAGGAAATAGAGATCGACATGATCGACACCGAGTCGCGCGAGGCTATCGTCCACGGCGCCGGCCAGATAGTCGGGCCGGCCGTTGTTGCTGAAGCCGTTGTTGTCGAACAGCAGCCCGCCCTTGGTGGACAATACGACCTCGTCGCGGCGGCCTTTCAGCGCCCTGCCGACCAGTTCCTCATTCGTCCAGGGACCGTAGACGTCGGCGGTGTCGATCAAGGTTACGCCGAGGTCGACCGCGCGGCGGATGACATCGACTGAGGCTTCGTCATTTCGCCCATGCGGATCGTAGCCGAAGGTCATGCCCATCGCGCCCAGTCCGATGCGGCCAACTCTTGGTCCGTTCTTACCCAAAGTGGTGCTTTGCATATCCGCTCTCCAATGTCTCGATGCGCCCGGTCTGGCGGTCGAGCTGGACATATGGCGGCCAAGATCATAAATCCAATCGATCTCGTGGATTTGCGGAATAGGTGTGATGAATATACGCGGTATCGACTTCAACCTGCTGAAGGCGCTGGATGCCTTGCTGGCCGAACCCAGCGTGTCGGGAGCCGCGCGCCGTCAGGGTCTCAGCCAGCCGGCGATGAGCGCTGCTCTGGCACGCCTGCGCGAACTGCTCAACGACCCTATCCTGGTGCGACGCGGCAACCGCATGGTGGCGACGCCACGCGCCGAACAGCTGCGCCCGCGCGTGCGCGCACTGCTCGACCAGATCGCACAGACCTTCGAAAGCGACGCCCGCTTCGATGCCGCCGCTTCGACACGGCGGTTCAGGATCCTGGCGAATGAATATGCGGCACTGGTGCTGATGGTGCCTCTGATGCAGCGCATCCGCGACGTGTCAAACGGCATCGTGCTGCAGGTGTTGCCATTCGATGGCGATTTCGAGGAGCGGCTGGCCAGTCACGACTGTGACCTCGTCATCTCCGAGCTTGGCACGCTGGCAACGGCTCGTCGGCGTGAGGTTCTCTATCAGGATCGCTATGTCTCGCTCTGCCGCAACGATCATCCGCGGCTCAATGGATCGGTCACGCTGAACCAGTTCGTCGCCGAGGATCATGTCATCGTCTCGCGGTTCGGCCGCGTCAGCGCCGTTGCCGACAAGGCGTTGGCGGAAATCGATCGCACGCGCCGTGTCGCCATGACCGTGCCGCACTTCCTGGTCGCGGCCAATGTCGCCGCCTCCACGGATCTCATCGCCACGCTGCCGGCCAAGCTGGCACGCTGCTGCATGGGCACCTACGGGTTGAGGCATTTCGAGACGCCTGTAGCGCTGGACGGCTTCGAGATCGGCATGGCCTGGCATGCGCGCAGCGACGCCGATGGCGCCACCAGCTGGCTGAAACAGCAGTTGCGCGAGATTTCCGGCTCGCTGGCGGCGGCATGCACGGCGATCCAGGCCGGGCAAGGCGACAGCGTTCACCCGGCGCTGCGGGCCACCATGGCCAGGATGGTCTGATAGATCTCGTCAGTGGCGTCCCGCGCACTGATTTCACCGGAAGAAGCGGCGGCAGACAGGCCTGCGGCCGCTCCCAGCATGCCGCACAGGCGCGCCGTGGAAATCCCGCCTGCGAAAGGCGCAAGCATCGCCCGGCACTTCTCCAGGAACACGGCCTCGTGCTCCCGCTTCATCGTTGCCAGCTCCGGCGTACCGACAAGCGCCGCAACCACGCCGGGGATTTCGCGGCCCTGCTCGAGCACGCAATCGACATAGGACGAAGCAATCACCGAGGCGCGGCCATGAAGTGTGGGCTCGCTAGCGGCCAGCGCAGCATCGATCACCCGGTTCTGGCGTTCATCGAACTCCTGGTAGAGGGCCGCCAGCAGCGCGGAGCGTGTGGCAAAATGATCGTAGACGACGGGCTTGGTGACCGCCGCCTGTTCAGCCAGCCGCCCCAACGTCAACGCCTCGGTGCCTTCCTCGCGGGCAATACGCCAGGCGACGTCGAGAAGCTGGCGATGGCGGTCCTCGCGCTGCAGGCGCTGACGGCGCGGACGCACAGGTGGAATCGTCTGGGGGTCGCTTGACATCACTATATACCAAAAGTAACTTACTAAAAGTATATAGTTCTGACCCATCCCCTGCAACACCTTCAGGAGCCTTGTCATGCACGCGCTCGTCGTCGTCGCACATCCCGATTCCAGTTCGATCGTCCACGCCATCGCCAAAAGCGTTGGCGAGGGGGTGTCGGCTTTGGGTCCCGGCAACAGTTTCGAAATCGCCGATCTGGCCGCGGAAGGTTTCGATCCGCGCTTCCGCAACAGTGACAATGCCGTGCACCAGCATCAGGCAACCCCGGATGCCGACGTCGTTGCAGAGCAGCGGCGTATCGACAGCGCCGACGCTCTCGTTCTGGTCTACCCCGTCTACTGGTGGTCGATGCCCGGGCTTCTCAAGGGCTGGATCGACCGCGTCTTCTCCAATGGCTGGGCTTACGACGAACCGGCGGGCGGCAGGCTGACCAAGAAGCTGCAGCGGTTGAACGTGCATCTGGTGGCGATCGGCGGCGGCAGCCAGCGCACCTATGCCAGGCATGGTTATTTCGGCGCCATGAAGACGCAGATCGACCACGGCATTTTCGACTATTGCGGCGCCAAGGTGGTCACCTCCGAGCTGCTGCTTTTCCCGGAAGCGAGTGACCATGCGCAGCTTCCCGCCGAGGCGCGCGCCATAGGTGCTCGGCTGTTCCGGCAGCAACAGCGCGCGGCGGCGTGACGGGCAGCCCGCGCCAGACCGTCGCCCATTCCCGCTTCAAGTTCCTGCACGGAGCGTTTGCGTCGACAAGGACCAAAGTCACCGTCTGCTGAACCTGACGGGGGCGGTGATGGTCTTGTTGACGCCTGACGGCGGAGCCGGGACCGGCGAGGCACGGCGTACGAGCGACAGCACCTCATTGTCGAGGTCGGGGAACCCGGACGAGTGGGCCAGGGTGACGGAAAGCACATTGCCACCGTCATCGATGCGGAACCGCACATGGACGGTGCCCTCTTCACCACGCGACCTTGCACTGGAGGGGTAGCGCTTGCGGCGCTCCAGATGCGCCATCAACCGCGATTGCCACTGGGCTGGTGAGACGGACGAAACGCCGGCTGCGCTCTGACGGCCGGCATTTCGATCCGTCTGCGTAACCTGGGCCTGGGCCTGCATGGCGGATTTCGAGGCTGCCTGTTGCTGCTGTCGCACCGGCTTCTTTTTCGGCTCCTCCAGCTTCTTTGCGGAGACAGCTTTCTTGCGGGGTTCCGCTTTTGCTTTCGGCTTCTTTTCCTGTGAAAGCGACCTTGCCGTTGGCAAAGGAACCTCTGTGTCGGGCAGAGCCGCAAGCTCCTGCTCGACGGGCGTCACGACTTCTTCTTCCACCGTCTGGGCTGCTTCCGGATCCGGTTCGATGGCGTTCTTCGCCGGTTCCAATTCAACCGGCTCTGCAGCTTCCGCGGCAGCCATCTCTTCCGGCGTCAGCACTTCCTCGCTCGGCAGAGCCAACTCCGCGGTCTCCAGATCGGGCGCAACCTCGTTCGCCTCGGTGAAGACGGCTTCCGGTAACGGCGCCATCTCGATCATGATGGCTGCCGGCGGCGTATCGTCGGCCAGGATGACGGGCTGCTCGCGGAGAAGCCATACCGCCCCGCTGACATGCGCCGTCAGCATGAGCAGACCCGCGAAAGCCCACAATGACGCTTCGGCGGCACGCGTACCGCGGCTGATGGAGCCGCTGTGTCCGTTCATGGCGCAGCCGCCTCACCGGTCTGCGCCGGCGCGACGGCGCAGACCGCAGGCACAGTCGAAACCCCGACCGCCGCGATCTTCAGATTGCCAGCCAGCGGGTTCATCGTTTCGATGCCATCACGGTGCCGAACGCGAGGGGCGTGACGATTTCATTCAGGGTCATTGCGGGTTGTGAAATCGGATCGTCCTGTTTCCTGTCGTCCGGAGGCTGAGCGCCACAGGCGGATGAGTTCAGAACCGGTAATTCAGGCCGATCTTGAAGGTGTGAATATCGAGGGCATTCGATGCTTCCCGCCCGTTGACGATGCTGGATGAGCCTTTGTGCTCGACGTCTTCCCTTTTCGGCCGCTGCCCCGGCTCACAGGCCCATCCCCAATCCGGCAGGGCACAGAGTGGATCGCTGGGCGGGAAGATCGGCGGTATCGGCTCCCACCCAACCACCTCGGTGGTCGTGTAGTTCTTGCCGGTGCCTGAGCGAGCATCCTTGAACTTGAAGCTCTTGTTGCCAAAGCGGCTGTAGGAATAGTCGGCCTTGATCGACCATTTGTCGCTCAGGGCGTATTCGACGCCGCCGCCGATGGTAAAGCCGGCGCGGGTGGCGGCCGCCTTCTCAACGGAGAATACCGTGGTGTTGTCCCCGAGCAGCCTGCCCTCTTCGGCCAGGTTGGAGATGTATTGATCACGCCACTGGGTTTCGTGCGCGAGGGCAAGACCGCCGGTGGCATAGGCCATCAAACGGTTGCTGACGGCATAGCCGATCCTGGGGCGCAGGCTGGCTATCCAGTCGATGTCGTAGCTCGTATTGGCATCGACATGGCCGTTCTTCGCCAGGATGGGATCCGTGGACAGCACCTTGTGCGAACCGGAGAGGTTGTAAGTCTTGCTCCAGTCTCCTTCAAAGCCAAGCACGAAGCCGTTGCCAAGCTGCCAGTTGTAGCCGGCCTGCACGCCCACGAGGGCGCCGCCCAGCTTGAGGTCGGCGGATTCGCGGGCGGCAATCGCGCTGTCAGAACCGTCGAGGGTCTTCGTCGAGCCCCATGTGCTTCCGAACGCTCCGCCTGCATGCACGCCCGCATAGAGCCCCGTCCAGTCGATGGCAGCGGTCCCGCCATTGCCTGCAGTGCGCCCTCCGACGAGGTCATTGAGCGGATTTGTGAACTGCGGGAAGGTCTGGGCGCCACCGAGCGATCCGGAAAGGCTCGCATAGAAGGTGCGGCCCGGCCCCGGCTGCGTGACGAGGCCAAGCGGATCGACATAGAAGCGATCGAACAGGTTCTCGACCCGCACGGAAGCGGTCAGGTCTTCGGTGATCTTGTATTCAGCGAACACGTCGACCAGCGTGTAGGGCCTCCAGTCCACCATGGAAATGAACTCGGACGCCCCCTTCGCCGTCACGTCGCCATGACCGATGGCGCGCGGCCCGACATAGGAAACGCGGCCGCCGACCGTCATCCTCTCCTCGAGCATTTTCTGCGTCAGTGTGAGGTCGACGGTGTATTCAGGCTGCACATGGTTGGTGGCGTAGTCGCCATAAAGCGACTTGTTTTCGCAGGTGCCCGCCGTACGGCAATATTCGACATCGAGGAAATAGTTCGCCGAAAGATCGGCCGTGAAGCCGCCGATCTCATAGCGACCGGAAAGCTCGATGCCGGAGAACCTGGCGCGATCGATGTTCTCGATGTTGAGGACCATTGGTCCCGAAGTGCGAACCGATCGCGCGATGTAGTCCTTCACGTCCCAGTTGAAATAGCCGAGCTTCAGCATGCCCCGGTCATCGCCGGAAAGCAGGCCATCACGCGTCAGGTTCGTGCCGATTTCCCAGTTGCTGGAGCGCTCCGGCTTCACATTTCCATTGGCGACCACGCTGTTGAAGGCAGACACGGATTCGATGACGCTCGGCGCGCGCATCGTGTTGGAGTAGTTGACGTAGACCTGTGAGCCGCTGAACGGCTCCAGCGTGACGCCAAGCGATGGGCTGAAGCCGCCATCGTCGGTCCGGAAGCCCAAAACCCTGTTCTTTATGCCGTCGCGCTCATAGGGATCGTAGCGATCCTTCGACCAGAAATGCGAATAGCGAAGCCCGGCATTGAGGGTTGCCCAGTCGACCGGCTTCCATGCAGCCTTGGCATAGATGGCCGCCTCGTGGCGAATGGCGTCGCGAGCGGAATTCCAGGCCTCCAGCGCCGCCGTATGGCGACTGCCACGCGTATCCTCACCGCGATAGGACAAGCCGTAGGTAAGGTCGAGATCGCCATGGGCGCCCGAAAATTTCGACAGGTTGCTAAGGTCGCCACCCCACATATCGCTGTCGGAGCCAACCCGGAAATCGGAAGGCAAACCGATCTTTTCGGGCGTCACGTCTCGTCCGCCCCGAATGGGATTGCGCAGTTCCAGATGCGTCCAGTAGAGATTGCCCTTGAGGTCGAAGAGATCGTTGTCGTCGGGATTCCAGCGATAGCGCGCGGTGACGGTGTCGAGACTGGTGCCCGCGGTCTGGGCCTGCTGTACCGACTGCCCCTGTTTGCCGACCAATCGCGAAGCCAGCCGGTCGCCTGCTTCGCTCCGATAGCCCGTGTATCCTAGCTGCAGGGTTTGATCTTCCGACAATCTTGCCGTGAGCTTGGCCAGCCAGGATTCCGTCTCGAGCTGAGTGTTGAGCACCTCTTCGCCGCCGCGATAGTTCACGATCCCGTCGTTTTCGTAATAGTTATCCCAGTAGCTGGTGCCCTTGGGATTACAGACGCCCGCCGGGCAATATTGTTGCCGACCCTTGTTGACCGGATCGACCGCGGGGCCATTTTTGCCGGCATGGTAGTTGCCCTGCTTGCGGTGCGCATAGCCGGCGAGGAAGTCGAAATCCTCACCCTTGTAGGCACCGATCACGCTGCCTGCGCCGCGCGTGGGCGAAAACAGCGAAGGACGATCCATTCCGGTTTCCGAAGCAACAGGCGTCTTGTTTGGATCCCACGGCGCATAGGGCCACAGATAGCCGGCCTTGTCGCCCGTATGCGGCTTCGACGTGTTGGTGCCGATTTCACCCTTGGCCCGGATACCCCATGCTTCACCAGGCTTGACGATGTCGTCCGCGGTCACCGTGCGCATGGCGACCGAACCGGCATTGCCCCATGATGCGGTGTCCGCGCCCTTGGTGATGTCGACTCCGGCGATGAAATCGGGATCGACGAAGGTGCGGTTGGAAACACCTTGATAGCCCTGATAGACCGTCGCCGCGTTCTCCGCCCCGTCTATCGTCGTTGTCACGCGGCCCATGCCCTGCATGCCGCGAATGTTGACGTCGACGGAGCCCGCGCCGTTGCGGGCCTCGCCCGACATGACGCCTGCCGTACCACGGAAGATGTCGGCCGGGCTCGATCCCCGGAAGCGCTCGATGTTCTGCGCCGAAATATGATTGGTCGGAGCGGCCGTCTCGTAGGGGCTGTAGACCGAAGTCTGACCGCCCGTGCCGTTGATCGTGATCGTGTCGAGCAACAGCGAACCATCCGCTACGACGGGTGCATCATGCGCTGCCGCGACGCGATCCTGCAGGACAATCGAGCGAGGCCCCGTCACGCGATAGTTTATGCTGGTTCCCGCAAGCAGCTGCGCTACGGCCTGTTCCGGCGTCATGCTGCCGTTGATGGGCGTCTTGCTGGTTCCTGAGAGGTCGAACGCATAGGCGATGCGCCAACCGGACACCTTGCCAATGTCCGCGAGGGCGGAACTCAGCGATTTCGCCGGTATGTTGAACTGGTAGGTTTGCTGGCCGGATGCCGGCTGCTGCGCATACGCTGCTGCTGCCAGCCAGAGTGGCACCGTTGACAAGGCGGCCGCGCCGCAAAGTCGGGAGGCGATGAAACTCCTCCCACGATTGTTGTGGTTCAACCCCGGCATCCCGATTCCCCGAACAAGCGAGGATATCTGCCATCCCCTACTCTTATAACGATTGGCCGGAGGGGAACCTCATCGAAGGTCGCATATAATCTTGAGAAAAATACACATCTTTAGAAAACGACGGTCACGAGGGGCAAACTGCGGACAACCGTCGCGTCCAGGGCTGCCGCGATCGTATCGAGCGAACCATCTATGTCATCGAGGGGAAAGGTGCCGGAAATCCGCCTGCCGGAAAGCTCGCCGCCCACCAGAAGCCGTTTCGAGGTGTGCCGGCCCAGCGCGGCGATGACATCCGCGATCGGAGCTTGCCGAACGACCAGCCGTCCCGACATCCACGCCAGGGACGCCTCGAGATCGGCGCCTTCGACGTTGCCGCCGGTGCCTGCGCTGACGACGATCTGCTGCCCAGGCTTAAGGTGGCTGGCCGCGCTGTCATTTGCACCCTTCACCGCAACCTCGCCGCTCTGGACCACGACCATTGTCCGATCCGCCTTGCGCTCCACGTTGAAGCTCGTCCCGACAACGCGGACCTGGTCACCGTCCACATCGATGGTGAAAGCCGGCGAGCTGCCCGGTTTGACCTGGAAGAATGCTTCGCCACGCAGCAGACGGACATGTCGCCGTGTCGTGTCGAACTCGAAGGCAAGCGCGGTGTCCGCGCCGACCTTTGCCGACGAGCCGTCCGGAAGCGCCACCGGCGTCACATAGGCATGCCCCGACACCGCATCGGCCTGCAGATTTTCGAGCAAGTTGGGATTGGCCAGCCATATGACGAAACAGGCGACCGAACCTGCACAAGCCGCGGTCAGCCATCGCCTTGGCGACATGAACTGCCGGGCTATCACACCGCGCGGTGGCGACAGCGCCGCCACGCGTTCGGCAGGCTCTTCAAGGCGAGCCCACAGAACCCTCATCTCGTCCCAGGCCAGCCTGTTGGCCGGATCGGCATTCAGCCAGCCATCGAGCTCACATTGCTCATCGTCCGAGAGAGGACCGCCGGTTCGCTTCGCCAGCCATAGCGCTGCCGTGTCTCTCTGCTCCTCGGTCGGTTTAAGGCTTGGCGGCATCCATCCCCCTGGCTCATCATCTGCATCTATCCCTCTGGCACCACAATGGTCGCAGACAAACCGAGGCCTTTATCTGACAACGTCTGAGGAACTGACTCCCTCATCGGTGATCGAATTTCAATCGGATCAGCCGCGCAAGCTTTTCTGGCAATGACGGAGAGCACGGGCGACATGCTTTTCGACGGCACTGACGGAAATGCCGTATCGCTGGGCTATCTCGGCGTTCGCGATGCCGTGCACCCGCCGCAACAGGAAAATCTCCCGTGTCGTGCGCCCCAGCTCCATGAGTTTCTGGTCGAGAAGCACGAGAGCCTGCCTGCCTTCAACGATCGAATCCGGCATCGGAACGGCTGGAGACATCTGTTCCGGCATGACCGTTTCAAGGATTTCCTGCCGGCGCCTCTGCATCCGCACATAGTCGATCGTGGCGTTTCGAGCCGATGCGTAGAGGATCTTGACGTTCTCTTCGGCCGTTCTTTCCTGATCGACGGTCAAAACTCGCGAAAATACATCCTGCACGATATCCGACGCCGCTTCACGATCGCCGGTGGATCGCGTCACCAGGGACTCCAGCCTCTGCCGGTGTTCCTTGAAAAGATGTGCCAGATATTGGCTCCAGCCGGTCATCTACCCGTCTTTCTCAATGCCCCCGCATACCCCCATGGCAGGTCGCGATGTCACGGCCCGCCGTCTTGAGCAGGATGCGGCCTCGATCCGATTTTCTCCATCGAGGAGATTCAAGGGATAAAGATGAGTTTTTTAATCATGTTTATAGGCGAACGGCAATCCGGTATGTGCGCATCACGCGGCTGGGCTGATATATACCCAGCTGCTTTTACTTCATTTGCCGTCAGATTTGTCGGGAGCAGCCGGCGTGACTATGGGCGCAACAGCGAGGTCTATGACCGTGATCGGGTCCTGCTTCTCGTTGTCGGTAGGATCGATCTCATACTTCACCAGCGTGAACTCGCCGTCGCGGAACACATATTCGCCACGCGTGAACTGGTCGCCCATGCCTCGCCCAAGGGGCATGGAGGTCAACGTCCGTGTTTCCGGATCGAACTCGGCATTGGAGAGCGTTCCTTTGGTTTGATATCCGGTGATTTTAATCGACCTTACCCGCTGCGGGACATAGGACCCTTCATCTTCAACCGGCTGAGATTCTTCAAAGTCCACGTCGTATTCGGGCTCGGTGAACTGAAGCTGGCGGAACCAGCTCTCCTCAGCAAGGTAGAAAATCTCGTCGGTGTTGTAGGGGCTGACCGTCCCGCAGTTGAAATGATAGAGCGTCGCGTGCTGATCCGGATCCTCGGGCTTTGCGGAGGATATACGATAGGTCAGCTCGAACGTTTCCGGACCAGGATCGTCCTCGGCATTCGGCTCGAGACTCCTACAGTCTGCATAGGTGGTGGTGAAAGCCTTTATGACGCGGGCTCGCATGATCGCCGCGGGTTCGGCCGTTGCGCCGCAACTTTGCGGGCGCTCGAAGTCCTTTTCGGATTTCAGATCAAGCTGCTCGATCCGCATCGGCGCAAAGCTGCCATCGCCGGGTTTGGCGAGGCGTACGGTGACGCAACCGGTGAAGTTTTTTTCGTCAGGGTCCTTCTCCCTCCAAGGTTCCTTGTATTTGTCGGCATTCTTGCTTTTCACGATGATTGATGCCGGGACCCGATACTCACTCCCCTCGGAATCTTCCTTGCTGGTGATATCTCCGACCATCAGCTCGACCCGACTGGCTTCCTCGAAAGGCTTGGCCATGTCCGCCACATCCTTTGCCGGCTTCTTGTCGCCGAAATAACTCCAGGCGCGGGCGAATTCGCGTCGATCGATGGCGTTGTAGAATGAGCGGACCAGCTCGGCCGCGTCCGAACGGTTGTCGATATAGGGCTTGGGCTCGGCGATGGCTGGGGGCACGGCGATCAGGCCGAAAACGATCAGCAGGCAGGCGGTCTTCATCGAAAATCTCCTGGCGGAACGAGCCGCCAAGGAATTCTTCGATTGCGGCACAGTCTGGGCATTTGACCGCTTGCCGGATCATTGGTGACAGCCCCTGCCAACTGAACCGCGATGCCAGCGCTTGTCTTCTTGGATTGTTATGTTACAACATAACAATCTGCAAACACCCGCTTCGCCCGACGGCGCGAAACTCCCCCAAACTGGAAAGCATTCATGCCCACGCACAATCGAAGGCGTCTTCCCGTCACCGTCCTGTCCGGCTTTCTCGGCGCCGGCAAGACCACGCTTCTCAATCACATCCTGCACAATCGCGACGGGCGACGGGTGGCGGTCATCGTCAACGACATGAGCGAGGTCAACATCGACGCCGCGCTGGTGCGCGACGGCGGCGCCAATCTGTCGCGCACCGACGAGCAGCTGGTCGAGATGACCAATGGCTGCATCTGCTGCACGCTGCGTGACGACCTGCTGGCGGAAGTGCGCCAGCTCGCCGAGCAGGACAGGTTCGACTACCTGCTGATCGAATCGACGGGCATTTCGGAGCCTCTGCCCGTTGCCTCGACCTTCGAATTCCGCGACGACGCGGGCAACAGCCTCGCCGACGTCTCGCGCCTCGACACCATGGTGACGGTGGTCGATGCCGCGAACCTGCTGCGCGACTACGCTTCGTCGGATTTCCTGCGCGATCGCGGCGAAGCACTCGGCGCCTCGGACGAGCGCGTGCTTGTCGATCTTCTGGTCGAACAGATCGAATTCGCCGACGTCATCGTGCTCAACAAGGTCTCGGACACACCGCCCGGCGATCTCGAGCTTGCCCGCAAGATCATCCGCGCGCTCAACCCGCAGGCCGAGCTCGTCGAGACCGACTTCAGCCGCGTGCCGCTCGACAAGGTGCTCGACACCGGCCGCTTCGACTTCGAACAGGCCGAGCAGCATCCGCTCTGGTTCAAGGAGCTGAACGGCTTCAAGGATCATGTTCCCGAAACCGAGGAATACGGCATCCGTTCCTTCGTCTATCGCGAGCGGCGCCCTTTCGACCCCGTCCGACTGCAGGCCTTCATCGGCCGGCTTTGGCCGGGCGTGGTGCGCGCCAAGGGTTTCTTCTGGCTGGCGACACGCCCCAACCATGTCGGCGAACTGAGCCAGGCCGGCGCGCTGGTGCGGACCGGCAAGCGCGGCCTCTGGTGGGCGGCAGTGCCGCGCAACCGCTGGCCCGACAACGCGTCCTGGCGCGAAGCGATGGTGCCCTATTTCGACCCGATGTGGGGCGACCGCCGGCAGGAGTTGGTCTTCATCGGCTGCGATCCGATGGATGAAGGCCGCATGCGCGCCGAACTCGACGCCTGCCTGGTGGATGAGCCCGTCTTTGCGCCTGAACTCTGGCGCGGGCTGGCCGATCCGTTTCCGAGCTGGAACGGGCCGACGGCATGATCGTCAAATTGCTGCTTTCCCTGTTCAAGGGTCGTCACCAGGCCTGCGACTGCCACCCTCGGCGCGCGCGTTACGTTCCACCCGCGGAGCGGCATGCCCAGCCCGGTCCCGGCCAAGAATCGCCATTGCCAGCCGGCGGTGGCCACAATAGGGTCGCCGCCGATGGTGCCCCGAATCGAAAGGTCCGGGGTGAAAAGGGAATACGGTGAGGTTCGTCTGAACCGAGACCGTGGCTGCCCCCGCAACTGTAAGCGGTAGCAAAGTCCGAAAACGCCACTGGCCGAGCGCCGGGAAGGCAGGACAGCGCTGTGATCCGCGAGCCAGGAGACCTGCCATCGCAGTGAGTTGACCGGACGGGGTGTGCCGGGAGGACGCTACAAGGGCGGCCCTGTCGCCATTTGGCCCTCCTTCCACACCTGATCGAACGAGGGATCGGTGGAAGGGTTTGCCGTTTTTCCGCGCGATGAAGCGATGCAATCATCCTGGCTGCAGGGCATGCCAAGAAGGGTTTTTCCATGAGCGCCGTTGTCCTGCGGGCACGTGACCTCTGCTATCGGCCGGAAACGGGCATCACCCTCGTCGAGAAGGTCGCCCTCGACGTGCACGCCGGCGACAGGCTGGCCATCATCGGTCCCAACGGCGCCGGCAAGACGACGCTGATGCGCATGCTGTGCGGCATGCTGAAGCCCGTGGACGGTTCGGTCAGCCTCGACGGCGAACCGCTCGACCGGCTACCGATGGCGGAGCGGGCCCGCCGCATCGCGGTGGTCGGCCAGTCCGACCAGCCGGACGCCCAGCTTGCCGTTCGCGACTATGTCGGGCTCGGCCGTATCCCGCATGCCGGGCTTCGCCGACGCGGCGACGACCGTGACATCGTGCTCGACGCGCTGGAGCGCACCGGCCTGCTCGCCCTGCGTGAACGCCGCATGGGTTCGCTCTCTGGCGGCGAACGCCAGCGCGCGCAACTGGCGCGCGCCATCGCGCAACAGCCGCATGTGCTTTTTCTCGACGAGCCGACCAACCATCTCGACCCGCGCGCCCGCGGCGAACTACTGGAATTCGTCGCCAGGCTCGGCATCGCCGTCGTCACTGTGCTGCATGATCTGCCGCTGGTTGCGCCTTTCGCCACCCATGTCGCCGTGATGAGCAAGGCACGCCTCGTCGCGCTGGGCACCCCGCGCGAAACCCTGACGGCGGCGCTGGTGCGCGAGGTCTTCGGCATCGACGTTCTGAGACTGCCTCACCCGGACGAACAGGACCGCGAACTGACGGTCTTCGACGTGCCGATCCGCCTTTCCCGCTGAACCGATCCCTCGACGGAGCCATCATGAAACGCCTCGCCCTCTGCCTTGCAGCAACGCTGCTTTCCTCGACCGCCTTTGCCTTCCCGGTCACCGTCGACAGCTGCGGCATCCCGCTGACCTTCGACGCCGCGCCGAAACGCGCTGTCATCAACGATCTCAACATGTCGGAAATGGCGTTTGCGCTCGGCCTGCAGCCACAGATCGTCGGCCTGACCGGCATCACCGGCTGGTACAAGGTCGACGATGCCTTCAAGAAAGCGCAGGGCTCGATCCCGGAACTCGCGCCGAAATATCCGACGCTGGAAAACCTGCTCGCAGTCGAGCCCGACTTCTTCTTTGCCGGCTGGTATTACGGTATGAAGCCCGGCGGCGACGTGACGCCCGATACGCTGGCGCCGCACGGCATCAAGACCCTGGTGCTGAGCGAAAGCTGCGTCCACCTCGACAAGAACCGGCCGGCGGCTTCGATGGACCTGCTGTTCGGCGACGTCGAGAAGCTCGGCAAGATCTTCGGCAAGGAGAGCGAAGCCAATGGCCTGGTTGCCGGATGGAAGGGAAAGCTCGCCGCCATCACCGCCAAGGTCGGCGCCCGCAGCGGCACGCGCGTGTTCCTTTACGATTCGGGCGAAGACAAACCTTTCACCGCGGGCAAATTCGCCATCCCCACGGCGATGATCGAAGCCGCCGGCGGCAAGAACATCATGGACGACCTGCCGACCAACTGGGGCAATACCGACTGGGAAACCGTCGCCACCCGGAACCCGGAATTCCTGGTCCTGCTCGACTACCAGGACGACGCCGGCTACCGGAAGCTCCTCAACTTCCTGAAGACGCATCCGGCGATGAAAGAAACCGACGCCGTCAAGAACGAGCGTTTCGTTGCCCTGCGCTATGCGGAACTGACGCCCGGCCCGGCCAACATCGAGGCCATCGACAAGATCGCCAAGGCCATGCACCCGGAGGCCTTCTGAGCGTGCCAAGCCGGTCTTACGGCGTAGCCATCGGCACAGGCCTGGCGCTGGTCATCCTGCTGGCGCTGCTGTCGATCGCCTATGGCTCGACCGTCATTCCGCTCGGCGACGTCATCGCGGCACTTGCCCGCGCCGTCGGCCTGGATGCCGGGAGCGTAACGGCGCCGGTGGAAAAGATCATCGTCGACCTCCGGCTGCCGCGCGCCATCCTCGCCATCTGCGTCGGGGCGGGGCTCGCCGTGGTCGGCGCGCTTCTGCAGACGGTGACACGCAACGACCTCGCCGATCCGTTCCTGTTCGGCCTGTCGTCGGGCGCCGCTGCCGGCGCGGTTTCGGTGATCACCGTCTTCGGTGACCGCCTTGGCGTGTGGACGCTGCCGATCGCCGCTTTCGTCGGCGGCATCGTCACCGCTTTCGTCGTGCTGCTGCTGGTCAACCGCATTCGCGGCCAGGGGCCGGAGCGGCTGATCCTTGCCGGTCTTGCCGTCTCCTTCCTGTTCACGGCACTGACCAACTATCTGGTCTTTGCCGGCGACCAGCGCGCCGCCCATTCGGTGCTGTTCTGGACCATGGGCGGGCTGGGGCTCGCCCGCTGGGGCAATATCGGCCTGGCGATCGCCGGTGTCGCCGTCATCCTGGCCTTCGCACTCCGCTACCATCGCTGGCTCGATGCTTTCCTGGCCGGCGAGAACACCGCCGAGAGCCTTGGCGTTCCGGTGACGCGCTTCCGGACACTGACATTCCTGGCCGCGGCGCTGTCGACGGCGATCCTGGTGTCCGTTGCCGGGGTCATCGGTTTTGTCGGACTGATGATCCCGCATGTCGCTCGCCGCTTCGCCGGTCCGCTGCATCTGCGGCTGGCCGTCGCCTGCGCCATATTCGGTGCGGTGCTCCTGCTCGCCAGCGACCTGCTGGCGCGCACGCTGCTGCCGCCGCAGGAATTGCCCATCGGCATCATCACCAGCTCGATCGGCGCGCTGTTCGTGGTCGCCACCCTGCTGCGCAAGCGGTTTTGAACCACAAGCCATTCCGCGCTTTGGAATAGCGCCACACTTGTTACTCACGCTGTCCTGCCTCCGCAGGCACAATGCCTGACACCAGCACCGAGTGATGCGCGACCACGTCTCGCGCCTCGATGCACGGCATCGCCCACACCAGGAGGTTCAGAACAATGACCGCATCCGCCGAAACCAGACGCGACGAGATCCTGGCCGCCCTGCACAGGCCGCCCGTGGTGACCCCGGAGGCGTGGGAGCAGGCACGCCAGCAACTGCTGGTCAAGGAAAAGGCCCACACCCGCGCCCGCGATGCGCTGGCCGCCGAGCGCCGCCGCATGCCCTGGGTGGAAGTGACCAGGGATTATGTCTTCGAGACCCCGAGCGGCAAGGCAAGCTTGCGTGACTTGTTCGCCGGCCGCCGGCAGCTGATCCTCTACCGCGCCTTCTTCGAGCCCGGCGTCTATGGCTGGCCGGACCATGCCTGTCGCGGCTGCTCGATGGTGGCCGACCAGGTGGCGCATGTCTCACACCTCCATGCCCGCGACACCACGCTTGTCTTTGCGTCGCGTGCACCGCAGGCCGACATTCAGCGCGTGAAGGCGCGCATGGGCTGGGATCGTATCCCGTGGGTGACGATCATCGACAGCTTCGATGCCGACTTCGGCGTCGACGAATGGCACGGCCACAACGTGTTCCTGCGCGACGGCGATCGCATCTTCCGCACCTATTTCATCGCTGATCGTGCCGATGAGCAGATGGGCGGCACCTGGAACTATCTCGACATCACGCCGCTCGGCCGCCAGGAGGTCTGGGAGGATTCGCCCGATGGCTATCCGCAGACCCCGACCTACAAATGGTGGAACTGGAACGACAGCTACGTGGTCGAGGCCGAACCCGACAAGGGATGGGTCGCCATTTCCGATGCTGGCGAAGAGGCGATGCGCGCCAAAGCGACGAGTGCGAAGTCATGAGCCGCGCCTGCTGCTCGATCTGGTCCGACGAGGAACAACCTCGCCGGGCCAGCGCCGGCGACGGCGTGGGCGGCAATGCCACGGCGTTGCCGGCGACCGACGAGTACGTGCTCAACCATGCACCTGTATCGAGAGCTTCGGAGTGGCTGGCGCTGGCGGCATCGCCGACCTTCGCCGCCATGGCGCTGCTGACCGGCATCATGAGCGGGCCTGCCGAGATGTTGTGTTCGTCCGCCATCGGCATGCCGCTTGGCGGCATGGTGCTGATGTATCTGCTGATGAGCGCGTTTCATCTTGCGCCGTGGCTTAAGTTTGCACGCCCCGCCGTCAAAGCTGTAGCGCGATCGCAGCCTTGTCGATGATCGACCAGACCCTGGCGATGCGGGTGTCTTCGAATTCGTAAAACACATTCTCCTCGAACCGGACGCGCTTGCCGTTGACGGGCAGGTCAAACAAGGCGCCGATCGGCGTGCAGTCGAAATGCAGCCGACTGGCGATATATGGTGGATCGCAGACCAGCAATTCGATCTGGAAGCGAAGATCGGGGATTGCGCGAAAGTCGCCCTCCAGCATCGAACGGTAACCCGCAAGCCCGACATGGGCTCCGTTGTAGTGGACGTCCTCATGCACCAAATGCGGGAGTTGGTGCCAATCCTGCCTGTTCAGGCAGTCGATGTACTGGCGATAGACGGCCATCAGGGCTTCGCGGATCATGGAGCATTCCGTGGCTGTTTGCAGGCCTCCGAACAATGCGGCTGCAGGCATTCGGTTGCACGCTTTGCCGTGAGGCTTGACCGGTCAGGCCTCACGCAGAACCTTGATCACCGCACAGGGCTCTTCGGCGCTGAAACCGGCGTCCCTTGCACGGCGAAAGACGCCGGCAGCGAAATCCGGAAACGCCGCGCCGATCCCGAGCTCGCGCGACGTCCTGGCCAGCAGGCCGACATCGGAATTGACGATGCGGATCGTGGCCTCGGCACCGTCAAACCGATCTTCGGCGATGACGCGTCCCATTTGACGCATATCCTCGCTGAAAAACGTAGCCATGCCGGCCATCATCTCGCCGAACATGGCCGTGTCGAGCCCCTCAGCTTCGCAGATCGCGGCGCCGTGGCTGAACCCGATCCAATGTGCGGCGAAATAGGCGAGCCCGGCGTTCGACAAGGTCTTGGCATGGCCGATATCTGCGCCGATGTGGCTGAGGCCACCAGCCAGCAGCTTGAGAAGCGGCTCGGCCGACGCGAACACCGCTTCTTCGCCGGAGACCAGCAGCCCCGCTTCCGGCCCGCCGATCTGCCTTGGCCAGGCACCGATCGCGCCATCGAGATAGCTGCCGTCGTGGGATCGGATCCAGGCCCCAAGCGCACGTGCCTGACCGGGCGTTCCCGAACTCAGTTGCACAACCAGGCGACCCCCGAGTGCCTCGACCACTGCATTTTCCTGGAACAGGGCCGATATCGCCTCGTAGTCGGGCAGGCAGATCACCACCACCGGACTGGCGAAGATCGCGTCGGAGAAAGCTGGCGCGCGTGTGGCTCCAGCGCGTTCCAGCGCCACGGCTTTTGCCGGCGAACGGTTCCAGACGGTGACAGTCCTGCCGGCCGCCAGAAAGGCGCGGGCAAGCGCGCCGCCCATCTCGCCAAGGCCAACCACGGTTACGTCGCTCATCGATGCATCCTCGCTTGATTTCGATTACTACAAAATGTAACTTACAAAATGTAGAAATCAAGCGAGGGGCTTACCCTGGTCAAGTTGCCGAAAGACAAGCGCCGCGAACAGCTGCTCGACGCCGCCATGACAATCGTCCGCGAAGAGGGGGCCGACGCGCTGTCCCTGGTCACGCTTGCCGCGAAAGCGGGGGTGAGCAGGCCGGTCGCCTATGACCACTTCTCGACGCGCGCCGGGCTGCTTCTCGCGCTCTTCCAACGGCTGGAGGACCAGTATGTGGAAGCGCTACGAGCCGCGCTGGACATCGCGCCGCGCGAACTCGGCGCGACGGCCGACCTGATGAGCGCGGCCTATTTCAACTGCCTTGCCAATCTCGGACCGGAGGCGCCGGCGATTTCGGCTGCGCTCAAGGGCAGTGAGGAAATGGCCTCGCAGCAGCGCGCCATGGTCGACGACTATGTCGCGATCATGTGCCGGGCCCTGCAGCCCTTTACCGGCCTGGACAGCGCCGGACTGCGCCTCGCCTGCATCGGTCTGCTGGGCGCCGCCGAAGCGATCGCGCGCGAGCAACAGGAAGGACGCACTCCGGCTGCGGATGCCATCGCCGCGTTTTCAGCGTTGATCGCCAAAGGTGTTGGTGGGTAGAGCAATCCCAGCAAAAGCGCGCGGCGGTTTTGCGTCCGGAATTGCGTCAAAACAAAATCTAGCCGGCAAATACCGGTGGGGCCAGAACCTTATCGCAACAACAGAAGCTGCCATATTAACTATCGGCGCTATCAGAATATTAGCGATTGCTTGGCAACGTCTTGAACACCGACGGTCGCGCCAGGATCCGCAACAATCCGAAACGCGATTGCCCTACATAATGGCGCCGGGGGGCGGTTCATGCGTGTCGTCTCATGCTTGGTCACGGAGCATAACCCGTGGCTCGTCTTGCTGGCCGTCTTTGTCTGCGTCACGGGCAGCTGGGTCACGTTCAGGCTTTTCCGGCAGGCCGAGGCACGTAATGGCTGGCAACGGGCCGGCTGGATTTTCCTTGCCGCCCAGGCGGCCGGGTCCTCGATCTGGTGCACGCATTTCATTGCCGTCATCGCGTATGAACATGATGCGCCCGTCACCTTCGACCCTGCCTTCACGATGGTGTCGCTGCTGATCGCGGTTGCCGGCTGCGCCTACGGCTTCTGGCTGTCGATCAGCTTCCGCTTCCCACTGGCGGCAGAGATCGGCGGCGGCGTTGTCGGCATCGCCATCGCCACAATGCATTACAGCGGCATGATGGCCTACCGTGTCGATGGGCTGATCGAATGGAATCTCGACTATGTGCTCGCTTCGGTGGCGATGTCGGTCCTGTTCGCGGGGTTCGCGCTGAGGCAGGCGGTCAAGCCGCTGCTGGGCGAAACCCGATATCTGCCGGTCGGCTTCTTCGTGCTTGCCGTGGCCTCCCTGCATTTCACCGGAATGACGGCGATCTCGGTGACGCCCTTTTCGACCGCGGCCGACAGCACCGCGTCGTCGACGCTCGCCGCCTTCGCCGTTGTCGGCGTTGGCATGCTGGTGCTGGGCGCCGGCATCATCAGCTACCTGATCGACGAGCAGAGTTCGCAGGAAGCCTTCGATCGCCTGCAGAAGCTGGCGATGACCGATTCCCTCACCGGGCTGCCCAACCGGACCAGCGCCATCGAGCATCTCGACGAAGAACTGGAGCGCGCCCGCTACACGGTCGCCAAGGTTGCCATCATCGGCATCGATCTCGATCGTTTCAAGGAAATCAATGATCTGCGCGGTCACCAGGCCGGCGATGTAACGCTCGCCACGATCGGCCATCGCCTCGGCGGTCTGCTGCAGGACGACGAGTTCGCGGCGCGCATTGGCGGCGACGAGTTCATGTGCGTCAAACATTTCGTCGAACGTCGTCACCTCGACGATTTCCTGAAGCGCCTCGAGCTGGTGTTCGCGGAGCCGCTCCGCATCGGCAATGCCGAGCTTGCCGCAGGGGCGAGCCTGGGCGTCGCCCTCTATCCCGACGATGGGCATGATAGGCAGGTCCTGATCAGCAATGCCGATCTTGCCATGTACCGCGCCAAGGCCGACATCACGCGCGCCGTCTGCTTCTACGAGCCGCACATGGACAGGGCAGCGCGCGAGCATCATGCCCTGGCATCGGACCTTGGCCACGCCATCGAACTCGGCCAGCTCGAGGTCCACTATCAGGTGCAGAAATCCGTCCAGTCCGGCGAGGTGCTCGGCTATGAAGCACTGCTGCGCTGGAGCCACCCGACACGGGGCGCGATTTCGCCTTCGGTCTTCATTCCGATAGCGGAGGAGACCGGCTTGATCCTGGTCATCGGCGAATGGGTTCTGCGAACGGCCTGCCGGGAAGCCGGCAAGCTGGGCAAGCCTTACAAGATCGCCGTCAACCTCTCGCCGGTGCAGTTCGTACACAACGACCTCGCAGGTCTGATACGCGATATCCTGATCGAGACCGGACTGTCGCCGAGCCGGCTGGAGCTTGAGATCACCGAATCGACCTTCATCGCCGACAAGGGCCGGGCCTTGCACACACTGCGGCAGATCAAGGGATTGGGCGTGAAGATCTCGATCGACGATTTCGGCATCGGCTATTCGTCATTCGATACGCTGCGCAGCTTTCCCTTCGACAAGATCAAGCTGGATGGCTCCTTCACCCGGGAAATGGAACGAAACACTCACGCCATGGCCATCGTCCGCTCCGTGCTTGCGCTGGGACAAAGTCTCGGCATTCCGGTGCTGGCCGAGGGTGTCGAGACCGCCGCGCAGCTGCAGATCCTGCGTATCGAAGGCTGTCATGAGGCACAGGGTTATTATCTTGGACGGCCCGGACCGAAGCAGAAAATTTTGCCGGCTTCCGCGGAACAAGGCCGAGCAGCCAGCTCCGACCTCGGCGACGACCTTGCGGTTTCATCCGCCTGACGGTGCCCTCGCAAATGCGAAACCCCGGCTTTTGGCCGGGGTTGTTGTCTTAAGCCCAGCGCCTCACCCAGACACGCTCGCGCCAGCACCGAACGTGCCAGCGGCCACGGCGCCAGACCCGGCGGCAAACACGCCGCCAGCGCGGGCGACCGCCCCAGGGGCGATGACGCCGGCGATGCCCGGGGCGATGATCGATGAGTTCGGCATCGGCGCCGGCCTCGCCATCGAATACGGTCATTTCCCCGTCTGATTTTTCCAGTTCGTCAAGGATGCCGCCGCGTGCCGCAGGCACGCCCGCGATCGCCTGTCCCGGACGCATGGCCGTGACCATGACGGCGGCGCCGGCGACGCCGAGGATTCCCGTCAGAAACAACCGTCGATCCATTGGTTCCTCCAATCTGTGTTCCCACCGCGCCAGCCAATATAGCGCCAGCCGTGCTGTTCCTGAAAGCGTTTCCGGCACCGGAAATCCGGCACCTTTTTCAGGCGGTGCTGCGCGCCCTGGCGAAGGCCCCGGCATGGTCGACACGTTCAACGAACCGGCGCGCCCGTGGAATGGCGTCATGCAGGTACTGATCTGGCCCTCTCATCTTGCGCGCGTTCAAGGCCAACGTGTCGAGCAGATCGAAATCGACCCTTTCGATCACACAATGCCAGCCCGAATGCCGGGACGCCCAGGCCCGCTTGTGATGATCGAGAAGCCGGGTTCGACAGGAATAGCCGTGATAGTCAAAGGCGATCGCGCCGTTCGTCACATAGACATGGTTTCCCGGCAGATCGCCGATCGGGACGATGCGCTCCGCATAGAAGCCGGCAAACGGTGGCCGCAGCAGATAGAAACCGGCCAGGATATGACAGGCGCCGTAGCCGAAGAAGATACGGTCCGGCAGCGCCCATTGCCTGGGAAGGTCTTTCTTTATGCCCGGCTTGAGGACGTACACGTGACGGCAGACCCTCCAGGATATCCTTACCGATCCAGCAGTTCCTTCAGCCGGTAGATCGCTTCCAGCGCCTCGCGCGGCGTCATCTCGTCCGGGCTGATGGCAGCCAAAGCCTCGCCAAGCGCATCGGTCTTGACCGGCTTGGGGGCTTCGCGCTTCACCGCGACGGAGAACAGTGGCAGGTCGTCGACCAGCCGGTCGGCCTTGCCGGAAGTTTCGCCTTCTTCCAGCTGGTGCAGCACCTGCTTGGCGCGCGCCACCACCGCTTCCGGCAGGCCGGCGAGCCGCGCCACCTGCACGCCGTAGCTGCGGTCTGCCGCGCCCTTGCCGACCTCGTGCAGGAAGACGACGTCGCCTTCCCATTCCTTGACCCGCATGGTGACGTTGTGCAGCCGGCCAAGCTTGTTGCTCAGCGCCGTCATCTCATGAAAATGGGTGGCGAAGATCGAGCGGCAGCGGTTCTTTTCGTGCAGGTATTCGACGGCTGCCCAGGCAATCGAGAGCCCGTCGAAGGTTGCGGTGCCGCGGCCGATCTCATCGAGAATGACCAGCGCGCGTTCGCCGGCCTGATTGAGGATCGCTGCGGTTTCGACCATCTCGACCATGAAGGTCGAGCGACCGCGCGCAAGGTCGTCGGAGGCGCCGACGCGGGAGAACAGGCGGTCGACGACGCCGATATGCGCACTTGCCGCCGGAACGAACGAGCCTGTCTGCGCCAGGATGGCGATCAGTGCGTTCTGGCGCAGGAAGGTCGACTTACCGCCCATGTTCGGGCCGGTCAGCAACCAGATCGCACCGTTCCTGGCGTCGCCTTCCGGCGAGAGGTCGCAGTCATTGGCGACGAACGGGCCTTCCCCACTGCGGCGCAACGCCTGCTCGACGACCGGGTGACGGCCGCCGACCACTTCGAAGGCAAGCGAGGCATCGACCTGCGGCCGGCACCAGTTCTCGCTCACCGACAGGGCGGCAAGCGCGGCAGACACATCCAGCACGGCCAAGGCATCGGCGCCGGCACGGATCGCGTCCGCCTCGGCCACCACTTCGGCGAGCAACCGGTCGAAGGCGGCAAGTTCGATGACCAGCGCGCGGTCGGCTGCGTTGGCGATCTTGGTCTCCAGCCCGGCCAGCTCCGTCGTGGTGAAACGCATGGCATTGGCCATGGTCTGGCGGTGGATAAAGCGCGCCTTGGCCTCATCGGTGCCGGTCATGATCGCCTGATGGTTGACCGTCACCTCAATGTAGTAGCCCAGCACATTGTTGTGCCGGATCTTCAGCGACCGGATACCGGTCTCTTCGATCAGGTCGCGCTCCATGCCGGCGATGACCTTGCGGGTCTCGTCGCGCAGCGCGCGCATCTCGTCGAGTTCGGCATCGTAGCCGCTGCGCAGGAAACCGCCGTCGCGCTTGAGCAGCGGCAATTCGTCGGCCAGTGCTCCGGCGAGATGCTCGGCCAGCGGCTTCGGCAAGGCCTGGATGGCAGCAAGTGCCGCGGTCAGTTCCGCGGGCGGCGTGACGCGCGCGAAGACCTGCGCGATGTCGCCTGCGGCGAGAAAGCCGGCGCGCAACGCGCCGAGGTCGCGCGGACCACCACGGTTAAGCGCCAGTCTCGACAAGGCGCGCGGCATGTCGGCGACACCTTTGAGCGCCAGCCGCAGCGCCTCGGCAAGGCGTGTCTCGTCGCGGAAGAACGAAATGGAATCGAGCCGGGCGCCGATCGCGGCGGCATCGGTCAGCGGCGCCATCAGCCGGTCGGCCAGCAAGCGCGCGCCGCCCCCCGTGACCGTGCGGTCGATGGCCTTGAACAGCGATCCTTCCCGACTGCCGGAAAGCGTGCGCAGCAGTTCCAGATTGGCGCGTGTTGCCGGATCGATGAACAGCGTCGCGCCGTTTTCCTCGCGTTCCGGCCGCGAGAGCGGCGGGCGTTCGGCCTTCTGCGTCTTCTCGACATAGGCGATCGCACCGGAAATGGCGGAAAGCTCGGCGCGGCTGAACGTGCCGAAGGCATCCGGGGTCGCCACGTTGAAGAAACGGGCGATGCGTGCCGTTGCCGATGCCGAATCGAACAGGCTGGCCGGCTGCGGGCTGGCGACACGGCCAAGCACATCGAAAACCGGCTTCAACTCGGGATCGTAGAAGACCGGCTCAGCAACGATCAGCTCACGCGGATCGACGCGGAAGATGTCGGCCAGCAAGCGGTCGGCATTGGTCTCGGCGACACGGAAGACGCCGGTCGAAATCTCGATCCAGGCCAGCGCGTAGCTTTGTTCGGCACCGCCCTTGATCCTGCCCAGCGTCATCAGGAAGCTCGATTCCGACGGGGCCAGCAGTTTGTCTTCGGTGATGGTCCCCGGCGTGACAAGGCGGACGACGTCACGCTTGACCACCGATTTCGAGCCGCGCTTCTTGGCTTCGGCCGGATCCTCGATCTGCTCGCAGACAGCGACGCGGAAACCGAGCCCGATCAGCTTCTGCAGATAGTCGTCGGCCGCGTGCACCGGCACGCCGCACATCGGGATCTCGGCGCCCTGATGCTTGCCGCGCTTGGTGAGCACGATGCCCAGCGCCTGGCTCGCCTTCTCGGCGTCGTCGAAGAACAGCTCGTAGAAATCGCCCATGCGATAGAACAGCAGCGAATCCGCGTTCGCTGCCTTGATCTCGAGATACTGCTCCATCATCGGCGTGGCGCCGGCCGCGGGCAGCACGGGCGCGGCACCGCTAGCCAGCGGCGCGCTGTCTTCCGTGGCGATGGGGGTTTCGTCGTTCAAGAAACTGTTTCCAAAAAATCCGAAGGCAATTGCTTGGCGCTTTACTCACCCGAAGTGTAGCCTTAATCCCGAACGCTCCACAAAGAAATTGAGCGTGTCTCAGGCACGCCGAAGGGGAAGAAACAAAAGCATGGCCCGCAAGACTGGACAGGACGGACAAGGCCCTTCGGTGAGCGCCGAGGAGGCGCTGGAATTCCACGCCATGGGGCGGCCGGGCAAGCTGGAGATCGTGCCGACCAAGCCGATGGCGACGCAGCGCGACCTCAGCCTTGCGTATTCGCCGGGCGTCGCCGTGCCGGTGAAGGCGATCGCCGAAGACCCGTCGCGGGCGTTCGACTACACCACACGCGGCAACATGGTCGCCGTCATTTCCAACGGCACCGCCATCCTCGGTCTCGGCAATCTCGGCGCACTGGCATCCAAGCCGGTGATGGAAGGCAAGTCGGTGCTGTTCAAGCGCTTCGCCGATGTCGATTCGATCGATCTCGAGGTCGATACCGAGGACGCCGACGAGTTCATCAACTGCGTCAAATTCCTCGGACCGTCCTTCGGCGGCATCAACCTGGAGGACATCAAGGCGCCGGAATGCTTCATCATCGAGCAGCGCCTGCGCGAATTGATGGATATCCCGGTCTTTCATGACGACCAGCACGGCACCGCCATCATCGCCGCTGCCGGCCTGATCAATGCGCTGGCAATCACCGGACGCGACATGAAGACGACGAAGCTGGTTTGCAACGGCGCCGGTGCGGCCGGCATCGCCTGCATCGAGCTGGTCAAGTCGATGGGCTTTGCGCCGGAAAACGTCATCCTGTGCGACACCAAGGGCGTCGTCTACCAAGGACGCACCGAGGGCATGAACCAGTGGAAGTCGGCGCATGCCACGAAGACCGAAGACCGCACGCTGGCCGACGCGCTGGACGGTGCGGATGTGGTGTTCGGCCTTTCCGCGCGCGGCGCCTTCACCAATGCCATGATCCAGTCGATGGCCAAGAACCCGATCATCTTCGCCATGGCCAACCCCGACCCGGAGATCACGCCGGAGGAAGTGGCCGAGATTCGCACCGACGCCATCATGGCCACCGGCCGTTCGGACTATCCGAACCAGGTCAACAACGTGCTGGGCTTCCCCTATATCTTCCGTGGCGCGCTCGATGTGCGCGCCACCACCATCAACGACGCCATGAAGGTGGCCGCCGCCCAGGCGCTCGCCGAACTTGCCCGCAGGGATGTGCCCGACGATGTCGCCGCTGCCTACCAGGGCAACCGGCCGAAGTTCGGCCCCAACTACATCATCCCCGTGCCGTTCGACCCGCGGCTGATCTCGGCGATCCCGATCGCGGTGGCGAAGGCCGCGATGGAAAGCGGTGTCGCCCGCAAGCCTATCCTCGACCTCGACCGCTATGAACAGGAGCTGTCGGCGCGCCGCGACCCGATCGCCTCGACGCTGCAGCGCATCTACGACCGCGTGCGGCGCCAGCCCAAGCGCATCGTTTTCGCCGAGGGCGAGGAAGAGCAGGTGATGCGCGCCGCGGTGGCCTATGTGAACCAGAAGCTCGGCACCGCCATTCTTCTCGGCCGCGAGGACATCATCAAGGAAAACGCCCGCCATGCCGGCATCGAGCTCGACAAGCCCGGGCTGGAGATCATCAATGCGCGGCTGTCGCGCAAGAACGCCATCTATGCCGACTTCCTCTACGAGCGCATGCAGCGCAAGGGTTACCTGCTCCGCGACTGCCAGCGCCTGATCAACAACGACCGCAACCATTTCGCCGCCTGCATGGTGGCGCTGGGCGACGCCGACGGCATCGTGACGGGCGTGACGCGCAATTATTCGACGGCGCTCGAGGATGTCCGCCGCGTCATCGATGCCAAGCCCGGTCACCGCGTCATCGGCGTGTCGATCGTGCTGGCAAGGGGACGCACCGTGCTGGTGGCCGACACCGCCGTTCATGACATGCCGAATGCCGAGCAGATTGCCGACATTGCCGAGGAAGCGGCCAGCTTCGCCCGCCGCATGGGCTATGAGCCGCGCGTCGCCATGCTTGCCTATTCGACCTTCGGCCATCCGCAGGGCGAACGCTCGGAGCGCGTACAGGAGGCCGTGCGTATCCTCGACAAGCGCCGCGTCGATTTCGAGTATGACGGCGAGATGGCCGCCGACGTGGCGCTGAACCCGCGCGTGATGGCGCAATATCCGTTCTGCCGGCTGACCGGGCCGGCCAACGTGCTGGTGATGCCTGCGTTCCACTCGGCTTCGATCTCGACCAAGATGCTGCAGGAGCTGGGCGGCTCGACCGTCATCGGTCCGCTGCTGGTCGGCCTCAACAAGCCGGTGCAGATCGTCGGCCTCAATGCCAAGGACAGCGATATCGTCAACATGGCAGCGATCGCTGCGTACAGCGCGGGAACCTGAGATCGATCTAAAACCGCGCGGTCATCACCCCAAGAAAGATCTTGAGGTCCGTCGAATCGACCGCGATGTTCTCCGTCACGGTCTGATTTCCTTGAAAGTCCGTGACGCTGACATTCAACGTGCCGGACAATTTGTCCCCGGCATTGCTGTATTTTGATGCGATCAGGTCCCCAGCGGTCGACAGAACAACCAGTTCGCTTTTCCCGGGCTCGATAATCTTGGCCGCGGTCTGGCCGCCGTCAGTTTCCGGGGTCTTCGGCACAAAAAGTCTCAGGTCTACGAGTGAAAAGCTCCGCGCTATCGGATTGCTGCCATCGAGGACATTCAGGCGGCCACCTCGGATCGAGCCAGGGCGACTTCCGCTGTTCGAAACGAGAATGGTTATTTGCCTTGGTTGAATGGCTTGAATGCTGAAGCCAAGCCTGGACTCGGCCGGCGTCAGTGTTTCCTTGGCAATCGGCAAGAAAACGGTCGTGACTGAGATCAAGGCCGTGAGCAGTGCCAGAACGGTTTGGCTCATTCCCAGATGCCGACGCCAGTTCTGGTAATTTCCGCAATGCGTGCAAACATACGCAGCCTGGTTTATGGACTCGGCACATATTTTACATGGCTTTGTTTGCACTTTACCGTTCGATGCTGGCTTGCGCATGAGTGCCCCCGATCTTTCCTGCAAGGATACAGGCAACCCGAATGGCCTCAAAGGCAAGTTGCCGCTGACACGTTACCCCTTGATCCCCTTCGATCGACTGCGCCAGCCACGAGCCCGCCGATGACAACAAGCGAAGAACCCATCGTCATCGAAATGAAGCGCACCGACCAGCTCTCGGTCTTCATCGCGACGGTGATCGGCGGCGGCGCATTCGTCGCCTTCCTGCCCGATCTCGCCGGCTGGCTGCTGCAACTGCCCTGGGTGCCGTGGGAAGAACCGCTCAGGCTTGCATTGACGATCGGTCAGAAACTGTCGCCCTGGGCACTCGCCATCATTGGCGGCCTGCTCGGCATCGGCGGCGGTTTCCTGATCGTGCATGACGAACCGACGGTAACCGTCTCATCCGGCGAACTGATCGTGCAGAAGGGCGACAAGCGTCACCGCTTCGCACGCTCGCAGGTGCGCACGGCGATGATCGTGGGCAAACATCTCACCGTGCGCGATCGCGACGATGTCGAACTGCTTTACATCAAGCTCGACACGCGCAGGGAGGTCGCCGCCGCCCTGCGCGAAAGGGGCTGGACGGCAGGCTAGCCCCTGGAGCGTTTCCGTTTTTACGGAACCGCGGAAAGTTGATCCACTTGGCTACAAAGCTCTACGCCTCGGCAACCTCAGCCACCATCTGTTCACCGGCCTTCCGGCCCATGAACAGGAACACCACGACCGCGGTGACGATGGTAATGACCGTCAGCACCACAAGCAGGCTGGAGAAGGCGAGGCCGTACTGTGCAACCAGTTGGGCGTGGCTGCTGTCCGGCAAAAGCTGCTGGGCTGCCGGCAGATCGCCGGTGACCAGACGCTGCGCGGCGGTCACCCGTTCTTCGGGCCGACCGAGCCCGACACCGGCGAGATGGCCTGCCGTGAATGCCGACAGCACCGCGCTGACCACGGCGAGTGCCAGGCCCTCACCGGCGACACGCGTGGTGTTGAAGATGCCGGTGGCCATACCGGCGCGCTCGGTCGGCACCACCGAAACGGCGAGCCCGTCCATCAGTCCCCAGGGCAGGCTGATGCCGACGCCAATGGTGAGCATGGGCAGGACCAGCGCGGTGGCGGGCGCACCCGCCGGCACGCCGGACAGCCAGAACAGGCCGGCGGCAGAGACGACGAGACCCGTCGCGCACAGCGCCGGCGCCGGCAGCCAGCGCGTCAGCCAGCCGGCGATAAGCGGCAGGACCAGCAGCGGCGCCGACAGCGCGATCATCAGGCGGCCGGCAGCGATCTCGCCCATGCCCTCGACACCGACGAAACGGACCGGGAGCAAGACCAGCAACACCACGAAAGCATAGGCGGGTGCCGCGGCCAGCAATTGTACGCCGACGAAACGCGGATAGCGAAACAGCGTGAGATCCAGCATCGGCCGCGCGACCTTGCGCTCGATCAGGCCGAAAATCATGAAGAACAATACGGCACCGACGAGCAGGCCGATCACCGCCGGATCGCCCCAACCAGCTTCTGGAGCCTTGAGGAACCCATAGGTAAGCAAGGCGAGCGCAGCGGTGAAACTTGCAGCACCCGGCCAATCGAGCCCGGTTGCGGCGGGATCTCTGCTCTCGCGCATGAAGCGCGCTCCGATCACGAACGAGAATGTAGCGGCCGCGACGACCGGCAGGAAGATCGAGGTCCAGCCGAAGGCGTCGATCAGCAGGCCCGATACGATCGGACCGAAAGACAGGCCGATGCCGAAAGAGGTGCCGAGCAGGGAAAAGGCCCGCATGCGAGCCGTCCCCTCGAATTCCTGCGCCAGGGCCGCCGCTCCGCCGGCGAAGGCAATTGCTGCCGCCAGACCTTGCGCAGCACGTGCCAGGTCAAGCCAAAGGATCGAGGGCGAGATCGATGCAAGCGCCGAAAAGAAACCAAAGGCGGCCACGCCGATCAGGAACATGCGTTTGCGGCCATAAGCATCGGCCAATGCGCCTGCCGCCATCAGCGAGGAGCCCAAGGTTAGCATGAAGGCGTTGGTCACCCAGTTGAGCGCGATCGGGCTGCCACCCAACACGCGACCTATCGTCGGCAACGCCACGGCCGATGCGGTGAAAGTAAGCGGTATGGAGAGCCCGGCCAGGCACACCGCAACCAGAATGAGCACTTTTTCGGCCGCGCCCGGGGCCTTTTTCGAATTTGCCATGATGTCCACGGAGGTTTCCGCAGCAGTCGCCTTGGGCGAACCAGCCAACGGGCTTGTTGAAAGACTGGTTCATGATAGATTTGCGTCAATCGCAGCAGAATATGGCTTTCACTCCACATATAATGGAGAAAAACGCTCGAATGGATCGTTCCCCAGAGCAATCCCAGCAAAAGCGCGCAGCGGTTTTGCGCCCGAGCGGAAACGCTCTGGATCGCCTGAGCGGGCTCGCTGCTTTCGTGCGTACCGCCGATCTCGGCAGCTTTGTCGCCGCTGGACGCGTGCTTCGGCTATCCCCCTCGGCCGTCGGCAAGGCGGTGACCAAGCTGGAAGAGCAGCTCGGGGTTCGCCTGCTGCAACGCTCGACGCGCAGCCTGCGGCTGACCGAAGAGGGCCGCCTGTTCCACGAGCGCTGCCGGCGCGTCCTCGACGATCTCGAAGATGCCCAGGCCATGCTGGCCGAAGCGATCGAGACACCACGCGGGCGCTTGAAGGTGAGCGCGCCGGTGGTGAGCTATCATCTTTTCCTGCCGGTGCTGCCGGAATTCACGCTGCGCTATCCGGAGGTCGAGCTCGATCTCGATTTCAATGACCGCATCGTCGATCTGATCGACGAAGGTGTCGATGTCGCGATGCGCAGCGGCGACCTGCCGGATTCCCGGCTGATGACGCGTTCGCTCCGACCCTTCCAGCAATTGCTGTGCGCTTCGCCTTCCTATCTGGAGCGCTACGGCACGCCGACCTGCCCGCGCGAGCTCGACCGACATCACACGCTCCGCTTCCGCTTTCCCAACAGCGGCAAGCTCTATGACTGGCCGCTCGTGCTGCCGGCCGGTGAAGCGGAACCCCGCCCCAGGGTCCTGTTGACCTGCAACAATATGGAAGCGCTGCGCGGCGCCACGCTGGCCGGGCTCGGCATTGGCTGCATGCCGGATTTCCTGGTGCGCGGACCGATCGCTAGGGGCGAGCTGGTGACGCTGCTCGACGGCTATCTCGATGCGCCCGGCCAGTTTCGGCTGCTCTGGCCGTCCAACAGGCAGTTGTCGCCCAAGGTCAGGGTGTTCGTGGACTTTCTGTCCGAGCGGCTGTTCGCCGATCGCTGCGAGACGCTTGCGCGGCCGGAGCCAACAACGTCCTAATCGGGGAACAGATCAGGTCTGGTTCCAGCGGCGCACCACCGGCTCTTCCATGTCGTGTTCGTAGCCAAGGACGGAGACGCTGGCGGTGTCGAGCACGAACAGCGCGCCTTGCGATGCCGGCAGGCCGAGCCAGCGAGCGGTGAGCGTGCGCAGGAAATGCGAGGAGGAAAACAGCAGCACATTGCCGCCCGCCTCACGCAACGCCTCGACGACGCGATCGGCACGGGCGCCGGCTTGCATCACGCTCTCGCCATCCGGGCAGCCATCGCGAAACAGGCTCCAGCCCGGACGATCGACCAGGATGTCCTTGGTTTTCAGGCCTTCATAGGCGCCGTAATCCCACTCGGCGAGATCGGGCCTGATTTCGGCAGCGGCGAAGCCAGCCAGCTCGGCCGTGCGGCGCGCACGCGAAGAAGGGCTGGTCCAGATCGTGCTGAAGGTTTTGTCCCGCAGACGCTCGGCGAGTTTGCGGGCAGCGTCCTCGCCTTTTGCAGTCAGCGGAATATCGCTGCGGCCGGTGTGCTTGCCGGTGGCGCTCCATTCGGTCTCGCCATGCCGCACCAGGGTGATTTCGGGGTAGAGGCTGGCCATGACCTGATCCTTGCTGCGGTTTTCCGCCCGGACTTGCGCAAAAAACTAGAGCGTTTCCAAAACAGGAAACGCTCTGGGATTAAGCCAGCCCGGCCTGTTCGGCCTCGCGCTTGAGGTTCTGGCGCGGACGCGGCCCTATCTGCTGGATGACCAGGCCTGCAGCCAGTGAACCGAGGTCACCGCAGGTCTTGAGATCGCGGCCCTGGGTATAGCCATGCAGGAAACCGGCAGCGTAGAGATCGCCAGCGCCGGTCGTGTCGACCAGTTCGCTGATCTTGGTTGCCTCAATGACGAAAGTATCGTCGCCATTGACGATGACGGAGCCCTTTTCCGAGCGTGTCACCGCGGCAATGCGGCAATCCTTGCGGATCTGCGCCAGGGCTTCATCGAAGGATGAAGTCTGGTAGAGCGACTTGATCTCGTGGCTGTTGGCAAAAATGATATCGACCGTGCGCGAGCGCATCAGGTCGAGGAATTCACCACGATAGCGGTCGACGCAGAAACTGTCCGACAGCGACATCGAAACCTCGCGGCCAGCGGCGTGCGCGTGCTGGGCGGTAAGCCGGATGGCTTCCTTGGCGCGGGGCGGGTCCCACAGATAGCCTTCGAAATAGGTCACCGCGGCACCGGCCGCCTTGTCGGCCTCGACATCCTCCGGTCCAAGCTCGACGCAGGCGCCGAGGTAGGTGTTCATCGAACGCTCGCCGTCCGGGGTGACGAAGATCATCGAGCGCGCCGTCGGCGGCGTGCCGACCAGCGGCCTGGTGTCGAAGGCTACGCCCTGTGCCTGGATGTCATGGGTGAAGATCTCGCCGAGATGATCCCTAGAGACCTTGCCGAAGTAAGCGGCACGACCACCGAAACTGGCGATGCCGGCAGCGGTGTTGCCGGCGCTGCCGCCGGAAGCTTCGACGGCAGGCCCCATGCGGCGGTAGAGCTGTTCCGCGCGATCGGCATCGATCAGGTTCATCGCACCCTTGATGATGCCGTTGTCGGCGAGAAAAGCCTCATCGCATTGGGCGATGATGTCGACAATGGCATTGCCAATGCACAGAACGTCATAATCCGGCATTCAGGTCTCCGCGCGGCGCGCCAAATCAAAGTTCTGGAGCGACCTTTTGCGCATCCCTTCGGACGCACGGCGCTCCAACAGCCCAAAACCCCGGCTTTCTGCCACGCCGGCCGGGCGCGGGTCTAGTCGAATGCCGATTTTTTGCAAGCTATTGCTGTGAAGTGGGAGGTCCTACCGAGGGGCGAAGGTGATGGCGATTTCGCTCCAGATATCTCGATCGTAAGGAAGCAGCATTGTATACGGAGCGCATTTCCGAATAGCTCGTATCGCGCTCTTGGCAAAATCCTGAAATTCCTTACCCGGTTTCGGATTTTGAATTCTTGGCGCTTTCGCAAGCGAGCCGTCAGGCTTCAATTCGATGACCACCGCGACCGTCAACGAGTCCAAATTCGGTGAATCCGGGATAGACCAACAGCTTGAGAGCTTGTCTCTCATCGTCGCCATGGCTGCTTTGCTGATCTTTCCTTTGGCGTCAGGCGTTTTTTCCTCGGCCTGGGCCGTCGGCGTCAAAACCCATACCGACGAGATAGCCAGAACGTACCAGACGCATGATCGCATGCTTTGCGCTCCCCAATGCCCAGTCTACCGCAGATAGAACCGGGAACGACGCACAGTGGCAATCCGAAAGTGAAAAGACGCCTCAGAACATCGGCGCGAAGTTGAGTTTCAGTTCACGCCAGCGCTCGTAAGGAACGCGGGTGCGCTTCATGCTGCGGAAGGGCGCGCAACGCTCCACGGCACGCACGGCGCTGGCCGCGAGCAGTTTGGCTTCCTTGGCCTTGGGCGGGTTCTCGACCGTGGGCTTGGCGGCAAGAGAGCCGTCACGCTTGAGGCGAACCTTGACAATGATGGGTGCCGGCTTGGTGCCTTTCATGTCAGGCGGCATCCAGCAGCCGGCGATCTCGTTGTGCAGCGCTTCGACCAGCGCGGCGAACTCGCCCTTCTCGTCGGCAAGCGCCGAACGACTGAAACCGACCGACAGCGCGGCGGCGATCAACACGGCACGTATCGCAACGTTCATCTGAGCAGGAATCCTTGGCCGAGCGCGTCATCCGCCTCGACGATGAATTCGGCGCGGCCGCTATAGTAGGCGCGACCGCCGACCTCCGCAACGATGGCCGCATGCCGCCCTGCCTGTGTTTCGCGCACGACGCCGCCGGAAAAGCGCGACCCGGCGATGCTTTCGAAAACGCGCTTCTGGCCGGCGCCGATCTGGCCCTTGGCGTACATCGCCGCAAGACGCGCTGTCACGCCGGAGCCGGTCGGCGAGCGGTCCACCTCGGCATCGGCGAAAACGCAGATGTTGCGGGTCGGCTGGTCCGAGAAAGCGTCGGCGCCGTCGGTCAAGATGGTGCCGTAGAGGAAAGCGAGATCGTCATGGTCGGGGTGCGAAAGCGGAAAATCGCGCTTCAGCTGTTCGGTCAGAGCGGTTGCGGCATCGACGAAATCGCGCACGCGGCTGACACCGAACGCCAGGCCGAACTGCCGGCAGTCGGCCAATGCATAGAAGGCGCCGCCATAGGCGATGTCGAAGCCGACACGTCCGAAACCTGCCAGATCCACCGTCTGGCCGCCGGCAAACAGGAAAGCCGGCACGCTTTCGAAGGAAACGGCGCCTGCCTTGCCATCGACGACCTCGACTGAGGCGACGACCAGCCCGCAGGGCGCCTCGATGTTCACCGTCGTCAATGGTTCCTTCGCGGCCACCATTCCCTGGTCGATGGCATAGCGGCCAAGCGCCACGATGGCATGGCCGCACATGGTGGAATAGCCTTCATTGTGCATGAACAGCACGGCGAGGTCGGCGCCGGTCAGGTCCGGCTCCACCAGCAGCGCGCCATACATGTCGTAGTGGCCGCGCGGCTCGAACATCAGGATGCGGCGCAGATGGTCGAGATGGTCGCGCACGTAGGCGCGCTTCTCGAGGATGGTGCCCTTCGGGATAGGAGGATAACCGCCGGTGACGATCCTGAGCGGCTCGCCACCGGTGTGCATATCGACAACGGTGAGCGGTGCCGTCACGACTGATCCGCGGCAAACAGTTCGGTCATCTTCCTGTAGGTCATGGTGTTGGCCCGGTTGAAGGTGAAGGAACCGATATCTAGCAATTCGCGACCGGCCCGCTCAAGGGCGCTGAAAGCCGTGCAGGCAAGCTGCGAGCCGACGGATATGCGCCTGGCGCCGGCTTCGGCCAGCGCTGGAACGGTGAAATCGGCAGTCGACAGCACATTGACCGGTTTCTCGAGTGCCTGGCAGACGGCACGGACCGAGGCGATGTCGGAGAGACCTGGCGCATAAAGCACGTCCGCGCCCGCCTTCTGATAGGCCTGCAGCCGGCGGATGGTGTCGTCGAGATCGGGCCTGCCGTGCAGGAAATTCTCGGCACGCGCCGTGAAGACGAAATCGTGCTTCAGGGCGCGCGCAGCTTCCGCCGCCGCGGCGACACGTTCCACGGCCTGTGTGAAATCATAGATCGGATTGTCGGCGTCGCCGGTGTGGTCTTCGATCGAGCACCCTGCCAGCCCCGCAGCCTCGGCGGCAAAAATGGTCTCGCCGGCGCTTTCGGCACTGTCGCCCTTGCCCTTTTCCAGATCGGCCGAAACCGGCAGGCTGGTGGCTGCGACGATTTCCCGGCAATGCTGGATCATTTCCTCGAAGCCGATCGCGCCATCCGGCAGGCCGCGTGAAAAGGCATAGCCGGCGCTGGTCGTGGCCAATGCCTTGAATCCCAGGGAAGAAAGCAGTTTGGCCGAGCCGATATCCCACGGGTTGGGAATGACGAAGGTTTCAGCGTGCAGGTTTCGGAAAATCTTGCCCTTGTCCATCGAAGTCTCTCCGCAAAAGACGTGCCGGCCACAGTTTCGAATTCAATCTGCAGGCTGTGGCGAATTTCAGGAGAGGAAGACTACTGGGACCGCCCGGACGCAGCAAACGAATGCGATTGGGTCAGGCAGCCTGCACGCAACACTCCTGCCAAAACACCGGTAGCAGGCGCGACGGAACGGTCATGAAGCGCTGAAGACTGCTCAGCGCAGCGGGATCAATCCTGGCAAGTCGCGCATGTCGGCAAAGAGGATGCCGCCTGCCTTTTCCAGCCCTTCGGGATCGGAATGCGGATCGCCATGGTAGGAGAACACCCGCATACCCGCAGCGATACCGGCCTTGGTGCCGGCCACCGAATCCTCGATGACGATGCAATCGGCCGGTGAGACGCCCATTTCCCTGGCCGCATGCAGGAACAGGTCCGGGAACGGTTTCGAACGGCCGACCATGGTGGAACTGAACATGGCGTGTTCAAAGAACGGAAGCAGCCCGGTTACGCCGAGCGTAATATGCATCTTGGAAACGCGTGCCGAAGAGGCGACGCAATAAGGGATGCTCGCCGCGCGAACGGCGTCGATCACGTCGCGCACATAAGGGATTTCGTCGACGCCGTTGGCAAAAAGATCCGGCAGGCCGAGATTCCAGCGGTCAGCGAAATCCTCGCCGAGATCGATGCCTGCCGTTTCAAGAATCTCGTTGCGCACCGAGACCATCGACCGGCCGGAAAAATGCTTGCGGCAATAGTCGAAGTCGACGGGATAGCCAGCTTCGGTGAGCCACAGTGCCAGCCGCTCGTTAGCCATGTTCTCGGTATCGACCAGGATACCGTCGCAGTCGAAGATGACGAGCCCTGGCAGCGCCATCAGGCGGTTCCGGTCGATCCGAAACCGCCACCGCCTCGATCGGTGCCGCCGGCGAGGCTGCGTTCCTCGGAGCGGACCTGAACGGCGGGCGCGAAGACGATCTGGGCAATGCGCATGCCGCGCTCGACGTAAAACTCTTCGTCGCCATGGTTGATCAGCAGCACCTTGACCTCGCCGCGATAATCGCTGTCGACGGTACCGGGCGTGTTGAGGCAGGTGATGCCGTGTTTCAGCGCAAGGCCGGAGCGGGGACGAACCTGGCCTTCAAGGCCTTCGGGGATTTCCATCACCAGGCCGGTTGGCACCAAAGCGCGACGGCCCGGAAGGATGAGCAGCGGCCGATCCTCGGGAACGGCAGCCCTGAGATCCATGCCGGCGGCGCCGGCGCTTTCATAGGCCGGCAACGCCAGCCCCTCGCCATGCGGCAAGCGGACGAAACCGACCGTCTGGCCAAAGACGGATTGATTTTGAGGTGTCGGGTGCATGGCGCGATCCTATCGGGCGAGCCGTGCGTCAAGTCAACCGGTTACGGGTGTTTCGAAGCGAATCTTTCATCGCCCGGCATGCGTCGACAGCCGTGCCCGCACAGGCAGCAGCCCGACCAGCGTCACAACAGCAAAGACGGCGCCAGCCAGGAAGGTGGCCTGCGGTCCGAACTGATCCCACAGGAACCCGGCCAGCACGCTGGCGAAAAGCAGCGCAACGCCGGTGACTAGGTTGAACATGCCGAATGCCGTGCCGCGCAGTTCCGCCGGCGCCGCATCGGCGATAAGCGTTGCCAGCAGCCCCTGGGTGAAGCCCATGTGCAGCCCCCACAGCACGACGCCGACAAGCAGACCCAGGATGTTCGGCACCAGGCCAAGCACCAGGTCGGCCGCCACCAGAAACAGCAGACCGACGGCGAGAAGCATCGCCCGGCTGACGCGGTCGGCGAGCACGCCAACCGGATAGGCCGACAGCGAGTAGGCCAGGTTCATCACCACCAGGACGATCGGCACCAGTGCGAGCGACAGGCCGATCGACTGCGCACGCAGGATCAGGAAGGCCTCGCTGAACCGGGCGAGCGTGAAAACCGCAGAAACGGTCACCACCAGCCAGAACGTCGCGCCAAGAAGCCGCAGTTCCGAGCGCCGCAACGGCATGCGAACCTTGCGCTGGCCAGCCGGTCGCTCGGGCTCCTTCACGGCAAAGACGATCAGGGCAACAGCGATGAAGGCCGGGATGACGGCGACCCAGAAAACCGCCTGGAAATGATCGGCTGTCGCCCACATCAACGCCACCGCCAGCAATGGACCGGCGAAAGCGCCGATGGTGTCCAGCGACTGGCGCAGGCCGAAGCTGGCGCCGCGCTGTTCCGCCGGCGTGATGTCGGCGATCAAGGCGTCACGCGGGGCGCCGCGGATGCCCTTGCCGATGCGGTCAACGAAACGTGCGGCGACCAGCCAGCCGATCGACGGCGCCAGCGGAAACACCGGCTTGGTGATCGCGGCCAACCCATAACCGAGCGCGGCCAGCATCTTGCGCTTGCCCAGCCAGTCGCTGAGCGCGCCGGAAAAGATCTTGGTGATCGAGGCGGTGGCCTCGGCAATGCCTTCGATGATGCCGACGGTCAGGCTCGACGTGCCAAGCACCGCCACCATGTAGACGGGCAGCAGCGCGTGGATCATCTCCGAGGAGATGTCCATGAACATCGAGACAAAGCCGAGCGCCCAGACACCGGCTGGAAGACCGCGACGCGTTGCCGGGCCGGTGACCTTGTCGGCGTCATTCATCTCAACGGTTCTCGTCATGGGCGTCAAAGACGCGCCTGGCGTAGCTGTCCAGCAGGGCCTCGCAGGCACGCAGGCGCTCCGCTGCTTCCTCGGCCAGCGGCGCTTCGTAGAAATCGAGCTTGCGGATCTTCTCCAGCCAACCCTGCAGTTTCCTGAGATCGGCGTCTTCTTCGTCGAGCTCGGCGTATGTGAACTTGTTGATGGCGACTTCCTTGGCGATCTCGGTCTCGAAATCGGCGCAGCGGCCGAGGAACTCGCGGTACTGGTCGTCGCGGTCGGCACGGAAGCGCTGCACGACCTTGTCTTCCTGTGCACGATCCAGTGCGACAGTCTCCAGGATCACGGACTCGCCCGCCATTTCGAGGATGTCATTCTCGATCATCTTCAGCCGGCGTATGTGGTCGTCGGTCTTGGGCAGCAGGCAGACGCCGTTCTGCAGATAGACAGCGCCCATGCCCTTCAGCTTCCGCCATAGCGCAATACGCTTCGTCGCCGGTTCGGGCGGCACCTTATAGGTGAGCAGAAGCCAGGATAGGGAAACCATGGTTGATTCCTGATGTTACGACCGTAACATACGAGAACAAACCGCCGCAGTCGAGAACCGTGCCGACCGATCCGCCGGCTAGCGCACCTCCACCGGCACGACGGTGGTTTCCTTGATTTCCTCCATGACGAAGGAGGCCGACACGTCGGACAGGGGCACCTTGGCAATCAGGCGCTGGTAGAGGCGGTCATAAGCCTTCACGTCGGCGACCCGGGCGCGCAACACATAGTCGAGATCACCGGACATCCGGTAGACACCGGTGATCTCGGGGAAGGATGTCACCGCGGTGCGGAACTTCGCCAGCCAGTCCGGATCATGGCTGGAGGTGCGCACGATGATGAACACGGAAAGACCGAGCCCAAGCTTGTCCGCGTCGACCAGCGCGACCCGGCCGGTAACGACGCGCTCGTCCTCCAGTCTCTTCACGCGTCGCCAGCAGGCATTGCGGGACAGGCCAACCCGCTCTGAAAGCTGATCGACCGACAAGGTGCCGTCCCTTTGCAATTCGGCAAGGATTCTTCGATCAATCGTATCAAGTTCGTGAGCCATCTTGGGATATTTGTCCCAATCTCAAATGCTCATCAAGGACAAATTGGGATCATCATCCCGGAATTGCGTGGGACGATGGTGCAAAGAATGGGAGAATCACCATGACGACGCGCATCGCCCGCCTGTTCACCGATCACCCGCATTCGGTCGACGAGAGCTATTTCGAACACATGCGCTTCGCCGGCTGGTTTGCCAGCAGGCTGTTCATGGCCGGCGGCGCCGCGCTCATTCATGCTTTCTTACCCTTCCTGTTCGAGACTACGGCCAGCGGGATCATCCGCCAGCTCTACGAGCGCACGCACAACCGGCGTCCGCAGGCGTGATCCGCAAGGCCAGCTTTGACTGACCGTGCCTGAAGGACGATGACGCATGTGCCGATGGGCGGCCTATCTCGGTGAAGACGTCTTCCTGGAAGACATCGTCAGCGCGCCTTGTCATTCGCTGATCGCGCAGAGCCATTGCGCGCAGGAAGCCAAATCGCCCACCAATGGCGACGGTTTCGGCCTGGCCTGGTATGGCGGCCGCACAGAGCCCGGCCTCTACCGCGATATCCTACCGGCCTGGTCGGATCCAAACCTCAAAAGCCTCTGCCGGCAGATCCGCTCCGGCCTGTTCCTGGCGCATGTGCGCGCCTCGACCGGCGGCGCCACCAGCCGCGCCAATTGCCATCCCTTCGTTTCGGGACGCTGGTCGTTCATGCACAATGGCCAGATCGGCGGTTTCGAGCGCATTCGCCGCGCGCTCGAGGCAGCCTTGCCGGATGCGCTCTACGACCAGATCGAAGGCACAACCGATTCCGAACTGTTCTTCTTCCTGATGATCGACGCGGGACTGGAAACCGATCCGCAAGGCGCGCTGGAAAGGGCGACCTCCCGAGTGCTTGCGGCCGCCCAGCGAGCGGATGTCGATCCGGCCCTGAAATTGACCGCTGCTTTTTCCGACGGCGAAGCCGTGCATGCGGTGCGCTATTCGACCGATGGCCTGGCCCCGACACTCTATACATCCGCATTCCACGGCGGTCGCTGCATCGTGTCGGAACCGTTCGACCGTGAGAGCGCCGAATGGCAAGCCATTCCGCCGGCGAGCTTCGTAACCATGACGAAGGCCGGCATCAGCATCCGTCCGTTCGCACCGGCTTCAGGGATGCCGCTCGCGGCCGAATAAGCGGGGATCAGAGCATGTCGAGCAAAAGTGTGCAGCGGTTTTGCGATAAGGACATGCGTAAAATCAAAGACCTAATGCGCAAGGAGCGAATCTGAAAGATCGCGACGCGCATTAGCCGACGAGCCTCACTGTCCCATACGGATTGAACTTGAACTCGTCCTCTTCATATTGGGATTCGAACGAGAGGTTCGCCCCGCGTTTCCTCAGCACCTCGTCCAGGCCTCGGTCGGCAATCTCGTCCGCGACGGCGTCCATGGTAGCAACGGCCTCGCGCTCACTCGCCTGCGATTCCGGCACATAGACCTCAGGCAATCCGACGAGGTGAAAACCGACGCTTTCCAGATAGCCCTTGGCCGAGAGAGGGCGTTTGGCGAAGGCCAGCCGGCCAAGCCGCCTTTGACCGGGACCATCATCCGCCTTCAGGGCGGAAGCCGCCTGCAGCGCAAGCTGTTTCCACCGGAACAGCCCATGCGCTATGCCGGCGCTCTCGCCCTTAACGGCCACCGCGCCCTTCTCGATCATGCTGTCGACGAGGAACAAAGCCGCCGTGGAGACCGTGACGGCGTTGCTCTGCGTCATCGGCGGGCCGAGCACATAGAGGACGGATCGGTGGCCGGCGACCGCGGCTTCATCGGCCTTCGTCCAGGCACCCGGCTCGACGCGATCCCAGCACACGTCGAAGGACCGTACCATGCGATCGTCCGGTTCGGCCTGGGAATAGGTCTCGTCGATGCTGAACCCGCTGGCGAATTCCGCAATGGCGCCGGAAGCCGCTTCCGACAGCCGCGCCAGATCCCGATCCCGACCGAGGAAACAAAGAACATGGCGCGGTTTCACCGTTTCCGACTCGGATGGTTCCTGTAGACCCTCGTCGCCTCCGGACTTTGCCGCGAACGAAGACCGCCAGGCCGGCAGCGTGCCGATCAGCCCCAGGAGTGCGCGCCGCATGATGTCCAAAGAAGTCTCTCCCGGCGGTCCAACCGTCCACAGTCGATGCCTGCCATACCATAGTGGCCATCCGCTTGCGCGAGGAGGAAATGCAGGACGGCCCGGCGAGGGCCGGATTTGGTCATTCCATCATCGCGCGGCATGGTATAGCCGATAACCAGTGAGCTTGCGGAGGTAGCATGACCGAAAAACTCATCCTGGCGTCAGGCAGCCCGTTTCGGCTGGCCATGCTGAAGAATGCCGGCCTCGACGTCGAAGCGGTGCCGGCGAAAGTCGACGAGCGCGCGCTGGAAGCACCGCTCAAGGACAGCGGCGCTTCGCCGGAAGATGTCGCGGCGATCCTGGCCGAAGCCAAGGCGACCGAAGTGAGCCAGCGCCTGCCTGGGGCCCTGGTGCTGGGTTGCGACCAGACGCTGTCGCTCGGCGACGAGGTGTTCCACAAGCCGGCCGACATGGAAGGTGCGCGCCGTCATCTGCTGGCGCTGTCGGGCAAGACGCACCAGCTGAACAGCGCCGCCGTGCTGGTGCGCGACGGCGCTGTGCTGTGTCGCCATGTCGGCATCGCCAATCTCACCATGCGCAAGCTCGATCCGGCCTTCATCGGCCGCCATCTGGCGCGGGTGGGCGCGAAAGCGCTCTCCAGCGTCGGCGCCTACCAGATCGAAGGCGAGGGCATCCAGCTGTTCGAGACGGTCGAAGGTGATCATTTCACCATCGTCGGCCTGCCGCTGCTGCCGCTGCTGACCGAACTGCGGTCGCTCGGTGCCATCGATGGCTGACATGAGAAAGGCCTTCGTGATCGGCCACCCGATCGCGCATTCGCGTTCGCCGAAAATCCACGGATACTGGCTGAAGAGCTACGGCATTTCCGGCAGCTATGAGGCCATCGACGTTGCACCGGACGATCTGCCGGCGTTCCTGTCTGCGCTGGCGCGCAACGGCTTCAACGGAGGCAATGTCACCATCCCGCACAAGGAAGCCGTGTTCGCCGCCGTCAAACGCCGGGATGCGGCGGCGGAGCAGATCGGCGCCGTCAACACGCTGTGGCTTGAAGAGGGCAATCTCTGCGCCGGCAACACCGACGCGCACGGTTTTGCCGCCAATCTCGATGAATATGCGCCGGGCTGGGCCGGCAACGGGCCGGCTGTGGTGCTGGGTGCCGGGGGTGCCGCGCGTGCGGTTATCCATGCGCTAAAGGAACGCAGCGTCCGCGACATCCGCATCGTCAACCGCACCAGGGCGCGTGCCGAGGAGCTGCGCGACCAGTTCGGCGAAGGCATTTCAGCGCATGGCAGCGAAGCGACCGACGAACTGATGACCGATGCAGGACTGCTGATCAACACCACCGCGCTCGGCATGCATGGCAATAAAGGCCTGCCCGCCGATCCCGCCCGCCTGCCCGGCCATGCCATCGTCACCGACATCGTCTATGTGCCGCTGGAGACGCCGCTGCTGGCCGCGGCCAGGCAGCGCGGACTGAAGACGGTCGATGGCCTCGGCATGCTGCTGCATCAGGCGGTGCCCGGCTTCGAACGCTGGTTCGGCCGGCGTCCGGACGTTACCCCCGAACTGCGCGCGCTCGTCGTGGCGGATCTGGGAGCCAAACATTGATCGTTCTCGGCCTCACCGGCTCCATCGGCATGGGCAAGTCGACCGCGGCGAAGATGTTCCGCGAGGCCGGCGTCCCGGTGCATGATTCAGACGAAGCGGTGCATCGGCTTTACTCCGGCACGGCGACTCCCCTGATCGAAGCGGCATTTCCGGGCGTAACCCATGACGGCACGGTGGATCGCGCCAAGCTCGGCCAGCGCGTGCTGGGTGATGCTGCCGCGCTCAAGACGCTGGAGGGCATCATCCATCCGCTGGTGCGCGCCGATGCCGACGCTTTCCTGGCCAGCCATCGGGAGGCCGGAGCCTCGCTTGCCGTGCTCGACATCCCGCTGCTGTTCGAAACAGGTGGCCGCGGCCGCGTCGACAAGGTCGTGGTGGTGAGCGCGCCGGGCGAACAGCAGCGCGAACGCGTGCTGGCGCGCCCTGGCATGACCGAGGAAAAGTTCGAATCAATTCTCGCCAAGCAGGTTCCGGACGCCGAAAAGCGACGGCTGGCCGACTATGTGGTCGACACCGGCAGCGGCTTCGACGTCACCCGGGCGGGCATCCGGGCCGTCATAGCCGAGCTATCAGGGGAAAATGGCAGCAATCGCGCCCGCTGATCTTGCGGGAATGCCGGCCGGACTCCATTTTCGATCCGAACGAACAAGCGCCGACGTCTCCTTGAGGAGATGATCCGGGCCGCGGAGCCTCGCAATGCGCGAAATCATCTTCGATACGGAAACAACCGGGCTCGATGCGCGTGAAGACCGCATCATCGAGCTTGGCTGTATCGAACTGGTCAACCGGTTCCCGACCGGCAACACCTTCCACCACTACATCAATCCTGAAGGCCGCATGATCAATGCCGAGGCGGAAGCCGTGCACGGCATCAATGCGGCGCAACTGGTTGGCAAGCCGACCTTTTCCGAGATCGCCGAACTTTTCCTGACCTTTATCGATGGCGCAAAGCTGATCGCGCACAATGCCGGCTTCGACATGGGCTTCATCAATGCCGAATTCGCACGGCTCGGCCATCCGGCCGTCGGCCAGGAGCGCGTGATCGACACGCTGGCGCTGGCGCGCCGCAAGCATCCGATGGGTCCCAACTCGCTGGACGCGCTGTGCCGTCGCTACGGCATCGACAACAGCCATCGCACCAAGCACGGGGCGCTGCTCGACTCCGAACTGCTGGCGGAAGTCTATGTCGAGCTGATCGGCGGCAAGCAGGCCGCGCTTGGCCTGGATGGCGGACTGTCACAGGCCGGGCGCCGAGGCGGCGCGGAGGTCGGGCTGACCATCGCCATGCGGCCGGTTCCGCTGGCCTCGCGGCTGACCGAGGCCGAGCGCGAAGCCCACAAACGCCTGGTCGAATCGCTCGGCGAAAAGGCCCTGTGGGCAAAGTTCGGCGGCGAAAGCTCGGAAGCAGCCGAATAGGCAGTGCTGCGGCAGACCTGCAGCGTTGCCTCGGACGCGCTCTGCTCTTTCAACGCATTTCCGGACGCAAGACGACGACTTCTGCCGGAATTGCGCGAACCAAAAAAAACCCGGCGCCAGGCCGGGTTTTTCATCAGATATCGAAACAGCGCTTAGCTGACCAGAACCTTCGAGGCAGCCTGGTCTTCGGCCAGCTTCTGCTGGAACATCTGCGCGAAGTCGATCGGATCGAGCATCAGCGGCGGGAAACCGCCATTGCGGGTCGCGTCCGAAATGATCTGGCGCGCGAACGGGAACAGCAGGCGCGGGCATTCGATGAACAGGATCGGCAGCATGTGCTCCTGCGGGAAGCCGGCAATGTTGAAGACGCCACCATAGACCAGCTCGACGTTGAACAGCACTTCCTTGTCGAAGGATGCCTTGGCGTTCAGCGTCAGGTTGACGTCGAACTGCTCGTCGGACAGCGGATTGGCATTGACGTTGACGCTGATGGCGATGCCGGGAGCCTTGTCGCGGCCGCGCAGCGAATTCGGTGCGCCGGGGCTTTCGAACGAAAGGTCCTTCACATACTGGGCCAGAACGTTCAGCGTCGGCTGCGCTCCGTTGCCGTTGCTTGCCTGCGCTTCATTGTTGTCGGCCATGAGCCAAAATCCCCTTGCTGGGCCAAGCGGCCCCTATTGAAACCGGGCGTTGGCTATCACGGCAGGCGCTTCAAGACAAGATTTAGCGCCTGTTCATTCATCCTTGAGCCGCCGCCATGGCGAATTCGGATCGGGATCGCGCGAAAAATCCTCGGTGTCGAGATCGATGATTTTCTCACGCTGGCGCGGCTTGAAACCGCCCTCGCCGAAAGAAGAGACCACCGAAACGCGGGACTTGAGGAAGCGCCAGGCGAAATCGCGCACGGCCGGGATCAGGAAAACCAGCCCGATCATGGATGTGATGAAGCCCGGCACCATCAGGAGGAGCGCTGAAAAGATCGTCATCGCGCCATGTGCCAGCGGCCGGCTCGGATCGCGTCCGGCCTCGATCTCGGCACGGGCATTGACCATGGTGCTGAAACCCTGGCGCTTGAGCAGCATGGCGCCGGCAATCGTCGAGGCGAGCACAAGCGCCACCGTGGCCAGCGCGCCGACCTGTTTGCCGACCACGACAAAGCCGGCGATCTCCAGCAGGGGAAGCGCCAGCACGAAGAAAGGGAGAAAGGAAGTACGCAAAACCCGCCCAATCGTTGTATGTTTAACCAAGCGACCAATCGCCGCGAGTGTGCGGGTTCTGAAATGCGCTGCAGCCTGATATCGGGTGCTGAGCGAACTTTGAAATCGCGACACTGGCGTTCACTATACCAAATAGGTATGCGCTGCTTGCGTTTGAATGATGGCGCTGCACGTTCTATATGGTTTTATAGTTTGGTGATCAGTCGCGAACCGGAGGCGCGACCGGTTGAGTTGGTAGGCCGCTTCGAGGGTGATTGGCACAGCACATGGCATTTTTCGACTTCGGCACGATATTCTTCCTGGTCGCGGCGGTGGTGATCTTCTTCCAGCTGCGCAATGTGCTCGGCCGCCGCACCGGCAGCGAGCGCCCGCCATTCGACCCCTATACGGCCGGCCGTTCGCGCGACAAGGATGCCGCCAAGTCCTCGGAAAATGTGGTCTCACTGCCGCGCAAGCGGGCACCCGGCGATGCGCCGGCGCCGGACGCCTATGCCGCGATCGACGCTTTCGCCAAGCCGGACACCGATCTCAACAAGGGCCTGCGCGCCATCAAGGACGCCGACGGCAGCTTTGAGCCGAAGGGTTTCGTCGACGGCGCCAAGATGGCCTACGAGATGATCGTGATGGCTTATGCCGACGGCGACCGCAAAACGCTGAAGAACCTGTTGTCGCGCGAGGTCTATGACGGTTTCGTTGCCGCCATCGGCGACCGCGAGGCCAAGTCCGAGAAAATCCAGTCCTCCTTCGTCGGCATCGACAAGGCCGACATCGTTTCGGCCGAGATGAAGGGTTCGGAAGCCCATGTCACGCTGCGCATCGTCAGCGAGCTGATTTCGGCAACCCGCGACAAGGCCGGCACCGTCATCGACGGCGACCCGGAGACGGTCGCCGAAGTCAAGGACGTGTGGACCTTTGCCCGCGACACCCGTTCGCGCGACCCGAACTGGAAGCTTGTCGCCACCGAGGAAGAAGATTGAGCTCCGCAGGTGCCGCTGTCGCCACTCCTTTCGGCGCGATCCTATGACGATCTGCCCGGCTGGGCCGACGACGACCATCTTGCGGCTTTCGACGCTTTCCGCCGTTCTGCCTTCCACGCACCGATAAAGCCGTACCGTACCGGTTCGCTCGGTATCGATTTTGCTGCGTTCGAAGCCGCCTATGCGGCGGCAAGGGCAGCGTCACCAGGCGACAGAGCCGATGCACGGGCGTTCTTCGAACATCATTTCGCCCCGGCCCGCATCTCATCCAACAATGACGCCGGCCTGGTCACCGGCTTCTATGAGCCGGTGGTTGAGGCTTCGCCGGTGCCGGGCGAGCGCTATCGCTGGCCCTTGCTGGCGCGCCCGGCCGACCTGATCGACATCGATGACGCCAACCGGCCTGCCGGCATGGATCCCTATCTCGCCTTCGCCCGGCGGACGGCGGATGGGGCTGTCGAATATCATGATCGTGGCGCCATCGAACGCGGCGCGCTTGCCGGCCAGGGTCTCGAAATCGCCTGGTTCGCCGACAAGGTCGATGTCTTCTTCATCCATGTGCAGGGCGCGGCCAGGCTCAACATGACCGATGGACGGCAGCTGCGCGTCACCTATGCGGCAAAGTCCGGCCAGCGCTTCACGGGACCGGGCCGCGTGCTGGCCGATATCGGCGAGATTCCGCTCGAAAAGGTGACGATGCAGTCGATCCGCGCCTGGTTCAGGGCGAACCCGGATCGTATCGACGAAATCCTCTGGCAGAACCGCTCCTTCATCTTTTTTCGCCTGGCAGCGGTGGACGATCCGGAACTCGGGCCGATCGCGGCCGCGAAAGTGCCGCTCTCGGCGGGCCGCTCCATGGCAGTGGACCGGCTGCTGCACACGTTCGGCACACCTTTTTATGTCAATGCGCCGACCCTTACGGCCTTTGGCGGCGAGCCATTCCGGCGGTTGATGATCGCGCAGGATACCGGCTCCGCCATTACCGGCCCGGCGCGCGGCGACCTGTTCGCCGGCTCCGGCGATGCCGCCGGTGAGATCGCTGGCGTGGTGCGCAACGCGGCCGATTTCTACGCGCTGGTACCGCGCTCGCTGCTCGAAGGAGCAGCGGGATGAGCCGGCGCCGCGACCAGGGTCTCTCCGAAGAAGATCGCGTGCTGTGGAACCTCGTCGCGCGCTCGGCCAAGCCGCTCAAGGGCAAGTCGATCGTCGAGCTCGCGGATGCGATCGAGCCGAAACCACCACAAAAGGAGCCTGCCCCGGCCAACATCGTTGCCGCGGCGCCCGCCAAGCCGAAGGCGCAACCCGTGCGCCACAGCCTCGACGAGCCGACACTGGACAAGCTGTCCAAGGGCCGGCTGCCGATCGAAGGCCGTGTCGACCTGCACGGCATGACGCAGGAAGAAGCCTATTCGCTGCTGTTTTCCTTCCTGCACCGCGCGCATGCCACTGGCGTGCGCTATGTGCTGGTCATCACCGGCAAGGGCTCGTCCTCCGGGGGTGACGGTGTCCTGAAGCGCTCCGTTCCAGCCTGGCTTTCGACACCGGCGTTCAGGATGCTGGTTTCCAGCCATGATCATGCCGCCCGGCATCACGGCGGCGGCGGCGCGCTTTACGTGCGCCTGCGGCGAACCCGGCCATGACACCGCTCGGCGAACGTATCCGGGTGCTGCGCGAGGAACGCGGCGTCAGCCAGAAGCAGATGGCCGCGGCGATCGGGGTGAGCGCCGCCTATCTTTCGGCGCTCGAACACGGCAAACGCGGCGTGCCGAGCTGGCCGCTGATCCAGAAGATCATCGGCTATTTCAACATCATCTGGGACGATGCCGAGGACCTGCAGCGGCTGGCCGAGAACTCGCATCCGAAGGTGAGGATCGATACGGCCGGCCTGTCGCCCGCCGCGACCGAACTGGCCAACCTGCTTGCCGAAAAGATCGGCAAGATCAGCGAAGCGGATATCCAGCGCGTGACCGCGCTGCTGCGCACGATGAAGCCCGTCTAGCGGTCTTCCGTCCGCAATTGCTCAAAACCGAAGAATTAGAGCGCTTCCGTGAAACCGGAGCCGCTCTAGGCGACCTTGTCGCGGACCTGGTAATCCTTGATGGCGGCGAAACGGATCGCTTTCCAGCGCTCGGCCTCGTAATTCAGCGAGAATTCGTGCTGCGCCAGGAAGACCGGATCATTGTCGAGGTCGCGGGCAATGTCGCCGCGATGCGCCTCGACAAAGCGCTGCAGGTCGAGCTTGTCTTCGGCACTGATCCAGCGGCACACCGAAAAACGCGACATTTCGAAATCGACAGGCAGCGAATATTCGATGTTGAGGCGTTCCTTCAGCACGTCGATCTGCAGCGCGCCGACGACACCGACGATGGCCGGCGAACCGTCCTCCGGCTGGAACAGCTGGACCACGCCTTCTTCAGCCATCTGCTGCAGGGCTTCCTTCAGCTTCTTGGCCTTCATGGCGTCGCCAAGGCGCACACGGCGCAGGATTTCCGGCGCGAAGTTGGGCACGCCGCGAAACAGGATGTCCTCGCCTTCGGTCAGCGTGTCGCCGATGCGCAGCGTGCCGTGGTTCGGAATGCCGACCACGTCACCGGCATAGGCTTCGTCGGCGGTGATGCGCGACCGCGCAAAGAAGAACTGCGGCGCGGTCAGCGACATCGGTTTGCCGGTGCGCACCAGCTTCGCCTTCATTCCGCGCTCCAGGGTGCCCGAACAGACGCGCACGAACGCGATGCGGTCGCGATGGTTGGGATCCATGTTGGCCTGGATCTTGAAGACGAAGGACGTCATCTTCGGTTCCGTCGCTTCCACCTTGCGCGTATCGGCCTCCTGCGCGCGGGGTGCCGGGCCGAAGGCGCCGAGCGCCTCGATCAGGTCGCGCACGCCGAAATTGCGCAGCGCCGAGCCGAAATAGACCGGTGTGAGATGACCCTGGCGGAAGGCATCGAGGTCGAACGGCCGGCAGGCTTCCCTGGCAAGCTCCAGTTCCTCGATGAAGGCCGGGCGGTCGTTGTCTGGCAAAAGGCCGGCGGCGCGGTTGGAATCGGGACCATGGACAAGGGTACGCTCGACTTCCTCGTCGTTGCGGCGCACGGCGTTCTCGGCGAGGTGATAGGTGCCGGCGAAGGTCTTGCCCTGGCCGATCGGCCAGGTGATGGGGGCGGTGTCGAGCGCCAGCTTCTGTTCGATCTCGTCCAGGATCTCGAACGTATCGCGCGCCTCGCGGTCCATCTTGTTGACGAAGGTGATGATCGGAATGTCGCGCAGGCGGCACACCTCGAACAGCTTCAGCGTGCGCGGCTCGATACCCTTGGCGGCATCGATGACCATCACGGCCGAGTCCACGGCAGAAAGCGTGCGATAGGTGTCGTCGGCGAAGTCTTCGTGGCCGGGCGTGTCGAGCAGGTTGAAGACGTTGTCGCCATATTCGAAGGTCATCACCGAGGTGACGACCGAAATGCCGCGTTCGCGTTCGATCTTCATCCAGTCCGAGCGGGTCTGAATGCGATCCTTCTTGGCCTTGACTTCGCCGGCCAGCTGGATGGCTCCGCCGAACAGCAGCAGCTTTTCGGTCAGCGTGGTCTTGCCGGCGTCCGGGTGGGCGATGATCGCGAAAGTGCGGCGGCGGGCAACCGCCTTCTCGATGGTTTCGGTCATTTAACAGGAATTCCGTTCGTTGCGCCGGCTTCTAGCAGCGACAAACCCGCCTGTCGAACGGAAACGCGGGCCTACAGCACCGCCAGCAATCTGTCATAGGTCGGCGCCAGTCTCATGAGCTGGGCGGCCGCCGCCGCGTCGTCCCGGGCCGTCAGCGGATATTGCAGGCTGCCGATGAGGCGGGCCTGTTCGGCTGCAACAGCGGCGGCTTCCGCATGGCCGATGCGCGCCAGACATGCCGCCGCATCGTTGGCGCGACGCGCGCCGACCCGGACCGCGAAATGGATGAGATGCGCGCGCAGACCCTTGCTGCAACCACGGCCGACCAGTCCAGCCAAGGCTTCGGCCGCCGCGCCGTTTCCGAGGCTGCCTTCGGGCATGTTCGGTGCGGCTTTCATGGAAAGCCATCGACGGGCCGCTGGAAGTGAGGCGCGGATGGCTTCCGGCTCGGAGATTTCCCGCTGCCTGGCGAAGCCGGTGCGCATGGTGAAAGGCGTGCCGTAGCTCAGCGTCTTCGCCGTCCAGGCGGCCATGAAATCCGCTAGCGGCAGCGTTGCATAAGGATAGCCCTGCGGGTCGTGCATCAACACCCGGTCGCCGTCCACCTCGAGCACGACCACATAATGGTCGGCTTCGATCGGACCGGTCATACCCGGCTGATGCCTGAGATGGCCCATCTCGAGCGGGCCGACCCAGACCGGCCCGTCAGCAAGCGCAGCCTTAAGCCGAAGTAGGGCCTCTGCCGCGCCGCCGCCCTTGGCACAATTAGATGTCCAGCCGAGCGCGGCCAGCGTGTCTTCGAAACTAAGTTCGGGGTCCCAGCCATAGGGGTCGAAGAAGGGAAGCTTGCCGCCGATCAGCTGCATGCCAAAAGGGCTCGACGTGGCGAACTCGACCACCGCGACCGATGGCGCGGCCGCGCCGAACATCATGGCGAAGGAGTTGGCGTAGCAGTAGGGACCGGAGCCGGTATAGGGAATGTGCATGACGAGCGCTTTCTTCAGGAATTGACCGGATAGGCGATGTCGAAATCCGAGCCGACGCTGCCGGGATAGATTTCATAGGGGCTGTCGATGGCGATCAGGCCCTGCCGGTCGATCCAGGCTTCGAGTGCGTCGTAGACGCAAAGCACCAGCGGGAAGTTCTCATGACCGGCAGGTACGGGCACGAAGGCTTCGCGGCGAGCGGGCAGCAGCCGGATCAGCAGGTCGTCAGCAGGATCGACCGGACCTTCGCAGGCAATCGCGACCTCGACGGGACCTTCATTATCGCGGGTGGTGAGATCGTGATGGTGCACGCACATCGGCCCGTCGCCGGGACGGCCTGAGGCGGCCAGATGCGCGCGAATGTCTGCTTCCGCCTGCGCCATATAGTCATCCAGGTCGGTCACGCTGACCAGTCGGCGCCGGCTTACGACCTTGGTGGCTGCAACATCGCGCAGTGCGATCGCCAGCGGCGGCATTGCGGTTTCTGCCTGGCGAGCCATCGCCTCGACCAGTTCCGCGTGACCGGACAGACGTTCGCTCTGCGCCTCCAGCCAAGTGCGCAGTTCGATCGCACGCGCCTGCGGCGACAGTTCCAGCAGCCCGGCGATGCGTGCCACCGGCAGGCCGAGCTGGCGCAGCCTCGCGATCAGCCGGGCCCGCGGCGCCTGGTCCGCCGCATAGTAGCGATAGCCGGTCTGCGGATCGACATAAGCCGGCACCAGCAAGCCCTGCTCGGCATAGAGCCGCAGTGCTTTGGGCGAAAGCCGGGTGGCCGCGCCGAAGCGGCCGGCAAGCAGATGAGAACGGGTCATGCCCCTGTCTAAGGCCAGCCCCAAGGGCGAGGTCAAGCAACAGAGTGGCCTTGTTCTGCAACTCGCTTTTGCGCCTACAGCGCGAGATCGAACCCGCTGGTGGCCAGGACCTCGCCATTGACGATCAGCTCGACGCGATGATGGCCGGCATGATGTTTGCGGGTGGTGAAGTCGCGAACGACCTGGCTGATGGAAAGCTCTGCCGTAGCGTCCGGCGCCAGCCTGATTTCCTTCAGCTTGAACACCTTTTTGGAGGCCGTTCCCGCCTTCTTCACATAATGGATCGCGTAGTCGATCACGAGTTTCTGGTCGCTGTCCGCCGTCGAAATCATCCGCGCCTCGAGCGCGATGCGCTCGCCGAGCTGAATTCTCGCCGGCTTCACTGCGAAATGTTCGACACCCACCTGCGGCGTGCCTGTGCTGCCGATCAGCTGCAGGGCTCGCCCATCGCCCTTCTTGATCAGTGTGCGCAGGGCATGTTTGACGATCCACGCGGTGTGGGCATCCTGCATGTCCCAGCCGCCGACCCGTTCGATGACCCTGCCCGGATTGTCCTTGGTGATGTCATTGAGATGGTTGGCAACCGATTTGCGCACATAGAGGCTGGTATCGCTTTTCAGCGCTTCGAGAATTGGCGCCGTCGGCGCGGGATCGGCAATCAGAGTCTTAAGGTTGAACGACCAGGGCAGGCGCGGTCGCGAGCCTTCGCTGGCCAGGCGGCGGACATGCTCGTTGTCGTCTTCGGCCCAGCCGATCATGACCTCCAGGGTGCGCTCGAAATCGCGTGCCAGGAAATGACGGATGGCGAACTCCGCCGAACCATAGCGGGTGAAATTGTGCAAAGCCCGCATGGAAAGGTCGAAATGCTCCTGTCCGCGCAGCGCGACAAATTCGGAAAGCACGATCGAGGCAAAGCCGTGGTTGATGCGCGGAGCGAGCGCGTCGAGGATTTCGAGCGCCTCGCCGTAGCTGGCCGGCAGGGTCGCCTGGAAGCTGAGCGCGGTCTGGCGCAGCCGCTGCATGATACCGAGTGCGTCGAGATCATTGGTGGCGAGCGACAGGAACCGTTCAGCATCGAAGCCCGCTGCAATCGCCGCGGTTTCACGGGCGAAATGGGCAAGCCGTGCCCTGTCGAAGATCTCCTTCAGCGCCGGCGCTGCCTGTGTTTCCGTCATGCCCGTTTTCGCCTTATACTGAGCCGTCAGCCTGCTCCCAGAGCGTTTCCGTTTTTCACGGAAACGCGGAAACACTCTAAGTTTTTGTTTTCGCCGCATTTTTGTAACGCCAAGTGATTCCACTTGGCTACAAAATGCTCCTAATCCGGATCGGAGCGGCGCGCCATCAGGCTTCCTGACACAGTCTGGCAGGAGGAAACTCTCACCTGCCGGGTTTGCGACCGAAATGGTCCAGCCTCAAGCTCTTTCGAGTTCGCGGGGCCTTGTCGCGATCGCCGGGATCCAGTCTTGCAGCGCTGAGCCGATCGCATCGGCATGGTCTTCCTGCAGGTAATGCGCACCTGGTCCGAGATTGATGACGTCGCAGTTTGTAAGCCGGGCCGCGAAGGTGCGCGCCTCTTCTGGTGAAACCAGCGCACCAGGATCGCCGTGGAAGAGCAGCTTTGGAAAGGTCGACGCCCTGAGCGCGCGATGATCGTGCGTGCTAATGGCTGCGACATCCGCCGGTTTGCCCTCGATCGGCATGTCGTTGGGCAAGGCAAGGATCGGCTTGCGGGTCTCGGCTGTCGGGAATGGCGCCCGGTAGGCATCCATCTCATCCTCGGTCATCGTCCGCAGCACCGAGTTTGGCAGCACGCGTTCGATGAAGATGTTGTCGTCAAGCACAAGCTTGTCTCCTTGTCCCGGCGTACGGAACGCCCTGAACAGGTCTCGTGCCTGCGGCCGCTGGTGGAAGTCTTCCCAGAGGGCGAAAGGCTGGATGAATTCCATGAAGGCGAGCCCAAGCACCCGTTGCGGCCGCCGCGCGGCGAAGTGGAAGGCAAGCGCTGTCCCCCAATCCTGCGCCACCAGCACGACATCGCGGATGTCCATCTTTTCGATGAAAGCGTCGAGGTAGCGCACCTGGTCGAAGAACCGGTACGCGATGTCCGGCTTGCCGGACTGACCATAGCCGATGAGATCAGGAGCAATGCAACGTGCAATCGGCGACACATGCGGGATGATGTTGCGCCAGATATAGGACGAGGTCGGATTGCCGTGCAGGAACAGGACGGTCGGACCGGCGCTGCCTGCTTCGACGTAGCTCATCGTTGAATCGAGTACCGCCACCTCGTGGCGCCCTGCTTGTTGTTCGGTCATGACGAAACGCCTCCAAAGACAGTTGCAAAAACGATGGCTTTGAACCGCTCCAGCGGTTCCGGACTGCGCTCGACCTTCATGCGCAACATCGCGCCCTGCCACGAGGAGAGCAGGAAATCGGCAAGATCGATGGCGCTGAAGCGATCCGTGATCTGGCCAGCCGCCTGGCCCTCGGCAATGCAATCGGCAAAGGGCCTGCGCCAGCGCTCGAAAATGGACACCAGTTGAAGCCGAAGCGGCTCGCTGTGCACGACCGTCTCGAGGCTGAGATTGCCGACCATGCAACCGCGCGACCAGTCAGCAGCCTCCAGCTTCGAGGTGATGAGATCGAGATAGCGCCGCAATCGCTTGACCGGCGGTGTGCCGTCGTCGGCCAGGCCCTGTTCGACCAGCCCGGAGACATAAGCGAAGTAGCGTTCGATCACCTCGCCGACGAAGGCTTCCTTGGACGGGAAGTGGTTGGTGAAGGAACCGGGTTTGGCTCCAGCCGCGGCGACGATATCGCGGACACCGGCGGCGGCATAACCGGCATCCCAGATCGTCTGGAAACCGGCGTCGAGAAGGTTTTCGCGGAGTGAGTGTCTAGCCATGAACCATTTAATACGTACGTACGTATTAAAGTCAAGACACTTGTTTGGGGCACCATGAAAGGCGTTGCCGAACGCCGAAATAGCTCCCGGTCTTTGGAAACGGGCGGAAGGAGTGTCTCTACCGCGTCTTCTCGCGCAGCAGGGCAACGATGGCAGCGGCCGTTTCTTCGATGGAGCGGCGGCTGACGTCGATGGTCGGCCAGCCATGGCGCCCGCACAGCTGGCGGGCATAGGTCAATTCTTCATTGATGGAGGCGCGATCGACATAAGCGGTGGAATCAAAGCCGGTGGTCGAGCCCAGCAGGCGGTTCTGCCTCACATGCGAGATGCGCTCGGCTGTCGCCACCAGGCCGACCACCAGCGGTGTCTTGGCTTCGACCAGCGCCGGAGGCACCGGAACGCCGAGCACGATCGGGATGTTAGCGGTCTTGATGCCACGGTTGGCCAGGTAGATCGAGGTCGGTGTCTTCGAGGTGCGGGAGATGCCGATCAGCACGACATCGGCCTGTTCCATGTCGAGCGGCAGCTGGCCGTCGTCGTGCTCCATGGTGAAGTTCAGGGCGTCGATGCGGCGGAAATATTCGGCATCGAGCACATGCTGGGCGCCGACGCGCCGACCGGCAGGTGTGCCCAGATAGGATTGGAAGACAGTCAGTACAGGCTCCAGCACCGACACGCATGGCAGGCCCATCGCAGCACAACGCTCGTCGATACGGTGGGCAAGCGCCTGATCAACAACCGTGTAGAGCACTATGCCTGGCTCTTCCTCGATGTCGTCGAACACCTTCATCAGCTGCTTTTCGGTGCGGATGAGCGGATAGATATGCTCGATGGCGCGCGCATCCTTGTATTGCGCCGATGCAGCGCGCCCGGCGGCCAACAAAGTCTCCCCGGTGGCGTCGGAGATCAGGTGCAGGTGAAAGAAGCTTTGCGGTTTGTTCACAAGGGCTCGCGTGGTGCTGTGGGTGGATGTGGATAAGTCGGGACCAATCCGGCGGGTGTGCAAAACCGACTGTATCAGATGGCCATTTGTCCACAATTGATGGCGCTGTCAGCTTTTTGCGGCCCTTGGGGACAAGTCTGGGGACGATGGAATCTGGCTGGATGCAGTTCACAGCAGAGACAAAAGATCACGTCGGCCAGTGCTTTGATTCCAAATATGGATTCGGGTTTTCCCCACTGTTCTCAAAACCGCGGAAAATAGCGCGCGACATTATGGAGACTGGTGTTTTGGTGTCCGATGCTGGACAGCTCGACATCCCCGATTCCAACAGACTCGTAGAATCAGAAGACTCTTTTAGAATCCTTTTTAGTTATAGATAGGCTTTCGAAAGCGAGCTCATGGCTGCCAGACGGACTGTGCTTGAAGTGCTGAAGGGGGAGACGGTTTCACCGCCTCCGCTTTGGATGATGCGCCAGGCGGGCCGCTATCTGCCTGAGTACCGGGAGACCAGAAGGCGGGCGGGCAGCTTCCTCGATCTCTGCTACAATCCGGACCTTGCGGTAGAGGTGACGCTGCAACCGATCGAACGCTTCGGCTTTGATGCCTCGATCCTGTTCTCCGACATCCTGGTGGTACCACACGCGCTCGGTCGCGATCTGCGCTTCGAGGAGGGCCGTGGGCCGCTTCTGACGCCGATCCAGGCTCATGAGATCGATGCGTTGAACACCGAACTGTTTCACGTGAATCTGGCACCGGTTTACGAGACGGTGCGTCAACTGCGCCGAAAACTGCCGGATGAAACCACCTTGATCGGCTTCTGTGGAGCGCCCTGGACAGTTGCGACCTATATGATCGCCGGCCACGGCACGCCGGACCAGGCGCCGGCCAGGCTGTTTGCGTATCGCGAACCCGAAGCTTTTAAACGGCTCCTGAAGACACTGGCCGATCAGTCGGCCTCCTATCTCATTCGCCAGATCGAAGCCGGCGCGGATGTCGTGCAGATATTCGATTCCTGGTCCGGCGTCCTGGACGAAGCCTCGTTCCAGGCCTTTTGTGTCGAGCCGGTGGCCGAGATCGTGCGGCAGGTCCATGCCGTGCATCCGGATGTGCCGGTGATCGGTTTTCCGAAGGGCGCCGGCGCCAACTACGCATCCTATCGCAGCAAGACGGGTATATCAGGTCTTGGTCTCGACTGGACCGTGCCATTGACCGCAGGGAAGGCCTTGCAGAAGGGTGGCGCGGTCCAGGGCAATCTGGACCCGCTACGGCTCGTCGCGGGCGGGCGGGCGCTGCAAGAGGGCGTGGATGCCATTCTGAATGCGCTTGCCGACGGGCCTTTGATCTTCAATCTCGGCCACGGCATTACGCCGGAAACGCCGATCGCGCATGTCGAGGCGATGGTGAAGCAGGTGAGGAGCCGTCGATGACCGACAGCAACAGCACAGCCAGCGGCGGCAATGCCTTGCGGCGGGCAGCGATCGCAATCGCGATCTTCCTGTTTCTGGCGGCGCTGCTTTACCTGGTGGCGCCAGAGGACTTCTATCCGTGGGCCAAGGCCATCCATGTGATTGCGGTGATCTCCTGGATGGCTGGCATGCTTTATCTGCCGAGGCTGTTTGTCTATCACGCCGACACCGAGCGCGGGTCACAGCAGTCGGAGACCTTCAAGGTGATGGAGCGGCGCCTGCTGCGTGGCATCATCAATCCGGCAATGGTGATCAGCTGGGCCTTCGGCCTGTGGCTGGCCTGGAAAGGCTTCGGCTTTCAGGGCGGCTGGCTGCACGCCAAGCTCGCGGCCGTGGTGGCACTGTCGGCGGTGCATGGTTATCTGTCGGCCGCGGTGCGCAAATTCGCAGAAGATCGCAATGAAAAACCGGCCAGACACTGGCGGATCGTCAACGAGATCCCCACATTGCTGATGATCATCATTGTCGTGCTGGTGATCGTAAAGCCGTTCTAAGCGGCGAAAGCCTGGCGGAAGCTGTTATTTCGCGCCTTGCTCTTTGAATGGTGTGACGGTACAAGACGGGTCTCTCCTCGTCACGCGCCCCATTCAGCTTCCTACCTCTCGGTCGCGTTCGGCTATTTCTCTCGCCGGCCCATTTTCCCATTTTACACTTAGGCTCCTCCTCATGCAGGAAATGAAACTCCAGGAATTCAAGAACAAGAAACCGACCGATCTGATCGCTTTTGCCGAATCGCTCGAGGTCGAGAACGCCAGCGTGATGCGCAAGCAGGAGCTGATGTTCGCTATCCTCAAGAAGCTGGCCGCGCAGGACATCGAGATCATCGGCGATGGCGTCGTCGAGGTGCTGCAGGACGGCTTCGGCTTCCTGCGCTCGGCCAACGCCAACTACCTGCCGGGTCCGGATGATATCTACATCTCGCCCTCGCAGATCCGTCGCTTCTCGTTGAAGACCGGCGATACGGTCGAAGGGCCGATCCGCAGTCCGAAGGAAGGCGAGCGCTATTTCGCGCTGCTCAAGGTCAACACCATCAATTTCGATGATCCGGAGAAGATCCGGCACAAGATCCATTTCGACAATCTGACGCCGCTCTATCCGAACGAGCGGCTGAAGATGGAAATCGAAGCGCCGACCAAGGACCTGTCGGCCCGTGTCATCGATCTGGTGGCACCGCTCGGCAAAGGCCAACGTGGTCTGATCGTGGCGCCGCCGCGTACTGGTAAAACGGTGCTGTTGCAGAACATCGCCCATTCCATCACGGCCAACCACCCTGAATGCTACCTGATCGTGCTTCTGATCGACGAACGTCCGGAAGAAGTGACGGACATGCAGCGTTCGGTGAAGGGCGAGGTAGTGTCCTCGACCTTCGATGAGCCGGCCGTTCGCCACGTGCAGGTCGCTGAAATGGTCATCGAGAAGGCCAAGCGCCTCGTCGAGCATGGCCGTGACGTCGTCATCCTGCTCGATTCGATCACCCGCCTCGGCCGCGCCTACAACACCGTAGTGCCGTCATCCGGCAAGGTGCTGACCGGCGGTGTCGACGCCAATGCGCTGCAGCGTCCGAAGCGTTTCTTCGGTGCTGCTCGCAACATCGAGGAAGGCGGTTCGCTGACCATCATCGCGACCGCACTGATCGATACTGGCAGCCGCATGGACGAAGTGATCTTCGAAGAGTTCAAGGGTACCGGCAACTCGGAAATCGTGCTCGACCGCAAGGTTGCGGACAAGCGCATCTACCCGGCGATGGACATCCTCAAGTCTGGCACCCGTAAGGAAGACCTGCTGGTGCAGAGGCAGGATCTGCAGAAGATCTTCGTGCTGCGTCGCATTCTCGCGCCGATGGGCACGACCGATGCGATCGAGTTCCTGATCGACAAGCTGAAGCAGACCAAGACCAATGGCGACTTCTTCGATTCGATGAACACCTGATCGGCAAGTTCACGATCGATCATTCCGGCAAGGCGCGCTCTTCGGGCGCGCCTTTTGCTTTCTGGGAACATTGATGAAAGGCGGGATGCTCTGGAGTCGGCTGGGACCAGGGTCCGGCTAGCCAATTGCCAGAGCCGCGGATTGACGCGTTCTCTATGGTGCTTTTGCGCGTAACAGCTCCTCGAGCGCGTCAGGGTCGGTGACCGGCGGCAGGCAAGACTGGGCTATGCACAGATAGGCGCCGGGTTTGTCGGTTGAGGGCACGACGTCGCCGGGCAGGCTCGGTGCCGTGCCACCGAGGGGAACGGCGATGTCTATGCGGCGCGGGTCTGGATTTCGATTCGCCACCGCAACGAGGCTTGGCTGGCCCGGATCCTCACCGATAAGCAGCTTCAGCGGCTCGAGCGCCAGAGCACAGGAATTGACGATACCGGCCTGGCCATAGGTCTGCTGACCGGCGCGGCCCAGGGCATGCTCGGCCACCGTGAGCGCTTTTTCGTACAACGCGATGTCGCCTGTTACGGTCGCCAGCCGCGTCAAGGCTTCGATGATCTGCCCGGTGGCGGACGCTATGGCTTCGTCGGCATCGCCGCGGATGCGGATCGGCACATCGCTGCTGTCCGAAGCGGACAGAAAATATCCGGTACGGTCTGTGTCGGCATGCCATCGGTCCAGCTGCTCAGCCAGGTTTCTGGCGATGCCTATATAGCTTGCATCATCGGTTGCTTCGAACAGCGCCGTTGCGGCCGTGATCATGGCCGCATAGTCGCTGGATAGGGCGGGGAACAATTTCCTGTCGCCGAGAATGGAATGTGGAAAGCGGCTGTTCTCGGCGGCCGCGAGGATGCCGGCAAAGGCCTGGGCGGCGAGATCGACCCAGTCATTTCGCGCGAAGTTGCGACCACATTCGGCCAGAGCCGTGATCAGCAGGCCGTTCCAGTCAGTCAGCACCTTGTCGTCTCGGCCCGGATGCACTCGGATGGCTCGGTTTGCGAGGAGCCTCGCCTTCAGGCCAGCAACAATCGGATAGTTTGCGACTTCCCACTCCCGTTGCGCATCGGTTTGGCGCAGAATTGGTTTGCCTTCCCAGTTGGAGGGAGCAGCGAGATCATAACAGGCTGCGAAGGCAGGGAGATCGGACTGCAGGGCCCCGGCGACCTGGTCCTTGCTCCAGGTGTAGAAAAGGCCTTCTTCGCCGTCGCTGTCGGCATCCAGACTGGAAGCAAATGCACCGTTTTCGCTGCGCATTTCGCGCGAAAGCCAGTCGATGGTCTCTTCGATTCGTATCCGGAACAGTTCGTCGTGCGTGGTGGCAAAGGCCCAGTTTGCCATGCGCAGCAGCTGGGCGTTGTCGTAGAGCATTTTCTCGAAATGCGGCACGGTCCAGTAAGCGTCGGTCGAATAGCGGCAGAGGCCGCCACCGACATGGTCGTAGATGCCACCTGCCAGCATCTTCCGCAGGGTCAGGAGAACGGCATCGCGATGAGCTGCCTTCCCGGTTTGTAGCCAGGAAAGCCAGAGCGCTGTCACGAAGGGTGCGTTCGGAAACTTCGGAGCGCCCTTCAGCCCGCCATCGTTCCAATCGATCATGCCTTCGATGCCGTCTGCCAGGTGTGGCAGGGTCTGCCGATCAAGCAGAGCTTTGGGCTGCGTTGCCGAGAGCCGCGAGGCGACGTGAGTGATCAAGCCGCCGGCGCTCTGGTTCAGGCTGTCCCGCTTCTCCCGCCAGGCCTTTTCGACCGCCTCGAGCACCTGGACGAAACCCGGCCGGCCGTAGCGCGAACGTGGCGGAAAGTAAGTCCCACCCCAAAACGGCTTGCCATCAGGGGTCAGAAACATGGTCAGCGGCCAGCCGCCTTGCTCGTCCATGGCAGAGAGCGAGGCCATATAGATCTGGTCGATGTCGGGTCGTTCTTCGCGATCAACCTTGATGTTGACGAAGAACCGGTTCATGACGCCGGCGATTTCGTCGTTCTCGAAACTTTCATGCGCCATGACATGGCACCAGTGACAGGCGGCATAACCGACGGAAAGCAGGATCGGGCGATCCAGTGTGCTCGCTTCATCCAACGCTGCCTGTGACCAGGCTCGCCAGTGAACGGGATTCTGCGCATGTTGGCGCAGATAGGGACTTGCTTCTTCAGCGAGCAGATTCTTTTGCGGTAAAATCACGGTTCCAGCCTGTTCTCTATGTCATGGAGGGTAGGGCATTTCGAAGAGCGGACAATGAGATTTTCAGATTCGATCGTTGCGTTATCGAGTGGAAAGCCGCCCGCCGGTGTCGCGGTGGTGCGTTTGTCGGGCTCCAGGACTCGATTCGCTCTCGAAACGATTCTGGGCGGATGTATACCCGGACGCGAGGCGGTGCTGCGACGGCTGAGGCAGCCCGATGGATCCGTGATCGACACCGGGTTGCTGATCTTCTTCCCTGGGCCGGCCAGCTTCACCGGTGAGGACGTCGCGGAGTTTCAGGTCCACGGTGGCAAGGCTGTGGTGTCTGCTCTGCTGCGGACATTGACCGCTATTGACGGCATCCGTCATGCTGAACCCGGTGAATTTACCAGACGAGCTTTCCTGAACGGCAAGCTTGACCTCGTCGAGACCGAAGCTCTCGCTGACCTGATCAATGCCGAAACCGAATCACAGCGCCGTTTTGCCCTGCTCAATGCGAGCGGCGCCCAGAGCGAACTTTACGATGGTTGGCGCCGGCGGTTGATCCATGCGCGCGCGATGATCGAGGCTGAGATCGACTTCGCTGATGAAGACGATATTCCAGGCTCCGTCTCCGATACCGTCTGGTCTGATATGCGCAAGCTTTCCAGTGAGATCACCGCGCATGTTCGCGGATTTCATGCCGGTGAGATCATCCGGGAAGGCTTCGATGTGGTGATCCTTGGCGCGCCGAATGCCGGGAAGTCGAGCCTGTTCAATGCGCTGGCCCGGCGTGAAGCCGCAATTGTCAGTGATGAACCCGGAACGACACGTGATCTGCTTGAAGTCGTACTGGATCTGCATGGCCTGAAAGTCCGGTTGACGGATACCGCCGGGTTGAGAGAGCAAGCCGGCACGATTGAAGGCATAGGCATTCAGAGAGCGAGGAACCGCGCGGAAAGTGCGGACCTGATTGTGGTGCTGCAGGACGTGACGGTCGCACCGGCGGATATTGAGTTACCGGTTGGACCACGTCTGCTTCGCATCGGGACGAAGATGGACCTGCTCCGCCCCGATACGAAGGCGGACGATACTTTCGATCTTGTTGTCTCTGCGAAGACAGGCGCCGGTATGGATCAACTGCTTGGAACGCTTGGAGAACTGGCGGAAAGCGCCAGCGGAGCTGCAGGAAGCTTGATGCCGACGCGCTTGCGGCATGTCGAACTGCTGGAGGAGGGCAAGGCGTTCATCGAGAGAGCGCTTATCCAGACAGACTTGGAACTTCAGGCAGAAGATTTACGGCTGGCTGGAGAACGGCTTGGCCGGATTGTCGGCATTGTCGACGTCGAGGATCTGCTCGACGTGATCTTCTCGCAGTTCTGTATTGGGAAGTGACTCACGTGAAACACCGGTGCTTCACCCCGAGTACCGGAACCGACTTTCGGAAAAGCGGTGGTGGCCGCACCACCCGCCATGCGCCAGATCAGAGGACGCACCCGCGCGAGGGTGACTCACGTGAAACATCCCGGGCAGGCTGACTCACGTGAAACAATAGCCCTGTCTACAGATCACAACTGGCACGTGTTTCACGTGAAACGTTCGGTTTTTCTTGACAGGAATCATTCGGAAGAACATGACAGCGCTAACGAAACTCCTGGAGCACAAACAATGATCAGCAGCTACGACGTCGTCGTGGTTGGAGGCGGCCATGCCGGTTGCGAGGCTGCCAGCGCGGCAGCCCGCGCTGGTGCACGCTGTGCTTTGGTCACGTTGCGCTTCGATACCATCGGCGTGATGTCCTGCAATCCCGCCATTGGCGGTCTCGGCAAAGGTCATCTCGTTCGCGAGATCGATGCTATGGACGGCCTGATGGGCCGCGTCGCCGATGCTGGTGGTATCCAGTTTCGCTTGCTGAATCGCCGCAAGGGTCCTGCCGTGCGCGGTCCTCGTACGCAGGCGGATCGCAAGCTGTACCGGCTGGCGATGCAGGATGCCATCCAGGCCCAGCCAAATCTCGACGTGATCGAAGGCGAGGTTTTCGATCTCGAGGTCAGCGACAACATCGTCTCAGCGGTGGTGTTGGCTGACGGCCGACGTCTGTCTTGTGGCTCTGTGGTGTTGACCACCGGCACATTCCTGCGCGGATTGATCCATATCGGCGACCGCAAGATCGTAGCCGGACGCATGAACGAACAAGCATCCGTTGGCCTGTCGGCAACCATGGAGCGCATTGGCTTCAAGCTCGGTCGTCTGAAGACAGGCACACCGCCGCGGCTGGATGGACGCACGATCGAGTGGAAAGTTCTGGAAAGCCAGGCCGCAGATGAGAACCCGGTTCCGTTCTCCCTGATGACGGATCGCATCCGCAACCCGCAGATCGATTGCGGTATTACGCGCACAACTCCGCAATCGCACGCCGTTATCCGCGCCAATCTCAATCGCTCCGCCATGTACTCCGGCGAGATCGAAGGGGTAGGGCCGCGTTATTGCCCGTCCATCGAGGACAAGATCGTCAAGTTCGGCGACCGCGAGGGTCATCAGATCTTCCTGGAACCCGAAGGTCTCGATGATCCGACGGTCTACCCGAACGGAATTTCGACATCGCTGCCGGAAGATGCGCAGCTTGAGTTGCTCAAGACGATTCCAGGCCTTGAGCGCGCCACGATGCTGCAGCCGGGCTATGCCATCGAGTATGACCACGTCGATCCGCGTGAACTGCACCAGTCGCTCGAGACCCGCAAGGTTCAGGGGTTGTTTCTTGCCGGCCAGATCAATGGCACGACGGGATACGAGGAGGCCGGGGCGCAGGGGCTTGTCGCGGGTTTGAACGCGGCGCGCCGCGCGGGCGGTAGCAGTCAGGTCGTGTTCAGCCGCACTGAAGCTTACATCGGGGTAATGATCGATGATCTCACAAGCCGAGGCATCGCTGAGCCTTACCGCATGTTCACATCGCGCGCGGAGTTCAGGTTGTCATTGCGCGCCGACAATGCCGATGAGCGTTTGACCGGCAAAGCCATCGACCTCGGTATCGTGTCGGTGGAGCGAACCCGCCGCTTCGAAGAGATCAGGACACGGATCGACACAGCGCGTGAGCTGGCGAAGCAGATCCGATTCACTCCGAACGAGGCGGCCAGCCATGGCCTGGAGATCAACAGGGATGGAGTTCGGCGCTCCGCTTATGAGCTGCTGGCGTATCCGGATGTCGATATGGCCTGGTTGGCCAGGATCGATTCGCAGTTTGGGGCCTTCGATGCCAAGACGGCAGAAGCCCTGGAGATCGAAGCAAAGTATTCTGTCTATCTGGATCGTCAGAGGGCGGATGCGGAGCAATTGCGACGGGAAGAAGGTCGGCAGATTCCAACAGGGCTTGATTTCGGCGCTGTGGCCGGACTGTCTAATGAACTCAAGCAGAAAATGCGCGATCGCAAACCGCGGTCGATCGCCGAGGCCCAGCGCATGGAGGGGATGACTCCCGCAGCCCTGGCCGTGATTGTGGCTCATATCCGAAATGCAGAAATCGTCGAGAAGGGTGCCGCGTGAGCGCTGCATCCTATGAGAGTTTGCGGAAAGTGGCTGGGAACGTTTCACGTGAAACGTTTGCGGCACTTGAGGCCTTTGAGACGCACTTCCTGAAATGGAACAGAAGCATAAATCTCGTTGCGTCCTCGACTGAGGGCGACGTCTGGCGGCGGCATATCCTGGATAGTGCGCAGCTTGCAGCGATAGAACCGACAGCAAAGCGCTGGGTCGATATCGGTTCCGGCGGCGGCTTTCCTGGACTGGTGATGGCTTTTCTGCTCGGCGAGCGCGGTGGGTCTATCGATCTTGTTGAGAGCAATCGCAAGAAGACCGGTTTTCTGCAGGCAACCGTGGGGCAGTTTCGATTGCCCGCGCGGGTCGTTGCCCGGCGGATTGAAGATTCATATCCGCTTGTCGGCGCACCGGAGATCGTTACAGCGCGGGCACTGGCTTCGCTGATCGATCTTCTTGATCTCACCGAGCCCTGGCTGGGCTCGGGCGCGCGTGCTTTGTTCCACAAAGGCCGGGATTATCAGCGGGAAATCGAAGAAAGCACTCACCGCTGGCGCTTCGATCTGGTAGAACATCCAAGCATGATCGACCCACAAGGGGTTGTGCTTGAGCTGCGAAATGTTCGCAGAGTTTGATTCAACGTGTGATGCTAGCGAAATGAATTTGTGGCGGAAAACCATGACCTCCACCGGACCCAGGATCATTACGGTTGCCAATCAGAAGGGCGGCGTCGGCAAGACGACCACCGCCATCAACCTTGCAACGGCGCTTGCCGCGATCGGTGAGCGGGTGCTGATCGTCGACCTCGACCCGCAGGGTAATGCGAGCACCGGGCTCGGCATCGACCGTCGCGATCGTGCCGTCTCTTCCTATGATGTGCTCACCGGTCAGCTCGATCTGGAAGCCGCGGCAATGCCGACGGCCGTGCCTGGCTTATCGATCGTGCCTTCGACGCTCGACCTGCTCGGCATCGAAATGGAGATCGCCTCGGCGCCGGACCGTGTCCTGCGGCTGCGCAACGCCATCCACGCCTCCGACAAGTTCAGCTATGTGCTGATCGATTGTCCGCCCTCACTCAACCTGCTGACGCTGAATTCGATGGCGGCAGCCGATTCGGTGCTGGTTCCGTTGCAGTGTGAGTTCTTTGCACTGGAAGGTCTCAGCCAACTGCTCGAGACTGTCGAGCAGGTGCGCGGGTCAATCAACCCGAGTTTGAGCATCCAGGGCATCGTGCTCACCATGTTCGATGGCCGCAACAACCTCGCCAACCAGGTCGTACAGGACGTGCGCGCCTATATGGGCGACAAGGTCTATGAGACGATCATCCCACGCAATGTGCGCGTGTCGGAAGCGCCGTCCTACGGCAAGCCGGCGATCCTCTACGACCTCAAATGTTCCGGCAGCCAGGCCTATCTGCAGCTGGCTTCGGAAGTGATTCGCCGCGAGCGCCAGCTGCGGGCTGCATAGTTCGTACATTGGAGCGTTCCGTGAAAACGAAAAGCTCCAACTCCTTGTTTTTACACAATTCCGGGCGAAAAACACATCTTTCCTGGATTGACTGAGCGAAACGACCTGGAAGACCTGAGATGAACGACGATCCTTCGAGAAAGCGGCTGGGACGAGGGCTTGCGGCACTGATCGGCGAGATCGACCGGCCTGCGAGTGCGGCTGCCGAACAGCCGCGCCCGGCAGCGGACGGCAAGGTGCCGATCGAATTCGTCTCCCCCAATCCGCGCAATCCACGCCGCCATTTCGGCGATGCCGAACTGACGGACCTGGCGCAGTCGATCCGCGAGCATGGCGTGGTTCAGCCGGTGGTGGTGCGCTCTTCGCCCGCACAACAGGGCCGTTACGAAATCATTGCCGGCGAACGGCGTTGGCGGGCAGCGCAACGCGCCGGCCTCATCGAGATTCCGGTGATCGTACGCGAGGTCAATGACCGTACGGCACTCGAGTTGGCGATCATCGAAAACGTACAGCGTGCCGATCTCAACGCGGTTGAAGAAGCGCTTGGCTACCAACAGCTGATCGACGATCACGGCTATAGCCAGGCCGATCTCGGCCAGGTTATCGGCAAGAGCCGCAGCCACGTCGCCAACACGCTAAGGCTTCTGAAGCTGCCGGATGTGATCCGCGACCTGCTGGTCGACGGGTCCTTGTCGGCAGGGCATGCGCGTACGCTGGTCACCGCACAGGATCCGGCAGGACTTGCCAAACGCATCGTGGAAGAAGGGCTTTCCGTCCGTCAAGCCGAAGCGCTCGCGCAGATGCCGGTCCAGGCGCAGCGCGAAGCGAAGCTCTCGCCCCCCACGGAGAAGGACCCGGATACGCTGGCGCTGGAAAAGCTGCTGTCCGATGTTACCGGCATGAAAGTGGTGATCGCGCACAAGAGTGGCGGCGGCGAGCTGCGTGTCTCGTACCGTTCGCTCGACCAACTCGACGACCTCTGCCGGCGGTTGAAACAGGCCTGAGCCGCTGATTCGACATCGGTTGATTCGCGCTAAGTTATTGTAAGACAATAGCTTTGTTGGCAATTAAGCTTCGCGTGAAGCGTTTCGCTCTTCAGGAAACGCTTCACTGCTTTGCCGTACGGAAAACCGCTACATATCCCGTAGCGTCTGCTCTACCGTCGTTGCGCCAGCCGCGCGCTTTCCACGGCGATGCCCAGCAGAGCCTGCCGGGCAATCGGCTCGGCAAGGTCGGATCGCCTCCGTGTCTGCAGGACAGCGGCCTGAAGCCGCGCCAGCGCTCGGTTCAGGCCTTCGGAACTCCAACGTTCCAACGCGGTTTCGATCAAACGGCGGCGCGTGAAGAAAACCGGCGGCTTGTGGGCGGCAACGACCGCCGCCGCATTGCGAGCGCCGCTGGCTTCCATTGCGCCACGCATCGCATGCAGCGCCTGGAACTGCCGCATCGCGGCAGCCAGCGCCAGGAATGGCTGGCCGCCAGCCTGGCATTGGCGGGTGAAAGCCATATCGAAATCTTCCAGCTTGCCAGCCAGCACCGCGTCGACCGCATCGTCGAAGGATTGTCCGGAGACGTCGCCGGTCAGAACGCGTACATCTTCCAGCGTAATTTCACCGCGGCCGTGCGCATAAAGCGCCAGCTTCTCGACTTCGCCGCGCGAAGCGAGGCGGTCTCCGCCGAGACTGCGACGCAAGGTTTGGCGGGCTTCGAGCGTCATGGTCATGCCGGCCTTGCCGAGTTCGTCATCTATGACGGTCTCGATATCGCGCGCATCATCGGCATAACAGGGCAAGGCCATGGCACCATTTGCTGCCTCGACGGTGGCCCGCAATCCCACGCCTTTCTTCAGATCGCCGGCCTCGATCAGCACGATGGCATCACGCGGTGGCTCGGCCAGCAAGGCCTTGACGTCATCGGCGAGGTTCTTCTGGGCACCGGCGTTGCGCAACCACAGCAGACGCCGATCGGAAAACATCGGCACGGTGCGGGCTTCATCGAGCAAGCGACCCTGGTCGCGGTCGGCGTCACCGGCATCCAGTTTCACCACTGAGAAGGGATCATCGAGCGGCAGTCCGGTACGCGCTGCGAAAGCCCGCGCGCGCTCCGCTACCAGCCCGCGGTCCGGGCCATAGATCAGCACCAGCCAGGTGCCGGAGTCCGGCCGGGCCAGCCACGAATCGACTTCAGAGGCTTTTTTCTGTGCCATGGTGGTCCCCTAGCACGATGCGGCGCTCAAAGCATGTCGCGCAAATGCGTGCTGAGGTTTTGCCACGGCGACTTGCGCCAAATCGAGGAGCGAAAGCGTGGGACGCGAATCTGAAGGCTTGTGGACACTCACAGCATCTGCGGCAGCTTTTGGAATACAAGCGATGGCAAGCAATCTCATTTGTTGCCGCAACAGGCATGGATGAGACGGGATATTACGTGCGTTTCCTGCAACATTGCGCCGCCGCCGGGGCTGAGGGCACCGTGCTGGGAGAGGCAAACACGGTGGAGGTACTTTGACGCTGCTTCAGCGTCGAAGATATGCCAACATCACAGATTGAAAGTGATGGAACGTCTCCTGGGCGTCCGCATGGGCGTTCGACGTTCCAACGCAGTGGAGGACGAGAGCCCATGGCCGAAGCCGGGAAGTTGCGCTTTCATGTTCCGGAACCGGAGGTAAGGCCGGGTGGAACTCCGGATTTCTCCAACGTTCCCATTCCCAAGGCCGGCTCCGTGCCGAAACCGCCGATCGATGTCGATCCGCGTGAAGTCCGCGACCTCGCCTTTTCGATCATCCGCGTCCTGGATCGTGCCGGCGAAGCCGTCGGTCCCTGGGCCGACATGCTCAGCGATCAGGAACTCCTGGAAGGCCTGCGTCACATGATGACGCTGAGAGCCTTCGATGTGCGCATGCAGATGGCGCAGCGCCAGGGCAAGACTTCCTTCTACATGCAGCATCTGGGCGAGGAGGCGGTAAGCTGCGCCTTCCGCAAGGCGCTCGACAAGGGCGACATGAATTTCCCGACCTATCGGCAAGCCGGGCTTTTGATCGCCGACGACTATCCGATGGTCACGATGATGAACCAGATCTATTCGAACGAGGCCGATCCGCTGAAAGGAAGGCAGCTGCCGATCATGTATTCGTCGAAGGAGCACGGCTTCTTCTCGATTTCCGGCAATCTGGCCACCCAGTACATCCAGGCGGTTGGCTGGGCGATGGCCTCCGCGATCAGCGGCGACACGCGCATCGCCGCGGCTTGGATCGGCGACGGCTCGACCGCGGAATCGGATTTCCATTCGGCGCTGGTGTTTGCCTCCACCTACAAGGCCCCGGTCATCCTCAACATCGTCAACAACCAGTGGGCGATTTCGACCTTCCAGGGTATCGCGCGCGGCGGCGCCGGCACCTTCGCGGCGCGTGGTCTCGGTTTCGGCATTCCGGCCCTGCGGGTCGACGGCAACGACTATCTTGCCGTGCATGCGGTGGCGAAATGGGCGGCGGAACGCGCGCGCGCCAATCTCGGGCCGACGCTGATCGAATATGTGACCTATCGCGCTGGGGCGCATTCAAGCTCGGACGACCCCTCGGCCTATCGGCCGAAGGCGGAATCGGAGGCCTGGCCGCTGGGCGACCCGGTGGTGCGGCTGAAGAACCATCTCATCCATCGCGGCGTCTGGTCGGATGAACGCCACGCCCAGGCCGAAACCGAGATCCTGGAAACCGTCATCGCCGCGCAGAAGGAAGCCGAATCGCACGGCACGCTGCATGCCGGCGGCAAGCCGTCGATCCGCGACATGTTCGAAGGGCTCTATGCCGAGATGCCACCGCATCTCAAGCGGCAACGCCAGCAGGCGGGGATCTGAACCATGGCACGCAAGACCATGATCGAGGCTATTCGCGACGCCATGGATGTCGCGATGGGGCTGGATGAACGTGTCGTTGTTTTCGGCGAGGACGTCGGCTTCTTCGGCGGCGTCTTTCGCTGCACGCAGGGCCTGCAGGCAAAGTACGGCAAAAGCCGCTGTTTCGACGCACCGATCAATGAATCCGGCATCGTCGGCGCGGCCATCGGCATGGCCGCCTACGGTCTGAAACCGTGCGTCGAGATTCAGTTCGCCGACTATATGTACCCGGCATATGACCAGCTGACCCAGGAGGCCTCGCGTCTGCGCTATCGCTCCAATGGCGATTTCACTTGCCCGATCGTCGTGCGCATGCCGACGGGCGGCGGCATCTTCGGCGGCCAGACCCACAGCCAGAGCCCCGAGGCCCTGTTCACCCATGTGTCGGGACTGAAGACGGTGGTGCCGTCCAATCCGTCGGACGCCAAGGGCCTGCTGATTGCAGCGATCGAAGACCCGGACCCGGTCATCTTCCTGGAGCCGAAACGGCTCTACAATGGCCCGTTCGACGGTCATCACGACAAGCCGGTCACGCCATGGTCCAAGCATGACCTCGGCGAAGTCGCCGACGGCCACTACACCGTGCCGCTCGGCAAGGCGGTGATCCGCCGTCCGGGCAATGCGGTGACGGTGCTCGCCTACGGAACCATGGTCTATGTCGCCCAGGCTGCGGCTGAAGAGACCGGCATCGATGCCGAGATCATCGATCTGCGCACGTTGCTGCCGCTCGATCTCGATACGATCGTGGAGTCGGTGAAGAAGACCGGTCGCTGCGTCGTGGTGCATGAGGCGACGCTGACTTCGGGCTTCGGCGCCGAGCTGATGTCGCTGGTGCAGGAAAATTGCTTCTACCATCTCGAAGCACCGGTCATGCGCGTCGCCGGCTGGGACACGCCTTACCCGCACGCCCAGGAGTGGGACTATTTCCCGGGCCCGGGCCGGGTCGGTCGCGCGCTTATCGCCACGATGGAGGCCTGACATGGGTGAGTATGTCATCAAGTTGCCCGATGTCGGCGAAGGCGTGGCCGAGGCGGAGCTTGTCGAATGGAGCGTCAAGGTCGGCGACCTTGTCCGCGAGGATACCGTTCTGGCGGCGGTTATGACCGACAAGGCGACCGTGGAAATCCCGTCGCCCGTCGACGGTGAGATTCTCTGGCTGGGCGCCGAAATAGGCGACACCGTGGCGATCGGCTCGCCGATCGTGCGGCTGAAGGTGGCTGGCGAAGGCAATGTGACGGCCGTCGCCGATACCAAGCCCGCCGCGGCCAGCCAGGCAGAGGAACCAGCAAAGGTCGCGATCGCTAAGGAGACGTCGGTCGAACTCGCGCGCAAGGAGCCGGTCGAGGCCAGGCCGGCGCCAGTTCCGGCGGCAGCGAAGAGCGTGTCGCGCCCTTCGGCGTCGATCGGAGGTGCGCCGCGTCCGGAAGGCGAAAAGCCGTTGGCGTCGCCAGCGGTGCGGCTTCGCGCCAAGGAAGCCGGCATCGATCTGCGCCAGGTCGCCGGCTCCGGTCCGGCGGGCCGGATCGGGCATGAGGATATTGACGCGTTCCTCGCCCGCGGACCTCAGGCGGCGCGGCCGGCGACCGGTCTTTCGCGCAACGAGAGTGTCGAGGACATCAAGGTCATCGGACTTCGGCGCAAGATCGCCGAGAAGATGAAGCTCGCCAAATCGCGCATCCCGCACATCACCTATGTCGAAGAAGTCGATGTGACGGCGCTGGAAGATCTGCGCGCTGCCCTCAACAAGGAGAAGCGCCCGGATCGGCCGAAACTGACGCTGCTGCCTTTCCTGATGCGGGCGATGGTCAAGGCGATTGGTGAGCAGCCGCTGCTCAATTCGCTGTTCGACGACGAGGCCGGTGTCATCCACCAGCATGGCGGCATCAACATCGGTATTGCTGCCCAGACCGCAAACGGGCTGGTCGTGCCGGTGGTGAAACATGCCGAGGCGCGCGACCTGTGGGATTGCGGCGCCGAGGTCAATCGCCTGGCCGAGGCCGCCAAGAATGGAACGGCGACCCGTGACGAACTTTCCGGATCGACCATCACCATCACCTCGCTCGGGGCCATGGGCGGCGTGGTGACCACCCCGGTGATCAATCATCCGGAAGTCGCGATCATCGGCGTCAACAAGATGATGGTCAGGCCGATGTGGGATGGCACCCAGTTCGTCCCGCGCAAGATGATGAACCTGTCGTCCAGTTTCGATCACCGCATCGTCGACGGCTGGGATGCGGCTGTGTTCGTTCAGCGCATCAAGGCGCTTCTGGAAACCCCTGCGCTGATCTTCGTGGACAACTGACCATGCGTTCATCTCACGATCATCAGCCAGCAAATCCAGAGCGTTTCCGTTTTTCACGGAAACGCGGAAACGCTCTAGTTTTTTGTTTTGACGCAATTCCGGACGGAAAACCGCTAGGCACTTTTCCTGGAATTGCTCTTCAAAAGCGGGGACTTGGGCAATGAAGGATATTTCCTGCAAACTGCTCGTTGTCGGCGCCGGCCCCGGCGGCTATGTCTGCGCCATCCGTGCCGGCCAGCTCGGCATCGATACCGTCATCGTCGAGGCGGTGAAGCCGGGCGGCACCTGTCTCACCATCGGCTGTATACCTTCCAAGGCATTGATCCATGCGGCGGAAGAGTTCGAGAAAGTTTCGCACATGGCCGAGGGCACCAGCCCCCTCGGCGTTGCGACGACAGCTCCGTCGCTCGATTTCGGCAAGACCATCGCTTGGAAAGACGGCATAGTAAGCCGGCTTACCAACGGCGTTTCCGGGTTGCTCAAGAAGGCCAAGGTCAAGCATGTTTCGGGCTGGGCAACCTTTCGCGACGGCAAGACCGTGGAGGTCGAAACCGAGACCGGGCTGCAGGTGATCCGCGCTGAAACCGTGGTCATCGCCACGGGCTCGGCGCCGGTGGAGCTGCCGTTCCTGCCGTTTGGCGGTCCGGTGATCTCGTCGACCGAAGCGCTCTCGCTGGACAAGGTGCCGGAGCGGCTCGCCATCGTCGGCGGCGGCTACATCGGCCTTGAGCTCGGCATGGCCTTTGCCAAGCTCGGCGCGAAAGTGACCGTGGTCGAAGCGCTGCCGCGCCTGCTTGCGCAATATGACGCCGAACTGACCAAGCCGGTGATCAAGCGGCTGGCGGAACTTGGCGTCGAGGTGTTGACCGAGGCCAAGGCCAAGGGTCTTTCGACCAAGGGCGATGCGCTGCTGGTGGAAACGGCTGCCGGCAAGGACGTGAAGATCGAGGCCGACAAGGTTTTGGTCACGGTCGGGCGCAAGCCTGTGACGGAAGGCTGGGGCCTCGACCAGATCGACCTTGATATGAGTGGACGCTTTATCCGCATCGACGAACAGTGCCGCACCTCGATGCGCGGTGTTTTCGCGATCGGCGACGTCACCGGCGAGCCGATGCTGGCGCACCGTGCCATGGCGCAGGGCGAGATGGTGGCCGAAATCGTGGCTGGACACAAACGCAGCTGGGACAAGCGGGCCATTGCAGCGGTCTGTTTCACCGATCCGGAAGTGGTGAGCGTGGGATTATCGCCGGAGGAAGCGAAAGCCCTGGGCGGCGAGATCAAGACCGGGCTGTTTCCGTTCACCGCCAATGGTCGCGCCATGACCAAGCTCGGCGAGAGCGGCTTCGTCCGTGTTGTCGCGCGCGCCGACAATCATCTGGTGCTGGGCATACAGGCCGTCGGCAATGGCGTTTCAGAACTGGCCGCGGCATTCGGGCTGGCGCTGGAGATGGGCGCGCGCCTCGAAGACATCGCCGGCACGATCCATGCGCATCCAACGCAGGGCGAGGCGTTTCCGGAAGCGGCACTCAAGGCGCTCGGGCACGCATTGCATATCTGAGCAAGCGCTCTCGTCGCGACGATGCATTCAAGAAAAACCCGCCGGGATCAGCCGGCGGGTTTTTGTTTGGTCAGGCCGGGTGGGGCCGGGCGTCGTCTCAGCTGGCCAGGCGGTCGGTGCGTTCGTGCTGCGCATAAGCGCGGCCGAAACGGTTGGCCAGGAAGCTGTCGAGCGCGATGTCTTCCTGCTTGACGAAGCCGGTGGCCGGCAGGGTGCCGTCAGCCAGCATGTCGAGCACGGCGCAGATGCCCGAGGCCGTGGTAATCTGGATGGCGCTGCGCACGATCTGGCCGGAGCGCTGGCTGTAGACCTTGTTGGCGTAGGTCTCCTGCAGCAGGCGGCCGTTCTTGCGGCCCGAGACGGTCACGAAGACGATGACCACGTCCTGCATAGTGGCCGGCAGCGAATTTTCCAGGATGTCCTTCAGCACTTCGCGGCGATGGCGCAGGCCAAGGTCGTTGAGCAGTGCCTTCATGATCGCGGCGTGGCCCGGATAGCGGATAGTGCGGTAGTTGAGCGTGCGCACCTTGCCCTTCAGGGTTTCTGCCAGCGTGCCCAGGCCGCCTGAGGTGTTGAAGGCCTCGTAGGTGACGCCGTCGAGCGAGAATTCCTCGCGCTCTTCCAGCGGCGGCACTTCGATCAGCTCGCCCTCGACGATGGCTTCGCAAGGCTCGCAATATTCGTTGATGACGCCGTCGGTGCTCCAGGTCAGGTTGTAGTTCAGGGCATTCGACGGATATTGCGGCAGCGCGCCGACGCGCATGCGCACGCTTTCAAGGCTGTCGAAGCGGCTGGCGAGGTCGTTGGCGACGATCGAGATGAAACCCGGGGCGAGGCCGCACTGCGGAATGAAGGCGGTCTTTGCGGTCTTCGCCAGTTCCTTGACACGACGGGTCGAGGCAACGTCCTCGGTCAGGTCGAGATAGTGGACGTCGGCCGAAGCAGCTGCTTCCGCGATGCGGGTGGTGAGATGGAAGGGCGCGGCGCTAAGCACGGCGAACTTGCCGGCGAGCACGGCTTCCAGGGCGCCGGCAGCTTCAATGTCGGTTTCCACCGTCGCCACGCCGGCACCAACTTCAAGTGCTGCGAGCTGCGCCGCGGAGCGGTCGACGATGGTGACACGATAGTCACCGGTCGCGGCCAACATGTCTGCAATGGTCGAGCCGATCTTGCCCGCGCCGACAACAACGATTTCCTTCATGGCCAAGCCCTTTCTTATGGATGTTTCAAGGGCAGGAATCGCAGTTTGCCTGACGAATGGAAGTGTGCGATTGAACAAAACGCCGACGCTTTTCGACAAAATCGCCGAGGCTGCTCGTCAGAATGCGAAGTCACGTGGGAAAATGCTGAGCCAAGCCGACAGAGACCTCATCACACTGCTGCGTGAAAATGCGCGCGCGTCGACCGCAGAGCTCGCCAGAAGGCTGGGCGTTTCGCGCACGACCGTGCAAAGCCGCATCGAACGGCTGGAGGCGCGCGGCATCATCATTGGCTATGGCGTGCGGCTGGCGCCTGACTACGAGCAGGGGTTGGTGCGTGCGCATGTGCTGCTGACGGTGGCGCCGAAAGCGGCCGAGCGCGTCGTGAAAGATCTGCGGGCGCTTGGCCAGGTGCGTTCCCTGCATTCGGTCAGCGGCAGCTTCGACATGATCGTGACGGTCGAATCGGCTTCGATCAGCGATCTCGATGCGCTGCTAGACCGAATCGGCGCAATGGACGGCGTGGAACGCACGCTGTCTTCCATCATCCTCTCGACGCGGATCGACCGGTAAGATCCGTCATCTTCTACCGGACCTCGGAGCCATGCAGGATCGCATGACAGACACAGGAAAGCGCAAGCCAGCCGGCAAGAACCACGATGTGGGCCTCATTGCGGTTGTCGTGGCCGTTGCCGACCAGGAGCCACGCGTCCTTACCGTCGGGGTTGCCAACGGGCTGCCTTCAGGTCCGTTCGAGCTTGGCCACCGATCCCTGCAGTTCGGCCTCAGGACATGGGTGGAACAGCAGACCAGCCACCAGCTCGGCTATATCGAACAACTCTATACATTCGCCGACAGCGACCGCATCGGCGACGAGCGCCACGAGCGGGTGATTTCCATCAGCTACCTGGCGCTGACCCGCATGGATCACTCTTCGGCTGCCGCGAAACGCGCGTGGCGCAGCTGGTACGACTTCTTTCCATGGGAGGATCATCGTGCCGGCGTTCCCGCCCTGATCACTGAAATCGTCCAGCCACACCTGACGGTCTGGGCAAACGGGGCCGCCGATGCCGCGTCACGCGAAGAAAGGCAGCGCAGGGCGGCGATCGCCTTCGGCTTCGACGATCATCCGTGGAACGAAGAGTTCTGCCTGCAGCGCTACGAACTGCTCTACGAGGTGGGGCTGGTGGAAGAGGCGACGCGCAGCCACAACGAACGCGGCTCCGTGCTGATACCCGGCCCGGCCATGATCGCCGATCATCGCCGTATCCTGGCCACCGGAATCGCGCGGCTGCGATCGAAGATCAAATACCGGCCGGTGGTGTTCGAACTGATGCCGCCAGTCTTCACGCTGCTGCAATTGCAGCGCGTCGTCGAAGCGCTTGCCGGCAGGCTGGTCCACAAACAGAACTTCCGCCGGCTGATCGAACAGCAGGAACTGGTCGAGGAGACCGGGGAGACGACCGCCGACACCGGTGGACGGCCGGCCAAGCTCTACCGCTTCCGTCACGCCGTTCTCGACGAACGCGCGGCCGCAGGGACAAAATTGCCGCTGACCAGGTCTTGACAGGAGTTATGCTCATAGTAAGCATATGTCGGTGATATACTCACATTGAGCATAAAGTGAGGTGCCGATGTCTGTCTCTTCCGCTGCGCTTGCCGCATCCCCTTCCGCTTCCCTTTACCAGCGCGTGCAACGTGTCATCCCGCCGATGGAATGGCCGGTTTTCTCCGGCGACATCGATGCCATCCTGGCGCTGAAACGCGAGCGCAACGCCGTTATCCTGGCGCATAACTACCAGACCCCGGAGATCTTCCACTGCGTGGCCGATATCGTCGGCGACAGCCTGGCGCTCGCCAGGAGGGCGATGACCGTCGATGCCGATGTCATCGTGCTGGCAGGCGTGCATTTCATGGCCGAGACCGCCAAGCTGCTCAATCCGGACAAGGTCGTGCTCATTCCCGACCTCGGCGCCGGCTGCTCGCTGGCCGATTCGATCACGGCCGCCGATGTGCGCCTGATGCGGCAGAATTATCCGGGGGTTCCCATCGTCACTTATGTGAACACCTCTGCAGCGGTGAAGGCGGAGTCCGACATCTGCTGCACGTCGGGCAATGCCCTGGCCGTGGTGGAATCGCTGGGCGTGCCGCGCGTCATCATGCTGCCCGACGAATATCTGGCGCAAAACATCGCCGCGCAGACCAAGGTCGAGATCATCGCCTGGAAAGGCCATTGCGAAGTGCACGAGCGTTTCACGCCTGCCGACATCCGCGAATTGCGCGAAGCTCATCCCGGCGTCACCGTGCTTGCCCATCCGGAATGTCCGCCGGAGGTGGTCGCCGAGGCTGACTTTGCTGGATCCACGGCGGCGATGTCGGATTATGTCGGTCGGCACAAGCCGTCGCGCGTCGTGCTGATGACCGAATGCTCGATGAGCGACAACATCGCCGTCGACCATCCCGAAGTGGATTTCGTACGCCCCTGCAATCTGTGCCCGCACATGAAGCGCATCACGCTGGCCAACATCCGCGCGGCGCTTGAAGAAAACCGCCACGTCGTGACCATCGATCCCGAGGTTGCGGGCGCGGCGCGTCAGGCGGTGGAGCGCATGCTTGCGATATGATGCCGTCGATCGATGATCTTCAGGGCCGACCGGTCATCGTCGGCAGTGGCGTGGCCGGCCTGATGGCGGCACTGTGCCTGGCGCCGGAACCCGTGGTGCTGATCTCCAGGGCGCCGCTGGGCACCGAGACGTCCAGCATGCTCGCGCAGGGCGGCATGGCGGCAAGCCTGGGCGCCGATGACAATCCGGAACTTCACCTGGCCGACACGCTCGGCGCCGGTGCCGGGCTTTGCGACGAGGCGGTCGTCAGGCGGTTCGTCGGGGCAGCGCCTGCAGCGATCGCAAACCTGGAGCGGCTGGGCGTGATGTTCGATCGTGCGGCCGACGGCAGCCCGCGGCTCGGGCTCGAGGCCGCGCATGCGCGCCGGCGGATCGTGCACGCCGCCGGAGACGCCACGGGCCGCGAGCTGGTTCGGGCGCTGACCCTGGCCGTGCGGCAGGCATCGTCGATCACGCTCCTGGAGGGCGTGGAGGTCAGGCGGCTGCTTGTCGAGGATGGCGCGATTGCCGGAGTGGTCGCCGTGGGCAAGAGCGGCGCGTTCACGCTCTCCAGCGGCCGCGTTGTGCTCGCGACCGGTGGCGTCGGCGGCCTTTTCAACGATACGACCAACCCGTCGGGCTCGCTCGGGCAGGGGCTGGCGCTTGCCGCCCGCGCCGGGGCGGAGCTGGCCGATCTCGAATTCGTGCAGTTTCATCCGACGGCGCTCGACGTGCCGCAACGGCCGATGCCGCTCATCAGCGAAGCGGTGCGTGGCGAAGGCGCTGTGCTCGTCGACGAAGGTGGGCATCGATTTCTCGCCGACACGCCGGGCGGCGAACTCGCGCCGCGCGACGTGGTGGCGCGCGCGGTGTGGCGCGAGCTTGCCGCGGGGCGGCGCGTGTTCCTGGATACGCGGCAATGTCTCGGGTCACGCTTCGCCGGACGCTTCCCGGCGATCGAAGCGCTTTGCCGCAAGGCCGGCATCGATCCGTCGATCAAGGCGATCCCGGTTCGGCCTGCCGCTCACTATCATATGGGTGGCGTCGCCGTTGATGCCGAAGGGCGCAGTTCCATCGCCGGTCTGTGGGCATGCGGTGAAGTCGCCTGCACCGGGCTGCACGGCGCCAATCGCCTTGCCAGCAATTCCCTGACCGAGGCGGTGGTTTCGGCCGTGCAGGTCGCCAGCAGCGTCGCGTCTGCCGCGCGGCGCGTGCGCCGGCACCTGTTCGCGATGAAGGCAACGCCGACGCCGGATGCCCTGCTGATTCGTCCCATTGTGTCCGGGGCGCTGGGCATCGTGCGGGACGGCCGCCCGCTGCGGGACGCGATAGCGGCGCTGCTGTCGTTCGTCGAAGCCGATGGCGTTGCGTCGGATCCGGCCCTTGTCGGGCTGATGATCGCTGTTGCCGCCCTTCGGCGCGAGGAAAGCCGCGGCGCGCATTGCCGCTCGGACTTTCCCCTGCAGGAGAATCAGCCGCGTCGGTCTCGCCTGACGCTGGCAGAGACATTGGATAGCGCGGCCACCAACGCTGAAATGGCCGCGCCTCTTATAAGGAGAGCTTGAGATGTTGACGCCACTGCCGCAGATCCTGTTCGAACCGCTGGTGCGCAGTGCCTTGCTGGAAGATCTCGGCCTGGCGGGCGACGTGACGACCAATGCCGTCGTTTCGGCCGATATCGACGCGACCATGTCGCTTGCTGCGCGACAGTCAGGCGTGATCGCAGGTCTTGATGTCGCGGCGCTCGCCTTCCGGCTGATCGATTCGCGAATCGTTTTCGAAGTGGTTCATCGCGACGGCAGCCATGTTCCGGCCGGCACGGTCATCGCGACGATCCGCGGGCCGGCGCGTGCCTTGCTGACGGCGGAGCGGGTGGCGCTCAACTTCCTGTGCCACCTGAGCGGCATTGCCACCGCAACGGCGGCGATCGTCGAGACTGTGCGCGATCACAAGGCGCAGATCGTCTGCACGCGGAAGACCACGCCCGGCCTGCGTGCGCTCGAGAAATATGCCGTGCGCGCTGGCGGCGGCGCGAATCATCGTTTCGGCCTCGACGATGCGGTGCTCATCAAGGACAATCACATCGCGATCGCCGGCGACATCGGTACCGCCATTGCGCTGGCACGCGCCGGCGCCGGCCATATGGTCAAGATCGAGGTCGAGGTGGATACGCTCGACCAGCTCGAGATCGCGCTTATGACCGGCATCGATGCGGTCCTGCTGGACAACATGTCTGCCGAACAGCTCGCCAGGGCGGTGACCCTGGTCGACGGCCGCGTGATTACCGAAGCTTCGGGCCGCGTGACGGCCGCCACGGCTCCAGCCATCGCCGCGACCGGTGTCGATCTCATCTCGATCGGCTGGCTCACGCACAGCGCTCCGATTCTCGATATCGGGCTGGACAGCGAATAGGCGACGTCGCCGGCGGCGGCATATTTTTCCGGCGCCGGCCATTTTAGTTGCCCGACGCCGGCAAACCACAATCCCTTGATTGCGAACCGTCTTCCGGGCGCTTCGGCTTAAAAAAAATCGAGAAGATCGCAAAAATCTTCAAACGGCTGTTGACACCGGAAGAGGCCATCCCCTATATGCCGCTCACCAACGACAGCGGCGACGCTGCTGGCGACGAAGAAGTTCGCTTCTGGGTTTCGCGGAGTTGGACGAATTCAAGAGAGCCGCGTGAGCGACACTCTGGTGGCCTGGGAGCTGAGAAGCGAAGCAGGCCGTGACGCTGCGTTTG
>NZ_JBYTDF010000008.1:0-254298 GCF_058790995.1 Mesorhizobium sp. EU05-FHT14A09
ATCTTCTCACCGATCGCCTGGATCGGCTGCTTCTTCGCGCCTCGCGCGATCTCGATGTCACTCTTGTACTCGGCCATGAGGGCTCTCCTCCCTTGTCTTTATCGGTTTCGGCAGTTCCCGAACTGCAGCGTCGGGCTTGCGTCAAAAATTCTGCGTCTCGCGCGGACGGTTCCGTCTAGGCCCTGTAACCAGCGGCGCGGCTGGCCGATGCCAGCGTGTTCGACATGAGAAGCGCGATCGTCATGGGCCCGACGCCGCCCGGCACGGGGGTGATGGCGCCGGCGGCAGGCAAGACCTCGTCATAGGCGACGTCGCCGACCAGGCGTGCCTTGCCGCTTTCGCCAGGTGGCAGCCTGTTGATGCCCACATCGATGACGACGGCGCCGGGTTTGACCCAGTCGCCCTTCACCATTTCCGGGCGGCCGACAGCGGCAACCAGGATGTCGGCGGTGCGGCAAAGATCGGGCAGGTTCTTCGTCTTCGAATGAGCGACGGTCACGGTGGCGTTGGCGGCCAGCAGCAGATTGGCTATGGGCTTGCCGACAATGTTGGAGCGACCGACGACAACAGCGTTGAGACCAGACAGGTCGCGACCCAGCGCGCGTTCGATCAGCAGCATCGAGCCAGCAGGCGTGCAAGGCACGAAAGCCGTCTCCAATTCGCCGGCGCCCAGCTTGCCGACATTGATGAAATGGAAGCCGTCGACGTCCTTGTCCGGAGAGATGGTCTGGATGATGCGGCCGGCGTCGATCTGCTTCGGCAGCGGCAATTGCACCAGGATGCCGTGAATGGTGTCGTCGGCATTGAGCTGCTCGATCAGTGCAACAAGGTCTGCCTCGGATGTGTTGTCGGGCAGCGTGTGCTGGACCGAATGGAAACCACACTCCTTGGCCTTCTTTCCCTTGGAAGCAACATAGACCTGGCTGGCAGGATCCTCGCCGACGATGACGACGGCGATGCCCGGCTGTGTGCCGGTTCTCGCTACAAGGTCCTGCGTTGCCGTCTTGATGCCGGCGACCAGTTCTTCGGCGACAGCCTTGCCGTCGATGATCGTGCTCATGGAACGTCCTTTGTGCCTGTCAGTTCGATGCGAGCTGAGAAAGATCGCCAGTGTCGAGACAGCCGGGCGAGGGGATATTCCCGAAGCGCTGGCGGCAATAAGAGAGCATCAGCCGCGCGCCGCGTGCGTAGATGTCGCCACTGTCGATCAGCGCACTTTCGCGCGCCGCAGAAAGCACGACGTTGACGGATTCGCGAATGCGAAAAGGCATCAGGTCGGTGCATTCCAGCATGGCACCGAATACGGCGGTCACCGGAACCGCGCAGCCTTCGACGAATACCGCAGGTTCCTGGGTGCCGCTGTCTCCCTCGAGCGTGTCCATGGCGTCCTGGAAAGCCTGATGAAGGGTGATCGGGGCATGGCCCTGGTGAAGGTCATACAAAACTTTCGGCACGGCTGCCTCATCGTCTCGAGTGAGCTTTCGCGACGCCGGGCGATAATTGTACGGTGTCGCGCCTTGCATCTTGGGAAAGATATTTGCACATAAGGAAAAGGCAGGCAAGGCGTGTTTCGGTGGAAATTATCCGCCTTTCGACCATGATTTACGACATCCGGGAAATCGGGAAAGCCAGCGCGTTTGGAGTAGCTGGAAACGAAAAAAAGGCGGATCGCTCAGGGAGTGAAACGATCCGCCTGCAAACGGCCTCAGCGCATGACCCGAAAATCGGAATCGATTTTCGGAAAGGGGGGTGGCCTGCGCCACCCGGGGTGACATGCGTCACCCGTCATGCGCCAAATCAAAGTGCTAGAGCGACCTTTGCGCGTCCAAAAGGACGCGCGGCGCTCTAGGAGCGTGGTCTGGTCTTCTGCGGGTCGTAGTGGGCAAAAGGAACGACGCGGGCAGGAAGGCGCTTCTGCTGGCCGTCAAGCTTGCCGATCTCGACTTCGGTTCCGACTTCGGAATGGGTGACGTCCACTCTCGCCAGCGCGATGTTCTTGCCGAGGATCGGCGAGCGCATGGAGGAGGTCACCACGCCGATCTGTGCCCGGCCGATATGGACGCAATCGCCATGGCCCACATCGACGTTGCTGTCGATTTCCAGGCCGACGAGCTTATGGATCGGGTTTTCCTTGCGCCGGATCAGCGCCTCGCGGCCGATGAAGTCGTCGGTCTTCGATTTCAGCGGCACTGTAAAGGCGATACCGGCCTCGAATGGGTCCGTCTGATCGGAGAATTCGTAGCCGGCGAAGATCAGGCCCGCCTCGATGCGCACCATGTCGAGTGCGGCCATGCCCATCGGTACCAGCCCGTGCGGCTGGCCGGCTTCCCAGACCGCGTCGAAAACCTTTTCGGCATCGCGCGGATGGCACCAGATCTCGTAGCCGAGCTCGCCAGTATAGCCAGTGCGCGAGACAACGATAGGCACACCCTGGGCGTCGCCGATGCGGCCGATGGTGAAGCGGAACCATTCGACTTCCGTCAACGCCGGCTGATGCGGTGGGGTCCACACGATCTCCTTCAGGATGTCGCGGCTCTTCGGACCTTGAACGGCGATGTTGTGCATCTGATCGGCCGAGGACCGCACCAGGACCTTCAGGCCGAGCTCCTCGGCTTTATCGCGCAGCCATTGGCCGGAGTAGTCATCACCGCCGATCCAGCGGAAATTGTCCCTTCCGAGCCGCAGCAAGGTACCGTCGTCGATCATGCCGCCATGCTCGTAGCACATGGCAGTGTAGACGACCTGGCCAATGCCGAGTTTCTTCACGTCACGGGTGAGCGTGTATTGCAGCAGGGCTTCGGAATCCGGGCCGGTGACCTCGAACTTGCGCAGAGCGGAAAGGTCCATCACCACGGCCTTTTCGCGGCAGGCCCGATATTCCTGCAGCGGTCCTTCCTTGGCGAAGGAATTGGCAAGCCAGTAACCCTTGTATTCGATGAAGTTGCGGGTGTGCTTGGCGAAGCTGGAATGGAAGGCGGTTTCGCGGGTCATTTTTGGCTCTGCATCCGGGGTCACTCGTCTGGCAATCGCACGGGAGAATTTGTGCTGTCCGGAATAGGTCCGGACATGGATGTCGGTGAGGTTCCAGCCATTGGCCGGCGTGGTGTCGTCAGGGCAGGCCGAGGAGACACAGACGATGTCGGTCAGCGCGCGCAGAAGCACGTAATCGCCTGGCCTCGACCACGGTTCGTCGGAGAACATGACGCCGTGCGCGTCGATCCCGGTGTTGAAGAAGAAATTCACCGCCATCCAGCCGCCGCGGGCGCTCACGCCATGCGGGGCCAGGGCGCCGTTGAAGTTCTCCGAGCAGTTGATGTGGCCGGGATAGCCGATGTCGTCGTAATATTTGGCGTAGCAGGCGAGGGCGAACGCATCGTGCCGGCCGCAGGTGTCTTGCACCACCTCGACCAGTGGCTCGAAATCCTGATCGAAATACTTCGCATGCAGGCCGGGCATCGGATAGGCATGCCCCATCAGCGAACGGGTGGCGGTGACGTCGAGCGCGAGATCGCGGCCCTTGTCGAGCTTGCGTGCGGAAAAACACTGGAAGTCGGTACATTGGCGACCATCGACGTCGATGATCTGGATGTAGTCACCGGCCTTGACGAAATAGGCCTCCGCCGTGCGCGACTTGACCCGAAGGTCGAGCACCGGGTTGGCGAGCGGATCGGGGAGTTCGGACTTCCTCTTGGCGCGGATCGTTGAGCGCCGCACCATCACCACAAGTGGCGTAGCCGTGTCGTGTTCGTCTACCGCCATCGGGCCGCCGGGAGCGGCGACGACAAGCGAACCGTCGCGGGTCGCGCTGAAACTCTCCTCGGTGCCTGCCGGCGTGGTGTTGGAAAAGATGCGCAACGCCTCTGCATTGGCAAGCTGCAGCTTGCGGCGTTCCAACCCGTTGCGCAAGGCGCGCAGACTGTCATCGCCGCCGAGCAACAGGATCTTGAGACCGGCGGCATTGCTGTTGCTCTTGGCGCCGATGATGCCGGTGTCCGCACGGCCGGATTGATCGAAGGCGACCAGTTCGCAAGGCTGGCCACCCTCCGCATTGCGGATGCTGATCCTGTCTCCGACCTCCACGTCGATGACGATGGCGCTGCCGCCCGGCACGTGATAGCGCTCGGTGCCCGGCAGAAGCAGCCCGGGCTGAAAGATCAGGCTCGGTCGAGGTGGTCCGGCGACCACGGTGGGATAGGCTGTCTGCTGCATGGCCACCTCACACGAATTTGCCCGTGTGTAAAATAATTTCAATCTAGAGAATACTCGTTTCGTCCTTTCACGCAAGCCTCGGTTTTCATCGGCATGCGCGTTGCCTGGAGCGTTTCCGTTTTTTACGGAAACGCGGAAACGCTCCAATTTTTTGTTTTCGCCGCATTTTTGTAACGCCAGGTGATCCCACTTGGCTACAAAACGCTCTGGGGTTTGGCGTCTCCTCCTTTCGTCCAGTCCAGGCCATGGATACCAGGCGCAGCAAGCTTTGCCGGCGTTGTTCAGCACGAAGCTTGTTGACAGCGATGAAATCGCGTTATTATCATCACAGTGAAAATTTTTTCGCTATGGAAATGAACTGGGAGGTGTTTCCGTATGAAAGCGCGCGTCGCCGTGATTGGAGCCGGCCCTTCGGGCCTTGCACAGCTGAGAGCATTTCAATCCGCCGCGGAGAAAGGCGCCGACATCCCGGAAATTGTCTGCTTCGAGAAGCAGTCCAATTGGGGAGGCCTATGGAACTACACCTGGCGTACCGGCCTCGACCAGTATGGCGAGCCGGTCCACGGTTCGATGTATCGCTACCTTTGGTCGAACGGCCCCAAGGAAGGGCTGGAGTTCGCCGACTATTCCTTCGAGGAGCATTTCGGCAAGCAGATCGCCTCCTACCCGCCGCGCGCCGTGCTCTTCGACTATATCCAGGGCCGGGTTGAGAAGGCCGGGGTTCGCAAATGGATCCGCTTCGAAACCGTCGTGCGTATGGTCACCTGGAACGAGCAGACCAGGAAGTTCACCGTCACAGTGCAGGATCTTCCGAAAGACCACTGCTACTCCGAGGAGTTCGACAATGTCATCGTCGCCTCGGGCCATTTTTCTACGCCGAATGTTCCCGAATTCCCCGGCTTCGATCGCTTCAACGGTCGCATCCTGCATGCGCACGATTTCCGCGATGCCCGCGAATTCACCGGCAAGGATATCCTGATCGTCGGCACCAGCTATTCGGCAGAAGACATCGGCTCGCAGTGCTGGAAGTACGGCGCCAAGTCGATCACCAACTGCTATCGCACCGCGCCGATGGGTTTCGAATGGCCTGAAAACTGGGAAGAGAAGCCGCTGCTGGAGAAGGTCGACATCAACACGGTCACCTTCAAGGACGGATCGACGAAACGTGTCGATGCGATCATCCTGTGCACCGGCTACAAGCACCACTTCCCGTTCCTGCCCGACGACCTGCGTCTGAGAACCGCCAACCGGCTGGCGACAGCCAATCTCTACAAGGGCGTCGCCTATGTGCACAATCCTGCGCTGTTCTACATCGGCATGCAGGACCAGTGGTTCACATTCAATATGTTCGACGCGCAGGCTTGGTGGACGCGCGACGTGATCCTCGGCCGGATCAAGCTGCCGTCCGGCAAACAGGAGATGATCGCCGACGTCGAGGATCGCGTGGCGCGCGAGGATGCCGGCAAGGATGCGCACGATGCGATCGAATATCAGGGTGACTACGTCAAGGAACTGATCGCGGAAACCGACTATCCGAGCTTCGACGTCGACGGCGCCAACCAGGCCTTCTTCGAGTGGAAAGAACACAAGAAGCACGGCATCATGGAGTTCCGCAATTATTCCTATCGGTCGGTGATCACCGGAACGATGGCGCCGGCGCATCATACGCCATGGAAGGACGCGCTCGACGATTCACTCGAATCCTATCTGCGCACGGCCTCGTCCGTGGCGGCGGAATGATTTCAGTCGGCTGAACCCGCTGCCCGCGAGAGGCGGCCGCGCGGGCAGCAGAACAACCCATCGGAAAAAGCCCGTCGCGTGATCGCGGCGGGCTTTTTCCGATGGGTAATCCGCGACTTCCGGCTGGCTTATCCGGCTATTCGACTGGCCGCCGCATATTTCAAACGTGCCCGGCGATAGGCGTCCGGAATGGAGAGCGCCCACACAAACAGCCCGCCGGCGTGGCGCCCGACGAAGGACTGGTCCGGCGTCGTGGTCGCGTAGGTGACTATGGAGAAGAACAGAACGAACAATGCGAAGACCAGCCCGCGTGGTGCTTCGCGAATGGCGACATGGCCGGCACCCGGCAGGACGATCGCCAAGGCCAGGACCACATAGGGGTTGATCTGTTTGCTCATTCTCCGGCTTCCATGTGCTCTGGAGTTCTCGTTCTCACACCGGTGTCCGAGAGCGCTTCAGACAGCAACTGTGCCTCGGCGATGGCGGTGCGCAGGAGATCAGGTGAGATGGCCTCGACAGGGAAACGAACCTGGCGCAGCAGCAGGTGAGCACCGCGATCGCCTTCAGCCACCTGGCGGATCAGGCGCACACCTTTGGCCGTGATGACGGCTTCCTTCACGGACGGATTGCGCAGCAGCGCTGAGAAGACCGAGTTGCTTCGGTCGATCTCGGTCTCGGTTGCGGTGCCGTCGCTGCGCATCAGGATAGAGGTTTCCGTTTGCGGAGGGGGCAGCCATTCCGGAAGGTCGTGCACGAGAGAATAGAACTCGGCGCCGGTCGGCCGCGCCAATGCGCCGATTGATGGACGGTCCTGCGGGGCGTGTTCGTTCAGCGTCAGCTTCAGCCAGAGTTGCGGCAGGCGGCGGCAGACGAGGGTGTCGGCAATCAGTTCGACGCGAAGCCGACGACCGTCGGAGAGATGTCCGTGGAGCACGGGAAACCCGTCGCGCGCCAGATGGATCTGGCTGCTGTCGAGGATGCCGGCTGCTCGATCGAGGAGGCTGCGGCGCTGGCTGGCCAGCCTGCGTTGGTCGCAGATCGCGACCGTCGCAAGAGCCGCGACGGCCAGCGCGGCAAAGAGTGCAAGGGCGAAGTTGGTGATCATCATGATGATCCAGATACCGCGCGCCAGGGGTCCCGGCGCGCGGGCTCTCTATCTCAATAGCCGTTGGGCCGGGGCCACGGCATGGTGAACTGGTCGCCGCGCTTGACGAAGCGATAGCGCCAGAAATGGAACCACAGCGAAGCGATGATGTAGAAGCACATCATGGCGATGAGCTGAGTGCCGTAGCCGAGGAAGACCGCGACATAGGCAGTGGCGCACAGCACCAGGAGCAGCAGCGCCGGGATCGGATGGAATGGATGCACATAACCGCGCTTGATACTGTTCAGCGGCCATTTCTTGCGGAACATCACCATGTTGAAGGTCATGAAGGTGTATCCGAGCAATCCCGACAGGATCGAGAAGGTCACCACCTGGTCGAGCGGAGCGCCGAGCGCGAAGATCAGCGCGATCGGAACCAGGAAGACGATCGACCGGTAAGGCGTGCGATAGGTGGGATGCACGGCGCCGAACCAGCTCGGCAGATAGCGGTCGCGGCCCATCGAGAACCAGGCGCGCGAGGCATCGTTGATGCAGCCATTGGCCGAAGCGAGTGTCGCGAACGTGGTGCCGACGAACAGCAGCATCATCAGGCTGGTGGAGCCGGTGACGCGGGCGGCATCGAACAGCGGTGTGCCGGCCTGGCCAAGATACTCCCACGGGATCAGGCCCGAGCAGACGTACCAGGTCAGGGTGGCGGCGATCAGCAGCGTCATGATGCCGGCCATCGTGCCATAAGGCAGTGAGCGGGCAGGGGAGCGCACCTCCTCCGCAGCCTGGCAGGTGCCTTCGATGCCAAGATAGTACCAGAGCCCGAAATGCAGGGCCGCGACGATGCCGACCCAGCCATAGGGCAGCGGATCGCTGGTGATGGCCGAGAAGTCGAGCGGCACGGCGGAACCGCCGAATTGCACTGAAAGAAACAGCACAATGATCGATACGAAAGCGATCGCGGTGATGACCAGGTTGAAGGTCAGCGTCGCCAGCACGCCGCGGTAGTTCAGCCATGCCAGGAACATCACGGCAAGGATGATGAAGGGCTTCTGGTTGAGCCCGGAATGCCCGAGCATGCCTGCCACCGTGTCGAGCAGGAAGCCGACGGTGATGGCATTGGCGGCCTCCAGCATGGTGTAGGCCATGACCAGGAAGAGCCCGACATTGAAGGCCATCAACGGCCCGACAATGTGCTTGGCCTGGGCATACTGACCGCCGGCGGCGGCGACCGTTGAAGTCACTTCGGAATCGATCATCGCAACGCAGGTATAGAGCAGGCCGGCCACCCAGCAGGCGACGAGGCCGGCGATCATGCCGCCTTTGCCCACCGAGAAGTTCCAGCCCATATATTCGCCGACCAGCACGATGCCGACGCCGAGCGCCCAGACGTGGGCCGGACCCAGCACGCGCAGAAGTTGGAGCCGCTCCGGCGCGGCTGTCGAAGTCACATTTGCCATCGCCGTTTTCCCTAGATCGTGTGACGCTCGGCCGTGGCCTCGATCTCGCCTTCGCGCGAGGAGGTCAGCAGGTCGTTGTCGTAGGTGGTGTCGACCTTGATCAGGTCGATCACCATCAAGGCGCCGAACAGTGCGGACAGCGCCCAGGCGGCGTATTCAAGGATGTTCCAGATATCCATCGCGCGCTCCTATCGTTTCGGGCCGAAGCGTTCTTCGATGACTTCGCGATATTCCTTGTCGGACAGGCGTACGACCATGACGAAATAGCCGATGACGAAGACGGCCATGACGATCAGTGCGACCCAGCTAAAGGAGTAGTCGAAGCGGGCGGTGATGATGTCGCTCGCGGCGGCGGGGTCGGTGATGCCGAGTGCCGCCCATTGCTGTTGTTCGGTGGCGTTCTGGCCAAGCGCTTCCCAGGTGGGGTTGGCGATCGGCTGCGGGGTCTTGGCTGCTCCCGCCAGCCCCATATAGAGCGGAATGTAAAGTGCGCCGACCGTCAGGACGAGAAGCACGATAACGTCGAAGATCTGCCCGGCAAGGCCCTGTTTTGGAGGTTTGTAAGCCATCGGTTTTCCCTTCAGGTCCGGCGTTTGCGCATCTCGTCGAGATGCTTCAGGTCGAGACCGTAGATGAAGTGCTTGTCGTCGCTGTAGTGCCGCAACATCGCCGCGATGGCTGCTGTGTTGAGGCCGAGCACGAGAACGGCCGCAACCGCCAGGATGATGCGGATGCCGGGCACTTCGATGTAGGGCCAGACAGTGAAAAGGGCGAACAGGATGGTTAGCCAGATGGCTGCCACGAATGCGATCGCGCCAAGGCGGTCGCGCCCATGCATCCGGTCTATTCGTTCGTCAAGTGTAGTCGAACCAGCATGCTGGTTTGATGTCGCATCCATATTCCCCTCCCATGAGGCTGCGCGACTGCGGGGCATCGTTGTTGATTTTGCAGAAAACTATTTGCCCAAGGGGAATATTTAGAAACTGCGACAAACTGTCAAGGAAAAGCGCATGTTGCGCCGCACCAGTTCGCTGCTGCGCTGCGAAGTCGGTGCGTCACAATTGCGGAGAAGGCGTTCGACGGGAGGACGAAACTTATTGCGGGCCCATATGCGGGCCCCGGTTGCGCTCGCTGGCAAACAGCGCCACGGCCATGGCGCGGTTGCGCACGTCCAGCTTGTCGTAGAGGTTCTTGAGGTGATACTTCACCGTGTTTTCGGAGATGCCGGTGCGCGTGGCGATCTGCAGGTTGGTCCAGCCATCGGCCAGAACCGCCAGCAGTTCGCGTTCGCGTGGCGTGAGCCGCGACAATGGTGTGTCGTTGATGCGCGAGACATCCACATAAGGAATGCAGATGCGGCCGTGGGCGACCGCGATCAGCGTGTCGAACAGGATGGCGGGATCATCGAACTGGTAGCAGAAGCCCTGCACGCCAAGGCGCACGCATTGCTTGAGAATGGCGATGTCGTGGTCGTTGGAGAAGATCACCACACGGGCGTGCAGGTTACGGCGTTGCAATTCCGCGAGCACGCCGCTTCCGTCCATGTCGGCAAGCTTCCAGCCGAGCACGGCGAGATCAAAGCCGGGTTCTCCCCGGGAGACCGTCTCGAGGAAGGCCTCGCCCGCCTGCACGGAGCCGACCAGGTCGAAGCGGCTGTCGCGGTGGATCATGTCGCCAAGTGCGGCGACAACCAGCGGATTGCGTTCCGCGATCAGGACCCTGAACTTCTTCTCTCCCGTCATGGGCGTGACATCGGTCTCCCAACCCGGATGCTGAACTTTCCATACAGCGGTCATCGGCTTCCCACAGGCTCCAGCGCGACCTGAACTAGTCGTAGATCGGGAAGCGGCGCACCAAAGCCTCGACTTCCTCGCGCACCTCATTCTCGATCCGGCTGTTGGCGTCTTCGCCGTTCGCGGCAAGCCCGTCGACCACTTGCATGGTCAACCGGCCAACGAGGCGGAACTCCTCGGCGCGGAATCCGCGCGTCGTGCAGGCCGGCGTGCCAAGGCGAACGCCGGAGGTTACCGCAGGTCCCTGCGGGTCGAACGGAATGCCGTTCTTGTTGCAGGTGATGTGGGCTCGACCCAGCGCCGCCTCCACCGCCTTGCCGGTAAGGTTTTTACGCCGGAGGTCCACCAGCATCAGATGCGTGTCGGTGCCGCCGGACACGATATCGACGCCGCCGGTAGCAAGGGTTTCGGCGAGCATCTTGGCGTTCTCGACGACATGGGCAGCATAGGTCCGGAATTCCGGCGTCAGTGCTTCGCCGAAGGCCACGGCTTTGGCGGCGATGACGTGCATCAGCGGTCCGCCCTGTAATCCCGGGAAGACGGTCGAGTTGATCTTCTTGCCGATTTCTTCGTCGTTGGACAGCACCATGCCGCCGCGCGGTCCCCGCAACGTCTTGTGCGTTGTGGTCGTCACCACATGGGCATGTTCGAGCGGGTTGGGGTGGACGCCGCCGGCGACCAGACCAGCGAAATGCGCCATGTCGACGAACAGCTTGGCGCCAACCTCATCGGCGATCTCGCGGAACGCCTTGAAGTCGATGAAGCGTGGATAGGCCGAGCCGCCGGCCAGAAGCACCTTCGGCCGGTGCCGGAGCGCTAGATCGCGGACCTCGTCTAGATCGATGCGCTGGTCCTGCTGGCGTACGCCATAGGAAACGACGTTGAACCATTTGCCGGACTGATTAACCGGCGAACCATGGGTGAGGTGGCCGCCGGCTGCCAGGTTCAGTCCCATGAAGGTGTCGCCAGGCTGCATCAGCGCCATGAATACTGACTGATTGGCCTGGCTGCCGGAGTGCGGCTGTACGTTGGCGAAGGTGCAGCCGAACAGTTGCCGGGCACGTTCACGCGCCAGTTCCTCGACCTCGTCGACATACTGGCAGCCGCCATAGTAGCGGCGCCCGGGATAACCCTCGGCGTACTTGTTGGTCAGCACCGAGCCTTGCGCTTCCAGGACAGCCTTGGAGACGATGTTCTCGGAAGCGATGAGTTCGATCTCGTCGCGTTGCCTGCCGAGTTCGCGCGCCATGGCGGCGCTGACGGCGGGATCGGTCGAGGCAACGCCACTGTGGAAGAACTGGCTGAGGCCGCCAAGGCCAGGTCGTGCCGGGATGTTCATGCGTCCAATCCTTTCTGGCGCCTGGCGCCGATCCTGTCTTCAACCTGTCCAGCCGAGACCGGAGGATATGCAGTTGATCGAAAGCAGGAGCGCATTGACCGGCCGCTTCGACGGTGAAGCATTCGCGGCCTGGTCACGGACTTCCTGCAACAATTTCACCTGGAGCGCGTGGATGCTGTCCATTTCCGGCCGCAAACGGTCGAAATTGCGCTTGAAGGCAGGGAAACGCGCGGCAAAGTCGGTGTCGCCGACGATCGACCGCACCATGGTGCTGGTGAGATCGTATTCAGCCTCGATCTTGCGGAAGATCCGTTCCCCGGTCTCGCTGTCCGCAACGAGCCCTGCATAAAGCCGCCCGATCCCCATGTCGGCCTGGTAGAGCGTCTTGTCGACTTCATCGATGATGAGGCGGAAGAAGCGTGAACGCTCGAACATCTGCCGCAGCAGGTCGCGGCCGGCATCGCCGCGCACGGTGACGAAGGAATTGATGGCGCTGCCGATGCCGTACCAACCGGTGAGCAGATGGCGGTTCTGACTCCAGGCGAAGACCCAGGGGATGGCACGCAGGTCGGCGATATCGCGCGCGCCGAAACGGCGTGCCGGCCGCGAGCCGATCTTCAGCAGAGCGAGTTCCTCGACTGGGCTCGCCTGGTTGAAATAGTCGATGAAACCCGGTTCGCCGATCAGGCTGGCATAAGCGGCCAGCGACATGCCGGTCAGGGCTTCCAGCGCCTCGTCGAATTCGGGAATGTCCTTCAATTCGGCTTCATTGGGAGACTTCACGCTGTGCGCGAAGACGCTCGCCGCCAGAATCTCGAGCTGATGCAACCCGGTGCCGCGATTGGCGAATTTGGAGGAGACGACTTCGCCCTGCTCGGTCACGCGCATGGAACCGTCGATCGTGCCGGCGGGTTGGGCGGCAATGGCACGGCCGGTGGGCGCGCCACCGCGGCTCACCGAACCGCCGCGTCCATGGAAGAATGAAATCCGTACCCTGTGCTTGCGGCCCAGCTTCGTCAGCTGCTTCTGTGCCTTGCTGAGTTCCCAGTTCGCTGCCAGGAAGCCGCCGTCCTTGTTGGAGTCCGAATAGCCCAGCATGATTTCCTGGCGGTTGCCGAAATCACGGATCGAACGGCGCACGATGGAGAGACCGAGAAGCTGTTCGAGGATGGCAGGGGCGGCGCGCAGATCGGCGATGGTCTCGAACAGCGGCACCACTCTCAGATTGATGGTTCCGGAGCCATCCGATGCCGTTGCCAGCCCGCAAAGCTGCCCGAGCAGGTAGACAGCCAGGATGTCGTCGGCGGATTGCGTCATCGACAGGATGAACGCGCCGATGGCTCCGCTCTTCTCAGCCGACGCTTCGCGGATCACCCCGAACAGCTCGAGCAGTTCGCGGGCCTCGTCGGACAGTCCGGCCGGGTCGAGCGCCATGCGCTCGCCCCGGCGGATGGCATCACGGATACGGTCGGGCCATTGCGGCGAGCCTTGCGAGATCGGTTCCTTCTGCGAGTCCATGGCAGCAAACAGTTCGGCCAGAACCCGGTTTACCACGGTCGAATTCTGGCGAATGTCCAGGGCGACGGTGTGGAAGCCGAAGCTCTCGAGCTGTTGCTGCAACGGCCGGACGAGACGCTGCGCCATCGTCTTGCCGCCAATGAGATGGAGCACGTCAGCGAGGCAGTTCAGATCCATGCGGAATGCTTCGGGATTGGGGTAGGGCACGCCACTGCCCTTGCCGGTCATGGCTTCCAGCCGGCATAACATTGCGGAGGAGAACTGCCGCAGGGGTTCATCGACGTTGCGGCTGGTGATCGCATCGCCGCAACCGCTTGCCTGCAATGCCTTTGCCAGAGATCTCTCGAAACCGGCCGGCATGTCGACGACATTGCTGCTGACGCTGAGCAAGGTCACCAGACGACGCACCTGGGTGAGATAGAGGCGGATGGCCATGCCGCGGTTTTCGGCGAGCGCGTAAGCCGTTGTGCCCGCGGTGACATTTGGATTGCCGTCGCGGTCGCCGCCGATCCAGGACGCAAAACGCATGAAGGATGGGACGGTGAGCGCGTAGTTGGGGAAATGACGCTTCAACGCGCCGTCGACGAGGTCGTAGAGCTGCGGCGTGGCCTCGAACAACACCTCGCGAAAGAAGTGCAGCCCCCAGGCGATCTCGCGTTCCACCGTCGGCCGCTCCAGCCTGAGCTCGCCGGTCATCCACAAAAGTTCGATTTCGCTTCTAAGATCGCAGACCAGCGTCTCGCGTTCCCGGGGAGCCCAGCGCAGCTGTCCGATTTCCGTCAGCTTGCGATAGATACGGCGATGGATTTCGAGGACGGTGACGCGCTTGGCTTCGGTCGGATGGGCGGTCATGGTCGGGCCGACCATCAGGCTGTTCATCGCATCCTGGACAGCCTCGGCTGAATAGCCTTCTGCAGCGATCTCACCGATGACATTGGCGAAGGAGCCGATAACGTCCTCAGGGCTTTCCGCCTGCTCGGTCTCGCGCCGCGTGCGGACAGCCTGAAGTTCGCTGGCGATCGCGATCAGCTGAAACCAGATGCCCGTTGCCTGCAGGGCGGGAATGCGCAGCTCGGGAGCGAGGCTGTCGAGCGCACCGCGGCCGACCAGCATCTCGGCGATGGCGGGCTCGCGCTCCCTGACGACCGAGACAAGCAGCCGGAAAAGCAACTCGTGGACGTCACTGCGGGCGTCGAACGGCCTGGCCTCCCTGGCGATCGTGACCGGGGGAGCGAGTGAGCCTGCGTCGATTTTCGCCAGACCGAGAATGCCCGTTGCCTCCTCAACAAACATTGCGACTTAATTCCTACCATGAATGTTTTTTTCATACTAGTGCATTGAATCAGCATATTCCTTTCGCCGGCGCTGAAAACGCCTGGATGGGTAGATTCCTCGCCCGTTCGGGTGGTGCCCGGATTGGCCGAAAGGGCGAATTTCCGGAGCCAGACGTGCGGTCCGGCGCGAAAACACAGCCGTTTTGCCGGTTTATCGAAAATCGCTTGACGAGGATCGGGATTCCGATGATCTTCACTATTGGGAAACAAATAAGACTAAGCGGAAAACCGCAGTGCCTGCTTTATCGCCCCGATTTCGAGGGCGAGACTGTCAACAATGGGGAACCAAGCCATGAGTGCCATGGATGAAACCTACGTGGCCGAAGCCAGTGGGAACCTGCACCGAACCATCGATTGGCGCGGCGCATTCTGGGTTGCCAGCGGCGTGCCGCCGCTGGTGTTGTTTTCGATCGGCGGCATCGCCGGCGTCGGCGGCAACATCGCCTTCGCCATCTGGACCGTGTCCATCCTGATGGGCTTCATCCAGTCCTTCACCTATGCCGAGATCGCCGGCCTGTTCCCCAACAAATCGGGTGGCGCGTCGGTCTATGGCGCCACTGCCTGGCTGCGCTACTCGAAGTTCATCGCGCCGCTCTCGGTGTGGTGCAACTGGTTCGCCTGGACCCCTGTTCTGTCGCTCGGCTGTTCGATCGCGGCCGCCTACATCCTCAATGCGCTGGCGCCGATCCCCGGCTTCACCGAAACGTCGCCGGAGGTGGTCGCCTACCTCGCCGCGAATGCGGGCACGAGTGCCGCGGATGCGATCGCGGCGGTGACCGCCGCGGCGACGCCGACGATCCGCACCTGGACGCTGTACACCCACTCGCTCGGTCCGGTTTCCTTCTCGCTCAACGCGACATTCTGGATCGGCGCGGTGCTGATGCTCGGTACGTTCGCCATCCAGCATCGCGGCATCCTCAGCACCGCCAATGTGCAGAAGGTGGTCGGACTGCTGGTCATCATTCCGTTGCTGATCGTCGGCATCGCGCCGATCCTGACCGGCCAGGTCAACTGGGCTAACTACTCGCCCTTCGTTCCACTGGCTGCCGCCTACGCGCCGGAGCCTGGCTCCTGGAACGTCGCCGGCTGGACGCTGGTGCTGGGCGGCATGTTCATCGCTGCCTGGTCAACATACGGTTTCGAAACGGCAGTCTGCTACACACGCGAATTCAAGAACCCCGGAACGGATACGTTCAAGGCGATCTTCTATTCGGGACTGCTCTGCATCCTGCTGTTCATCCTGGTGCCATTCACCTTCCAGGGCGTGCTCGGTCTGAATGGCATGCTGGCGACGCCGATCGTCGACGGCTCCGGTGTCGCCGACGCCCTTGCTTCCATGGTCGGTGGCGGCGGCCTCATCAAGACCTTGCTGATCATGCTGATGATCCTGGCGCTGCTGCTGTCGATCATGACGGCGATGGCCGGCACCTCGCGCACACTCTATCAGGGCGCTGTCGATGGTTGGCTGCCGCGCTATCTCAGCCATGTCAACGAACACGGCGCGCCGACGCGGGCGATGTGGACAGACCTGATCGTCAACCTCGGCGTGCTGGCAATCGCTTCGGCGGATGCGACGAGCTTCTTCTTCATCCTCGCCGTCGCCAATTGCGGCTACATCATCTTTAACTTCCTCAACCTGAATGCCGGCTGGATCCACCGCATCGACAACGGCCACATCAAGCGGCCGTGGCGTGCACCGACCTGGCTGCTGGCGGCAGGCACCATTTTCGCCTTCGTCAACGCCGTGTTCATGGGTGCCGGCGCCAAGGTGTGGAACCCGATGGCGCTCTGGGCAGGGCTTGCCACCGTCGCCCTCATCATCCCGGTATTCTGCTTCCGTCACTACATCCAGGACGGTGGCAAATTCCCCGATCACATGCTGGACGATCTCGGCATGACCGAGAGCAATTTGCGCGAGCGCAAGGCCGGCATGCTGCCGTACCTGACGCTTATCGCCGGGCTGATCGTGGTGCTGATCGCCAACTGGTACTTCGTGTTCTGACCACGGACTGACCACTGATCCCGCGCGGCAAAGACAGCCGCGCGGGATTCTCCACGAGAACCAGGGGAAGCGCTCGACAGAGCCTGAGGGGAAGCCGAACAATGACCACAACAACTGCTGCTGCTCCAACGCACGCCGGAGAACTTCATCGCACCATCGACTGGCGCGGCGCCTTCTGGGTTGCCAGCGGCGTGCCGGCGCTGGTGCTGTTTTCGATCGGCGGCATCGCCGGAACGGTCGGCACACCGGCCTATCTGATCTGGACGGCGTCCATCATCCTCGGCCTGATCCAGTCCTTCACCTATGCCGAGATTGCCGGCCTGTTCCCCTCGAAATCAGGCGGCGCTTCGGTCTATGGCGCCACTGCATGGCTGCGCTACTCGAAGTTCATCGCGCCCTTGTCGGTGTGGTGCAACTGGCTGGCCTGGACGCCGGTGCTGTCGCTGGGCTGCTCGATCGCGGCTGCCTATATCCTCAATGCCTTGGCGCCGATTCCCGGTTTCAGCGATACCTCGCCTGAGGTCGTGGCTTGGCTGGCCGACCCGGCCAACGCTGGCAAGGCTGCGGCCGACGCCATTGCCGCACTGACGGCTGCAGGGACACCGGCTATCCGAAACTGGACGCTGTTCCACGGCACGCTCGGACCGGTGAGCTTCTCGCTCAACTCGGTGTTCTTCATCGGCGTCATCCTGATGCTGGTGACTTTCGCGATTCAGCATCGCGGCATTCTCGGCACCGCAAGCGTGCAGAAGTTCATCGGCCTCGTCGTCATCATTCCGATGCTGATCGTCGGCATTGTTCCGATCCTCACCGGCCAGATCAACTGGGCGAATTATTCGCCGCTGGTGCCGCTGGCGGCCGCCTATGCACCAGAGCCGGGTTCGTGGAATGTCGCCGGCTGGACCTTGGTGCTGGGCGGTATGTTCATTGCCGCCTGGTCGGCCTACGCTTTCGAGACCGCGATCTGCTACACCAGCGAGTTCAAGAATCCGGGCCGCGATACGGTGCGGGCAATCTTCTATTCGGGTCTGCTGTGCCTGGCGCTCTATACGCTGGTGCCGTTCACCTTCCAGGGCGTGCTGGGTCTCACCGGCATGCTGGCGACGCCGATCGTCGACGGCTCGGGTGTCGCCGAGGCCATGGCCCAGATGGTCGGCGGGGCAGGGTTCATCACCTCGATCATGGTGATGCTGATGATCCTGGCGCTGATGCTGTCGATAATGACAGCAATGGCGGGCTCATCGCGCACGCTCTACCAGGGTTCGGTCGATGGCTGGCTGCCGCGTTATCTCAACCACACCAACGAACATGGCGCGCCGACGCGGGCGATGTGGACGGATTTGATCTTCAACGTCTTCCTGCTCGCCGTTGCCGCCGCCGACGCCACCAGCTTCTTCTTCGTGCTGGCCGTTTCGAACTGCGGCTACATCATCTTCAACTTCCTGAACCTGAATTCGGGCTGGATCCACCGCATCGACAATGGCCATATTCACAGGCCATGGCGGGCACCGACGCTGCTGATCGCGGTCGGCGGCCTGCTCTCATACGTTAATGCCATCTTCATGGGGGCTGGCGCCAAGGTTTGGAACCCGTGGGCCCTGTGGGCCGGTTTCATCGCTGCCGCCCTGATCATTCCGGTGTTCTGCTTCCGTCATTACATTCAGGACGGTGGCAAATTCCCGGAACACATGCTTGACGATCTCGGCATCACCCAGGACGACCTGAAGGTTCGCAAGGCGGGCATCCTGCCTTACCTGACGCTCGTCGCCGGATTGGCGGTGGTGCTGGTCGCCAACTGGTTCTTCGTCATCTGAGGAACGCCCGGCACGATCGATACCCTTCCGCATTCTCGAACCAATAAAAAAGTCCAGCCGGCCACTTCGGTGGCCGGCTGGACCGTTCCGGTGCCCTGATGGTCAGGACGCCGGGGGCGGAGTCGGGCTTGCCGTTTGGGGGTTTACCGGCATGCCCGGCCCGATCTTCTGAAGATTGCCACTGATGATCTTGTCGTTTTCAGTGATGCCCTTGGTGATGGCGATCAGCTCGCCCTCGGTCTGGCCGAGTTCGACCAGCCGCATTCCAACCTTGTTGCCTTCGTCGATTACGTAGAGGAACTTGCCGAGCTGATTGGAGCCGAGCGCAACCTGCGGCACCAGCAAGGTGTTTGGCGTTTCGCCGATCTGCAGGCGGATGTTCACATACTGACCGGGCAGCAGCGAGCGATCGTCGTTGGCAATGGTGGCGCGCGCCACAATCGTGCCGGTCGCGGCATCGATCCGGTTGTCGATGAAGGTGAGCTCACCCTTGCGCGGCGGTGTCTTGTCGCCGGGGACCGTCACCTCGGCAACAATCGGCCCACTGGCTTTCGCCTTCTGGATGAGTGCCAGATCGCCCTCGCTCGGCGTGAAAGTGACATAGATCGGGCTGACCTGCACCAGCGTGTTCAGCGAGGTGCCACCGACATTGATGAGTGTGCCGACCGCCGCCTGGTTGCGGCCCAGGCGACCGTCGAAGGGAGCCCGGATCGTGGTGTAGCCAAGATTGATCTCGGCGGCCTGGATCGCGGCATTGTCAGCAGCGACAGATGCTTCGCCTTGCTGCATGGTGCTGCTGCGCTGATCGAGCCCATCCTTGGACAGGAAACCGGTCTTGATCAGGTCGTTGCCGCGGGTCAGGCTCGCCTTGGTGTAGCTGAGCGAGGCCTGGTTGCGCTGGGCCTGTGCCTTCACTTGGTCGAGTGCCACCTGATAGTCGCGAGGGTCGATGCGGTAGAGGGTATCGCCCTTCTTCACGTCGACGCCGTCCTCTGCGGCCTGCTCGAGGATATAGCCGGAAACCTTGGCCTGCAGGGCGACGCTGCGGATGGCTTCGGCGCGTGCGGTGTAGTCGAGATAGACGGGCAAGGTCCTCTTCACGACCGCTGAAACAGGAACCGGCATTGCCTGCATGGCCTGTGCCGGCGCAGCTGCATCGGCCGGCTTGCTGATCAGGCCGCTCAAGAATGCCGGCTCGCCGTTGAAGTGGACGTAAGCGGCTGCCGCGGCGATCACGGCGACGGCTGTGGTGATTTTCCAGGTACGCATGGAAGGGCTCCGTTATTCTGCCGCTGGGACATGGGTCGGCGAGGGTTGCTCGCCACCATGCGGCTGATGGGCTGTTTCAGTATGTTCGGCTTTCGCGCCGGCCTTGCCCTCGCGCCACTGTTCGATGATGGCGTAGAAGACAGGCACGAAGGCCAGCGTCAGGATGGTGGCCGCCAGCATGCCGCCAAACACGGCGGTACCCAGCGACTGGCGGCTGGCAGCACCGGCGCCCGTGGCCAGCATCAACGGCACGACGCCGAGGATGAAGGCGAAGGCCGTCATCAGGATCGGGCGCAGGCGCAGGCGTCCGGCTTCCATAGCCGCTTCCACGATGCTCATGCCCTGTTCTCGCAGGTGCTTGGCGAACTCGACGATCAGGATCGCGTTCTTCGCCGCAAGGCCGATCAGCATGACGAAGCCGATCTGCGAATAGACGTCCATCTGCATGCCGCGCAGCCAAATCGCCAGCAACGCGCCGAACAAGGCGGTCGGTACCGAAAGAATGACCATGAACGGCATCGACCAGCTTTCATACTGCGCCGCCAGGATCAGGAAGACGAAGACGATGGCGAGCGCGAAGACGAAGATCGCGACCGAGCCGGCTTTCAATTCCTGGAAGGTGATGCCCGTCCATTCGAAGCCGAAATCGTTCGGCAGCGCGGTGGCCGCCGCCCTCTGCATCGCCTCGATCGCCTGGCCCGAGGAGAAGCCTGGGGCGGCACTGCCGTTGATGAGGGCGGAACCGTAGTTGTTGTAGTGCGTCACCGTTTCCGGGCCGACAACGGACCGCATCGTTCCGAGCGTCGACAGCGGCACCATCTGACCGGTGTTGTTGCGGACGTAGAGCTTGGTGAGGTCCGCTGCCTCTGCGCGCGCCGACTTGTCCGCCTGCATGGTGACGCGGAAGGTGCGGCCGAACATGTTGAAGTCGTTCACGTAGAGCGAGCCCAGATAGATCTGCAGCGTGTTGAAGATATCCGGCAGGGCAAGGCCGAGCAGCTTGGCCTTGTTGCGGTCGAGGTCGAAGTTGAACTGCGGCGTCGAGGTCGAGAAGGTGCTGAACAGCGTCTGCGGGTTGAGTTCCGGCTGCTTGCGGGCTTCCGCAAGCAATGCCTGCGTCGCGTCGTTGACGGCATTGGCACCATGGCCAGCCAGATCTTCGATCTGGAATTCAAAGCCTCCGGTCGTGCCGAGACCCTGGATGGATGGTGGTTCGAATGCCAACGCCAGCCCATCGGGCATGCCGAACAATTTCGGGCGCACGGAATTGACGATCTCCGTTGCGCTCAAGCCCGGGCCCGTGCGTTCCTCCCAAGGTTTGAGGATCGCAAACACCGCTGCCGAGTTCGACTGGTTGGCGAAGGTCAGGAAATTGAAGCCTGCGATCGTGATGGCATACTCGACGCCGGGTGTAGCCAGCACAGTGTCGCGAACTTTCTTGGCAACGGCGTCGGTGCGCTCCAGTGAAGCACCGTCGGGCAGTTGCACGATATTGAAGAAGTACCCCTGGTCTTCCACTGGCAGGAAGGCCGACGGGATGCGCGTCGAGACGAGATATGTCGCGGCAATCAGCGCGACAAACACACCCATCATCAGCCAGCGCAGCTTGATGAAGCCACGCACCGCCTCCGAGTAGGCGTGCGACAGCCAGGTGAAGCTGTCGTTGAACCAACGGTAGAGGAAGAACGTCGACGGCGGACGATGGCGCAGGAAGGCTGCCGACAAAGCCGGTGACAGCGTCAGCGAGTTGAAGGCCGAGATGCCGACCGAGATCGCGACGGTCAACGCGAACTGGTTGTAAAGCTGGCCGGTAACGCCCGGGATGAAGGCGACCGGGATGAACACCGCCATCAGCACCGCCGTGGTGGCGATGATCGGGCCGGTGACTTCCTTCATCGCCAGCCGTGCCGCTTCAAGCGGCGGATGGCCGGCTTCGAGCTGGCGTTCGACGTTTTCGACCACGACGATGGCGTCATCGACGACAAGACCGATGGCGAGCACCATGCCGAGCAGCGACAGCATGTTGAGCGAAAAACCCAGTGCCAGCATCACCACCATGGTGGCGATCAGCGAGACCGGAATCGCGATGATGGGGATGAGTGTCGTGCGCCAGTTCTGCAGGAAGATGAAGACGACGGCCACGACCAGGATCAGTGCTTCGAGCAAGGTCTTGACCACGTCTTCCATCGCGGCAGACACAAACTTCGTGGTGTCGTAGAAGATCGTGTATTCGATGCCCTTCGGGAAGCGAGCCGACAGCTCCTTCATCTTGGCTTCGATGTTCTTCTTCAGCTCCAGCGCGTTGGAGCCGGGCATCTGGAAGGTTGCGACGACGACAGTCGGTTTTTCATTGGCATAGGTCGACGAATTGTAGAGCAGCGAACCCAGTTCGATGCGCGCGACATCACGCAGCCGTACCAGTGAGCCGCTGGCCGAATTGGCACGCACGACAATGTTGCCGAACTCCTTGGGATCGGAGAGACGCCCGGTGGCATTGACCTGCATTTCGAAGGCCGTGCCTGCCGGTGCCGGCGACTGGCCGATCTTGCCGGCGGCCACCTGCACGTTCTGTTCGGCGACGGCGTTCTGCACGTCGACGGCGGTGATGCCGAGATTGGCCAGCTTGTCCGGATCGAGCCAGACGCGCATCGAATAGCGGCGCTCGCCGAAGATCTGGACGTCGCCGACGCCCGGAACACGCTTCAGCGGATCCGCGACCTGCAGGTAGGCATAGTTGCTGAGTGCGACCGGATCGACTGAGCCGTCGGGCGAGGTCAGGTTGACGATCAGCACGAAGCTGGGATTCTGCTTTTTGACGGTGACGCCTGCCTGGTTGACGATGGCAGGCAGGGAGGAGGCGGCCTGCGAAACGCGGTTCTGCACGTCCATTGCCGCGATATCGAGCGGATAGCCGACGTCGAAGGTGACGGTGATGCGCGCGGAACCGTCGTTCGAGCTTGCCGAGGACATGTAGGTCATGCCTTCGACGCCGTTGATCGACTGTTCGAGCGGCGTCGTGACCGTATCCGCCACGACTTGCGAGCTGGCGCCGGGGTATACGGCGCTGACGACCACCTGAGGCGGCGCGATGTTGGGAAACTGCGCAACCGGCAAAAGATAATAGGCGATCAGCCCGGCGAGCACCATGATGATGGCGATCGCCGAGGCGAAGATCGGTCGCTGGAGAAAGAAATTGACCATGTTCAAACGGCTTTTCGAGTAGCGGCGAGGGGATCCCTGGGGAGGAATGCGGGATCGTTACCTGGCAAAGTTGGGTGGTCGTCAGCATCGCGCAGACGCGCGGCAGTGAGGACAAGCAGGGCTTTCAACGAAGCGGGATCAACGCGATCTGCCCGCATGACGGCGAGCGTCATCGGGTCGTTCAGCAACTGATCAACGGTCAGGGCCTTAGAGTAGGATGCCATCGTTCGTCTCCCGGTTTGTCCAGGCAATAAAAAAGCGCTCGGCGAAGACCCTGTTTCTGGCCTTCACCCTGTTCCATCATTCTTGTCCGGCTTGGCCTATGGTCGACCTTGACGGGTGGTATTTGAAATGTTACCGCTCGGTAACAGCCAGATAGTTACTGACCGGTAACACCATCGTCAAGCCATGAGCGATCAAATTTTTCAGAATGCTGACAATAGTGATCATAACGATCGTGTGAGTGCGCGACCGCGGGAGCGGATCGTGACCACCGCGCGCGAGATGTTTCACCAGCACGGCGTGCGCGGCGTGGGTATCGAAGCGATCACCGAGGCCGCCGGCACCAACAAGATGACGCTCTACCGTCATTTCGCTTCGAAGGACGATCTCATCGTCGAGTGCCTGCAGCGTGCCGCCAAGGAATCTTATCTGAAATGGGACGAGCTGGAGCAGCAGCATCCCGGCGATCCGAAGGCGCAGCTCCATGCATGGATCGCAAACGCGTCCGAGTGTATCAGTGACGACTGGCGCGGTTGCGAGATGGCCAATACGGCCGTCGAGCTGGCCGACGACAATCATCCGGCCAAGCGGGTGATCGAGGAAGTCAAGAAGAACCACCGCAACTGTCTGGCCAAGCTCTGTGCCCGTGCGGGCCTCGATCAGCCCGAACTGGCTGCCGACATGCTCTGCCTGTTGCTGGAAGGCGCGCGGATCAGCCGTCAGAGCGAAGGGCAGGAAGGCCCGAGTGCCCGCTTCAAGCGCATGGCCGAGGAGGTCATCGCTACCGTGGGCGGCCTGGGCGACAGAACCTGAGCGGCGGAACGCCGGCTTTTCCCACGATGTCGCTGAGTGTCGCCATGGGCTGCCGCCCTGCGATACCGAAACCTGGCTGTGTTCTCCGGCCATCTAGCCTTGTTCCTTCCGGCCAAGGTTCTTTCCGTAGCCGGGCTGCGGAGGTGTCTTTGGCGTGTTCGTCAAAACTCAGGCTTTACGATCTGCACCTTCCCGTCATGGTAAGGTCAAGCGCCTTTTTGAGGGGCGACAAGGTCCTGCGATGTCACGCATCATGACACCTCTTGACCTTCCCATGACTGGAAGCTTTATCTCCGTGAGCAACCACTCAAGAAGAGAGTTGCAGCCATGAATGCAGTTCCCCCGAAAATGTTCCCTGACGCCACGCCAAAAGCCGGCGCCATCCTGCAGCTCGGTATCGAAGGCATGACCTGTGCCTCCTGTGTGGGGCGTGTCGAAAAAGCCATTGCCGCAGCACCCGGCGTCGCTTCCGCCAGTGTCAATCTGGCGACGGAGCGTGCCGAAGTGGCTTTTTCGGGCAAACCGGATCTCGCGCCCGTGCTGGCTGCAGTGGCGGGTGCCGGCTATCAGGCACGCAACGAGACGATCGAACTGACGATCAAGGGCATGACCTGCGCCTCCTGCGTGGCACGCATCGAACGCGCGATGAAAGCGGTTCCCGGCGTGTCCGATGCCCGTGTCAATCTTGCCACCGAAAGGGCCACGGTGGTCATCGTTGCCGGTGCGGTCGAGCCTTCTTCAATTGAAGCGGCAGTGCATGCCGCAGGCTATGAAGCGCGGCAGATTGTATCCGACGGCGCTGGCGGCCGCGACGTCGACCATCGCGCGTCGGAAATCGCCTCGTTGCAGCGAGCATTGGCGATAGCGCTTGTGCTGACCCTGCCGGTCTTCGTGCTGGAGATGGGATCGCACCTCGTCCCCCCGTTCCACCACTGGGTTATGGCGACACTGGGCGTCTGGAGCTGGCGGCTGCAATTTGTCCTGGCCACGCTGGTGTTGTTCGGACCGGGTCTGCGTTTCTTCGTCAAAGGTGTGCCGGCCCTGTTCAAGGGTGCGCCTGACATGAACGCGCTGGTGGCGCTGGGCGCAGGTGCTGCCTGGGGCTATTCGGTGGTTGCCACTTTCCTGCCTGCCATGCTGCCGGCTGGCACCGCCAATGTCTATTATGAGGCAGCGGCGGTCATCGTGACGTTGATCCTGCTCGGCCGCGTCCTGGAGGCGCGCGCCAAGGGCCGGACGGGCGAGGCAATCAAGAAACTGGTTGGCTTGCAGGCCAAGACGGCACGCGTGATGCGCGACGGCACTGCCATTGAGGTGCCGTTGCAGGAGGTGCGTGCCGGCGACATCGTGGTGGTGCGACCCGGGGAGAAGATCGCTGTCGATGGCGAGATCGTCGAGGGCTCATCCTTTGTCGATGAAGCCATGATCACCGGTGAGCCGCTGCCGGTGTCCAAGGGAATCGGCGCCGAAGTGGTTGGCGGCACCATCAACAAGACCGGCAGTTTTTCATTCCGCGCCACCAAGGTGGGATCGGCAACGCTGCTGGCGCAGATCATCCGCATGGTCGAGGCTGCGCAGGGCGCCAAGCTGCCGATCCAGGCTTTGGTCGACAAGGTGACGGCCTGGTTTGTGCCCGCGGTGATTGCCGTTGCCGTCGCGACCTTCGGCATCTGGTTTCTCTTTGGCCCCGATCCGGCATTGTCCTTTGCGCTGATCAATGCCGTCGCGGTGCTGATCATCGCCTGTCCATGCGCGATGGGACTGGCAACACCGACCTCGATCATGGTCGGCACCGGCCGTGCCGCGGAGATGGGCGTGCTTTTCCGCAAGGGCGATGCACTGCAGACATTGCGCGATACGACGGTCATTGCACTGGACAAGACCGGAACCTTGACCGAAGGCCGGCCCGAACTGACGGACTTCATCGTTGCCGATGGTTTCGATGAAGCCGAGGTGCTTGGCCTCGTTGCAGCCGTCGAGACGCGCTCGGAACATCCGGTGGCGGAAGCGATTGTGCGCGCCGCCGAAAAGCGCGGCCTGGAGTTGGCGCCAGCCAGCAGCTTTGAAGCCATACCGGGCTTCGGTGCTCGTGCCTGGATCGGAAATCGCCAGGTGGAAGTCGGTGCCGATCGGCTGATGGCACGGCTTGGTCTCGATGTCTCTGCTTTCACTCCGGTGGTCGAGCGACTGGCCGGCGAGGGCAAGAGCCCGCTCTTCGCCGCCATCGATGACGAGCTCGCTGCGATCATCGCGGTCGCCGATCCGATCAAATCGTCGACGCCGGCGGCCATCCAGGCGTTGCATGCGCTTGGGCTGAAGGTCGCGATGGTGACCGGCGACAACCGCCATACGGCCAAGGCGATCGCCCGGCAGATCGGCATCGATGACGTGGTTGCCGAGGTGCTGCCCGACGGCAAGGTCGAGGCGATCCGGCGGCTGGCCTGCGGCGGCGCGCGTGTCACCTTCGTGGGTGACGGCATCAATGATGCTCCCGCCCTGGCTGCCGCCGACGTCGGCATCGCTATCGGTACAGGCACCGATATCGCCATCGAAAGCGCGGATGTCGTCCTGATGTCTGGCGACCTCGTTGGTGTCGCCAATGCCCTGGCACTGTCGAAAGCCACCATCCGCAACATTCGCCAGAATCTTTTCTGGGCATTCGGCTACAACGCAGCGCTTGTGCCGGTGGCTGCAGGGCTGCTTTATCCGGTCAACGGAACCTTGCTGTCGCCGATGTTGGCAGCCGGCGCCATGGCTTTGTCCAGCGTTTTCGTATTGAGCAATGCGTTGCGGCTGAAGCGCTTTCGGGCACCGCTGAGCCGATAGCGGGTGCCTGATCCTGGCAATCGGACGGTCGGTGGGGTGGTTCCCACCAATTGTCTATGCCAGCAGTACCTGACGGGCTGGCCCTGTCATCCATGCTCCGCTAACAATCAACTGTGATCATCGCACGGATCGATTTTCGTATCCATGTGATGACGCGTCGCTGATACGACCGCCTGCGAGAGGCCGAGGCTCTAGCCGGGGCTCGTCGGGCGCTGACATCGTTGAGCGCAACCGAATCCGTCGGGCGCGAGCCTGGCCAAAAGGTCTGTTGGAGAGAGAACAAGCATGAAAACCCGTGCCGCCGTCGCCGTTGCCGCAGGCAAGCCACTGGAAATCATGGAGGTGGACCTGGAAGGCCCACGCGAGGGCGAGGTTCTGGTCGAGGTGAAGGCAACCGGCATCTGCCACACCGACGAGTTCACGTTGTCGGGAGCTGATCCGGAAGGCATATTCCCGGCGATCCTCGGGCATGAAGGCGCGGGCGTCGTTGTCGATGTGGGCAAGGGCGTAACAAGCCTGAAGAAAGGCGACCACGTCATCCCTCTCTATACGCCGGAATGCCGGTCCTGCCCGTCATGCCTATCGCGCAAGACCAACCTGTGCACGGCGATCCGCGCGACCCAGGGCCAGGGCCTGATGCCGGACGGCACCTCGCGCTTCTCGATCGGCAAGGACAAGATCTTCCACTATATGGGCTGCTCGACCTTCTCGAACTTCACAGTGCTGCCGGAGATCGCGCTGGCCAAGGTCAATCCGGACGCGCCGTTCGACAAGATCTGCTACATCGGCTGCGGCGTCACCACCGGTATCGGCGCCGTCATCAATACCGCCAAGGTGGAAGAGGGGGCGACCGCGGTTGTCTTCGGGCTTGGCGGTATCGGTCTCAACGTGATCCAGGGCCTCAAGCTGGCAGGCGCCGATATGATCATCGGTGTCGATCTGAACAACGACAAGAAGGCATGGGGCGAGCGCTTCGGCATGACGCATTTCGTCAATCCGAAGGAGATCGATGGCGACATCGTGCCGTACCTCGTCAACCTGACCATGCGCGGTGCCGACCAGATCGGCGGTGCCGACTACACTTTCGACTGTACCGGCAGCGTCAAGGTGATGCGCCAGGCGCTGGAGGCTTCGCATCGCGGCTGGGGCAAGTCGATCGTGATCGGCGTCGCCGGCGCCGGCCAGGAGATTTCCACGCGCCCGTTCCAGTTGGTGACAGGCCGCACCTGGATGGGCACCGCTTTCGGCGGCGCTCGTGGCCGTACCGACGTGCCGAAGATCGTCGATTGGTATATGGACGGCAAGATCGAGATCGATCCGATGATCACCCACACGCTGAAGCTCGAAGAGATCAACAAGGGCTTCGATCTGATGCACCAAGGCAAGAGCATCCGGAGCGTGGTCGTCTACTGATCCGCAAGGCAGCATACCGCCCGAGCACCCGGCAAAGGAGCGTTTCCGTTTTTCGGAGACGCTCCGGTATCCGGGTGCAATCATGCGAGTTCCAGGCATTTATCGATCGAGAAGACAGGGCTGATGAAAACCGTTTCCACATCGAAATCGCATGGCGGTGTCCAGGGCGTCTATTCACATGCGTCGGCGACCTGCGCCTGCGACATGACCTTTGCCGTCTTCACACCTCCACAGGCCAAGGAGGGCCCGGTGCCGGTGCTGTGGTATCTATCGGGGCTCACCTGCACCCACGCCAATGTCATGGACAAGGGCGAGTATCGGCGGATGGCAGCGGAACTCGGCCTGATGATCGTATGTCCTGACACCAGCCCGCGCGGCGAGACCGTGCCGGACGAGAAGGACAACTGGCAGTTCGGCCTGGGTGCCGGCTTCTATGTCGACGCGACGCAGGAGCCCTTTGCCAGAAACTATCGCATGTATTCCTACGTCACCGAGGAATTGCCGGCGCTGATCGCGCAGAGTTTTCCAGCGGACATGGCGCGGCAGGGGATCTTCGGTCATTCGATGGGCGGCCATGGCGCGCTGACCATCGCGCTCAAGAACGCCGATCGCTTCAGCAGCTGCTCAGCCTTCGCCCCAATCGTGCAGCCGACGACGGCAGGCTGGTCGAAGCCGGCGTTGCAGAAATATCTTGGGGCCGACGAGGCAGCATGGCGCGGCTACGATGCCACGCTGTTGATCGACGACGGCAAGCGATTTCCGGAATTCCTCGTCGATCAGGGTACGGCCGACGGTTTTCTCGACGAAGGCTTGCGGCCATGGCTGCTGGCAGACGCCTGCAAGCAGGCCGGTATCGCACTGGAGTTGCGCATGCAGGATGGCTACGACCATTCCTACAACTTCATCTCAACCTTCATGGATGACCATTTGAAGTGGCACGCCGAGCGGCTGGTGGAATAAAAGACCAGGCTCGAGTGATCATGATGTTCGACCGCTCAGACTCTGATCGAAGGCCTGGTCGATGATCGCCAGCTTCACGGCCTGCGCATCCAGGTATTCGCGGTAGAAGCCGCGCGACACCCACATTGTCGAATTGCCACGCTGGCCGAGCCACCCAACGCTGCCCAGGTCCTCAGCCTCGCGCAGCTTGCGCGCCAGGTGGGTTCGCGAGAGTTTCAGCAAGTTGGCGAATTCACCGATCGAGACAACGCTGGTCGGGATCTGGTCCTGCTCAGCCAGGCTGGGTTCCACGCCCGAGATCAACCACTCCATGACGACGCCACCATTGTTCAGCCAGGTGAACAGCGAAAAGGTCTTTTCAGGCGCGCGGACGGGCTCCGACGTGAGCAGTCCATCGGCGATCAAGGGTTCCAGAAGGGCGAGCGCGTCCGGCCTGGAAGCAAATGTCTCCAGCCGCCTGCCGCCGTCAAGCCCATCCAATGTCGTGAGATGAACCATTGCCCACGCTGCCAGGGTCTGCAGCGTTGGACCGGTCGGCCGCAGCGGATTCGAGCGGCGATCGGTATTGTCCGGCAACGGCTCGACATAGTTGTATTGGAGCATTTCCTTCATGAAGGCGTCGGCCGTGTTTCGGCTCGCCACGGAATGCTGCTCGACCAGTTGGAGGAAACGCGCAGTCGTCAACGCTCCCTGGCGAAAGTAGATCGCCAGTCCTGCATGCGCCAACAGCCAGCGCTGCTGTGTCGCGAACACGGAAGAGAGTCGTGGCGAGCTTTGATAGGCAGCCAGAAGCGCCTTCGCCTGGCTGCGAACAACGCGATGCAAGGCCGGATGCCCGGCAATTTCGTTCGCACTCAGTGCCACCCGGTCACCCTCAGTCCTGGCTCACATTAGCGAACCAGAAAATAGAATGCGATGGAAATCGGACAGGCAGCCGATAGGAGTGAATCTGCTCCTATCGCCGAAGCAATTCCAGGAAAGCGTGTAACGGCTGTCCGCAAGGAGTTGTGTGAAGACACAGAGTCAGAGCGTTCCCGAAAAACGGGAACGATCCAGTCTTTGCACCGGCAAATCCGGCGCAGTCAGGGCCGTGACCTGTCGAGAGCTATTCCGCAGCGGCGCGGCTCGCAGCCCTGGCAGCGGCGTGGGCACGCACGGCATCACCAAACGCCTTGAAGACGCGTTGCGAGACGCTGTCGCTCTGCACCCAATATTCCGGGTGCCATTGCACGCCGACGGCAAACGAACGTGAATCGCGCACCGAGACGGCCTCGACCGTACCATCGGTTGCGACCGCCTCGACCTGCAGCTTGGCGCCGAGCCGATCGACGGCCTGCCGGTGTACGGAATTCACCATGACGTCGCCGGCGCCAAAGACGCCAGCCAGGCATGAGCCGGGCTTGATGCTGACGCTCTGACGGATGGCGAATCGCTCGTCCTGATTGTCGGAGACGGGGGCGCGATGATCGAGCGAGCCTTCGCGTTCCTGGATCTCCGTGGCGAGTGAACCGCCGAGGGCGACGTTCATCTCCTGGATGCCGCGGCAGATTGCGAGCAGTGGTACGCCGCGTTCGATCGCCTTGCGGATCAGTGGCAGGGTGGTCGCATCGCGATCGGGGTCATAGGGACCATTGGCTTCGCTGGCATCGCCGCCATAGAGTGAAGGATGCACGTTCGACTTCGAGCCGGTCATCATCACGCCATCGACCGACGAGAGCAATTCGTCGAGGTCAAGCCGATCGCCGAAGGAAGGAACCAGTACCGGAAACACGCCGGCGCCGGCGATCGCCGCTTCCAGATATTGCCGGGGTGCTGCGTGCCAGGTGTAGTTGTCGAACTGGCGGACATCGGTCGAGACTGCGACGAGCGGCTGCTGCATTTTAGATACGGGTTTCCGTTAGGGTCCAAAGCTGGAATGCCTATAAAATAGGCGATGCCGGCGCGCTTTTCCACGACAAGTTTATGGCCTTACCAAGACATGCAAATCATGCACGATACAGTCGTTAGACTATAGTCGCAGAGCTTGAAAAAGGCTGCTCCAGAGGCCTTGGCGCTCGCTGGACAGGATGGGAGCGGCGTGTATTGTCTGCCCGGTACAACCCGCCGAAACCGGGAAAATTTTCTTTATTTTCATACTGCCCGTTGATCCAATAAGGGAGGAACTTCATGGATCGTCGTTCGTTCATCCGCAAAGCCGGTGCCACCGGTGCGGGAGCGGCGGCCGTCGCCACGACACTCGCGGCCCCGGCTATCGCTCAATCCAACCCGAAAGTGACCTGGCGCCTGACCTCGTCATTCCCGAAGTCGCTGGATACGATCTACGGCGGTGCCGAAGTGTTCTCCAAGATGCTCTCGGAGGCGACCGACGGCAATTTCCAGGTGCAGGTCTTCGCCTCCGGTGAACTCGTTCCCGGCTTGCAGGCGGCCGACGCGACGGCGGCGGGCACTGTCGAGGCCGCGCATACCGTTGCCTACTATTATTGGGGCAAGAACCCGACCTGGGCGCTCGGAGCGGCGGTGCCGTTCGCGCTCAACGCGCGCGGCATGAATGCCTGGCACTATCACGGCGGCGGTATCGCACTGTTCAACGAGTTCCTCGGCAAGCAGGGCCTCTATGGCCTTCCCGGCGGCAATACAGGCGTGCAGATGGGCGGCTGGTTCCGCAAGGAAATCAATACGGTTGCCGACCTCCAGGGGCTCAAGATGCGTATCGGCGGCTTCGCCGGCAAGGTGGTCGAGAAGCTGGGTGTCGTGCCGCAGCAGATCGCCGGCGGCGACATCTACCCGGCGCTGGAGAAAGGCACCATCGATGCCGCCGAATGGGTTGGCCCCTATGACGACGAGAAGCTCGGCTTCCAGAAGGTGGCGCCCTATTACTACTATCCCGGCTGGTGGGAAGGCGGGCCGACGGTTCACCTGCTGTTCAACAAGGCGAAGTTCGAGGAACTGCCGGCAAACTACAAGTCGCTGGTTCATACGGCGGCGCAGGCAGCCGACGCCAACATGTTGCAGAAGTACGATTATGTGAATCCTGGCGCGGTGAAGTCGCTGGTCGCATCCGGCGCCAAGCTGCGACCATTCAGCCAGGAAATCCTGGCGGCGTGCTTCGAGAAGGCGAATGAAGTCTATGCCGAGATCGAAGCCGGCAACGCCGATTTCAAAAAGATCTGGGAATCGATCAAGGGCTTCCGCAAGGAGCACTATCTCTGGGCGCAGGTGGCTGAATACAACTACGACACCTTCATGATGATCCAGCAGCGCGGCAACAAGCTCTGATCCAGCCTAAGCTGAAGAAGAAAGCCCGGAAGCAGCGCTTCCGGGCTTTTTTGTTGTCTGTTCTCGATCGACCGCAGTCCCGGCGACTGCCGGTCGTTTGGCCGATCAATTGAAGCTGGGCGGCTTCGAAATATCCGGTGTCGAAGGCGCCGGTTGCGCGGGCTGGTCGCCGCCGAAGTTCGGTGGTTGCGACAGGTCCGTGCCAGGTGCGGCAGGCTGTGCGGAATCGCCGCCCGGAGCGCCGAGCGGAGGCAGGCCCATGCCAGGCAGTTCGGGCACCTTGATCTCGATCGTGCTCGGATCGACGGCAGGGCCCTTATAGTGCATGACCATTTGCGGGAAGGCGATGGTCAGGCCGATCATCAGCACCTGGATGCAGACGAACGGCACCGCGCCCCAATAAATCTGACCTGTCGTGACCGGCGCGATCTGCTTGCCGGTGATGCGGTCGAGATAGGGCACACGCGCAGCCACCGAGCGCAGGTAGAACAGTGCGAAGCCGAAAGGCGGGTGCATGAAGGATGTCTGCATGTTGACGCCAAGCAGAACACCGAACCAGATGAGGTCGATGCCGAGCTTGTCCGCGGCAGGCGCAAGCAGCGGCACGATGATGAAGGCGAGTTCGAAAAAATCGAGGAAGAAGGCGAGCACGAAGACGAGAATGTTGACGACGATCAGGAAGCCAAGTTCGCCGCCTGGCAGCGAAACCAGCAGGTGCTCGACCCAGAGATGGCCGTTCACGCCATAGAAGGTAAGCGAGAAGACGCGGGCGCCGATCAGGATGAACAGCACGAAAGACGATAGCCGTGTCGTGGAAGCGAGCGCCTGCTTGATGACATCGAGCGTCAATCGTCCCTTGAACGCGGCCATGACCAGCGCGCCGACCGCGCCCATGGCGCCGCCCTCGGTTGGTGTGGCGATGCCGAGGAAGATGGTGCCGAGGACAAGGAAGATCAGCGCGAGAGGTGGGATCAGCACGATCACCACCTGCTGTGCCAGCCGGGACATCAGATTGAGGTTGAGCGTCTTGTCGGCGATGGCAAAGAGGTAGATCACGATGACCGCGAGGGTGGCGCCAAGGATGTCGGCATTGGCGCCCTGGGTCGGCTCGAGATAGTGATAGGCGCCGTAGCCGATGACGCCGGCTGCCAGCAGGGCCACGATCAAGGACAGGACGCCGTGGCCCAACGTGCGCGCCTCCGCCGGCAGTGCCGGCATCGAGTTCGGCCGGATGATCGACATCACCAGGATGTAGAGCATGTAAAGCCCGGTCAGCACGAGGCCGGGGATCATGGCACCGGCGTACATGTCGCCGACCGAACGGCCGAGCTGGTCGGCGAGCACGATCAGCACCAGCGAAGGCGGAATGATCTGCGCCAGTGTGCCGGATGCGGCGATGACGCCGGAGGCAAGACGCCTGTCATAGCCATAACGCAGCATGATCGGCAACGAGATCAGCCCCATGGCAATGACGGAGGCCGCAACGACGCCCGTGGTGGCCGCTAGCAATGCACCGACAAAGATGACTGCATAGGCAAGACCGCCGCGGATCGGACCGAACAGCTGGCCAACCGTATCGAGCAGGTCTTCCGCCATACCGGACCGTTCCAGCACGATGCCCATGAAGGTAAAGAACGGGATGGCGAGCAGCACATCGTTCGACATCACCCGGTTGCCGTAGAAGTTCTCGGGCAATGCCCATAGCAGCGGCCAGGACAGGTTGATCGAACCGCCCGAGAACGGCGCCAGTTCCACGCCGATGGCGAAGAAGACAAGGCCACTCGCCGCCAGGGAAAAAGCGACCGGATAACCGAAGAGCAGAAAGACGATCAACGAAGCGAACATGATCGGCGCCATGTTCTGCGCGATGAATTCGATCACGAACGCACCTCTTCGGCGAGCGCTTTGCCTTCGAGTTCCGCCTGCTCATGCACCGAGACAAACGGATTGGGATCCTCCATGTCGCCGCGCATGATGGCGATCTTCTTGACGATCTCCGAAATGCCCTGGAGCGCCAGAAGGGAGAAACCGACCAGCAGGATGGCCTTTGCCGGCCAGATGATGAGGCCGCCCGAGTTCGTGGAAAGCTCACCCGACTGGAAGGAGTGCAGGGTGTAGGGCACGAACATGTAGACCATCAGCAGCACGAACGGCATCAGGAAGAAGAGATGGCCGATCAGGTCGATCCAATGTTGCACGCGACGCGACCACATGCCGTAGACGATATCGATGCGGATGTGTTCGTTCTGCTTGAGCGTGTAGGCTGCGGCCAGCATGAATGCGGCGCCGAACAAATACCACTGCAATTCGAGCCATGCGTTCGACGAGACGTTGAACACCTTGCGGATGATCGCATTGCCGGCGCTGACCAGGATCGACACCAGGATCAGCCAGGATATCCACTTTCCGATGAACTCGTTGAGGCGATCGATACCTCGGGACAGAGCCAGAAGCCCTTCCATGCAAACCTCCCTGACGGCAGGTCGGGCCGCTCCCCTTTTTGCGCCGTGCCTGCTTGGACCAACGGTATGCCGCGTCTGGTCGATGGGTCAACACAACCACCGGGCGTCGGAGCGCTGGAATTATTCCAGCCCCCAACTTTCGCAAGCCGTGAGCTGCATCATGCGACGAAAGTTTAACGGAATCAGACGGTCCGGCGGGTGTCGCGTCCGGCACCGACAAGGACCAGGATTGCAACCAGGAAGATGAACATCCAGGCGTCGCGCCACTCGACCGTGAAATACCCGGTCCATAACGATTCGGCCAAGCCGTAGGCTGCGGCTCCTGCGGCCGCCCGGGGCGGGGACAGGTAGCCTCCCACCGCGGTGATGAACAGGACCTTGAGGCCGTAGATCAGACCGGCGCCGAAACCGAGATTGCCATAGTAGAGCGCGGCAAGCATGCCCGCCAATGCTGCGCAGAGCCCGCCGGCCACAACGGATGCGCGAAAGACCCTGCGGACATCGGTTCCGCACATGGCGGCCGCATGCGGGTCGTCGGAGACGGCGCGCCACAACCGGCCATAGCGTGACCGCCCGAGGGTGAACGAGCCTGCGGCCAGCGCCAGCACGACAACGACGCAGTTCAACAGCTGGATTACTGTCAGCGTCGCCTTGAAGCCAGCCGCTTCGGCGAAGACGACGGGCGTGCCGAGCATCGGCTGCAGCCACACATCATGTGTGTTGGCGGCGATGCGGGCGAGCTCGGTCATGACCAAAGCCACGGCAAGCGTTGCGGCAGCGATAGTGTTGGGGGAGCTTTCCGCGAGCGGCTCGAACAGCGAGCGCGCCAGAAGATGGCTGGCAAGCGCGGCGTAGACAAACGTCAACACCGCCGCGAACGCGATGGTTGCGGGCAAGGTCAGCCACAAGATCTGATAACCGAAGACGGCGGCAAGGATCATTGTTTGCCCGCAGAATGCGAACAGCGCGCCGTAGGCCAGGTTGGTCCGGTGCAGGATGCCGTTGGTCAGCGCATAGCCAAACGCAAGCAGTGCGTAGAGCGCACCGGAATGCAGCCCGTTGAGGGCCTGCTGGAGGAAATAGAGCATGCCAAGTACCGGCTGCAGACAATCCGAAGTGTGGACAGGCTGCCTTTATGATTCTAACTTGTCAAACCGTTATTGATGGTTAGATTTGCGATATGGCAGTTTCCTGGATCCAGCATCGTTTCGCCGGTGGCGTGCTTGCGCTCGATACGGCCAACACAGTCGTGTTGCGTGGCGATGCCGAGCGAGGTTTCGACCGGTTCGAAGATCGGTTCGAGATCACACGCTTCGCGGAAGCGGCAAGTGTTTTCAGGGTCACCGAACTGGGTGGCCGGCGTCTGAAAGCGGAAGAGCCGGAACGCATCGCGGCCGTGGTGCTGGAAATTCGCGAGACGACGGACAGGCTGTTCCGCGGAGTGGCCCTGAAAGGCGCCTTCGAGAGCAGCCACCTGTCCGATTTTCTGAAAGCCTGCGCCGAGGGCGTTGCCGGTTTCGACGGCAAGGTCGGGGAAGAGTCGCGGCCATTCGGCGACCCGGCGACGCCGATTGCGTTCGAGGCGGCACTGGCGGTTTCGGCCTTGTCGCTGCTTGCCGGGGACGCCACGCGACGTCTGCGGATCTGCGCCAATTGCCACTGGCTGTTCGTGGACCGGAGCCGCAATTCGAGCCGGCTCTGGTGTGACATGGCGGTATGCGGAAATCGCCGCAAGGCGAGCCGCCACTATCAGCGCCGCAAGGGAACAACGGAGACCGATCATGGCTAGAGCAATTCCAGGAGACGTGCGTAGCGGTTTTCCGTCCGGAATTGTGTTCGACCCAAGAGTTGGAGCGTTTCCGCGTTTCCGAGAAAATCGAAAACGCTTCAGAAAAAGCGTCGGTGCCTGGCGGACATTGGCCGTGGGTGCTGGACTGCTCGCCGCGCTGCTGCTTGGCGCTTGCCGCCAGTCGGAAGAGGGGCAATATTTCGAAGTGTCCGGACGCCTCTTCGAGTTCAACTACAGACTGGCACGCGCCACCTATGTGGTGACACTCAATCCGCTAAGACCGATGGAGGAAGGACAGGTCGCGGTTGCCAGTTTCGAGAACCCAGCCGGAGGCGTGCCTTTTGTGGTGAGGCAGCCGGTCTGGCCGAAAATGCGGCACATCACGTTGACCAGCCCGGCGCTGACATGCGTGGTGAAGGACAAACCCTATGACGTCGCCATCCGCATCGAAGATCTGAACGGCAAGCTGCTGCAAGCGTTGCAGACAACGCTGATATCGAGCGAGGACCAGAGCGTGCTGCCGGATCGACCACTGGTGACTGGTCCCGTCTATGAACTCAATCCGGAACTGGCGGGTCACCCGGACGGCAGGCTGCCAGGCGCGGAAAAGCCGGCCTGTCCGAAAGCCTAGTCTTTGGCGAAATTCCAGGAAAAAGTGTGCAACTGTTTCCAATCGGAGTGCCAGAATAGAGCGTGCCCGCGTTTCCGTAAAACGGTAGGCTCTAGCGTTCGCGCGATGTCATGTAGTCGAGAAGGGCGGTGCAGGCATCGCGGAAATGCCGGATCAGGTGGCCCACGGCTGCCTGCCTGTCGCCCTGCATGCATGCGAACAGCATCGCGCGATGCTCGTCCTGCGATCGTTCGCGGTAGTCGAGATTGGACAGCACGATGCGGACATAGCGGTCAGAAGCCGTGTGTTGTGCTTCGATCAACTCCAGCAGGCGCTGGTTGCCGCAATCACGATAGAGTGCCAGATGGAATTCGCGGTTGAGCTGCCCCCAGCGACCGACATCGGTTTCCCGGTCTAGCTGCTCGATGAGATTGGCCGCATGGCGCAGGCTGTCCTGATTCTGCTTTTGCATTGAGAGCCTTAGCGCTTCCGCTTCGAGCAGCTCACGCAGCGCGTAAAGTTCGCTGATATCGGCTGCGTTCATGGCGGCGACCACTGCACCGCGCGTTGGATGGATGGCGACAAGACCTTCGGCTTCGAGGTAGCGCAGCGCATCGCGAACCGGCATCCGGCTAACGCCAAACTCCTTGGCCAGTTCGTCCTGCCTCAACGCGGCACCCGGCGCCAAAGTGCCAGTGGCGATGGCCTCGCGCAGGATTGCCGTCACGCCGTCTGCCGCCGTTTGCGGCCTGACGCTCCTGCCTTCGATCTTGCCCAGCCTGTCCATGCACCTGTCCCGCAATGCGAAGCCTGTCGTGACGCAAAGCATCTTGTTCGTCAAATCGAATCTGTATACTCGTATACGAGAATACGAACGGAGGGGCGCGTGACTAGGCAAACGACGGAAGCAATCGTCATTGGTGGCGGCATCGCCGGCTGCACGTTGGCTTATGAATTGGCTTCGCGGGGAATAGGCGTCACGGTGATCGAGCAGGGCCCGATCGCCGCGGAGTCATCGGGGCGAAACACGGGTACGCTGCTTTCGGGACCACAGCATGCCGTTGTCGAAATGCTCGACAAAAGCGTGCAGGTCTATGCCGAGCTGGCCGACGGTCCGGTTCCTTTCGAGTTCGGCCGCATCGGCCATCTGCTGATTTCGGAAGACGATGCCAGCCTTGAGGAGGCCGGTGCCGTCGCAGAGCGCTACCGTGCGGCCGGTGTCGGCATGGAGAAGGTGCACGGCGCCGATCTCGCACGCGACTATCCGCGTCTCGGCTTCAGGGTCGCCGGCGGTTACTTTGTCGAACGAGCGTGGACGCTGGAGCCGATGGGCGCCACGCATGCCTTCGCCCATGCGGCCCGCCTCGCCGGTGGCCGTTTCCGGACCGGACTGCGAGTGGCTCAGATCATTTCGCGTGGCGGCAAGGTGCAAGGTGTGCTCACCGTGACGGTATCGTTGGCGCCGATATGGTGTTCATCGCCAACGGTCTCTGGATGTCCGACATGCTGCGCCGGACAGTCGGGGATGGGCCGCTGCCGGGGCTTCCATTCACGGCGGGCCGCGGCTGGCTGATCCAGCTCGGCAAGCTGGATTTCGAGCTGCCGTGGATCGTGGAGGAACTGACCTGGCCCGATCAGGACGAACTCGGCCGGCTGTCGCTGGCAGGTCTTGCGGATGTTGCGGCCCAGAAGGACGACGGGCCCGGTGTCGAGGCGATTTGCCTCAATCCGATGCGTGGTGGTGACGCGCGTCTCGGCGCCTCCGTGCAGCCGGCTTTCCGCGATCTGCCGCGCAACAGCGATATGCCTGGCCGTATTGCCGCCCGGGCATTGCGGATGATCCCGGGGCTGGGTTCGCCGATGGTGAAAAACGTCTATCCAGGCAACAGGCCGATGTTGTCGGATGGGTTGCCTGTAGCCGGGCGTACACCGGTCGACGGACTCTACCTGCACGGTGGCATGGGCTCCATCGGCATGCATGCAGCGCCTGCGACCGCGCGCTGGCTGGTGGATGCAGTACTTGGTGGCGACGGCAATCCGGAGCAAAGCTGGCTCAGGCCGCAGCGGTTCGCGGGCTGGTGAAGGCCGCAGGGAAAAATGAACGCGGCGCTGACGGTTGCCGAAGTTCGCCTTGATGCAGCCGAATTGAATTGACGTTACATGTCGAGGTGGAAAGACTGCGCCCCGATCCAGTCGCTGTGGCGAATCCGGACGGTTTCGCACGGGAAGGTACCATGACGCTGCACGACGTCTCGCTCGACGATAAATTCGATCTTTCCAAGGAACGTGTTTTTCTCTCGGGTGCCCAGGCCGTCGTGCGCATGCTCCTGATGCAGCGCGAGCGCGACCGGCTGGCCGGCCTCAACACGGCAGGCTTTGTCTCCGGCTATCGCGGCTCTCCGCTCGGTGGGCTGGACCTGCAGCTTTGGCGGGCGAAGAACCAGCTTTCGAGTGCCGACATCGTTTTCCAGGCGGGCCTCAACGAGGAGCTCGCGGCCACAGCATGCTGGGGATCGCAACAGGCCGAGCTGCTGGGTGAAGGCAAACATGACGGGGTGTTTTCGGTCTGGTACGGCAAGGGGCCGGGCGTCGATCGCTCCGGCGACGTCTTCCGCCATGCCAACCTTGCGGGCTCGTCCAGGCATGGTGGCGTCCTTGCCCTGATGGGCGATGACCATAACGCCGAATCGTCGACCAACGCGCACGCCACCGAGTTTGCCTTCGTGGATGCGATGATCCCGGTGCTTAATCCGGCGGGTGTGCAGGAACTGATCGATTACGGTTTGCTCGGCTTTGCCATGTCGCGCTTTGCCGGCGCGTGGACGGCGATCAAATGTGTGAAGGACAACATCGAATCGACGGCGTCGGTCGATGCGTCGCTCAAGCGCCTGAACATTGTCCTGCCTGAATTCGACATGCCGCCCGGCGGCCTCAACATCCGCAACGAGCTCGACCAGCTCGGGCAGGAGGCACGGCTGCACGAAGGCAAACGCGGCGCCATGGCTGCCTTCATCCGCGAGAACGGATTGAACCGCGTCATCTATTCCGGCGGGCGAAAGGCCAGGTTGGGCATCGTCACCGTTGGCAAGAGCTATCTCGACGTGCGCCAGGCGCTGGAAGACATCGGCATCGACGAAGCGGTGGCGAACCGCATCGGTATCCGCCTGTTCAAGGTGGGCTGTCCGTGGCCACTCGATCTCGAGCACGTCGCCGATTTTGCGCGCGGGCTGGAAACGGTCGTGGTGGTCGAGGAGAAGCGCTCGCTGATCGAAGTCCAACTGCGTGAGAATCTCTACGGCACAGCGAACCAGCCGGTCATCGTCGGCAAGAAGGATGAACGTGGCGATTGGTTGTTCCCGGCCAAAGGCGCGCTTGATCCGAACGAGATCGCCATCGCGCTGGGCGAGCGGATCATCCGCACGATAGGCCCGTCGGAGGAAATCACTCAACGCGTCTCGAAGCTGAAGCAGTTCCAGGCGATGCTGGCCGACACCAAGGATATCGGTTCGCGCACGCCGTTCTTCTGTTCTGGCTGTCCCCACAACTCGTCGACAAAGGTCCCGGAGGGGTCGATCGCGGCTGCCGGGATCGGCTGCCATTTCATGGCCTTGTGGATGGATCGCTCGACGGTCGGCTTCACCGCGATGGGCGGTGAAGGCGCGCAATGGATCGGCCAGGCGCCGTTCTCCAAACGCGACCACATCTTCCAGAATCTCGGCGACGGCACTTACAATCATTCGGGAACGCTGGCACTGCGTTTCGCTTTGTCCGCCGGCACCCACATCACCTACAAGATCCTTTACAACGACGCCGTTGCGATGACCGGTGGCCAGCCGCATGAGGGCGGCCTGACCGTCGATATGATCGCGCGCCAGGTTCGCGCGGAAGGGGTCGACCGGATCGCCGTCGTTACCGACGAACCGGATAAATATGCCGGTCGCGCAGAATTCCCCACGGGGGTGACCATCGACCACCGCGACGATCTCGATCGTATCCAGCGCGAACTGCGGTCGGTGAAGGGTGTTTCGGTTCTGCTTTATGATCAGACCTGTGCTGCCGAAAAGCGGCGCCGGCGCAAGCGCGGCACGTTTCCGGATCCGGACAAGCGTGTCTTCATCAACGAGCTGGTCTGCGAGGGCTGCGGCGATTGCGGCGTGCAGTCCAACTGCGTTTCGATCCAGCCTGTCGAAACCGAATTCGGCCGCAAGCGCAAGATCGACCAATCGTCGTGCAACAAGGACTTTTCCTGCGTGAACGGCTTCTGTCCGTCCTTCGTTACCGTACATGGCGCCAAGATACGGAAGGCCGTTGGCGTTGCCGGCAAGGCGGATCCTCTCGACGGTGTGCCCATGCCATCGGCTTTTGCACTGGGTAAGGATGGCTGGGCAGCGATCATCGACGGTGTCGGAGGCACAGGCGTTGTCACCGTTGGCGCGATCCTCGGCATGGCGGCGCATCTGGAAGGCAAGGGTTGCGGCATGATCGACATGGCCGGCCTTGCCCAGAAGGGCGGTTCGGTCTTCACGCATGTGCGGGTCGCCCAGACGCCGGAGGACATCCATGCCATCCGCGTTTCGGCCGGCAAGGCCGATCTCATCCTGGGATGCGATCTCGTCGTCTCCGGCGCCAAGAAGGTGCTGGCGGCCGCGCGTGAGGGACATACGATCTTCGTTGCCAATACGGCCGAGATCATGCCGGGCGAATTCGCCCGTGCGGCGGATTTCTCCCTCCCGACGGAGCGGCTGAAAAAGGCTATCCGCCAGGCCGCGGGTGAAGACCAGGCGCATTTCTTCGACGCGACGCGGACCGCGACGGCGCTGTTCGGCAACTCACTCGGCGCCAATATGTTCATGCTGGGTTTTGCCTTCCAGCATGGCGGGCTGCCGCTGTCGGCAGAGGCGGTCGAGAGGGCGATCGAGCTGAACGGCGAGGCGGTAGCGATGAATGTCGCCGCCTTTCGCTGGGGCCGGCGCGCGGCACACGATCCTGATTTCGTGCGAAGCCAGGTCGACCGGCAGGGCAAGGCGCCGCAATCGGTGGCCGAAACGCTGGATGACATCATCGCCCGGCGTATCACCTTCCTGACGGCCTACCAGAACGCTGCCTATGGCAAACGTTATTCCGATCGGATCGCTGCGCTGCGGGTGCACGAAAACAAGGTGGCTCCCGGCTCGACCGTCGTAACGGAAGCCGCGGCGCGCAACCTGTTCAAACTGATGGCAATCAAGGATGAGTATGAGGTCGCGCGGCTCTACACGGACGGCTCGTTCATGCGCTCGCTGTCTCAACAGTTTGAGGGCTATGACAGGCTGGAGTTTCATCTCGCGCCGCCGATCCTCGGGCGCCATGACGCCGACGGCAAGCCGAGGAAATCCAGCTTCGGTCCATGGATGCTGAAGGGGTTCCGGATGCTTGCCGCGGCAAAGGGCCTGAGAGGATCTGCACTGGACCTGTTCGGCTATACGGCCGAGCGCCGTCGCGAACGGCAATTGCTGAAGCAATTCGAGGACGACCTCGAGCTGATCTCCCGCTCGCTCGCGCCAGGCAGAATCGAAGCAGCGGCGGCCCTCGCATCGGTGCCGTCGCTGGTACGTGGCTACGGCCACGTCAAACACGCCGCGATGGAGAAGGCGAATGGCGAGCGGACCAGGCTGATCGAGCGATTGACGGGTGCCGAAGAAGCGCGATTGCAAGCCGCCGAATAAGATGTCTCGATCGTATGAGGCCCCTGGTCGGATCAGAGGTGGAAGAACGTCGTTTGCATACTGACTAAGACGTCGCTAATTTTAGATATTCTAAGCCTTTCTTAAGCCGGTTGTGGGATGAGATTTGCTGGTGCGGCGCCCAGGCCATGAATGTAGATCGACCCGACGACATCTCTGAAGACGTCTATATTGGCTTTGTTCGGTCGCTTTTTCACGACGCAAGCCTGCTGATCGTCGGCGCCTTCACGCAAGGCGCGGTCGCTCTCCTCGTCTATCTGAAGACCGGCGCCCCGATCTACATCGCGCTAGCGTTCCTGATGACCGGGGTGAGCCTTGGCCGCTACCTGGCCATCCGCCGGGTCGATCCGATCACCATCGAGAACTATCGTTCCGCGCTTGAATGGGAGCGCTACTATCTGATTGCAGGCGCGCTGCACGGAATGGTCGTCGGGCTGTTCGCCTTCGTCAGCATTCACGTCGTGCCCGACATGTTCGGTGAGATCGCGGCCATCTCGATGGTGCTGGCCAGCGCGGTTACCATTGCCGGACGCAATTTCGGCTCGATCAAGATGGTGGCGATTCTGACCCTTGCTGCCGTCGCCCCGATTGCGATCGGGCTGATCATGAAGGGCGATTTCTACAACATAGTGCTTGGCCTCTTCATCGTCCCTTTCATGTTCGCCATCAGCAAGCTGGCGCGCGCGATGCGCACGGTGCTGTTCACGGCGATCACGGAAGAGAAGAAGGCGACCCGGCTGTTCCAGCGTTTCGGGCGTGCGCTCAACACCATGTCGCATGGCCTGGTCATGCTCGACCCCGATGGGAAAGTGGTTGTCGCCAACGCCGAGGCAGCGCATTTGATGTCGTTGAAGTCGGCGGATCAGCTTCTTGGCCGCTCGATTCATTCCTTGCTGCTGCGCGGTGTCGCGGGTGGTCTGCTCGCAGCCAAGGATTGCCGCTATGTCGAGGCGCAGCTCACCCGCGCCCTGCGCGAAGGCCGCGACCGCAAGGTGCTGGTTTCGCTGACCAATGGCCAGCACTATGAATTTTCGGCGCGGGAAGGGTCCCAGGAACTCGGCGTCATCACTTTCGAGGATGTCACTCAGCGTGTTGCAGCCGAAGAGCGCATCCGCTTCATGGCGCGCTACGACAGCCTGACAGGGCTGATGAACCGCGCCTATTTCCACGAACTGGTCAGCGAGGCAATGTCAGGAGGAGATCGCAGCCGGCAGTGCGGGCTGGTCGTGATTGATCTCGACGATTTCAAGAGTATCAACGATACGCTCGGTCATCCGGTTGGCGATGGCCTGATCTATGCTGCAGCAGAGCGGCTTGCCGTTTTTTCCGCCCCGGGCGTCACGACCAGCCGCTTTGGCGGTGACGAGTTCATGATGTATTTCGACCGGGTGGAGGATGAGAGTCATCTCTCCGGCCTGGTCGAGCGCATCTTCACCGGACTGCAAGGCGAAGTGGACGTGGCCGGACACGCTCTGCGCATCCAGGCCAGCGCAGGCGCGGTTCTCTCGCGCGTGGACAGCACCACTGTCGACGAAATGATCGTGAAGTCCGACCTCGCGCTCTACAAGGCGAAGGAACTCGGTAAAAACGGCTGGCGCCTGTTCGAAGCCTCCATGGATGCCGCTTTCCGCAACCGGCAGCTGATGAAGGCAGACCTGCGCTCGGCGGTCGAGGCCAGCGGGCTGCGTATCGTCTATCAGCCGATCGTTGCCATGGAGACGATGCGCATCGTGAGTTGTGAGGCGCTCTGTCGTTGGGATCACCCTGACCTTGGCCCGATCTCACCGGCGATCTTCATTCCGCTGGCGGAAGAGATGGGCATCATCTCGCAGATCAGCGAGCTGGTGTTGCGGGCGGCCTGTGCCGAATGCGCGAAATGGCCGGAGCAGATTTCGGTTTCGGTCAACCTTTCCGCCAAGGACTTTCGTGACAGCGATGTCGTCGACAAGGTTCGGGCCGCGCTCGAAGCAGCCAAACTGGCGCCGAACAGGCTTGAGATCGAGGTCACCGAAACCGCCCTTCTCGACGACAAGGCCCATACGCGCGAATTGATCCAGGAGATCAAGAAGCTTGGTGTGCGCATCGCGCTCGACGACTTCGGCACTGGTTATTCGAGCCTGAGCTATCTGCACAAGCTGCCTCTCGACAAGGTCAAGATCGATCGCTCGTTCCTGATAGACGTGGTGCAGAGCCCGCGCTCGCTGGAATTGCTGAAGGGTATCGTCAGCCTTTCGCGTTCGCTCGGATTGAGCGTGACCATCGAAGGGGTCGAAACGTTCGAGCAGCTCAAGATTCTGTCTCAGCAGATCGAGCCGGATCTCGTGCAAGGCTTCCTGTTCGGATCTGCACTGAGCGCGTCCGGCATCGAAACGATGTCGAACACGATCTGGCCATTCGTCCAGGATGCAGGGCCAGTCCGGTCTCATGCTCCTGCCGGGATCAGGGCGTTCCGCAAAGCCCTTGCGCCTGCTTCTGTTGCGCCAAAATAGCAATCTGGTTGGTTCAGTGGGGATTGGCTCCCATGAGTTTGTCCGTCGATCATTCCGAATATTGGCTGGCTTATCGGTGAAGGCGACCCGTTAAGGTTAATCAAAGGTAAATTGGATCGATCCCTTTTTCACTTTTACGCGTACGATGCCTGTTGTAGTTCTCTGGGCGGCGGTGACGAGGGTTGAATATGTCTGCGACGAACAGGGTTGTCCAAATGGACGATGCTGCAGCAAAGGCGGTTGAGCCATCGGCTTTTGCACGCAGCGTTTCGGATCTGCTGGATCGGATCGAATATCGACGCTGCGAAAGTGGCGAGGATATCGAGGCGATCTACCGCCTTCGCTACAAGGCCTACAGGCTGAACGGGTTCCTGCCCGATTCACCCAGCATGATGATGAGCGACGCGCTCGATGACCTGCCGAATTGCTACAAGTTTGGCATCTTTGCCGACGGCACCCTTGTCTGCACGGTGCGCATCCATCGTTTGTGGTCACAGGAGCCATCAGGGCCGGCAACGACGGTGTTCGGCGATATGCTCGAGCCGCGTCTCAAGCGGGGCGAGAGTTTCATCAATCCCACGCTGCTGGCCGCGGATCCCGACTTCTTGAAAGTCTATCGGCTGCTGCCCTACGTGACCTTGCGGCTCGGCCTGCTGGCCTCGGTGTATTTCGACGCAACGGCATGCATCGGCGTCATCCGCCAGGAGCATGCGGCCTTCTACAAGCGGATATTCGGGGCAGCCCAGGTTGGAGACCCGAGGCCGTATCCGCCGTTCACGGTTCCAGTCGTGCTCTACGACGCCAATTGTGAACTCAATCGTGAGTGGATTCTCAGGCGCTTCCCCTTCTTCAATTCGTCCCATGCCGAGCAGCGTATGCTGTTCGAACGGCCTCAGCCCGGCGAGCTTGCGCCGCTGACAATCCTGCCGACTGCAAAGTATTTCAGCGACGCGGCCTGATGTTCGTTGGGACTGCCGCACCCATCGGCGTAATCCCTACCCATGCAACCAGTGCTACGGAAGGTGAAGAGAACATGACCATTTCCGCCATAACCCTGACCCCGTTGATTTCGTTGATCGCCGGCGTGCTGATCCTGATCATGCCCAGGCTGCTGAACTACATCATCGCGCTTTATCTGATCGTGGCTGGATTGCTCGGGCTGTTCCCGAATCTGGCTGGATGAGCTGCTGGCCGGATCGTCGGCTTTCAACATTATCTTGACGCTGTTCTCACGCACCATGCGGCAACAGCGCCATTGCCCTCGGCGGCGCTTTTCGCTATGTGCGCTTGAGACGTCTCCGGAGGGGAATACTGATGGCTGATCACGCGCCGACTGGTCCTGTCGAACTGGGTGCCCAGATGGACTATGCAGAGCACGAGCGAACTTACGCTGGCTTTGTCGCGCTCGCCAAATACGGCTCGCTTTTCTGCGTCGCCCTGCTCGTCGCCATGGCCTTCGGCTTCTTTGCCGGCGGGTTCTTCTCGGGAACGATCCTGTTTGTGATCCTCCTGGCGGTCGGCGGCTTCATTCTCCGATAAGCTCTTCCCATTTCGCATGGGGCGGCGCCGGCCGTTCGGCCGGTGTTCGTAAAAGAACAGAGTTCCAGCCGAAAGGATCATGCGGTGGGACAAGTCGTATTCATACCTCGCGAGATTGATGCGAACGAGGGGCGCGTTGCCGCGTCTCCCGATACGGTAAAACGCATCGCCGCCCTCGGCTTCGATGTTTTGGTCGAGGCAGGAGCGGGCATCGCCTCGCGCATTCCAGATGCCGAATTCGCCAAGGCCGGAGCCTCGATCGGCAAGGTGGCAGATGTTGCCAAGGCCGATGTCGTGCTGAAGGTTCGTCGTCCGACCGAAGCCGAGCTGAAAAACTACAAAAAAGGCGCGGCCGTCCTCGCCATCATGGATCCCTATGGCAACGATGCCGGGGTTCATGCGCTTGCCAAAGCCGGCGTGACCGCCTTTGCCATGGAATTCATGCCGCGCATCACCCGTGCGCAGGTGATGGACGTGCTGTCGTCGCAGGCGAACCTGGCCGGTTACCAGGCCGTGATCGATGCCGCCGGCGAATATGATCGCGCTCTGCCGATGATGATGACCGCAGCCGGCACGGTGCCGGCCGCCAAGGTCTTCATCATGGGCGTGGGGGTTGCCGGCCTGCAGGCCATTGCGACCGCACGCCGTCTTGGCGCGGTGGTCACCGCCACCGACGTGCGCCCCGCCGTGAAGGAGCAGGTGCAGTCGCTGGGCGCCAAGTTCATTGCGGTCGAGGACGACGAGTTCAAGCAGGCCGAGACCGCCGGCGGCTACGCCAAGGAAATGTCCAAGGAATATCAGGCGAAGCAGGCGGCCCTGACTGCCGAGCACATTGCCAAGCAGGACATCGTCATCACCACAGCGCTGATCCCTGGGCGTCCCGCGCCTCGGCTGGTTTCTGCCGAGATGGTCGCTTCGATGCGTCCCGGCTCGGTGCTGATCGATCTCGCGGTCGAGCGTGGCGGCAACGTCGCCGGCGCGGAAGCCGGCAAGACGGTCACCACGGACAACGGGGTGAAGATCGTCGGCCATCTCAATGTGCCGGGCCGCGTCGCGGCTTCTGCATCGCTGCTTTATGCCAAGAACCTGTTCGCATTCCTCGAGACGCTGGTCAGCAAGGACACCAAGGCGCTCGCCATCAATCGCGACGACGAGCTGGTGAAAGCGACGCTGCTTACGGACGACGGCAAGGTCGTTCATCCCAACTTCGCCGACAAGCCGGCGACGATGATTGCTTCGGCTGAACCGGCGGCCAAACCCGCCAAACCGGCGGCTGCCAGGAAATCCGCCGCAGCCAAGAAGCCCACTGCGACCAAGTCGAAGGGGACTGCCTGATGGAAGCCTTGCAGAAAGCTCTCGATCAACTCGACCAGGCCAGCGCAGCCGTTCGCCTTGCGCTGCAGGACGCCGCCAACCAGCCCGGCGTGGCCGATGCGGCCGGCGGCGCGGCGCATGCGCTCTCGGGCGGGGCGATCGATCCGTTCGTGTTCCGCTTCGCCATCTTCGTGCTGGCGATCTTCGTCGGCTATTATGTGGTCTGGTCGGTGACACCGGCCCTGCACACGCCGCTGATGGCTGTGACCAACGCCATTTCCTCGGTGATCGTGGTTGGCGCGTTGCTGGCTGTCGGCGTTTCGGCGGCCGGCGCGGCGACAGGCTTCGGCTTCATCGCGCTGGTGCTGGTCTCGGTCAACATCTTCGGCGGCTTCCTTGTCACCCAGCGCATGCTTGCGATGTACAAGAAGAAGGACAGCGCGGGCCGGTGATGAAGCTCGTCAAGCTTTTCCTCGCCGCTGCATTCCTGTCGGTCTTCGCCAGCCATGTGCTGGCGAGGCCGGCAACAGAGGCCGAGAGCAAGGCACTGGTCCAGGCCGTGACGGATTTCGATGCCGCCATGCGCGGCAACGACTATGCCGTCGTCGTCAAGACCATTCCACCGCGCGTGCTGGAGCATATGGCCAAGACTTCCGGCATGACGGTCGATGCGTTGCGCGGCATTGTCATCGAGCAGATGCAGGCGGCTCTGGCGACGGTAAAAATCGAATCCTTCGCCATGGATGTGTCGAAGATGGAATACAAGGAATTGCCGAACGGCGAGCCTTACGCACTGATCCCGACCGAGGTCGTGATGGATGCCGGCGGCGCCGACAAGATTCTGGCGAAGTCCCAGACACTGGCACTGCTCGATGGCGGTGCCTGGTATCTGCTGCGTGTCAATGAAGACCAGCAGGTGACGGTTATGCGCCAGGTTTACCCTGAATTCGCCGAGGTGGAATTTCCAGCCGGCTCGATGGAGGCGTTGAAGAAGCCATGATGTCCGTCAATCTCGCCTCTTTCCTGTATCTCGTCTCGGGTATTCTCTTCATCCTGGCACTGCGAGGACTGTCGCATCCGACCACCAGCCGGCAGGGTAATTTCTACGGCATGATCGGCATGGCGATCGCCATCGTCACCACGCTGTTGCTGGCCAAGCCTTCTTTCGGCGGCTTTGCGCTGATCGTGGTCGGGCTGGCCATCGGCGGCGGTGTCGGCGCCTATACGGCTCGCCGTATCGCCATGACCTCGATGCCGCAGCTGGTGGCTGCCTTCCATTCGCTGGTCGGTATGGCCGCCGTCATGGTGGCGGCAGCCGCCATGTACGCGCCGGCCTCTTTCGGCATCGGCGAAGTGGGAGCGATCCACGGCCAGGCGCTGGTTGAAATGAGCCTGGGCGTGGCGATCGGCGCCATCACCTTCACCGGTTCGGTGATTGCCTTCCTGAAGCTGGATGGACGCATGTCGGGCAAGCCGATCATGCTGCCGGCCCGCCACCTCATCAACATCGTGCTTGGCGCGGCACTCGTCGTGCTGATCATCCTGCTCGTCGCCACCCAAAGCTATGCCGTCTTCTGGCTGATCGTCCTCGCATCGCTGGCGCTGGGCGTCCTGCTCATCATCCCGATCGGCGGCGCCGACATGCCGGTCGTGGTGTCGATGCTCAACTCTTATTCCGGCTGGGCTGCCGCGGCGCTCGGCTTCACGCTCGGCAATCTCGCGCTGATCATCACCGGCGCGCTGGTCGGCTCGTCGGGCGCGATCCTGTCCTACATCATGTGCAAGGGCATGAACCGCTCCTTCATCTCGGTCATCCTCGGTGGCTTCGGCGGCGAGACGGCCGCGGCAGTAGATGACGGCATCCAGCGCACTGTGAAGACCGGCGCCGCCGATGATGCTGCCTATCTCATGATGAACGCACAGAAGGTCATCATCGTGCCGGGCTACGGCATGGCGGTTGCGCAGGCGCAGCATGCGCTGCGCGAACTGGCCGACAAGCTGAAGGCCAATGGCGTCGAAGTGAAGTATGCCATCCATCCGGTTGCCGGCCGCATGCCCGGTCACATGAACGTGCTGCTGGCGGAAGCCAACGTGCCCTACGACGAAGTGTTCGAACTGGAAGACATCAATTCCGAATTCGCACAGGCCGATGTCGCCTATGTCATCGGTGCCAACGACGTCACCAATCCGTCGGCGCGTGACGACAAGTCATCGCCGATCTATGGCATGCCGATCCTCGACGTCGACAAGGCGCGCACCTGCCTGTTCGTCAAGCGCTCGCTCGGCTCGGGTTATGCCGGCATCGACAACACGCTGTTCTACAAGGACGGCACGATGATGCTGCTCGGCGACGCCAAGAAGATGACCGAGGAAATCGTCAAGGCGATGGATCACTGACATTTTCGAGCGCCCTGAACAGGGCGCTTCGCAAGACCATATCGCAAAGGAAAAGCCCGGCTTGTGCCGGGCTTTTCTTTTGTTCGTCGAAATTGGTCCGGCCGATTGCCTGCTATTCGGCCGGCATCTTGCAATCGGCGGCATAGCTGTCGCTGTGCGCGGTTAGCACCTTGCTGTCGGTCTTCAGCACCATCTTGCCGTCAGCGCCTTTTTCAGCCTTCAGGGAATACCAGTCCTGAACCGGGTGCTGGTTGGGGCCGAACTTGAAGGTGCCGCGCACCGAGGGGATTTCCGCGCTGAGCAAACCCTTCCGCAGCGCCGCGACGTCGCTGGCGCCGGCAGGATCCTTATCGAGGCCGGCACCGATCAGCAGAGCAGCGTCGTAGCCCTGGGCCGCATAATAGGTGATCGGGCGATCGCCGTATTTTGCACGCCAGGCAGCGACGAAAGCCTTGTTGACCGGATTGTCGAAGTCGTCATTCCAGTGGCTGGTCACCTTGACGCCTGAGGCGGCGTCGCCAACAGCCTGGACGATGACCTGGTCGAGCGAAGCCGGGTGCACCACCATCGGAACTTCCTTGAGCAGTCCGGATTGCTGGTACTGACGCATGAATGCGATGCCGAGGCCGCCGGGCTCGAATTCGTAGACGACGTCGGGTTTCGCTGCACGGATCTGTGCCATCTCGCTGGCGAAGTCGGTCTGGTCGAGGCTGGTGTAGGTTTCGCCGACAACCTCGCCTTTATAGAAGCGCTTGAACGCGCCCATGGTTTCCTTGCCGGCCTGATAGTTCGGCGCGATCAGGAATGCCTTCTTGTAACCGAGCGACTGGGCGAGAGCGCCGGCGCTTTCACCCTGGCTGTCGTCCTGCCAGGAACTGACGAAGTAGTTGGGATGGCAATCCTTACCGGCGAATGTCGCGGATGCCGTGTTGGCGCTGACATAGAGCGCGTCATTGTCGAGGATCTCAGGAACCGCGGCGAAGGCAACATTGGCGAAAACCATGCCGGTGAAGACCTTGATGCCTTGTTCGGAGAGCATCTTGTCGGCGATCTGCCGGGCGTTGCCTGGTTTCAGGCTGTCGTCTTCGACCACCAGTTCTACTGGTGCGCCGCCGAGCTTGCCCTTGTTCTGATCGATCGCCAGCTGGAAGCCGTCGCGAATGTCCTGGCCCAGATAGCCCGCAGGGCCTGAGAGCGTGGTGATCATGCCGATCTTGAGCGGATCGGCGGCATGAGCCGTACCCGCCAGCAGCGCCAAGGTGGCAGCCGCCAGTATTCCCTTGCAAGACATGGAGTCCCTCCCGTTCGTATCTTCAAATGCAGGGAGAGCGTCCGCGATCCCGGGTCGCGGTTTTGTGCCTTGCCCTGCATGCAGCCGCCCCGCCGTTGCCGGCAGGTCGTCCACACAACCAAGCTTGGGCCAATCAGTCTTGCGGTAAATGGAAAACTCATCTCCCAGCTATGAAGGTAGGGAATAGCAATGGTTTCGGTAACCGAGGATCACGCCGTCAGATCGATGGCCGTTTTCCTGAGCGTTTCCGCCAGCAATTCGGCTGCCGGGGAAAGCCTGGCGTTGGTGCGGGTGGTGATCCCGATCGGTATAGCGGTTGCACGCAGGGTGACGGGCAGGATGGTGATTGCGCCCGCAGCGGCTTCCCTGCGCGCGACCTGGGCCGGGAAGACGCCCAGATAGTCGGCGTCGACGAGCAGGGCGCGGTTGGTGAGCAGGGATACGGAGTCGACAGCGTGCACCGGCGGCTCCAGGCCTTCTTCGCGAAAAGCGATGTCGATCTGTCGTCTCAGGCTGGTTTCCTGCGGCGGCAGGATCCACTCCCAGCCGATGAGGTCGACAAGACCCAGGTCGCGACGCTCGGCCAGCGGATGACCGCGGCGCGCGACGACGCAGGCAATGTCGTCCATCAGCACTTCCTGCACGACATTGAGCCGGTCCCGGAGTTCCGAAAGCCGCCCGACCACCATGTCCAGCTCGCCGGCGCGCAGCGCGGGAATCAGCACGTCATTGGTGCCTTCGACGATCTTCACCACCAGCTTCGGGCGATCCTTGCGCAGGCGGGCGATCGCCGTCGGCAACAGTTCGGCGGCAGCGGACAGAAGCGTGCCGATAGCGACACGGCCACCAGTACCGTCGCGCAGATCGGCTAGATGCTCTTCGGCATGAGCGAGCTGGGTGATGACGAGGCGGGCATGTTCGGCAAGCGTTTCTCCGAACATGGTCGGCACCACGCCACGGTTGTTGCGGTCGAACAGGCGGGCCTTGGTCAGGGCTTCCACTTCCTGAAGTGCCTTGGTGACGGCCGACTGCGTCATGTTAAGCCGTTTCGCCGCGCGCACGAGGTTGCCTTCCTCGACGATGGCCACGACCATTCTCAAATGGCGGATGGTGAGGCGACTGGTGACGAGTTTCATGAGCGCGTTGCCGGTTCGATGGTTGGTTCCACTCTGGTATTCCAAAGCTTCATAGAAAATTCCACAGAATTCATTTGTGTGAATTGCCAATCATTGGGAAGGTCTCGCCAACCGGTCGGGCGGTAGCGTTACCGGTACCGAGATATTTGGCGCGGCATGTCGTGGTCCGGCCAAGTCAAAAGACAGGTGCGGTCAGCACCGGTGGGAGGAAGTCAGACAATGATGCAGCGAACCGGCGCCGGACGCCGTGCCGAAATTGCGGGCGCGGGAATTGGTGGTCTGACGACGGCGGCAGCGCTGGCGCACCGCGGCTGGTCGGTGACCGTGCACGAACGCGCTCCGACCCTGCGCACCTTTGGCGCCGGCATCTATATCTGGAGCAACGGGTTGCGCGTGCTCAAGGCGATCGGTGCCTATGAACAGGCCACCGTTGGTGCCCATATCGGCCCGCAGTTCCACACGCGGGATCACAACGACACCACGATGGAAGAAATCCCCATTAACGGGCCGGGGGATGCGCGTCTCATCACCATCCTGCGCGAGCAACTGATCAACACGCTGGTCGACACCTGCCGCAACGCCGGCGTCGAAATCGTGACAGGCTCGGCAGCCATCGGCGCGACGCCGGAAGGTGAATTGCTGCTGGAAGGCGGCGAGCGGCGCAAGGCGGATCTGGTGGTCGGCGCGGACGGCATCAATTCCAGTGTGCGGGATTCGCTCGACCTCCTGCTGTATCGCAAACATCTTGGTTACGGCGCGATCCGGATGCTGATCCCGCGTGACGACAACGATGTGTCGCCCGAGGATCGTGATCGCTACATCGAATATTTCACCGGGTCGCGGCGCATTCTCTATACACCTGCCAGCGCATCCGATCTCTATGTCGCGCTCTGTTGCGCGGCCGATGATGCCGAAGCTCTCAAGGTGCCGGCCGATCGCAATTTGTGGACGCAATCCTTCCCGCATCTCGCCAATCTGGTCGCGCGTTTTGGCGATGCTGGCCGCTGGGATGCCTTCGAGGTGGTGAAGCTCAAGCAGTGGAGCAAAGGACGCGTCGCGATCCTGGGCGATGCAGCGCATGCAATGCCACCCTACCTTGGGCAGGGTGGTGGCTGCGCGCTGATGAACGGCCTGGCGCTCGCGGCAGCCGTCACCGACGCTCCTGATATCGAGGCGGCGCTCGCAGAATGGGAAGCGCGCGAACGCCCGCTCACCGAGCACACCCAGGACACGGCCGAAAGGCTGGGTGACATGAATTTCTGGCCGGACGACATTCGTTCCGAGGTCCTGAAGATCACAGGCAAGTCCGCCGAGATCGGCGCGGTACGCATGAAGACCGCGCGTCACATCCCGACCGCCACCGAAGCCTTCGCCTGATCGCTTTCATCGAAGGGCTTTCCCGCCCTTCGTCTCGCATTTCGGAGTTCTCGCATGCAGTCCATCCAGATTGGAGCCAACACGCTGTCCTACGACGAAGCAGGAGAGGGGGATGTTCTCCTGCTTCTGTCGGGCTGGTGCCAGGACCATCGTCTGTTCAAGACCCTGGCACCAGAGCTTGCACGCAGCCATCGTGTGGTCCGGCTGGACTGGCGTGGTCATGGCCTGCATCGTGACCACGATGGCGATTTCGTCACCGACGACCAGGCTGACGACGTCATCGCTTTTCTCGACCGGATGAAGATCGAGAAAGTGGTACCGGTTTCGACCTCACATGGCGGCTGGGCGAACATGGAAGTGACCGACCGGCTCGGTAGCGCGCGCGTGCCACGCTCCGTCGTCATCGACTGGATCCAGACCACGCCCAACGAAGCCTTCTTTTCGATGATCGACCACATCCAGGATCGCACCAACTGGGAGAATGGCCGCGGCGACTTCTTCAACTACTGGATCGGTGATACCGAGAACCCGGACATCATCAATCACGTCAACGAAGAGATGGCCAAATACAGTTTCGAGATGTGGGCCCGTTCCGGCCGCGAAATCGCAAGGGCCTATCGCAAATGGGGCAACCCGATGCAGCGCATGGCGGCGATGGCAGAGCACCGCCCGATCACGCATGTCTACTCGCAACCCTTCGAACCCGAATACGCGCAGGCGCAACTCGACTTCGCTGCGGGACATGACTGGTACAAGCCGAACAAACTGCCCGGCCGGACACATTTCCCGACGCTGGAGCAGCCCAAGGTGGTCGCAGAAACCATTCGGGTTTTCGTTGGCTAGGAACCGCTTAAGATGACCGGACTAGCCGCAGAAGCCGATTGGCCACGCGAGATTCTGGATCGCGACTACAGCGCGCGCGCCTCGGTTTCGACCGAAGTGTTCGAGGCCGAGATGCGGAACTATCGAAGCGGATCGGAGGCAGTGAAGGACATCGCTTCGCATCTTGACGTCGTCTACGATGCCGAGAGCGGCCAGACACTCGATCTCTATGGCGTCGGCGCGGAACCGCGACCGGTTTTCGTGTTCATCCACGGTGGCTATTGGCGGATGCTTTCAAAGCACGATTCCGCCTTCATGGCAGCGATGTTGGCGAGGCATGGCATCGCAACCGCAGTGGTGGATTACAGGCTGGCGCCAGAGGTGGACCTGGCCGAAATCGTGCGCGAGATCCGCGTCGCCATCGGCTTCCTGTGGCGTGACGGTGCGCGTTTCGGCGTCGATCCCGATCGTATCTATGTTGGCGGCAGTTCCGCCGGCGGTCATCTGACGGGTGCGGCTTTGGCAGGCGGGTGGCACGATGCGTTCGACGTGCCGGAGGATGTGATCAAGGGTGCCATGCCGATCAGCGGCCTGTTCCACCTGGCGCCGATCTCCCGGTCGTTCGTGCGGGACTGGATCAAGCTCGATGAGCATTCCGTCAGGCAGCTGAGCCCGGCTGAAAATCTGCCGCGTGTCGGCTGCCCTATCGTGGCCGCCTATGCCGCGGGCGAACCCGCCGGCTTCAAGCGGCAGTCGATGGAATATCACCGGCTGTGGCGGGAAGCGGGTTTTCCCTCCACGCTGATGGAAGTCGACAATCGCAATCATTTCGATGTGGTGCTTGATCTGGCTGACAGCGAAGCAGCGCTTTCCAAGGCATTGCTGCGCCTGATCAAAGGCGATCAGTAGCGGCGTTCGTGCGTTTTAGCGCGGGATGAGGCGCTGCGCATACCGCCGAACGACCGCGACGAATGCCTGCGTCGCAGGCGAGACGGACCGCCCGGTGGCATGGATCATGGCCACCTCGCGCGCGATGTTGGGGTCGACCAGCGGCTTGCCGACCACCTTGCGGTGACGTGCTGCCGCCAGGGCGTAGGCTGGAAGCACGGCCACCCCCAATCCTGCTTCAACAAGCGCGAGCGCGGTGGTCACCTGGCTGACTTCGAAGGCAGGCTTCAACGGAATTTCGCTCGTTTCGAAACCGACTTCGACCAGCAGGCGAATGCCGCTGTCGCGCGTCAGCGTAATCAGCGGCTGATCCGCCAGATCACGCCATCTGGCGCTGGCTGCATTCGCAAATATGGAGCGGTCATCGCAGAACAGCATCAGGCTGTCGCGCACCAGGGCCACCCGCTCGATGCCGTCTTCGGCCGGAGAGAAGGTTCCGAGTCCGCAATCTGCCTTGCCGCTGCGCACGGCTTCGACGATCTGTTCGGTACCGACGTCGGCAAGCTGTACGGCGATCCCCGGATAACTTTGCTGGAATTCGGCGATCGCCTGCGGCAGCACCACGGAGGCCAGCAAGGGCGGTGCTGCGATACGCAGGCGCCCGCGTCGCCGCTCCGCCAGCATGTGAACGCCTTCCACGGCATGTTCCAGTTCTTCCATGACCTTCGTCGCCGAGTTCTGGAATTCCCGGCCGGCATCGGTCAGCTCGACACGACGGGTGGTGCGGTCGAACAGGCGCACCGACAATTCGTCTTCAAGATCGCGGATTGCCTGCGAAAGCGCCGGCTGTGCGGTGCCCAGGCGTTTCGAAGCGCGCGAGAAGTTGCCAAGTTCGGCGACCGCCAGGAACTGCTGGATCTGCTTGATGGTGATCTTCATGCGCCAAGGTCCGATCGCCGTATGCCCGCCGTTTTCGACGGAAATCAATTCATATAAAAAACCATATTAATTTATCGCATAAATCTGTCTTGTCGATATATCGAAATCCATTGATCTTGGCGTGCGAGAGGTTGCCGGCTGCGGCTGTGCGACGTTTCCAGGATTTCATGCCAGTACGGAGCCGAGACGCCCCAATGTCGAACTACCCGGATCTTCAGCTCTATATTGGTGGCGCATGGCGCAAGACGGTTGAGACTCTGCCAGTCATCAATCCGGCCGACGAAAGCGTGATCGGCGCGGTCCCCGTCGCCTCGACGCAGGATCTCGATGCGGCCCTCGAGGCAGCCGAGCGCGGCTTTGCCGTCTGGCGCAAGACATCGCCGGCGCGGCGTGCGGAGATCATCCGCAAGACTGCATCGCTGCTGCGCGAGCGTATCGATGAAATCGCCCTCGACATCACCCGTGAACACGGCAAGCCGTTTCAGCAGGCGCGCCTCGAAGTCATCCGCGGCGCGGAGTTCTTCGAATGGGATGCCGGCGAGGCGCAGCGCACCTATGGTCGTGTCATTCCGAGCGAGCCGGGCATTCGTTACGTCGTGCATCACCAGCCTATTGGCACGGTGGCAGCGTTTTCGCCCTGGAACTTTCCGCTCAGCCAGCCGGCCCGCAAGATCGCCGGTGCGCTGGCTGCCGGCTGTTCTATCATCATCAAGGCATCGGAAGAGACGCCGGCCGGCTGTCTTCACATTGCCCGCGCTTTTCATGATGCCGGACTTCCGGCCGGCGTGCTCAACCTCGTCTTCGGGGTGCCAGCGCAGATCTCCGAATACCTCATCCCTCAGGAGCCGGTGCGCCTGATCGCCTTCACCGGTTCGACGGCGGTGGGAAAAAGGCTGACCGGCCTTGCCGCGCAATATGTGAAACCTGCTCTCATGGAACTCGGCGGCCATGCCCCGGTCATCGTTTGCGATGATGCCGACCCGGTGAAGGCAGGCATTGCCTCGGCCATCCGCAAGGTACGCAATGCCGGTCAGGTCTGCACCTCGCCGACGCGCTTCTTCGTGCATGAGAAACTCTACAAGCCGTTCACCGACGCATTCGTCGAGCGCGCCCGTCTGGTGAAGACCGGCAATGGGCTCGAAGAGGGGACGGAAATGGGGCCGGTGGCAAATCATCGCCGCATCGAAGCGCTGGAGGCGCTGGTGGCCGATGCGGTGTCGAAGGGCGCGAAACTGCTGGCCGGAGGCGAGCGCTCGGGCAACCGCGGTTATTTCTATCCGCCGACTGTCCTAGCCGACGTGCCAGCCAATGCCCGGGTGATGCGCGAGGAGCCGTTTGGACCGCTTGCCGTGATCAATCCGGTGCCGTCGCTCGAAGACGCGATCGAGAAGGCGAATGGCGTGCCCTTCGGGTTGGCTGCCTATGCCTTCACCAACTCGGCAGCCAATGTCGACCAGATCACCGACGATCTGGAGGCCGGTAACGTTTCCATCAACACGCTCGAGGCTTCTGTTGCCGAGACGCCTTTCGGCGGCGTCAAGGAGAGCGGCTTCGGGCGCGAGGGCGGGGCCGAGGGCATCATGCATTACATGGTGGTGAAAAATATCTCGCACCGCATGGCGATCTGAAGGGTTCACAAGCCGATGAAATACGACAAGAAGACCGCCAAGGCTCATTCCCGCGCGACGATGAAAGGCATCTGGGCCGCGGCGCTGATGCCTTTCAAGGACGACCTGTCGGTCGATGAAAGTGGTTTCCGCCGCAACGTCGATCATTGGATCGACGATCTGAAGATCGATGGCTTCTTCATCGCCGGCAAGCAAGGCGAGTTCTTCTCAATGTCGCTGGAGGAACGCAAGCGCAGCTTCGAGCTGGCGGTCGATGCCTGCGCCGGACGCGCCCAGACCATCATGTCCTGTTCGGACCAGAACATGGATGTGGTGATCGAACTGGCGAAACACGCGCAGAAAGTCGGCGCCGATTACATCGTTGTGCACGCGCCGGTGCTGCACTTCTTCAAGGAGCAGGACGAAACGCTCCTCAACTACTACCGCACCATCGCCGACAAGGTGGATATCGGCATTGCGCTGTGGAGCCATCCCGACAGCGGCTATCTGATGAGCCCGCAACTGTGCAGCCAACTGGCCGACATCGAGAACGTCGTGGCCATCAAGTACAGCGTGCCGCGCCCTATGTACAAGGATCTGACCCGCCTTGCCGGCGACCGGATCCTGGTCAGCACGGCTTCCGAGGAAGAGTGGCTCGACAACATCGTCGAGCTTGGCTGGCAGCTCTATCTCTGCTCCTCGCCGCCCTACCTCATCCAGACCAAGAACGATACGCGCATGCGCCAGTACACCGATCTCGCCTTCGCCGGTGAAATCGAAAAGGCGCGCGCCGTGCGCGACAGCCTGGATCCGGTCCGCGCCGCGCTCAAGAACACACGTCCGGCTGAGAAACCGCATTCGCATCAGAAATACTGGCAGGACCTGCTTGGCCAGACCGGCGGGCGGGTTCGGCCGCCGCTGCTCGAGCTCACCGAGGAAGAGAAACGGGCAACCCGCGTCGCCTTCGAGGCATGCGGCCTGAAGATCGCCGACTAAATCGAACGGGCGCGACAGCGCCACTCTTGGGAGGAATGACCATGACCAGACGTCTGTCTGCTTTCAGCTTCTCGAAATGGATCGACGAGCACGCCCATCTGCTCAAGCCTCCGGTCGGCAACCAGCAGATCTGGGAGGATGCCGATCTCATGGTGACGGTGGTGGGCGGCCCGAACAAGCGCACCGACTATCACGACGATCCGGTCGAAGAGTTCTTCTACCAGCTCAAGGGCGACATGATGCTCAAGGTCGTCGACAACAGCAATTTCTACGACGTGCCGATCCGCGAAGGCGAAATCTTCCTGCTGCCGCCGCATGTGCGCCACTCGCCGCAGCGCCCGCAGGAAGGGTCGATCGGGCTTGTCGTCGAGCCGAAGCGAAATGACGGCCTTCTCGACGCCTTCGAATGGTACTGCTTCGAGTGCAACGGGCTGGTCAAACGCGTCGAGGTCTCGCTGAAGAGCATCGTGCGCGACCTGCCGCCCATCTACCAGGCCTTCTATGCCGATGAGAAAGCGCGCACCTGCCCGAACTGCGGTGCCATGCATCCCGGCAAGACACCGCCGGAAGGCTGGGTGAAGCTCTAGCGGGGATGAAGCATCAGGACCTATTCACATGCGAGTAGGTCCTGTCTAACCTGCCGGCCAACAAAAACGCCGAGACGGCGACCAACGGAGGAGAACCAATGCTTATGCGAAAGACACTGCTCGCCGCCTCGGCGCTTATCGCCACCACGTTCGGCGCTCTGGCCGAGGATCCGGTCAAGATCGGCATGATCACGACACTGTCCGGCCCAGCCGGCTATCTCGGCCAGGATGTGCGCGACGGGTTCAAGCTCGCCATGGAAGACAACAAGATGGGCGGCGTCCCGGTCGAACTGCTGGTCGAGGATGATGGCCTGAAGCCGGGGCAAGGCAAGCAGATCGCGGAGCGCTTCCTGAGCGAAAGCGGCGTCAAGCTCTTCACCGGCATCGTCTTCTCCAACGTTGCCGGTGCAACCGTGCCGGACATCGTCGATGGCGGCGCCTTCTACATCAGCCCCAATGCGGGTCCGTCCAACCTCGCCGGCAAGGGCTGCAACGAGAACTACTTCGTCGTCTCGTGGCAGAACGACAGCCTGCATGAGAGCGCCGGCCAGCTCGCCACCAATCTCGGCTACAAGAAAGCGTTCATCCTGGCGCCGAACTACCAGGCCGGAAAAGATGCGCTTGCCGGCTTCAAGCGTTTCTTCAAGGGCGAGATCGCCGGCGAGGTCTACACCCGCCTCGACCAGACCGATTTTGCCGCCGAACTCGCGCAGATCCGTGCGGCAAAGCCGGATGTCGTCTTCCAGTTCCATCCGGGTGGCCTCGGCATCACCTTCCTTCGCCAGTATGAGCAGGCAGGTCTCGGCAAAGAAATCCCGATGGTTCTGGCCGAGCCGTCGATGGACGGCGTCACGCTGGCGGCCGTCGGCGAAGCTGCTGTGGGCGTCAATGTCTCGGCGCACTGGAATACGGACTTCGACAATCCGGCCAACAAGAAATTCATGGAGGCCTGGAACAAGGCCTACAACCGTCCGGCCACTTACTATTCCAGCCAGGGCTACGACACAGGCCAGTTGATCGCTTCGGCGCTCAAGGCGACCGGCGGCAAGCTGGACGATTCATTCCGCGACGCCCTGCGCAAGGCGGATTTCCAGTCGGTGCGCGGCAAGTTCGCCTTCGGCCCCAACCAGCATCCGATCCAGGACTGGTATGCGCTGAAGGTCGAGAATGGCGCCGATGGCAAGCCGGTCATCAAGACAGTCGGCGAGGTGTTCAAGGATCACGGCGACGCCTATTCGGCCGACTGCAAGATGTAGCCGCACCATTGCCGAACTGAGAGGGGAGGCGGCCTTGCGCCGTCTCCCCACGCTTTCCCGTTTGCCGAAGTGACCGCGCGATGACGCTCTTTCTCGAACAATTGCTGAACGGTGTGCAGTTTGGCGTCATGCTGTTCCTGATGGCAGCAGGACTGACCCTGATCTTCGGCATCATGGGCGTCATCAACCTGGCGCACGGCTCCATCTACATGATCGGCGCCTATGCGGGCACGTTCGTTGCGACAGAGACCGGATCGTTCTGGCTGGGCATTCCGGCCGCGCTTGCAGCGGCGGCTCTGGCAGGTGTGGCGATCGAATTCCTGGTCGTGCGCCGGCTTTACGGGCGCGATCATCTTGACCAGGTGCTTGCCACCTTCGGCCTCATCCTGATCTTCAACCAGGCGGTGACCATGCTGTTCGGCCGCCAGCCACTGTTCGTGCAGATGCCGTCAGTGCTGGACGGATCGGTCGAGTTGCTGCCGGGCCTTTCGTATCCGATCTATCGTCTCGCGATCATCCTGGTCGGGCTGCTGGTCGCCTTCGGCCTCTATCTGCTGATCAATCGCACTCGCATCGGCATGCTGGTGCGCGCCGGTTCCACCAATCGCGAAATGGTCCGGGCGCTCGGCGTCGACATACGGTTGCTTTATACGCTGGTGTTCGGTCTCGGTGCCTTGCTGGCCGGGCTCGCCGGCTTCATGGCGGGGCCGATTCTGGCCGTGCAGATCGGCATGGGCGAGCAGATCCTCATCACCACTTTCGTGGTCGTGGTGATCGGTGGCGTCGGATCCATTCGCGGCGCCTTCTTCGCCAGCCTGATCCTCGGCATCGTCGACACCGGCCTGCGCGCCTATCTGCCAGGCCTGCTCAGGCAAGTGATGGTCGGGCCGGAAGCCGATGCTCTCGGCGCCGGCATTTCCTCCATGGGCATCTATCTGTTGATGGCCATCGTCCTGTTGATCCGGCCCAAGGGCCTGTTCATCCGCAATTCCTGATTGGGCTTGATTGTGAACAGCGAAACTTCCTTCAAGCGCCCGGCACTGCTCGCAGCCGTACTGATCGTGCTGATCGCCTTGCCGATGATCGCGGATGCGACCGGCTATTCGGCACTCACCTCGCTGGCGACGCGCATCCTGATCTATGGCATCGCCGCGGCCAGCCTCAACCTGGTGCTCGGCTATGGCGGGTTGGTCAGCTTCGGCCACGCCGCCTTCTTCGGCATCGGCGGCTATGTCGTCGGCATCCTCTACCAGCACTATTCGCTCGATGAGCCTATGTTCGGCTTCATTCCCGGCACGAACCAGATGCTGATCACGCTGCCGGCGGCGATCCTGATCTCGGGCCTCGCCGCGGCGGTGATCGGCGCGCTGTCGCTGCGCACCGGCGGCGTGCAGTTCATCATGATCACGCTCGCCTTTGCCCAGATGCTGTTCTTCCTGTTCGTGTCGCTGAAAACCTATGGCGGCGACGACGGCCTGATCATTCGCCGCACCAACGAATTGCCGGGCCTCAACATGCGCGACAAGCAGACGGTCTACTATGTCTGTCTCTTCATCACGGTGGCGTTCTTCGCTCTGCTGTGGCGCATCGTGAACTCGCGCTTCGGCAATGTGCTGGTCGGCCTGCGCCAGAGCGAGAAGCGCATGGCGGCGATTGGCCTGCCGGCCTATCGCTACCGGCTGATGGCATTCATCATTTCCGGCATGGGTTGCGGGCTCGCTGGGGCGCTGATGGCCAATTTCCTGCGTTTCGCCAGCCCGGACATGATGCACTGGACCAAGTCGGGCGAACTGATGGTGATGGTCATCCTCGGCGGTGTCGGTACACTTTTCGGGCCGCTGATCGGCGCTGCCGTTTTCATCGTCCTCGAAACTTCCCTGGCGGCGTGGACGGAAAACTGGCAACTGGCCCTCGGTTTCATCCTGTTGTTCGTGGTGCTCTACACCCATGGCGGCGTTCAGGCACTTGTGCTGCGCCTGATGGGGAAACGCTGATGACCCAGCCGATCCTCAATGTTCGCGGGCTGGTGAAGCGCTTCGGCGGATTGCTTGCGACCGACCATGTCGACCTGACGGTGCAGCCGGGCGAAATCCACGCATTGATCGGGCCGAATGGCGCCGGCAAGACGACACTGATCTCCCAGTTGATGGGTGAGCTGAAGCCCAATGAGGGGACAGTCGAGCTGGCCGGACAGTCGCTGGATGCCTTGCCGACCGCACGGCGCGTTGGCCTGGGTCTGGCTCGTACCTTCCAGATCACCTGCCTGCTTCCCGACTACACCGTGCTGGACAATGTCGCACTGGCCGTGCAGGTGCGGCAGGGCCATTCCTTCCGTTTCTGGAAAAGTGTCCGCGCCGATCGCTCGCTGCGGGACGAGGCCTTTGCCTTGCTGGCCGGCACCGGTCTGGAACCGCGCGCGAACGAACTGGTCGCCAATCTTTCGCATGGCGAGCAGAAGCAGCTGGAACTTTCCGTGGCGCTGGCGACACGGCCCCGCCTGCTCTTGCTCGATGAACCGATGGCCGGTCTCGGTCACGCCGAGAGCCAGCAGATGATCGAAACCCTGCGCGGGCTGAAGAACCAGGTCTCGATGTTGCTCGTCGAGCACGACATGGACGCCGTTTTCGCGCTCGCGGATCGGATATCGGTCCTGGTTTACGGACGTGTCATTGCCAGTGGCAGCGTCGACGAAATCCGGCAGAATCCGGAAGTGCGAACGGCCTATCTGGGAGAAGGGGACGAGCTGTGCTGAAGGTCGCCAAGCTGCAGTCCGCCTATGGGCCAAGCCAGGTTCTGTTCGACGTGGCGCTGGAGATCGGCGAGGGCGAAGTCGTCACGCTTCTCGGCCGCAACGGCATGGGCAAGACCACGACCGTCAAATCCATCATGGGGCTGTTGAAGCCGCTTGCGGGCGAGCTGCAGTTCAGCGGCCAGAACGTGCTGGGCGCGGCACCCGAGAGGGTGGCGCGGCTCGGTGTCGGGCTGGTGCCAGAGGGGCGCCATACCTTCCCGACGCTGACCGTTCGCGAGAACCTCGTCGCAACGGCTGCCAATCGGCTCGGGCGCAAGAACCCGTGGACGCTGGAGCGGATCTATGCGCTGTTTCCGCGCCTGCGCGAGCGGGCCGGCCAGGCCGCCGGCACCTTGTCGGGCGGCGAGCAGCAGATGCTGGTTGTCAGCCGAGCCTTGATGACCAATCCAAAACTTCTCATTCTCGACGAAGCCACGGAAGGCCTGGCGCCGGTGATCCGTGCCGAGATCTGGGGTTGCATCGAAGCCTTGAAAGCGGAAGGGCAATCGATCCTGCTGATCGACAAGAACCTGCATGTTCTCAAGCGCCTTGCCGATCGCCACTACATTCTCGAAAAAGGTCGTACGGTCTGGTCCGGCAACAGCCAGGACCTGACGCGCGACGCCGAGCTGGTGCATGGTTATGTCGGCCTCTGACCGGCGCCTCAATCTGTGTTTTGTCGGTTGGGGGGCAATTGCCCGGCGTGTCGGCGAGCTGCTGTCGGAACGCCATCCGCAAGGTGTCAGCGTCGTCGCGGTGGCCGTGCGTGACCATCAACGCCACCGGGAGGATCTTCCGGCCGGCGTGCAGCTGATATCGGAGCCACGCGAGCTGGCGGGGCTCGATATCGATATGGTGATCGAGGCAGCGGGTCGTGATGCCGTCGCGGTCTGGGGCGAGGCGGCATTGCGTTGTGCCGCCAGTTTCATCATCTCATCCACCAGCGCTTTCTGCGATGACGCGCTGCTCGGGCGGCTCGTCTCGGTGGCAAAGGAAACAGGCAGCCGCATCGTTGTTCCCTCGGGTGCCTTGGGTGATCTCGGCGCGCTGGCGGCTGCCAGCATCCTGCCGCTGGAGGAAGTGGTTCATACGATCGTCAAGCCACCTCGCGCCTGGCGCGGCACGCCGGCGGAGGCCATACTGGACCTGGAAACGCTCGCGGTCGTCTCCCCGTTCTTCGACGGCAGCGCACGCGAAGCCGCTGGTCGCTTTCCTCAAAACGCCAATGTCGCGGTGATCTCGGCACTGTCGGGCATCGGCCTCGACAGGACCCGCGTGGTGCTGGTGGCCGATCCGGCAGCACGCCGCAATGCCCACCGGGTCGAAGCCTCTGGCGCCTTCGGCAGGCTCGACCTCACTCTCGAGAACGAGCCACTGGCCACCAACCCGAAATCCTCGGAAATGACCGCGCTCAGTCTCGTGCGCCTTGTTGAAAATGCTGTCGCGCCGCTCGTGCGCTAGTCATCAAAGCCCCGTCTAGTTTGCCCATTCCGGGTCGGTGGTGAAGGCGATAGTCAGCCAGCGATCTGGACCCTCGTCGCCGAGAGCCTCGCCGACCTCATCGCGAATGAGGTCCCATTCCTGCAGTCTTTTTGCGGGCCAATCCGATGGCACGATGAAGAACAGTTCGATCTGTCTGCCGCGACCGACCCTGGCGACGTAGGCGCGATAGTCCAGGAAACCATGACGCTTGACGGTCTCTTCAGCGACCTGATCGACATGGCGCTTGAGGTCCGCGGGGGTGACCAGAAGAATGTCGGCCAGCGCCTGCTTGATCGTGCCGAGCGGGATCGGGATGATGATCACGCAGACCGCGGCGAGCACAACCGGATCGACATAAGGCGACGTCCACTCCAGGCTGGTGCCTTGCACCAGATAGCCGAAGACGAAGGCGACGAACAATGCGGCTGTCAGGGATGCCGACATGACCCAGGCCTTGGCGTCGAGCGCGACAAAATCCGACTGGATGGTACGGTTTGCCCGGTGGCCGTAGATTGCCATGCCGATGGTCACGGCAAGCGTCACGACCGCATAGATGATGGCCTGGTCGAAATTGAGTTCGCGTCCGCCCGACATGATGCTGCCGACCGCGTTGATCAACGCATATATCGCCGCGCCTGACAGCATGATGCCGTTGAGGCCGAGCACCATCGGTTCGAGATGCCAAAAGCCCATGGTGAAGTGTTTGACCAACTTGCTTTTGGCCGGCCCGACCGCGGTCGAAGAGGCGATCAGATTGGCGACGAGCAGGGCGACGATTGTCATGGTCGCATCTGTCAACGCGTAGACACCGTCGAAGACGATGGCGAAGGAACCCGACAGCAGACCGAAGACGATGCCGATCACGGCGAGCACGATGGTGACGCCGATTGAAATCCGGAGCACGCCCTGTTCCGTGTGCATCGTCGCGCCCTCTGTTCGTCTGGTTTAGCTGTCCGTGTCTTATGCGGCGGATCGGATCCCTTCGTCCAGCAGCCAGCTTCGCAGCATGGCCACTTCCGGCCGGGCAAGGCTGGCCTCCGGGGTCATCATCACATAGGGCTGCCGGATCGGCAGCGAGATGCCGAAGGCGTCGACAAGGCGCCCGCTTTCCAACTCCTGCTCGACCATGAAGTCGGGGACAAGTGCAAATCCAGCACCGGCGCTGCAGGCTTCGATCGCCAGATGCACCAGGTTGAAGGAGAGCATCGAACGCAGTTCGAGATGACCGAAGCCGGTCGCTGCAAACCAGGCCTCCCAGCCTTCGTCGTGCCAGCCGGGTTCGGCAAAATCCACCTTGATCAATGGCCGTGACAACAGGTCGGCGGGCGTTGGCGCCGGCGGCAGGGTCGCGACGAGACCGGGAGACGCGACGACGACCAATCTCCCGCCGATCAACGTGTCCTGCCGGACGCCGGGAATCGTGCCGCGGCCATGGTAGATTGCGAGATCGGGGTCGCGTTCATTGGCATTCCAGCGGTGCGGAAGCGCCTGCACCGCAATCTGGATATCGGGATGCAAAGCGCGGAATTTGCCGATGCGGGGCGCCAGCCACTTCGAGGCCAGCGAGAACTGGCAGCGCACCGTCACGCTGCTCGTCCCACCCGGTGCGCGCGCTGCGACCGCGGCTGAGGTGATCTGGTCGAAAATCGCGCCGAGCCGGGTCGCAAAGACGCGCCCGGTTTCGGTAAGGTGAACGCCGTTCGCGCGTCGCTCGAACAGCGGGTCGCCGACCCAGTCCTCCAACTGCTTCATCTGATGGCTGATGGCGCCTGGCGTAACACCGAGCTCTCCACCCGCGCGGGCGAAACTCAAATGACGCGCCGCCGCCTCGAATGCACGCAAAGCGGGGAGGGGTGGCAAGTGCCGTGACATGCTTAGGCTTAATCCTATTGAGGCTAACCGAGAAAACTTTTGGTTTGCTCGCACATTCTTCAGCGTGACATCGTTCTGTCAGGAATTCAAATGAGCAGGATTATGTCTCGGAATCAAACCATCGCCCTTGCCACGTCCTTTGCCTCCGACGGCCGCTTCCTGTCCGACCTGCAGCGCCGGGTTGCCATTGCCACGGAAAGCCAGAAGCCTGAACGGCGTCCCGAATGCTATCGCTATCTCGATGAAATCAACGCCGATCTCGGACAGCTCGGCTTTGCCGGTGAAGTGGTCGAAAATCCCGACCCTGCCGGCGGCCCACTGCTGATTGCCCGCCGCAACGAATCCGATGAATTGCCGACACTGCTCGTCTACGGTCATGGCGACGTGGTCGCGGGCATGGAAGGTTCCTGGTCGAACGGCCGCAACCCCTGGCAGGTAAAGGTCGAGGGTGAACGCATCTATGGCCGGGGGACCGCCGACAACAAGGGCCAGCATACCATCGTCATGCTCGCCCTCGAGGCTGTGCTGGCAACGCGTGGCAAACTCGGTTTCAACACGGTCGCCTTGATCGAGACATCGGAAGAGACGGGTTCGGCGGGGCTTCGCGAAATCTGCGCCGAGCATCGCTCCAAACTGCGGGCCGATTGGCTCATCGCATCCGATGGTCCACGCCTTGCGCAGCATCGTCCGACGCTCGACGGCGGAACGCGCGGAACCGCTGACTTCGATCTGGTCTGCGACCTGCGGCCAGGCGCGCATCATTCCGGCAATTGGGGCGGGTTGATCGCCAACCCGGCAGTCATCCTCGCCAACGCGATCGCAGCGCTCGTCTCTGCCAATGGCCGCATCAATGTCCGCGATATCCTGCCTCGCGAAATCCCGCAGACTGTGCGGACCGCCTTGGCCAGGATCGAGCTGGAAACCGAAGAGAACGGCCCGGAGCTCAATCCGTGGTGGGGTGAGCCTGGCCTGACGCCGTCAGAGCGGGTGTTCGGTTGGACCGCGCTCGAAGTGTTGGCGATGACCTCGGGAAGACCCGAGCAGCCAATCAATGCGATCCCGCCGCATGCCCGTGCCCGCATGCAGATTCGCTACACGGTGGATGTCGATCCCGCAGCTTTCTTCCCGGCCATTCGCGCCTTCCTGGATGAAAATGGCTTCCGGAATGTGACGATCGAACCTATGGCACAGGAATCGGAATGGGGTGCTACCCGCCTCGATCCGGAACATCCGCTGATGCGCTGGGCCGCGGCCTCGGTCGAGAAAACGACTGGGATCGAGCCAACCATCCTGCCGAATGCCGGCGGTTCGCTGCCGAACGACTGCTTCGCCGACATCCTCGGCATGCCGACGATCTGGGTGCCGCATTCCTATTCCGGGTGCTCGCAGCACGCACCGGACGAGCACCTGCTGCAGCCTCTTGTCGAGGAAGGACTCGCCATCATGGCGGGATTGTTCTGGGACCTTGGTGCAGAGGGACGGCCTGAGCGTCTTTGATAAACGGATAAAGAACAGGGGAGGGAATTTGATCATGCAAAAGACAATCAGGGGCCTGTTGTCGGTTTTCGTGCTCGGCGCAATGCTGTGTGGACCGGCGGTCGCGCAAGACCAGGCCGAAGTGCGTATCGGCACCGATGGCGGTTACCTGCCATGGACATCGACGACACCTTCCGGTGAGCTCACCGGCTTCGAGATCGATCTCGCCAAGCAGGTCTGCGATCGCATGAAGCGGAACTGCCGCTTCACTGCCCAACCGTGGGAAGGACAGATCCCGGCGCTCGAACAGGGCAAGTACGACATCCTCGTTGGCGGCATCGCCATCACGCCGGAGCGGCAGAAGCGGCTGGCTTTCACGCAGAGCTATGCCAACCTGCCGATCAATTTCGCTGCGGCGAAGACGTCCGGCCTGAACGGCAAGGCAAACTGGCAGGAGCTGAAGGCCGCACTTGCCGGCAAGACCATTGGCGTGCAGTCCGGCACCCAGAGCCAGAAGCTCGTCGACAACGAGCTGAAAGGGGAGGTGACGGTTCGGCTCTACGACAATCAGGACAGCCTCAATCTGGACCTGCTGGCCGGCCGTATCGACGCAGCCGTTGCCGGGCGTTCTCCGTGGATCGCCTTGACGCGCTCACAACAGGGCGAACCGATCGAAATCCTGTCTCCCGATATCGACTTCGAGCAATTCAACTACCTCGGTGTCGGTGTGGGCGGGCTGATGCGCAAGGATGAAGATGATCTGCGCAAGGCGTGGGATGCAGCCTTGTGCGATCTGAAGGCGTCGGGCGAACTGAAGAGCATTTCGCAGAAGTGGTTCGGCTTCGACGTTTCGACGAAGCCGGATGCCAAGGTGTGCGGGGCCTGACCCTGTATGGGCTCGAGCAGTTCCGTCGTTGACCTGTTCGCCTGGGGCGGCGACGGCTGGACAAAGCCGTTGCTGACCGGCCTCGGCGTGACAATGGCATGCGCATGCATCGGCTATGTCCTGGGTGTGATCCTCGGGCTTGGCGTGGCGTTTGCGAAGCTGGGGCACAACAGGTGGCTTGCCGCGATAGCGACGCTTTATACGACGCTGCTGCGCGGCGTGCCGCCGCTGCTGGTGATCTTCCTGCTCTTCTTCGGCACAAATGGCGCGTTGATGTGGGTGGCGCGCGGTTTCGGCTATGCCGGCTATATTGAAGTGGATGCCTTCACCGTTGGCGTGATGGCCGTGGCGTTCGTGTCGGCTGCCTACAGCTCGGAGGTGTTTCGCGGCGCCCATGCCGCGATCCCGATCGGGCAGTTCGAAGCCTATACGGCGCTGGGACTGCGTCCTTTCGCCGGGCTCTGGACCGTCATCATCCCGCAGATGTTCCGGCTGGCGCTGCCGGGTCTCGGCAATGTCTGGATCATGGCGATCAAGGAAACGACATTGCTTTCGGTGATCTCGCTTGCCGAACTGATGCGGGTTGTCGGGATCGCGGGACGCACGACTGGGCAGCCCTTCGTCTTCTATGGCGTGGCGGCGCTCGTCTATCTCGTGCTGGTGGCGATTTCCTCGCGGGCATTCCACATTCTCGAAACCAGAATGCGCTGGGCCTGACCATGGATATCGAGACAGCTTTTCATGTTGCAGGAGAACTTGCCGGGGCGATCTGGGTAACCCTGGCGCTTGCAGCCGTCACCCTGCCGCTGGGCTTGATCTTTGCTGGCCTGGCCACCTGGGCGAGGCGCTCGCCTTATCGAGCCCTCAGGGGCGTTGCATCGGCCTATGTGCTGGCCTTCCGTTCCATACCGCTGCTCGTGCAGATATTCGTTCTTTACTACGGTCTCAGCCAGTTTGCCTGGCTGCGAGCCAGCCCGGTCTGGATCGTGCTCAAGGATCCGTTTGCCTGCGCGGTGATCGCGATGAGCGTCTGCGCGGGCGCCTATACGGCGGAAGTGATGCGCGGTGGTCTGGCAGCCGTGCCCGAGGGGGCGATCGAAGCAGCCCGTGCGCTCGGCCTTTCACGGTTCAAGACGTTCCTGCTGGTGACGATGCCGATCGCCATACGGCGGGCGCTCCCGGCCTACAGCAATGAGATCGTCGTAACCTTGAAGTCGACCTCGCTTGCCTGCACGATCACGGTGATGGAACTGACCGGGGTCGCCAAGGATCTGATGAGCCAGACCTTCGCGGTCATCGAAGTGTTCTGCATGGTGGCGCTCATCTACCTGGTCATCAACATGATGTTGATCTTCCTGCTGCAGCAGGTCGAGCGATGGCTGACGCCGGCCTATCAACGCAAACCGATGTTCGCCGGTTTGCGCCGTGCGGCCGCAAGGCGTTCGCTTGCAGGCACTGTTTCGCAGAAGGGGTGATGCGCGAGCAGCCCTCAGCTCATGGCCGGACTGCATCCTCATCCGTCCAGCGCGGGCGGCGCATCTGGAACGTCTTGGTGGTTGCGAGATAATCCATATAGCCGAGCCGGGCGACATTGCCGGCTTTCGTCTGATCGAAGAGCCCGTCCGTCAGCATGGCATCGTCTATATGGATGCCGACGACCTCGCCCATGACCACGAAGACGCCGGCCCAGCGACCATCCAGGCCCTTGGGTTCCATGATCTCAGTCAACCGGCATTCGAGCACGGCGGGGGCGCCGGCGACATGTGGAGCGGCGATGAGCCTTGAGTTGGCGGCTTCCAGTTCGGCATAGCCGAACTCGCTGATGCCGCGCGGCGCGTCGACAGAAGTTGCGTTCATCTGGCGAGCGAGTTTTTCGCCTACCAGATTGACGGCGAACTCGCCTGTTTCCCGCGCGAAGACGACGCTGTCCTTCTCGGCGTCGGCAGAGAACCAGACAAGATACGGATCGACGGAAAGCGCATTGAAGAAGGAATAGGGCGCGAGGTTGGTCGCGCCCGAACTGCTGCGGGTCGAAATCCAGCCGATCGGCCGTGGCGACACGATCGCCTTGAACGGATCATGAGGCAGGCCGTGACCTTCGGATGGACGGTAGAACATGAAATATCAGTCCTGTCGTGCCGCGACGAGATCCGCTTCGACTTTCCAGGCCGGGTTGGCCAGGCCTGTCACCACCACGGCTGTCGTTGCGGTCTGTACGCCCGCAAAGAGGCGGTTGCGGATGCCGGCATAGGTGATGATGTCTTCAGCCGACATGCAATAGGCATTGAACTTGACGATGTCGGCGAAGGTCATGCCCGCGGAAGCGAGGATGGCGCGGATGTTCTCCATCATCTGCTCGGTCTGCTCTTCGAGGCTTTCCGGCACGGTGCCGTCCGGCCTTACGCCGACCTGCCCGGCGACATAGAGATGCCGGCTGGCGGCAGGCACTTCGACAGCATGCGCATAAAGGTTGCGCGCTGGCGGTGCGATGGTCGCCGGATTGTGCAGTTTGTTGCTGTTGGTCATTTCATCCTCCCTGGAAAGTCTGCAATTCACCGCGTTGCACGGCAAAACCCGAAGTATTCGAGATGATAGATTGGTTGTCGAAATGAACCATATAGTTCACTTTGTCAACCAAATCATGTTGCGCGTAACGTGACAAAGGAGTGGATTTCCGATGACGTTTCGGGTTGAGGTGAAAATGTGCTTCCCGTTTTGGGCGAATGCGGACGGGCGCCTGCAGGGGACGAGGGAATGAATGGACCGGACAACGGCGTCGACGACGCCGACAATATGGCGCATCTGATCGACGCGCATGACGCGCGCGATCTGTTTTCCTTCCAGCTGCAGCGCCTCGCATCGCTCTCGAGCCGCATCGCCTTCCTGTCGATCAGCCCGCGCTACAAGCTTACGGTTCGGGAATGGCGCGCCCTTGCCGTGCTCGACTATCTGAAGGAAGCGCCGCTGCAGCTTCTGGCCAACCACAGCGGTCTTCTGAAAAGCCAGATGAGCCGTGTCGTGTCCGGCCTCATCGATCGTGGTCTGATCAGCCGCTCGGAAAATCCCGAGGATGGGCGCAGCATTCTGCTGCGCCTCACCGGTGAGGGCAGGGAGATCGTGGCGAAGATCCTCGCCGATTCCGAACACCGTAACGAGATGATGCTTTCGAACCTGTCATCAGACGAGCGGCTGCAGCTTCAGAAATCGCTGCAGGCCGTCTTCAAGAGTTCGATCACCTATTACGACCAGCTTCGCCGCGAAGTCGTTGCCGCTGGCGGCGATCTCGGCGAAGACGAGTGATGCCGGCGGCTCCGCTTCAAGCGAGCCCCTGGAAGCGCTTCGAAGTCCTGTTTTGTGCTTAATCTCGTCTTGAATCGGCTCGGGCCTTGGAGCCACGCGCTGGTCGCCGGTCTCTGCGGCTTCTCCAAATTTCCAATCGAATCATCGGTTTGATCGATGCCCTGCAAAATATGCGGCGCGGTTGAGATATTTTCACCCAATATGGTTGACGATGTGAACTATATAGTTTACGAAATCAACTAAATTGGAATTGAGGAATACGACCGTATGGACTTGGCGAAGCTGTTCATTGATGGCGCGTGGTGTGAGGGAAGTGGTGGGCGATCCGGCAAGGTCATCGACCCGGCAACCGGCGAAGCCTTCGCTTTGGTTACGCATGCTGCTTCGGCCGATCTCGATCGGGCGCTGTCGGCAGCCCGACGCGCCTTTCTCGAATGGCGGCTGGTTTCGCCTTATGATCGTTCGAAACTGCTGCGCAAGGCGGCCAACCTGTTGCGAGAGCGTGCGTCGGATATTGCCGCGCTGATGACGCGGGAGCAGGGCAAGCCGCTTGCCGAGGCACTTGGCGAAACCATCGGTTCAGCCGATCATATCGACTGGTATGCCGAAGAAGGGCGCCGTGCCTATGGCCGGCTTATCCCGGCGCGTGCGCCCGGTGTGCGGCAGATCGTGATCAAGGAGCCGGTCGGCCCCGTCGCCGGTTTCTCGCCATGGAATTTCCCCGTCAGCCAGGCGGTCCGCAAAATCGCTGGCGCTGTAGCGGCTGGATGCACGATCATCATCAAGTGCCCCGAAGAGACGCCGTTCTCTCCGATAGAACTGGTTCGCTGCTTCGAGGATGCTGGCATTCCGGCCGGCGTCGTCAATCTCGTCTTCGGGGTGCCGGCCGAGATCTCCGAGTATCTCATTCCCGCTCCGCAGATCCGCAAGATCTCGTTCACCGGCTCCATTCCGGTCGGCAAGCATCTGGGCCAACTGGCGGCCGCTCACGTCAAGCGCGCGACGCTGGAGCTTGGCGGGCACTCGCCGTTCATCGTCTGCGAAGACGCGGACCCGGAGGAAGCGGTGAAGCTCGGTCTGTTCCTGAAGTACCGCAACGCCGGGCAGGTCTGTGCCGCGCCGTCCCGCTATTATGTGCATGAGCGGCACTACAAGCGCTTCGTGGACGCCTTCGTCGCCGGCTCGGAAAGCCTGAAGATCGGTCCGGGCACGGAGGCGGGCGTGCAGATGGGGCCGCTGGCCAATTCCCGGCGCCTCGACGCCATGCAAGCTTTCGTTGCAGACGCCGAGAGCCGCGGCGCCAAGGTGCTTGCCGGCGGCAAGCGCATCGGCAACCAGGGCAATTTCTTCGCGCCGACCGTCCTGGTCGACACGCCTGATGACGCGCGTCTGATGGTCGACGAGCCGTTCGGCCCGCTCGCGCCGATCGCGTCGTTCTCCAGGCTCGACGATGCAATCGCGCGTTCGAACAGCCTTCCCTATGGCCTTGCCGCCTTTGCCTTCACCCGCTCCGAGCGCACGTCGACGCTGCTCGGTGAACAGTTGGAGTCCGGCATGGTTTCAATCAATCACTTCGGCATTGCCGCGCCGGAGACGCCGTTCGGTGGCGTCAAGGAAAGCGGCTATGGCAGCGAAGGTGGAGTGGAAGGCCTCGAGGCCTTCTTCCAGACGAAGTTCATCAGTGAACTGGGGCTCAAGGACGCGGCGGCCTGAGCCTTAAAACAGAAAGAAGTGACCGCCGATCAACGTCAATTGTGTATCATCAATGGGAGAGATGAAGATGCACAAGTCTGTCAAACGCGGACTTATCACAGCAGCGGCCTGGGCCGTTTTATCGACCACCGCCATGGCCGCGGATACGCTGACCCTTGCAGGGCTCGGCGGCAAGGTTCAGGACGACCTCACCGCAACGCTGTTCAAGCCATCGGCGGAAAAGATCGGCGCCGAGCTTCGCACGGAATCGCATGACGGCATCGCTGCCGTCCGTGTGCAGGTGCAATCCGGTGCGCCGGGCTGGGATGTCGCGCATCTTGGTGCCGAAGACTGCGCCATCGGCGCGGCCGAGGGGCTGTTCGAACCGATCGATTATTCGGTCGTCAATGGTGACGGTATCCCGGAAGGCGTCCGCGCCAAGAACTGGATCGCCACGAACACCTATTCGGTCGTTCTCGCCTGGCGCACCGACAAATACGGCGACAATCCGCCAAAGGACTGGAAGGACTTCTGGAATGTCGAGAAGTTCCCCGGCCGCCGCGCACTCAGCGTCTATCCGCAGGAGATGATGGAGATCGCGCTGCTCGGCGACGGCGTTGAACGCGACAAGGTCTATCCGCTCGATACCAAGCGGTCGCTGGCGGCGCTCGAGAAGATCAAGCCGAACGTGTCGGTGTGGTGGACCTCGGGTGCGCAGTCGGCGCAGCTTCTCAAGGATGGTGAAGTCGACATGGAAGCCATCTGGGGCAGCCGTATCGCCGGCGTCATCGCTGACGGCGCACCAGTCAAATTCACCTATCAGGACGGCGTCATCGGTTTTGGTTGCGTCGCCATCCTGAAGGGCTCCAAGAACGTGGCAGCCGCGCAGAAGCTCGTTGCCAATATCGTCTCGCCCGAGATGCAGGCGCGCATCCCGACGATGATGGGTTACTACGGGCCGTCGAACAAGAAAGCCTTCGAGGCAACCCAGTTCTCGGCCGACATACTCGTGCAATCGAACGCCTCGCCGGAAAACGCGGCAAAGCAGGTCACCATGCAGCCGACCTGGTGGTCCGAGAACATCCAGAGCGTCCAGGAAGACTTCAAGAACCTCATCGTCCAGTAGGTCTCGCATTCCTGGAATTCGGAAGGTGGATCGTGGCGTCCACCTTCCACCCAGACCTCGACGTTGCACCGTGTACCGCACGTCTGTTCGACGTGCAGGTTGGTGCAGCTATCTCTGACACGTCTTTGTATCGGTGGATTGTCGATGATGTTGCCGACGACCTTGGAGCGTTTCCGCTCGCTGAGCCCGACTGAAGCGCTCGACGCGTACCGTTGTCGGTCGCAAGATGCGTCCTGGCTGCTTTCACGCTTGAGCGCGTAGCGAATGCCGACCGTTTACAAGGAGGCTGCGATGCCCGGCAGGGTCGAAATCCGAAACATCAAGAAAGCCTATGGCAGCTTTCTCGCACTCGATGACGTGTCGCTTGATATTGCGCCGGGCGAGTTTTTGACCCTGCTCGGACCGTCGGGATCCGGCAAGACCACACTTCTGAATGTGCTTGCCGGCTTCGTGCGCCCGGATTCCGGCTCGATCACCATCGACGGCGCTGAATTCCTGCTGCTGCCGCCGCACAAGCGCAACCTGGGCATGGTCTTCCAGAACTACGCGCTGTTTCCCCATATGAGCGTGCGCCGCAATGTCGGCTATCCGCTACGCCTGCGCGGCGTCTCCGGCGCCGATCTCGATCGTCGTGTCGAGGAAGCCCTTGGCCTGGTCCAGATGGCGCATCTCGCCGACCGTGGCGTCAACGCGCTTTCTGGCGGCCAGCGCCAGCGCGTCGCACTGGCGCGCGCCATCGTCTTCGAACCGGCGATCCTGTTGATGGACGAGCCGCTTTCGGCGCTCGACAAGAAGCTGCGCGAACATATGCAGCTCGAACTGAAGCGGCTGCACGACCGGTTGGGAACGACCACGGTCTATGTCACGCATGATCAGCGCGAGGCATTGACGCTTTCGGACCGCATCGCAGTTGTGAACGGCGGCAAGATCGTGCAGCTCGGAACGCCCGACGAGATCTACGACCGGCCGAAGAACAAGTTCGTGGCGGATTTCATTGGCGAGACCCGCTTCCTGCCAGTCGAAACGAATGCTTCCGGCGCGCTGCTCTATGGCCGTCCGCTGAGGACGCGCGACGACTGGAAGAGCAGCGACAGACCCTGGCTCGTCATCCGCCCCGAGCGGCTGCGCTGGAAGGGTGACGAAACCGAGACCGCGAACCGGATCGAGGCTGAGGCGACCGACATCATCTACCAGGGCGACAGCTATCTGATCACGGTTCGCATGCCTGACGGCATCGAGATCGACCTGCGTCGCGGACCGGACCTCGGCGGCAGGGACCTGCCGGAACGCGGGCAGCCGATCCAGCTGTGGCTAGACCGCGAACACACGATCCTGGTGGCGGACAGATCATGACGATGGTGCTCAATCATCCGGGCATCGCCGATGCCGACCACAACGCCGATGTCTTGAAGCGACAGGGCAGCCGCGAACGCCGCGCGCTTGCGTCGCTGACGCTGCCGGGCGCGATCCTGATCTTCCTTGTCCTGATCCTGCCGATCGGCTGGTTGTTTTGGCTTTCCTTCTTCGGGCCTTCCGGGGAGCCGACGCTGGAAAACTACACGCGCATGCTGAAGCCGATCTATGTGCGCACCTTCATATCCACCTTCGAGGTGGCGGGTCTGGTGACGCTCGTCTGCGTCCTGCTCGGCTATCCTGTCGCCTACCTGCTGTCGCAGCTTTCCGAGCGTACCGCCGGGTTGCTGATGATCTTCGTGGTGCTGCCGTTCTGGACTTCGGTGCTGGTGCGCACCTACGCCTGGCTCGTGCTGCTGCAGCGCACCGGACTGGTCAATATGTGGCTGATCGATGCCGGCCTGATCTCCACCCCGCTGCCGTTGGTGCACAACATGCTGGGCACCGTGATCGGCATGGTGCATGTCATGCTGCCATTCCTGATCCTGCCGCTCTATGCCTCGATGCGGGCGATCGACCCGGTCTACATGCGCGCTGCCGCCAATTGCGGCGCCACCCCTTCGCAGGCATTCCGCCAGGTTTTCCTGCCGATGTCGCTGCCCGGGCTTGCCGCCGGTGTTGCGCTCGTCTTCGTGCTCTGCCTCGGCTTCTTCGTCACGCCGGCATTGCTTGGCGGCGGGCGCGTCGCGATGTGGGCGATGCAGATCGCCAACAACATCTCCGTCTACGGCAACTGGGGCGCCGCGAGCGCGCTCGGCGTCGTGCTTCTCGTGGTCACCGCCATCATCCTCTACGTCTTCAAACGGCTCTTCAGGGTCGACGGTTTCGAGGGCGTACGCTGATGCTGAACCGTCCCGCAACCGAGACCCAGATCACGCATTTCCAGAGGCTTTGGCTCTACATGCTGGTGGCGCTGGTCTTCGCCTTCCTGATCATTCCCTGCCTGATCGTCATCCCGATGTCCTTCTCGGGCAGCAAATATCTTGAGTTCCCACCCCGGAGCTGGAGCCTGCAATGGTACCAGGCCTATCTGGGATCGCCCGAATGGCGCGCCGCCACTTTCGTTTCGCTGCGCGCCGCGCTGCTGACAACGGTCTTCGCGACGACTTTCGGCACGCTTGCCGCTTACGGAATCTCGAGGGCCTATGGCGCTGCCTCGTCGCTGGCGCGTGGTGTGTTCATGCTGCCTATGCTGGTGCCGCTGATCCTCATCGCCATCGGCTGCTACTTCGTCTACGCCAAGATCGGCCTGAACGGCACGACCACCGGCCTGGTCATGGCGCACACCGTGTTGGCGTTACCTTTTGTCGTCATCGCGGTGCTGAGCGGCCTTGCCAGCTACGACATGAACCAGGAGCGTGTCGCCCAAAGCCTTGGCGCATCCCGTCCCTGGGCATTTCTCACCGTTACGCTGCCGCAGATCCGTCTTTCGGTGATGTCGGGCGCGCTTTTCGCCTTCGTCACCTCCTTCGACGAAGTCGTCATCGCGTTGTTCATCTCCGGCGGAGAGAACGCGACGCTGACCCGGCTGATGTTCGCCAACATTCGCGACCAGATCGATCCGACCGTTGCGGCGATTTCCTCGCTGCTGATCGGGCTTTCGATAATCCTGCTGGTCGGCTCGCATGTGCTGCGCGGCCGGGAGGATCGCAAATGAGCGCCGGTGTCGTCATCTGCGAATGCTTCGCGCGCGACGGCCTGCAGCACGAGCCTGATTTTGTCGCTACCGTCGACAAGATCGCGTTGATCGACGCCTTCACCGCGGCAGGTTTCCCGCGCATCGAGGCGACAAGCTATTCGCATCCCGGCAAGGTGCCGGCCTTTGGCGATGCGGGAGACGTACTCGCCGGCATCAGGCGGCGTCCTGGCGTCTACTACAAGGCGACGACGCCGAACCTCACCGGCGTGGAGCGGGCAGTGGCCGATCTCGCCGCCGGGCATGGCGCCAACGAGGTGAGCCTGCTCGCCTCCGCGACCGAAGCCCATACGCAGCGCAATCTCGGAACATCGCGCGAGGGCCAGTGGGAGCGCATTGCCGAGATGGTGGATGCCGCAGGCAAGCGATTCCGGCTCGTCGGTGTCATCTCGGTCGCCCTCGGCTGTCCGTTCGAGGGCGAGGTCCCACCGGAGCGCGTCGTCGAGGACGTGCTGCGCTTCGCCAGGCATGGCGTCCGGATCGTTACGATCGGCGACACCACCGGGCTTGCCACGCCGACCAAGGTCGCGCAGCTCTTCCGTCTGCTGAACCAGGCGGCTCCGGATGTGATCTGTGTCGGTCATTTTCATGATACGCGCGGCATCGGCATCTCCAACTGCGTTGCGGCCTACGAAGCCGGCTGTCGCCACTTCGATTCATCCTTCGGCGGCGTCGGCGGGCATCCGACGAAGATCCGTTACGGCTCGGGTCGCGCAGGCAATGTCGCCACGGAAGATCTGGTCAATCTGTTCGAGATGGAAGGCGTCTCCACCGGACTCGATCTCGACAAGGTGATGGTTGCCTCGCATCTCTGCGAGGAGGTGCTTGGGCGCCAGCTCGACAGCAAGGTGGCGCGGGCGGGGTTCGCGACATCGTTCGCCGAGGCCCACGAGAATGCGTGAGAGGACCGATATGCCAGGATGCGTCATTGTCGAGGATAGGGGTGCCGTGCGGATCATCCGCATGAACCGGCCCGACAAGCTCAATGCGCTCAACACGGAGCTGACTCAGGGCCTGCTCGATGCGTTGAATGCGGCGGATGGCGACGATGCAATCCGTGCGGTCGTGCTTGCCGGCGAGGGCAAGGGTTTCTGCGCCGGCGCCGATCTGTCCGAATTCAAGGATCTGACGCCGGACCAGCAGCATCGTGTGCTTGCCCGTGCCGATCTGACCTGCCGCCTGCAATCCAGGCTGCAGGAAATGAAGAAGCCTGTCGTGTCGGCGGTTCAAGGTGCCGCGGTCGGTGGCGGCGCTGGACTGGCGATCGGCTGCGATATGATGGTGGCCGGAGCCGACCTCAAATTCGGCTATCCTGAACTCAAGCACGATATCGTGCCGGCCTTGGTCATGACCGGACTGCAGCGCCAGTTGGGGCGCAAGGCCGCCTTCGAGATGGTGAGCCTCGGCCGGTTGATCGGCGCCGAGGAAGCGCAGGCGCTTGGTCTTGCCAACCGCGTCGTCGCGGTGGACGCCGCGATCGATACCGCGCTCGAGATCGCGGACCAGTGGTCAAAGGCCAACCCGATGGCGATGGCCGCCGCCAAGGCGCTGTTCTACCGCGTTGCCGACCTGCCTTACGATGCCGCGATGGCTGCCGGACGTGACGTCAACGCGCTGATGCGCGGCTTCCGGAGGACGGGCAAGTGAAACCGCTCGACGGCATCCGCATCCTGGATTTCAGCCGCGTGCTCGCGGGGCCGATGGCAACGCAGATCCTGGCCGAACTTGGCGCCGAGGTGATCAAGATCGAGCGGCCGGGCAGCGGCGACGAGACGCGCTCGTTCGAGCCGCGCGTGGCCAGCGGCGACAGCGGCTATTTCTTCGCCTTCAACCGCGGCAAGAAATCGGTGACGCTCAACCTCAAGTCGCCAGATGGCCAGGCGATCGCCCGCTCGCTCGCACAGAGGGCGGATGTTGTCGTCGAGAACTTCCTGCCGGGAGAAATGGCGCGCTTCGGGCTCGGCTATGAACAACTTTCGGCCGACAACCCCAAGCTCGTCTACGTCTCGTGCACGGGCTTTGGCCAGAGCGGTCCCTACAGCGACCGCAATGGCTACGACACCATCTTCCAGGCGCTGTCGGGCGTCATGGCGTTGACTGGTCATCCGGATGGGGCACCCGCCAAGGTCGGGGTGCCTTTTGCCGACCTGTCATCCGGCCTCTGGATCGCCATCTCGGTTCTGGCGGGCATAGCCGGACGGGCGCAATCGGGACGCGGTACCCATGTCGACCTGTCGATGCTCGATGTGCAGGTCTCGATGCTGACCATTGCCGCAGCGCGCTGGTTCCTGCTCGCTGAGGATCCCAAACGCACCGGCACCGAGCATCCAGGTCGCGTTCCGTCCGCGGCTTTCGAATGTGGGGACGGGCGTTGGCTGCACATCTCGGGTTCTGACCAGCATTGGGCGGCGATCTGCGCGGTACTCGGCCTGGATGAGCTTGCATCGGATCGTGCGCTGGACCGCAACTCCGAACGCGTCATCCAGCGCGAGCGGGTGATGGCGGCGATGATGGCGGTAATCGCGGGACGTGGACGCGACGAGCTTGCCGAAGCATTGCGTGCTGTCAACGTGCCGGCGGGCGAGGTCAACAGCGTCGCCGAGATCCTTGCCGACCCGCATGTCGGCGCGCGCGGTATGGTCGCCGCTTTCGAACATCCCAAAGCTGGCCGGATCGGCGCGTTGCGCACACCGGTCAGGCTGTCCGGCTACGACGAGATTTCGATCGGCGTGCCGCCGGTTCTCGGCGCCGACACCGAAGGTGTGCTCGGCGAGATGCTCGGCCTGCAGGCCGAGGAAATAGACAGATTGCGTGGCGAAGGAGTGATCTGATGTCGGGACCGGTCAAGATCAATCGCGAAGGAGCCGTCGCTCGCGTCGTTCTTTCACGGTCCGAGGCGCGAAACGCGCTCAACCTGCCGATGTGCCACGGGCTGACCGAGGTTTTCAGGGCGATCGACCGCGATCACGATATCCGCGTCGTGCTCATTGAGGGCGAAGGGCCCGTGTTCTGCGCCGGTGCCGATCTCAAGGAGCGCAAGGGGCGCGATGCGGCCTGGATCCGTCAACGCCGGCTCGCATCCTTCGAAGCCTATTCGATGATCGAGCGCTGTACCCGGCCGGTGATCGCACTGGTCCAGGGACCAACCGTCGGTTCGGGCGGCGAGATCGCCATGAGCTGCGATTTTATCGTCGCCGCGAACGATGCCAGCTTCCGTTTTCCGGAAGCGCATTGGGGAACGGTCGGCGCCACGCAGCGGCTGCAACGCGTCGTTGGCGTATCACGCGCCAAGGAGCTGCTTTACACCGGTCGCGAGATGCCGGCCGAGGAAGCGTATGCGCTCGGCATGGTTGCCCGACTTGTCGAGCCTTCAAAGCTCTCGGAAGAGGGCATGGTGACCGCGCTCAAGATCGCCGAGGCGCCTCCGCTCTCGATCGCACTGACCAAGCAGTCCGTCGACCTTGGCTCGCGGACAGACCTCGATTCAGGGATCCGCATCGAACTCGCTGCCATCGAACGTGTGCTTGCCGACAATGGCTGGAAGAATGGCGTGGACCGCTTCCTCCAGAATGTCGGCAACGGCGCTGCCGACGCCAGCTGAATTGGCGTTGTTTGCCGCATGCAACTTCTCGCTCCGCTGACCTTCGGTTCGGAGCCTGCTTCAGGAGACCGTTATGACCCAGCTCGCCAATTCCGCCGCCGCCCGCGACATCCGCTATCAAATCCACCCGCAGACAAACATCCGCCAGCATGAGCAGGATGGTCCGCTGGTCATCACGCGCGGCGAGGGCGCCTATATCTATGACGACAGCGGCAACCGTTATCTGGACGCCATGTCGGGCCTGTGGTGCGTGGCGCTGGGTTATTCCGACACCTCGATCAAGGAGGCGGTGAAGGCGCAGATCGACGAACTGCCCTACTTCCATATGTTCGCGCACCGCTCCAACAATCCGTCGATCGATCTCGCCGAGAAGCTGATCCAGAATTCGCCCGGCATGTCGCGTGTCGTTTTCCAATGCTCGGGTTCGGAAGCGAACGATACGGCCGTCAAGCTGATCTGGTACTACTGGAACGCGCTCGGCCGGCCAGAGAAGAAGAAGATCATCGCCCGCAAACGTGCCTATCACGGCACCGGCATTGCCTCCGGCAGTCTCACCTTCCTGCCGAACATCCATCGCGAGTTCGACCTGCCGATCGACCGCTTCCTGCACGTGACCTGCCCGCATTTTTACCGTGAGGGCCGGCCCGGCGAGAGCGAGGCCGATTTCGTCCAGCGACTGGCCGATGAGCTCGAACAGCTCATCCTTGCCGAGGGCCCGGAAACCGTCGGCGGCTTCTTCGCCGAACCGGTGATGGGCACCGGTGGCGTTGTCATGCCGCCAGAAGGTTACTTCGAAGCCATCCAGGCGGTGCTCGACAGATACGAGGTGCTCACGGTTTCCGACGAGGTCATCTGCGGTTTCGGTCGCACCGGTGCCTACTGGGGCGCGGAAGCGGTCGGTTACAGACCGGATATGATCACCTGCGCCAAGGCGCTGTCGTCCGCCTATCTGCCGATCTCGGCCGTCATCGTGTCGGAGAAGATCGTTGATGCGATGCGCGAGCAGTCCGACAAGGTCGGCGTCTTCGGCCATGGCTACACCTATGGCGGTCATCCGGTCTGCGCGGCGGCCGCGCTTGCGTCGCTCAACCGTTACGAAGAACTCGACACCACCCGCAACGCACGCGAGACCGGCGCCTATTTTCAGAAGCGGCTTGCCGAGCTGAAGGATCATCCGATCGTCGGCGAGGTGCGCGGCATCGGGCTGATGGCAGGTGTCGAGTTGGTCAGCGACAAGATCACGAAGGCGCCATTTGACGCGTCGGTCGGGGCAGCTGCCGCCTGTTCGCGCTTTGCGCTGGAGCGCGGCCTCATCACCCGCAATCTCGGCGAGACCATGTCATTCTCGCCGCCCCTGATCGTGACACCGAAGGACATCGACATCATCGTCGACACGTTCCGGGAAGCGCTCGACCAGACGCTTGCATGGGCCAACGCCAAGGCAGCTGCTTGATCGATCGGCCAGAGCACATGAACATCAAGACGCTTTTCATCAACGGTGCGGTTCGGACCATGGATCCGGCGCGCCCGACGGCCGAGGCAATCGCGACCGATGCCTCCGGTCGCATTGTTGCCATCGGCGCAACGGCCGAGCTGCGGAACCTCGCCAGTGCCGACACGACGGTGGTCGATCTCGGCGGACGTTTCGTCATGCCCGGTATCGTTGATTTCCACATGCATGTCATTTCCGGCATGACGACACGGCTGCGCTCCTTCGCCATAGACGCCGGCGATGATTTCGAGAGCGTTCTGGCGCATGTGCGCAAGGCGGCTCAAGGCAAGCCGGAGGGCGCCTGGCTCACCGGCAGCGCCTACGGCGCGGCTGCACTGGCCGATATCGAGAAGCTCGGTACCGAGGCAAAGCGGCTCCTCAATGAAGCGAGCGGCGGCCGCCCGGTGCTGCTTACCCACGGCAGCCTGCATGGCGCCTTCGCGAACGACGCGGCACTTGCCGCGGCGGGTATCGATGCCTCCACTGCGGATCCAGCCGGCGGACGCATCGTGCGCGTTGACGGTGAGGCGACGGGCCTGCTCGAAGAAAGCGCGATGTGGATCGTCGATGGCGCCGTTCCGGCTTTGGGTGATGGCGAGATCGTCGATGTAGCACGCGCGGCCGTTGCCTATTTCAACTCGGTCGGCGTCACCGGCTTCTCCGATGCGCAGTCGACGCCGGAAATGGTCGCGGCTTTCCGCGCTCTCGATGATGCTGGCGAGCTTTCGACCTGGGCTGGATTCCATCTGTCCGCCAGCCGTACCTGTTCGACCTGGTCGAAGGAGGCGGAGGAGTTCCTGAGCCGCCATGAAGCGGCCTGCGGCGCGCATATGGTGGCCGGTAATGCCAAGATATTCCTCGACGGCGTGCCGTCCTTGAAGACCGCTGCCATGATCGCGGCCTATCCCGGCACGAACGAGCATGGCGAAATGTATCTGTCGCCGGATGAGCTCTTCGCCGAGATCGCCGCGCATGACCGGCAAGGCATCGGCGTGAAGGTCCACGCCGTCGGCGATGCCGCCATCTGCCGGGTTCTCGATGCGGTCGAAAGGGTCCGCGCCGAGAACGGCGACAATGGCCCATGGCACCACATCGCCCATGGCCAGTACATCCCGCACGACGACATCCCGCGCATGAAACGTCTGCGCGTCATCGCCGACCTCAATCCGCCGATGTGGTTCGTCAACCATGCCAGCCTCGCGCATGAACGCGTTGTCGGCAAGGAGCGCTACGCCACGGTCTGGCCGATCCGCACCATGCTGGAGGCCGGCGTGACGATGGCGGTCGGGTCCGACTGGATGACAGTCTTCCCTGAGCTGAATCCATGGCAATCGCTGGCGGGACTGCTCACCCGCGCGGATCCGTCGGGTCGGTTGCAAGGGGTACATTCGCCGCACGAGGCGATCACGCTCGACCAGGCATTGCCGTTGATGACGCGCAACGGCGCACAGGGGATGGGCCTTGGCGACAGGACCGGTCGATTGGCGCCCGGGCTGTCGGCGGACTTCATCGTGCTCGACCGCGATCTCTACGCCGTGGAGCCGCGCGCCATTGCCGGCACGAAGGTGCTGAAGACCTTCTTCGAAGGCCGGGAAGTCTATACCGCCTGAAACCGGGCTGGCCAGGTCTCGACTGCAGCACCAACCAAAACCCCGCCGGAGCCGATCCGGCGGGGTTTTCATTTGCACGTTCCGGTCCCGGGCGAGCCCGGGACCGCGCTTGCTTATCCTTCAACCAACCTTGGCTAGCGCTTTGTCGAGCGCATCGACGAGCAGGTCGGCGTTCTCGCGCGAAAACACCATGGGCGGGCGGATCTTCAGGAGGTTCCTGCCAGCGCCGGTGAGGCCGACCAGCACGCCGCGTGCGAGCAGGTCTTCGATCACCGCGCGCGCCTTTGTCGGTGACGGCTTGTCCCCGTCGACGACTTCCACGCCAGCGAAGAGGCCGGTGCCGCGTACGTCGCCGATTGTGGCATGGCGGCTCATCAGGCCTGCGAGGTTTTCGCGCAGGTAGGTTCCGACTTGCAGCGCATTCTCCTGCAGCTTCTCGTTCTCGATCACATCGAGCACGGCCAGGCCCGCGGCGGCAGCGACCTGGTTGCCGCCGAAGGTGTTGAAGTAGCGCTGGGTTTGCAGGAAGCCCTCGACCAGCGAACGGCGTGCAACGACGACGCCCAATGGAATGCCATTGCCCATCGGCTTGCCCATGGTGACGATGTCGGGCACGAGGCCGGCATGCTGGAAGCCCCAGAAATGGGTGCCGGTGCGGCCGAGGGCGGTCTGCACCTCATCGGCGATGACGAGGCCGCCGGCGCGGCGGATTTCGGCGATGGTTGGGTCCAGATAGCCGGCCGGTGCCGAATAGAGACCGTCGGATGCGAAGACCGGACAGACGAAGAAGGCGGCCGGGTGATGCCCACGCTTCTCCAGTCTGGCGATGCTTTCCGCGTAGGTCGCGGCATAGTCACTGGGCGACAGCGCCTTGCCGTTGTCCCCGGCCGCACCCGCGAAGCGTGGCGCGGTTACGGTGCCGATCCACGGTTCCAGTCTGTCATGCGGCAGGGTTGCCGTGTCGAGCGCGCCGATGATCGTGGAATTACCATGGAAGGCGGCGTCGGTGACGAGGGCGCCCGTACCCCCTGTATTCGCCGTAGCAATGCGCCAGGCGAGCTCGTTGGCCTCTGTTCCGGAGCAGACGAACATTGCCGTGTCGAGGTGCTCCGGCATGGTGGCGGTCAGCCGTTCGGCATAGTCGACGATCAACTCGCTCGGATAGCGGGTGTTGGAATTGAAGACATTCACCTGCCTCGCCACCGCATCGGCGACCTGGGGATGGCAGTGGCCGACATGCGGCACGTTGTTGTAGGCGTCGAGGTAACGCTTGCCATGCGTGTCGGTCACCCAGACGCCTTCACCTTTCACCGGCATGAAGGGCTGCTGGTAGAACTCCTTGTACATCGGTCCCATGGCTTTCCTGCGCCGTGCCATCAGGTCTTCATAAGCCTGGTCGGTCGAGGTCGAACGGGGGGCTGTTGCGAGCGTGGTCATTGCTTTCTCCAGATGTTCTGAGGCGTGTTCGGGATTGATCGACAGCGCACGCGAGAGCGCTTCCCATCCCATTTCGGAAATATCGGCCCGGTAGGGCGAAGGTCCGCCCGATGTGGCGCCGCGCCAGGCGGCGATGATCTCGCGGGACAGCAGCCGCATCTGCACGAGGTCGAACAGGACGTCGACTTCAGCGCGCTCAAGCGGCATTGCAGCGGCATATGCCGACAAGAATTCGGCGGCGACGCCAAGAAGATCGGGCTCGCGGTAGAGCTGGTGGGCGATGGCGATCGCCGCCTCGTTGACGAGGCAGGTCTCCACCATATCGCCGAAGTCGATGATGCCGGCGATCGCGCCCGAAAGCGGGTTGCGCATGATGTTGTTCTGGTGGACGTCGTTGTGGATCACCTGCTTGCGCAGCCCGGCCAGGGCCGGCCCGACATGGGTCTTGAAATTGGCCATGACCGTCTCGGCGATCGCTCGACGGCTGGGATCGGCAATGTGATGGATGCGATCTTCGAGCGCAGCGGCGTGGCGCAGATCCCAGACCATGTCGGCCGAGCCGCCGGAATGACGGAAGCCGGAGAGGGCGCGATCCAGCCGACCCGTCAGCCGGCCGGCGTCGCGGCGGAAGGTCGGGGTGGCGCGAAAGTCGAGCGCCGGCTCGCCTGGCAGATGCGTAACGAGCCGGGCCATGAAGACCGCGCCATCGTGATGCACAGGCACGATCGTCGCTCCCTCCGATGAGAGGACCGTGCGCGGCACCGGCAGATCCGGATCGGCCATTGCGATGTGATCCAGCGCGGCGTTCTGGAAAGCGAGCGCCTGCGCCGGTTCGGCGGCATTGGCGATCTTCAGCACATAGTGGCGACCATCCGAGGTGGTCACCTTCAGGTTCTGGTCGCGCTCGCCGGATAGCGGCTTGAAAGTGCCGGACAGCCCGTAGACGTCGAGCAGGCGTGCGAGTTCGCTGGCGGCAAGACGAGGAACACGGGCGGTCAGGATGTCGTTCGCTTCCGAGCTGTGGTTTGCAGCCTGTCGAGACCTGCTTTCCAGCATGTTCAAGCTCCTGATCTGGTGTGGAAGTCGTTCATGGTGCAGCGACGTCGACGGCGCGTCGCAGCGTTGGCGAATGCGTTGACACGACGATCCGGATTGTTTCTTTTCGCGACAAATGGACGGGGAAGGAGATGGTATGAGCGAGAACCGCACCGTGCTCGTCAGCGGCTACGCCCAGGCCCCGCGTGGCACCGGCATGTCTGAGACCTTGACCTGGATCGGTGTCGTGCTGGAGATCGATTTGCGAACCCACGAGATCGTTGCGGCCGACGCGACTTTCGTGACGGATCTGGCGCGTGACTTCTTTCGCCGCACGGTTCTGGGGTATCGCCTGACCGACGGGCTGGAAGGGCTCGCTGCGCTGATCGAAAATCGTATCCATACGCCGTCAAAGAACTCCCTGCAGACTGCGCTCCAGGCGGCTTTCCAGCGCTATGTCGAGGCTCGCCAGGCGGGCAAGGGCTGAGCGGTATTCCGCGATCAGGCGGAGTGTCAGCGTTGCCGCATCGGGGAGATCGTCGATCAGTCCAGCGCTCTGACCGGCCTCGATCTTGCCGTTGACAACATCGCCGTCGAGGGCGGCAAGCTTGAGCGAACTGTCGGCAAAGATCGCCCGTCGAGCCTCGACGTCGGCGCCGGCGGCTTCCGCCTCCAGGAAGCGGGCGGAGAAATCGTTGCAGACCATGCGGATCGGGCTCATGCCACGGCCGACGAGTGCCGTATCGGCTATTCCGGCAACTATGACCTTCTGCTTGTAAGCTTCGTGCACGCTCGCCTCTTTGGTGGCGAGATAGCGCGTGCCGAGCTGCACCGCGTCCGCGCCGAGCGCGAGCATGGCGACGATGCCCGCTCCGTCGGCAACGCCACCGCCGGCGATAAGGGTCGCTTCCGGAGCTGCCTTGGCGATGGCGCGAACCAGCACGAGCGTCGAGACTTGATCCGGCGGTGGATGACCGCCGGCTTCGCCGCCGACGGCGACAATTGCATCGACACCGGCTTCGAGTGCTTTCAGCGCGTGCGTCTCCGAAGCGACGACGTGGATGCACTTGATGCCGGCGGCCTGGAAGCGGCCGAGATACTTCTTTGGACCGCCCTGCGACGCGATGAGGATGGGCGCCTGTTCCTCGATGACGATGTCGAGGATTTCGTCGGCCTGCGGCCGGTAAAGCGGCACGTTGACCGCGAAGGGCTTGTCGGTCGATGCCTTCAGTGTCCGCAGCGCCTTGCGGAAATCCTCGACGAACATCGGGCCAGCGGCAAACACGCCGAGCCCGCCGGCATTGGAAACGGCGGCCGGCAGCGCCGGGTTCGACGAGGCCCAGCTCATCCCTGCCTGGACGATCGGGTGAGCGACGCCGAACGTCTTGGTGAAGCGGGTGGTCACGACGCGCTCTCCTCGAGGCCGAAATGGCGTTTGGCATGCTCGATCAGCAGGCGCTTGGGCACCTTCGAACTGGCGGTAAGGCCAACGATGTCGAAGCTTTCGATGACGGCGAGATATTTCGGCAGCTTGAAGCCGGCGAGTCTTGGTTTCGCCCAGGCCAGAACCTCGTCGGCGGTCACAACCTCGCCGTCGCGCGGCACGACATAGGCGCCGGGCACCTCGATGAGGCGGGGATCGGGCAAGGCGAACACCTGTGCCTGGCGGATTTTCGGATGGCCGATCAGTACGTCCTCGACATCAGCCGGCGCGACATTCTCGCCGCCGACACGAATGATCTCCTTCAGCCGTCCGACAAAGGTGACGCGGCCGTCTTCGCGCATGACGCCCATGTCGCCGGTCTTGAGGAAGCCGTCAGCCGTCATGGTCTCGCGCGTGGCCTGTTCGTCGCGGTAATAGCCTTTCATCACGCACCAGCCGCGCACACGGATTTCGCCCTTCTGGCCACGGGGCAGTTCGAGGCCGCTCGTCGGGTCGCATATGCGGACTTCCAGGCCAGGATGAGGGTGCATCCAGCCGGCGATGCGCTCTTCCACCGGATCGCTTTGGTCGGATGCCATGATGTTGGGCGAAGCTTCGGAGAGGCCATAGCCGGTCACCGTCTGCTCGGCACCGAATTCCTCGACCGCGCGGCGCATGATCGCCGGACTGATCGCTGCCCACCCGCCGCGGAGCGTGTAGGAGCGTGGTTCGAAATCCGGGCTGCCCAGCATCATCAGATACATGGTGTCGTTGCCGGAGGTGAGGGTGCAGGCCTCTTCGCGGATCAGTCGGAGTGCCTCCTCGCCGGTGAAGCGATGCATCGTTACAAGCGTGATGGCGTGCACGGCGGACAGCACGACCGCCAACGTCGAACCGGCGACGTGGAAGAAGGGGCGAGCCGACAGGTAGCGGTCGCCCTCGCGAGCGCCCATGCGTTTGCCGAGGAAATGCGCGTCGGTCGCCATATTGGCGTGGCTGAGCAGCACCGCCTTCGGGAAAGAAGTCGAACCGGAGGTGAACTGGATCAGCGCGACGTCGTCTGGCTCAGGCAAGGCCGGGAGGTCGACGCCTTCACCGGCGGCGAGGAAGTCGGCATACAGCCTGCAGGTCTCCGGTGCCGCATCGCCGAGTACGACGACGTCGGTCAGAAGCGGCAGCTCCGGCGAAGGCAGCGCGGCATCAATCGTTGGGCAGATTTCGCGCAATGCGGCGATGAAGTCGATCTTCAGCAGGCTGTCGACGGTAAGCAGCATGCGCGCGTCGGCGCGTTCGAGCTGCATGCGGATCTCGCCGGGCGTCAACCTTGTGTTGACCGGCACGCAAACCGCGCCGATCCGCACGATGCCGTGGAACAGGATAGCCCATTCGACGCTGTTGCCGGCGCAGATCGCGACATGGTCGCCATGGCGAATGCCCGAGGCGACAAGACCACGGGCTACCTTCAGGCTCTCGCTTCGCAGTCGATCGAAGTTGATCCTTTCGCCGTTGCCGACCATGGCTTCGGTGTCTGGCCGAAGCGCCGTCGCGCGATCGAGCGCCTCGCAGATGGTGGCCGGGATATCGGGAGTGCCGGATGGTTGCCGGTTCTGCATCTGGGTCACGGACCAGTCCTCCAAAACGAAAAACCGGCGGCTGCCGTGGCAAAGCGCCATGACATCCGCCGGTCTGAAATCCTTGAAAATCGCACCGCAGCCTTTTCCGGCGCGGTGCCAGGAAGTCTCCTAGCACCCGTTTGAATGAACTTCGATGCGATGGATGTCAAGCCGACGATCTGGCCGGTGCCAGGGAGCATCAGGGGCGCGCGTTGTGCCGCCCGGTGGGCCGAGATGGGTGACATGACCGGAATTGTCCGAGTTGCGAGGTCGCTCGTCGAGCGGTTGACATATAGTTGATAATGTGAACGATATAGTTCACATTATCAACCAAAATATTGCGAGGCGCTGAAGCTTCAGCAAACAGCAAGAGCGAACTTCTGACGCGAACAGGGCCGTGAAAGGTCCTGCTCGGTCGAAAGGCAGCTGTTGCCCAGCGATGACCATTCGGCAACGCCGGCACGCTGTCGTGTCCTGAATTTCATTCAACCAGGAGAAAGCAGATGAGGGGAATGTCGCGAGCTGGTTTTCTATCGATGGCCCTGTCGGCCATGTTGTTGTCCGCTGTGCCGGGCGTCGTTTTGGCTGAAACAAGCAGGTCGGCCCAGACGGAAATCGTCAGCAACAAGAATGTCGCCATCGAAGTGCTCGTCGAGGGCAAGGGGCCGGCTGTCGTGCTTTTACCGTCGCAGGGAAGGGACAGCTATGGCGACTATGACGTGCTTTCGAAGACATTGGCTGCCGATGGCTTCAAGGTCCTGCGGCCGCAGCCGCGGGGGATAGGCAAGTCGGTCGGTCCGATGAAGGGGGTGGACCTCTATGATTTCGCGCAGGATATCGCCAATGTCATCGATGCCCTGGGTGATGGACGTGCCGTCGTGGCCGGTCATGCCTATGGCCATTTCGTCGCCCGTATGACAGCCACCCGCTATCCCGAAAAGGTGCGCGGTGTCGTCGTTGCCGCAGGTTCCGCCAGCGACACGGCGGAACGCAATCCGCTGGTCTGGTGGGCTCCCGACTTCGCCGGCAATCTCAGCCTGCCGGACGAGCAACGCCTGGCAGCGCTGAAGGGAGCATTCTTTGCCAAAGGCCATGACGCAAGCGGCTGGTTGAAGGGCTGGTATCCCGAGGTCACGGCGATGCAGTCGGAAAAACCGGTGCCGAGGAAGATCTGGTGGGCGGCAGGCACCGCGCCGATCCTCGAGATCATCCCCGAGGAAGACCCGTTCAAGCCACGTGATCGCTGGGACGAACTGCGCAAGCAATTCGGCGAGCGCGTCACCACGGTGACTGTGGCCAACGCCTCGCACGCGCTGATGCCGGAACAGCCAGCGGCCGTCGCCGAAGCCATTTCAAAATGGGCGCACGACCTGCCGAAATAGCGCTGTTCCTGTCTCCTGCAGCGTCTTGGCAAACACTGCGGCGGGCCGGCCGTGCCGGGCCGCCATCATCGTTTTGTCAGCGCATCAGCTTTCGGAATTCCGACTGGACGGCGGCCATGGCGGCAAGATAGAGGCGCGCCATTTCATCGGTCTCCGCACGCGATGCCGCAACGCCGACATTCATCGCTGCGACCGTCTGGCCACGCGAATTGTAAAGCGGGATGGCGATTGAGCGCAGCCCGAGCTCGACCTCCTGGTCGACGATGGCATGACCCTGCGACCTGACGCGTGCGAACTCTGCGATGAGCGCTTTGGGATCGGTCCGCGTGCGCGGGGTTCGGGCCGTCAATGACGTCTGGGAGAGGATTTCTGCGGCCGCGGTTTCAGGCAGGGCTGCAAGCAGTACCCGGCCCATCGAGGTACAATAGGCCGGCAGGCGGGAACCCGGCATGAGGCCGATCGACATCACCTTCCTTTGCGCGGCACGCGCCACATAGACGATGTCGGTCCCATCGAGGATCGAAACCGAGGAACTTTCGCCGATCTGTTCGGACAGGCGGTCAAGCAGGGGTTGCACCAGCTGTGGAAGCGGCATGGTGGCGAGACAGGCCGTGCCAAGCCGCAGCACGCGCGGCGTAAGCGTGAAGAACTTGCCGTCATAGTCGGCATAGCCGAGGTGGGCCAAGGTCAGCAGGCAGCGCCGCGCCGTGGCCCGGTCGAGCCCCGACGCGACGGAGACCTCCGATATCGATTGCCGCGGGCGCTCGGCCGTGAAGGTCTCGATGACCGACAGGCCCTTGGCCAGGCCGCCCATGATGTCGCGTTCCAGGAGGGACATCGCTTCACTTCCACGCATCTTGATTTGTGCGAATAGTCAACAAAAGAATGATATCGCACAAACTGCATTGAAGGACCACTTCATTGTCGCATATTGCCGTATCCGAGCAGGAGGACAGCATGGACAAGACAGTGGCCAGCCTTGCCGAGGCGGTGGCCGTCGTCCAAGACGGCGCGACCGTGATGATCGGCGGCTTCGGTGGTGCAGGTGCGCCGATCGAGCTTATCCACGCGCTTATCGACCGTTTTCGAGCGACCGGAAGCCCGGGCCGGCTGACAGTGATCAACAACAATGCCGGCAATGGTCGCATCGGCATCGCCGCGATGATCGATGAAGGCATGGTGGCGAAGATGGTGTGTTCGTTTCCGCGTTCGTCCGATCCGCGTGCTTTCACCGAGAAATATCTGGCGGGTGAGATCGAACTGGAATTGGTGCCGCAAGGAACGCTCGCCGAGCGCATTCGCGCCGGGGGCGCCGGCATCCCGGCCTTCTTCACGCCCACGAGCTACGGCACCGAACTCGCCGCCGGCAAGCCGGTCTCCGAGTTCGAAGGCCGCAGCTACGTGCAGGAGCGCTGGCTGAAGGCCGATGTCGCCCTGATCAAAGCCGAGTTGGCCGACAATCACGGCAATCTCACCTACCGCAAGGCGGCGCGCAATTTCTCGCCTTTGATGGCAATGGCGGCTCGCACCACCGTGGTGCAGGCGCATGCCATCGTCGAACCTGGCGACATCGATCCCGAGCAGGTGGTGACGCCTGGGATTTTCGTCGACCACGTCGTCGAAGTCGCTGAGGCCGCGCAGGAAGAAGCGCTGATCCGGCAAGGAGTGGAATACGCATGAAACTCACCAACGCCCAGATCGCCTGGCGGGCGGCGCAAGACATCGAAGACGGCGCTTACGTCAATCTCGGCATCGGCTTTCCCGAAATGGTGGCTCAGTTCCAGCCGTCCGGACGTGCCGCGATCTTTCACACCGAAAACGGCATTCTCAACTTCGGCGAAGCGCCGGTGGCGGGCGACGAGGATTGGGACCTGATCAACGCCGGCAAGAAGGCGGTGACGTTGAAGCCGGGGGCGGCGTTCTTCCACCATGCCGACAGCTTCGCCATGGTGCGTGGCGGTCATCTCGATGTGGCGATCCTCGGCGCCTATGAGGTCGCCGAAACCGGCGATCTCGCCAATTGGAGCACCGGTCCGAAAGGGGTGCCGGCGGTTGGCGGCGCCATGGATCTCGTGCATGGCGCCAAGCGTGTCGCGGTTATCACCGACCATGTCACCAAGGATGGCAAGCCCAAGCTGGTCAAGCGCTGCAGCCTGCCGCTGACCGGGGTCGGCTGCGTGACGCGCATCTACACCAGCCTCGCCGTCATTGACGTCGTGAATTCACGGTTCGTGCTGCGAGAAAAGCTGCCTACTCTCAGCCTTGACGAATTGCAGGCACTCACCGGCGCCGAGTTGCTGGTCGAGGGCGAAATCATCAACCTGAACGTTCCGGAAGTCTAAGATGAGCGAAGCGTATATCTGCGACTATGTTCGCACGCCGATCGGGCGGTTTGGTGGGGTGCTTGCGCCGGTTCGTGCGGATGATCTCGGCGCTGCACCGATCAGGGCGCTGGTGTCCCGCAATGACGGCATCGACTGGGAAGCGATGGACGATGTCTATTATGGCTGCGCCAACCAGGCCGGCGAAGACAACCGCAATGTCGCCCGCATGGCGGCGCTGCTTGCGGGCCTGCCGGTGTCGGTGCCGGGCTCGACCGTCAACCGGCTGTGCGGTTCGGGAATGGATGCGGTGGCCATTGCCGCCCGCGCCATCAAGGCAGGTGAAGCCGAACTGCTGATTGCCGGCGGCGTCGAATCGATGAGCCGCGCGCCCTTCGTCATGCCCAAGGCCGAGACCGCCTTCTCGCGCCATGCCGAGATCCACGACACCACCATCGGCTGGCGTTTCGTCAATCCGCTGATGAAGAAGCAGTACGGCATCGATTCCATGCCGGAGACGGCTGAGAACGTCGCCGAACAGTTCGCGGTCAGCCGCGCCGACCAGGACGCCTTTGCGGTGCGCAGCCAGGACAAGGCCGTTGCAGCCCAGGCCAATGGCCGGCTGGCGAAGGAGATCGTCCCTGTCACCATCCCGCAGAAGAAGGGCGATGCCATCGTGGTGGCGCAGGACGAACATCCGCGTGCCGGCACCACCGTCGAGACGCTGGCCAAGCTCGGAACACCATTCCGCAAGGAGGGCGGCACGGTGACAGCGGGCAATGCATCGGGCGTCAATGACGGTGCGGCCGCGCTGATCGTGGCTTCGGAAGCCGCCGTGCGAAAATACGGCCTCACCCCGATCGCCCGCGTGCTGGGCGCTGCGACGGCCGGTGTCGAGCCGCGCATCATGGGCATCGGCCCGGTGCCGGCGACCAACAAGCTCTGCGCTCGGCTTGGACTGACGCCACAGGACTTCGACGTGGTCGAACTCAACGAAGCATTCGCGGCGCAGGGCCTGGCCGTGCTGCGCGAGCTCGGCCTCGCCGAAGACGCCACTCACATCAACCCGAATGGTGGCGCCATCGCGCTCGGCCATCCGCTCGGCATGACGGGTGCGCGCATCACCGGCACGGCTGCACTGGAACTGAAGGAACGCAACGCCCGCCTCGCACTCGCCACCATGTGCATCGGTGTCGGACAGGGCATCGCCATCGCACTCGAAAGGGTGTGAGCGCAGCCAAATCGTACTCAAGCCGACCGACAGCTGACCGACAGTTGCTTGCTCTGGCTCGAACTTTTCCTGATGGATCTGCGCTGACCGGAGCAATTCCAGGAAAAGTGCGTAGCGGTTTTCCGTGCGGAACTGCGTAAAAACAAAGAGCCGGAGCGTTTCCGTGTTTCCGTTGAGAACGGAAACGCTCTAGCATCAGCTTGTCGTTCTCAGTATGACAGCTATACACTGTTGACCGAAGGCTGTTGTCCAACCGGGAGCAGACACCAACTTGTCCACCGAAATGCCGGGGTAGTGGCTTTGGCTCAAAGGCAAAGACAGATCGCATCCGAGGATAGCGAGGAACGGAAACTTCGCTATCTGCACGTCTATGACTGGATCCTCGATTTCATCGCCAAGAACGATCTGACCGGCGGCGACAAACTGCCGAGTTCGACCGAGCTGGCCAGGCTGACCGGCGTCAGCCTGATCTCGGTGCGACACGCCCTCGACAAGCTGGAACATGCCGGCAAGATCCACCGTCACCAGGGTATAGGCACGTTCGTCGCCAAGGATCGCATCGTCAGCGAACCGAGCAGGACCGGGCGTCTTCTGGAAACGCTCTCTCCATCCGGCGGGCCGGACCTCGCTACGGAAGTGCTCGCTATCAATATAGGTTTGCCCGGCCCGGAGATTGCCAAGGCGCTTTCGATCGAGATCGGCCAGCCCGTCTGGGAGATCATGCGGCGGCGCAGCCTCGGGACAACGCCGGCGATCCTGGAGCAGGCGGTGCTGCCGCTCAGCCTTGTGCCGGCGATCAACGAGAGTGATCTGCAGGCGGGCGACTCGCTCTATGCGCTGCTTGCCGAACGTTACGGGCTGCGCGACGACTACGCCGAACAATCACTGGAAGTGGACAAGCCAACCGCTGCAGAGCGCGAGGCGCTGGACCTCGGCCCGCGCGACCAGATCGTCCGGATCAGGGGCGTGTCCTTCACCGCTGACGGCAAGGCCTTCGATTGCTACCAGCAGACCTACAAGGCCTCGGATTTCGTGTTCTACACCTCGGGCTCGGGCAGCCGGCATCTCCTGCAGCCGACCGATATGAAGCAATGGGTGGTGCTGCCGCTCCATGGCGGTAAGCCCGCGTCCCCGGTGAAAAAGGCGGCTGGCCGCTCAGGCCGATAGATCAGCCAACGTCGAGCGGTTCGGATCCGGGTGAGGGATGCTGGCAAGCAGCGCCCGCGTGTAATCGGCCTTAGGCGAGCGGACCACCGCTGAAGCCGCACCTTCTTCCACGATCCTGCCTTGATGCATGACGGCAATGCGGTCCGCATAATGCGCCGCAGTCGAGAGATCGTGCGTGATCATCAGGATGCCCATCCTGGCGTCGGTGCGCAGTTCATTGAGGAGCTCGAGCACACCGGCACGCACCGATACGTCCAGCATGGACACCGGCTCGTCCGCCAAGAGCAGTTCAGGCTTGAGCACGATCGCCGAGGCGATTGCGACGCGCTGACGCTGGCCGCCTGACAGTTCATGCGGGAAGCGGTTGAGATAACGTTCGACCGGGGTCAGACCGACGCGCTCTAGAGCCGCGTGAATCAGGCTGTCGCGCTCTTTGGTCGCGAGGCCGATGCCGTGGACGCGCAAGGGCTCCTCGACCGTCGAGCGCACGCGATAGCGCAGATCGAGCGACTCGTACGGATCCTGGTAGATCATCTGCACCTGGCGGCGCAGTGGCCGCCACTGTCCGCTGGTCAGCCCGGTGACGTCGCGGCCATTGAGATGGATGGTTCCGGCGCGTGCCTTGACCATGCCGAGTATTGCCTGCAGCGTCGTTGTCTTGCCGCTGCCGGATTGTCCGACCAGCGCGACCATCTCACCACGATCGACGCGCAGCGAGACGTTCTCGACCGCGGAAGGCGCTTCAGGCTCAACGCCGCGGATCACGTCGCGCAATTTGCGGACGTGAGGATAAGATACGCTGATGCCCTGCACTTCGAGCAAGGGTGAGGCGGGCTCCGTTTTCGTCGATGCAGCGGAAGTTCTGATGGGAGCCTCCGGCATGCTGAACACGTCCGGCGTCGCCTCGAAAAGCTTGCGTGTGTATTCATGTTTGGGGCGGTGGTAGAGGTCGCCGACCTCTCCCTGCTCGACGACCTCGCCTTTCAGCATGACAGCCGCCCGGTGACAGCTTTGCGCGACGATGGCGAGATCATGCGTGACAAGGACGAGTGCGAGGTTCAATTCCTTGCTCAACCGGACCAGCAGTTTCATCACCTGGTCCTGCACCATGACGTCGAGGGCCGTCGTCGGTTCATCGGCCAGCAGGACCTTGGGCTCGCACGCCAGGGCCATCGCGATCATGGCGCGCTGGCGCATGCCGCCGGACAATTGATGCGGAAAGCGCGCGGCATGATCGGCGGGGATGCCGACCAGTTCCAGCAATTCGCCGATCCGGCGCGTCATGGCGATGCCACGCGCAACGCCATGCATCTGCATGGCTTCTGCGATCTGCCAGCCGATGGTCCTGACCGGATTGAAAGCGCTCATGGCGCCCTGGAACACCATGGCGATGTCTTTCCAGCGGTGCGGCGCAACGCTGGCTTCTCCACCATGCAGGATATCGGTGCCGCCAAGCAGGATTTGCCCGGAGACTTCCGCGGTTGCCGGCAGCAAGCCCATTGCGGCGAGAATGGTGGTGGTCTTGCCCGAACCGGATTCTCCAACAAGCCCGAGCCGCTCGCCGGGGGCGAGCTCCAGGTTGACGTTCTTGACGACATGGAATTCGGCGCGGCCGTTGGCGGTGTTGGCGCCGAACCAGATGTTCAGGTCTTGGATTGCGAAGGCGCTGCTCAAGCTGGAATTCCTTGTCAAATAGCATCCGGCCCGCGACCGACGAGCGGACGCAGTTTCCAGCCATGCAATGAGAGATATGAGACCTTGAGGCGGGGATTGAGTCCGTCTTCGATCGAGCGGCCGAGCATGTAGCAACCCATGATCAGCACGGCGACGGCAACACCGGCGGGAACGATCGCCCACCAGGCGCCGCTGCTGACCGCTGCACGATCGAAGGCGTGTTCCATGATGGTGCCCCAGGTGATCGCTGTCGGGTCGGACAGGCCGAGGAATGCCAGAGCGGTCTCGTTGAAGATGGCGACGGTGATGGCCAGCACGGTGTTGGCAACCAGGAGCGGGCCGATCTGCGGCAGGATATGGTGAATGATGATGTGGAAATGGCTGGCGCCAAGCGCTTCGACGCGTTTCACATAGACCCGTTCGCGCAGGCTCTTGACCTGCGCACGGATCAGCCGCGCGGTGCTCGTCCACATCAATGCGCCGATGACGATGATGACATGGGAAAGGCTCGGACCCCACACAGCCGCAATCACGATCATCAGCACGATCTGCGGGATGACGAGGAAATAGTCGGTGATGCGCATCAGCACCGTATCCACCCAACCGCCGAAATAGCCCGACAGGATACCGACCGTCGCGCCGATGCCGATGGCGATGAGGGTCGCGATGGCGCCGACGATCATCGAGATGCGACCGCCGCGCAGCACCAGGCTGAAAACGTCGATGCCACCGTCGTCGCAGCCGAACCAGTGTTGCCAGGATGGTGGCTCGAATACCGCGCAGGTGGCTTCGCGAACGCTGTAAGGCTCGATCAAGGGTGAGATCAGCCCGAGCAGGACGAAGATGCTGACGATGGCAAGGCCGGCGAGCGCGGCGCGCTGGTGCAGCACGTCGTTCAACATCGGCCAGAAGCCGAGCCGGGTCTCGGCTTCCGGGGTGGCTGGCCCAGGCAAGGAAAGGGTCATGTCGTTATCCGGGGATCGAGCTTGTAGTAGATGAGGTCGGCAATGAGGTTGAAGGTGATCACCACTATGGTGATGGCCAGGAATCCGCCCTGCAGCATCGGATAGTCGCGCTTGAGCACTGCCGTGTAGAGAGCCCGGCCGATGCCTGGCCACGAGAAGATGACCTCGATGAGGATGGAGCCGGTGACGACGGCACCCAGCGACATCGCCACCATGGTGACGATCGGCAGCATGGCGTTGCGCAAGGCGTGTGCACGGATGAGCCGGCGCCGTGGCACGCCCTTGGCCTTCGCCGTCAGTATGTAGTCCTCACCCAGAGTTTCCAGCATGGCGGAACGCACGATCAGCGCGTTTTCGGCATAAAGCGTGAGTGCCAGGGTCGTGACCGGCAAAACCATGTGCTTGAGCGTATCCAGGAAGCTGTCCCATCCCGACCCGCCCATGGCGAACGGGTCGTTCATGCCGGCCGACGGCAGCACAACGGCGAATATGATGAGCAGCATCATGCCGAGAAATTGCGTCGGGAAGGCGTAGAACAGCACGGCGATGTTGGTGCTGAGATGGTCGGTCATGCTGCCGCGGCGCACGGCCGAAATGACGCCGACGACCACGCCAAGCGTCAAGGCGAGGATCGTGCCCGTCGCAACCATGGGAATGGTGTTGCCAAAGGCCTCGACAAGGTTGTCGAACACCGGCTGCCGGTTCATGTAGGAAACGCCGAAATTGCCCTGCAATGTCTGCTGAAGATAAAGCAGATATTGCTCCCACAGCGGCTTATCGAGCCCGAATTGTGCGGTAAGAGCCTGCTTCAGAGCAGGCGAGGCGTTCGGCACGCGCGAGATCTGGCTGACCGGACCTCCGGGAAGCACGCGAAACAGGATGAAATTGAGCGTCAGGGCCACAAACACCGTGACGACAGCGAAAACTATCCGCTTCCAGATAAAGGCCGATCCCCGCAATGCCTCTGCTCCTCCCAAGCGGCTTGACATGCACTCATCATACTCAGTAGCCTGAATGTGAGGCAAGTCCCCATTTTGGAGAATCTTGCGTCTCGGGAGATGACAATGAAAAAGAAACCTCACCAGAGCTGGAATATTCGTGCCGTGGCATGTGCCGCGGCGATCGCGGCAGCAACCGTTTTCCAAGCACCGCTCGTGCCGTCCGCTTACGCGGCCGAAATCCTGCGCATTGGCGCTACTCAGCCGATCGACTCGCTCAATCCGTTCGTCTCGGACTCCGATTACAGCTCAGTGTTTTACCAGTATGTGTACCCACACCTGACTGAATATGATGCCAAGGTCGAGATCGTGCCGTCCTTCGCGACGAAGTGGGAAACGTCGGCTGACGGCAAGGTGTGGACTTTCCATACGGTTCCAGATGCAAAATGGTCGGATGGCGAGCCGCTGACGGCCAAGGATGTCGCCTTCACCTTCAATCTGATCCGCAAGTTCCAGAGTGGTGCCACTGGCAAGCTGGCGGGTTGGGTCGCCCACATGGAAGATGCCAAGGCCACCGACGACAACACGCTGGTGCTGACCTACGCCTTGCCGGTGGCCAATGTGCTGACGCAAATGCAGGCGTTGCCGATCTTGCCGCAGCACATCTGGGAGCCCCTGACGGAAGGCGATGGCGAGCAGATATCGACCTTTCCGAATGCTGCCCCCGTTGTCGCGGGCGGGCCGTTCGTGCTGACCAAGCATGAGAACGAGCAGATTGCGCTTTTTGCCCGCAATCCGAACTGGTGGGGCGAGAAGAAGCCCGTCATCGACGGCTTCGGTCTGCAGTTCTTTGCCAATGACGACGCCATGATCACGGCTCTCGTCACCGACAAGCTCGACATGATCGGCGAGCAGACGCCTCCGACATCCGTCGAGACCCTGAAGAAGGCCGGTATGACCGTGCTGAGCGGACCGGGTGTCGGCATGAAGACGCTGATCATCAACACCAGTGCCGACAAGCCGAAGAACCGCGAACTGCTCGATCCGAAGGTGCGCGAAGCCCTGGAATACGCCATCGACCGGGAAACGATCGACAAGATCGTCTGGCTCGGCTTCTCCACGCCGGGTTCGACCATCGTGGCGCCGGCAAGCGGTTATCACGACGAGGCCATCAAGCCGTTGCCTTATGATACCGACAAGGCAAACCAGATCCTTGACGAGAAGGGCTATAAGAAGGGCGGCGACGGCATCCGTGTCGTCGACGGCAGGCGCATGGCCTACGAAGTGATCTTCCCGACGGAAGAGAACGGCACCGGCGATCGTGCCTTCCAGATCATCCAGGCCGGGTTCAAGAAGATCGGTATCGAGATCACCCAGCGCAAGATGGATCCGGGTGCCGCGACCGAGGCCATCCATGCTCCCGAAGCCAAATATCTCGACTATGATTTCGCGATGTGGAGCTGGGTGCCGCCGGTGGAGCCGGACTTCATGCTGAGCATTGTTACCTGCGCGGCGCGTGGCGGCAACAGCGACAGTGGCTACTGCAACGCGGATTACGACAAGATGTACCTGAAGCAGGGTACATTGCTCGACAACAAGGAACGCCGAGCCGAAATTTCCGCCATGCAGAAGCACATCTTCGAGGCCCGCCCCTACATTGTGCTCAACTATCCCAATGTCATCGAGGCCCATAGCCCAAAATGGGAAGGCTTCGTGTTGTCGCCTCTGGTTGGTTCGGTGAACAACCTATCAACCGAAACGCTGATGAACGTTCATAAGGTGAAATAGCATGACCACCCTACGTATCGGCAGCGAGCCGTCTGTTCTGGCCAAAGCGGACATTCTGGTGATGCCGGCTTTTGCGGGAGCCAATGGTTTTGAAGTTGCCGATGCCGAGTTGGCGGGGAAGGCGGCACATGGCGGGCAATTTGCCCGTCATGTGCTGCGCCTTGATCCATCTTTCCAAGGCAAGGTGGGGCAGCTTTCGGTGCTTATGGTGCCGGCGTCGGATCAGCCCGCGGTGCTTCTGGTCGGTGTCGGAGCGCGCGAGGCTTTCACCGCAAACGTGCTGCGCGAAGCCCTGATGCCGGCGGCGCATTTTCTGCGGGAGCGAGGCAACGGCGTCATCGCGTTGGATGGGCTGGGAGCGGAGCCGGCGTCCATCGTACGTGCTGCGGCGGAAGCTTGCCTGATCGGTGGCCATGTCCGGATGAGCAAGACCGAAGTCGTGGTCGGGCTTCTGGTATCCGATTCAGCCGGGTTGCAACGCGCCTTCGAAATCGGCGTGGCGGCGGGCAGGGCGGCCAATTGGGTGCGCGATCTTGTCGAAACGCCAGGCAGTGATCTCTTGCCCGCGCGTTTTGCGCAGGTTGTCGCTGAGCGTGCACGGCAACTGGGTGTTGGCGTGGAGATTTGGGACGAGGCCGAACTGACCAGGCGAGGGTTCGGAGCAACGCAGGCCGTCGGTCGCGGCAGCGCGAACAAGCCATGCGTGGTGTGCCTCTATCCTGGCCGGCAAAAGGCTCGTCTTGGATTGGTTGGCAAGGGCATCACCTTTGATTCCGGTGGCATCAATCTGAAGCGGAATGCGGAGGAAATAGCCTGGATGAAGGCCGATATGGCGGCTGCCGCTGCAGTGGCCGGAGCCGTTTTTGCAGCCGTGGAACTCGGTATAGATCCGGATGTGGCTGTCGTTCTGCCGATGGCTGAAAACATGCCTGATGGTAATGCCCTGCGCCCTGGTGATGTGGTGAGCCATCCTGACGGCCGGAGAACGGAAGTCGTGGATACGGACTGTGAAGGTCGCCTGGTTCTGGCTGATGCCATCGCGTATCTCGCCAGGGACGGCGTCCGTGAGATCGTCGATGTCGGCACACTCACGGACGGCGGCGGCGTCGGTCCTCTGCTTTGGGGATGCTGGTCGACATCGACCGCGCTCGCCGATGCGCTCATGGACGCCGGTGAACTTGCCGGCGAACCGGGTTGGCGGCTGCCACTCCGGACAGAATATGAACGCCTGATTGAATCGAAAGTCGCCGATATCGCCAACGCGCCCTTGTCGGTGCCGGACAGCGGCCAGCTCGCTGCCACCTATCTGCGGACATTTGCCGGCAACACCGCCTGGGCGCACATCGACAACGGCTCGAGCGCCTATCTCGACCAGGGGTTCGAGCCATGGCCGGTCGGCGCGACGGGTTCGCCGGTCAGGGCATTGCTGCAATTGCTGCTCAATCGAGCTGGTAACTAGGTTCTATCCTTATGACATCGATCGAAATCGTGACGCAGCGGCTGCGTGCACTGGCCGACGAATTCACGCAGCACTGGCCAATCCCAGGCGGTATCGTCCTTGCCGTCTCGCGCGATGCGACCCTGCTCGAGCTTCCTTTTGGTCTTGCCAACATCGATGCACGCCTGCCGGTCACGCGCGAACATCTGTTTGCCATCGGCTCCATCAGCAAAGGGTTCGTCGGCTTGACGTTGTTGCAGCTTGCCGAGGAAGGAAAAGTCGATCTCGATCACCCCATCTCGCGCTATCTGCCCTGGTTCAGCGTCGGCTCCGACTATCCGATGTTCACGCTGCGCCATCTGCTCAACCACTCCGCCGGTTTGCCTGCGGGGACCGACTCCTTGCCGGATGAAATCGGACAAGGCTGGTGGTTGAGGGAGCTTTCCACCGGGTTTGCGCCCGGCAGTGCGTTCCACTATTCCAACATCGGCTACATCCTGCTCGGCCTCGTCGTTTCTGCCGTCACCGGGCAACCGACCGTCGAAGCCTATAGAGAGCGACTGCTCGAGCCGTTCGGAATGGCTGCCAGCACGCCCTGCATCTCGAACCGGGACCGGCATCGATTTGCGGTTGGCTACGCGCCTGCACAGGACGACTGTCCGTGGCTGCCAGGAAGTGCGTTGGCTCCGGCAACCTGGTTCGAAACCAACACGTCCGACGGTAACATTGCGGCCACCGGTCCGGATCTCGCACGGTTCGTCCGGATGTTGCTGGGAGAGGGCCGGCTGGATGGAAAGACCGTTGTCAGCGCTAAAGCGTTCGAGCAATTGACCGGCCTGCTGGCGCCTGGAGGAGAGCCGATCGTCGAGTTCCTGGCGGACACCGGTGTCGAGCGGAGCGTCTACGGTCTCGGCATCAACGCCGAGACCATCCGGGGCGGCCGGTGCCTGACTCATGGCGGCGGCATGGTGGGGTACGCCACGTTCGTGCTGGCGGATCTGTCTCGCGATATAGGGATCGTCGTGCTCACCAATGCCAATGGCGACTGTCCGGGCGCGCAAGTCATTGCCCGCGCGGCACATGCCTGGCTGACAGGCCATGAGATGGAGCTGCCTTCGATCAGACTCGACCTCGACGTGCAGGATCAGGCTGCATTCCAGCCCGCTATGCTGGGCGATTTCTCGGCGTATGACGCGGTCGGCAATCCTGTCGCTGTCTCTTTTGTCGCCGACGAGGGCAAGGTCATGCTTTCGAGCGGAGGCGTCCGGGGGCATGTCTTCAAGACGTGGTCGTCGCGCTACGCCACCGATCATCCAGCCTTCGCGACGTTTCACCTGACATTCGAACAGGGCATCGATGGGGGGGAAGGCGGATGGAACTATGGCCCGCTCGAATTGCGCCGAAGGCCGGCTGTTTCGCTTGGCAAGGTCGCCAACGGCTGCGTCGGACACTATCGCTCGCACTCTCCCTGGTACACGAACTTCCGCATCGTTGCGCGCGGCGAACGTCTGTTCCTGATCGCACCCGGCGGCGTCGAGGCGCCGAGCGACGATCTGGAACTGGTGGAACTCACGCCCGGTGTCTTCAGGGTGGGAGCTGAAACCCAGGCGCCGGAGCGCCTGGTTATCGGCCCGGCGATCGACGGCAAGGTGATTTCGGTGACGCGCGACGGCAATCGCTATTCGCGAACCTTCACCGACTGAACGAAGGTCTCATTATTCCATTCGTTGTCGTTGACATGTCATCATACTCATTATAATAAGTATGCAAACTTGTTCTCCGAGGAGAGATTTGATGCCTGCATACAAGACACCCTCGCGTTCCACCCGGAGCCGAGACTATTTTGCCCGCTCCAGCGAGATCATCCCGAGCGGTGTCAACAGCACGGCGCGCGCCGTCTGGTCAGGCTGGGATCCCTATCCGTTGTTTGTGGACCGCGGTACCGGTTCGCGTCTCTTCGACGTCGACGGCAATGAGTATATCGACTATCTGCTCGGCCTCGGGCCGATGATCCTCGGCCATCGTCCGCAGAAGATCACCGATGCCGTCGTGGATTTCATCCAGAACCGCGGTACGGTTTTCGCCATGCCGGCGGCCGAAGAGATCACGCTGTCGGAAAAGATCATCGCGGCAGTGCCGGCGATCGAGCAGGTTCGCCTGTGCAACACAGGAACCGAAGCGGTGCTCTATGCGGTGCGTCTCGCCCGTGCCTTCACCGGTCGCAAGAAACTCATCCGTTTCGAAGGTATGTATCACGGCTTCTCCGACGGCGTTTACTGGAGCAAGCATCCAACCCTGGAAACGGCTGGCCCCGACAGGACCCCGAAGGCTATCCCTCAGGGGCCTGGTATGCCGGCTGGCCTCGATGATTCCCTGATCATCCTGCCGTGGAACGATGTCGAGGCGTTACGCGACGCGATCGCCCGCGAAGGGCAGAACATTGCTGCCGTCATCACCGAAGCGGTGATGTGCAACACCGGCTGTATCCTGCCTGAGCCAGGTTACCTCGAGGCGATGCGCGAATTGACGGCCAAGGCCGGCATCATCCTGATCTGTGACGAGGTGATCACCGGTTTCCGTCTCAGCCTCGGCGGCGCGCAAGGCTACTACGGTCTCCAGCCCGATCTCTCCACCTTCGCCAAGGGCCTCGGCGGCGGTTTCCCGGTCGCAGCACTCGGCGGGCGCAAGGACATCATGGCGCTTGTCGCGGACGGTACCGTCTCGATGGCGGGCACCTATGCAGCCAACGGCATCGCGGTGACAGCGGCCAATGCAACGCTCGACCAGCTGGCGACGCCTGGCCTCTACGATACGCTTTACCAGCGTTGCCAGAAGCTGTTCGACGGGTTGGAGAAGGTGATCGCCGATAACGACATCCCGGCCTATGTGACGGGCGTCGGACCGGTCATGCAGCTCTGGTTCGCCGACAAGCCGATCCGCAACTATCGCGACGCTGCACGTTATGCGCGTCACGACGTGTTCCGGACCTGGTGGGAAGAGATGCTCGACCGTGGCGTCCTCTTCCATCCCGGCGCATTCGAGAACCTGTTCATCTCTTTCGCGCACACCGAGGACGACATCGCGCAGACCGTCGCCATCGCAGGCGAGGCGATGCGCGCGGTCAAGGCAAAGCACTAAACTTCCGGCAAGGCGCCTTTGCATGCAGGCATGAAGCCTGCAAAGCTCAGGCGCTTTCTCCCCTCAGGGACCGCAATGAAGAACGATAACGTCATCCTCGGTATCGATCTCGGCACCTCGGCCATCAAATGTGTGGCGATGTCGGTGTCGGGTCAGATCATGGCCACGACCGAGGCGGCGTTTCCCGTGACAAGGGAGTTGCCTGGCCAGGCCGAGCAAAATCCGCTCGACTGGCTGGCTGCCCTGGAGGCTGCGATCAAGCAGTTGGACGCAGACGTTGCAAAACAGGTCTCTGCCATCGGCTTGACTGGTCAGTTGCCTACTCTGGTCTGCCTGGAGCGCGACCGGCCGCTGCCATCCGCGATCACCTGGATGGACAGCCGGGCCGATGCCTGGGCTTCGGGTTTTCTCGACGAGCCCAAGCGGCAGATGATCTACGAACGGACGGGCATGCCCATCGATGGGCGTTACCTGGCACCGATGTTTCGTCATCACCTCGACTGTTTCGGCAATGGCGTTACCACGATCCTGTCCGCCAAGGATTTCCTGCATTTCGCGCTGACAGGTGAATTGACGACCGATCCGTCGACCGCGGCGGGATACGGTCTTTACGATCTCGACGACAAATCCTGGGCTTCGGAACTTTGCGCCATATGGGGTGTCGACACGTCTTTGCTGCCGGCAATCCGACCGGCTGAAGCGACGAGCCCGCTTCGCGATGACGTGGCGACGCGCCTCGGCTTGTCGGCAGGCGTACCCGTAGCCGTCGGCTGCGCGGACTCGGTCGCCAGCGTCTACGCCATGGCCGGCCTCGGCAGCGGCACGGTATGCGTGACCACGGGGTCCAGCACCATCATCATGGACAGTTTGCGTGATCCGTTGCGCGACCCGCAACGGCGTTACCTGCTGACGCCTCATGCTGTCGACGGTGTGTTCGGACGCGAGATGGACCTGCTGTCGACCGGCACCAGCTATCGCTGGCTGAACGACTTGCTCGGCTGGGACAATGGCAGGATCGATGCGGCGGCTGCGTCATCGCAGGCCGGCGCCAACGGCCTGATGTTCTCGCCCTATCTGGCTGGAGGCGAGCAGGGCGCGTTGTGGAATCCGAACCTGCGCGGCGTCCTGCATGGCCTGACGGTGCAGCACAAGGCGCAGGACATCGCCCGTGCCTATCTGGAGGGCGTACAGTTCGAGATCCGGCGCTGCATCGACATCCTGGCGGAGACCTCGAAGATCGAGCGTGTTGTCCTGGCTGGTCACGCCGTGTCGCATGTCTCGACGCGGCAGATGCTGGCCGACATACTGGGGCGCCCGGTGGTGAGCTATCATCATTCGTCGCCGGCAGCGATCGGTGCGGCACTGCTGGCGGTTCCTCAAAATGAGCGTCCTGCACCGACGGCATCGCAGACAGATGTGGTTGCTCCCTCAGTCACGTCCACGAACTACGAAAAGATTTACCGGCGCTATTCAGCGCTCTTTCCAGCGATTGCCGAGGCTTCGGACTAAGATGACAAAATTGAACGTGACGTGGGCGGCGGATCGCGCAGCCATGGCGGAGCTTGCCGCGAATTATGTCAGTGCTGCGCTGCTCGATGGCTCGGTGACAAGCCTTGCCTTGCCGACAGGAGACACCCCGATCGGCATGTATGACGAGCTGTCGAAGCGTTGCCAGCGCGGCGAAATCAGCTTCGGCGACGCGACGCTGTTCAACCTTGATGAGTATGTCGGAATGTCGCCCGACAATCCGCGCAGCTATCACGCCTTCATGCGCCGCCATCTGATCGACCGCATCAATGCAGCCGAGGGCCAGGTCAATCTCCTGCGTGGTGATGCTCCCAATGCAGACGAGGAATGCCGTTCCTTTGACCGCGCCATCGCCGCGGCCGGCGGAATCGACCTTGCCGTTCTGGGGCTTGGCGCCAATGGGCACATCGCCTTCAACGAGCCTGGCGTCTCATGGGATCTTGACACCCATGTGGTCTCCCTGGACGAGAGGACACGGCAGGCGCATCGTCCCAACTTTCCCGACGAAGCCAGCGTGCCAAGCACGGGCGTGACCATGGGCATCAACACGCTGCGCTCTGCCCGGAAGGTGCTGCTGCTATGCGCCGGCGAAAGCAAGCGCGAAGCGATGGCCGCGCTGCTCGCCGGCCGCGAGGATCCAGCCTGGCCGGTTACCAGCCTGCTCGGGCATAGCGACTTGCTGGTTGTTGCCGAAGAGACCTTGATGCCATCCTGAAGCATCGTCTGGACCGGGCGCTGTCAGTCCGACAAGATCAATGAATGGGAGCCGAACATGACCTGGACTGGTGTCTTTCCTGCCGTAACGACCAAGATGGACGCCTCCGGCGTTATCGATCTCACGGCCACCCAGGCAAGCATCGATCGCCTCATTGCCAACGGCGTGTCGGGCGTCATCGTGTTGCCGATGCTTGGCGAAAATGCCTCGCTCACGCAGGCTGAGCGCGATGCCGTCGTGCGGGCAGCCAAGGAAGTTGTTGCGGGGCGCGTGCCGCTTCTTTCGGGCCTGGCGGAGCTCTCGACAGACAATGCCGTTGCCGCGGCGCGCAACTATCAGCGGCTCGGAGCGGAAGGGTTGATGACGTTTCCGTCTCTCGCCTATCGCACGGATCGGCGCGAGACAGCGGCTTGGTACAAGACCGTCGCCGAAGCCAGCGATCTGCCGATCATGATCTACAACAACCCGCTCGCCTATAAGGTTGATGTCGACGTCGAGACGCTGAAGATGCTGGCCGACGTCCGTGGCATCGTCGCGATCAAGGAAGAGACCGGCGACATCCGTCGTGTGACTGACCTCTTCAACGCCTTCGGCGATCGTTTCGATATCTTCTGCGGCGTCGACGACCTCATCCTGGAAAGCGTGGCGCTCGGCGTCGTCGGCTGGGTATCGGGCATGACCAATGCCTGGCCTGCGGAATGCGTGAAGCTGTTCGAAACGGCCAAGCGCGGCGACTTCGCTGCAGCCCTGCCGCTATACCGCCTGCTGACGCCGGCCTTCCATCTCGATACGGATGTCAAACTCGTCCAGTACATCAAGCTTGCCGAGCATCTTGTCTACGGTGCTGCAGAGCATGTCCGCGCCCCGCGCCTGCCTGTGGTAGGGGAGGAGCGGGCGAATGCCGAGGCCGTTATCAAGAGCACTATCACGGCCTTGGCCGGGACGAAGTGACAACCTGTCCTTGAGAGCATTTGTAGCTAAGTGCAATCGCTTGGCGTTACAAAATGCGACGAAAACAAAAATCTAGAGCGTTGCCGCGTTTCCGTGAAAAACGGAAACGCTCTAGGCACAGGGCGTTCCCGGGCTGCTAGCCGGCAACGCATGCGCGGAACAGATCGACTTCTCGAAAATCCTGAATCCTGTTCACCTCCACTGGTGAGGTTTCTCTGTGCGCTGCAAGGTGCGGGAGAGATTTCTTCGGATGCGGGTTTGTTCGCGTGATGCCTGAGCTCGCCAAATCCGGCCTCGAGCAACAACTCTTCGAGTGTCGATGCGCCGCGGATTTCCTCTCTGAGGCATGGGGCGAAGTGCGTTTTTCAGCCCGTATCAGTATACTGTTTTGACGAACTTCAGTTGTTCCAACCCGCTTGAATGATCAGCCTTTCTCGTTCGACGGCACGGTAAATTTCGACAAAGACGGTCATGTCCGCCGATTTGTGAGCTTTTTTCGGCTCTCGTCATAAAATTTTATGCTTGAACTGTATACTGTATCGTGCGTTACTCGGTGAACGATGATGGCGTCCCGCATCTTGGTTCGCCCCGTATGCGTCAGTCGAATGGGAGGAGCCATGATGATTGCCCGCAGCACTTCACGCACATGCGCGGTGGTCGGGTCCGCCAGCGGCGACGCCGTGCGTTCCATCAATTTTGTGCTCAACGCCTGAGGCGGTTGGGGCCGGCTTTCCAGCAGCATTGAAACGGAACCTCGGAGAATCCGTCATGGAGCTCCGGGACAAGAAAAAGCAACAGGAGGAGACGATGGCGATACGGGTTGGGGGCGCTGGCAAAGCGTCGAAAATGCAGCGGCTGCTTGCGTCCTGCGCTTTGATGGCAGGTCTGGCGGTAGCCCCGGCACAATCCGCCGAATTCAAGTGGGCTGCGCCGCTGGATGCGTACACGCTGGATCCGCATGCCGTCGACAACACTTTCGTGCTGTCGGTGTTGAGCAATGTCTATGAGCCGCTGATCCGGCGCGCTGCCGACCTCTCGCTCGAACCGGCGCTGGCGACTGAATGGCATCAGGAAGGCGATGTCTGGCGCTTCAAGCTGCGCGAGGGGGTGAAGTTCCAGAACGGCTCCCCGTTCAATGCCGATGACGTCGTGTTCTCGTTCAACCGTTCGCAGCATTCCGGTGTCGAAGGCATGCTGGCAACGGTGGAGTCGATCAAGCGCATCGACGACTACACCGTTGAAATGAAGACCCGAGGTGTCGACCCCATCCTGCCGCTCGAGATCACCGAATGGCTGATCATGGACAAGGAGTGGGCGGAGGCCAATGGCGCGGTCAAGGCTGCCTCGGCCGACAACAAGGATGAGAGTTTCGCGACGCGCAACATGAACGGCACCGGCCCATTCAAGGTGACGGAGCGCGAACCCAACATCCGTACGGTGATGGCCGCCAATCCGGACTGGTGGGACAAGCCGCAGCACAATATCGACAAGTCGACTTTCTTCGTCATCGCCAATCCCGCGACCCGCGTTTCAGCGCTGCTGTCAGGCGAAGTCGACATGATCCAGGCGGTGCCGCCCCAGGACGCCGAACGTGTCGGCAGCACCGAGGGTTTCCATGTCATGTCGGGACCGGATGTGCGCGTCATCTATCTGCAGATGGATGTGGCTCGCGACGAACTGCTGTTTTCGAGCGTAAAGGGTGCCAACCCGTTCAAGGACCAGCGCGTGCGTGAGGCGCTGCGACTGGCCATCGACAGCGAGGTCATCCACAAAAAGGTGATGCGCGGCTTCTCGGTGCCGACCGGCACGCTGGTTGCCAAGGAGGTCAACGGCTACAACGACGCCGTCGGTGCGCCGACCGCGCCGGATGTGGAAAAGGCCAAGAAACTCCTGGCCGAGGCAGGTTATCCGAACGGTTTCAGCGTGACGCTGGACTGCACCAACGACCGCTTCGTCATGGACGAGGCGATCTGCATCACCCTGGCAGGTCTGATGGCGCGCATCGGTGTCGACGTTCAGCCACGGGCTCAGACGGTCGGCCGCTGGGCGCAGCAGATCAATCCGCCGGAATACAAGACCAGCTTCGCCATGGTCGGCTTCACCCCGGCCACCTACGACGCCCACAACATGCTGCAGACCATCGTCGGTACGCGTGATCCGGATAGTGGCCGCGGCATCTTCAACATCGGTGGCTATTCGGACAAGAAGGTCGACGACCTGATCGCTCGTATCCAGGTCGAGACAGACGCCGACAAGCGGCGCGGGCTGATCGGCGAGGCGCTCGGCATCATCAAGGAGTCCGCGGCCTACATTCCGCTGCACCAGCAGATGGTGATCTGGGGCATCAAGAACGGCATCGACCTGAAACAGCGTGCCGATGGTGGTCTGCCGCTGCGCCTGATTCATCTGAAATAGCGTCAGCGAAGGAAGGCATGGTCATGGCAGAGCTCTCCGTCGCCGATCATCTGGCCCGGCTTGTCGGCTTCAACACCATCAGCGAAGCCTCCAATCTCGACCTCATCGACTGGATCGAAGAGTTCTGCCGGCCTTACGGCGCGCGTATGCGCCGGTTTCCAAACCAGGCCGGCGACAAGGCAAGCCTGCTGGTCAGCATCGGACCGGATCGGCCGGGCGGCATTGTCCTGTCCGGCCACACCGATGTGGTTCCGACTACGGGTCAGGACTGGCTTGCCGACCCGTTCGTCCTGCGCAGCAGCGAAGGACGGTTGATTGGCCGCGGCACCACCGACATGAAGGGTTTCCTGGCTTGCTGCCTGGCAATGGTGCCAGCCTGGGCACACGCCGAGTTGCGGCAGCCAGTGCACCTTGCCTTTTCTTATGACGAGGAGGTCGGCTGCACCGGCGTCGGACCGATGGCTGAATGGATAGGGCAATCGGCGATCAGGCCACGCCTGGCCATTATCGGCGAACCATCCTCCATGCAGGTCATCAATGCGCACAAGGGCGGATTGATCGGTTGGGCAACCGTCACCGGCAAGGCTGGCCATTCCTCACAGCCTGATCGTTACGTCAACGCCGTGATGATTGCTGCCAGGCTGATTGCCTTCATCGAGGATCTGCGCGGCGAAATGCGGACGGGGCCGTTTTTCGAGACGCTTGACCCGCCCTACAGCACTATCCAGGTCAACACCGTTCAAGGCGGCAGCCACGGTAACATCGTGGCTGCCGCGTGCCGGTTCTTCTGGGAAATGCGTATCATCCCCGGCCAGAGCGATCATGCCGTGCTCGACCGGATTGCCAGCTATGCCCGCCGGGAGCTCGAACCGGCGATGAAGGCGATCGATCCGGCTTGCGGTATCGATTTCGACATTCAGGCACGCATACCGGCGTTGCTGCCGAATGCCGATCTTGGGCTGCAGGACGACGTGATGAACCTGCTCGGACAAACGGCGCCGCGAGCGGTGTCGTACGGATCCGAAGCCGGCATCTTCCAGGAAGCGGGTGTGCCCGCCATCATCTGCGGCCCTGGCGATATCGCGCAGGCTCACCAGCCCGAGGAATTCATCAAGCAGTCGCAACTCGATGCGTGCATCGCCTTTCTCGAACGCCTGACCGCGACGTTCAGCGACAGTCAGTCCAGGGCGGCGGAATGATCCTCTATTCGCTCTCACGCCTGATACAGGCCTTGGTCGTGCTGGTTTGCATCAGCCTGATCGGCTTCCTGCTGGTTTCCAATCTCGGTGACCCACTGGCAACATTGTTGCCGTCCGACGCCACGCAGGCGCAGCGCGATCAACTCATCGAAGCGCTCAATCTCAATGCTGGCGTCATCGAGCGTTTCGGCCTCTTCCTCAGCGATATGGCACGTGGTTCGTTCGGCATCTCCTACCGTACGCATGAGCCGGTCTCGCAGCTCATCGCGCAGCGACTGCCTGCAACCGTCGAGCTTGCCCTGGTCAGCCTGGCGATCACGGTTCTGCTTGGCGTCTCCGGTGGCGTCTATTGCGGTGTCCATCCCAATGGCCCGATCGCCAAGGCGATCATGGTTGTTTCCCTGGCGGGCGTCACACTGCCGACATTCGTGCTCGGCATCCTTTTGATCCTGGTGTTTTCAGTCAATCTCGGCTGGTTGCCGTCTTTCGGACGCGGTGGTGTCGTTGCCCTGGGCGACTGGTGGACCACAGGTTTCCTGACCGTATCGGGATGGCGCGCACTGGTGCTGCCGTCGATCACTTTGGCAATGTTCCAGGTGACCTTCGTGCTGCGCATGATCCGGAGCCAGCTGCTTGAAATAGGTCAGACGGACTATATCCGCTTTGCGCGCGCGCGAGGGCTGCCCGAAGGATTGATCTGGTATGTCCATGCGTTGAAGAATGCACTGGTGCCGGTCGTTACCATCATCGGGCTTCAGCTTGGCAACATCATCGCCTTCTCGGTGGTGACGGAATCGGTGTTCGCCTGGCCTGGGCTCGGCCTGCTGTTCCTGCAGTCGATCCAATCGGCCGATATTCCGGTGATATCCGCCTATCTGATCCTCATCGGCGTCATTTTCATCGTCATCAATCTGTTGGTCGAGTTGAGCTATCCGCTGCTCGATCCACGGGTGTTGCGGCGGGGGAGATAAGCATGGCACTCCCGGCAAGCGGAACCTCGCATCCGCCGCGTTTCCCCATCCTTGCGCAATTGCTGCGCTCGCCAGGCACCGCAGCAGCAGCATTTGTCGCCATTGGCCTGATCGCCGCGGCGTTCCTCGTGCCGCCGCTGATGGCGCAGGATCCGTTCGCTCCCGGCGGCGCCGCCATATGGGAGGCTTTCACGCCGCCGGTCTGGATGGAAGGTGGCAGCTCCGCCTATCTGCTCGGCACCGACAATCAGGGGCGCGACATGGTCGCCTCGATGCTGTTCGGCCTAAGGACATCGTTGGTTGTCGGTTTTCTTGCCGTCGGCATCGGGCTTGTACTCGGGGTGACGCTCGGGCTCGTCGCCGGCTTCGTCGGCGGCGTGGTCGATGCCGTCATCATGCGGCTGGCCGACATCCAACTGGCCTATCCCGCCCTGCTGCTGGCGATGATCATCAGTGGCGCGGCGGGCACCGTCACCGGACCGCAGCGCAGCGTTTCGGCGGCGATCACCATCGTCGTGGTTTCGATCGGCATTTCGTTCTGGGTGCAATATGCGCGCACGGTGCGCGGCTCGGTGCTGGTCGAGCGCGACCAGGACTATGTCGCGGCGGCACGTATCACCGGGCGTTCATCGGTGGCAATCATGTTTGCCCATATCCTGCCGAACGTCATGGGCCCGGTGCTGGTCATCGCCACCATAAACCTGGCGATCGCCATCATCACGGAAGCAACGCTGAGCTTTCTCGGCATTGGCATTCCGCTGACCCAGCCATCGCTTGGCACCATCATCCGCAACGGCAACAGCTACCTGCAATCGGGGGAGTGGTGGATCGTGGTGTGGCCGTGCCTCCTGCTCATCGTCTTTGTCATCGCCGTCAACGTGCTTGGCGACTGGATGCGCGATGCGCTCAATCCTCGACTGAAGAGGCGGGGCTGACCATGGACGCTCTGCTCGAAGTCCGCGACCTGACGGTCACCTTGCGCAATGCCGCCGGCGAGGTGACGGCGCTTGACCAGTTGAGCTTTGATGTGAAGCGCGGAGAAGTGCTGGGTCTCGTCGGCGAATCCGGCGCCGGCAAATCATTGACCGGCGCGGCTATCGTCGACCTGCTGGTACCGCCGCTGAAACGCACCGGCGGTCGCATATCGTTGAGCGGAGAGCGTCTCGACGGGCTGTCCGAGAAACAACTGTCTGGTATCAGAGGCAGGCGGGTCGGCTATGTCTTCCAGGATCCGCTGACCAGTCTCAATCCTGTGCTCACCGTTGGTCATCAATTGACGGAGACGATAGCCGTCCATGCCGGCGCAGACAGGGCGACGGCGAGACGGCGTGCCCTGGAGTGGATCGGCCGGGTTGGCATATCCGAGCCGGAGCGACGCTACGGTCAATATCCGCATCATTTCTCGGGTGGCATGCGGCAGCGCCTCGTCATCGCGCTGGCGTTGTGCGGCGAGCCGGACCTGATCATCGCGGATGAGCCGACGACGGCGCTCGATGTTTCCGTGCAAGCGCACATCCTGACCTTGTTGAAGCGCCTGCATGAAGAGACGGGTACAGCGATCATCCTGATCACACATGACCTGGGTGTCATCGCCAAGATGGCAGATCGCACCGGGGTGCTTTATGCAGGGCGCCTAGTCGAGATCGGGCCGACTTCGCAGGTGCTGCTTGCGCCGCGCCATCCCTATACGCAGGGCCTGGTGCGTGCGACGCCCGATCATCGCGCCAGCACCGCGCGGTTGTCGCCCATCCGCGGCTCGATGCCCGGGCTGGGACGAATTCCGTCCGGTTGTCCGTTCAGGCCACGTTGCGACCACGCCGAGGCCGACTGCGCTGAAACCCGACCAGGACTCGCCCAGAACGGCCATGTCGAGGTCGCCTGCCATCATCCGCTCCTACTGGGTGCTACCGCATGAGTTCGCCGCTGCCGAGGTCTGACCTTCTGGTCGTCGACAATGTGCGCAAGACTTTCCAATCGTCGCAGGGCTGGTTGCATCGGCTGACGGGGCAGGTGCCGCCGCGAGCCACGGCGCTTGACGGTGTCAGCTTCAGCATCCCGCGCGGCACGACCTTTGGTCTGGTTGGTGAGAGCGGCTGTGGCAAGTCCACCCTGGCGCGCATCATCGCGGGGCTGATGCAGCCCGACAGCGGCAGCGTTTCACTGCTGCAGGCGGACGGCCGTCGTCCGCGCCTGCAGATGATCTTCCAGGATCCGTTCTCATCCTTGAACAGCCGTTGGCGCATCGATCGGATCATCTCCGAACCAATCCATGCCCATCGGCTCAGAAGCGGCAAAGCCGTTCGCCGTCGCGTCGATGAGTTGCTCGAACATGTCGGCCTGTCGCCGGCCGATGCGATGAAATATCCGCATGAATTCTCCGGTGGTCAACGTCAGCGCATTTCAATTGCGCGCGCTCTCGCCGGCGAGCCGACATTCCTGATCTGCGACGAGCCGACGAGCGCGCTCGACGTTTCCGTCCAGGCGCAGATCCTCAATCTCCTGAAGGATCTGCAGGCGGAATTCGACCTGACCTATCTGTTCATCACCCACAATCTGTCTGTCGTTCGGGTGATGGCGCACCGGATCGGTGTCATGTATCTCGGGCAACTGATCGAAATCGCCGAGCAGGATGCCCTGTTCGATCGACCGGCGCATCCCTATGCGGAAATGCTGCTTAAGGCAGCGTCGGATCTCGACGTGGCTGACCGTTCGCTTCATCCGATTCCAGGCGAAGTACCCGGCCTGCTCGCCCTGCCGCCAGGCTGCCGTTTCCAGAACAGATGCCCCTGGAGCGAGGAGCGCTGCGCAACGACGCAGCCGCAGATGGCCCTTTCGGGCAATTCGTCGGTTCGCTGCTTTTTCCCGCGTAACGAACTGGCTTCCTGAAAGGCCTATTTCAAACCGATCGGCGGTGAAAAGGCGCAGGCCATGTTGCCCCGGATAGAAATCAGCTCGTTCAAGAGACCGATCTCCCTCATGTAGAAGCGGATGAGAACTCCTCGCGGCGCACCTTGTCTTCAGCCTGGAACCCGTCTTGGCCAGTCGCCGGATTTGACGAGTTGGCCGCAGGTCTGGATGACCTGGCGGGCGACCGCTTGGGTGGCGGCGTCATCGGCATATCGGTGCGCGATGCTCAGCCTTGCGGTGCGTGAGATCGTGGGCTGCACGATTGGGAAGCCGCGCATGCGTCCGGCAGACCATTCCGGCAGGAATGCCGACGGCGCGAGGATGGAGAAGCCGCGACCCGCCGCGACCTGCTCCAGGATGTTCCACAGCGAGTCGATTTCCAGCTCGATCTTGAGCGTCACGCCGAGGCTTTCTGCCACTTCGCCGATGATCGTCGCCGGGCTGTGCCTGCCGGTCGGAAGCAGCAGGGGCAGTCCGGCGATCTCGTTGAGAGATATGGTGTCGGCGGATCTGTCGAAACTTGTGGGCGCAACAAGATGAAAGTCTTCATGCGCCAGGATCGGTTCCACCCCTCCGATGTCAGCGCGCGCATAGGTTACCGCCATGTGCAATCCGCCGTTGCTCAGCCAGTCGCGAAGGTAGCCCGTCATGGCCTCCGCTATCCGGATGGTGACGCGAGGAAGGTTGTTGTGGATTGCCTCCAGCAAAGGGGTGACGAGCACGCGGCTCGCACCGGAAGGAATGCCGATGGCGACGGTGCCCGCCGGGGTATTTCGATCGGTTTTCAGCTCATCCTGCGCGAGCGCGAGCTGTCGCAGGATGATGTTGGCGTGATCCAGGAGTTTCTCGCCAGCCTGGGTCAGCGTCACGCCCTTGGGTTCGCGATTGAACAGGCTCACGCCCAGATCGTCCTCGATGCGTCGGATGTGCAGGCTGAGCGCGCTTTGGGCGACATTCATCCTCTCGGCGGCGCGTGAAAAACTCTGCGCTTCGGCCACCCCGACGAAATATCTCAATTGCCGAATGTCCATGCGTCCCCCGAATGCGGGTTTCCTACGCCATATCGGATATCAATGCCTATCTCGAATCAAGATGGCGTCCGCCGCAATACTCTATTGGTTTATGGGTATCTGCTTATGCAAGATATCACGAAATTGAATGGGGGAGTTCAAGGCCGACCGATCCTCGGCCGCAGAATCATCAAGTACGAAAAAGGACGAGTGAGCACGGCGCCGAGTCTGGAGGAGGGCACGGTGCATCGCGATTTGCCTGACTCGGAAATTCACAATCAAGGGGAGGAATATCTTGAAGAAAGCACTTTTAACATTTGCAGCAATCGGCACGCTGGTGTCGGCAACGGCAGCCCAGGCCGAGGACGTAAAAATCGGGATCGTGCTGGGCTTCACCGGCCCGCAGGAATCCATCATGCCGGGTGTGGCGCAGGCCGCGGAGACCGCGCTCAAGGAAGTCAACGACAGTGGCAAGTTCCTGGATGGCAAGAGGCTGGTGGCGGTGCGCGGCGACTCGACCTGTGTCGACGCTGCTGCCGCCACCGCGACCGCCGAGCGTCTGGTACGATCCGAAAATGTCGTGGCCTTGATGACGGATTGCTCGCCTGTCAGCACCGCCATCTTGAATGGCGTGTCTATCCCCAACGGGGTGCCACAACTGTCGCCTTCGGCAAGCTCGCCTGCTCTGTCCACGATCGACGATCATGGCCTGTTCTTCCGCACCAGTGCGTCCGATGCGCGGGCCGGCCAGGTGCTCGCGGATGTCATCAAGAGCAAGGGCTACGGCAGCATCGCCATCACTTACACCAACAATGATTACGGCAAAGGCTATGCCGATGCCTTGAGTGCCGCGTTCAAGGAACTGGGCGGCAAGGTCACTGTCAGCGTCCCCCATGAAGATGGCAAGGCTGACTATTCGGCCGAGGTCGCCACGCTTTCGGCGGCGGGCGGTGATGCGTTGATTGTGCTGGGCCTCGCCGACCAGGGTGGTCTTGGTGTCATCAAGGCTTCCGTCGAACAGGGCGCGTTCAAGGTTTTCGGCCTGGGCGACGGTATGTACTCCGACGCTCTGCTGAAGGCCGTCGGCAAGGATATCGGTGGTACGTTCGGTATCTATCCTTCGGCCGAAGGTGAAGGCAATGATGCGTTCGCAAAGGTTGCCGCCGCGGCAGGATTTGAGCCGGAAAAGGCCTACCGGGGCCAAAGCTATGATGCGGCGGCACTGATGGCGCTCGCGATGGCAAAGGGTGGCAAGGCCGACCGCGCCACCATCGCGGCAAACATGCTCGATGTCGCCAATGCCCCTGGAGAGAAGATCCTGCCGGGTGAACTGGGCAAAGCCCTGGATATCCTGAAGAAGGGCGGCGATATCGACTATGTCGGCGCCACCAATGTCGAACTGATTGGCCCTGGCGAAGCTGCCGGAAGCTATCTCGAATACGAGGTCGTCGACAGCAAGTTCAAGCCGGTTGGCACGCGCTGACCTCTGATCCAGCGGATAAAGTGTGGCGTCGGCTCACTGGTCGACGCCACGCGGGATGAAGACATGATCAGAGTTGAAAATCTGCATATGCATTTCGGCGGCATCCACGCGGTGGATGGGGTTTCGATCGCTATCGAGAAGGGATCGATCACCGGACTGATCGGCCCGAACGGCGCCGGCAAGACGACGCTCTTCAACGTCATGGCCGGGCTCTACAGGCCGACGTCCGGGCGCGTGATACTCGATGGCGAAGATGTGAGCGGCATGGCCCCCCACCATCTGTTCGGACGGGGCCTGTTGCGCACGTTCCAGCTGCCGCGCGCTTTCTCAAAACTCACGGCGCGTGAGAACCTGATGATGGTGCCGGCCAATCAATCGGGAGAGAGGCTGTGGCAGGCCTGGTTCCGTCGGCGTCTCATTGCCGAAGAAGAGCAAAAAATTGCTGAAAAGGCGGATGAGGTGCTGAGATTTCTCGGGCTGCACCATGTGGCGGACGAACTCGCCGGCAACCTTTCAGGCGGCCAGAAGAAGCTGCTGGAGCTCGGCCGCACCATGATGGTTGACGCCAAGATCGTGTTCCTCGACGAGATCGGCGCGGGTGTGAATCGAACCTTGCTCGGCACGATCGGCGACGCGATCGTCAGGCTCCAACGGGAACGGGGATACACCTTCTGTCTCATTGAACACGACATGGACTTCATCGCGCGGCTTTGCGATCCCGTTATCGTGATGGCCGAAGGCAAGGTCCTGGCCGAAGGGCCGGTCGAACAGGTCAAGGCAGACGAACGCGTCATCGAGGCCTATCTCGGGCGGGGGCCGGCGCGTCGGCGCAAGACCGATGTTCGCCAGGCGGAGGTCGCGGCATGAGCCTGCTTGCCGGTGAAGGGATGTGCGGCGGCTACGGCGGCGCCGATATTCTCAACGATTGCACGATCCAGGTCGACAAGGGCCAGGTCGCGGTGATTGTCGGCCCGAACGGTGCCGGCAAGTCCACCGCAATGAAGGCACTGCTCGGAATGGTATCGTTGCGCACGGGAAGCGTGAGGCTTGCCGACAAAGACATCGGGAAGCTGTCGCCACAAGAGCGCGTTTCCGCCGGGATCGGCTTCGTTCCGCAGACCGACAATGTCTTCACGTCCCTGACGGTCGAGGAGAATCTCGAGATCGGCGCCTATCTGCACCGCGAGAATTTCTCGACCGTGGCGGCCGAGATCTACGAGCTGTTTCCGGCATTGAAGCAGAAACGCCATCAATTCGCCGGGGAGCTCTCAGGCGGCCAGCGGCAACAGGTGGCAATCGGACGGGCGCTGATGACACGCCCGCAGGTCCTTCTCCTGGATGAGCCGACGGCTGGCGTAAGCCCGGTGGTGATGGACGAGTTCTTCGACCGCGTCGTCGACATCGCTGAAATGGGCATAGCCATTCTCATGGTCGAACAGAATGCTCGGCAGGCGCTCGAAATAGCGGATCTTGGCTATGTCCTGGTGCAGGGACGCAACCGCTACACGGATGCCGGCGAGGCGCTGCTCGCCAATCCGGAAGTACGGTCGACTTTTCTCGGAGGGTAGTGGTGGACGGGTTTCTCAACGCGGCGGTTCTGTTCGCCAATTTCGTGCTCGTGCCTGGCTTCGCCTATGGCGCGCAGCTTGCACTCGGTGCGCTCGGCATCACGCTGATCTTCGGCATCCTTCGTTTCGGCAATTTCGCGCATGGTGACCTGATGGCGCTCGGTACGGCCGTCACGATACTGGTTACCTGGTGGCTCCAGGCGCATGGTGTGTCGCTGGGGCCGCTTCCGACCGCGCTTTTGGCTTTGCCGATAGGCGTTGCTGCAGCCGTGGCGATTGCCCTGATTTCCGATCGACTGGTGTTCCGTTACTACCGGGTCACCCGCGCGACGCCGGTCACCTTCATGATCGCATCGGTGGGCGTGATGTTCGTCCTGAATGGCCTGGTGCGCTTCATCATCGGCGTCGATGACCAGAATTTTTCCGACGGAACCCGCTTCCTGGTCACACCAAATGGTTTTCGCGACATGACTGGTCTGGCGGAGGGCCTTGCCATCCGTTCGACCCAGGTGCTGACACTGGTTGTCGCCCTCGTCGCCGTCGCAGCATTGTTCTGGTTTCTGCAGAAGACGGTGACCGGCAAGGCGATGCGCGCCTTCTCAGACAATGAGAACCTGGCCAGGCTGTCGGGAATCGAGCCGGGCGTCATCGTGGCCTATGCCTGGATCATCGCGGCGACGCTGGCCACGCTCGCCGGCGTGCTCTACGGCCTCGACAAGAGCTTCAAGCCGTTCACCTATTTCCAACTCCTGATGCCGATGTTCGCTGCTGCGATCGTGGGAGGCATCGGTCAGCCGGTTGGGGCCATTGTCGGCGGTTTCCTGGTCGCCTTCTCGGAAATCAGCCTGACCTATGCCTACAAGAAACTGTTTGCCTATGTCGTGCCTGACAGCTGGGCACCCGACGGGCTGATCCAACTTGTCGCGACCGACTACAAGTTTTCGATTTCATTCGTCATTCTCGTTTTGACGCTGTTGATGCGCCCGACCGGCCTGTTCAAGGGAAAGGTGATCTGAGATGTCGCGCTCCGATAACCGATTGGCCCTATGGGCACTCATCGCTGCACTGCTGATTGCGGTAGCGATCTTCCAGGATGTGGCGGTAGCGCTGACGATAGCGCAGCTCTGCCTGATCTCCGCGCTGATGGCGTTGGGCATCAACCTGCAATGGGGTTACGCCGGTCTCTTCAACGCGGGCGTCATGGGATTTGCCGCACTGGGCGGGCTTGCGGCGACGCTGGTTTCCGTGCCGCCAGTCAGGGAAGCCTGGGCGCTCGGCGGCAAGGGCATAGCCGCCGCCGCGATCGCATTCGTCGCTACGGTGGCTCTCATCGTCCTGTCGAACAGAAAGATGCGCGGATGGCTGCGTATCGCGGCGACGGTGGTGTCAGCCATGATCGGATACGCGATCGTCAGCCATTTTCTTGCGCCAGCCATTCTTGCCGTCGAAAGCCATGACGCGGCACAGACCGGTTACTTTGGCGGGCTCGGCTTGCCAGTCATGTTGTCCTGGCCGGTGGGAGGTCTGCTGGCAGCGGGTGCTGCCTGGCTGGTCGGCAGGATCACGCTCGGCTTGCGCGCGGACTACCTTGCCATTGCGACACTCGGCATCGCGGAGATCATCATTGCGGTGCTCAAGAACGAGGAATGGCTGGCGCGCGGGGTCAAGAACGTCACCGGTCTTTCCCGTCCTGTGCCTTTCGAGGTCGATCTGCAGCAGGCGCCATGGTTCCAGCCTTTGGTTTCGCTGTTGGGTGGCGATGGAATAACGGCTGCCGCCATCTTCGTGAAATTCTCCTACCTTGTGCTGTTTGCCCTGGTGCTGGCCGCTGCCTACTTCCTGGCGGAGCGGGCACTGCATTCACCCTGGGGCCGGATGATGCGTGCCATACGCGACGACCGCGAGGCCGCCGCCGCGATGGGCAAGGATGTCTCGGCCCGCCATCTGCAGATCTTCGTACTCGGTTCGGCATTGATCGGCATAGCAGGGGCGATGCTGACCACGCTGGACGGCCAGTTCACCCCGGGGGCTTACAATCCGCTGCGCTTCACCTTCCTGATCTGGGTGATGGTTATCGTCGGTGGTGCCGGCAGCAACATGGGAGCGGTACTCGGGTCGTTCTTCGTCTGGTTTGCCTGGATCGAGGCGGAGCCGCTCGGCCAGTGGCTCGCCAATACGATCGTCGCGGGCTGGCCCGCGGACTCGCTGCTGCGCATCCGCCTGCTCGACGTCGCACCGCATTTGCGCCTGGTCCTGATGGGGCTGGTGTTGCTCCTGGTCATGCGGTTTCGACCGGCCGGTCTCATACCGATGCGGGGTTAGCGGAACTGCCGGTCGCACCCGTCCATTTCCAGAATCCTATTCGAAGGATGTCTCCCTTGAATGAAGAGCAGAAGACCGCCGATGACATCGCATCCTATGTGGAAAACCGCATTCTTGATGGCTTGTCCGCAGATCGTCGAGCCAGCGTGGCGCGGGAGGTGATGGATCTCGCCGAGGCGGTGGCCCAGACGCCGTTACCTGCGGACGCCGAACCATCCTCCTATTTCCGGACGATGGCCGGTTACGCAACGGATGCATCGCGATGAAGACGCTGGCCGAACTCTCGCACGCCCTGGAGGCGCGCCTGATATTCTCACGGGAAGTCGTCGAACTGGCTCTGGCGGCCGGGGAGAAGTGGCAACCGCGCATCAACGCCTTCCGCGCAACCTACCCGCAAGCGGCCATGGCGACGGCAGGGCTGCACGACGCACAGGCCAACAGGCGTGAGAAAGGATCGCTGCGCGGCATCCCGCTTGCTTACAAGGATATGTTCGATTGGCCCGGGCACCGATCGAGCTACGGCTCCAGAATTCCCCAGACGGAAGTGCCGGCCACCGCCGCCACGGCATTGGCCCGGCTCGAAGCCGCTGGAGCCGTCACGGTCGGGTTTCTGTCCATGTCCGAGTTCGCGCTCGGGCCGACCGGTCACAATGCGCCGTTCGGCCATTGCCGCAATGCCGTCGACCCGCTCAGAATCGCGGGCGGTTCCTCTGCCGGCTCGGCCTCGGCAGTCAGCGCCGGCATCGTTCCTGCATCGCTCGGTTCGGATACTGGCGGTTCGATCCGCATCCCAGCTTCGGTGAACGGTGTCACCGGCCTCAAGCCCACGCAAGGCCGCATCAGCCGCGCCGGCGCGATGCTGCTTGCGCCTTCGCTCGATTGCGTCGGCCCAATCGGTCGTAGCGCTGAAGATTGCGGCTTGATCCTTGCCGCCGTTTCCGGCACCGATCCGCGTGATGCGACGGCGCTGGGGCAGGCCTACAGGCACGAGGCGCTGCAGGGGCACAAGGGTCTGCGCTTAGGCTTTCCGAAGGACTTCGGTGCCGAGCATGTCGATGCCGATGTATCGGCTGCGGTCGTCGATGCGGTTCGCAAGCTCGAGAGGGAAGGGGCCTCGGTGGTCGGTGTCGATTTGCCGGAGATCGGTCTCCTGCACAGGCTTGCCGATGCGATCCAGAAACCGGAATCCGCAGCCGTACACCGTGGGCGGCTGACCGGGCGGGCAATGGATTACACCCCGCATATCCGCAGACGCATCGAGGCAGGATATTTCGTTCCGGCAACGACCTACATCGATGCCCTGGCGCAGCGGGACCTTTGGTTGCGGCGGTTTGTCGACGAGACGCTGGCGGACGTCGACGCGCTGATCGTGCCGACTGTTGGTGTCGCGGTGCCTACGATCAAAGAAACTGACGAAGAGGCGCGCGGCGCCATGCCCGACCTGGTGGGGCGTATGACCCGCTGGACCCGCTGGCTCAATTATCTCGGCGTGCCAGCATTGACGGTGCCATGCGGGCGGGACCGCAACGGCATGCCTGTCGGCATGCAGATCGTCGGTCGTCCTTTTGCGGAGGCTCGGCTGATCCAGATCGGCATGCTCTTTCAGTCACTCACCGAGTGGCATCTCCAGGTGCCGGATCTCTTCTCCGACCCGACGCCGGTCGCCCGGCACGCTAACTCACAGGATCGCATACAGGCATGAAGATAGAAGACGTACTTTTTGCTCCAGGTATGGGGGCATTCTTCTACGACGACCAGGCTGCGATCCGGGGTGGTCGGCACAATGACGGCTTCTTCTACCTGGGGGAGCCGGTGACGGCCGGTTTCGACGCAGTGCGCAAGCCTGCAGCTTCGCTCGGTGTCGGGCTCGTCCTGTCGAATGGCGCGACCGCCTGGGGCGACATGATGAGCGTCCAGTATGCCGGAGCGGGTGGGCGCGACCCGCTTTTCGATGCCGCCGCGATGCAACTCCTGTGTGAGACGGTCATCGTTCCGAGGCTGCTCCACCAGGACGTCTCGAACTTTCGTGCCGCATGCAGCACAGTGCTTGCCGCTCATCCCGATGGGCGGCGGTTGCCGCTGGCGCTTGAGTACGGGGTGAGCCAGGCCTTGCTTGCCGCTTCGGCGGCCGCACGCAACGCAACGATGGCGGAGGTCGTCGCCGAGGCGTTTTCAACGCCGCTGATTGCGAGACGCATTCCGGTCTATTCCCAGAGCGGGGACGAGCGGAAAACCAATGTCGACAAGATGATCCTGAAGTCGGTCGACATTCTGCCGCACGGCCTGATCAACGCGCGCTCGAAGTTTGGCGAGCGCGGCGAAGTTTTCCTCGACTATGTGGACTGGGTGGCACGCCGCATCGAGACGCATGGCCGGCGGGGCTACAAGCCTGTCCTGCATTTCGACGTCTACGGCTGGATCGGACTTGGCGTGGGGCTCGAGCCCTCGACCATCGCCGATTTCATCGCGCGCGTTGCCGAGCGCGCGGCGCCGTTCGAGCTCCAGATCGAGAGTCCCGCGGACTACGGCAGCCGCGACGCCCAGATCGAGGGCTTTGTCCGCATCATGGATGCACTCACGCGCATTGGCTGCCATGCCAGGATCGTCGCAGACGAATGGTGCAACACGCTCGAAGACGTGCGCGCCTTCACGGAAGCCAAGGCCGCGCATCTCGTCCAGATCAAGATGCCGGACGTCGGTAGCATCGCAGACAGTGCGGAGGCGGTGCTCACCTGCAAGCGCAGCGGCGTCGGTGCGTATCTCGGCGGCAGCTGCGTCGAAACCGACCTCTCGGCGCGTGCATCGGTGCATATCGCGGTGGCAACGGGCGCAGACATGATCCTGGCCAAGCCGGGCATGGGCGTCGACGAGGCAATATCGATCGTCGGCAACGAGCAATCGCGGCTGCTGGCTCAGTTGGCGCGGCGGCCTGCTGCGCTGGCGCAGACACATCAATAGCGGGACGAGCAATGCAGGACGATCTCAGAGGCCTTACGGTGGTGGCCATCGAACAGGCGGTTGCCGCCCCTTATGCGACGTGTCGTCTTGCTGACGCAGGCGCACGCGTCATCAAGATAGAGAGGCCAGACGGAGGCGACTTCGCGCGCCATTACGACAGGCTGGTTGAAGGGCAGAGCGCCTACTTCGTCTGGCTGAACCGAGGCAAGGAGTCGGTCTGCCTCGACCTGAAATCCCCTGGGGATGTGGCACTGCTCAAGACGATGATCCTGTCGGCCGACATCTTCATCCAGAACCTGAAGCCCGGCTCGCTGGATAGGCTCGGTCTCGGATCAAAAGCCCTGCGCGGGCAGAACCCGCGCCTGATCACCTGCGACATCACGGGTTTCGGGACCTCAGGTCCGCGCGCCGGGCTTAAAGCTTACGATCTCATCGTGCAGGCTGAAAGCGGCCTCGCCTCCATCACAGGCACAGCGGACGGGCCGGCACGTGTCGGCGTCTCGGTCTGCGACATCGCAGCCGGCATGACGGCACATGCGGCGATCCTCCAGGCGGTCGTTGGTCTCCACCGCACCGGCAAGGGGCGCGCCATCGCGGTTTCCCTGTTCGACAGCATTGCGGACTGGATGAATGTGCCCATCCTGCAATACCTCTATGGTGGGCATGAGAGTGTACGCGCCGGTGTGGCTCATCCTTCCATCGCGCCCTACGGCGCATTCCGCTGCCGAGACGGTGCAAACATCATCTTTTCAATCCAGAACGAGCGCGAATGGGTTCTGCTGTGCGATCGGTTTCTTCAGCGTGCTGGACTTGCGTCTGATCCGCGCTTTGGGGACAATACCCGCCGGGTCGCCAACAGAGCCGAGCTGGATCACCTGATCGCCGACCATTTTTCGTCCCTCACTGGAGAGGATGCCGTGAGGTTGCTTGAGAGTTCGGGGATTGCCTATGGCCATCTGAACGAACTTCACGACGCGGCGGCCCATCCCCATCTGCGTTTTGTGCAGGTTGCGACCGAGCATGGCGAGATAAGGGTGATCGCTCCCGCAGCCATCACCAATGAGACGCCGTTCGACACACGTGCGGTCCCGGCGCTCGGACAGCATACAGAGACCATCCGCCGGGAATTCTCAGCGGCGGTGCCGGCGTGATGCCGGATATTCCTGCACCGACGGCCGAAAGGTCCTTATGGCGGTCGCTTTTGTTCGTGCCGGGTGACAACAAACGCATGCTGGCCAGCGCCAGCCGACGTGGTGCTGATGCACTCGTGGTCGATCTCGAAGACAGCGTTGCCGAGCAGGCGAAGGATCAGGCACGCGAGAACATCGCTGTTGTCCTTGAGACCGGATACGATGGGGGTGATCTTCTGGTCCGCATCAACAATGTACCTAGCCGGCGCGATGCCGATATTGCCGCGGCCATTGCAGCGGGGGCGGGCGGTATCGTCGTTCCAAAGGCGGAAGATGCAGTTGGTCTTGTCGCCATCCTCAACACGGTGCGAGCCGCCGAGCAGAACCGCGGCAGGGGCCCCGGTTCGGTCAAGTTGGTGCCGCTCGTCGAAACGCCGCAGGGCCTGTTTCGCCTGCGGGAAATTGCAGCCGCGCCGGCGGTTGCCGCAATCAGCCTGGGTGACGAAGACCTGGCGCTGTCACTTGGCTGCCAGGCAGGTTCAGCGACACTCGCCACATTCAAGCATCACCTCGTCGCAGCAGCAGCCGAAGCCGGTTGCCAGCCTCTTGGCCTGGGTTGCAGCATCGCGCAATTTGGCGATCTTCAAGCTTTTCAAGCGGGCGCAATGCTGGCGAGATCCTGGGGGATGGCGGGAGCGTTCTGTATCCATCCGGCTCAGGTCGGTATCCTGAACGCAGTGTTTGCGCCGCGGCAGGAAGACGTCGAGCACGCCCGGCAAATCGTCGAAGCCTATGCGGCCGCCGTGGCCTGCGGTCACGGTGCGGTTGCTTACGCCGGGGTCATGATCGATCGGCCGATCGTGGAACGGGCCTACCGCACGCTCCAGGCTGCTGCACATGCCAGCAAGGCTGAGGGAGGGCCGTATTCGTGACTGTCATAACCGATGACGACCTGCGCCGCAGCATAACCGATGCATTTCAACTGATCTCGTTCGCGCATCCTCGGGATTTCGTGCGCCATCTCGCCGATGCATGGCGGCGCGAGGAAAGTGCACTGGCGAAGAATGCAATGGGGCAGATCCTGGTCAATTCCCGCATGGCTCTGCTCGGCCGGCGCCCGATCTGCCAGGATACGGGCGTCGCCAGTGTTTTCCTGCGTGTCGGTCTTAAAGTCCGTATCGAGACGGATCGCTCGCTCGAAGAGATCATCAATGACGGCGTGCGTGCGGCCTACCGCGACGAAGCCAATCCATTGCGATCTTCGATCGTTGCGGATCCGCTTTTCGGCCGGCGCAACACAGGCGACAACACACCGGCGATGGTCCATACCGAAATGGTTCCCGGGGATACGATCGAGGTGTTCGCTACCGCCAAAGGCGCGGGTTCCGAGAACAAGACGAAGTTCGGCGTGCTGCTGCCGCGGGATGATGTCGTTTCGTGGGTCGTGGATCGCGTCGCCGAGATGGGGGCAGGATGGTGCCCGCCGGGCGTCCTGGGCATCGGCGTCGGCGGTAGTTCAGAGCGTGCCATGCTGCTGGCCAAGAAGGCGCTTCTCGATCCCCTCGACATGCATGAACTTCTTGCAAAGGGGCCGGCAGGCAAGGTCGACGAAATGCGGCTGGATATCTACCAGCGCGTCAACGCGCTCGGCATCGGTGCACAGGGTTTGGGTGGGACGACGACCGTGCTTGACGTCAAGATGCTCACGCATCCGACGCATGCCGCATCGTTGCCGGTGGCGCTGGTTCCCAATTGCGCGGCGCATCGGCATGTACATTTCACGCTCGATGGCTCAGGTCCCGCCAACCTTGCCGCCCCAAGCGCCGAGGACTGGCCACAGATCGTCCTCGACCAGGCGGAGACCAACACGCGCCATGTCGATCTCGATTCATTGAAACGCGCTGATGTACAGACGTGGCAAGCCGGCGAGACCTTGCTGCTTTCGGGGCGCCTGCTGACCGCTCGAGATGCCGCGCACCACAGGGTGGTGGGATTGATGAAGGACGGAAAACCGCTGCCCACGCCGCTGGAAGGGCGGGTCATCTATTATGTCGGCCCGGTGGATGCTGTCGGCAATGAGGTCATAGGCCCGGCGGGGCCAACCACAGCCAGCCGCATGGATCCGTTCATGGACAGCATCCTGGGCGATGCCGGGGCGCTGGCAACGATCGGGAAGGGTGAGCGTGGGCTGGAAGCCATTGCAGCGATCAAACAACATGGCGCGGCCTCGCTGATCGCCGTCGGCGGCGCGGCTTTCCTGATTTCGCAATCCATAAGGGCTGCGCGTATCGTGGCCTTCGAAGATCTGGGGATGGAGGCGATCCACGAATTCGAGGTGCAGGATCTGCCAGTCATCGTCGCCGTCGACAGCACGGGGCGCTCCATCCATGAAGATGGGCCGCTGAGGTGGCGGCGAGTTGGAGCCTGAGCAAAAGCCTCTGTAAAACGCGCATGTCCATGCACGCCGCGTTTCATTTCAGCCTGGACTACGGTCTACACCGGGCCTATCTGGGTCGACGACCCTGATGGCTCCGCCGCGAGCCGATAGCACCGAGCTTTCGGAATATCGGCCGTCGCCCAATGCCGCGCTTTGGCCGAGGCTGACCATCCGTACGATCACTTCATGGCGTTGGAACACCAGCAGGTTGCCGTCCTGGACATAAGAGCCACGGTAGGTGCCGTCTCCGTCGAGCGTGACCTCCTGCCCCAATTCTTGTGCGATCCTTGCGCCGCTGGCGATGGGGCCGGTGAAGACATGCACCGACGTCCAATCGCCGGGAGCCAGGTCCTTGAACGGTCTGGAGCCGCCCGAACGAACCAGCTCGAGCAGCGCCTTCTCCAGATCGCCGTCGAACTTCACCCTGACAGGAGGTCCATCACATCCGGCCAGCAAAGCAAACATGGTCATCAGGGCAAAATCAAGCGCATCAGGGACGCCCGCAAGAGTTCCAGGAAACCGTCGTACGAAGACGTTTGAAAGGTCCCGAACGTTTTTCTCTACGCCTTCAAAAGAACTCTGTGAACAAGGCCCCTCGAGCATACCGATCGCTCCTGACAGGAATGCGCAAGCCACCGTGTTATGGTGCACCAGCTACCGGCACCTGTCCTTCAGAGGAGAGTTCATCACGTCTAAGATCAATCGCCGCACCCTGCTGCTTCAATCCGGCGGCGCCGTCGTCGCCACAACGGTTGAGGTCATGGCCCATGGCGCCCCACGCAGGGACAAAGAACCAGGCGCCGAGTTGACCGCGCTGATCGAGGCGCACAAATCATCCTACCTCGCGCTCCGCAAAACGGTAGAAGAAATCGGCGGCAGAGGCAGTGTCTTCGAGGATGTCTGTCGAACCGAAGAAACCGCGCTTGTGGCGATCTGCGCCTACCCCGCGACCACGGAGGGTGATCGCTGGGCCAAGGCCCGTTACCTGCTGGAGATCGAGGCGCGCGGCGAACTTGACCTGTCGCAGCACATGCAATCGGTTCTTCGTTCGACGATGTGGAAGGGTTAGGCACCAGTCGCGAGCGCGGGTTGCCAAACCGTGGCGCGGTCTTCCCTGTGGGCGGAGGGTCAAACCGTCAGGGCTTTCGGGGCGGCAACAGCGCCAGCTTTCCCAGATAGTGCGTGCCCAGCATCCGGTGTGCCTCCACCGCCTCGTCGAGGTGAAATGCCTTAGCGACATGAACTTCGAAAGAGCTTGATTCAATGATCGCGTTGAGCCTGTCGGTCGCCGTGCGGCGGCGATCACCATTGTACATAAACAATTGCATGCCCGACGGTGTTTTGGGCTCAGGCTGCACTCCGTAGGGGACAGCGACCCGCCCGGTATTCCTGAGTGCCCGCAAAGCGCGCTCGGATGTCTCTCCACCAACCATAACGAGGGCCGCATCCAATCCGCCCGGAGAGAACCGGCGGGCCGCAGCTTCGACATCGTCCGTGCGTCCATTTACCGTGGCGTGCGCGCCAAGCCTTTCCGCAAGGGCAACACCATCGTCACCCGAGGCGACGGCAAAGACGCGAACTCCCTTGTGCAGGGCCAATTGTAGCGCCATGTGGCCAATGCCGCCGCTTGCGCCAAAGATCATCAGCGTCTCGCCCGGAGTGAGGTTCAACGTTTCCAGACCGCTCAGCGCGGTCAAAGCGTCCCACCCCATGACCCCGGCCTGCTGGATCGTGAGTTTTCCTGGAATAGGGGCAACGTGTTCGGCATCCACGACGGCGTATTCGGCGTAGAAGCCGCCGCGGGGCAGCGGCATCGATGCCGCGTAAACACGGTCGCCTATATGGAAGCGGCCGACATTCCTGCCGACTTCGACAATCCTGCCGGCACCGTCCCAACCCAAAATGTACGGAAACGTCGAGGCGCCGAAATAACCATCATATTGCCCCTCGCGTTCAACTGCGTCCCACGATGCTGCTCCCGCTGCCTCCATCTGGATGAGAACATCGTCGGCACCCACCTGAGGCAGGGGAACCTGTTCCATATGAATTTCGCTGATGCCGCCAAAACGATTTATCACCGCGGCAGCCATGGTGGGCTTCTTCATTGCCAGATCCTTCACGCTTGCAATCCCGATAAACCTACTCACAGTAAGTTACTATTGGTAGGTTCTTGTCGGCGCGAATGTCAAGCCCCGTTCGTGCCGGGCTGATATCGGTCAATGTCGAGCGGAAATGGTAACCCGCGGCCGATGCGGCTCAGACGACGCGGAAGTAGCTCGTCATGCCTGTCTTCTGATGCTCGATGATGTGGCAATGCAGCAGCCAGTCGCCGAGATTGTCGGCTACGAAACCCAACTGTACCTTCTCATCCGCCTGGATGAGATAGGTATCCGAGATCTGCGGTTGCACCGGCCGCTTCGAAGAGGACAGAACCTTGAAGCTCATGCCATGCAGATGGATGGGATGGACCTGTGGCGTCAGGTTCTCCAGGTCGAGAATATAGCTCTTACCCAGCTTCAGCTCGGCCAATGGCGCTGTCGGGTCGGGTGTATCGCCGGGCCATGGCACCTTGTTTATGGCCCAGAAGCTGTATCCCAGCGAGCCGCAGATGCTGTCCTTCGAAGCATTTTCCGCCGTGGCGCTCAGCGACAGCCGGATATGCTGGGCGGCGCCGGCGTCGACAAGTTCGACCGGATTGGGTTCGAGCGGTACGAGATCGCGCAGGTCGCGTCGCAGCGAGGTTCCAACCGAGCGCAGCGTCGCCAGCACCGCCGACTTTGTCCCGCGAAGGTCCTCGAGGCTGACAATGGCACCCTCCTGGTCAGGCATGCGCACCGCCAACTCCAGGCGCTGGCCCGGGCCAAGCTGGAGCAGGTCGAGCGGGAAGGGCTGCGGAACCGGATTGCCATCCATGGCAATCACCGTTGCATCGGCTCCCTGAACGCGAAACGCATAGACCCGGGTGACGTCGGTAATCGCTATGCGCAGGCGTACGAGCGCCCCGGAGGGCGCATCGTATTGCGGCTGCTCGATCCAGTTGGCGGTGCGCACCGTGCCGAAGGTTCCCGACCTAGCGGCATCGCGGGGCCGATACTGCTCGATGAACTGGCTGTCGCCACCCAGGCGCCAGTCCCGCAGATTAAGCACCACTTCCGCATCGAACTCAGGGTCGTTGGGATTCTCCACGACGATCACGCCGGTCAGGCCGTGGCCCATCTGGATCAGCGTGTTGCAGTGCGGGTGGTACCAGAAAGTGCCGGCATCCGGCGGCGTGAAGACATAGTCGAACTGGTCACCGGTGTAGACATAAGGCTGAACCAGAAACGGTACGCCGTCCATCTTGTTGGGAACCCGGATGCCGTGCCAGTGGATCGTGGTGGGTTCGTCGATGCCATTGACCAGCCGCGCCGCAAAGGTCTCGCCCTTCCGCATGCGCAAGGGGGGTGGAACACCTGCCTCGTCACCGTAGGTGAGTACGTCCCTGGTCAAGGCGGCGCCTGTCAGCTTTGCCTGAACCTTCCTGGGTTTGAGGATTCGTGGTTCGGGAACTGCCAAGGCCGAGCGCGTGAAATTGCCTGCCCACCCCAATCCGAGACCGCATGCGGCGGCAGCCGACGCGCTCAGGAACGTGCGGCGTGTGATTTTGGGCATGGGCATTCCACAGCGCTGTCTTGAGTTGCGACATCCCGCGTGAGTTCAGGTGTCTATGCTCTGCCGGCTATCGGCATCCGCCGCAAGTCAGTGATGTTGCGGTGGGTGCAGGCGGCCACCAGAGCGGTGCTGAGAATGTCCATATCGGTTTTAGGATCCGGTCGCCAGCCGCAAGGGCAGGGGGCGACACCAGAGTGCGCTTCCGCCATTTCACGATAGATTGTTCCGATCGACCGGGCCACCAGCCGCAGCACCGCCATGGGCGGCAATCCCGAGCGGTGCATGACCTCGCAGATCTCGTTCATCACGGTCGCGCGGATATGCGCTTCGGCGTTGGCATGGCGATTTTCGACTTCGATTTGTGACACGCGCTAACTCTCTGCATCGTCGTTTGAAGAAATCGCGGGCGTGGCTGCTGGCTGCGTCGCGCTTCGGCATCGCTGCGGTCGTTCCGCAGGCGGGTTCCCAATGAATTCGGCAACCCTATCGCACGGCGGCATCAAAGGAAACGAAAATATGAGTATTTTTATCATGTTTTATAACGAAAGGTCGGGGTGCCCGGTCGCGGGATCCTGCTGCTTGTCGGCCGATGGTGGTGATATAGGCTTTGCATGACCGCCAATCCCGAGTCGTTCTCCCGCTTTGCCGCCTTTGCCAAGTCATCACAGTGGCTGGTGCTGTTCCCGCTGACGCTGGTTCTGGTCACGCTGCTTGAACTGGTCCACCTGCCCGCGGCGCTGCTGATCGGTTCGCTGGTCTCTGGGATCCTGGCAGGCGTCAATGGAGCAACCGTACGTGTGCCGCGCATGGTGTTTGCTTCGGCGCAGGCGATCATCGGCTGTCTGATCGCGGGATCGATTTCCCTCAGTATCTTTTCGACGCTGGCAGAGGGGTGGGGCCTCGTGTCCGCTGTCGTGCTGGCAACGCTGGCAGCGTCCAGCCTTCTCGGCTGGTTGATCAGCCGTCTCGACATCCTGCCGGGAACAACCGGCGTCTGGGGCGCTGCGCCAGGGGCGTCTACCGCCATGGTGCTGATGGCGGGCGCGTTCGGGGCGGACCAGCGCCTTGTCGCGTTCATGCAATATCTGCGCGTGGTGATCGTCACCATTGCCGCAGCGGCGGTGGCGCGGCTGTGGGTGGACAAGTCGGGTGTGGCCGAACCGGCAATCGTCTGGTTTCCGCCGCTCGATTGGCCGGCCTTTGGCTTGACCCTGGTCGTTGCCGCGGTCGGCGGTTTCGCGGGCCGGATCGTGCGCTTGCCGTCGCCTTATTTCCTTGGTGCTTTCATTGTTGGCGGCATCATCCATCTGGCATTTGGGCTGACAATGCAGATTCCGGAATGGCTGCTGGCGGTCAGCTACGTTGCCATCGGCTGGACCGTAGGGTTGAATTTCACCATCGGCACCGTGCGCCATGCAGCCAGGGCTTTACCGCAGATCATCGCCGCCATTCTCGCGCTGATGGGTTTTTGCGGCCTGATGGCGTGGCTGATCGTCATCATGTTCGATGTCGATCCGCTGACCGCCTATCTGGCGACCAGTCCTGGCGGCATGGATTCGGTGGCGATCATCGCCGCGGCATCGGACCGGGTCGATCTTTCCTTCGTGATGGCGCTGCAAGCGGCCCGGTTCCTCGTGGTCCTGCTGGCTGGGCCCAGCCTGTCGCGTCTGGTTGCCCGGACGCTCAAGTAAGACGCGGGCGCTCCATCAGAACGGATAATGCTGATGGGGATCTTCGACCGTTATCCAGCGCAGATCGGTGAACTCGGCAATCGCCGCCTTGCCGCCAAAACGGCCGTAGCCTGAATTCTTGACGCCGCCAAACGGCATCTGCGCCTCGTCATGCACGGTCGGTCCGTTGATGTGGCAAATCCCGCTCTCGATGCGGGCCGCGACTGCCATGGCGCGCTGGATGTTTCGGCTATAGACCGAAGACGACAGGCCATATTCCGTGTCGTTGGCGATGGCGATTGCTTCCTCCTCATCCTTCACGCGGATTACGGGTTTCACCGGGCCGAAACTCTCCTCGTCATAGATGCGCATGCCAGCCCTGACGTCATCGAGTACCGTGGCATCAACGACGCTGCCCGTCCTGCCTCCGCCTGCAGCCAGTTTCGCTCCCTTGCCTTTGGCGTCGATGATCAGGCCATGCATCTTCTGTGCTGCCTCTGGGCTGACGAGGGAGCCGAGGACGACATGTCCGCGAGGATCGCCTGAAGTCAGCTTTCCTGCGCGCGCGGCCAGTTTCGAGACGAATTCGTCCGCTACTTTTTCCTGCACGATCAGCCGCTCGGTCGACATGCAGATCTGGCCCATATTGGCGAACGCGCCGAAGATCGCGCCGTTCACCGCGGCATCGATATCAGCATCATCAAGGATGATCATCGGCGCTTTTCCGCCCAGCTCCAGCAACGCAGGCTTCAGGTGCCGGCCCGCCAGTTCAGCAATGATGCGGCCCACCTTGGTCGAGCCGGTAAAATTGACGCGGCGAACCTGCGGCGCGGCAATCAATGCCTCGACCACGGCTGCCGCATCTTCGGGCGCGTTGGTGAGTACATTGACGACACCGGCCGGAATGCCGGCTTCAACGAGAACCTTGCCGATGGTCACGTGAATGCCAGGGCAGACCTCGGATGCTTTCAGGATGACGGTATTGCCGCAGGCGAGCGCCATTGCGATCGCACGCACCCCCAGGATGACGGGGGCATTCCAGGGCGCGATGCCGAGACAGACACCCGCCGGCTGGCGGACGCCCATGGAGAGGGTGCCCGGCTTGTCGGAGGGAATGATCTCGCCCTGGATATGGGTCGTCATGCTGGCGGCCTCGCGCAGCATGTTCGCGCCCAGCGTGGTGTTGAAGCCAGCCCAAGGCGCCGTACCGCCGGTCTCGGTAACCATCAGGTCGGTGAATTCGCCGACCCTGGCGGCCAGCAGATCGGCGGCCCTGTTCAGCAGCGCGCGCCGCTCCGCCGGACCGGTCCTGGACCAGGCCGGAAAAGCGTCCTGAGCAGCCGCGACCGCACCAGCGACGTCGTCGATACCGGCGGCGGGTGACCGTGTCGCCACCTGGCCGGTAAGAGGATCGATCCTGTCGAATGTCTTGCCCGATATGGCGCCAACGAAGCTGCCGCCGATGATCTGCTGAATGTCAATTGTCATTGCGTCCCCCTAGAGCATTTTTCAGGAAAAGTGCGCAGCGGTTTTCCGCCTTGAAATTGCGCAAAATCAAAGAGTTAGAGTTTTCCGCGTTCCGTGAAGACGCAAAGCTCTAGAAACCGAGAACGTCGGCATTGATCGATGCTTCAAGGCCGCCGTCGGCGGCCAGGTTCGTCCCGTTGATCCAGCGCGCGGCGTCCGAGGCGGCAAACAGGATCACAGGGGCAATATCGGAGGCCGTGCCTGCCCGTCCGACGCGGGTGATGTCTGAATCGACCTTGGCGTCGCCGAGGACCGCGCGGAATTGCGTAAGGATCGGCGTTTCGACCGGGCCAGGGCTGACGGCATTGACGCGGATGCCGCGTTGCCTGAACAGCGGCTGATGCGCGGCCATCTGCGTCCACAGGATGAGAAGCTCCTTTGAGAGGGGATAGCCGATCTCGTCCGGCACGCCGTTCTCGGCCAGAACCCGGCCGATATCAGGAAAGCCGGGTGAGCTGACCAGCGTCCTGGCACGCGCCAGATTGGCTCGCCAGCCATAACCGGCGACCGACGCGACGTTTACGATTGCGCCGCCCTCGCGGATGCGCGGCGCCAATGTCTCGCTCAGCAGTCGCAGTCCATAAAAATTGATCGCCAGGGTGAGCGCGGCGCCGTCCGCACCGGAAACACCGGCGACATTCAGCAGCGCATCGATCCGATGCGGCAGCCGCGCAACGACTTCCGCGATGCCCTCCGGCGTGGCGAGGTCGCCCTTGAGAAACACACCGCGTGCGGCCGGCGGATCACGCATGTCGATGCCGATCACATCAGCGCCTTGCGCGATCGCCAGTTCGGCCGTGCGGGCGCCGATGCCGGACGAAACGCCGGTGATGACGATGGTCTTGCCGTCGAGCATGTCTCAAGCCTTTCTTTCCCCGGTTCAGATCGGATATTCGTCGCTGCCGTCGGAGATCGTGATCCAGCGCAACTCCGTGAATTCGTCGAGCGCCGCAGGTCCGCCGAATCTGCCGTAACCGCTCGCTTTCACCCCGCCGAACGGTATCTGCGGCTCATCGCATACGGTCGCCGAGTTGATGTGGCAGATTCCGGATTCAACTTGGCGTGCGACTTCGAAAGCGCGCGCTGTGTCGCGCCCGAAGACGGCGCCCGCCAGGCCGTATTCGCAGTCATTGGCGACCGTCACGGCTTCGTCGACTGAGCCGACGCGAATGATTGCCGCAACCGGTCCGAAGCTCTCCTCGCGATAGATGCGCATGGCACGCGTGACGTGGTCGATCACGGTGGCGTCCATGAAGGCGTGTTGGTTGTTGCCACCGGTCAGCAAGGTGGCGCCCTTGGCGACGGCATCTTCGATCAGGCCATGGATGCGGCGCGCGGACTCCGCGGTGACCAAAGCTCCGAGCGGCATGTCGCCGTGCCGCGGATCACCGGCGCGCAACGTGCTGGCCTTGGCGAGAAATTTTGCGACGAATGCATCGGCGATCTCATCCATGATGATGATACGCTCGGTCGACATGCAGATCTGACCCTGGTTGAAATAGGCGCCGAAGGCGGCGGCTTCGACCGCGCGGTCCAGATCGGCGTCGTCGAGAACAATGAAGGCCGCTTTGCCTCCGAGTTCCAGCAGGCATCGCTTGAGATGTTTGGCGGCCGTCTGCGCGATGATCCGCCCCACGCGCGTCGAGCCGGTGAAATTGATGCGGCGCACGACCGGATGGGAAATCAATGTCTCGACGATTGCCGAAGCGCTCGCCGGTGCATTCGAGACGATGTTGAGCACGCCGGCAGGAAAGCCCGCCTCGGTGATCACATCCCCAATCAGCCTGTGGGTGGCAGGACAAAGTTCCGACGACTTGAGCACCACGGTGTTGCCGCAGGCCAGCGCCATCGCGATCGAGCGCACGCCCAGGATCACGGGAGCGTTCCATGGGGCGATCGCCAGACAGACGCCCGCAGGCTGGCGATAAGCCATCGATGTCTTGCCGATGTAGTCGGTTGGAATGAGCTGGCCACCGATCTGCGTCGTCATGGCCGCCGCCTCGGACAAGATCCTCGCCGCAAGAGCGACGTTGAAGGCGCTCCATTCAGGTGTCGCTCCGGTCTCGGCCATCATTGCCGCCGTAAAGTCGACCTGACGGGCAAGAAGCCGTTGCGCGGCGCGCTCGAGCAGAGTGCGGCGATGGCTGGGGCTGGTCCGGGACCAGTCGGGAAAGGCCGCGGCCGCTGCATCGGCGGCACCGGCAGCATCCGCGGGCGTGGCGGCAGCCGCGATGGTGACCAGATCGCCGTTCACCGGGCTATGGCGTTCAAAGATCGCCGAATTGGCCGCCTCGATGTCGCGTCCGCCGACCATCATGGAAATTCGGCGAACGGGAGCCTGCGAAACACTGCACTGATCGTCAAACGACAGCTTCGCTTTGCTATGGGGACTGCTCGCCGCCATGCCTGCCCCCTCCCAAAGGCCCTTGATGGAAATGCTACGCCTTGCAGCGTGAATGAGAATGTGAATTTGTGGTGATTAATTGTAATTTTCTGGGTTTAGCTGGCTATGCATACCGATCCAGCCATTCATCACGATGCTCGCGGTGAGGTGATCGAGCCGGCCATCCAGTCACGTGTCATTCGTATTGGCCGGCCTGCGCAGCGCTGGTTCCATCATGCGCTGCTGCTCACGGGCGGCCATGTTCGTCTCGTGCGCAAGGAGGGACCGGTAACCGTTACCGGTCCGGCCATTGTTTTTTTTCCACCAAGCGTCGAAGAGATGATCACCGTGGCTGCGGGCAGCCGCGGCTATCTTCTCGGCGTGTCACCCGAGATCATTGGCGAAGCGATCGGCGATTATGCGGAGTCGGTTTTGCTGCGCGCGTTTTCCGCCGATTTTTCAGTGAACGAGGCGCTGGAGCCGGCCTGCCTTTCCGAGATGGCCTCGCTGTTTGAAGGTGCCATTGCGGAACTGGTGACGGAGGGCCGTGCCTCGCGGATGGTCTTGTCGGCCTATATGCGTCTGGTCCTGACGGCCATCTGGCGGCTGCAGCGATCTCCCGCTGCACAGGAGCGTCAGGTAAGCGCCGGTTCGATCCTGCAGCGCTTTCGCCAGTCGGTCGAAATCGGGTTCCGCCACCATCGCACCATCGCCGACTATGCCGCGGAGCTCGGCATCACCACCGACAGGTTGCATTCGATCTGCCAGCGCATGTTGTCGCGTTCGCCGATCGAACTGGTGCATGAACGTCTTGTCCAGGAAGCGAAGCAGAGGCTGGAGCGATCCGCCCGCGACGTGCAGGAGATTTCCTACAGCCTTGGTTTTCGCGATCCGGGCAATTTCAGTCATTTCTTCAAACGCAAGACCGGCACCTCACCTGCCCGATATCGCGCTATGGCGGTCAGCAGGAACAATGACGCCCAGCTGCAGACGTCCTCGGATTATCACGACTGGCCCTGAGAGGTCGGCGGCCTGTTGTTGCATGTGGGATGTAGCAAGTTGGATGCCTGAATTGACCAACTGTTCTTTGTTCGCCACTTCAATGCATCAGATCATGTGTGGCGGCGTATTTATTCAGTATGTTTCGAATTTATCTGTAAAATTATCCAAAAATCACTTGCTGAGAAGATAAAGTGGTGGATTTTGAAGTATAATTGGACATCTGCTCGTGGTCCGCAGTACGATGCACGTGGGAAGCGCTCGGCGACAATGGCACACGGGATGGAATCGAATGAGCAATGAGCCGAAAATCGATCGATCGAAGGGGGTAGCCGCGGGCAGGAGTTCCGGCTCGGGGTTCGGCAATCTTGCCTGGGCGGTAGCGACCTCCGACGATAAAAGTCTCGATCTGAAAGGCCAAATCGCAGCCACCTTCGCAAAAATCGACCGCGTGTTGGGAGAGCTGGGGACTGCCCGCCGCAATCTGCTGTCGGTTTCGGTCTTTCTGGCAAATCTTGATGACAAGAAGGCCTTTGATGTCGAGTGGCTGGCCTGGGTAGGGGATGAGCCTGGACATTGGCCCCAGCGCATGTGCATCGGAGCGACGCTGTCGCCAGGGACGCTGGTCGAGATTTCTGTCGTTGCGGCGCGGCCGGGCTAGCGCAATTCCGGAAAAGTGCGTAGCGGTTTGCCGTCCGGAATTACGTAATAACAAAGAGTTAGAGCGTTTCTGTGTTTCAGTGAAACCGGAAACGCTCTAGCGGAGATAGCGCTGCTCGTCTGACCGGACGTCGTCCATTCCCTGAAGTTGAAAAACATCTTCGACGGGCAGCAGGTCTCGGTGGACCTGCTGGACGCCGTCATCGGCTATGACGCGCAAGAACGTTTCCTTCATCGCGGTGGCGGCGGCGCGGATCGCGTAATTGCCGTAGATGACCATGCGGATATTGCCGAGCGCTCGGATACGAGCCGAGCTGAGCTCGGGATAAGCATTGGGCACGATGACCAAGGGGACGGCGCCGTTCCAGGCTTCGGAGAAGCTCTCGATTTCGCCGGGGTCCTTTTTCTTGGAGTGGATCAGGATCATGTCGGCGCCGGCCTGCGCATAGGCATGGGCGCGCGACAGGGCTTCTTTTTCGCCCAGTCCTGCGATCAGCGCTTCAGTGCGCGCAATGACCAGGAAGTCGGGGTCCGATCGTGTCGCCCGCGCGGCTTCGATCTTGCCCTGGAATTCCTCGACACGAACCAGGTCGTGGTGACCGTTCACGGCAAGGCTGGTGACCTTTGGAAACGACTTGTCTTCAATGACGACCGCGCTTGCGCCGGCCCGCTCATATTCGCGAACGGTGTGAATGACGTTGATTGCGTTGCCGTAGCCGGTGTCGACATCGGCGACGATCGGCAGGGAGGTTCTGCCCGCCACAGCCCGAAGCATCTCGAGGTGCTGGGTCATTGAGATCAGGCTCATGTCGGGAAGGCCGTAGAGCGCCGAGAGCTCGAAGCCCGATGCCCATAGTCCGTCGAAGCCTGCCTGCTCGGCAAGGAGCGCCGACAACGGACTGTGCGTCGCCATGACGTGGACGAGACCCTTCTCGGTCATTGCGTGGCGCAGATATGTCGCTTTGCTCATCGTTGGGTCCTCACGTCAGCGCTTCGCACGCATAGATTATCCTCTTGCAGGCCAGATCGAGATCGGTTTGCGAAGAGGCATAAGAAATGCGCAGGAACGACGGCGCCAGGAAAGCTGATCCCGGCACGGCGGCGACGCCGAACTGATTGAGAAGGTAATCCGTGAAATCAATGTCATTGCCAATGACCTTGCCCTGCGGTGTCTGCTTGCCGATAAGGCCGGCGCATGAGGGAAAGGCGTAGAAGGCGCCTTCCGGCAACGGGCAGTTGAGGCCCGGTGCGCGCGCCAGCAAGCCGACGGCAAGGTCGCGTCGCTGCCGAAACTCGGCCACGAAATCCGCGACATAGTGCTGGTCGCCGCCGATCGCCTCGATCGCGGCATATTGCGAGATCGAACTCGTGTGCGATGAAGTCTGACCCTGGATCGTGTTCATGGCCTTGATCAGGTGTGCCGGCCCGGCAGCGTAACCCACGCGCCAGCCAGTCATCGCACTGGCCTTGGAGACGCCGTTGACGATCAGAACTCGCTCGACGAGGTCGGGAGCGACTGAAAGGATAGAGGCGAAGGGAACATCATAGACGAGCTTTTCGTAGATATCGTCGGAAAGGATGTGCACCTGCGGGTGTTCCCGAAGAACTTGCGCCAGGGCAACGAGTTCGTCCGCCGAATAGACCGCACCGGTCGGATTGCAGGGAGAATTCAGGATCAGCCATTTCGTGCGTCTGGAGATCGCGGCGGCGAGCGTTTCGGCCGACAGCTTAAAGCCGCTTTCCGGCGTGCATGGCGCCAGCACCGCTGTTCCGCCTGCCAACGCGACCATGTCCGGATATGAAACCCAACACGGTGCTGGGATGATCGCTTCGTCTCCCGCATCGAGGCTGGCATAGAGTGCGTTGAAGATGACCTGCTTGGCGCCGCAGCCGACGGTTATCTGATCGATGGTGTAGTTCAATCCATAGTCGCGGTTCAGCTTGCCGCAGATCGCCTCGCGAAGCTGCGCGACGCCTGCAACCGCCGTGTAGCGGGTCAGCCCTTCGCCAATGGCACGTACGCCAGCGTCGCGAATTGGTGCCGGCGTCGGAAAATCGGGCTCGCCCTGGCTCAGCACAATGACATTGACGCCACTGGTTCTCAACGCCGCGGCGCGAGCGGTCATCGCCTTTGTTTCCGACGGGCGAACAAGCTGGAGCCGGTTTGAAAGGATCGTCACTGCAAATGCCTCGATTTCATTTCGAGGCCGGTCTGCCGCACTTCGTTGCCGCCAATCAACTCGCGCTATCTAGCAACTGCATGCCACCCATCGATTATTTCGATGTGAACCCAAGCGCCTTCGCTTTGGGCTGGTCCTCCCTGCACAAGCGGACGAGCCACCTGCAGAACATCCTTGCCAGATCCAGATTCTGACTGCGGTCGACGGCATGGGCGTGATACTGCATGCCGCTCGGCGTGCGGGTGCCTTTGACGACCTCCAGCAATCCTTGCTTGATCAGGTCGCGCACAAGCACCTCCGGAGTCACCAACAGGCTTTTTCCATGCGCGATCGCTGGAAGTGCCAGATAGTGGTGGTCGTATCGGGCACCCAACTTTATGTCGTGCTGCCCGATGTCCATTCCCTTCAGCCAAGTCGGAAGGCTATCTGGACGAGACGTGATCGAGACGATCGGAATGCGTGTCACGATGTCGATCTCCTTGCCTGCAACCTGTCGTGGAGCGCCGACGCAAACCAGATCCTCGTTCAGCAGAACCCACCTGTCGGAAGGCTCTGCCAGCGCGAGATCACGCGTGATCAGGACATCGAAATTGTCGGCGGATGTCGGTTGTGAGAGCGTGGTGACGACGTCGACCACCGCGCCGCCGGCTTCGGTGGAGAAGGCCTGGATGTTGGGGATCAGCAGCGTTGAGGCGAAGGTTGGCAGCGACGTCCTGACCAGAATGCGGTTGAGGTCGGTCTGCCGCCGCTTCATGCGCTGCGCAGTGAAGTAGATCGTGTCCAGCGGCTCGCTGACGGCAGTTGCGAAGAGCCTGCCGAACGGGGTCAGTTCGGAATTGCGTCCGCGCCGCTCAACGAGTTTCGATCCGAGATAGTCCTCAAGCACGGCAAGGTGTCTGCTGACCGCGCTTTGCGCGATACCCAGCACGACTGCGGCCCGGGTCACGCTTCTCTCGCGCGCGATCACGGCAAAGGCCCGCACGGAATTGAGCGGCAACGATTCTTGTCCCTCGGGCAAAACAGATTTCTTTCTAAAAACGGGATGATCACATTGGGGCGGATTTAGTTCGAATTATTCGATGATTGTCACAGGAGCGTAACGGCGGGTCGATAGCCCAAAGGTTATCAACAAGGCCCGGATCGATGGCAGAAACCAAATTCGTAATCGTCAGCTTTGACGGGCTTCGGCCGGATCTGATCGATGAACAGCAAACACCAAATCTCTTCCGGCTGAAGACGCTCGGCACAACGCTCGCGGCACAGCGAACGATCTATCCAAGTGAAACCAGGGCCGCCTTCCCGAGTCTTGTCACTGGATCCACAGCGGCCGTTCATGGGATGGTCGGCAACAAATATGTCGACCGCAGCGTCAATCCGCAGCGCTACATAGACACAGCTGACGCGATCCTTCTGGATCGGCTCGACCGTGAAAGCGGTGGCCGGCTGATGAGTGTGCCGACCCTGGGGGAGTTGCTTGGCCGCGCCGGTAAAAGCCTTGCGGTCCTGGCAACCAATACACCGGGCACGACGCGACTCTTCCATCACAAGGCAGAGGCCTTCGGCCATATCCGCCTGTCGGGCCATTTCCCAGAGGCCTGCACGCCAAGGAGCGTCCTTGATGAAATCGTTGCCAGATTCGGGCCGCTGCCACCGGTGCCGCCCGTCGGCGAGCCGGATATTGAAGCGCAGACCCTGATCACCACGGTCTTTCTCGACTATGTCTGGCCTGAACAGGCCCCGGACGTGACCATTCTATCCTATGGCGAGCCGGATACCTGCTCGCATCACAATGGTACGGGCGGCGCCGCGACCCGCCGGGCTATCAAGCATTGCGACGCCGAATTCGGCCGCATACTGGACTGGTGGGAGGCCGAGGGGCGCGCTGCCGGCGTCCAGATCATCGCGCTTTCGGACCATGGCCACATCACGGCGCATACACGTGTTTCCGTCGCGGATAGTCTTTCCGAAGCTGGTTTCAATCCAGGAACTGCACCGGCACCCGATGTCGATGTCGTCATCGTCTCCGGCCAGGTCGGCGCGCTCTACCTTGCCGACCGTGGCAGCAAACAGCTGTCACGGCTCGTCAGCGCGCTCAGCGAGTTTGCCTGGGTCGGTCCGATGTTCACCGCGCCAGGAGACGAGATCGAAGGGATCGTCCCGGGAACCTTCGCAAGCAGCCTTGTCATGGCAAATCACGAACGCGCCCCTGACGTCTATTTCGCCTTTCGCGCGGACGACGGCAGGGACCGGTTCGGTCTGGCAGGCGGGACATATTACGACAATGCGCGGGCACCCGGCCTTGGCGTCCATGGCGGCCTGCACCCGAAGGAACTCGCTTCGGTGGGCATCGTTGCGGGAACGCAGTTCCTGGCCGGCGGGCACGTCTCCAGAGTGCCTTCCGGCATTTGCGACATCACTCCCACCATCCTTGAGGTTCTCGACATGCAGCCACTTTCGAGCATGACAGGTCGGGTGCTTTCAGAGGTACTTGCCCGGCGAGCGGCCGTTGCGCCTTTGCTGGCAACAGTCATGCAGGTTTCGGAAATTCGATCGGGCAATCTCCTGCAGCGCATCCAGCGAACGCAGGTGGGGTCGGCGGTCTATCTGGACGGCGGATGGGCCGAAGCGGTCGGCGCCGGCCTTGCCAGGACGACGGAGGTCGCGTGATGTCCGGCGTGCTGTTCACCGATATCTCGAAATCATATGGAACCACCCAGGTCCTGCGCAATCTCAACCTTGCAGTGGAGGAGGGCGAGTTTCTCACGTTGCTGGGGCCGTCTGGCTGCGGCAAGTCTACCCTCCTGCGCATATTGGCCGGGCTCGAGCCCCAGGATCAGGGGCGCGTTTCGATCGGCGGACGCGTCGTGGATGGCTTGCGCGCAAAACAGCGCGACATCGCGATGGTGTTCCAGTCCTATGCGCTTTATCCGCATATGACGGTCGCTGAAAACATCGGCCTGCCGCTCAGGATGCGGCGGCTCTCTTTCTGGCAACGTATGCCGCTGCTTGGACGCGCGCTTCCCGGAACAGCCGGGGCCAAGGCCGCAATCGCCCAAGAGGTCCAGCAGGCCGCCGGCGCCGTCGGCATCGACCATCTTCTGGGTCGCAAGCCCGGTCAGCTCTCCGGCGGTCAGCGCCAGCGCGTGGCGGTGGGCCGTGCCATGGTGCGCCATCCCGCGGTCTTCCTGATGGACGAGCCACTGTCCAACCTCGACGCGAAATTGCGCGTCCAGATGCGCGCCGAAATAAAGGAACTGCATCGTCGGCTGGGCGTCACCTTCATCTATGTCACCCATGACCAATCGGAGGCGATGACGCTTTCCGATCGTGTCGCCGTGATGCTCGATGGTGAGTTGCTGCAAGTGGCACCGCCGCAGCAGATCTACGCAAATCCGACCGATCGCCGCGTTGCCGAGTTCGTGGGCAGTCCCAAGATCAGCATGCTCGACGGCGTCGTTCGCCAGCGTGGACATATCGAGGCGGGAGGGGCCAGCTTCGCCACCAATGTCGATCTCGACCTGGGTGCCGAAGTGACGCTGGGGATCAGGCCGGAAGCATTCCATCTTTGCGATCGCAACGAACCGGGCGCGATCGCCGGAACCATCCGATTGATCGAACATATGGGTTCCGATCTGTTTGTGCATCTTGCACTGGGCGCCGGCGAACCGCTTGTCGCGCGCCTGCTGGCCGAGCGGGCACCGCATCTCGCGCATGGCCAGCTCGTCAATCTCAGCGTGCGCCCGGACCGGTTCCTGGTTTTTGACAAGAGTGGTGAGCGCATGCTGCCCGCCGCCAATGTCACACCGCTGCGGGAGATTGCCTGATGGCGGCCAGCATCGAGGTGTTTCCTGGCACGCGGCCGGTGTCGAAATCCGTCTCGGCCGTTGGCGAGGCGTTGGCGGCTTACTGTCTCGCCGGCCCGGCAGCCTTCCTGTTGCTTTGTCTCTTTGTCCTGCCGATTGTGGGCGTGATGGTCATATCCGTGACCGACTGGCAGTTCGGCGCGCACACCATGTCCTTCGTTGGTGCCCGCAACTTCGCCGAGCTTTTTGCGGACAAGGCCTTTTGCGCGTCACTTGCCAACACGATCCTTTACGTGTCGATGGTGGTGCCGGGGACCGTTCTTCTGGGGCTTTTCATCGCGCTTTTGATCGAAAGCGGGAAATCGTTTCGCGCCTTTTACCGCGCGATCCATTTCCTGCCTTTCATGGCAACGCTGGCCGCCATGGCGATTGCCTGGGAAGCTTTGCTGCATCCCACGATCGGCCTCGTCAACCAGACCCTCTCCGGGCTCGGACTGCCGACAGCCAACTGGTTGCGCGATGAAAAGACGGTTCTGCCGGTCCTCGCCGTCATCGCCATCTGGCAGAACCTTGGCTTTGCCATGGTGCTTTTCCTGGCCGGGCTGAAATCCATTCCGCGCGATCTCTATCACGCGGCCGACATCGACGGGGCGGACAATTGGCTCGACCGGTTGCGTACCGTGACCTTGCCGATGCTCGGGCCGGTGACGATGTTTGTGGTCATCGTTGTCGCGCTGCGTGCTTTCGAGGCCTTTGACACGGTGCAGATCCTGACCAAGGGCGGACCAGGCACCGCGTCTGAGGTCCTGCTTTATACGCTCTACCGGGAAAGCTTCGAATATCTGCGCACCGGCTATGGCGCCGCGGTCACAATCGTCTTCCTGGTCATCGTGATCGCACTCACGCTCGTCCAGGCTCGCGTCATGGACAGACGGGTGCACTACTCATGAAAATGGATTGGCCTGGCGCAATTGCCCGCCACGTTGTTCTGCTGATGACGGCGGCCACCGTTTCGGTGCCCTTCGTCTGGATGGTCTCCTTGTCGGTGAAGTCGCCGGGTGAGATTTTCCGCGGCTCTTTCTCGCTCCTGCCGCAGCAATGGCATCTGGTCGAGAATTATGGACGCGCTTTGACGGCATCGCCGCTGCCCAAATTCATGCTCAACGGCATCGGCGTCTGCCTCGCTATCCTCACGCTGCAGATCCTGGTCTGCGCGCCGGCCGCCTACGCATTGGCCAAGCTCGAATTCAAGGGACGCGACCTGCTGTTCGGGATCGTGCTGGTTGGTCTCCTGATTCCGCATCAGGTGCTGGCGCTGCCGCAATTCATCATGGGATATCAACTCGGCATCCTGAACACCTATGCCGCGCTGATCTTCCCCTTCATCGTGTCGCCGTTCGGCATCTTCCTGATGCGGCAGTTCTTCAAGACCATACCGGATGACGTAGTCCACGCCGCGCGTCTCGACGGGCTGTCGGAGTTTGCCATCGTCTGGCGTGTGATGGTGCCGATGGCTCTGCCGGCCATCATCGCTTTTTCCATCTTCTCGGTGGTCAGCCACTGGAACGATCTGTTCTGGCCGCTGATTGCCGTCCGTTCCGAAGAGATGATGCCGCCGCCGCTTGGCATCATGACCTTCAAGAATGAGGAGGCGGGCAGTGATTACGGCCCGCTCATGGCCGCCTCAACGCTCGTTGTAGCGCCTCTCATAGTCGCGTTCCTCTCGGCCCAAAGGTGGTTTGTGGAGGGCATTTCAACCGGTGCGGTTCGATAGCTAGAAGGGAACCCAGGCATGAACTCGATGATTTCGCTGTCTGCGATTGCCGTTTTGAATTTGATGGTGATGCAACCTGGCAATGCATCGGCCACTGACCTGCAAATTACTTATGCACCAGCCAATTTTTCCGGGATGTATCAGGCGGTTGCAGACGAATTTATGAAGGAGAATCCAGATCTCAAGATCTCTCTGCAAGGGTATGCCAGCTACAGTGATCTGATGCAGCAGACTTTGCGAGATGGGATAGCAGGGGAGCTTCCGGACGTTTCCCACCAGGGGCTGAATTTCGTCCGGGTCTATGCGGATCGGAAGATGGCGCTTGGGCTTGACGCCTTGATGCGCGACGAGGGGGAAGCGTGGAAACAAGGGCGTGAAGAGTCGATAACAAGGGTCGGGCAGATAGATGGGACCACTTATGCAGTTCCCTTTTCCATCTCGACACAAAACTTGTTTTTCAATCTTGATCTGGTTGAAAAGGCAGGTGCTGATCCAAAAAAACTACCGACGACGTGGCAAGACACAATAACCCTCGCAAAAAAGATAAATGCGATGGGTGGTGGCGTGTCTGGACTCTACTTCGACTATGGCGCGAATTCGGCTCTCGCTTTTCAGACACTGGTATACAGTCAAGGTGGGTCAATGACGACCGCCAACGACTCCGACATCGCGTTTGATGGACCTGCTGGGCAATGGGCCATGAATTTGTTGCAGCAGTTTGGTGAGGCCGGCCAGGTCGACATGACACGGGATAACGCGAGACAGGCCTTCGTTTCTGGCAAGCTTGGCATCTATCAAAATACCAGCAGCAATCTCGGCAATTTTGACAAACAGATCGCGCAGCGATTCCGCTATCAGATGACAGCAGTCCCTTTGATCAAAGGTGGTCAATTGCCAGCGTCGGGCAATGGCATGGTTGTGTTCTCAAAGGATGAGGAAAAGCAGAAGGCGGCTTGGAAATATGTGAAGTTTGCATCGGGTCCAAAGGGTCAGAAGATCATGGCTACGATGACCGGATACGTTCCGGTGAACAGCTCGGTTCGCCGAGATCCGGAGATGGCAAAATTCTACAATGACAATCCGAATTATGCTGTGCCGCTGGATCAGATTGCTTCGCTGACTGCTTGGTATGCTTTTCCTGGCAAGAATGGACCAAAGATTTCCGAACTAATTATTGAAAAGATGCGTAATGTGGTCACACTGCAGACCTCTCCCAAGCAAGCGCTGGGTGAGGCGGCGACTGAGGCCCGCGAACTGCTCAAGACCGGCATGTGAAGCCCGAAGGCATATTCCAATGAATGGTAATGAAGAGGCCTTGGTGGATCTGACCCGGACCATGGCGCCGGATGTTCCGTTGTTGCGCGAGTACTTGCGCAAAGGTTTGGCCCAGGTCGCGGAAAACCCAGACCTTTCAAACATCGTACAAAGGCACAGGTTTCACGGTATCCCCCGCGATTTGGAAGCAGGGGGCGGATGGTTGGCCAAGCGAATGGGTTCGCCTGTCCCGGCCAACCGGTTGTTGCTGACCAGTGGGACGCAAAACATCCTGATGATATTACTTGGCCGGCTGGTTCCGAAAGGAGCAGTCATTGCGACCGAGGAGCTTACCTATGCGGCGCTTGGCCAATTGGCCAAGCTTGCGGGTGTTCCTATTGTGCCAGTCAAAATCGACGCATTTGGTATGCGTTCTGATGACCTTGAAAGGGTTTTCAAAGAAAACAAGGTCGCCTTTGTCTATATAAATCCGACGGGCCATAACCCTACTACCAGCATCATGCCGGTAGATCGGCGCAGTGAGATTGCCTCAATCGCCCGCAAATATGCGGCATATCTGATCGAAGATGACGTGCATGGGTTCATCACTGAGAACGCGCCAAGCCCGATTGCATCGATCGCTCCCGATATCACCTGGTACATCATGACTGTATCAAAGTGCCTGGGAATTGGTCTCAAGACTGCATACCTCGTGGCCCCCAGTGCGTCGGCGCTTGAAGAGATAAAAGCACCGCTGCCTAGCGTTTCTTCCTGGTTCGTGTCCGGGATATCGGCGGAACTCATCACAAATCTGATTGAGTCCGGCGCTGCAGAAGTCATAGCCGCGCAAATCTCTGCAGAGATAGGCAATCGCCAGAGGGTCGCGCAGGAGGTTCTGGGTCAACTGGGTATCATGCACACCAACCCCTCCTCATTGCATGTTTGGCTGGATCTTCCGAAATCCTGGCCCGTCGATGAGCTCGTCAGTGTGGCGCAATCGGCAGGTGTGACGTTGAGAAATCCTCGTGTCTTTGCTGGGCCGGGAGTCAAAGTGGACCACAACGTTCGATTGTCGATGATCGCCCCGCCTAGCCCACAGATATTGAGCGAAGGTCTCACCAGAGTGCGGGAGATTCTGCTTACTCGAATGTAGCTAGAATGGGCTTGCAAGGGGTTGCCAATAAGGGACCCTCATAGCGCCTTCGGTATTTGTTAGCCGTCTGCGGAAGATGGCCGCGTGAGCGGTGGCGGACACATCACGGTGTCGACGCAGTAGCACGCGTCGATACCGTTTGAGATTCTGTCAGGCATTATTGCGCAGGTGGGATTAGACGCCTCTTGAAGCATTTCTATCCGGCAATCCCCGGGGCCGAGTTTACATTGTCTCCCGGATGTGGGCGGCTTGGCCGGAATGCAATGGTCAAGGCCAGAAGCAGCAAGGCACATCCAATAGCGCGATAGAAAGTGAGATATGAGCTGATAACAAAAAAATCAGCTGCGGTGACGAGAAGAAGCCGCAGGAACATCAAGGGCGCAGCTGACTGTATTTTGTCCGAAACGAAGGCGGCATTTAGCGAGAACTGAATTGCAATGGACAATCCGGCGATGACAGTGGAACTCACGATCGCAGGTAGATCGAGGGCATGAAGATTGAATAGCCCCGGGCCTGCTGACCAAGCTGCGCCGAAGACCGTATACCCCAGCGAAACTGACCAACTGGAGGCTCCATCGCGCAGGACGGAATCTCGCGCAATCAGAATATGCGCAGCGGCGAAAACAGGTGAAAGGATTGCAAAGAACAGGGCGCCCCCCATCTCAATGTTTGCCACGCTTGTAATCAGAAAGGCGCCGGAAATACCGACAAAAAATGAAACAGGCGAGGAGATGTTGAGAGGTTCTTTCAATAATATAGCCGAGAAAACGATAAGTATAATTACCTTAAAAAACGAAATGGATGTAATAATAGATATTGGGATAGATTGAAGGCTCGCGTAAATGCAATAGCTCCCTAAAGTTGAAAATGCGGCCGCAAAAGCCATGGACCAAGCGGCTTTCTTGCGCAGATCAATTGATATCAGAATATTGCGGTGGTTACCCGTTGCGAGGGCTGCGAAAAGGAGCAGTGGAATCCCGAAGAGGTAACGCAAGAACAATGCGAGAAACGGCGAAATCACCGATACCTGTGCGGCAACGAAAATGTTCATCACGGTGAACATCGCGGCGTCCACAATCATCCATTTCGCCGCAACAAGCTGTCCACGAGGAATGATGGATACCACGCTCATGGCATTGAACCGACGCGAAAGCTGGCAACGTGGCGAGACTGCAGGGCAGCCGATCTGAGAAGGACAGAATATTCCACCGACCTGTGCGGGGAGTCGTCCACAATAGAGCTTGGGATTGCTTCCGACGTTCGATTTTGACGAAAGGACAGACACCGAGTTACCGCAGTGATGCGGGTATCGAAGGTACACAATCGACGTTTCATTGACCTACTCGCCCTTGTCGCGAGGCGATCGCTCGAATCGTTGTTCGCATAGGCTTGGTGATGGCTCTCAGGCGTTCGTGTTCAGCTGTGTCGGATAGAGAATGCAGTGGTTTCTTAACAATGCCGTGCAGCAGACGCGAAGCTGTGATCTCCCCGATAAGCGGCGCCAACGTAATGCCGCCATGCATGACGGCTACAGAGATAACGACACTCTCTTCCCGTGGACCAACGATTGGCTGATCCCCAACGGGCATCGGGCGCGGGCAGACGGTCCAGTTTCTTGGCATGTCGAGGAAGCCTTCGAGCCAGCGCGTACCAGCCGTCACCAGCTCAAGTCGTTCCTCCTCGACGCGTTTTGTTGCCTCCATCTCGCCTGGCAATGTTGCAACTCCGGCCATGAGGCCGCCTGAACCGGGCCGTATATGGAATCCATCAGTATAGACCACGTGCTTGATGGCACTCGCGCCCTGCGTCGCGAGTGTGAGGAGCGGGCCAGGCAGTGTGTCGATTGGCAGTTCCTGCAACCCGGCCAGTTTGAGAAGCGAGTTGGTGTCATTGCCCGCTGCAAGCACGACCCGATCGAACGTTTCGAGGGTCGATTGCCAACGCAACCTCACCCATTGGTCGGAGGCTTCGATCCCCGCAACACGTGCGCTGAGGAAACGTGCGCCGAACCGTTCGACTGAGGTCTTTACAAGCAGCTTGCACAGTGTGCCTGAATCCACCCAGCCTTCCTCCGCTGCGAGAAAGCGTTCAACCGCGAAATGGGCATGAACCCGCGGTTCGAGGTCGATCATTTCACTGGCGGATACGGACCGGATTTCGCCTCCGGCGGCGGCGAAGGAAGCAGCATCGCGGGCAAGCTTGGCCGCACCTTCGCCAGCCGATGCCATCCGTAGTGTACCGCATTGGTGAAGGAGGTGCTCCGATCCGATCTCGCGTGCCAGTACCTGGTGATAGCGGATCGCCTGCAAGCGGAAAGCAAGGTCCTTGCCGGATCTGCCGAACGCGTTCAGGCAGGCAAAAGACGTTGCTGAGACGGCGCTTCCCGGAGGGGAGGGGTCGAAGATTGTCACCTTCGCCCCGCCCCTGGCCAGGTGATAGGCGATCGAAGCGCCTACAATTCCTGCTCCGACAACAGCAATTTTCATTGAACTGCTCCGTGAAGAGGCGCTTGCCAGTTCAGGCACTGGCCGTCAGTCCGCCATCCACATAAAGAATCTGTCCGGTCACGAACCGTGCCTGTGGCGAGACCAGAAATTGCACGGCGCCGGCGACATCCGCTGGCGTCGCCAGGCGGCCGATGGGAATGTCCGCCACCGCACGGCGAAAGGCTTCCGGATCTTCCAGTGCCTTGTCGTTCTTGTGTGTGCGAACCGCACCGGGCGCGACGCCATTGACGGTGATGCCGTGCTGCGCAAGCTCGGTCGCCTGTTGTTTCAAAAGCGTCGCAAGCCCACCCTTGGCCGCGCAGAAGGCGCTGTAGCCCCTGCCGCGGAAGCCGAGTGTCGAGCGCACCGACAACAGATGTACATGACTGCCACCTCGGCCGGCGGCCACTTGCTGGACGGCTACAGCCTGCGACAGAAACATCGCCGGCCGCAGCGTTCTCGAATAGACCTCGTCGAAGGCGTCTTCGGTCACCTCGAGCAGCTTCTGCTCCTTGTTGAAACCCAGGCAATTGACGAGGATGTCGATCGATCCATGCCGCTCACCGATCGCAACCACATGCTTGCGGACAATCGCAACGTCGCGGGCATCCAGACCGATGCCCTCGGCTGCCCAACCCTGGTCACGAAGCTCGCCTGCAAGCACATTGGCGCGCTCGCCGTCCCGTCCGGCCACGATGCTGGTCGCGCCTGCAACAGCCAATGCCCGTGAGATATCTGCGCCGATCGCGCCATAGCCGCCGACCACGAGCGCGACCTTGCCTTGCAGGCCGAATGCGGTTTCGGCCTGCAACTCCGTTTGGTGAAGCGTCATGATGCGTTCTCCTGTGTTGCCGCCGGGCGCGCATCCGACCGCCAGGCGCGCCAGGTTGAGTGGCCATATTGACCCTTGAAGACTGGCCCGAGATGCTCCTTGGCCGTGCCGCCCAGTCTCAGCTTTCCTGCCAAGGAACCGTCCTCGTTGGGCTCTCCTTCAAAGCCGTAGAACAGCCAGATCGGAATCTGCTCATGGGCTGCCTCCAGGCGTAGATGCCGCCCAATGACTTTTCCGCTGACGGTGCCGACACGGTTTTCAGTATGGTGCGTGCCGACCACGGAGTGCCCAAACTGCTGGAGTTCCAGGTGATGGCTGGCCGAGCCGCGTAAAAACCGGACATCGACCTGCCAGGTTCCCGACAAGTCAATTGCGGGCTTTGCTTCAGGAGCCTGGGGCGCGATGCTGGAAGGATCGGCAAAGGCAGCCGCCAATGCGCTCCCGACGATCTCGGCCTCACTGTCGGACAGATTGATGGGATCGAGGATCGTGGACGTTCTCGTCGACCAGAAATCGTGGATCAGGATGCGCGGTCGCTGCCTCAGCAAGGCAAGCCGCAGCTCTTCGCTATCGAAGGGGATGCGGGCGAAATCCCAGGAGACCTTGAGCCGGGTGGCGGTCACCGATCCAGGCCAGGTCTTGATCTCGGTCGATACGCCGGCAATGGTGGAGAGATGTGCGCGTATCCGTTCCAGGCGCGGCACCCATTGATTTCGTTCATCCCTTGCCGAACGGTGATTGATCCACCTGTCGAGGGCCGCGACCGCTCCAACCATTTCCTCCTTGCCGACTTTCATCGAGCGGCCGAAGGCCTGGTGTGGTGCGCCGTTCCACCAGATCGCCTGGCAGAGCGACTTTTCCCCCAGTACAATCGCCGTCGACTGCGGCGCGCGCAGATATTTGCCACCAGCGTAAACGACGAGGTCTGCCCCGCTGTCGATCCATCGATCCGGCATGCCGGGAGAAAGACCGGCCGCATCGACGAGGATAGGCACGTCATGGGCTTTCGCGAGCGGCAGAATGGATGCCATGGGAAGTATTGTCGTCGCGTCGAGGCGGCCGACGAGGCAGACCATTGCTGCCCCCTCCATCGCCTTCTCCAGTTCGGTGTAGGTCGCAACGCTGACGATCTCGCCACCGGCGATACGCATGGCCTGTTCATAAGCGAAGCGCTGATCCGCAGGGATCAGAACCTTGTTGCGCAGCCCTGTCGTATCGGGCAGCCGCAGCATCAGTTCGGGATTGTTCCCGGCGATGCATGCCGCTGTCGCCAGTGCGAGGCTCGCGGCAGTGCCTGCCGTCACGACGCCCCATTCGGCGCCGGTCAGCGCGGCCAATCGTTGCCCAACCCCATCGGCCAGCTCGTCCATGTCCACGAATGCTTCGGCAGCTGCATTCATGGCCGCGATCACTTCGTCGGAGGGATTGCTGGCGCCATAGATCGTCCGCACCCCAGCGCATTGGATGATGGGTTCGACGCCCAGGGCGCGAAAGACTGCGCCGGCAGAAGAAGGCGCGGCCGGCAGCTGCTTGATTGTCGAGTGCGTGTTCATCCCAGCGTCCTCGAGGCGAGCAGCAATGACGAGGCGACGCAGAAGGCTGTAACGACCGCGTACATCGCGCCCTGTGTTTTCGGCACGCTCAAAGGCGCGATGTGAAGCAGGGCCAATACGATGAGCGCAATGGCAAGAAGCGGCGGGAATGTATGTTCCGCAATCAGGGGACGAAGCAGAAACAGGACCGCGGTGAGGGGGACCGCATAGGTCGTCGGCACCCCGATGAACCGCCCGCCGGGCGAACCGAACACGTTGAAGTAGCTAAGGCGCAACGCACTCGCCAGAACCAGCGTTGCCGCTGCCAGGATGGAGAGGAACGACCCCTGTCCGACGGTAATCAAGGTGACCGCGGGAAAGATACCCGCGCTTACCAGGTCGGCCAGGGAATCGAGATTTTTGCCCACCTCGCCGGTCTCCCTTGCTCGTCCCTTGGTACGCTTGGCGACCACTCCATCGAGGTGGTCGGCGAGCAGGGCCCACAGCGTGATTGCCACGCCCGCTTCCGGGCGCCCGGCAAGGGCAAAGCTGATGCCAATGACAGACAGAGCGAGGCCCGCCCCGGTGATGGCGTTTGCCGGATCGGCTAGTTGTCGAAGCATGTTGGTTCCTCCTAGGCCCGGGCGATGGATCAGACAGCCCGCGACAGCACTGGAAGCTCTGGCGACGGAGCGAAGAGACTTTCCGCCATTCTCAGATCCTGGGTGTTGTCGATCTCGTACCATTTCACGGTGTCGCAGCGCGCCGCCGCGATCTTGAGGCCGTTGCCAATCAGCCGCGCGAGTACCTGTTCGGTATAGGTCGTGCCGGCTCCCGTACCGATCAGGTCGTCAAGGGCAGGGACGATGACGCCTGAGAGGGTGGCGCGGGAAAAGCGGAACAGATTGAGCGTCTTGAAGAGGCGTGGGCCACCCATCTGCTTCAGGTCGGCTGCGGTCTGCTTCATGCGCACTTCTGCGATGGTCGCCTGCGGGCCAAGCACGACGGCGGAACCTTCCATCTCCTCGGTGAAGGGCGCGACCGCGGCCACGTCGCCCGCACCGGTGGCCATCAGCGATACCAGGGCCTGCCGCTCGAAGAAGACATCCCCTTCAAGCAGGAAGATATCGCCGCTCAGCAAGGTATGACGTGCTAGCCAGAGCGAATAGGCGCTGCCGGTGCGGTCGTAGACAGTGGATTCGACGTAGTCGATGTCGACGCCGGCAAAACGGTCACCGCAGGCGTACTCGATTGCATCCTTGCGGTAGCCGACGACGATGGTGGCCGACTTCACGCCCATGGCGCCAAGGTGACGCAATGCGTTGTGAATGATCGAGACGCCCAGGACTTCCACCAGGGGTTTCGGCCGGAAATCGGTCAACGGCCGTAGCCGCGAACCCATGCCTGCAGCCAGGATGACTGCGCTTTGCGGGACTTCATTCCTGAACATGACAATCTTCCTTAGGCTACGTTGCGAGTTGCTTTGGTCCATGCATCAAAGGTTCCGACGAGCCGCTCCAGGCCAAGGGCGAGCTTGTCATGGGCAATCCCGTAGGAGAGGCGAAGACCCATCGGGTCGCCGAAGGCGCTGCCGGACACACCGGCCACGCCGGCTTCGGCGAGCAGGGCGTTGACGGCATCGTCCGCATTCCGTGGTGTGGCTGAACCCGGGCCTATGTCGGCGAGTCCGCCAAGATCGAGGTAGAAATAGAATCCGCCCTGCGCAGCAGGCAGCGGCGCGAGCGTCTGGCGTGACAGGATGTCGAGCCCGAGCCGTCGAGCCTGCGCCAACTGGTCGGAAAGACGTCTTTCATAGCTGCCGTCGCCGCGTCGCAGATGTTCCAGGACCGCGTGCTGGGCAATCACGTTAGGGTTGGACGTCGTGTGGGACTGCAGTGCCTTGGCTGCGTCGATCACGCTCTTTGGGCCGGCCATGTATCCGATCCGCCAGCCGGTCAGAGCAAGTGTCTTGGAGTACGCGTTGATGATGACGGTTCGCGAGCGAACCTCTGGCACCAGCGATACTATGGGATGATGGACATACGGCGCATGGGCGAATGCCCCGTAGCATTCATCGAAGATGATCCAGAGATCGTGACGGATCGCCAGCTCGGCGATGCGCTCCAGCGTGGTCTGGTCATAGACGACGCCTGTCGGATTGCCGGGCGTGTTGACGACGATGGCGCGCGTCTTTGGCGTGATGGCCCGTTCGAGTTCCTGAGGTCTCGGGACATAGCCGTTGTCGCGCGTATCGACATGCACCGGCCGACCGCCGGCAATCAGCGCCTGTGCCGGAAAAGTCGTCCAGTACGGGCTCGGGATGATAACCTCATCGCCCGGATCCAGCAGGACCATGGCCGTGTTGAAAAGGGCCTGCTTGGCGCCGCTCGTGACGGCTATTTCGTCGGCCTGCCAGGCCTGCCCGGTTTCACGAGATACTTTTGCGGCGAGGGCTTCACGCAGTTCACGAAGCCCGACGGTATCGGTGTATCTGTTCTCACCGCGTTCAATGGCAGCCAGTGCACCCTCGCGGATGCTGGGCGCCAGGTCGCTCCATATTTCCCCGGCTGTCAGGTCAATGACTTGTTTGCCGGCATCGGCCGCCGCCTTGGCGGCTGCACGAGCGGCAGCCGTCCCCGACGACGCAAAAAGTTGCGTGCGTTTCGCCAACATGGTCGGCCCTCATGAGGTTGAAGTTTTGTTGGGTTAAGGTCCGCCGGCAGCTATTCTGCAGCAACGGGGGGAAGATACCGCGTCTCGGCTTCGGCCAGCTCGCGGTAGTTGAGCAGATCGAACACATCGTCGAGTGTGGCGACTTCGTTTTCGATGCCGGCGATCGTCTCCTCACGAAGGATGCGTTCGCAGACCTGACGCATGGCCGAGACGGCCGCGCGCATGTTGTGATTGGCCCAGATCACCGTCGAGATCTTGGCAGTGCGATATTCATCTACCGGGGTGCGGTAGTACTTCGTGGGCACAATCACCAATGGCAGGCGGTTGCTCCATTCCTTGGCGAAGGACAGGATCTCTCCGGCATCCGACTTGCGGGAATGGATCAGGATCGCATCGGCACCAGCGTCGGCGTAGGCATGCGCACGCATCAGCGCTTCCTGCTGATCGTAACCTGCGATGAGTGCCTCGACGCGAGCCACCAGGACGAAGTCTTCCGAGCCCAGAGTGTCCTTTACCGCGCGCAGCCGGCCGCAGAATTCGCTGACTTCCGCCAAAGGGTGACGGTCGCCGACAAAGGAGTTCATCTTGGGAAAACCCTTGTCCTCGAGGCAGACGCCGGCAGCACCGTGCTGAAAGAGTTTCTTGGCCGCAAGCCTGGCATTGTTGAAGTTGCCGAAGCCGCTATCGCCATCCACCAGGATGGGGATGGAGGCTGCATCAGCCATCCGCTCAACGACTTCGACAAGTTGCGTCCACGATGCTTCGTTGGCGTCGCGATAGCCGAGACTTGACGCGATCGACAGGCCGGATGCCCACAGTCCCTTGAAACCCGCGCGTTCCGCGATGGTAGCTGAAAGCGCGTCATGCGCCTCCATGATGAAGCCGAGTGTATTGGCCTGGATAATTCCGCGCAGACTTGGCTTGGCTGCGGCCGAAACGGCAGCGGTCGAAAGGCCTGCTTCTCCTGTATGCGACATCGATGCTCACTCCCAACTGAGGTGCATTTCCGTTCGTAACAACAGCTCGAACATGGAGGCACTCTGCCGGACCGTTCTTGGGCCGGCCGACCAAAAGGCGCCGCGATTTGCTTGAGCGTTATCGAACTGTCATACGGTAGTCACACCACATTATGGTTGTCAATTGCAAAAATATCCGAATTATGGATATATATTTTAGCCGGCTAGGGCTGCGTTGGCATGGACTTGCCAAGGCAGGCGCTATCGGGCATTGGGGAGGAAACAGGGGGCTGAAACACACGCTGCGGATGCCAAAGACAGTCAAAGACGCGGAGCTGGCAAGCGGGACGCAACTTCTGGACCGCGCTGTCGCCGTGTTGAATTTTGTCGGCGACGCGGCAGGAACAGGCGCCAGCATTGCCGATATCAGCGAAGGGCTGAACCTCAAGCAACCGACGGCCCATCGAATTGCAGTGGCCCTCGAGCGCCATCGGTTGATCGACCGGGATGCTCTCACCAAGCGTTATCGTTTGGGCCTTGGGCTTTTCGTACTGGGTGTTCATGCCGCTGACGAGTCCGGGCTGCGCACCCTGGCCCAGCCCGCGCTGACACGCATCGGCGCTGCGACCGGCGACACCGTCTTTCTGATGGCCCGATCGGGGGTCAATGCGATCTGCGTCGACCGCCACCAGGGAACCTATATGATAGATAGCCTTACCGGCGGTATCGGCGGCCAGATCCCGCTCGGCGTCGGTTCGGCCAGCCTGGCGATTCTGGCTTCATTGCCTCCACTGGAGGCAGACGCCATCATCGAGGCAAATTCGCCACTATACCCGCAGCATCACGGACTGACGGCGGGTCGTGTGCGCAGTCTGTTGCCGGAAATTCGCCAGGAAGGATACGCCCTGGACAAGGGCGATCTCGTCGCGGGCATCTCGGCTTTCGCGGTCGCAATCAACCCGGGTCGAAGGCCAAGCGGCGTTGCGATTGCCGTGAACATGACCAGCGCGAGGCTCTCACCGGAGCGATTCGAGCAGCTGCTACCGCTGGTCAGGCGCGAAGTGCAGCAACTGGAAGCGCAGATCAATCCGCTGGAGATAACCTTTCGCCAGCGCACAAGTCGTTGACGTGAAAAGATATTCCGCTTTGGCTCCACTCGGGGGCATTCGCCACGTTTACAAGTAAGCCGGCAAGTATTAGAGTTTACTCATATTACGGATATTGGTCGGCTGAAATCCCCTCTCGTGTGGAGTGTTGGGACAGATGGTTTGCGCTCGACGTGTTGATCGCGTTTGCCTTGGTGTCGCGTTCCTGGCGCTGATCGTCTCGCTGTTTTCGAGAACCGTTGTGGCGTCGGAACGCTACCAGCTGAGCGAGCCGGGCACGCTGAGTGTGGCAATCACCGGGGACATGCCGGGCCTCGTCGCGCTTGACGGCTCGCTCTCGGGTTATGACGGCGAAATCCTCCAGACGGCTGCGACGCGGCTCGGCCTCAAGATCAGGCCGGTTCCGATGGATTGGTCCGGCGCGATCGCCGCGACCCAGTCCGGCCAGGTCGACATCATCGGCGGCAACGTCGCCTGGACGCGACAACGGGCCGATGTTCTGATCATGACTGATCCGACAGCCTATTTCCAGAATGGGATCACCCAGAAGATCGGGCAGAACTGGAACAGCCTTGCAGATCTCGAGAACAAGAAAGTCGGGTCGATGATCGGCTTTGGTTTTCTGGTTGAGCTGCGCAGGCTGCCCGGTCTGCAGCTGATGCTCTACGACACGCCTGACGCGGCAATGCGTGACTTGGTCATCGGCAGGATCGACGCCATGATCGGCGACCCGCCTGCCATCGACTACGCCGTCTCACGCAATCCTGACTGGAAGCTGCATACGGTCCCTTTCATCGACAACAATCCTGACTTCCCGTTGTTGACGAGCACCGGCCGGCAATATGTCTTTGGTCTCTCCAAAGACAATCAAGCGCTCGCCGATGACTTGAGCCGCGAGATCAGGCGGCTTTGGTCTGATTGCGAAGTCAGGCTTATCGGCAAGAACTATGGCTTGTTGAGCGACATTAACTTCGTGCCTTCGGCGGATAATTTCCGCGCCGGCGTCGACAGGCCGGCTGATTGGTCTGCACCGCGTTGCCGGCAATAGTGGGCGGATGGCAGCAGTGATCGACCTCGCCGTTGTCCTGTTGATATTGTTGGATGGTGCGAGGATCACTGTCACAATTGCCTTCGGTGCGCTGATGCTGGCCGTTGCGCTGGGCTTCGCCCTGGCCTCGGCCAGTTTCCTGCTCCGCTCTGGTATCGTCGATAGGCTCATTGCGATCTACGCTGAGATCCTTCGTACCATACCCAGTCTGATCTGGCTGCTTCTGGTGTATTTTGGCCTGGCGCATATCGGGATCAGGCTCCCGCCGGTCCCAGCGGCCACGGTTGGACTTGGTATCATAGGGTCGGCGACGCTTGTGGAGGTTTTCGCCACCGCATTCCGGTCCGTGGCTGCAAAACAATGCGAACCTGCGCTTGCGCTAGGACTTTCCCCGATACTGGCTTTCCGGCTGGTCATCGTCCCGAACTCCTGGCGAATAAGCCTGCCGCCGCTCGGCAATTATGCGCTCGCCCTCATCAAAGACACGACGCTGGCCGCCGCAATCGCTGCACCGGAGCTCATGTTCCAGGCGCGTGCGCTGGTGAACCGCACATTCGAAACCGGGATGATCTATGGGTTTGCGGCATCCATCTATCTCGGCGTCGCCTTCATCCTGTTCCAGCTGACCAAGCGATTTGAGCAGGTGGCCTCGCAATGATGGAGGACATTGCCTTCTATCTTGTGGACTGGGGTCCGCGGCTTTTCGAGGCCGCGTCGCTCACGCTGCTGTTGACCGCAGCAGGTTTTTCGGGCGCGTTCTTGCTCGGCCTTGGCCTGGAAGTCGTCGGGACATCTCGCAGTGCGAGACTGCGTGGTGCCGTCAGCTGTTATGTCTGGATCGCGCGCGCCATACCGCTGCTGATTGTTCTCTACGTCCTTTACTCCGTACTGCCCGGATTGGGCTTGACGCTGTCGCCACTCCTGGCGGGCACCCTTGGCCTTGTCCTTGTACACGGTGCCAATCTGGCCGAGGTGCTGCGCGCAGGGATGCAGGCGGTGGAGCAGGGGCAATGGGAGGCTGCGCGCGCGCTTGGCTTTTCACGCCTCCTCAGTCTGCGCCTTGTCGTCGTTCCCCAGGCCGTGCGCCATATGTCCGGACCAGTGCTTGTTGCCCTGATCTCGGTGCTCAAGGACAGTTCCGTCTGCGCACTGATCGGTGTCAACGAACTGACGCTGACTTCCCGGGCAATCATGTCCGAGAGCTTCATGCCACTGCACGTGTTCCTGCTCGCCGGTCTTTTCTACCTTGCGCTCGGTTGGCCGGTTTCTGTGCTGGCGCGTGCGATCGAGCGGCGGGCGAACAACCATCTCTGTCCACGACCTCGACATTCGCGGGCGCAGACGCGGGCAGCGCGGCTGGTGCAATCGGCGAGGTAAGAGGCGATGGCGCCAACGACTGTTCCGGTCATCGTCTTGCAAGGCGCGCCTTATGAGCGCGGCCTTCAGCATGGAACCGCATTCGAGCGCGAAATCGTCTCCGATCTGGACCGGCTTGCGAAGTCTGTTCCGACGCGTGCCTTTCTCAGGGCGCGACGCGAAGCGGAGACGTCCTGGCGAACCCTGGCTATCCTTGCCCCTGACATAGCCTCCGAAGTCGAGGGAATCGCCAACGGTGCGCATTGCACGGCCGAGGACATCTTCCTCAACATCGGTTTCGAGTTTTTCGGAGAACCGGCGCCAACCGGTTGCAGCGCGTTGGCCTTCAAGGGCGCTCCTGGCGCGATTGTCGGCCAGAACTGGGACGCACCGCGCGGCATGAAATCTGGCTTGGTGCTCTTCATCCACTGTGGCCCGGACGGCTTTCGGATGGCGACTGTGGCATCCAGGGGCACACTTGGCTGGGTTGGTCAGAATGGCCACGGCCTCGGTCTGGTGACCAACGATCTGATGCTCGACGCCACCACGGCTGGTCTGCCCAGCCAGGTGGTACGGCGACTGATGTTGACTGAACCCGATGTGCCGGGCGCGCTGAGTCTGTTGCGGCGATTGCCGCATATGAGTGGGCGGAGTTACCTGCTTGCCGATGCCTGCGGACGGATAGCAGCGGTGGAAGTGTCGCCGGCGGCCGGCGTCAAAGTTATCGCCGGCACCGGGCCGCTCATCCACACCAACCACGCGCTGCTGGGCGAGACGAGGGCCGTCGAGAACAGCGCCGTTCTACAACGGATATATCCGTCGACCTACGATCGTTATGCCACACTTGCCAGCGCGGCCGAGTCGATGCGCGCTGTAGCCGACGCCATGCGCGTGCTGCGCAATCGTAAAGGCGCGCCGAACGCCGTTTCGAAGAGCGTTTCGCACCAGGAAGCGACCGAAACGGCGTTTTCGATCGTGTGCGATCCCGCGGCCGGGGTGCTGCATGTCTGTCTGGGCCTTCCCCATGCGGGCACGTTCGTCACGCACAGCCTCTCGGGCCGCGAGCTCGCCACTGTCAGGCGGCGCTCAGATCAGATCTCGCCAGCTGTGCGCGCCGATATTCAGCAAACCTTGCCGCAAGTTCACTCGCGATCTCCTCGCAGTCGGCAAGAGGCACGGCCGGGCAGTCGAAGCCGATTTCTTCGCGGATGATTGCGGCGGAATCCGTCGTGAAGTGGATGGTGCCGTCCGCTTCGACGGACTCGATGCCGTCGAACTTCTGGCAGGCGCGGTTGATGGCGACGGCCTGCTCGATCGACAATCCTTCGGGCAGGTCAATGGATATTCCCTCTGTTGAAATTCGGACCGGATAACCGCCGACGAGGCCAAGGGGACCTGGAGCATGGACGACGCGGTCTATGCCATCAGCCAGCGTCCGCAGGACGGCAGTCGCCGAAGAAGCAGTCACGGATTGTCCGGCCAGACCCTTTACGCGCCGGAAGCGTCCAGCGACGGTGCTGAACAGTGCATTATGATCGATTGCCTCGGTCGGCAGGATCTCGTCGTCGAGATAGAAACTCAGATGATAGGGCGCGCCGTCCGTCCCGCCTGAACTCGGCATCCGGTAGCTCAGGAAGTGATGGGCAAAGAAGCGCACGCCAATACGCCTGACGTCGCAGCCAAGAAGATGGGCCGCCGCCAGCTGGATTCCCGGAACAGCGTTGGCGATGTTGCCGATACCGATCACCGGAGCGGCGCTTTCAGCTGCGAGCGCCGCATTGGTGACATCGGGATAGGAGGCGTTGACGACTTTGCTCTGTACGCCAGCCAGCCGAACGGCCTGCATCAGTCGGCGCACCAGGACCAGATGCATGGCTGCCCAGACACCACCGCGTGCCTGGTCCAGGCGCTGGAAGGCTGCTTGCGGCAGCTGGGTGATAACCCACCATGAATGCAGTGTCGTTGCATTGAAAATGATGTCCGGCTGAAGTGCCGCGAGATAGGCTGCCGTTTCCTCGACATTCATCAGGTCGACGACGGCAACCTCGATCCTGGCGTGATGGCCGAGATTTGCCGCGGTGTAGCGCGCCAGGTTCGCTCGCAGCGATACTTTCTGGCTCTCGCGTGCCGCTATGTGGATGTCGTAGCCGCGGCCGCTCTGGCTTAGAAAATCAAGAACGCCGCCGCCGAGCACGCCGCAGCCGAGTATCAATATCCTGGTGGGATGGTCGCCCGTTTCGAGACCCATGTACGTCTGCCTCAGAGTTGATGGTTGGTTCGACGTGAGCGACAATGGCAGTGCTATGTGACAGCGCCTTTTAAGGCTGTGCGTCTCAGCAACCTTTGAGATCGATTCATCTCAAAATCCGATGGCTGTCACTCTTCTGAAAGACGCGTGTCATCAGCGATGCATAACCTTCAAGCTACCCATTCGGCGTTGCCGTAGGGGAGGGCGATTTGGAGAAGCAGGGAATGACGCAGGCTGCCAATGTCGCGTGCTATCTCCCGTTGGACAGCGCGGTCCTTGAGATTGATCTGGATGCGGTGCGTGCCAATTACAGGACAATTGCCGGTCTCCTCGGTCCCGATGTTGTCACCGCGGCGGTGGTCAAGAGCGATGCTTACGGCCTCGGCTTGGAGCCGCTTGCCAAAACGCTGTGGGATGTCGGCTGCGCGTCCTTCTTCGTCGCCAACCTGGAAGAAGCCCTGAGGTTGCGCGCCATCTGCCCATTCGCGAGGATCGCGGTCTTTCATGACGACTATACCCGCTTCGGGCGGATATACCGGCGGGAGGATGTTCTGCCCGTCATCAACACGGCTGAAGAGCTGGATTCCCACTTTCGCACGGCCGCGGCCAGTCCCTATCTGCTCAATGTGGACACCGGATTCTCGCGCCTTGGTCTGTCGGCATCAGAGGTTATCGATTTCTCGGACAAGGAATTGTTCCTCCGGCACCCACCGCGGATACTCCTCAGTCATCTGGCCTGCAGCGAGCATTCGTCGAACGCGATGAATGAGGTACAAAAGCAGCGGTTCCAAGCTTTGCAGGAAGCTATCAGGCCTGCAGCAAGCAGCCTTGTCGCATCCGCTGGCGTGTGGCTCGATCAATCTTACCACTTCAATGTGGCCCGTATCGGTTCAGCATTGTTCGGACTCAACAATGCCGGTGTCCATCCCAACCCGCTGCGTTCCGTTCTCAGCCTGCGGGCTCGCGTCCTTGCCGTTCGCGAGATCTCAGCGCATGAAGCCGTAGGCTATGGGGCGACATTCCGCGCCCGCCGTAACACCCGTATCGCTATTGTCGGCATCGGCTATGCTCAGGGTCTGCCTTGGGCGTGCGCAGGCCGAATCTCCGTGCGCTTCGGCGTGCATTCCGCTCCAGTCGTAGGGCGGATCTCGATGGAATACGTTACCGTTGACGTTACCGACGTGCCGGCCGACCTCTGTGGTGCTGGCACCTGGGCGCAATTCCTGCATGATGAATTTGGCGTCGACGACCTTGCCGCCGAGATCGGCGTCAACGCGCAGGAGATTGTCATGCGCCTGGGGTCGGGGTGCCTTAGGCGCCATCGGCAAGGCATTGGCGAGAGGGCCGAGTTGATTGAATGGCGCCAGCGGCATCCGGAGCCAGCAACGCTTGGGCTTTATCATCCGGTCGGCGACCACGCCCTGCTTGGCGGTATCTAGCCATGTCCTTCACCGGCAATCGCAACGCAGGTGTGGCGCTGGCCGTCCTTGCGGCGGTGTTCTGGAGCACCGGAGGATTGTTCTCGCGTTTGATCGCCGTCGACAGCTGGACGCTGCTGTTCTGGCGCAGCACGTTCAGCGCAGTTTTTGTGCTGATGTTCCTGACACTCGTGCTGCGAGAATCCCTGAATGGCATCGTAGGCAGGCTCACGCCTGCGGCTTGGCTGGTTGCCGCCATGTCATCGACCGCAATGGTCGCCTTCATATTTGCACTGCGCAACACCACGGTCGCCAATGTCGCGGTCATTCATGCCGGAGCACCGCTGATCGTTGCAGCCCTTTCGTGGGCCCTGCTCGGTGACAGGCCGCCGTCAGTCGCGCTGCTTGCCGGGGTCGCTGCCATCGCGGGCGCTGTTTTGACGGTGGGGGCCTCTGCGCTTTCGGGTGGAGGGGTGACAGGTGACTTTCTCGCGTTGGTCATGACCCTGCTGATGGCCCTCATGGCGATAGCCATGCGCGGGAACGAGCGCTTCCCGGTGGCGGAAACTTTGGTTCTTTCCAACATTTTGTGCGCAGTGGCGGTCTTGCCATTTGCGAGCCCGCTCACCGTCGCACCGAAGGAGTTGGCTTGGTTGGCCTCGTTCGGACTTGTGCAGATGACGCTTGGTTTCGTTACTTTCGGGCTAAGCCTGCGCTACCTGCCAGCGCGTGATGCCGCGTTGGTCGGTGCCGTGGAAACGCCGATAGCTCCGATCTGGGTGTGGCTGGCTTTCCATGAGGTGCCCTCGCAGTCCACAATACTGGGAGGCTCGGTCATCATGGCCTCGGTGCTCGTCTTCTTGCTCAGCAATTACCGGACGCCCGAGCGCCAACCCATCGTACCCGGATAGCGGCGCGGATGCGCCACGAACGCCGATCTCTGTACCGCCGACGCAAAAACTCTGTGCGTCCCGTCCCAGGCAGGCGACAACCCAGTCCTAAGGGGTTTCAGAGATACAGCGCGGGCCATCATCCATGCAGTTGTTCCACGTGGCCGTCAGCCGGCTATTGTCCATTCCCGAAAAAGCGTTGCGTCGTCGACGAACGAGACCCAGGGCCATGCCGGGAACTCGACCAGTGCCGGGGGGGCGCGTTCCGAGGCTGATCGGTTCGATACGCCGGAAGTATCGCGATGGGCATGGATGCTGGGGGCGGGCTGGGCCAGTCTCCTGGCGGGACGGAATGAAGCCGCGGTTGACTGGCTGGAACGCTCGGTTGCGATCACGCCGGCGTCTGGCCGCGCCCACCTGCCGGATTCCACGGCTCGCAACATTTCGTTGCCTGCCCGCAATGCCAGCGACATCTACCTTCGCGCCCGCCAGGACATCAACCGCATACTTGTCGAATTTGGTTTTACCCAGGAGCGTTGACGGCCACAGGCCGGCTTCACGCGATTCATGCGCGGGCTCCGGCTGATTGCATCAACTGGCGAAGTAAACTACGCCATGGCTGGACGAAGGGCTCGAAAAAATGTCGGCGACGTGGCGTATTGGCATTCTGTTCTCCCGCAGTGGCATCACTGCGGTCACGGAATCCGAGCATTTTCTGGGAACGGCGCTGGCCATCGAGGAGATCAACGCCGGCGGTGGCATTTTGGGACGCCAGATAGAGCCGGTGGCTTATGATCCGGCCGGCGACCCCGAGGGATATCGTTCCTTGGCCCGCAAACTGCTTACCGAAGACGACGTCAACGTGATCTTCGGGTGTTCGATGTCGGGAAGTCGAAAGGCAGCCCTGCCCATCGTCGAGCGGCACAACGGCTTGCTCTGGTACCCGTCCATCTACGAGGGCTTCGAATATTCCGAAAACGTCCTTTATACGGGCGCCACCCTCAACCAGAATACATTCGCGCTGGCCGACTTCATCATGCAGCGTTATGGGCCGCGCATCTTCATGGCCGGTTCCGACTACATCTATCCGCACGAGTCCAATCGGGTCATGCGCGATCTGCTGGAGTGCAAGGGCGGCGAGATCGTCGGCGAACAGTATGTGCCGCTGGATGCCGACGAGCGCACGATGCGTCGGCTCATGAAAGAGATCGAGAAAGCCGAGGCCGATGCGGTGTTTTCGACCGTCATCGGACGCAGCGCCCAGAAGCTCTACGGCATGTATGCCGACGCCGGCATCGATCGAGAAAAGCGTCCGATCGCCAGCCTGACGCTCGCTGAAAGTGAAATCCGTGTCATCGGCCCCGAGCGATGCACAGGTCACGTCCTGTCTGCTCCTTATCTCGCCACGGTCGAGAATGACGAAAACCATCGCTTCATCCGGGCACTGACCACTCGGTTCGACGGCAATGCCATGGCGACGATGTGGTCGCAGACCGCCTATGCCCAGATTCATCTGTTTGCGCGGGCATTGGAACTGGCGGAAACCCTCGACACCCACAGGCTGGGGCAGGCGGCATTGGCGGTCGACTACATGTCGCCGGAAGGTCGCCTGCACTTCGATCCGGAAAACCGGCATGTCTGGTCCACGCCCCGCATCGGGGTCGCGAATGCGAAGGGGCAATTCGATATCGCCTGGGAATCGCAGGTTCAGATACGACCCGACCCCTATCTCGCTTCCATTCGTTTCGAGGAGCCTTGGCTGCAGAGTTGATAAGGTGTCGACATTGAAACGGATCCTCAACGATCTACGCCAGGCACGGGTTCTGGTTTTGCACCCGCGTGATGAGGACGGATCGGCCTTGGTCGACCACCTCAAGCGGCTGGGCTGCGACGTCAAGGCGATGTGGCCACCACCCGCAACGCTCTCAGCCGATATCGACGCCGTTTTCCTGCAGGTCGGTGACACGGCGATCGATCCGTTGGTCGCGCTGCTCGAGGGCAGCAAGGCCGCGATCATCGCAATTGTCACCTACGAGAGCCCTACGTCGCTGAAAGCGATTGTCGATCTCAACGCGCATGGCGTCCTGACCAAGCCGCTGCGTCAGCTTGGCGTGCTGACCCAGTTCGCCCTGGCGCGCTATCGCGTCGGTTACGAAAGCAGGTTGGCCAACAAGGTCCGCAAGCTGGAGGATACGCTGAAGGGCCGGCGGGCGATCGAAAAGGCCGTCAAGATCCTCACCGAGTTGAACGGGATCGAAGAAGACGCTGCCTACAAGCTCATTCGCGATCAGGCGACCTCGAAGCGGATTGCGATCGTTGCCGTGGCCGAGAGCATCATCTCTGCAAGCGAGGCGATGCGGGCTTTTGGCCTCACCATATCGGGGCCGTTGAAAGTCTGACGGTTGTCGGTTTCGGCATGCAGAAGCCGATCACGCGGTTCCTGCTTTCCCGCGCTCTCTTTTTGCTGCTTGACGAGTTCCGCCAAACTGTGTTTGCTTTGTCGGAAGAGCAGGTTTGCTCGGCGGCTGGAGAGCCGCGGAAATTTTGGCTGTGCAGCCCTTGGCTAGCGGATTGAATTCCGCGCCAGGGGTTTTTTGCGTTTGGAGATAGACTTGACCATACCAACGGAAACGCTTCGACCCGATTTCGACATCGCCTGTATCCAGTACGAGCCGGTCATCGGCAGGGTCGATGCCAATCTGGCGGCCATGGAGGCGCGCATCCGCGAGGCCCATGCCGGTGGTGCCAGCCTGGCTGTGCTGCCCGAACTGGCCGATACGGGCTACGTCTTTGAAAGCCGCGAGGAACTTGCGAGCCTGGCCGCACCCATTCCGCACGGATTGTCGGCGCAGCGTCTGATCGCATTGGCTCAAGAACTCGGCATTCACATCGTCTGCGGGCTGGCGGAGAGCGATGGCGACCTGTTCTACAATTCTGCCATCCTGTGCGGTCCAGGCGGCTATATCGGCAAGTTCCGCAAACTCCACCTCTGGAACCGCGAAAAGCTGCTCTTTGAGCCTGGCGACATCGGCCTTCCGGTGTTTGACACGGTTCTGGGTCCGGTCGGATTGGCCATCTGTTATGACGGCTGGTTCCCGGAGACATTTCGCCAGCTCGGGCTGAGGGGCGCGGAACTCGTCTGCGTACCGACCAACTGGGTGCCGATCCCCGGTCATGACGGAGCAGACGTGCCGATGGCCAACATCCTTCATCAGGCCGCGGCTCATTCGAACGCGATATTTATCGCCTGCGCCGACCGTATCGGAACGGAGCGCGGGCAGCCGTTCATCGGCAGCAGCATCATCGTAGGCCCGAATGGCAGGCTGCTGGCGGGTCCTGCCAGCCGAACGGGTGACGCCATTCTCACGGCGACCGTTTCGCCTGGCATAGCAGCGCAAAGCCGCATCGTCAGCGAACGCAACGACGTGATCAACGATCGACGGCCGGACGTCTACGGCTGACCGACGCGAGTCCACCAACGACAACCATGAAAAAAAGGGGAACCAACATGGATAGAACAACAAGAAAGCTGCTTTTCGCGATGGCCTGCGCGTTGCTGGCGACTGCGGCATGGGCGGAGGAGCCGATCAAGATCGGCGTGCCGGTCGGCCTCTCCGGCGCCAACAGCGTGGTTGCGCCGTCGGTGGTGCAATCGGCTGAGCTGGCGGTCGAAGAGATCAATGCGGCCGGCGGCGTGCTCGGGCGCAAGCTCCAGCTTGAAATCGCCGACGATGCCTCCGGTGCGGCAGGCGCGCAGAAGGCATTCGACTCGCTGGTGTTCCAGAAGGAGGTCAACGCCATCATCTCGATGGAAACCAGCGCGGCCCGCAATGCCGGTTTGCCCATCGTTGCAAAAGGCGAAGTGCCCTTCATCTACACGTCCTTCTACGAAGGACGCTCCTGCAGCCCCAACCTCTATGTGAACGGCTGGGTGCCTGAACAGCAGGTGCCACCCGTCGTCGACTATTTCGTCAAGAAGGAGGGCGCCAAGAAGTTCTTCCTGGTGGGCAGCGACTATGCCTTTGGCCGAGGCATGCTCGAGTTCGCCCGGACATATCTTGAGAAGGCAGGCGCGCAGGTCGTGGGTGAGGAATATCTGCCCATCGAAGGTACCGACTGGACGGCCATCATTTCCAAGCTGAAGAGTTCCGGTGCCGATGCCCTGATCACATCGACCGCGGGAGGCGCTCCCAACGTCACGCTCACCAAGCAGCTGCGAGGCGCTGGCGTGAAGTTGCCTTACGGCAATCTCGCCGTGGACGAGGGAACGGCCAAGAGCATGGGACCTGACGCGGCGGGCATCTACATCGCAGCGTCCTACGTGACTTCCATCGACAGCCTGGCCAACAAGAAGTTCCTCGAGGCCATGCAAAAGAAGTTCAGCGGTGAACTGCGCACGCCCAATGACCTTTCCGTGCCGCAATACGAAGGCGTCTATCTCTACAAGGCTGCTGTCGAAAAAGCGGGCTCCACCGATACTTCCGCCGTTCTTTCGGCCCTGGGCGAAGTTTCCTTTGCCGGTCCGCGCGGGACGGTTTCGATGAACAAGCAGCATCACGCACCGCTGACGATGTATCTCGGTCAGGTCCAGGAGGACGGGTCGGTAAAAGTGGTCGAGACATTCCCGGATGTCGATCCTGGTACCCAGTGTCCCAATCTCTGACATCGATCCGATCGAAAGGGGCGGCTAGGCCCGCTCCTTTCGACACTGGGAGAGATCATGACCATTCTGCTCGACGTTATCACGACCGCAGCCATTCTGTTTGTCGTCGCGGCCGGACTTCTGGCCATATTTGGCGTGCTCAAGATCATCAATTTTGCCCACGGCGCCTGGCTGACCGTTGGCGGTTACTGTGCAGTCGCCACCACGGGAATGGGCCTCAATCCGTGGTTGGCGCTGCCGATCGCATTCGTCGTCGGTTCCGCTCTCGGCGGCATCACAGAAGTGCTTGTGGTGCGGCCACTCTACCGGCGGCCGCTCGATGCCATCCTCGCCACCTGGGGTCTCGGTATCGTCGTCGGTCAATTGATCACGCTCTGGTTTGGCCGGGACGTGCAATTCACGCCGAACCTGCTCTCGGGAACGATCCAAGTGTTTGGTGTCGACTACTCGTTCTATCGGCTCTTCATGGTCCTGGCGGCCTTGATGGTCGGCCTTGGTTTCGCAGTCCTGCTTGAGGGAACCCGTCTTGGCCTCTCTGCCCGCGCCGTCATCATGAACGAGACGCTGGCACGCGCGCTGGGCATCGACACGGCGAAAGTGCGGCTGACCACCTTCATGATCGGCACCGGGCTGACTGCGCTCGCTGGAGTGCTCCTGACCCCGCTAACCAGCGTAGACCCCGACATGGGGCTGGCCTGGCTCATCGGCGCCTTCATGCTGGTCATGGTGGCCGGCTCCTCATTTGGTGCCCTGGCGGTGGCGTGCCTGGTTTTCGGCGGAGCGCAGACGCTGGTCAGCACATTCGTCAGCCCGGTCCTCGGCGGCATCACGGTCGCCGTGCTTTGCGCGCTCGTGCTGCGTATCAGCCCGAAAGGATTCGCTCGTGCCTGAATCCAGATTGCCCAATATCCGAACCTGGCTGCTCGGGGCGCTCGTCGTCGCGTCGCTGCTCATGATCGCATTCGGCCCGGCATTTCTCGACCGCTTTGCCCTCAATGTGCTCAGCCGCTCGATGATCTATGCCATGCTTGCAGTGACCGTCGATCTTCTATGGGGGTACGCGGGTGTGCTGACATTCGGTCAGGCCGCATTCTTCGGCATCGGTGCTTATGCGACCGCCATGGTTCTGACCCATCTGGGCAGCAGTCCCGAGCTGATGCTGCTGGCTTTCGTCCTGGCGATACTGGTTCCACTTGCCCTGGGGGGCGTGGTGGGGTGGCTTTCTTTTGGCTACGGAACCACGCCGCTTTACGCCACCGTGATCTCTCTCGTTCTGCCTATCGTCGTCACGCAGGTTGCGTTCTCCGGAGGGCAGTGGACGGGATCCAGCAGCGGACTGGTAGGCTATCCCACCCTGCCACTCAGTCTGGCGGGATACTTCCGGCTTACGGGCATCTGTCTTCTCATCGTTGCCGCCGCCGCCTGGATTTTCGTTCGTTCGGATGCCGGCAAGGTGCTTGTCGCGATCCGCGACAACGAGGCACGCTGCGCCTATCTTGGCCTCAATGCCAGCCGCATCAAGATCGCCCTTACCGCTGTTCTCGCTGGCGTGACGGGTTTGGCGGGCTTTCTCTTCGCCAACGCTTCGGGTGTCGTTGCACCCGAAAACACTGGTTTCGTATTCGGCACGGAACTGGTCATCTGGACGGCCCTCGGCGGTCGAGGCACCATCCTGGGTCCGGTGCTCGGCACCATCGGGATCGACTATCTCTCAGCGAGCCTTTCGGGGCAGTTGCCGTTCCTCTGGAAGCTTGTCGTCGGCGCCCTCTTCGTGGCGATGATCATCCTGCTACCGAACGGCCTCGCCGGCCTGGTGGGAAAAATCCTGCCGCGCGGCAAGGACGGCCGGGCAGGAGGAGGCTCCCTGCGCGCGGCGCACGCCCGGCAGGCGCCACAAGAGATCGCCGACAAGCCGCCGCTTCTGACGATCCGCGATCTGGGAAAATCCTACGGCAGCCTGAGCGTCCTGCAAGGCATCAACCTGACGGTGCAGCCCGGCGAATTGGTCAGCCTGGTCGGGCCTAACGGAGCAGGCAAGACGACACTGATGCGTTGCCTGTCCGATGGCACTGAAACGATCAGCGGCTCGGTGTGCGTGCGTGGCGCCGACATTGCGGATCTCGCCCCGAATGCCATCGTGGCCCTGGGGGTTGGTCGCAAATTCCAGGTCGCAAGCGTGTTTGACAGCCTGACTGTCGCCGAGTGCCTGCGCATGGCTCGCTCGGCACGGCACCGCCCGAGCCTTCTGCACAGTTCACAGGAACTGGATTTGCCTTCGGCCGCAGTAGAAATCCTGAAGCTGACGGCGCTCGACGGAATGCTGGATCGGCCGGTTTCCTCACTGTCGCATGGCCTGAAACAAAGCCTTGAACTGACGATGGTCGTGGCGCTGGAGCCGCAATTGATCCTGCTCGACGAGCCGACGGCAGGCTTGACCAAGACGGAACGGATGACCATCGGGACGATCCTGAAGAAATTGACAGGCGAGTTGGGACTGGCAGCCATTCTGGTCGAACACGACCTCGACTTTGTCCGGGACATATCGAGCCGCATCGTGGTGCTCCATCAGGGCCAGCTCGTGCTCGATGGGACCGTGCAGGATGTCGTCAATTCGGAACTCGTGAAATCAATCTATTCAGGAGGCGCACATGACTGAAACAACCGCGCCCGTTCCGAAACTGTCTCTGACCGAGGTCTGTAGCGGCTACGGCGCCATCAACATCATCGACACTTTGTCGATGACGATCCCGCACGGTCAGATATTTGCCCTGATGGGCAAGAACGGCATGGGTAAGACGACGCTGCTGAAGACGATCCTCGGCTTCGTGGCGATGCGATCAGGCAGGATCGATCTCGATGGGCAACCCATAGCCGGCGCGTCACCTGCGTCATTGATTGCTGCGGGTATCGCCTATGCCCCACAGGAACACGCGCTGTTCCAGGACCTGACCATCCGCGACAATCTTCGTCTGGCCCTGCACTCGGACAAGGAGTTGAAGCAGGGGATCGAGCGGGTGTGCGAGCACTTTCCTTTTCTCCGGGACAGGGTGAACCAGAAGGCCGGAACACTCTCAGGCGGAGAGCAGAAGATGCTGATCCTCGGCCGCGCCCTGATGCTCCAGCCGAAGCTTCTGTTGATCGACGAGATATCGGAGGGGCTCCAGCCCTCTGTGGTCGAGCGGATCGGACGCGTGCTCGCCGAGGAATGCAGGGCAAACAACACCACCGTATTGATGGTCGAACAGAATCTCGACCTGGTGCTTGCCGTCGCCAATCGCTGGGCCGTGTTGAAACTCGGCCGTATCGATGACTCCAGCGAAATGGACAGCGGGGCGCGCGCGCGTATTCTCGCGCACCTCAAGATCTAGGGCGCGTGCGACGCAGACAGCCGACGAATGCCAATGCGTCGTGACCCTGTGGCCATCGAGCAATCCAGCCTGAGCCGGGAGCAGCGCGCCTTCCGATGGCGATATCGACGCGATACGACTGGGGCGCAGGAGACTTTATTGCCGCATCCGCAACGCGGACCTGGCAATCAACCGTGATATCGTCGGGTGGTACGCGACGCCTCGCTTGGCGTCTCCGCTGAGATATCGCTGGAAGGCGATCTTCCACGATTGAGGATCGAGACAGTCTTCTGCACCCCATTGCGCCGAACCTTCTGCTTGCGCGCTCCGCGACGGCCACTGACGCGGAGGCGGTCATGGGTGCAGGACATACCGTCCCATCCTGGCTCTGTGCGGTCAGAACGCTGCCCGATGCGATCATCATCAACACGCAGCGGACCCGCTACCTGCGTCTGCCCCGTATCGCGGGTCCGCTTTAGGTTCCGTCCCCATGGTCGGCACCGCGAAGTTGCAGGTCAGCATCTGCTGGAAACTGGTCGGGAACGCTGATCAGCGTGGCGAGCGGTGTGTGTTGCCAGATCACCCGCCGCTTGAGTTCTTCGACGCTCATGGAGTCATCGCGCGCGAATTCGGTGAACATCATGTTCAGATTGTTGAAAATCATTTCGCCAACGGCTTCGACATCAATCTCCGGTCGCACAAATCCCTTCGATTGCAGGCGCCGGACGAGGGTGGAAACCTGCTGGGATATACGCTTGTCGAGTTCCGTATAGCGTTGGCTGAAAGGGGTCTCCGGGCGCTGAATCGAAGTGGCCACGGCAGTGCGCCACATTTCCTTGTTGAAGTAGACCAGCGACAGGCTGAAGTAGCGATCGATCAGGGTGCTCAACGCCAGTTCAACAGAAAGGGGCGGGTGTTCGACCACCTGCTGACCGGCGGCCAGAACTTCCTCGACCTGCATGGAAACCATGGCGAGCAGGATGTCGCCCTTGTTTTTGTAGTAGTTGTAAAACGTGCCTACAGCGATGTTGGCGCTGTCGGCAATGTCTTCGATCCGCGCGTTGTCATAGCCCACGCCGAGGAAGAACCTGGTGGCCGCCTCCAGGATGCGGCGATTGTTGTCCGCCTTCTTCGTCTCACGAATTCCAACCATTCCCTGTCGCCTCGTTGTCGGTCCGGTTCAGCGGCGCGCTTGTCTCGACCTGTCGAAAATAGCGCGCACAATTTCCTTGACTCAAAAAATGAATGGCTTCAGAAATAAAATGAACGCATTCATAATTTGTAGCTTTGAAACTTCAAAGCCGCTTCGTCAAGTCGCAACACGCCAACGGGAGGTGGTCATGTCGCAGGAATTCGAAAAGCTCAGGAAAGCCGGCCTGGCGGTGTCGAGCCGGTCGGGGCTCGCACAATTCAGGTCATTCGGCCTGACGACACGTCGCGATTTCCTGCATCTCGCCGGTGCGGGCGCCTTGATGTTCGGAACCGGTCTCGGGCAGCGGTCAGCAATGGCCGCCGAGACGGTGAACTTCTTCGGCTGGCAGGATTATGACACGGCGCTGGACGCCAAGGGTTTCTTCGCCGCCAACGATATCGCGGTCAAATCAACCTACATGACCGACAACAATGAGATCATAGCCAATGCCAAGAACGGGGGCATCGGCAACATGGACCTGGTCACGCCAGATCTGCTCTATGGGCCGTTCATGGCTCAGCTTGGTTTGTTCGAGCCATTGGACCTGGCGCAAATCCCAAATTTCTCAAACCTGTTCGCACCTTTCCAGGCGATGCCGGCGGCGAAGATGGATGGACAGCAGTTTTGCCTGCCCTTCGCCTGGGGCAATGTGGTGCTGATGTACAATGCTGATGTCGTCAAGGAGGCGCCAACCTCCTGGCTCGACATGCTGAAGCCGGAGTTCAAGGGAAAAGTCGGGCTGACGGCCGAGATGTCTCATCTCGTCATCCCGTTCACCATGGCGGTCGCCAAAACCCGGGCAGCGACACGCATCACCAAGGAAGCGCTTGCCGACGTTTACGCCACGCTGACCAAAATCAAGAAGGAGCAGGCCCGCTCGATCGCTCCGAGCTTTGGCGACCTGGCGGCCCAATTCGCTTCCGGGGAAATCGTCATCGCGCCTGCCTGGGAACCGGTGTCGGTTTGGGCCGGGGAGAAGGCACCGGCGCTCAAATGGTCATTTCCGGTAGAAGGTTCCTTCTCCTTCATCGACAACATGGCCTTGATCAAGGATGCGCCGCACAAGGCGACGGCTTACAAGCTGCTCAATCAATCGCTGTCGCCAGAGGCCCAGGCTAACGCGGCCAACAAGAACATGACGGCCGTGACCGTCGAGAAGGCGCTGCCCCTGCTCGATGCCAAGCCGCGCTCGCTTTATCCCTACCAGGATGTCGCCGGTTTCTGGGCGGCGAGAGGCGACGGCATGCCGCCACTGTGGCCGGTGGAAAAGGACGGCGACTTCGTGACGCTCGATGACGTCTTGTCCGGTTGGGAAGAATTCCTGCGGGCCTAGAGCCGCATAGCCAACACGCGCCACGCGCTTCTTCGCGCTCTTGATGGGGAAATTTCATGGCCGGATTTCGATTGCCGAGGTCAGTTGGCCTCCTGTCGCCTTCGCTCGGAGCAAATGCGATCTTCTTCGTTGTTCCGCTCGTGTATTTTTTCGTCCTGAGTTTCCTTCAAGTGCGGTCGTTTCAGGTCGTATTCGATCCGACGACGAGCAATTATGTCAGGGTTATCCAGCAATATTCCGCGCCCCTGGCATCAACTCTTTCTCTCGCTGTCACGGTCGCGACGATCGTGACGGTGGTTGGTTTCATCTATGCCTCGGCATGCCGTTTCATCGGAGGTTCCAAGGGCGGCTGGCTTCTTGCAATCGCCATGATCACGCTGTTTGGCGGTTATCTCGCCAAGCTCTATGCGTGGCGCACAATCCTCGGTGAAAACGGCATCCTCAATACCGGCCTGATCGAACTGGGGTTGATCCAGTCGCCGATCACGGCACTGCTTTACAACAACTTCGCCGTCATTCTTGCCCTGACGCACTACACGCTGCCGCTGGCGATCCTGCCGATCTACGGCTCGCTTCGCGCGATCGAAGATCTACCGATCGCCGCAGCCCGCGACCTCGGCGCATCCGATGGCAGGATACTCAGGGATATCATCCTGCCGCAATGCGCGACGGGGCTCTTCTCGGCGTTCGCGATGACACTCTTGTTCGTATCAGGGGACGCGATCGCGCCGCGATTGCTGGGCGGAACCTCATCGAGCATGATCGGGGTGTTCATTCAGGACCAGTTCGGTTTTCGCGTCAACGCGCCGATGGGGTCGGCACTGGCTTTCACGGTCATTGCCGGCTCGGCGATCATTCTTCTCCTGATCGGGCTCGGTGGCGCCCGTCTCCTTCGCCTGGGAGCGCGGCCATGAACCATCGCCTGCTGTGGGTTGCCGCGTTGATTGTCGGCACGTTCATGATCCTGCCTTTGCTGGTGCTTGTCTTCTTTGCGTTCAGCAGCTCACCTTTGCTTCGCCTGCCGCTCGAGGGCCTTACCTTCAAGTGGTTTCTGCGGCTGGCCGAAACGCAGGGTTTCCTGGGGTCGTTGACCAACAGCCTGCTGATTTCAGCAAGTGTCGGCATCGCATCGACAATGATCGGCACTCTGGCTGCCTTTGGACTGTCAATCGGCAAACCGCGCTTCTCCGGCACCTATGTTTCGATACTCGCGCTTCCCCTGATGGTGCCGCCACTGGTACTTGGGATCGCCTTTCTCTCGTATTTCTCAGGCTTGGGGCTTCGACTTGGCCTTCACGCGACGATCATCGCCCAGGTCGTCACATTACAGCCGATTGTCATCCTGATCGTCGTCAGCCGGCTGTCCGGATTTGATTGGGCGGCAGTCGACAGTGCCCGAGACCTCGGCGCTTCTACATGGCGCACATTCATAGATGTCACTTTTCCAATGATCCGGCCGACAGTTCTGGGTGCGGCCCTCATCGTCATGGCGCTTTCACTGGATGATTTCATCATAACCTTCTTCACCATCGGTGGCGAAAACACCTTGCCGACATTGCTCTGGGGAATGATGCGCAAGGGCATAGATCCCCGAATGAATGCGTGCGCGCTCATTGTGGTTGTCTTCACATTGCTGCTCGGCGTGATCGCCCTGCGCCTCACCAGAAATCCTGATTGACCATGATATCCAGGGGCAATTCGAACATGCCGCAAACTTTCGGATCCATGGCCGGACGACGCGCCGTCATAACCGGCGGTCTTTCGGGAATAGGCCTGGCTGCCGCGCGCTTCTTCGCCGCTGCCGGCGCCTCGCAGGTGCTCATCGATCGGACCGTGCCCCGGCAAGGTGGGTTGACCGATCTCGGATTCGGCCAGGAGACCACCTTCCTGCAGGCGGACGTTTCGGACGACGGCGGGATTGCCGAGGCCATGAAGTCCGCGGCGGAGCGGCTTGGAGGAATTGACGCGCTGGTTACTGCTGCCGGCATCGCCAGGGCCGGCACCGCGCCCGAAACGCCGCTGCGCGATCTGGACGATGTCCTCTCCGTCAATCTCAGGGGCACTTTTCTGTGCTGTCGCGCAGCCATTCCCGTGATGACACAGACCGGTGGCGGTTCGATCGTCACGATCGCCTCGGAACAAGGGATGGTCGGCGTGCCAGCGATGGCTGCTTATTCCGCAAGCAAGGGCGGTGTCGTGCAACTGACCCGTGCGCTGGCGGTCGATCACGCGCGGGACGGTATCCGCGTCAATTGTGTATGCCCCGGGCCGATCCTTACCCCCATGCTGGAGGCGTTCCTGGACGGTACCGGCGACAGGGCGGGACAACTGAAAAAGGAAGCCGCAACCACGCTGCTTGGGCGCGTCGGCAAGGTCGAGGAAATCGCCGCCGCGGTCCAGTTTCTGACGTCCAGCGCCGCATCTTTCGTGACCGGCGTGATCCTGCCGGTCGACGGCGGCGCGACCGCCCACTGAAAAAAGGAGCGAACATGACTGCCGAAGTCGAAATGAGCCGCATGAGCTGGACAGACTATGCTCACGCCATCGATAGCCGCGACCCGGCCATCTTGATACCGGTGGGATCCATCGAGCAACATGGGCCTCACCTGCCACTGGCCACGGACTGCCTCATTCCGGAGGCGATCGCCCGTGCGGCGGCGCAGCACGCCGGCGCCCTGGTCGCGCCGACCCTGACATACGGGTCCAAATCGGTGCCGCGTTGCGGCGGCGGGCAGCATTTCTGCGGCACGACCAGTCTCGATGCTTCCACGTTGATGGCTCAGATCAAGGATATCGTCCGCGAACTCGCCAGACACAACGTAAGCAAGGTGGCGTTCGTCGTCGGTCACATGGAAAACCAGTGGTTTGTGACCGAAGCTTGCGACCTGGCATTGCGCGAGTTGAAGATGCTTGGGATGAGGCAGCCCAAACTCATGAATGTCGGCTACTGGGAATTCCTCTCGAAGCACACGATCGACAAGGTTTTCGGCGAGAGTTTTCCGGACTGGTCGCTCGAGCATGCCGGCATCATGGAGACATCCATCATGCTGCACTGTCACCCTGAACTGGTGAAGATGGACCGCCTCGAGGACCACGCACCTGCCGCGTTGCCCAAGTTCGATCTATGGCCCTACGACGAGAGTTTGGTACCCGCGTCCGGCGTGCTCAATACCGCCAAAGGGGCCAACGCGGAAAAGGGAAAGATCTTCTACGACGAGTATGTTCAATCGCTGGCTGGCGCTCTGAGCGAAGCCTTCGGCGACAGCCGATGATTCATCCAAGGGTGGTACATCATATGAACATGCCTGTTACCCCTTTGAAGGTCCAAAGCCCAGCCGCCGACCGAGAGCGCGGCAAAGGGGCCGGAGAGCAGCCAATCGTATCGATGCGGGGTATTCGCAAGGCATTCGGTGGCTATCAAGCCGTCGACAACATCAACCTGGAGATTTTTCCGGGAGATTTCGTTGCGATCCTGGGCCCTTCAGGATGCGGGAAAACCACGTTGCTGCGCATGATCGGCGGTTTCCTGCAGCCTGACGAGGGCGTGATCGAGATCGATGGCGTCGATGTCACCAGACAGGGGCCGGCGCAAAGGCCGACAAACACCGTTTTCCAGGGATACGGCTTGTTCCCGCATATGTCGGTCCGGCAGAACATCGGCTACGGTCTCAAGATCGCCGGCAGGCCGAAATCTGAAATCGAGCGGATCGTCGACCTGAACCTGGGATTGGTCAGAATGACCGAATTTGCCGGGCGCAACATTCGCGAGCTTTCAGGTGGCCAACAGCAGCGCGTGGCCCTGGCGCGAGCCTTGGCCATGCGTCCGAAAGTCCTCTTGCTGGATGAAAGCCTCGCAGCCCTCGACTTGAAGCTGCGCCAGCAGATGCAGAGCGAACTCCGTGCCATCCACCAGGAGATCGGTGGTACCTTCGTCTTTGTCACACACGATCAGGGCGAGGCCTTCTCACTGGCCAACAAAGTTGCCGTGATGAACAAGGGACGGGTCGAACAATTCGCCTCACCCCACGAGATTTACCACAGGCCGAAAACCTCGTTCGTAGCGACGTTTGTCGGTGAAGCCAATGTTTTCAGGTGCCGTAGAGACAATGGCGTCATCGCGTTAACCCAAGACGCAGTCTTTCACGACCCCGGACCCAATGGCGATATCACCATAATGGTGCGGCCCGAAAACATGACGCCTTCGAGAGGCGGTTCACCGGATACCCGGGGCATCTCGGTTAAAGCGAGAGCCGTCGACAAGTCATTCCAGGGATCATTCACGAAATTGTCCTTCATCGATGAGGGCGGGCGCGAAATCGATGTCAACCTCGGTGGCGATGCCGATCTTGCGGGTATCGAGATTGGGGAGTTTGTCACCCTATCCTGGCAGTCGGACAGCATGATCGTCTTCGACGAATAGACCAGGGGACGTCTTGCTCGGATGGTGGGAGCCCGCCTGAACCAGGACGCATGATGGCTCACCATTCTCAGTAACCCGGGATCTCCAGTTCCCTGCGAACTGTTCGCGCAGAACTCATACCTCGAAGGATCGCAATCAGACATGCCCTCGATTCTCGTTACGGGTGGCCTCGGCTACACCGGCCGCGCCATTGTCCGGCAGCTCGCCACGCAGAACATCAAGGTGATCAGCTACAATCGCGACTATTCCGAGCAGTCGACCGATTTCGTCACTTCCGTGCAAGGCGAGCTCTATGACGTCCCGCGCCTGGTCCGCACGATCGAGAAATATGAGGTCGATCGCATCATCCATACAGCGGCGCTATCCCACCCGGACCTCTCGATCGAGCTGCCGATGACCACCGTCGTTGCCAATATCGACGGCACGGTCAATGTCATGGAGGCGATGCGGCTTGCTGGCATCAAGCGGCTGGTGAACTTCTCTTCCGAAGCCGTCTATGGCAACCATCCTGCCCCGGTGGACGAAAGCTCAGCCACGATGCCGACGACACCTTATGGTGTCACCAAACTGGCAGTCGAGCACTTCGGACGCGTTTACAACGGTCTCTACGGGCTGCAGACGATCTCGCTCCGTTTCACGGAAGTTTATGGCCCTGGCAATCGCATGCCGCAAATCCTGCGCGACATTATCAAGACGGTGCTTCGCGGCGAGCCGTTCGTTGCAGAGAAGGGCGCTGATCACCTTTACCACTTCATCCATATGGAGGACGTGGCACGCGCGACCATTCTGGCCGCGACGGCTGAAACCGTGAAGAGTTCGGTTTTCAATATTTTCGGTGACGGGGCATGGACGCTGAGCCAAGCCGCAGACCTGCTGCGAAAGCTCCTGCCGGATGCGCTGATCTCGATCGGTCCGGGCCATTTCGATCTCGACCGCCATGGGCCGTGGAGCCAGTCAGTCGCAATCCGGGAGCTCGGATATGCTCCGCTTCATACCTTAAGGGATGGTCTGGCGGGTTATGTGGGTTGGCTGGGGACGAACGAATATTGAGTTCATTCATTGGCGCAATTCGATTGATCGTTTCCTTGCTGCCTCAGTTGCTTCGGTCAAGGGCTTGTTTGACTTCTCCTTCGCCATCAAAACAGGACCACGAGGCTCGTCTATGCAGTGTCAGGATAGATAAACGACATAAAGCCTCTCCACGGGATCTTCACGCGTCTTTCACGCAGACTGGACGAACACGCTGATTTATGTGCTCTACATGAGGACATCGATGTTCATATTGCGTGTGCTTGTCGTCTGCGTAACCGCAGCCGGTTTCGGTGTCCTATTCTCCATGCTGATAAACAACCATCAACGTGAGCAGCCGCCACGCGCTGTACCGCATAGTCTGAGATAGTCCGAATGCGACAGCGATCTACCGGCTTACGTTGATGCCCGCTTTGCATCCCCTATGACTGACGCGCACGCCATCTACCTCGCAGTTGTCGTTCTTGTTTGCGTCATAGCCAAGCAGACTCACGATCTGGGCAGGACAGGTTGAGATGGCACAAATCGACGACGAGATTGATGATCTCGACTACGACGAATTGGCTGACACGCATGTGTCGGCGCGCCGCGTGCTCGGCCTGTTCAAGCCATATCGCGGTCGTGTTGCGACGGTGCTCGTGCTCATCCTGCTGGCGGCTGTTGCCGGAGTCGGCTCGCCGTTCCTATTGCGGGGTATCATCGACAATGCATTGCCCACCGGCGATCTTCACCTGCTGGCAGTGCTGGCTGGAGGGTTGATCGCGCTTGCCTGTCTCGAAGCCGCGATCGCCGTGCTGCAGGCGTTGGTCACATCACAGGTCGGCCAGGCGATCATGCATGACCTCAGGGTCAGGGTATACGCGCATCTGCAGTCGCTCTCCCTCGGTTTCTTCACCAAGACGCGGACCGGCGAAGTGCAGTCGCGTATTGCAAGCGATATCGGCGGTCTGCAGGCTCTTGTCACCCATACCGCGAGCGATCTGACGCGCAATGTCAGCACCGTCGTGGTGACCATGATCGCCATGCTGCTGTTGGAATGGCGACTGGCGCTGTTTTCTTTCCTGGTGCTGCCGCTGGCGATCTGGATCAGCCATCGCGTGGGGCGGTTGCGCGAGAAGATCACCTACGAGCAGCAACTTCGCATTGCCGATATGTCCTCGGCCGTGCAGGAATCGCTATCGATCTCCGGCATCATCCTGGCGCGCACGATGGGTCGTACCCATCATCTGACCCGTCGCTTCATTCGCACATCGGAAAGTGTCGCGGCGCTGGAAGTGCGCTCGCACACGGCCGGGCAATGGGAATTCTCGGTGATCGACCTGGTGCTGCGCGCATTGCCGGCCTTGACCCTGCTGCTTGGCGGCTGGCTGATGGGGCAGGGTGCCGCGGTGACGATCGGCACGCTGGTCGCCATGATCGCCCTGCAGGAACAGATCCTGTGGCCTCTGGAAGAAGTCCTGCAATCCGGGGTTCAGATAAAGACGACACGAGCCCTGTTCGCGCGTATCTTCGACTATCTCGATCGTCCCGTGGAGATCAACGAGCGAGCCGATCCTGTCGTGCTTGTGCGCGATCAGATGCGTGGCGCGGTGCGTTTCCAGAATGTCACCTTTGCCTACGACAAGTCGGAGTCGCCGACGGTTTCAGGGGTGACGATCGACATACCGGCTGGATCCCACGTAGCCATCGTCGGCTCCACCGGATCAGGCAAGACGACGCTGGGCTATCTTTTGGCGCGGCTTTACGACGTGGACGACGGCGCGATCAGCTACGACGGTATCGACGTGCGGAACCTGAGCTTCGAGACCCTCACGGACATGCTCGGAGTGGTCACCCAGGACCCTTACCTGTTCCACGCGACCGTTGCCGAGAACCTTCGTTTCGCCAAGCCGGAAGCTTCCGAGAGCGACCTGATTGCCGCCGCCAAGGCTGCCCAATTGCACGACATGCTGATGGCATTGCCTGATGGCTATGCCACGATGGTCGGCGAACGCGGCTATCGCTTCTCAGGTGGGGAAAAACAGCGGCTCGCCCTGGCTCGGACGATTTTACGCAACCCTCGTGTCCTGCTGCTCGATGAAGCGACCAGTGCACTCGACACCGCCACTGAGCGCGCGATGTCGCTTGCACTTGAGAGCCTTGCCAAGGACCGCACCACCATCACCATCGCCCATCGTCTCTCCACTGTGCGGCATGCGGATCAGATCATCGTCCTGAGCAAAGGCCGCGTCGTGGAGCGTGGCAATCACGAGACGTTGCTTGGCCTCGGCGGAGTTTATGCCGGTCTGGTCCGCTCCACATTTTAAAGGTTGATCGCACCAGGGAAAGGCGGCTTGGGTCGCAAGCAGCTTCAAGGCTCCGCCGCTATCAGCTGACGGCGGAGCCCGTGACGGCGGAGCCCGTGGCCAAAATTCGGATACAGGTTTGGCGGCGAGAGGGAGCGCTGCCAGCCAATCAAGGGATCTATTCTCGAGGAGCCGCGATGCTGCGGATCAAACCTAGCGGCTTCTTTGTGGAAAGGGTTCCGCCACGACACAAGGCTGCTAAGCTGGAGGCCTGACAAGTCCCTCGCCAATGCACGTTCGAGCAGATCACATGTCCTCAGACATCAAAGCTGTTTCTCTGATGCCTGATGATTTCGTCAGATTCTGGGATCGTGCATCTCAGCAGGTCGCCGCCGAACTCATTGGCTTCGAGTTCTACGTTGATGGTGTGGGTGGGGTGATCGTGGAGACCGAAGCCTATTCTCCGGATGACCCGGCCTCTCACAGCTTCATTGGAGAAACGCCGCGGAACGCAGTCATGTTCGGGCCTCCCGGCCGCATTTACGTCTACCGTTCCTATGGTCTGCATTGGTGCCTGAATTTCGTATGCCAACGCGCAAGCGCTGTGCTGATCAGAGCGCTTGAACCCGTTGATGGCTTGGATCGTATGGTTGAGCGCCGCGGCTTGTCGGACCACCGATTGCTTTGTTCTGGGCCGGGCCGCCTCGCGATGGCCCTGGGCGTCGACGGGTCCTTCAACGGAATGTCTCTGGCGGGGCAGAGGTTCTTGCTCACACCGTCTCAAACTCAAAGTCCGGTCGTCTTCGGGGCTCGGATCGGAATATCCAAGGCCGTCGACAAGCCATGGCGGTTTGGTCTGGCCGGATCGCGGTTCCTGAGCAAGGTCTTCAACGACCTCTGAAGCCCACGCGCGTGGGACTGCATCTAGTGCTTGAAGCGGTTTCGCGCTTCCAGAGGCAAGAGCAGTCGCAAAGATATCCTGCACTGCCCAGCATGCGGATATTCGCGTCAAGGAGTGATGGTAGCGGGAGAGGGACTTGAACCCCCGACCCCAGGATTATGATTCCCGTGCTCTAACCAACTGAGCTACCCCGCCATCGGGTCGGCGCCGTGCGATCAACCACTCTTCAAAGCGGGTCATCAGGTCAGCGCCAAAGTCGCGCGGATATAAGGGGGCAGTGGTAATCCTGTCAAGCACGAGAAGCGGCCGGGACCGGAGAAATAAGCATGCAAGCTGGTTCCGCCGGATCGGAGCGTTTTGGCGACGACAATGCAGGCCGTATTGGATGCGATCCGAGGTGCTTATGTCTGCTGTGACGGCTCCTGGTCCGGCCATGCCAGGGAACCTCGTTGTGCCGGCTCATCGAAAAGCGGTGCATCGGTCAGCAGCCGATCCCGCAGGGGGAGGCGATGGGGTTGAGTTCGGCGAAGGGCGCCGCTATGTCTCAACCGACGATTTTCGCGCGAAATGTTTGAGTTCCTGATTTGATGAAACCGCGTATTGCAGTCCTCGGATGCGGGTACTGGGGCAGCAACCACATCCGGACGCTGAAGGGGCTTGGTGCGCTCCATGCGGTTTCAGACGCCAATTTCGCGCGCGCCGAGGGATTTGCCAGCGAACAGGATTGCCTCGCCATCCGGCCGGACGAGCTTTTCGAACGCGACGATGTCGACGCCATCGTCATGGCGCTGCCGCCACAGTTCCACGCGGATCTTTCGATCCGGGCCGTCGAGAACGGCAAGGATGTTCTGGTCGAAAAGCCGATCGCGCTGACCGTTCCCGATGCCGAGCGCGCTGTTCAGGCGGCAAAGGACACGCAGCGCGTCTTCATGGTCGGCCATGTGCTGCGCTTTCATCCGGCCTTCGAGAAACTGAAGGCATTGGTCGATGCCGGCGAACTCGGCGAAATCCGCTACATCCATTCGCACCGTCTCGGCCTTGGCAAATTCCACACCGAGAATGATGCGTTGTGGGATCTGGCGCCGCACGACCTGTCGATGATCCTGGCCCTTACCGGCACCGAGCCGCTGGAAGTGCGCGGCGAGGGGGCGGCGCTGCTCGACCATCTCAGCGATTTCGCGCATCTGCACATGCGCTTCCCGAACAATCTGAGAAGCCACCTCTTTGCTTCGCGGCTCAATCCCTATCGTGAGCGCCGCCTGACCGTGGTCGGCGCCAGGGCGATGGCGGTTTTCGACGACGTCGAGCCTTGGGAAAGAAAGCTCGCGGTTTATCATCACGCCGTATGGCAGGACAGCGGTCAATGGGCCGCCACCAGCAACGAGCCGACCTATATCGAGGTCGAGCAGGGAATGCCGCTGACGCGTGAACTGCAGCACTTCCTTCAGTGCATCGAGACGCGTGCCGAGCCGCGCACGGATGGCGAAGAGGCGATCCGGGTGCTGCGCATCCTGACCGCGGGTACGGTCACTCACGGCCGTATCGGCGGCTGAAAACAAAGAGTTTTCGCCCTACGGGCATAGCGCGCTGTCGCGCGCCACGATGTCATCTGAAAAATGAGAGTTGGTATTACTCTGCTGCGATGGACGAAGGCTTGCCGGCCAAACGGTTCAGCATGGCCTCAGCCTCGGCGCCGCGCTCCGACCGTTCGATGAAGCCGCCGCCGAAGACGCGCGCCTCATTTCCATCATCGGAATAGAGCACACAGGCCTGACCCGGTGCGATGCCGGACTCGCCATCCACCAGTTCGACCCAGGTGCTACCGTCGCGATGATGCAGGACGGCAGGCCGCGGCGGCCGCGTGGAACGCACCTTGGCGAACAGTTCAAGTCCGCCGGACGGAATCTCGGCAAGGGCGTCGTCGCCCAGCCAGTTCATGGACCGCAGATAAATCTTGTGCGTTTCGAGCGCTTCGCGCGGACCGACGATGACCCTCGAACGGTCGGCGTCGAGATGCACGACATAAAGCGGTTCGCCGGAAGCGACGCCAATGCCACGGCGCTGGCCGATGGTGTAGCGCAGGATTCCGTCATGTCGGCCGAGAACGCGGCCGTCGATGTGCACGATGTCGCCGGGATTGGCAGCCGTCGGCTTCAGCTTGGCGATGACGTCCGAATACTTGCCCTGCGGCACGAAGCAGATGTCCTGGCTGTCCTGCTTGGCGGCAACGACAAGGCCCATCTGTTCGGCCATCGCCCGCACCTCGGGCTTCGGCAGGCCGCCGAGCGGGAAACGCAGGTAGTCGATCTGCGCCTGCGTGGTGGCGAACAGGAAGTAGCTCTGGTCGCGATCGGCATCGACCGGCCGATAAAGGGCGCGATGGGCGCCATTGGCCCTCGAGCGGATGTAGTGGCCGGTCGCAAGGGCATCGGCGCCGAGATCCTGGGCGGTTGCCAGAAGGTCGGCGAACTTGACGGTCTGGTTGCACGATACGCAGGGGATCGGTGTCTCGCCGGCGACATAGCTCTCGGCAAACGGATTGATCACCGCCTTGCGGAAGCGCTCTTCGTAGTCGAGCACATAGTGAGGGATGCCGAGCGTTTCCGAAACTCGGCGCGCGTCCTCGATATCCTGGCCCGCGCAGCAGGAACCGGCGCGATGTGTGGCCGCGCCATGATCATAAAGCTGCAGGGTCACGCCGACGACGTCATAGCCTTCCCGTTTGAGGAGGCCGGCGACGACGGAGGAATCGACGCCACCAGACATGGCAACGACAACGCGTGTGTCTTCTGGGCGTCCGGGAAGGTCCAGGCTGTTCATCATGTCAGTTCCGAATTCAGGCCGCAAACAAACGGCCCCGACTATATAGGGCATAGGTCACGCAGGCGCCAGCACAAGCAGACATGTCAGCCGGCCCTTTGATTTCCCGCTTTTGACCAGGCGTCCGGCCCCGTCGGATGCAGATGTCCGGCACGATCCGGGGCGTCTGGCGCAAGTGCTGGGCAATTGTCTCAAAAGCTTGCGGAAAGCCTAACGTGACGTTCACGAACATTACTTATCCATGAGCGACCGCTTAGGCAATTTTTAAAGCTGTGGCGGTACTGTGGCAGGGATTGGTTCTGTGAGTTTTCAGTAGAGAGTACGATGACCGATCTGGTTAGACCGCGAGTCAAATATGTCATAGGGCCTGACGGCAGCCCTCTTACGATTGCCGATCTGCCGCCGACGAACACCCGCCGTTGGGTCATTCGGCGCAAGGCGGAAGTGGTTGCTGCGGTGCGGGGCGGATTGCTCAGCCTCGACGAAGCCTGTCAGCGCTACAAGCTCACGACGGAAGAGTTTCTTTCCTGGCAAGCTTCCATTGACGAATATGGCCTGGCCGGGCTGCGCACGACGCGCATTCAGCAATACCGGCACTGACGGATCTGGTTTCTGGACGAAAAAGGCGCGGATTCCGCGCCTTTTTCGTTTAAAGCCATTCCAGGAAAAGTGCGTAGCGGTTTCCGTCCGGAATTGCGTGATAACAAATACTTAGAGCGTTTCAGCGTTTCCGAGAAAGTCGGAAACGCTCTGCTCTCTCGATATCATATCTTGAGCGCGACCTTGCCGGAGGGCCTTGTCGCCAGAAATGCATGCGCCGCGCCGGCTTCCTCCAGTGGGAATGCCCTGGCGACATGAACTGCCAGCTTGCCCGCGTCGATGAGCTTGGCCAGTTCAACCAGACCCGCGTGATCCGGGACAACGGAAATGTGGGCGTGGCGGATACCACGCGACGCGGCTTCCGCCTTGGCCGTGTCGGAAATGCCGAGCAATGAAACCAGCGTGCCGCCGTCCTTCAAGACCTTGAGCGCCTGTTCCGCGTTTTCGCCGCCGATCGGCTCGAGAACGATATCGATGTCCGATACGACGTCGGAAAACGGCGTCGCCGTGTAGTCGATCACTTCGTCGGCGCCCAGGCTGCGAACAAAGTCGAGCTTGGAGGTACTTGCCGTCGCCACGACATAAGCGCCGCGCGCCTTGGCGATCTGGACGGCCAGATGCCCGACTCCGCCTGCCGCGGCCTGGACAAGAACACGCTGGCCGGACCCGACCTGAGCTGCTCCAACCAGTCCCTGCCATGCCGTCAGGCCAGCGAGAGGCAAGGCACCGGCGTGGATGTGGTCGATCCGCTTGGGTTTCAAGACGAGTTCGTTGACGGGCGCTGTCACGAGCTCGGCATAGGCCGCCGCTTCCCCGGGGAACCGCGGCATGCCGAAGACTTCGTCTCTCACCGCGAAACCATCCGTGTCCGGGCCAAGTTTCTCAACGACGCCGGAAATATCCCAGCCAACGGTAAAGGGCGGTTCGCCGAGCAGCGGATAGGCGCCGCTGCGCACGGCCGTATCGACGGGGTTGATGCCTGCTGCATGAACCCGCACCAACACCTCCCCCTTGGCCGGCTCGGGGGCAGGGCGGTTGGCGATGGTCAATACTTCAGGTCCGCCGACGCTGGTCTGGACGATGGCACGCATGGATATCTCCTGTTTGAACGACGCTATACAAAAGATAGTGTCTATCCATTGTCCAGTACGTACCATTTTGATATATAGGTACCCCATGTATAGTGACGATTGCGAACCCTATGGCTATGACGCGTTCCGGCGGACCTGTCCGTCGCACGCCGTTCTGGAGATGCTGTCGAGCAAATGGGTCTATCTGACGGTCGGCGCACTGCGGCGCGGCCGCATGCGTCATGGCGAGCTGGCGCGGAAGATGGAGGGCATTACGCCCAAGATGCTGACCCAGACGTTGCGGACGCTGGAGCGCGATGGCTTGGTTCAGCGTGAGATCTTCCCGGTCATTCCACCGCGGGTGGAGTATGAACTGACCGCTTTGGGACATGATCTCGCCGGTCTGCTCGACCAGATTCGCTCATGGTCGGAAGTGCATGTGCCCGACATCAGGAGCGCGCGCCTCGCGGCGGAAGAAAATGCCGTGCAGGCCTCCGTCCGCTGACGTGTCATCGTCAGGCTGCGGAGACCGATCCTGAATTCCTAAATGTTGTAACAGGGCGACCGAGCGCGATTAGCCGATCATCGCGCTGCGGCCACCGGTTTCCGGCTCGCGTACCCGCGAATCACGTGATTCCAGCATCTCCGCCTTGGCCAATTCTGCCTCGGCTTCGTTGAGCAATGCTTCGGCGGCGCTGCGCTGCTGGGCGAGGTCCGACTGCGAGTTCCTCAGATTGTCGCGCCGCAGCCGCGCGGCCTTGGCGAAGGTCGGATAGGCGAAGTGATTGATGTCGGTAATGCCGGCTTTCTTTTCCTCGGCGGTGATCTGGAATTCCAGCTCTCCAGCCATGCGCTCGAATTCGGCGATCATCATGTCCAGCTGCAGAAGCTGCCGGCGTTTCTCATTCACCTGAAATTGCTTCAGTCGAACGAGGTTCTCGCGTGACTTCATGATTCGGTACTCCTGCCAACGCACACACGCACTATCGCTCCGCTGGCCTTGCGAAGCTCCCGTATCGACCGGCTTCCCCCCGATTTTCGGAACTCTATGGAAAACAAAGTCCTAAGATTTTTTCCGAACGGTAACCATTCGTTTACGGGCATTGTTAATCATACGGGTCAGGGCTTAAGGCCGGGTAAAAATTTCGGCCTGGGTGCAGGACGTAAGAGATGAGTCCGTTGAGTCGGTTACGGCATTTTCTTAATGTGCCGAATCAGAATTTGACGCGATGAATCGCCTTTGGATTCAAGTGTGTGTGGAAAGAGGTTAAAATTTCTGGTATCGCTTTGAACGCGAAATTAGGATTTGTTAACCATTCAGTGGCAGCTTCGGCTCAGGCAATCACTGCTCCGGTCCCGGACGGGTCAGGTTCGGCAGCAGAAAGGGGAATAAAATGCGCGTTCTGCTGATAGAAGACGACAGTGCAACTGCTCAGAGCATCGAGCTGATGCTCAAGTCCGAAAGTTTCAACGTCTACACCACCGATCTCGGTGAAGAAGGCGTCGATCTCGGCAAGCTCTACGATTACGACATCATTCTGCTGGATCTGAACCTCCCGGATATGTCGGGCTACGAGGTGCTGCGCACGCTGCGCCTGTCCAAGGTCAAGACACCGATCCTGATCCTGTCCGGCATGGCTGGCATCGAGGATAAGGTGCGCGGTCTCGGCTTCGGCGCCGACGACTATATGACCAAGCCATTCCACAAGGATGAGCTGGTCGCCCGCATTCACGCCATCGTGCGCCGCTCGAAGGGTCATGCCCAGTCGGTCATCGCAACCGGCGAATTGATCGTGAACCTCGACGCCAAGACCGTCGAAGTCAGCGGCCAGCGTGTGCATCTGACCGGCAAGGAATATCAGATGCTGGAGCTGCTCTCCCTGCGCAAGGGCACAACCCTGACCAAGGAAATGTTCCTCAATCACCTCTATGGCGGCATGGACGAGCCGGAGCTGAAGATCATCGACGTCTTCATCTGCAAGCTGCGCAAGAAGCTTGACGCGGCCTCCGGCGGCCAGAACTACATCGAGACGGTCTGGGGCCGCGGTTACGTGCTGCGCGAGCCGGAAGAGATCCGCGAAAGCGCCTGACCGCGCTTAGAGCCGAACATCAAGAGACCCGGCCTGCGCCGGGTTTTTTGTTGGCGCCGACTGGCGCGTGCGCGCCGTCGCGCTGCTCGCCTGCAACGCGCGGAAGCGATCCAGCAGCTGTTCGCGGTTGAACGGCTTCAGCAGGTAGCCATGCGCACCGGCGCGTTTTGCGCGCATGATGGTGCCGAGATCGAGTTCCACGAGAAGGGCAACGATCTGTGGAACCACCGGGCCACCCAGCGAACGGATGTGGCCGATGAACTCCGGAAGTTGCATGTCCGGCATCGACACATCGAAAACGATGATATCTGGCATTTCAGCGGAACAGAGTTCGACTGCTTCCCGGCCTGCAGCGGCCTCTATGACCAGCATGCTTTCGCTGCCGAGGATGCGTTTGGCGACCTTGCGGATCACACTCGACTTGTCGACGAACATGCAGCGTTTCATGCCATCCCCCTTTCCCGCGGAACACGCGGGTTCTTCCCATCGCCGGGAATATTAGGGCAGGGCGTTTAAAAAGCGGAAAAGGCAATGCATAAAATTTGCACGAGAGCATCAGCCTTCCGTGCGAAGCGGGCCTTTTGCACAGCGCTCAGCGATGCCGGGCGCCGTTTTCCCTTGCGGGATCCGGACGAGGCGCTGGTCAGGCGGCCAGCAGAACGATCTCGTCTGCCGTGGCGCGAATGGTAATCGTCATGCCAGCCTCTCGGGCCAGCAGCAGCGTGTAGTAGGGCTGGACCGAATGGGCGTCGATCGGCTCCTCGGGTTTGCCGCCCGAATGGAGTTCGAGGAATTTCGGCGGAACCCGCAGCATCGGGCCGCTCGCCGCCAGCGTGAAGCGCGGTTCGGTTTCCAGATCTTCCAGCGTGATGGAGAGCCGGCCGCCCCGTGGAATGGCGGCGTTGGCAATCAGCACCAGGTTCAGCAGCAGCTTGACCTTGTTTTTCGGCAACAGGGCACGGCCACCGGTCCAGGTCAGTTCGGGTTTTTCATTCTTGAGATAGGCGATTGTGACGGCTTCCGCGTCACCGGTGTCGATGAGCATGCCGGCCGAGCCTGCGGCGCCATAGGCGATGCGGGCGAACTGCAATCGAGCCGAGGCATTGCGGGCGCTCTGTCGAATGAGGTTCATGGCGTCCTCGTCGGCGCCGCCTTCATCGAGCAGTTCAAGGCCGTTGTTGATCGCACCGACCGGCGAGATGATGTCGTGGCAGACCTTGCTGCAAAGCAGTGCGGCAAGCTCGGATGGAGTCAGGGTGAAAAGGTCAGCCATGGAACCCTCGAGGATGTAAGCAACAGCGCCTGGCCTTCGCCTACCGCGCGGACCACGCGAATCATGCTCTCGCCAGCTTCGTCTGGATATACGGCGCTTTGGGGAGGAGCAACCATTCCGCGGCGCTGGATGTATGGCCGGTCGTCGCAAGAAAGATGGCGCCCGGCCTTCGAACGGCCATCATCCTGTGTGAGTTAATGGTTGAAGAACAATTACGGCATAGTTTGCTAGGGAATGGCACCGGAAGCGGCCGATTGAGAGTCGCAGGTGCGAGGCGTCGGCGAAGGTGCTCCCAGACGGAGATTGGAAGCATGAATTCCCGATTTCGCGATTGGCGCATTCCTCGCGCTCTCGCCCTGACAATCGCCCTGTTGGGCTTTTTCACCCTTTCGCTCCAGGCCTCGTACGCACAGCAGTACACGGCGCAGGAGATCGTCGATTCGGGTCACAAGTTCTTCGGTGAAACTTCAGGCGGGCTGGCCACGGTTGTCGAGAAGATCTTTTCGACCTACGGCCTGCCGAACGGCTACGTGCTGGGCGAAGAAGGATCGGGGGCTTTCGTCGGCGGTCTCACCTATGGTGAAGGCAAGCTCTACACCAAGAATGCCGGCGACCATAAGGTCTATTGGCAAGGGCCGTCCCTGGGTTGGGATTTCGGCGGGCAGGGCTCGCGGGTGATGGTGCTGGTCTACAATCTTGACGACGTCAGCAACCTCTACAATCGCTTTGCCGGCGTTGCCGGCTCCGCCTATGTGATCGCCGGCCTCGGCTTCAACGTCCTGAAGTCAGGAAACGTGCTTCTGGTGCCGATCCGTACCGGCGTTGGCGCCAGGCTTGGCGTCAACCTGGGGTATCTGAAGCTTACCCAGCAGCCAACCTGGAATCCTTTCTGACGCGAACTGGTTCATATTGAGCGGCGGATTGAGAAAGAGGGCTCGATCCGCCGAAATACCGGCGCCGAATACTGGATTTTGCCTGTCAGACCATGCAAGGTTTCGTCGGCATGACAAAAGTGGCCGAACTTAACGGATAGACCATCTTGGTTCAGTCGATCCTCTTCTTCCTTCTCGGCTTCCTGTGTGCCGGCTTTCTGGTGGTGCTGATTGCACCTGCCGCCTGGCGTCGGGCCGTCGCTCTGACAAAAAAGCGAATTCACGCGGCAATGCCGCTTACCGCCGCGGAGATCACCGCGGACAAGGATCGTCTGCGCGCGGAGTTCGCCGTGACCGCACGTCGGCTGGAAATGGACGCCAAGACCTCGAAGGAAATGGCCAATGATCGTTTCATCGAGGTCAATCGCGTTCGCGAGGAATTGAAGCAGGCAGCGACCGAGGCGACCCAGAAGACAGAGACGATCGCCGCACTGGAAACCGCCGGCAACGAATTGCGGACGCAGTTGCAGCAACGCACGGCCGACATCGAGCGCTTGTCCGGGAAGCTTGCGAAACTCGAAGCGGATACGACGAAAAAGAAAGGCGAGATCGAGAAGCTTGGTCAACTCTACGAGGAAGCCAGCTTCTCGTCCTCCAACAGGCAGATCGAACTGGCCGCGCGCGAATCCGAGATCGAGAAACTGAACAACGACGTCTCCGTGCTGCGTGCCCAGCGCAAGGAAGCGGACAAGCGTCACCAGGATATCGTGGCAGAAGGCAAGGCAGCCATCGACGCGCTGGCGAACGAGAAGAAAAAGCTGGCGGACCGGGAACAGAAACTCGAACGTCTTCTGTCTACCCTGGCAGATCGCGATGAAACACTGGATCGCCGTGAGCGCGAGCTGACGAGGCTTAAGGAAGAAATGAAGAAGAAGGGGCTGCAGTCCGAGGTGCCAGCCAACGGGCAGGGTGCCGTGATCAGTGACGGGCCACGCCGGCAGGAAGACCGCGCGGTGACGCAGTTGTCTCCTTTGCTTTCCGGCGCCGGCAGCGATACCGAAAAGGCAGTCGCCAAGCTCAACAATGATCGCGAACGGCTGGAGGCAAGGCTGACCACGCTTGTTCGCGAGAACAAGAAGTTGCGAGGCGGCTCCTCATTCGAAGTCGGCCAGCGCGATGGCGGGACAAGGGAACTGCGCGAGGGCACGCTTCTGCGTGAACAGATGCAGGATCTCGCTGCCGAAATCATAACGCTCACCGCGGCACTCGAGGGACCGAACTCGGAAGTCGCCAAGGCGCTTGCCGCTCCGGAAAGCAGCGCAAACGCTGGCAAGGAGCGCGCTGCGATCCGCAGCATTGCGGAGCGTGTGCGGGCGCTGCAGAAGACCGACACGCCGGGTTGATCGGGGTTGAAGCGCCTTGGCGACTTCCGAGTTCGGTCTCTTGGGCGCCCGAAGCTTTTATTTTCGTCGCATTTTTGTGACGCCGAGTGACCCCGTTTGGCTAAAAAATGCTCCCGCGGTCATTCGCCGAGAAATGATGCAGGGCGATGGCCGATGCAGCGGCGACGTTCACGCTGTCGAAGCCTTTGGCCATATCGATGCGCAGCGTTCGCATACGGCTCAGCAGGGCCTCTGGGAGGCCTTCTCCCTCCGTGCCGAGATAGAGAGCGGTTTTGGCGCCTGGTTTGACAGTGCGAATATCCACGTTGCCGCCTGGCGAAAGCGCGTAACTCTCGAAACCCAGGTTCATGAGTTGGGCCGCCAGGTCGGTGGGGGCTGATACAGTTGCAAACGGCACCTTGAGAGCCGCACCCACCGAGACCCGTATTGCCTTCCGATAAAGAGGGTCACAGCAAGTCGGATCGATCAACACGGCACTGGCGCCAAAGGCGGCCGCATTGCGGAAGATCGCGCCCAAATTGTCATGGTTGGCGATCCCTACGGCCACGACGACCAGAGCCTTTTGCGGAAGCATGCGGAGGATGTGGTCGACCTCCAGCGGAATGCCCTTCTGCCCCACAGCCAGAATGCCGCGGTGAATCGGGAAACCGGCGATATGATCCATGACCACGCGGCTGGTCACGTAGACAGGCAACTGCGGAGGCGCTTTTTCAAGAGTATCGGCCAGGCCTGAAAGGCGGTTTTCCAGAACGAGTACGGATTCTGCCTGGAAATGGCTGCTGTTCAAAAGCACGTTGAGGACGACTTTGCCCTCGGCGATAAAACGCCCTTGTCTGCCGACCAGATCACGCTCGCGAATGTCACGGTATGGGGCGACCCGGGAATCTTCCGGATCATCGATACGAATGGTTTCCATCAGAGACCGCAAGCAAAGGTTTTCCCGTCGTCACCGGCAGTTACCCCGGTTCGGACGCCACGCTCGCTATAGCTGAAAGGATTTTGTTCCGGAAGCCATCGCCTAGCGTGCAGCCTCAGGGCTGCACATCGATCCGGAATGGCGGCCCGCAGCCCTGGCGGTCATAGACACAACCAGGGGTAATTCGAAGCAGTTATTTGCCGACGCCGAGAAACCGCGAATGCTGCTGAGGTTCGGACTTGCCGCCGAAAATCGCGCCCAGGGTGCGAAGCAGCTGGCGAACGGCGTCGGAACGGCAGGAATAGTAGATCATCTGCCGGTCGCGACGCGTCTGGACGAGGCCGAAGGCGCGCAGTTTTGCCAGATGTTGAGAAAGGGCTGACTGGCTGAGATCCACCTTTTCGGCGATCGTTCCTACCGTCAGCTCATCATCGATAAGATGATTCATGATCGCGAGGCGCTTCTCGTTGCCCATGAGGGTGAGGAACGCAGCCGCAGTTTCAGTATCGGAGACTTGGTTTTCCTGAAGCATCAAATGCCCACCTTTCTTCAACACAGAAGCCATGGGGGCAATGGCGATGATGAATCACTCATACACTAATTTTATTAAGTGATGCAAGTGTCAGATGCAACCTGAGGTCACAGCTCCGTGATCGTGGATTGTTATTTTCGCTCACGATCCGGAGGCTTCAGGTTCTGCGGCCGCGCGGCCGGCCTTCGCCATCTCAACCAGCGTTTTGCGCAGATCTTGCTGTGTTTCCAGCGGCTTGGGAAAGAAGACGCGTTCGGTGCGGTCGCCACTGACAAGATCCATTCCGTCCGCATCGAGCCCGGCCAACGTCCAGCCGTCGCCTTCCGATTTCGCGTAGTGGCGGGCGTAGACCGTGATCGCGTCCAGATGGTCGCTGTTCATGTGGTCGAGTGCTGACTGCTCGCCGTCAGCCAATGCATCATTGATCGCACCGTCAACGATCAGATCCGAATGATCCAGCAGATAGGCTTTGCCGAAGCCGCCATTGAGCGAGGCGCGGTCAACCTCAAGCCGAAAGAAGGAAAAGTCTCCGAGGCCGACATAAAGCTTGGCCTTGGGGTTGCGGTTAAGGTAGCGGCGTTCCGCCCTGATCTGCTCGGGCGTACCTCGTTCCAGGCGGTTGGCATGGCAGATCAGCGTCATGCGCGGATGCGCCAGGGCATCGCCTTTGCCCGGCTCGCCGACCAGCAGGGAACAGCGCGTATCGGCGAGCAATGCGCCTGTGTGTGGGGCGAGCATGGAGATCAGGATCAGAGGTGAGCCATTGATATCGGTGGCGACGCCAACGCGGCTGGCCAGCGGTGCGCCGGAGGCAGGATCGATGACAGCAAGTGCTCCGTAGCGTGCCGTACGCAGCAGCGTCTTGGCCAGCCGGATCGATTGCGCATCTGTTTCCCGGATGACGTCTTTCTTCGGTTCTTCCACGGCACGCACCATATAAGCTGAATATTGTTGTCCACTTATCAGCCAATAGCGCCGGTTTTGACAAGGGCTTCGATCTCATCTTCTCGAAAACCGAAGCGCGTCAGAGTTGAGCTCGCCGTCTGTTCGTTTTCGGAGAATGGTTTGCCTGCCGAAGACGGGGTCGCCGAAAAACGCGGAGCCGGTGCTGGCCTTGTGAACCGACCGACATCGACGAAGGCATCACGCGCGCGGTTGTGCGGGTGCTGTCGCGCCTCGGTGAAAGACAACACCGGTGCGACGCAGGCATCGGTCTCGTCAAACAACCGATCCCAATCATCGCGTGTTTTTTCCAGTATCCGGAGAGTTATGGCCTCACGCATCCGAGGCCAGAGTTTCCGGTCGTATTGACCGGCCGCGAACTGCTGGTCCAACGGCAGCAGGCGGGCGAATTCGGCGAAAAACTGCGGCTCAAGGCATCCAACAGCGACGTGGCGGCCATCGGCGGTTTCGTAAGTATCGTAAAACGGACAACCGGAATCGAGCAGGTTGACGCCGCGCCGATCACTCCAGAGACCGGCTGACATCGCCGCCTGAAGCGGCAGGGCGAGTGCTGAAGCGCCTTCGACCATAGCTGTGTCGACGACCTGCCCTTTGCCGCTGCGCGCGCGTTGAAACAGTGCGGCAAGGACCCCGGCGATCAGCATCATGGTTCCGCCGCCGTAGTCGCCAACCAGGTTGAGCGGAGGCACCGGCCTTTCGCCGTCATGGCCAATGGCGTGCAGGATGCCTGTATAGGCAAGGTAGGTGATATCGTGGCCAGCGCGATCGGCGAGGGGGCCATCCTGTCCGAAGCCCGTCATACGTCCATAAACCAACGCCGGATTGCGAGCGAGGACCATGTCCGGTCCAAGGCCGAGCCGCTCCATCACGCCGGGGCGGAAGCCTTCGATCAGGATGTCCGCTTTCTCAGCAAGCCGCAGCACCAGTTCAGTGCATTCAGGACGCTTCAGATCAACGGTAAGGATGTCGCGGCCGTGCCGGTCCAGGTCATTTTCGGCCGGCAGTGACAAGAACGGTCTGTCGGGACCGCTGCGCTCGATGCGAACGACTGTCGCTCCCATTTCGGAAAGCATCAGCGCGGCTAGTGGGACCGGACCCAGCCCCGCCATTTCGATCACCGTTAAACCGACCAGCGGCCCGCTTCGGGTTTCCTGCGGCCCGGTCGCCGGCATGGCCTATTTCGGTGCCATGCGGATGGCGCCGTCCAGGCGGATGGTTTCCCCGTTCAGCATCTGATTTTCGACGATGTGCAACGCCAGCGCCGCGTATTCAGATGGCTCGCCAAGTCGGGATGGGAACGGAACGGCGGCGCCGAGGGAGTCCTGCACCTCCTGCGGCATGCCGGCCATCATCGGTGTCTTGAAGATACCGGGTGCAATCGTGCAGACACGGATACCCGAGCGGGCAAGATCGCGCGCCACTGGCAAGGTCATACCGACCACGCCGCCTTTGGAAGCGGAATAGGCGGCTTGGCCGATCTGCCCGTCGAACGCTGCTACCGAGGCAGTGTTGATGATGACGCCGCGTTCGCCGCCGGTCAGTGGTTCGAGCTTGGCGGCGCGGTCCGCAACCAGCCGGATCATGTTGAAGCTGCCGATCAGATTGACCTCGATCACCCTGCGGTACTGATCAAGAGGATGCGGACCGTCCTTGCCGACCGTCTTCACACCGATCGCGATACCGGCGCAATTCACCAGGATGCGTGGTTCTCCAAGGGATTTTGCTACCTCGGTCACTGCTGCAGCGCCGTTCTCGGCGCTGGACACATCGCATTTGACCGCAATACCACCGATTTCAGCCGCCACCTTATCGGCACGCTCGATGCCGACATCGAAAAGGGCGACCTTGGCGCCCTTGGCTGCAAGCGCACGCGCTGTCGCCTCACCAAGACCCGAGCCGCCGCCGGTCACGATTGCGATCTGGCCGTTTGGGTTCATGCGCTATTCTCCTTGCTTGTCGACGGCATGCTAGGGACCTGTAGCAAGGGCTGCAACAGGCAAGACGATCTGCTGCGGATACCCGCGCATCAGGCCGGTTCGCCGACGCCGACCTGGTCGGCGCCGTGGCCGATCTGGTCGGCGTGGTGAACCATGCCAGTCAGCCTGGCTGTCGCGCCCGGTTCGATCTCATGCGCCAGAAGCCGGTCGAGGTCGACCGGTCTTGGCATGGCGATCTGTCCTCTCGGAATCCGCTTGAACCCAAGCGGACCATAATAAGGCTCGTCGCCGACCAGAACGACGCAGGCCGAACCGGCCTTCACAGCGGCCTCGATCGCCATTGCTACCAGCTTGCGGCCGATGCCGAGATTCTTGAAGGCCGGGCGCACGGCCAGGGGACCGAGAAGCAGTGCTTTGCCGGAACCCGCTATGATCCGGGTCATCCGCACCGATGCGATCACCGTGTCGCCGTGCAGTGCAACGAAGGAAAGGCCGCGTTCGTGAGGGCCGCCTTCGCGAATCTTGTAGGCTGCGCGGGTGAAGCGCCCAGGCCCGAAGGCTTCTTCGTTGATCGATTCGATTTCGGGATCGTGCGCCGGGGTTTCCGGCAGGTAAGTCACGTCGGCAAGGCTCATGGTCTTTGCGTTCCGGTATGCAAGGAAAGATTGCTGCAAGCGGCAGCGTTCGCCAGTCAGCGCTTCAAGCGCGGGCGATCTTTCGTCGTCGGTCGAACCGGATTCCTGCAAAATCGAACATGCGGATTGTCCGCTAGCATCAAAATTTCGGGATCGCAATCGATGTTTTGAAGGGTGTTGCGCCAGCGTTTGACAGTGTGTTCAGCCAAAACACGTTCCCCGTGCCCGGCACGCTCACTAGATTGCTGTGGCAGAACAGGAGGATTGTCGATGGGATTGCTGGTCGACGGCAAATGGCAGGACCGCTGGTACGATACCGGCAGCAGCGGCGGCAGGTTCGAGCGCTCGCAATCACAATGGCGCGACTGGATAACCGTTGACGGCAAACCGGCGCAGGGGCGTTCGCGAGGGTTCAAGGCAGAACCCGGCCGCTATCACCTTTATGTCTCGCTTGCCTGCCCTTGGGCGCATCGCACCCTGATTTTCCGGACGCTCAAGAAGCTGGAAAAGGTCATCTCCGTCTCGGTCGTGCACCATTTGATGCTGGAGAACGGCTGGACCTTCCAGGCCGAAGACGGTGCGACAGGCGACACGCTCTACGACCTCGATTTCCTGCATCAGATCTACACCAAGGCCGACCCGGCCTATTCCGGGCGGGTCACCGTGCCCGTGCTGTGGGACAAGAAGGAACAGACGATCGTCTCCAACGAGTCGTCCGAGATCATCCGGATGTTGAACTCGGCATTCGATGAATGGGGGGACGCGGCGGTCGACTTTTATCCACCTGCATTGCGCAGCGAGATCGATGCCGTCAACGCACAAGTCTACGGCGCCGTGAACAATGGTGTCTATCGAGCGGGCTTCGCAACCAACCAGGCTGCCTATGACGAAGCTTTCGGGGAGTTGTTCGCGGCGCTCGACAGCCTGGAGGCGCGGTTATCGCGCCAGCGCTATCTGGTCGGCAACGATGTCACCGAGGCGGATTGGCGTCTCTTCACCACGCTCGTTCGTTTCGATCCGGTCTATGTCGGCCATTTCAAATGCAATCTGCGCCGCATTGCCGACTATCCGAACCTGTCGAACTACCTGCGCGACCTGTATCAGGTTCCGGGAGTGGCGCAGACGGTCGACATGCATCACATCAAGGCTCACTACTACGCCAGCCACCGCAACATCAATCCGACCGGCATCGTTCCGCTGGGACCGCAAATAGACAATCTGGCGCCCCACGACCGCGCCCGGTTGAAGAAGGCGGCCTGATCTACCAGTAGGGCGAAACCGTCGCCCCTTGGAACATCTCGGCGATGCGCCTGAGCGTCGCCGGCGTCGTGCCGTCCGGCAGTCGATCAAGCGGGAAGAAACCGGCTTCAGCGATTTCATGGTCGGGGTGTTTCGGCTCCGCTTGATGGAAGGTCTCGATCAAATAGAGCCCGACGTGGTCGCGTGGGCTCGAGGCCCGGTTGAAGTGCATGGATTTGAGCACCGGCGCCGCAGATATCGCGATATTGCCCTCCTCTTCGAGTTCCCTGGCCAACGCCTCTCCCATCGTCTCGCCCGTCTCGACGCCACCGCCGGGCAATTGCCAGCCGGGAACATAGGTGTGGCGGATGAGGAAGACCGCATTGTGCCCGCGGTCGTGGACAAGACCACGGACGCCGAGAGTCATCGGCCGCTGCAGCAGGAACAGAGTGTGGAAGAGTTTTGCTCTCAGGCGAGGCCAGCCGGTCTGGCGGAAAGGGCGTTCGGGATCGCTGCCGGTCATTTCAGGTGAACCATGGTGGATTGCGAACGAGCGGTCGCTTATGAAGGTTTCATGTTCAGGCTTGCGCATCTCTCCGACGCCCATCTCGGCCCGCTGCCCGGTGTATCGTATCGCGATCTCGCCTCCAAGCGGGTGCTGGGCTACGTCAACTGGCAACGCAACCGCCGCCGCACCATGCATGACAAGGTCATCGACACGCTGGTGGCCGACGTCAAGGCGAGCGGCGTGGACCACATTGCGGTGACGGGTGACCTGGTCAATCTGGCGCTGGACAGCGAAATCGAAATGGCCCGGTTGTGGCTGGAGATGCTCGGGCAGCCAAGCGACATTTCCGTGGTTCCTGGCAATCACGACGCCTATGTTCCGGGCGCATTCGACAAGGCGTGTCGTGCCTGGGCGCCCTGGATGAGCGGCGATGGTGCCAACACCCAGGTCGATCGCCACAGTTTCCCTTATCTCAGGGTGCGCGGCGACGTCGCACTGATCGGGGTATCGACCGCGCGCGCGACGGCACCGTTCATGGCAAACGGCTTCTTCGAGGAGAAGCAGGCCGAGCGTTTGGCGCAGCTTCTGGACAAAACCGGCGCGCAAGGCCTGTGCCGGGTGATCCTGATCCATCATCCGCCGATCCGTGGCGCGGTGGCTCAGACCAAGCGACTGTTCGGGATTCGTCGGTTTCAGAATATCGTCAGGCGGCATGGCGCCGAGCTTGTGCTGCACGGGCATTCGCACGATCCAACGTTGTTCTGGCTCGGGCGCGTCCACCGGTTGCCGGTTGTGGGTGTTGCCGCTGCGGGGCAGGGCCCCGGGGGACGGCATCCTGCGGCGCAATACAATCTGATCGAAATCGAGAAAGCCGCGGATGGCTGGCGTATCGGACTGACCCGGCGCGGCCTCGCGGGGACAGCGCTCGCGATCGCCGATCTCGAGACCCTGGAACTCGGCGCCGAGCCTGAAAAATCTACGGTCTGAGGTTTTCGATCAGCGGCAGGAGGCGATCCCAGAACAGCGCCGCCGAAATCCCGAGACCAACCAGGGCGCCTACCAGGATCAGGCCAATTCCGCCCAGGATCGTGCGCCCGCGCGTCTGGCTGCTCGCTTGAGGCTGAGGCTCCGCATTCAAGTCGGTCTCTGGTGCCGGCTGCTCTTTCGGTTCGATACCGCCTTCCATAAAGCGTTGCCGTTCGACCAGACGCTCGGCGATGTAGCGGGTGACCTGGTCGCCAACGAACTTCATGTCCTGGGATTCAGCCAACACGACGCGGCCGAGACGGGTGTCCTTGACGAAACGGTAGGTCCGACGATCCCGCCCCATCGCGACATGGCTCACCGCGTCGATCCACAACCGTGGCTGCAGTCCCGAAGACAATGCGAAATCGAAGTAATCGATATCGGAGGACGCTTCCGCGAACACTGGCGACAGGTCCGCGGCCAGCAGCTCCAGGCGCATCCGATGGGCCTCGCGCATGTCGACAACGACGTCATCCCGATCGGCCAGAGCGTTCTTGACGTCGCGAACGGCCTCCGACAGCTTGCTTCGCGCCGGATCGATGGGGGTTACGGTTTCGCCTGCTTCGGGCATCGCCTTGCCTCGCGGTTTGGTTAACCACCGGTTAACACGAACCGGGACGGATTTCATCCATCGCGATTGTGTCGGAATGATCTCGAAGGGAGCGAATTGGGAGAATGACCGGCGTCAAGCTGATGCCGTTGCCGAACCGCTCGCCTGATTGCGCAAGATTCCGCGCAGCAGTTCGACGATCAGCCCGGGCACTTCGTCGATCAGCATGTGACCGGCAACCGGAACAAGGTGCAGGTCGAAATGGGCCGGCAGTTGATCGGTCTGGCTGACCGGCAGGACGGTGTCCAGCACCCCCCAGACCACGGCGACAGGCATGGTGAGACCCGCCACCGCTTCTGCCGGAATGACGCCTTGCCGCCCGCCGCGCGTGATGGCCATCACAATCTCGGCAAGCTTTTCCATCTGGCCGGAGCGAGCACGTGCGGCCACGTCTTCGGCAACGGTCCGCTCGGATACGACATGGCCAGGACCCGCCATCGCGGCAAGACATGCCCGGATTTCATCGCTTTGCGCTGCCTTGGCAAACCGGCGCAGCAGTGCCGTATCGATCTCTTCGCCATACCCTCCCGGGGCCAGCAGCGTGAGCGAGGCAACATGTTCGGGAGCTGAGAGCGCGATCAGGGTCGCGACAGCCCCACCCATCGAATGGCCGACCAGATGGATATGACTGGCGTCGCGCTCCCTGAGGTCGGAAAGAACGGCTTCGGCCATCCGCTTGGGCGAGCGCGCTCCCTCGACGTCCAGCGAAGCGCCGTGGCCGGGCAGGTCATAGGCGATGATCTCCGCCTCTTCGGCAAGCTGGGCGGCGATCTCTTCCCAAACGCCATGGGAACCGCCGAAACCGTGCAGCAGCACGATTGTGGGGCCGGTTCCTTGTTGGTGGGCGAAGAGGGAAGACATCAAGTTGCGCCGCTCAGTCCCGCTGTTCGAAGAGCCCCTATGAATTTTTCTACCATATCGGTCGGGTAGTTGCGCTTGATAAGGGTTGCCCGTGGGTTGGTGACATATGTCGGGAAGGTGGTTTCCAACAGATCGATGATGTCCTTGACCAGGCGCTGGTTTCCGGCTTCGGAGGCTACGATCAACCGGCCCGTGAGGAACAACGGATTGGGAGCGACGGTTGCAAGGGGAGCAACCGCCTTGGCCGCCAGTGCCTTGTCGCCCTGCATGTAAGCACTCGCGAAAAGCCCATAATCCCACCACGCAGCATGGGCACCGTTTGCGGCTTCGATCGCCTGGCTCATCACGGTTACACCCCTCGCATAGTCGCCACTGAAGGTCAGCGCATAGGCGTAGGAGGCAATCGCCTGGGGATCGTACGGGTTCATCTCGTATGCTTTGGATGTCCACTGGACCGTGTCCGACCACATGCCCAGCCGATTGGAGATGTAGGCCTTGGCATTGTAGGCGCGCGGGCTCGAAGGGTCGGCCTGGATGGCGCGTTGCGCGAATTCCGCGGCCCTTTCCAGGGAGGCCTCGGCAGGGTAGGCGTAGCGCCAGATCAATCCGGTCGTCGTCAGGGTCGACAGGCTCGAATAGACGAGGGACGACTTGGCATTGCCGTCGGCCTGCGCCTCGAAACAGCGATAGGCTTTTTCATGGACCTTGGCGTTCGCCTCCAGTTCGAAGGCATTTTCCTGGATCAGGCAGTCAACGAGCCCCTTGGCCAGGCCGCTCCGCGCGAGTGACGTATAGATGGCGCCGGATACCGGTGCGCTATCCCCCAGAATTTTCCCGACCTGAGGCCCGACCTGTGCCGGCGTGGTGTCGAGTTCCGTCAAGTTGCGGGACAGGACAACCGTTCCGTTTTGAAGGTTCTGGATCTCGACAGCGACGGTGCCTGCCGAAGGGCCTGGCTGAACGTTGAAAAGGAAGCTCGTCGCGTCCGCTGCCCTGTTTCGCTCCGGGGCAGGATCGCGACCGATGAAATTGATCGTCTCGAAGTGGGAAAGACCGGCACGTAGCGCTGTAGTGACGCGCTCCACAGCGCCGCCGGTTCCTTTTGCCACGAGGTAGACGATCGGCAGGTCTTCCGAATTCGCCGCCACTGCTGTCGCCGGAGACGGCTGCTGAGCGGGCGTCGCAACGCCAGCTGCATGCTTCAACCCACTGTTCTGAAGTGCCTGCAGGAGTTTCTCCGTCAGATCTGGCGGATAGTGATTTTTGACGAAGGTGGCTCGTGGATTTGTCGAAAAGTCGGGGAATCTGGTGCGCAGATCCGTCAACAGCCGCGTCACCTCATCGGATTTGCCATCCTGGGTTGCGACAACGAGCTGCGCCACGAGATATTCGGGCTGGGGCTCGACTGTTGACAATGCCTGCGCGGCTCGCCTTTGCAACTCAAGGTCATCCAGCATGAATGCCCCTTGGAACAGCGCATAGTCGAGCCATTTGCTGTGCGGGTTCGCAAGGTTGAGGCTGCGTGCCAGCAGGGCCGTGCCTTCACGATAGTCGGCGGCCATCACCAGCGCCCAGCCATAATGATAGACCGCTCTCAGATCGTATGGGGCAGCATCATAGGCCTTTTTCGCCCAGCGAACTCTTTCCTTCTGGTTTCCGATGACCCCTTCGGCATAGGCGGCCATGCGGTAGGCACGCGAACTGCTCGGATCGATCTGGATGGCCCTGTTCACATAGGCCATCGCCTGTTGCACGCTCGGATTGGGCGGATACGGATAACCCCAGACGATCGCGTCCAACTGCTGGCCCGCGAGGGTCGCATAGATCAGGGCTGACGCTTCGCCATGGGCAACCAGCTTTTCCAGGCAACGATAGGCGGCTTCGTGACCCTCGGCGCTTTGGTTGGACGGATAGCTTTTCGAGAGAATGACACAGGTGGTCAGGTCGTTCTGCAGCCGGTTTTGCTCGATGTAGCCATAGATGGAGCCGAACGGACCGGTGACGCTGCCAAGGATCTTGGCGACATGATCGGTTACCTGCGAAGCCGTGGTCTCGAACGCCGTCAGGGTTTCTGAAGTCAGGATGCGGCCTGTCTTCAGGTTCTTCACTTCGATTGCAACGCTGCCAAGCGTGGCGCCCGAGCTCAGCATGAAGACAAAGGTTGTTGGATCGCCAGACCGCAGCGAGTCCTCGCTGGGGTTTCGATCGATGAACTGGATCGTTTCCATGTTGGACAAACCAGCGCGCAATATCGTTTCGACGCGCTGGACTTGCGGATTTTGTTGCGCTGCGACCAGATAGACGGCCGGCAGCTTCTCCAGCGCTGTCGCTGTTCCCTGGTCCGGCTTGCTGCCCTTTGCCGGATTGCCGGAAATGAGTTCCGGTCCATAGGTCTGGCGCAGCATCAGCACCATGAGGGTGACAATGACGATGAAAAAGATGGCTATGGCTATCCAGAAGGCATGCAGATGCCGGAACAGGAAAACCGCGGACGTTGGAATGGATTCTGCGGACGCGGCTACCTGCCCCTGAACAGCCGGGATCTGCCGCTGTGTCGATTGCTGCTGAAACGGGATGCCGATCCCGTTCGGTTCGTAACTCGGAACATAACTGCCGCGGGGAATGACGATGCGGATCGGTTCACCTGCACCCTCGCTGCTGAAATACTGCTCGAGCAGGTCTCTCAGCCTGCCTGCCTGCACACGCACCACGGCGTCGGTAGAAGGGTCGAAGCCCGCATCCTTGCCGAAGACGTCGATCGCAATGGAAAATCCCTTGAGCTTGTCAGCGTCGCCGGCCTGTTCCCGCTCGACGAGATAGCGCAGCAATTCACGCGCGCGCTCTGAGCGACCAAAGGTCTGGCTCGCCAGCAGTCTATCAAGCGTTTCGCGCACTGCGGGGGCGGCAGGCGTGGAATGCTGCAAGTATGGAACCTCTCAAGCCGGCACAGGTCGCACGATATCACCCGCGACATTCGCACTTTCGCGCCAATATCGTCCCAAGCCCGCTTGAAGCATTACAACCCCGGCTGGAAAAATCCAGCCGGGGTTTTGCGTAAAGCGCGGAAATCAGTGGGTTTTGAGGCCGAGTATGCGATTCGCCGCCGAGACAACGGCCTCAAGCGAAGCCGCGACGATGTTGGTGTTGATGCCGGCGCCGAAAACCTTGCCGCCATCATGTTCCATTTCGACATAAGAAACGGCCGAGGCGTTGGAACCACGCTGCAAGGAATGCTCGGAATAGTCGAGCACCGACATCGAGATGCCGACATGGCGCGAAAGCGCGTCGACGAAACCGTCGATCGGGCCGGTGCCGGTACCCTTGATGATGGTTTCCTTGCCTTTGTCGAGGATCACGGCCTCGACGACTCGCCGGCCTTTGACGGCAGGGTCGGGGAAGGTCTGGTGGTCGATAAATTTCAGACGTCCGCCCGGCTGCTCGACATATCTGTCGATGAAGCGATCGTAGATGCGCTTCGCCGGCACTTCCTTGCCCTCCGCGTCGGTGATGGCCTGGATGTCCTGGCTGAACTCGATCTGCAGATTGCGCGGCAGGTTGAGGCCATAATCGGCCTGCAGCACATAAGCGATACCGCCCTTGCCGGATTGTGAATTGATGCGGATGATCGCTTCGTAGCTGCGGCCGACATCCTGCGGGTCGATGGGCAGGTAGGGCACTTCCCATACCTCCTTGTTGGCGGACTGGATCGCCTTCATGCCCTTGTTGATGGCGTCCTGATGCGAGCCGGAGAAGGCGGTGTAGACGAGTTCGCCGACATAGGGATGGCGCTCGGGAATCTTGAGCTGGTTCGAGTACTCGTAGACATCCTTCATGCGGTTGATGTCGGAGCAGTCCAGTTCCGGATCGACGCCTTGCGTGAACATGTTGAGCGCCAGCGTGACGACATCGACATTGCCGGTGCGCTCGCCATTGCCGAACAACGTGCCTTCTACGCGGTCGGCGCCGGCCATCAAGCCAAGCTCGGTCGTCGCGATACCGGTGCCACGGTCATTGTGTGGATGCAGCGAGATAATCAGGCTGTCGCGATTGTCGAGATGGCGGATCATCCATTCGATGCGGTCGGCATAGACATTCGGTGTCGACATCTCGACGGTCGACGGCAGGTTGATGATCAACCTGTTGTCGGGCGTCGGCTTCACGATCTCGGTCACCGCGTTGCAGATTTCCAGCGCGACTTCGAGCTCGGTGCCGGTGAAGCTTTCCGGCGAGTACTGGAAACGATAGCCGCCACCAGCCTTGGCGGCCATGTCGGTGATCATCTTGGCGGCGTCGGTGGCGATCTGCTTGATGCCGGCGACGTCCTTCTGGAAGACGACGCGGCGCTGCAACTCGCTGGTCGAATTGTAGAAATGAACGATCGGGGTCTTGGCGCCCTGGAGCGCTTCGAAGGTGCGCGTGATCAATTCCGGCCGACACTGCACCAGCACCTGCAGGTCGACATCGTCGGGCACGCCGCTCTCCTCGATGCACCAGCGCGCGAAATCGAAATCGGTCTGCGAGGCGGAAGGAAAGCCAACCTCGATTTCCTTGAAGCCCATATCGAGCAACAGCTGGAACATGCGCGCCTTACGCTCATGACCCATCGGGTCGATCAGCGCCTGGTTGCCGTCGCGCAGGTCGACGGAGCACCAGATCGGGGCTTTTTCGATCTTCCTGTTCGGCCAGGTGCGATCGGTGAGGCCGACCAGCGGGTAGGGTTCATATTTGCGTACGGCACTCGGCATGCCTTTGGGGGCGAAAGCTTGGGGCATGTCGGCCTCGACGCTCGTTCGTTGCGTGAAATTCATTTTTCAGTCTCCCGGCTGCTGTCCGGCATTGCCGAAGCACAAGCAGCGCCTTCAGGCGAAGTCAATTGGTTTGGTGACTTGAGGAGCTTGCCTGGGAATAAGCCCTGGCGGCAACGACCGCCGGGCGCTCCTTCAGCGGACCCGGCGATCGCCGATAAGGCCGAGAAGAAGTAGAGCCGAGGAAAGCGCGCGCACGGTCTCGCCGGCCAGGCCGGTCGGACGGAAAGCAGATGCTGCTGGGCGCGTCTTCATGGCCGCTCTCTTACAGGAGCGATCTGTCCGAGGCAAGCCGGACGGCATGGTTGTCTGTGAACAGGGTGCCTGGAACGGTTTTCCTTTGCGGTTTCACACAAATGCGGCAGACTTTGCCGATCGCCTAGCGACCAGGAGGACTGACCATGAATTTCGTGTTCTTCTCGCCGCATTTTCCGGCCAACGGCGCCGATTTCTGTGATCGTCTGAAAAAAGCCGGCGCAACGGTGCTGGGCATCGGCGACGCGCCTTACGACCTTTTGGCGCCGAGACTCAAAGGGGCGCTCAGCGAATATTACCGCATCACCGACCTGGAAGATTACGATCAGACCTATCGGGCGATGGGACACTTCATCCACAAATGGGGGCGCATCGACCGGTTCGAGTCGCTCAACGAGCATTGGCTCGACCTGGAGGCCGGTATCCGTACCGACTTCAACATCGAAGGCATCAAGCTCGACTATGTGAAGAACATCAAACGCAAGAGCCGCATGCGGGCCTCCTTTCGTAAAGCCGGCGTCAACGTCATCGCGCAGCGCAAGACATCGGATCGCGCCGGTGCCATGACCTTCCTGCGCAAGGTCGGCTATCCGGCGGTGGTGAAGCCGGATTCAGGCGCGGGCGCAGCACACACCTACAAGATTTCCAACGTTGCCGAACTGGATGAGTTCTTCCGCATCAAGCCGGAAGGCATGAGCTTCGTCATGGAAGAATTCATCGACGGGCTCGTCGTGACCTATGATGGCCTGGTCAACCGGGACGGCGAGATCGTCTTTGCGGCAAGCACGAAATACGACGACTCCATCATGGATGTCGTCAACAAGAACAAGCACATGAGCTACACATGCCGGCCCGAAATTCCGGCCGAGGTGGAAGAGGCCGGCCGCAAGATCGTCAAGGCGTTCGATCTCAAGGAACGTTTTTTCCACATCGAGCTGTTCGAGACGAAGCAGGGCCGCATCATTGCGCTGGAGGTCAACATCCGTCCGCCAGGTGCCTGGATGCCGGACGCCATGAACTACAGCTTCGATATCGATATCTACGCTGAATGGGCCAACATGGTGGTCAGGAACGAGGTCGGCGGGCCCTTCGAGGGCAAGTTTTTCACCGTGTATGCCAGCCGCAAGAAACACATCCGCTATCGCCACAGCCATGCCGATGTGTTAGCCGCCCACGCCGACAAGATCGTCCATCATCAGGACATCGAAGAGGTGTTCAGCCGCGCCATGGGAAACTACGCCTATCAGTTGCGCTCGCGCGATCGCCAGGCATTGCGCGCGGCGGTCGACTACATCCATGCCGAGGAGGCGTAAGCGATGGACATCTCCTACCACAAGCGCTGGAGCGGCAAACTCGGGCGCGACATGGAATACAAGCGCTACGGCTATGCCGGTCGCCCGGTCATCGTTTTTCCGACCTCGCAGGGGCGCTTCTATCAGTTCGAGGACGCCGGCGGGGTCGGTTCGCTGGCGGAATTCATCGACACCGGTCGCATCCAGATCTTCACGGTCGACGGCATCGACAGCGAGAGCTTCTTCGACAAACATGCCGCCCCCGCCCAGCGGATCGGCCGGCATGAAGCCTATTTCCGTTATCTGCGCGAGGAGGCGTTGCCGGAATTCACGGCCATCGCCTCCGAAGCCAATGGCGGGCGCTCGCTGAAGCCGCTGTTCTCTGGCTGTTCGATGGGGGGATATCATTCGTCGAACTTCGTGTTCCGCTATCCCGATCTGGCAGCCGGCGTGATTTCCCTTTCGGGCGTCTATTCGACGCGCGGTTTTCTTGGCGATGGCCTTGCCGGCGATATCTACTACAACTCGCCGCTCGACTATCTGCCCGGCCTATCCGACGATGTACTGCTCGCAGGGCTGCGTTCTCTGCGGCTGATCTTCTGCTGCGGGCAGGGGGCCTGGGAAGAGCAGATGCTGGCCGAGACGCAGGCATTGGAACGTGTGCTGCGCAACAAGGCGATCCCCGCCTGGGTCGACTATTGGGGCGGCGATGTCGACCATGACTGGCCATGGTGGCACAAGCAGCTTCCTTATTTTTTCAGCCGCTGGCTGGATGAGGATCTGAAGCATCGCCTGGATTGAGGTTGCCTGCTTGCATTCCCATCTTGTTGTCTGCCCTTGTCGATTGTCGTAACCAGGTCGAAGGGCGAGGGATGAGGAGGAACAGCATGGCATTTTCTGAATTCACACGTCGCGCCATTTTGGCGCTCGGGCTGTCGGTTCTGCCGTTGGCCGGCATGGTCACGCAGTCAATTGCGCAGGAATTCCCCAATCGTACGGTTACGCTGGTGGTGCCGTTCGCGGCTGGCGGCTCGACCGACCTCGTTGCCCGCATCATCGCACAGAAGATGTCGGACGATCTCGGCCAGCAGGTGATTGTCGAGAACGTCGCCGGTGCGGGCGGCAATATCGGCGCCGATCGCGTCGCGCGTGCCGATCCGGACGGTTACACCATTCTTATGGGCACGGTCGCTACGCACGCGCTCAATCCGCTGATCCTCAAGACCAAGCCTTATGACCCAGAAAAGGATTTTTCGCCGGTTTCCTTGCTGGTGATCGTGCCCAACGTGCTGGTGGTCAATCCGGAACTGCCGGCCAAGAGCGTGCAGGAACTGGTCGCTCTGCTCAAGGCTGAACCCGACAAATACTCCTATGCCTCGTCGGGAATCGGCACGCCGCTGCATCTCTCGGGCGAACTGTTCAAGATCATGGCCGGCGTCGAAATGCAGCACATTCCCTACAAGGGCGCTGGCCCGGCACTCAACGACGTGATCGCCAATCAGGTGCCGATCATGTTTGACAACCTGCCGTCATCGTCATCGCACATCAAGGGTGGGACGCTGAAGGCGCTGGGTGTGACGACAGCCAAGCGCGTGCCGTCTTTCCCAGACCTGCCGACCATCGCGGAATCCGGCGTGCCTGGGTATGAGACCTACAGTTGGAATGCGCTGTTTGCGCCGCCCGGCACGCCGAAGGACGTTGTCGATCGGCTCAACGCGTCGGCGAACAAGGCGATGAAGGATCCGGCGGTGATTGCCAAGATGGGCGATTTCAGCGCCACCATCGTCGGCTCGACGCCTGAAGAACTTGGCGCCCATGTCAAGGCAGAGCTCGCCAAATGGGAACCGATCGTCAAGCAGGCCAAAATCCAGGTCGATTGATCGAAGCCTGGTTCATCCGAACGGTTGCGCGGGTGTCAGCCCTGCGCAACCGCTGCTACGGGCTGGTTCAGCCCGTAGCCGCCTGCCGGTTCGGTTTCGAACTGGAAGTCGAACCCGGCCACCATGGGGCGAGCCCTGGCGATCGCCTCCTGCACATGCGGCAGTTGGAGCGATGCCTTGTGGCTCGCGGCATCGACCCAGACTTCGGTGACCCAGAGCGCCGTGGTGTCGGCGGGGTCGCGAGCGACGATGTAATTCAAGCAGCCGGGCATGGAATCGGTGGCCTCGAGCAGGAGCTGGAGGAGTTCCTCACGCTTGCCGGGAGTCGCACGCATCTTTCCGATCAGGCCATACATCAGGCACTCCCTTCGATCGCCACCCTCTATACTGATCATCCGATGAAATCGGGACCGATATCAAGGCCTTAGATAAGCATACCCTGCGGCCTGCAACTCGGCCAGCTTCACGACCCCACCGGCATCGGCGCTGACAAAGCCTTCGAACAGATCGGGCAGCGCTATATTCATGCCATGCATGGTGTTGGCGCAGGCCTGTGGCGTCATTCCCTTTTTCATAAGACTGGCAAAACGGCCGCTGACGGCCGCCGAAGCGCCATCGCGCTTGAACGCGGCCAATGCCGGGCCGTGGACAACCAGGACGATGTCGACCTCGCCGCCGGTGCCATCGAAATGGTTCTTGATGTTGCCAAGCACGAAGGCGACCTTGTCGAGGTCATCGAGATGGTAGGCGACCTTCTGCCTCGGATACGATACCGGCGCAGCGGTGGCCACTTTCAATCCCAGGACCGCTCCGGTTGAAGCCAGAAATCCGCGGAAGATGTCCCTGCGAAGCATGAAAACCGTCCCATTCTAGGCAGCATAATGCGCGTGACCTTCGACTGGTTCCTAGCATAGAATCCAGGGCAGCGGATCTCTGTGGAGGGCTCGATGATGATGATGTCGAGAAAGATCGCAGCGGGGAGTGCAGCAATCGTCGGCGCGCTCATCGCGACAGCAGCGGCTCGTGCCGATGAGCCGCGCATGCTGAAGGAGCTCAGCCCGGATGGTGGCAGCGCCTGTTTCAGCCGGGTTTATGATGCGGGCCATCTGAAAGCCCATCCACATCAGAAGGTCGCGCGGATCTTCTTTTATCATGGCCCCGATCCGGTCAGCCGGCCGAGCGAAGACCCGACGGAAGGCGCGGGTATCGCCGGCTACAATGGCTTCATGGCGACGACCGTGCGTGGTGCTTCCAAGCCCGAATGGGTTGGCGGCTGGTGCAATGCTGCAGACGAAGAAAGCGGTAAAAGCGCGATCCATTGCGGCATGGAGTGCGACCGGACCATGTCGGATCTCAGCCTGGATGCGAAAGGTCGGCTTAAAGTCGATGCCTTCAATCGTGACATCTATCTGGACATCGGCGCGGAAGATGAACTCGGCAAGGTGGAATACGAACGCCAGGCACTCGGCACGGACGATACTGGTTTCCTGCTCGAGCGCAGGCCGGTGGCGGACTGCAAGGCGGAGTTCGCGCGCATCGCACCGGTCAATCCGGCACTGGGTGATCCGCTGCGCTTGCGGCTCAAGCCTGGCCAGCCGTTCTGCTTCGGGCGCGACTATTCAGCCGAGCATCTGGCATCGCATCCCGAGCAGGAGACGAAGACCATCCGCGTCTTTCGCGGCGCAACGCAGGTCGCAAGCTTTGCCGCGCAGGGAAAGGCAGCAGACTGGCCGAATGGCGCCGACCTGGTTGTGGCGATGACCACGCGCAAGGCGGCGGCGAAGGTTACGCAAACCTATTCCTGCCAGGGCGAGGCCGACCAGTGGCGTTGCGTGGCGATCCCTGCCGGTGGTGCGGCGTCCTGCGATCTGTCGGAAAAGGAAATCTACCTGCGCCGCGGCGCCAACAACACCGTGCTGTTGGCCAATCCGAAAGAAAGCCTGCCGCTTGCCGATCTGTGCCAGGCGAGCGCCGAAACGAAATCGGATGACAGGGTTTTCCGCCTCGAGGCGATGCCACAATCCGCCTGTTCTCAATAGGCCCCTGAGCTTCAGGCGAAGGGAACGGCAACGGTGCCCTTCGGCAGCTTGGCCTCGTCGTCCGGTTCGACATGGATGGTGACACGCACGGACGGGATTTCGGCCCTCAACGCGTCCTCGATGCGGTCGCAGATGACGTGGCTGTCGCCGACCGACATATCCGCATCGACCACCATGTGAAATTCAATGAAGGTGGCGCGGCCTGCGATGCGTGTGCGTAGGTCGTGGACTTCCAAGGCACCCTTGGAATTGGCTGAGATGATGTCGCGGATGCGGATGTGTTCATCCATGTCGACGGCGCGGTCCATCAGCCCGCTCATCGATGATCCGATGACATGCCAGCCCTGCCACAGGATGTTCAGCGCGACGATGACGGCCAGCGCCGGATCGAGGAATCGCCAGCCGGTGTAAACCGCCCCGACGAGGCCGATGAAGACGCCGATCGAGGTGACGACGTCGGTCAATATATGCTTGCCGTCGGCGACCAGGGCAGGGGAGCGTGCCGAACGACCGCTGCTGATCAGTAGCCAGGCCCAGACGGCGTTGAGCAGCGTCGCCAGGCCGTTAACGGCGAGACCCATCCACCGCTGTTCGAGCGGCGCCGGATTTTGCCAGGTGCGCCAGACTTCGTTGAGGATCAGCATGGCGGCCACCACGATCAGCACGCCTTCCAGCACGGCCGAAAGATATTCCGCCTTGTGGTGGCCGAAAGGATGGTCCTGGTCGGCAGGCTTGTGACTGATGCGGATCGCCCAGAAGGCGGCAGCGGATGCAATGACGTTGACGATCGATTCCAGCGCGTCCGAATAGAGCGCCACTGAGCCGGTGATCAACCAGGCCAGCAGTTTCAGGCCGAGCACGACGAAGGCCACCACGATCGACCAGAAGGCGAGCGTGGCGACTTTCTGCTTGGAAGCGTCCTTGGCCGTTACCGCTGTCATCTCAACTCAGGCTGCCTTTTCCTTTGCCTTGCGCGGCAGATGCGCGACGACGTTTTCGATCATGCGCATGCCTGCATTGTGCCCGAGGGTCATGATCGATTCGGGATGGAATTGCACCGCGGCAATCGGCTCTTTCTTGTGTTCGAAGGCCATGATGACACCATCCTCCGTCTCCGCCGTGACGATGAAGTCGTCCGGCAGGCGAACCGGGTCGGCAAAGATGGAATGATAGCGGCCGACCGTCACTTCCTTCGGCAGGCCGGAGAAGACGACGCCAGGTTTCGAGACGCGGATGCGCGATGGCTTGCCGTGCATGGGGATGGCAAGCTGCCGCAACTCGCCGCCATAGGCTTCGGCCAGCGCTTGAAGGCCAAGACAGACGCCGAAGATCGGCAGTTCGCGTTTTCGCGCCTTCTTGATAGTGGCGGCGCAGTCGAAGTCCTTCGGCGTGCCGGGACCGGGCGAAAGCACGACGAGGTCCGGCTTGAAGTTGTCGAAGACTTCCTCCGGTACCGGCGTGCGCACGGTGGAGACATCGGCGCCGGTCTGGCGGAAGTAGTTCGCCAGCGTGTGGACGAAACTGTCCTCGTGGTCGACGAGCAGGATGCGGACCCCTTCGCCGACACGGGCAGTGGCGCGTTCGATGCCGGCGGAGTTGCCGGCCTTGGCGTCGCGGATGGCAGACAGCATGGCGGAGGCCTTCAGTTCGGTTTCGGCTTCTTCTTCTTCGGGGACGGAATCGAACAGCAGCGTGGCGCCGGCGCGCACTTCGGCGATGCCGTCCTTGATGCGAATGGTGCGCAGCGTCAAGCCGGTGTTCATGTCGCCATTGAAGTGCACCATGCCGATGGCCCCGCCATACCAGGCGCGCGGGCTCTTCTCATTCTGCTCGATGAAGCGCATGGCCCAGAGTTTCGGTGCACCGGTGACCGTCACCGCCCAGGCGTGGGACAGGAAGGCGTCGAAGGCGTCCATGCCTTCGCGCAGGCGGCCTTCGATATGGTCGACCGTGTGGATGAGGCGCGAATACATTTCGATCTGGCGACGGCCGATGACACGCACCGAGCCCGGCTCGCAAACCCTGGACTTGTCGTTGCGATCGACATCCGAACACATGGTGAGCTCGGACTCATCCTTCTTGGAGTTGAGCAGCTTGAGGATCTGCTCGGAGTCCGAGATAGCGTCGTCGCCGCGCTTGATGGTGCCGGAAATCGGGCAGGTCTCGACACGGCGGCCGTTGACGCGCACGAACATCTCCGGCGAGGCGCCGATAAGATATTCGCCTTCGCCGAGATTGATGAAGAAGGAGTAGGGCGAGGGGTTGATGGTCTTGAGGCGGCGCGAGATTTCCGAAGGAGCCGTTTCGCAGCGCTCATAGAACATCTGGCCGGGCACAACCTCGAACAGGTCGCCGCGCTTGAAGCTGTCCATCGCCCGGCGCACCAGCTTGGCATATTCGCCTGGCTCATGGTCGCCGCGCGGCGGGATACGGTCGGCTGGCTTGAAGGGCTCGGATACCGGATCGCGCGGCAGGCCTTCCGTCGAAAAGCCATTGCCGGCATAGTCGTAGCGGTCGGTCCAGGCCTTGGCGGAATAGTGGTCGACGACCAGAATCTCGTCCGGCAGGAACAGCACGAGGTCGCGCTGGCTTTCCTTGCGCCCGAGCTTCAACTCAACGGGGTCGAACTGAAAGGCAAGGTCGTAGCCGAAGGCGCCATAGAGGCCGAGATTGCTGTCCTCGGGGCTCTTGAACAGACCGGTAATTGCGCGCAGCACGGTGAAGACCGAAGGCATCCGGCTGCGCTCTTCTTCGGTGAACACCCGTCCGGGTTTCGCGACCTCAAGCCTGGTCAGCGCCTTGGTGCTCTCTGTGACGGTGATTTCCGCAAGACCAGCCAAAACGCTGTTGATCGTGGGCAGCAGTATTTCGCCACGCGCGTTCAGCGCCTCGATCTTCATAGCGCGGCCGCGCGAGGAGATGACCAGCGGCGGATCGATGATGGCGGTGTCCCAGCGTGTGTAGCGGCCGGGATATTCATAGTTGGAAGAGAAGACCGCGCCGCGCCGCGCATTCAAGCCATCGAGATAGGATTCGATCGCGCCCTGATAGGGGGTATCGTGCCGCTGGCGCGTGATCGCGATGCCGCCGGCAGTCACGAAACGCTCCGCGCCGTTTTCCAGGATTTCCACTGTCATTGCCATCTCCCTGTTCCGCCGCGGCGAGGTCTGGAGGCATTTCTGGAAAACGAAAAGGCCGCCGGACTTCTCCTGCGGCCATTCTGGTCTCTTCACGCACACGCGTTTCGACTGGCCGCTGCTAGCTGGCCCACCACCAAATGGTCTTGATCGAACGCGTGTTCATGACGAATTCCTTAGCTGCGAACGGGGGCGCATGCAACCGGATTTGCAGTGCCTTTGGCGTCCAGTCACGAGGTGTGAACGAACTCTTCGTTGAATATGGCCGTGGCTTCAAGGTTGCGCACCAAAAGCGCGTTGCGTGCTGCATTGACCATTCCGGGCGGTCCACACAGATAGGCCTCGGTTCCGCTGTCGAGCGGGATGGTACGGATCGCATTCAGCGCCGCGATCGGATTGCCGACGAAGCCCTCCCACGCTGCTGATGTCTTGTCGGCAGCCAGAACCACCTGCAGGGGTAGCGTCTCAGCGAGCGCGCGCAGGGCATCGAGTGCATAGGCGTCTTCTGCGTCGGCGAAGCCGGCAATCACGGCCAGCGGCGGTGTGCGAGCGGGATCGATGCTGGACAGCATCGAGACGATCGGCGCCAGGCCGGTGCCGCCGGCGACGAACAGCTTGGGACGCGCGGTCGCGCGCAGGTAGAAGACGCCGAACGGGCCGCGCACCGTGAAGGCATCCTCGGGCTTGGCTCTCTCATTGAGATAGGTGGACATGGCACCACCGGGCAGGTCACGCACATGCAGCACCTGTTCCTTGCCCGAAGGCGGGTTCGCCATCGAAAAGCGGCGCGGGCTGGCCATGCCGGGAAAGATCACCTCGACATACTGGCCGGGCAGGAAGGGCAGGGGGAACTGCAGCCGGTAGCGGATTTCCCAGACCGAGCGCGATGCCCGCGAAAACGCATTGATCTTGGCGCGCCGCAGGGAAGGCGGCGTCACGTCGGTGCGCTGATAGGGCAGGTTCAAGGCCGTGCCGGGCTTGGCTGGGGTGATGCACAGAAGCACTTCGCCGCCATCGCCGTCGCGCGCCATGCAGGTTCGGCATGTGCCCTCGCGGCAATTGCTGGCCAGCACGTTGCCGGCCTTCTCGGCCGAGGCGAGGATGGACTGTCCGTCGACCGGCGGGAAGTGCATCACCTCTCCATCGGAGAAGGTGAGATGAATATGATCCTGGTTTTCCATCAGAAGTCGTCGGACACGTAGCCGGTTGAAAGGCCGTCTATGCTGACGACGTTGTTGGCGAGACGATAGGCTTCGATCTGGTCCTCGCTCTGGCCTCCGGCCCATTTCACCAGTTCGTCGCGCTCCTGCATCTCGCTGACGACAGGGATGCTCCAGCCGCAGGAGGTCGCCACGCTCTCGACATGGAGCCGGAAGAGTTGCCGTACGCCGGGAAGATCAGGATACGGCGCACGCAGGGCCGACCACTCCGGATGGTCCGGCCGGATCAAGTCGGCCTTGCCGTAGAGGCGCAGGGTCATGGCCTTGCCGGAAAAGGCGCAGAACATCATCGTCATGCGTCCATTCTCGGTGACGTGGGCCGCGGTCTCGTTGCCCGAACCGGTCAGGTCGAGATAGGTCACAGTGCGTTCGTCCAGCACCCGCAGCGTGTCGAGCCCTTTCGGTGACAGGTTCACGCGACCGTCCTGCGGCGCGGTTGCGACGAAGAACAGCTTCTGTTCCTCGATGAAGGCACGCATGTCATCGGGGATGGTACGCCAACCCAGTCCCATGGCTTTCTCCTCACCACATCATGAAGGAAGCGACGTCGGCATCGGCGACCTTGCCGGCGCTGACGTCTGCTATCGCCTGATCGACGATGGCAACGCCTTCGGCGGCTTCGTCCTCCGTCAGCGTCAGCGGCGGCATGAATTCCAATACGTTGGCCTTCAGGCCGACATAGGTCAGGGCCGCGCCCAATTCGTAGCAGCGATAGATGATCTTGGCCGTGGTTGTCGCAGGCACCGGTTCGCGTGAGGCGCGATCGACGACAAGGTCGACACCGATGGCGAGGCCGCGCCCGCGGACTTCGCCGATGATTTCGTGCCGGTCTGCCAGTGTACGCAGACCATCGGCAAAGATCTTGCCGACGCGGGCGGAGCGTTCCGCCAGTTGCTCGTCTTCGATCGCCTTGAGTACCGCGCCGCCGGCCGCCGTCGCAACCGGGTTGCCGGCGGTGGTCAGCAGGGCGAAGGCCGGCGCATGATCCATGATCTCCTTCGGTCCGACCACGGCTGACAATGGCAGGCCGCCGCCCAGCGCTTTGCCAAACACCACCATGTCGGGCGTCAGGCCTTCATGCTCGAAGCAATGCATGAGGCCGCTGCGGGCCAGACCGACCTTGACCTCATCGACGACGATCCGGATGCCATGCCGGCGACACCGCTCCTGCAGCGCCTTCAAGAAGCCGGGCGGCGGCACGATCAGGCCACCGTCGGACATAAGCGGCTCGATGAACACGGCTGCGACCTGCTCGGGCGGACAGGTGGTTTCGAACTGATAGTCGAGCATGGCCAGCACGGCCTCCGCGCTGAAGCGCGGCCGGTAAGGATCGGGATAGGGCAGCAACAGCACGCCGGGCCGCGGCAGTGTGTGGGTCATCGCGGTATGGCCGCTGATGCCCATCGAGCCCGAGAGATTGCCGTGATAGGAGCCGATGAAGGAGATGAAGCGCGGCCTGCCGGTGGCTGCTGCCAGGACGCGCAAGGCGCAGTCATTGGCATCGGATCCGGAATGGCCGAACCAGACCCGGCGCTCGCCTTCGCCCGGCGTGATCGTCAGCAGCTTCTCGGCGAGCGAGACGGCCGGTTCATTCGGATAGAGCAGCAGGCTGGCCCCCGCCATGTTGCGGATGGATTTCTCCACCGCCTCGACGATGGCGGGATGACCATAGCCAAGCAGTGCGGGCCCAGCCGAGCCCGACAGGTCGAGCACTTCGCGGCCGCCTTCCTCGATCAGCCGGTTGCCACGGCCGCCGATGAGCGAAAGCGGCGAGAAACGCAGCCGCCCGATTTCGGCAATCGAGCGGGCGTCACGTTCGCGAAGGCTCAGATTGCTCATCCCAGAGCCTCCTGGGTGCGTGTCAGCGCCGCGGCCATTCTTCCGGCCCATTCCTCGATGCCGGCTTCGTCGGACAGCAGATCCTGCCGGATCTCGACAAGCGCTGCCTCGATGCCACGCCGATCGCCATGGACCGGAACGGCATAGTCGGCATCTTCGCTGATCACATAAGGGACATTGGGCGCGACATTGAGCGAGGGGTCGACGCGCAGAGCCTCGAGGATCGTCTCGCCCAGCGCAGCGGCTCGGTCATAAAGCACGCCGGCATGCCATGGGCGCTTTTCGCCCAAAAAAACCGGCGTGAAGGAATGGATGGTGACGATGCGCGTCGGCCGACCGGCGGCCTGTCGGGCATCGAGATGACGTTCGACCTCGTCGTGAAACGGCGTGAACATGATTGACGCGCGCCGTGCCCGTTCGGCGTCGTCAACACCGACATTGCCGGGAATGTCGGTGTCCTCGGAGCGCGTTGGCATGCTGCCCTCCGAGCCGATAGGCCGGTTGAGGTCGATCAGCAGGCGCGAATAGTTGCCGAGGAAAGCGGGAGCATCCAGTTGCTCCGACAAACGTCGCGTCACTTCCGCCGCGCCGATGTCCCAGGCGATGTGGCGCTGCAGGTGCGGTGCCTCCAGGCCCAGGCCGTGATAGCGGGCCGGCATATGGTTGGACGCGTGTTCGCACAGAAGCACGATGCCGGAGCGGCCGTCCGCGTTGAGCACCTCGACGGCCTGTGGCCAGTCGTGTTCGGGTTCGGCATCCATAGTCAGTAAAGCTTTCGATACAGGTCACACACGCCGACGGGATCGAGACCGGCAAGGCGTTCGGCTTCATGGCGTTTGACGCCGACAAAGGTCTCCACGAAGAGTGGTGAGAACCAGCCGGTGACTGTTTCGTCGGCAAGCAGGGCATCCAGTGCCGCCGGCAGGGTTTCCGGCAGTCGCTTGAGGCCGAGCTTGGCTTTTTCCGCCTCGCTCATCTGTTCCGGATCGCCGGTCACCAACGGCGGTGTGGCGAGGCCGGCCTTGATGCCTTCCAGACCGGCGCGAACGATGGCGGCCATGGACAGATACGGGTTGGCGGTCGCGTCGGCAGCGCGGTATTCGATGTTGTACTGGCGTGACGGGTCGCGCCCGCCAATCGTCACCGTCGGGCAGATGCGCAGCGATGCTTCGCGGTCGCGGTCGGCCAGCCAGGTGTAGGACGAACTCCAGCTGTGCGGCTTCAACCTGTAGAAGGAAGGCACGCTCGATGCCGTCAGCGCGGTGATGGCCGGCAAATGTTTGAGGACACCGGCACAGAAGGCACCGGCAATGTCCGATAGGCCGCCCGGCTTGCCGGCGTCATAGGTCACCGGCTTGCCAACGGCGTCGGTGAAGCTGAAGTGGATGTGCACCCCGTTGCCGACACCATCCGGTACGGATTTCGGCGCGAAGGTCGCGTGCCAGCCATTGTTGCGGGCAAGTTCACGGGTGATCTCGCGGATCGCCACGGCGCGATCGGCGGCGGCAAGCGCGTCGGCCGGGGCATGCGTGACCTCGAACTGTTCATCACCGAATTCAGCGATGATGACCTCCGGCGCAACGCCGGCTTCCTCCAGCGCCGCCATCAGCGTCGGCGCGAAGGGATCGGCCCGCCGCAGCGCTGCGAACGACAGCGAATGGGCAGGGGCGAAATCGGCACCGGAAATCTGGAATTCCTGCTCGAAGGCACCGGTGAGGCTGAGGCCCGTTGCAGCCTTCAGTTCAGCCAGAGCGTCGATCAGCATGGTGCGCGTGCAACCGAGCCATGGCGTGCCGTCGAGTTCGACGATGTTGCCGGCCACCATGTCGAATGGCGTGGTCGAGCCGGTCAGCGCGGTGCGGAAGCGCGCCTCGAGGTCAGGAATGAGACGCAGGTCGCCCGACGAGCCCCAGGGATTGGGCACGACGATGGAATTGAACGGCGTCAGCGACAGGTTGGCCTGCAGCCAGCCGACGCCGGTGGCCGCGACTTTTTCCAACCGGCTTTCGGCTACAGAGCGGCCGCGCGTGATCGCCGCGAGATCCGTCGTGACGACAGCAACAAGGGATTCGACAGGCGTCGTCATGCGGCCTTCCCCATCGCTTCGATGCGGGTCACGGCGGTGTCGGTATCGGTGACCCAGCAATAGCCACCGAATGCTTTCAGCGCGATATCATGGCGTTCCTGCGTGCGGGTGGCGCAAGCGTCGGACACGCAGGTGACGAGATAGCCGCGGTCGGCAGCATCGCGCACGGTCATGTCGACGCACTGGTCGGTGAGCACGCCGACCACGATGAGATAGCGAATGCCGAGGTTCTTCAGCAGGTAGTCGACATTGGTCGAGTTGAAGATGCCTGATGACGTCTTGGGCAGCATGATCTCGTCGCCGACAGGGGCGAGCGGTGTTATCGGCAATCCTTCCGGCAGGCTCGGCGGGATATGGATGGGCGTGAGCTTGTGGTCGAGCGAGCGGTCGCGGCCGTCCTCGGTCAGGCTCTGGATGATGGTGTGCAGAACCTCGACGCCGTTGGCGCGCGCCGCTTTCAGCAGCCGTTCCTGGTTGGGGATCGTCTCGGTTGCCGTCTGACGGTAGAAATAGTGATCCGGACCAAGCTCAGGATGGTCGGGGTCGGCACCCGGTTCCAGCCATATCTGTTGCATGTCGACGAGCAGGAGCGCGGTTTCGCCGCGACGAAAGGGTTCGTCGCGCTTGGGAAGAGATTGGGTCATTGTTTGCGTTCCTGCCTTGGTGATTTCGGTCCTGGGGTTGTCCTGGCGCCATCCTGCGACGGTTCACTGTCGAGGGTGACGGCATTGGCGTGCCGCACTTCCTCCAGCCGTTCGATACGCGCGCGGCCCTCGTCACCCAGCGTCGAAAGGATATGCGCCGTGAGCGCTTCCATCTGGGCGATGGCCGGCGCCAGCGTGTCATAGGGAGATGCGACCTCGAGCGGGCTGACGATCGTCGTCTCGGCGAATTCCGCGACCGGCGACAGCCATTGGTCGGTGAACAGCGCGATGCGGACATCGCGTGCTGCGGCCTGCCGGGCGAAAGAGACGACATCGAGCTGATAACGGCGATAGTCGAAAACGACGAGCACGTCCTTGCGGCCGAGATCGGCGAGGATGTCGAGAGACTGGCTGGAAAGCACGCCGATTTCGCGAACGTTCGACCGGAACTGCAGCAGATATCCGGCGAACATGCCCGCCACGTGGCGGCTGAAGCGTCCGCCGACCAGCACCACTTCGCCCCTGGCTTCCATGATCAGGCGGGCGGTGCGGTCGTAACTGGTCAGCGGCGTGATGCTCGCCGCCTTTCCCATGGCCTCGTCCACCGAGGCGAGATAGGCGAGGATAGGGTTGTCTTCCGAGCCGGATGGACGCTTGGCTTCCATCATCAGCAGCGGCGAATGCAGCCTCGCCTCGACTTCTGCCAGGAGCTTGGCCTGGAAGTCCGGATAGCCTTCGTAGCCAAGCTTCACAGCCAGCCGCACCACGGTGGGATCGCTCACACCGGCACGGCGGGCGAGGCTCGAAGCGCTGCCGAGGCCGGCGCCCGGATAGTCCGTGAGCAGCAGGCGCACGATCTTCTCCTCGGAAGGAGTCAGCGCCAGATCCTGCCGCATCAGAACATCGCGTATCGCCATCTGCCTCCCCTGGCGGTTCTTTTTATCGTTGCAGAGTTTATTACAGAAACAGAATTATCGGTCAACAATGAAGAAATATTGACATCGCTCCCGATGTCGTCTTAGCTGGCCGCAAAGCAGCGACAGACTGTGGGGAACGACGAATGAAGAACGGCGATGACATCATCATCGTGGGCGCCGGGATCGTTGGATCGAGCGCGGCGATGTATCTGGCTGGCGAAGGCGCGCGGGTAACGCTCATCGAGCAGACACATCCGGCAGGAGGGCCTTCGGGCAAGTCGTCAGCGCTGCTGCACGCCTTCTACCTGATGCCGGAACTGTCGCAGCTCGCCATTCGCGGGCGGGAAATCCTGGTCGCTCTTCCGGAGATCGCGCAGGAAGGGTCCTTCGTAACGCAAGTCGGCATGATGTGGGTTTGCGGACAGGAGAACGCTGCGAGCTGGTCAGCGGCTGCGGAACGCATCCGCGGCGAGGGCGCCCGAATGGAGACGCTGACGCCAGCGGAGTTCGCCGCCGAAGCCCCCGGCTTTGCCTCAGAGGGCGTGGCACTTGCCATCTGGGAACCGGAATATGGCTATGCCGACGCCTTCGGGGCCACCAACGCGATAGCTCGCGCGGCGCGTGCACGCGGTGCCCGGATCCTGCAGAATACGCCGGTTGCGAGACTGCTGCGCAAGGGTGACCGCATCGCCGGCGTTGTGCTTGCCGATGGAACGGCGCTCGAAGCCGACACAGTCATCCTGGCTGCAGGACCGTGGACGCGCCGCCTGCTCGCGACAGTTTCACTCGATCTGCCTTTGCATGTCGAACGCCATCCAATGGCGGTGCTGGATGCCAGGGGCGAGGCGCGCCAGGTCATGCCCTGGGCCTGGTGCGACGACATTTCCCGCAACTATGCGAGACCCGATAATGATGGCGTGATCCTCGCCGGCACATGGGCCGGCGGCGGCACCGGAGTGCGGCACGAGGAGACCATCCGGCCCAGGCTGGTCGAGGACCCGGACAGCTACATGGAAGGGGTCGAGGAGGCCGAGTCGGTCGATATCCTCGAGACCTTCGCCTCGCGCGTCCCGGCGATGATGGAGCTCGGCATCAGGCCAGGCTATGCCGGTCTCTACGACATGAGCCCCGACGATCTGCCGGTGATCGGCGCCATGCCCAGTGTCGAAGGGCTGATCGTTTCGGCAGGCTCGTCCGGACACGGCTTCAAGACCGGACCGGCAGTGGGCGAGGCCGTCGGCAAGCTGGCGCTGCATGGTGCCCAGGCCATTCTGGTGCCGTTCTCCCCGACCCGTTTCGGAGCCATGTGATGGCCGTCATGACGATGGAACAGAGCACCTCCCGCTCGATCCTGCCGGCGGCATTCCGCAATGCCGGCGTGGATGCGCTGGCGATGATCGCCGCGCTGGTGCTGGCGGCGCTGGCGATCTACCTGTTCGGCAATGCCGCCATGCAGCGTGTGGTCACCTATGCGGCGATCATGCTGACGGCGGTGCTGGGCCTGCAGATATTCTCCGGCAACACCGGCATCGTTTCTTTCGGCCATGCCGCCTTTGTCGGACTTGGTGCTTATGCAACGGGCATCCTGACCCTGCCGGCCGCTCTGCAGCGCACCGCCCTGCGCGACCTGCCGCAATTCCTGGCAGGGTACGAGATGTCCTTCTTTGCGGCGCTCGCGGTGGTGCTGGTTCTGGCCGTGCTGGTCGGCCTGATCACGGGCACGCCCTTGCTTCGGCTTTCCGGATCGAGTGCCTCGATCGCCACGCTCGCCTTGCTCATCATCGTCTACACATTGCTTGTCGCGGGACGCGAGATCACGCGCGGCAGCCAGCCTTTCTACGGCGTGCCGCGCGAGGTTGGGCTGTGGACCGCTGTCGCCATAGCGGCCGTGGCGATCGTGGCGGCGCGGCTGTTCCGGGAAACCTCCTTCGGTTTGGCCGCACGCGCTGCCGCCGACGATGAACGCGGCGCGGCGGCCGTCGGCGTCGACCATCGCATGGCGAGGCTTGCCGCCTGGGTCATGGGGGCCGTGGCGGCGGCCGCTGCCGGTGCCATGATGGCGCAGTTCCTTGGCGCCTTTTCGCCCAAGGATTTCTATTTCGACTTCGGCTTCACCATGCTCGCCATGCTGATCGTTGGCGGCATGACGTCCTCGCTCGGCGCATTCGCCGGTGTCGTCGTCACGGTGCTCGTGGTCGAAGTGGTGCGCCGTTTCGAAGGCGGCGGCGAAGTCCTTGGTTTGCAGATGCCCGTGCTCTTCGGCCTCACGCAGGGGGTGCTGGCGGTGGCCATGATCCTCGTCATCTGGCGGCGGCCGACCGGGCTGTTCGGCGACCACGAGCTCAACCTGTTGCGTCGTCCCAGCAAGCAGGGCAGCACCGTCACGCCGGTGATCGTCGCGCCAGCGCGTGCCGCAGGCGGGCCGATCTCGGTCGAACACCTGTCCCGCCGCTACGCCGGTGTCGTGGCCGTCGATGACGTGACGCTCACCTTCCAGCCGGACAGCATCACCGGCATCATCGGGCCGAATGGGGCAGGCAAAACGACGCTGCTCAACATGATCGCCGGCGATGTCATGCCGAGTTCCGGCAGCGTTTCGGTCGGCGTGCCGGCCCGGCAGGCAAGCGCTTTCCGTTTCGCCCGCGCCGGCATTGCCCGCACCTTCCAGAATATCCGTGTCTTCCCGCGCATGACGGTGCTCGAAAACGTGGTCGTGGCGGCGCGCGAGGTCGAACCAGGTCTTGCGGCCGCCGAGGCCGCAGCACGACACGAACTCATACGCATGGGGCTGGAGGCTTTCGCCGACCGGCCGGCGGCCAGTCTCGCCTATGGCCAGCGCCGCCGTCTGGAGGTGGCGCGCGCGCTGGCGCTGAAGCCCCGCTTCCTGCTGCTTGATGAGCCGGCAGCAGGCATGAACGCCGTCGAAACAGCCGAGCTGGTGTCGATCCTGGCGGCAGTGCGCAGCGAACGGCACATCGGCGTGATCCTCATCGAACATGACATGCGGCTGGTGATGACGCTGTGCGAGCGTATCGTCGTGATCGATCGTGGCCGCGTGATCGCCGACGGCACGCCGGCGGAAGTGCAGAACAACCCTGCGGTCGTGGCCGCCTATCTCGGCAGCCGCACGGCACGCGCCCGCAAGGGAACGACGTCCAATGAACAAGAACAACCGGACATCCAACGGGAGAACTCACATGAGGCACATTCGGAATAGTTCAGCATTGCTGGCGGCCATATCCACCATCGCCGTCGCGACAGCCGCGCCGGCCTTCGCGGAAGAGATCATCATCGGCGCGGCGACCGCCCAGACAGGCGGACTTGCACCCTATGACCAGCCGGCACTGGCCGGCTTGCGCATGGCGATCGATGAACTCAATGCCAAGGGCGGACTTGCCGGCAAATACAAGGTCAACCTGATCATCAAGGACACGCGCAGCGACACCGCGCAGACGGCAACCGTCACGCAGGAGCTGATCGACGCCGGCGCCAAGATCATGATCACGCCCTGTGACGCCGATCCGTCGATCTCGGCCGGCCAGCTCACCCAGCCGCTCGGCATCCCGTCGCTGACGCTGTGCGGTTCGGCGCCGGTGCTGACGCAGGCGGTCGGCGACGTGATGTTCGGCACCTATCCGGCTGACAATCTGCAGGCCACCGCCGTCGCGGACTTCGCCATCGCCGAAGGCAAGCGCAAGGTCTTTCTGCTGACGTCGCCGGACGCGACCTATGTCGCCAACCTGCCGGAATATTTCGGCAAGGTCTTCGAGAAGAAGGGCGGCAAGATCGTCGGGCGCGGCACCTTCACGATGAACCAGCCGGACTTCTCGGCCGAGATCACCAACATCAAGGGGCTTGCCGAGCAGCCCGATCTGATCATGACGGCAGCCTATGAGCCGGATTTTCCGGCCTTCATCCAGCAATTGCGCGGCGCCGGCATCAACATTCCCGTCTATGGCGCTGACGCAATCGGAACTCCGACCATCAAGGCGCTCGGCAAGCTGGTTGACGGGGTCGTCTATACCGCAGCCGGCTATCCGCAAGCCGGCAGCAAGCTGGAGGCCTTCAATGCCGCCTTCACCAAACACGCCGGCCACGCGCCGGAATCCACCTATGAGGTCAATGGCTACGAGATCGGCCTGATCCTCGACCAGGCGGTCAAGACGGCCGGTTCGGACGATCCCAAGGCGATCCGTGATGCCATCGCCAACCTCAAGGACTTCGAGGGCATCACCGGTAAGATCACCTATGCCGGTACCGACCGCATGCCGCTGCGCCCCGTGGTGCTGATGCGCTACGAAGGCGGAGAGCCGAAATATGTCGAAACCGTCGTGCCGGCCGCGGCCGACGTTCCGGCGCCGTAATGCCATGCTGAGCGTCGAAGCCCTCAGGATCCGATATGGTGAGGTCGAGGCGGTGCGCCGTGTCGATCTCACGGTCGGCGCCGGCGAAATCGTCGCACTGGTCGGCGCCAACGGCGCCGGCAAGAGCTCGACGCTTGGCGCCATTGCCGGGCTGGTGCCGGCTGCCGGTGGCAAGGTGGTGCTTGAAGGCACCGATATCACCGGCTTGCCTGCCGAAGCGATCGCACGTCGCGGCGTGGCGCTGGTGCCGGAGGGACGGAGGATCTTCGCAAGCCTGACGGTGGCCGAGAACCTGCGCCTTGGCGGGGCCGTCCACCAGACCGCATCAGAAGCGAGGGCGCGGGAAGAGGAGATGCTTGAGCTGTTTCCCATCCTGCGCCGTTACCATCAGATAAAGGGCGGAAACCTCTCCGGCGGCGAACAGCAGATGCTGGCGATTGCGCGGGCACTCATGGCGCGGCCGAAACTCATCCTGCTTGACGAGCCGTCGCTTGGGCTCGCTCCGCAAATCATCGACACCGTGTTCGACCTTATCGTGCAACTGCGCAGCAATGGGCTGACGGTGCTTCTGGTCGAGCAGAACGTCGCGCTCGCGCTCGAGATCGCCGATCGCGCCACGGTGCTCGCCAATGGTGAAGTCGCTTTGACAGGCACGGCCGCCGAACTCGCCAGTTCCGACCTCGTGCGCCAAGCCTATCTCGGAGCCTGATCATGATCGCGCAACAGATCATCAATGCAGTGAGCCTCGGCGGCGTCTATGCATTGCTTGCACTCGGACTTGCCATCGTCTTTTCCATCGTCGGGCTGATCAACTTCGCCCATGGCGAGCTGATGACATTGACGGGGTATGTGCTGCTCGCCGCCCTCATTGCCGGCGTGCCATTTCCTGCCGCCGTGCTGCTTGCCGTCGTCTGTGCGGCCATTGCGGCAGTGGCTATGGAACGCGTTGCGTTCCGGCCGATGCGCGGCGCCAGCGTCACCAGTCTTCTTCTCACCAGTTTTGCCGTCTCGGGCCTGCTCAAGGTCATCTTCCAGAACGGTGTGTCGGCGCGCCCGCAGGCTGTCGCCATACCGAGCTGGATGACCGGCGCTTTCTCGATCGGTGATTTCACCATCGGCGTCGGCCCAACCATCTCGATCGTCGTCTCCATCCTGGCGCTGATCGCGCTTGAGTTTTTCCTGAGGCGCACCGTGACCGGTACTGCGATGCGCGCGGCGGCGGAGGATTTCGACGTCGTGCGGCTGATGGGCATTCCCGCCAACCGCATCATCGCGACGGCGTTCCTTCTGTCCGGCCTGCTTGCTGGCCTCGCGGCAATGCTGTGGGTGGCAAGCCGCGCTTCGGTCGATCCGCTGATGGGTTTCACCCCGGTGCTCAAGGCTTTCATTGCGGCTGTCGTCGGCGGATTGGGCAGCCTGCCGGGCGCGGTGGCTGGCGGTTTCCTGCTCGGCGTGACCGAGGTTCTGCTGCAGGCGACGCTGCCGACAGCCATTGCACCCTACCGAGACGCCATCGTGCTTTCCGGTGTCATCGCGGTGCTGCTGATCCGGCCGCAGGGTCTCATTCCGGCCGTGCGCGTGCAGAGAAGTTGAGGCCTGCAGCCATCGTGTACAGCAAGCCGGAATTCGCACCGCTGTCTCGGGCTGAGGTGTTTGGTCTGATCGAGACAGCGGCCTTCGCCACGGTGGTGACCGCCGCTCCCGAAGGTTTGATGGTTTCCCATCTGCCCTTCGTGCTGCACGCGGGGCGGGGAGAAAATGGCACGTTGGTGTCGCATCTGGCGGCAGCCAACGCGCATGCGGCCTCGCTGATCCAGGGGCACGAAACCGTCGCTGTTTTCAGCGGGCCTCACGATTACATCTCGTCGTCCTGGTATCCGCTCAACCCGGTCCGCGACAGTGCGCCGACCTGGAACTTCGCAGTCGTTCACTGTCACGGCACGCCGGTCCGGATCGACGCGCCGGCGACCACGCGTCATCTTCTGGAACTGGTGGAGGTTCTTGAGAAAGACCGGCCCGATCGCTGGCGGATGCGTGAGCTTGGCCCTGGTGGCATGGAACGGCGTCTGCCGCATGTGGTCGGCTTCGAGATACCGATCACGCGCCTGGAAGCCAAATTCAAGATGGGACAGGACGAGCGGCTCTACGACACCGCGGCTGCCATCGAAGCACTCGACAAAGCCAACCCCGCACTCGCCGCGATGATGCGGAAACACAATTCCCATCGCGACTGATGCCGCAGGCATCGACAGTGCGCAAAAACAAGGAGACAGCGGCATGACCGCAGCGAAGCTGAACATCGTTCCGTTCGTGAGCGTCGATTCCATGATGAAGCTGGTGCTGGCCATCGGCGTCGAACGCTTTCTGACCGAGCTTGCCACCTATATCGAAGAGGACTTCCGCCGCTGGGAACTGTTCGACAAGACGCCGCGCGTCGCCTCGCACAGCCATGACGGCGTCATCGAACTGATGCCGACCAGCGATGGCCGGCTCTACGGCTTTAAATATGTCAACGGTCATCCCAAGAACACCCGCGAGGGCCTGCAGACGGTGACCGCCTTTGGTGTTCTCGCCGATGTCGGCTCCGGCTATCCGATGCTGCTCACAGAAATGACCATCCTGACGGCACTGCGCACCGCCGCCACCTCGGCGCTGGTGGCCAAATATCTGGCGCCGAAAGGTGCCCGCACCATGACCATCATCGGCAATGGCGCGCAGTCGGAGTTCCAGGCCATCGCCTTCAAGGCAATCACCGGCATCGACCGGCTGCGGCTCTACGACATCGACCCGTCGGCTTCGCAGCGCTGTGCGAAGAACCTCGCCGGCATGGGCTTCGACATCACCGTCTGCACTTCCGGCCAGGAAGCGGTGGAGGGCGCTGAGATCATCACCACGGTGACGGCCGACAAGCAGTACGCGACGATCCTGACCGACAACATGGTCGGCTCGGGCGTGCACATCAACGCGGTCGGCGGCGACTGTCCTGGCAAGACCGAACTGCATCGCGACATCCTGCTGCGCTCCGACATCTTCGTGGAGTTCCCGCCGCAGACGCGCATCGAGGGTGAGATCCAGCAACTGGATGCCGATCATCCGGTGATCGAGCTGTGGCAGGTGATGGCGGGCAAGGCAGCCGGTCGCACCAGCGAGAAGCAGATCACGCTGTTCGATTCGGTCGGCTTTGCCACCGAGGATTTCTCGGCACTGCGTTATGTGCGCGATCAGTTGCAGGCGACCGGCCTCTATGAGGAACTCGACCTGCTTGCCGATCCCGACGAACCGCGCGACCTCTTCGGCATGTTGCTCAGGGCGGACAAAAAACAAGGCGGCGCCCAGGGCGCCGCCTGATAGCCAGACCGTCTGGGTAAAATCGGCTAATGCCGCCCAGGCGTCTCGGCCAGATAGCGTTCCGCCAGCGTTGTCCAATAGCGCACGCCGGTGGCGATGATGTCGTCGTTGAAGTCATATTGGGCCGTGTGGAGAGGGCGGGGCGCTGCCTCGCCCTCTCTGGCTGAACCGAGAAATACGTAGCTGCCGGGTACGCTGCCCAGCATGAACGCGAAGTCTTCCGCACCCATGATGGGCTGCATGTCGTCGTCGACAAGCTTTTCACCGACGACCTCTTCCGCGACCGAGGCGGCCAACTGCGTTTCCGTCCGAGTGTTGCGAAGAACCGGATAACCACGCTCGAAAACGAACTTATGTCCCGCACCGACCGCTTCGGTGGCGTTGCGCACGATCTTCTCCAGCCCGGCCTCGAAGGCGTCGCGAACGCTGTCGTTGAGCGTATAAAGAGTGCCGCGAACGACCGCTTCATCCGGAGTGACATGGACGCCCTGGCGGTGGCTCGGGTCGCCGCTGCGGAATTGCGTGATCGACAGCACCACGGGTTCGGCCGGGTTCAGGTAGCGTGCCTTGAACATATGCATTTCCTGCACGATCGCGGCAGCGGTCAGCAGAGGATCCGCTACGGCGAACTGCGTCGCGGGATGTGCGATGCGGCTCAGCACATGAAACTCGAAGGTGTCGATCGACGCCAGCATCGGTCCGGTTCGCATCATGAAACGGCCGGCCGGGACATTGGGAAAATTGTGCATGCCGAAGACGGCATCGACCGGGAACTTCTCGAACAGGCCGTCCTTGACCATGGCATTGCCGCCGCAATGCTGGTCGCCGGTCTCTTCGGCCGGCTGGAAAATGAAGCGCACGGTGCCGTCGAAGGCGCCATTCCTGGCGAGATGGGAGGCCGCTGCCAGGAGCATGGCGGTGTGGCCGTCATGTCCGCAGGCGTGCATCTTGCCGTCGACCTTCGAGCGGTGCTCGAATGTGTTCTCTTCCTGGATGAACAGCGCGTCCATATCGGCGCGAAGTCCGATCGCCACAGGGCTGGTGCCGCGCTTCAGCGTGCCGACGACGCCGGTTCCACCAAGACCACGGTGCACCTCGATGCCGAATTCCTCCAGTCTCGCCGCGACGAAATCGGCCGTCGCCGTTTCCTCGAAGGCGGTCTCCGGGTGGGCATGGAGGTGACGGCGCCAGGCCGTGGCCTCCTCAACGAGGCTGTTGTCGATCGGCGATCTGGTCATCTTTCGTCTCCTCCAACTATCCCGTCCGGGCTGTGATCAGGTCCTTGCCGTGCTGGCTGGTAGCCGCAGCTTGCCCAGAAGCTCCACCAGCCCTTCCGGCGCCAGCCTCAGCACCAGGATCATGGCAACGGCGATAACGATGAAGCGCGCGTCCTCGAAACCCTGCAGGCCGGCCATGGCCTCGGTGGCGAAGGTGAGGACGAGTGCTGCGAGCACAGGCCCGAAGACGGTGTTGACGCCGCCGATCAGAACCATCGACAGGGCAAGCGAAAGCGTTCCAAAACCGAAGACTTCCGGTGAGGCAACGCGCAGGTATATCGCGTAGAAGCCACCAGCGATGCCGGTGAAAATGGCGCTCAGTGTCAGCGCCAGGATGCGCTGGCGCGCAACGGAGATGCCGCGTGCCGCGGCATAATCCTCGGCATCACGGACCGCCTTGAGCGATTTGCCGAAGGAAGAGTTGCTAACGAACGCCAGGAAGACGCAGGAAAACGCCAGCAGTGTCAGGCCGACATAGTAGTAGCCGAACTTGAAATCCTTCAGGAAACTGTAGCCGCCCAGTTCGAGGAACGGCAGGCGGACCATGCCCTCTGCGCCCCCGGTGATCTGGGATTGGCTGAGCACCAGCTGCAGCACCAACTGCGTGAAGGCGAAGGTGACCAGAACGACATAGATGCCCTTCAGCCGCGCCACAGGTGCTGCCAACAGCAGCGCCGACAGGGCGGCCGTGCCGCCACCCAAAAGCATGGCGATCCAGGGATTGACGCCAAATGTCTTGCTGGCGATCGCGGCGGTGTAGACGCCGATGCCGAAGAAGGTGAGGTGTCCGAAGTTGAACACGCCGCAATGGCCAAGGCTGAGGTTCCAGTTCGAGGCGATGACGGCGTAGACGAAGGCGATGATGAACAGGTGCCTGACATAGCTGTCGGTGACGAACAGCGGCACGACGGCAAGCGCCGCAAACAGGGCGACGATGGATAAGAGTTGACGTTTGTTGGCCATCATTTGCCTCCGAACACGCCGTTCGGCCTGAACAGCAGGACCAGGATCATGAGCAGGAACAGCACGAACGGCGTCCAGTAGAGGCCCAGCCCCAAGATCAAGAATGCCTCGATGAAACCGATGAGATAGGCCGCTCCCGCCGTCGCGCCGAGATTACCCAGCCCGCCGAAGATGACGACGATCATCGCCTTGGTCAGCGGCTCGCTGCCCATCGTCGGCGTGATGAAGCGGATCGAGCCGAGCAAGGCGCCGGTCAATCCGGCCAGCGCGGCGGAAATGCCGAAGGCCAGTGCGAAGGCGACGGGCACATCAATGCCGAGAAGTGCTGCCGAATCCTGGTTCTGGCCAACAGCTCGCAGGCTGCGGCCGCGATTGGTCATGACCGTGAAGCGCCACAAGGCAACCAGGATGAGTGGCGCCAGTACGATCAGCAGGGCTTCATGCGCGGAAATGGTGGTGCCAAGGATTTGCACTTCGCCCGGGATGAGGCGCGGCAGTTGCTTCAACCGTGCACCCCAGATCATCTGCGCGCCGCGCTCCAGGATGACCATCGCGGCAAGCGTGGTCATGGCGGTGATCAGCAGCATGTTGCGGTTGCTGTAGAACGGTTGCACGAGAAGGCGCTCGATGACGATGCCGATAAGTCCGGCGGCCAGCGTGCCCGACAGGATGCCGATGACCGGCCCCAAGCCGAGCAGTTCGCTGACGGTCCATGCGATGAAGGCGCCGACCATCATCAGTGCGCCATGGGAGAAGTTGAAGACGCCCAGCGTGGTCCAGACGAGGCTGAGGCCACTCGACATCAAGGCATACAGCGAGCCAAGCACGAGACCTGAAACGAGGGTTGCGAGAAGGGCGTCCATCAGTGTGTTCCCTCCGCACCGAAGTAGAGGCGCATGACCTCTTCATGATCGGGTGCATTCGCACTGCTGATCTCGCGTACCACCTCGCCATGCTCGATCATGTAGAGACGGTCGGTCAGCGACAGCAGGAATTCGACGTCCTGCTCGACGACAATCAACGGCACACCGGTCTTGGAAATCTTCGCTATGGCGCCAGCCAGTTCTTCTTTCAGTCGTGGTGATAGTCCCAGCGTCGGCTCGTCCAGCATCAGCAAGCGCGGCGCGCACATCAGGGCACAGCCGATCGACAGCATCTGGCGCTCGCCGCCCGACAGCGTACGGGCAGACTGCTGTTTGCGCTCGGCAAGACGTGGAAACAGCGCATAGACCTCGTCGATGCGGCGTGTCGCTTCCGCCCTGGCACGTTTGCTGAAGGCGGCCAGCTCCAGTGTTTCGGCGATGCGCATGGTGCCGAACAGGGTGTTGCCTTGTGGTGCATGGATGAGGCCTGCCGCCACGATCGCCGGCGGGCGCTGGCGGGTGATGTCGTTGCCTTCGAAGGCAATGGAGCCTGCGGTCGGACGCAGGAGACCGGAAATGGTCCGCAGCAAAGTCGACTTGCCGTGGCCGTTCGGTCCGAACAGGCCGATCGACTCGCCTTCGTCGATATGGACCGATAGCCCATTCAGGACGCGGGCGGCGCCATACCCGGCTTCCAGTCCGATGATGTCGAGAAGCCGCGGCATCAGCTGCGCCCTCCAAGATAGGCTTCGATCACTTGTGGGTTCCTGACGACATCGTGCGGATCGCCCGCGGCCAGGACGCTGCCCTGGTTGAGCACGATGAGGCGCTGCGAGACCGACAACAGCAGGCTGAGCACATGCTCGATGAGAAGCACGGTGACCCCGCTTCCGTTTACCGCGACCAGAAGATCATCGAGCCGCTGGATCTCGGGTTTTGTCAGCCCTGAAGCGGGTTCGTCCAGCATCAGCAAAGCCGGCTCGGATATCAGGGCCGATGCGATCATGAGCTGCTTCTTTTCATAGACGGACAACTCCCGCGACGGCATCGAACGGCGCGTCTGGCTGAAATCCACGGAGCGCAGGGCATCCTCGATGCGGGCCTCGGCCTGGGCGCGCGGCAGCCGGCCATTGTAGGTTGCGCTGACCAGCAAGGTCTCATCCGCGGACAATGCCGGGAATTCGGCATCCTTCTGGAAGGTGCGCACGAGGCCGGCCCGCGAAATGCGATGCGCGGGCCAACGATCGATGCGCTCACCCATGAAACGCACTTCGCCGGAGGTAGGGCCAAAGGGCACGCCGGTGATCAGGTTGAACAAGGTGCTCTTGCCGGACCCGTTGGGGCCGGCAATGCCCAGGATTTCACCGCGCGCGACGGTGAAATTGACGTCGTTGACCGCTTTCAACCCGCCGAAGAACTTGCAGGCCCCGGCGATCTCGAGAATGTTTTCGCTCATGCGTGTCGCTCGATGGAGGAGAGTGCCGCGTCGGGAGCGTTTCCGTTTTCGCGGAAACGCTCTTCTGGAATTTTGTCAGGCGCGGCGCTGCTGGATCACTTCATCCAGGCGGGCTGCTTGAACTCGCCGCCTGCATAGTCCTTCGGATAGAACAGCACGCGCTTGCCGTCCTGGATCTGATAGAACTGGATCGGCATTCCGTCCTTGCCCTGGACCGCGAGGTGCGTGGCCGGGTCAAAGCGGGTGCGGCCCATCGCGGTCTGCTTGTCCGCCTTGCCGATCTCGGCACCGATCTCCTTGCGCTTCGCAGGATCGCCGACCTTGGCCAGGGCGTCGGCGTAAAGCATCACCTGCTCGTAGAGCATGACGCCGTAGGAGCCCGGCTCGACATTGTAGGCGCCCTTGTATTTGCCGATGACTTCGTCGGCGCGCGGGTTGCTGGCTGCACGCACCGGGCCGCCGAGCGCGTTGTAGACGATGCCCGAGGACTTCTCCTTGGTCAGTTCCAGGAATTCCGGCACCGACGGTGCATACTGGATGAAGACGAGGCTGTTGGTGGGATTCTCCATGAACTGCCGCATGAAGGTCGCGGCATTCGCGGACACGTAGTCCGTGTTGATGAGCAGAGCCGGCGGATCCTGTCGCACCTTGGCCAGGAAACCGCGCCAGTCGTTGATCTCGCCGAAGGGCAGCAGGTCATTCTGCGTCACTTCCCAGCCGGCGGCCTTGAAGGCCTCGGCCATGCCGTTGGCGATGCCCTTCGAATAGGGGTTGTCGGATGCCACCAGCGCTACCTTCTTGTTCGGCAGCTTCAGCTTGCCGCTTGTGGCAAGCTCGTCGATGACCGGCACGATCTCGGTGTTGTAGGCATCGTAGGACGGTGTCAGCGACCACACGGTGGTGAAGCGGGACGGGTCGGGTGAGACGATGTCCTTCGTCTGCTGAGAATTGCCCGAGACAAGATAGATCATGTCCTGCTCGGCCATCATGTCGATTTCAAAATTGCTGGTGGAGGCATAGCCGGTGAAGATGGCACCCGTCGCCTGGTCGCCGAGCAGGCGCTCGGCGGCGGTCGCAACCTTGTCTGCGCTGGCATCGCCGACGTCGGCGACGACAGCCTCGAAGGTGTGCCCTGCCACGCCGCCGGCCTTGTTGAGGTCCTCGACGGCGAGCTTGACGCCATTGGCCACTTCCTGGCCATCCGCGGCTGCCGGGCCGGTGAGGGGAGCAAGGATGCCCAGCTTGATCACGTCGGCGCTGGCGAAAGCCGTTGAGGCGGCCAGTGCAAGCACGGAGACCGCGCTCATGAAAATACGTCTTGTCAGCATGTCGTTCCCCTTGCCGTTTTTATGTCTGGAGCGTTTCCGTTTTCGCGGAAGCGCGGAGATCTAGCGTGTTCCGCAGTTGTCGATGATCGCCGCGGCGATCACCTTGGTCGTTTCGATCAGGCTGTCGATGTCCACGCATTCATTGTCGCCGTGGAAACCGTCGCCGGCCGGCCCATAAATCACCGGCACCACGCCGGCGCCCGCATAGTGGGCGGCGTCGGTGACGGCTTCGAACCCCTTGATTTCAGGCGCCTTGCGTTGCACATGCCGGGCCCTTTCGGCGAGCGAAGTGACCAGAGGGTCATCGACCGGTGTGTTCATGGGTGGGAAGTTCAGCCCGAACAGATCCCATTCGATCGCCGGAGGATGATCGCGCATCCAGGCGTCAGTCTGGGCAAAATGGCTGACGAAACTCTCAAACTCCGCCTTGACGTCCTCAAAACGCTCCTGCGGCATGAATTTGTAGTCCAGATCGATGGTGACAACGTCCGGAATGATCGCCGCATTGGTCATGATCAGCGGCGTGCCGTCGGGACCAAGGCCTGCTCCACCTCGAATGACGCCGGGGTTGATCGTGGCGAGGCCGGCCGGAGTCAGCGGATGCCAGTTGTCGCGGCAACGTGACTGCTCGAAATCGCGCAGGGCCATCAGGAAACGCGTCGCAAGCTCGATGGCGTTGACGCCAGGCGCGAGACGACCCTGGACATGCGGCTGCGGCCACATCGAATTGAAACGCCAGCCGGCATGAGCCTGCTTGCCGAAGATGGTGACCCGTACCCAGGTCAGTCCGCCCTCGGCCGGAACGATGTTGCCCCAGGTCGGCTCGGCGACGATCGCGCGCCGGGCAAGCCGCTTTTCGCGCTTCACCAGATCCATTGCGCCGAAGCCGCCAGCCTCTTCATCGACAACGCTGTGGATGGCCAGCCTGCCTTCGAGCTCGATGCCAGTCTGTTTCACGGCACGTGCCGCCGCAACACAGGCTGCCACACCAGCTTTCATGTCGACGGCACCGCGTCCCCACAGCTTGCCTTCGGCGATCTCGCCACCGAAAGGATTGCGTTTCCAGCGACTTGCATCGCCAACGGGAACGACATCGATGTGCCCACACAGGATAAGGCTCTTCTCATCCGAACCGTTCCATTCGCCGATCAGGTTCGGACGTCCGGGGAACACATCCCAACCACGCGTTTCAAAGCCGAGCTCTTTGAGGTGACCGGTGAGAAGCGCCTGAACATCGGCTTCACGATTGAGGCCCTGTTCGACCTGGAATTTTGGATTGACGGACGGGATCTTGACCATGTCGCGGGCCAGGCCGACGACATAGTCCCGGTCAGCGTCGATGCGGCTCCAGACCTCTGTCGCTCTATCGGTCATCAGCTATTTTCTCCCGTTTCTGCAGTCTGTGCCGGTCGTGGCGTGCGGCGGTGTTCCTTGGTGGCGACGGCTGCGTTGTCGCTGTCTTTCATGCAGCCTGCGCGGTGGTCCACTGACGCCACCGCAAGGCCCCGGCATGAGGGTGATTTTTTCCGCCCAAGGCGTGCGCTATATGACGTTGCAGGCCGGGTCGGGCGGGAGCCGCAAAGATCGGCAAAGGTGAGCCCGAGAAACGAGTTGCAGCCGAGAAAAAAGAAACACTGCGCTGCGCTGTCGCCCCCTTAGGCGAAGGGACGCCACGCGATGTGCGCAGTGCTGACGGCAAGTTGATTTTCAATTTCAGTTCCCATTCTTTTTTCAAAAGATGATGAAAAAATTCCATCAATGTCAACATATGAATCGCAGTTGACTGAAAAATTTCTATGTGGAAGGGTGAGACATGGAGCTACGACAACAGATCGACAGCCTTGCCGAAACGCTCACGCCTGCCGAGCGAAAGCTTGCTGCCGCATTGCTGTCCGACTACCCGTTCGCCGGACTGCAGACGATCCAGACACTTGCCGAGCAGACTGGCGTTTCGGCGCCCTCGATCACGCGTTTCGTCACCAAACTGGGGTGTCACGGCTATCAGGATTTCCAGCGGCGGCTGATCGGCGAATTGAAGGAAGGTCATCGCTCCCCGGTCGATCTGCATGAGCGCCTGTCCGGCGGCGATGAGGACTTTCTTCAATCCTTCCTGGACCTGACTGCCGAAGCCGTCCGTGCCGCTGGCGAGTCCGTGACGCAGAGCCAATTCGAACGCATCTGCGATCTCGTGGCAGACGACAAGCGCGCCGTCTATATCGTCGGCGGCCGCATCAGCGACGCCATCGCCCAGCATTTCTCACGGCATCTCAGGCAGGTCAGGCGCAATGTTTTCCATCTGCCGCCCGATACGGAGATCTGGCCCGAATACATCCTGCGCATGCGTGCGCGCGACCTTTTGATCATCTTCGACTTCCGCCGTTACCAGCAGCGTCTGGTCGAACTGGCGAGCAAGGTGCGCCAGTCGGCGGGGACATCCGTCATACTCGTCACGGACAAATGGATGTCGCCGGCGGCCGCCTATGCGGCTGAGGTCGTCGCGCTGCCGACGGAAAACAGGACCGCATGGGACAGCTATGCCGGCGCACTCGCGGTTGTCGACGCCATGGTCGCAAGCATCTCGGAACGGGACTGGGATGCGACGCGGGATCGTATCAAGGCGTGGGATGCAGTCAGGTTCGGGCAAGGCGACAAATCGGGAGATATGTGAGCCCAGCCAATGCTGCTGATCTCCCCACTGAGGCTCCGGCCTCGAATGAGGCCGGCATCATTTCCTTCAGACAAGCAGCCAAATTCTACATGACGAGCAGCGGAGCTTTTCCGGAAACGCGATCGTAGAGATCGATCACGTCCTGGTTGAACATGCGCACGCAACCTGCCGAGGCAGACTTTCCGATGGAGCGCCACTGTGGCGATCCATGGATGCGGTAAAGCGTGTCCTTGCCGTCCTTGAAAATGTAGAGCGCCCGTGCACCCAAAGGATTGGTCACGCCCGGTTGCATTCCTTGCCGCCATTTTTCCAGCTTTTGATCGCGGCGGATCATGGCTGCTGGCGGTGTCCAGGTCGGCCATTTGCGTTTCCACTGAACGATCGCGCGGCCTTTCCAGGCATGCCCCTGCTTTCCGAGACCTACGCCATAACGCATGGCCTTGCCGTTGGGCTGCACAAGATAGAGGAAGTTCTGGCGTGTATCGACAACGATCGATCCCGCCGGTTCACCCGTCGGATCGTCGACAAGCTGGCGCCGGAATTTGGGATCGACTTTGCTGATGTCGATGGCGGGCAGGTTATAGCCGCCGTCATCAATGGCCGCATATCTTTGCGCGTCCTTGCTCTGGTAGGCGGCCGGCTCGATGGCAACCGGTGCCGGGGCCGCAACGACGGCCGGCGTCGGCGCAAGGACGGCGGTGGTATTTGTGTTGGCCTGGATTGTCTGTGAGCAACCGGCAGCGATCATGAGCGGCAGAACCGCAATGCCCGGCAAGCACCGCCGAAGCATCGAGATGATAGTCATTTCTGGTTTGTTGCCTTTTTCGGGTCTGGAATGTGGAGACCAGGGCGTTTTCCGCTTTTCACAGAAACGCTCCGGTTCTTGTTCTGACGCAGTTCCGGAAGGAAAACCGCTACGCACTTTTCCTGGCACTGCATCAGAGCCTCGCTTCTTTCTCCATTCCAACGTGACCGCGATGTGTCCGGCTGCCGCACCAGCGCAGATTGTTTTTTGATGTGGTGTAGCGGCAACAGCCGCCGACAAGCGAAAGTCCTAGAGGAACTGAGAGCTGGCGGGCTGGGTAAGGTCGCGGCGGAGAAATTCGTTCAGTCGCTCGACCGCGGGCGTCGCCGACAACGGATTGCGCATGATGCCGATTTCCAGATCCGGAAGCGGCGGCAAGCCTTCATTCTCGCCGATGATGCGCAGGGATGGCGGCACGCTCAATTGCGCCAGCCCGGCAACCGCCAGCCCGGCCTGCACGACGGCGATCAGGCCGAGCAGGCTTGCGCTGGAATAGGTGCAGTGGAAGGCGCGGTCGATGTTGGCCAGCACCTGCATCATGTTCATCCGGGCCGCGCAACCGGGTTCGAACAGGGCAACCGGCAACGGGTCTTTTTCCCAGGCGACATGATTTGGCGAAGCGACCCATACGCAGCGTTCCAGCCGCAGCACTTCCAGTGCCTGATCCGGCAGCCGGGTGATGATCGCGAGATCCAGCCGGCCTTCCTCCAGCGTGTTGACCAAGGCGGTCGACTGCTCGCAGACAAGCTCCACCGTCACCAGCGGATGCGCGGCGGAGAAACGCGATAGTACCGGCGGCAACAGATATGCGGCATAGTCGTCGGGAACACCGAGCCGGACGCTGCCGGCTTCGGCGGGACGGGTGACGCTGGCCAATGCTTCGTCCGAAAGCTTCAGCAGCCGCCGGGCATAAACCAGGAATTCCTCGCCGGCGGTGTTTGGTATCACCGCGCGCGGCGTGCGGGTCAGAAGCTGCTTTCCGATCGATTGCTCGAGCCGCTGCATCTGCATGCTGACAGCCGATTGGCTGCGTCCGACACGCGGTGCGGCATTGGAAAAGCTGCCGCTCTCGGCGATTGCGACGAAGGTTTTCAACAGGTCGAGATCGAGGGGTAGGGCCATAGCGCTATCAACATATCGAATAGCTTTTACCAAATCTATTCGTTTGCGTGAACACGAAGGCAGTGGCTTGTTGGTCGCGACCCGACACGGACTCACACCATGACCGATATGCCGACCAGCCGATTTCCTGCCCTGAGCCTGGCTATTGCGATGATGATCGCCGGCACGGTGGGCGCTTTCGTCACCGAAGCGGGCGTCGATTCCATCACCACCGTGTTCTGGCGTTGCGTTTTCGCGACGCTGTTCCTGGGGGCATGGTGCCTGCTGCGCGGCTATCTGCCGGATCCCGGCCTATCGAGGGCTCGGCTGCTGCGCGCGGCGATCTGCGGCGTATGCATGGTGCTGAGCTGGGTCTTCTTCTTTGCAGGCTTTGCCCGGACGTCGATCGCCGTGATGACGATCATCTATCACATCCAGCCGTTTTTCGTGGTCTTGATCGGTGTCATCTTCCTCAAGGAACGGGTCAGCGCCGACCAGGTTATCTGGATGGTTCTGGCCTTTGCCGGCGTCGTTCTGGCAAGTGGTCTCGTTGCCTCGAGCACGGTGATCAGCACGAGCTGGGCCATCGGCATCCTGATGGCGCTGGGCGGGGCGCTGCTCTATGCGATCGTGACGGTTCTCGCCAAGGGGCTGGGCGAGCAGCGTCCGGAAGTGACGGTGCTATGCCAGACCGTGGTCGGTATTGTCATGCTGGCGCCGCTGGCGAATTTCTCGGCAAGCATCAGTGCCGCGTCGTGGGGATGGTTGATCGGCATTGGCGTGCTGCATACCGGTATCGCCTACGTGATGATGTTTTCAGCCTATCCACGCCTGTCCACTCCGGTCATCGGCGTGCTGACCTTCATCTATCCGGTCGTGGCCATTCTCATCGACTGGGCGATCTACCATCATCCGATCGGGCCGGCGCAGGCGATCGGCATGGTGATGATCGCATCCGCGACATTGGGCGTGCGACTGGGGTGGCGTTTCCCGGGACGGACCGCGTCCATCGCCGCGGCCGAATAGGCCACCACGGCCTGCTGTCACACAGCCTTCAAGCCGAAAACCTACAGAGCGGCTGCAACATCCACCTGCAGGAGCAGCCGTGTCTTACGAACGAAATGATGCCTTCGTCGAAGTCTTCACCGAAATCGGCAAGACCGAGCCACCTCATCATCTCAATCGCCGGTTCGATGCGCAGGGCACCTTTTTGCTGCAGCCGGGCAACACGGTGGTCAGCCATGTCGCGGATGGCTCGGCAACGCAGCAGGCGCTGGTGCGTGTGCGCGAGGCGCTGCAGGCACTGCCTTATGGCGACCGTTTTGCCTACACGCCGGTCTCCAGTCTGCACATGACCGTCTTTCAAGGCACGATCGAAGGACGGCGCAAGTCTGCCTACTGGCCGCAGGAGCTCGCGTCAGAGGCCCCGATCGACGAGACCACGACGTTCTTTCTCGACCGGCTGAAGGCGTTTCCCAAGGCATCGGAGTTTCGCATGCGGCCCGTCGAGGTCACTCCACTGGGGGTGGTGGTGACCGGTGCCACGCTCGCGGATGAACGGAGCATTCGCGCGCTGCGCGACCAGCTGACCGTGCCCTTCGGCTACAGCCACCCCGACCACGACAGCTATACCTTTCACATCACACTGGCCTATCTGAAAGCCTGGCTGCCAGCGGATGCCGAGGCCATCTATCTGCCGGCGCTGGCCGAACTGACACGAAGCTTCGTGGCCGATGTCGAGGTGCTGGAACTCGATCTGCCGGCATTCTGCACCTTCAACGACATGACCGAGTTCAAACCGCAGCACTATCTTGTTTGATCTTCAGGCCGGGGCTGAAGAAGATCAGGCTTCGAGCGTACCGGAGCGGGCATCGTCGCTGCGCTTGCTGCCCAACAGCTTGACGAGATCGTCTCCCTTGCGCGTGACGCGATGTGAGCGCCGGGTCAGGATGTAGCCATCCTGCGGCGCGAAGATTTCGGCTCGGCCATCAGGTTCGCCCGGCGTATGCACGACGGAGGCGAGCCTGTCGCCCTTCTTGACCCAGTCGCCCGGTTTCACGTCATAAAGCACGGCGCCCGCCTTGGGGGCGGGCATCATGTCGATGTTTTCGAGTGGCGCGACAACACCTTCGTAACGGCCGGGTTTTGCCACTGAGGTATCGGCGATGACGCCGCGCGCCACGAGCAGCCGGTAAAGACCCGCGGCATCGGCTTCGGCCGTTGCGCCATCGACGTCGGCAATGCCGCGATACTCGACGGTGGTTACCACGAGGCTTTCCAGCCTCGCCTTGTCGCTGGCAAGATGCGGCTGCAGCGACGCTTCCTCGAAGGCCGAGCCACTTTCACCTTGCCATAGCAGCACTGCTTCAACGCCCATGGCGGCGGCGCAGTCCTGCATCGCTGGCCACAGTACCGAAGGTACGTAGAGATAGGCCGTGCTCTCGTCGTCGCAATGCAGATCGAGCACGATGTCATGGCCGACCGACAGTTTGAGCAACCGTGCCTTCAGGCGCTGGTCGATCGTGGGCAGGTCTTCCTCGTCCGGCAGCAGCGCGACATCGGGCCTGTCGATCAGCGGGAAGTCACGATTGAAGTTGACGCGGTTCGGAAGATGGAAGCGGCCTTCCAACTCGCCGAAGATATATTGGGCGCGGCCGACCGGATTGGCCCATGGCACGACAGTGATGGAGCCTTCGATACGGCCTTCCGCTTCGGCCCTCGCCAGCAGCGGCATCAAGGCGTCGATGGCGACCATACCCGGAAGTTCACCAGCGTGCAGTGCCGCCTGCAGATATGCGGTCGGCGCCTTGGCGTTGCTTCCCCTGAAACGATAGACCGGAAATTCATAGGCAACCCCCTCGCTGTCGCCGGCCAGCCGTTCGATCGTCTTTTCCATGGTCTTCTCCGTCTGGCGCATGACCCCGAAAATCGGGATCGATTTTCGGAAAGGATCATGAGCAAAATCAAATTGTTAGAGCGACCTTTGCGCGTCCGAAAGGACTCGCGGCGCTCCAGGGCAGTGTCGCGGTTTTGCATCCGGAATTGCGCAAAACAAAAAGTCAGAGCATTTCGCGTTTCCGAGAAAAAGCCGAAAACGCTCCAGTGATTACCGTTCTTGCCGTGCCGGCGATGGTGTGTCGAGTGGTCCAGTCCGCACAATGGTGAGCCAGCGATGCGTCAGCAGCCGGGCAAGTCGCCTGGTCAGGCGAGTGGTTTGAGTTCCTGCGCGATCGTCGGCAGCAGTTCGGCGACATTGGGATGGATGTGCACGGCGCGCTGCAACGTCTTCACCGGCGCCTTGGCGTACATCAGATCAAGAACGCAATGCACGGCTTCGTCACCGCCTGGGCCGAGCACGGAACAGCCGAGAATCTCACCGCTGTCGGCATCGACCAGGATCTTCATGAACCCTTGCGTTTCGCCTTTTTCGACCGCACGCCCGACCCGCGTCATCGGGCGCTGGCCAACCAAGGCGCGGCGGCCGGATTTTCGCACGGCTGCTTCCGTCATGCCGGCCCGGCCAAGCGGCGGATCGGTATAGAGCGCGTAGGCTTCGATACGATCGGTGACCTTGCGCGGATCATTGTCGAGCAAGTTGGCCGCAACGATCTCATAGTCGTTATAGGAGGTGTGGGTGAAAGCGCCCTTGCCGTTGCAGTCGCCCATCGCCCAGATATGCGGCACGCTGCTGTGCAACTGGTCGTCGACCTCGATGAAGCCGCGCTTGTCGACCGCCACGCCAGCCTTGTCGAGGCCGAGATCGTCGGTGTTTGGAACACGGCCGAGCGCCAGCAGGACATGCGAGCCCACTACGGGAGGCTTGCCTTGTGCGAACGCCACCGCGTTCAGGTCGCCCTGTCTGGCGAAGGAAATGTCTTCGGCACCGAGATGGACGGTGATTCCTTCCTTCTCGAACATCGACAGGATGGTATCGGAAACCTCCTCATCCTCGCGTCCGATCAGGCGAGAGGCGCGTTCGATGACGGTGACCTCGGAGCCGAAACGGCGAAACATCTGCGCGAATTCGAGTGAGATGTAGCTGCCGCCAACGACCACGAGATGCCGGGGCAGCACGTCGAGATCCATGATCGAGGAGTTGGTGAGGAACGGAACGTCGGCGATGCCGGGCAGATCCGGCACCGAGGCGCGGCCACCGACATTGAGGAAGATCTTGTCGGCGGCGAGCAGGTCCTCGCCGACGCGCACGGTGTGCGGGTCCTCGAAGCTGGCATGGCCGCGAAACAGCGTGCAGCCGGGCATGGAAGCGATCCAGTCTTCCAATCCGTGGCGGGCGTCGTTGGAGACCTTGTCCTTGCGCGCCTTGATCGCCTTCATATCGACACCGACCGGGCCGGACAGCGTCACGCCGTAGTCGGCGGCGCGGCGCGCAAGATGTGCGGCATAGGCACTGGCAACCATCGCCTTGGTCGGCATGCAGCCGGTGTTGACGCAGGTGCCGCCGACCAGCTTGCGCTCGATCAGCGCGACCGTCATGCCAGCGGCGCTCAAGCGGCCTGCGAGCGAGGGGCCGGCCTGGCCGCAACCGATGATGATGGCGTCGAATTTTCTGGCGACGCCTGTCATACGACTGCCATCACGATCAGAAGCGCTCCGACGATGGCAATGATATCCTCTACCAGGGCGGCCGGCAGATCGCGTCCAAAGGCTGCGGCCATCCGGGCTCGCAGTTCCGCGCCACCCAAGGTTCCGATGACCGCGCCTATCAAACCGGCTATGAGGCCGCCTATCACGGCGCCACCAGTCGTGCCGATCACAGCACCCGCAAATGCCCCACCAACCAATCGTGCGCCGAACTGCTGCGGCACTTTTCTACTCGGGGTGGATGGAAGCTGGTCGGCAACCAGTTCGGCCAGGGCGAGAACCGAGAAGATGGCAACGGTGATCCAGTGCCCTACGAAGCTTGCCCAGGTGCCGGCCAAGGGCAGCCAACCAAGGTAGCCTCCCCAAGCCACAGCGGCAGGTGCAGTCATTGTCCTCAGTCCGGCGATGACGCCGATCAGCACAGCAAGCAGATAGAGCATCCAATCCCCCTGGGTAGCCGGTTGCGGCGATCGACCAGCAAATTATCACATGGTCGATATTTGACCATGGCCGCGGTTTGGGGGAGGAGTTTTGCATCGGCACGATTGCCGATGCGGCGGGCAAGCGCTTCGGAGACGACGATGACAAAAAGCGAACGGCACAAGATGGCTGCCGGTGAATGGTACAACTGCGTCGATCCGGAACTCGATGTCTTGCGGCTCACCGCCAGCGAAGCGATCTTCGAGCACAACTCGCTGCCCCCGCGTCGCCGAGACGACATTGCGCCCGCTCTGCGCGCGCTTCTGGGACTGGCAGGGGAGGGCGCCCGCATCGAAGCGCCGTTCCATTGTGCTTATGGCTTCAACATCTTCCTCGGCGATGGCGTTTTTCTAAATGCGTCCTGCATCGTTCTCGACACCGCACCCGTGCGCATCGCCAAAGCGACGATGCTCGGGCCGCATGTTCAGATCTATTGTCCTGAGCACCACAAGGGGGCCGTCGAGCGTCGCGCCGGTCTGGAGATCGGTCGCCCGGTCACGATCGGCGAAAATGCCTGGATCGGTGGCGGAGCCATCATCCTGGGTGGCGTGACGATTGGTGACAACGCCATTGTCGGTGCAGGGGCGGTGGTGACCCGCGATGTGCCTGCCGGAGCTACCGTTGTTGGCAATCCCGCTCGGCCAGTTGGTTGAAACCATTGTTCCTGTGGGTTGACATGCAAGCCATCCACCGCGTTATTAAAGCCGTTAATGTTCTCAGGGCGGGGTGAAAGTCCCCACCGGCGGTAAGAGCTTCGGCTCAAGCCCGCGAGCGCTTTCCGGCTTGCCGGAAAGGTCAGCAGATCCGGTGTGATTCCGGAGCCGACGGTCACAGTCCGGATGGAAGAGAACGAGCGGATGAACGGTGGCGCAAGCTGCCGCTTTTTCGTGTCGTGCGTCCTGATTCTGGTTCGAAACGGAAGGAAGGACCCATGAATCAGCAATCCCAGAAACAGTTCGAAACCCGCCGTGTTGCCGTCATTCGTGCACGTTGGCATGCCGATATCGTCGACCAGTGTGTCGAAAGCTTCGTCAAGGAGGTCGAGGCACTGAGCGGTGGTGGCCTTGTCGTCGACGTGTTCGACGTGCCGGGTGCCTATGAAATCCCGCTGCACGCCAAGACGCTCGCCGAGACCGGCCGTTATGCAGCGGTTCTCGGCACGGCCTTTGTCGTCAATGGCGGCATCTATCGCCACGAATTCGTGGCACAGGCCGTGCTCGACGGCATAATGACCGTGCAGCTCGCGACGGGCGTGCCGGTGCTCTCAGCGGTGCTGACGCCGCACAATTTCCATGACGGCGCCGAGCATCACCGCTTCTTCTTCGAGCATTTCAACGTCAAGGGCCGCGAGGCGGCCCATGCCTGTGTCGAAATCCTCAAGGCGCGTGAACTGATCGCGGCCTGATTGTCCCAGCAAAGGAGCTCCTCCCTGCTGAACGGGCGGAGCTCCTTATCCTGCTTTGGCAAGGCAGGCTGGAGCGCTCCATTTTTGCGAAAACGCCCCAGCTCTTTTTTGCACAACTCCGGACGCAAGACCGCTCCGCACTCCTGCGGAGTTGCTCTAAGGTACCTTTCGCTCGATCGGTGCGAAGCTGCTCAGGCCGAGCCAGGCTTGCATCGCACGGGCGATGCGGTCATCGCCATCGACTTCCAGCCGACCAGAATCGATCTCCTGGCTGAGCCGGGCTATGCCCATCCAGACTGCCGTCATGCTGCGCAGCGAGCCGGTGACCTGCAGGTCTATCTCGAAGCCAGGGTCGGAGTTACACAGATCCACCTTGCCGCTGTCGACAACCAGCCACCAATTCTGCCGCGCTTTCGAGACTTCCGGATACAGAAAGTGAATCGTACAGCGGTGCGGCGGCAGGGGCTCCGGCTTCAGGTTCCGGCGGATATCCCACATCAGCAGCGAAGGATCGAGATTTCTGAGGGTTAGTTGGCTTTCCACCCAGCGGTGACCCCATTCCCCAAGACCCAGAATGATCGGGCGTAAATGCTCGCCTGCTTCCGTCAGATGATATTCGGTCGCGCCCGAATGGCCAGCCCAGGTCTGGATGACGCCTGCGCGCTCCAGCTCCTTCAGTCGTTTCGACAGGAGCGCTGGCGACATTCTGGGCACGCCGCGCCGCAAGTCGTTGAAACGGCTCGATCCCATCAGCATTTCGCGTACGACCAAGGTGGTCCAGCGCGTGCAGAGGATCTCTGACGCCATCGAAACCGGACAGAATTGACCGTAGCCGCCGCGATCACCCATTTCGCACCGCTGGTAGATGGCCTTCTATCAGTAGCACAAATACCGGTGACCTGCACCTACACCTTGAGGCGTAAGCCTTTCGAAGCGATTCAGTTCCTGAACTGGATCGGTGAAAGCAATGGCGCGATCCTCTGTCCAACAGGAGGAAAGATGATGACAAACATTGCACAAGTTCGCTCGAGTGGCGCGGATGGCAGTACGGCGCCGACAGATGTGGTGAGTGTAGCCCGTGAGCTGGTATCCATTCTTGCCGAGCGGGCCACGCGGTTCGACGAGGACGATCGTTTCGTCGCCGACAACTATGTGGTTTTGAAGGAAGCTGGTCTTGTCCAAGCCGGCGTACCGCTCGAACTCGGCGGTGGTGGGGCCGGAATTTCGGATCTGTGCGAGATGCTGCGTGTCATGGCGAGATCCTGTGGCTCGACCGCGCTTGCCTTTGCCATGCACACGCACCAGGTGGCGATCCCCGCGTGGCGCTGGCGCTACCAGAATGTTGCAGCCGTCGAGCCCTTGCTCAGGCGCGTCGCGACAGAAAAGATCATCCTTCTTTCCAGCGGCGGGTCCGACTGGATCGGTGGTTCCGGCAAAGCCGAGAAAGTTGAAGGCGGTTACCGCATCACCGCACGCAAGGTCTTCACATCGGGCGCTGCCGCCGGGGACGTACTCGTGACCGGTGCGATCCTCTGTGACGAGGAGGAGGGCGACAAGGTTATTCATTTCGGGGTGCCGATGCGGGCGCCGGAAGTGCGGATCATGAACAATTGGCGCACACTCGGCATGCGCGGTACCGGTTCCAATGATGTGGTCATCGACGGGCTTTTCATTCCCGATGCCGCAGTGGGTTTTTCGCGTGCGGCAGGGCATTGGCATCCGGTGTTTCAGATCATCGCCACCGTTGCTTTTCCACTGATCTATGCGGTGTATCTGGGCATCGCAGAAAGCGCGCGGGACATTGCCGTCGACATCGCCCGCAAGAAGCCCGCAGGCGAGAATGCGCTGAACCTTGCGGGCCGGATGGATACGGCCCTGCGTGGCGCTCAGATGGCGCATCGTGCGATGGTCGAAGCTGCTGAGCGGAATGCACCTTCAGCGGAAAGCGTCAACGACGTGATGATCGGGCGCTCGCTGGTGGCAAGCCATGGCCTCGAAGTCACTGCGTTGGCTATGGAACTCGCTGGTGGTGCGTCTTTCTATCGCGATCGTGGACTCGAGCGCCGTTTCCGCGACATGCAGGCCGCGCGGTTTCACCCGCTTCAAGCCGGACCGCAGGCGCGCTACGCCGGGGCCATGGCGCTTGGGATGCCGACAGGGAGTATCTTCTGAGGGAGTAGGGCAGTGAGGCAATAGGGCAGTGAGAGATTGGGCTGATACTGCCCTGATCCCTTACTGCCCGACTGCCTTCCCGTTTAGAACAACCCCTCGATCTGGCCCTGGTCGTTGAGGAAGATCTTCTCCGACGATGGCTTG
>NZ_JBYTDF010000009.1:0-248057 GCF_058790995.1 Mesorhizobium sp. EU05-FHT14A09
AAATCCCTCCCGGGAAGCCCCCTGCAGCGCCTATTCTTCATCCGCCGGCTATCTTCGCTGAGTTTTGCAACGGTCCCGCAAGGGGGGAGATAAGGCCCGCGCAAGGCTCCCCGCCCCCATACGCTTTCGCATGCCCCCACTGCGATCCTGGCAGATAGACGGCTGTGCCACCGTCTGCACGATGGTCCTGTTTGTCCCTTTCGCAGGATCCTGAAATGCGCCAGCCGAACCCATCGCTGCTTGCCCGCAGCGCCATCATTGCCGCTGCGATGACGACCGCCGCCCTGACCGCCACGCCGGCATGGTCGGCCGCCTGCACCGTGAAGGTCGACCGCGACGTACCGGCCAAGATGCGCGACGGCACCACCCTGCTGGGCGATGTCTATCGCCCGAGCGAAACCGGCACCTATCCCGTGCTCTTGATGCGGCTGCCTTACAACAAGAGCGACGCGCAGGCCTTCGTCTATGCCCGGCCGGAAGTCTATGCCTCGCACTGCTACATCGTCGCCATTCAGGACGTGCGCGGCCAGTACAAATCCGAGGGCACGTTCTACCCGTTCCGCAACGAGGGCGCGGACGGCTATGACAGCGTCGAATGGGCCGCTGCCCTGCCCGGGTCCAGCGGCAAGGTCGGCATGTATGGCTTCTCCTATGTCGGTGCGACACAGTGGCTCGCCGCTGCCGAGCGGCCGCCGCATCTGGCGGCGATCGCGCCGGCGCAGACCGGATCGGACTATTTCAACGGCTGGACCTATGAAGGCGGCGCGCTGTCGCAGGCTTTCATCCAGTCGTGGCCGCTGACATCGGTGGCGTTGTCGGCGTCGCGGCGACAGGGCAACCAGCAGGCGCTGAACGACATCCAGGCCGCTGCGGGCAAGCTTTCGTCGGTCTACGCCCAGTCGCCGCTGTCGCGCCTGTTGCCCGCATCGCAATACGAGGAGGCGGTTGCGCCCTATTATGCCGACTGGATCGCCCACGACACGTGGGATTCCTACTGGAGACCCTGGAGCATCCGCGCGCGCTATCCGCAGATCACGGTGCCAGCCCTCAATCTCGCCGGCTGGTACGACGTCTTCCTGCGCGGCGGCGTCGAGAACTATGCCGGCATGCGCGAACAAGGCGGCTCGGATGCAGCCCGCTCGGGACAGCGCCTGGTCATCGGGCCATGGAGCCACATGCCCTGGCTGCAGAAGGTCGGCGAACTGGATTTCGGCGCCGAGGCGACCAATCCGATCGACACGCTTTTGCTGCGCTGGTTCGACCACTGGCTGAAGGGCGAGGCCAACGGGCTCGACGCCGACAAGCCGGTCCGCATCTTCGTCATGGGCGCCAATCGCTGGCGCGAGGCGGACAGCTGGCCGCCGGCGGAGGCCAAGACCGTCTCGTTCTATCTGCAGAGCCGTGGCCAGGCCAACACACGTTTCGGCAATGGCGCGCTGGCGACGGAGAAGCCTGAGGTACAGCAGGCCGCCGACCAGTACCGCTACGATCCCGCCGATCCGGTGCCTAGCCTCGGCGGACATTCATGCTGTTCGCCCGACAGCGCGCCGATCGGTCCTGTCGACCAGGCGAGCGTTGAGGACCGCGCCGACGTGCTTTATTACGCCACGCCGCCGCTGGAGCAGGACATGGAGGTGACCGGGCCGGTCACGGTCGAGCTCTACGCAAGTTCGTCCGCCGTCGACACAGATTTCACCGCCAAGCTTGTCGATGTTCATCCCGACGGCAAGGCCTACAACCTGGCCAACGGCATCATCCGCGCCAGCATGCGCGACTCCCTGGAACGGCGCGCGCCGCTCGAACCCGGCAAGGTCATCAAATATACGATCGACCTCGGCCCGACCTCCTCGCTGTTCCAGCGCGGCCATCGCATCGCACTCGAAATCTCCAGTTCCAACTTCCCGCATTACGACCGCAACCTGAACAACGGCAACCGCGAGGGTGCCGGAACCGCGGTGGTGGCCGAGCAGCGCGTCCTGCACGATGCCGCCAATCCATCGCGGCTGCTGCTGTCGGTCATGCCGAAACCGATCACCGAGGCGCAGTGAGCGTTTCGCAACAGCCAACAGGACGATCAGACCATGCGCATCGATGTACACGCCCATGCCTGGAGCAGCGCCTATCTGGACCTGCTCGAGGGTTTCGGCAGAAACGAAGTCGCCGCCTACCGGCAGTTGGGCGCCGGCGTGACGGATGACGAGCTTGCCGCCCGCTTCGCCATGCTCGACGCCGTCGGCATCGACCTGCAGGTGTTGACCGCCACGCCGCTGTCGCCGCATTTCGAGGACGAGGCAACCGCCGTCGCGGCGGCGCGGCAGGTCAATGACGAATATGCCGCGTTGGTCAAACGCCACCCGGACCGGTTCCGGGCCATCGCCTCGCTGCCGTTGCCCCATGTCGACGCCTCGCTTGCCGAGCTCGACCGGGCGATCTCGCAACTCGGCATGCTCGGCGCCTGCATCACCACCTCGGTGCTTGGCCGTTCGATCGCCGACGCGTGGTTCGAGCCGCTCTACCGGGAACTCGACCGCCGGCAGAGCGTGCTGTCCGTCCATCCCGCCGGCCATGGCGCGCATTCGCCGCTGATCACCGAGCATCAACTGACCTGGTCGATCGGTGCGCCGGTCGAAGACACGGTCGCCGCCATGCAGCTGATCCTCAAGGGCATCCCCAGCCGCTTCCCCGGCATCAGGATCATCATTCCGCATTTCGGCGGGCTGCTGCCGATGACGCTGGAAAGGATCGACCAGCACGTGGCCTGGGAAGCGCCGGGAACGCCGGAAAAGCCGAGCCTGGCCGCGCAGCGCCTCTGGTACGACACCGTCGGCCACGACCACGTGCCGGCGCTGCGGGCCGCGATCGACACCTTCGGCGCCGACCGGCTGCTGTTTGGAACCGACTTCCCATTCCAGCCCGGCGAATTCTTCGCAACCACGGTCAGCTACATCGAACGGGCAGGACTGCCGCAGCAGGACGTCGAGGCGATCCTCGATCGGAATGCGGCGGAATTGTTCAAGATCAGGCAGTAGGCAGTTGGGCATAGAGAACGCAATTCCTACTGCCTACTGCCTACTGCCTACTGCCTACTGCCTACTGCCTATTCCGCCACGAACTCCACCTTGATCCGGTCCGGGTCTTCGACGAACAGGGCGTAATAATCCGTGCCACCATTCGCGAACGGATACTTCTCGTCATAGAGGCTGGGGATGCCGTGTTCGATGCAATAGTTCCGGAGCGCATCGACGGCTTCCCTGCCCTTGACCTTGAAGGCGAGATGATTGAGCCCGACGCCGCAGCGATGGTAGCCGTGTTCCCGATATTTATCGGCGACCTGCACGAAGGTCAGGTAGCCGTCGTCGCCATGCTCGAGCGTGAATCCGTCATCCCAATGGCCGGTTTCCTCATAGCCGATCCTGGCCAGGATGTTGGCCCAGAACGCATGCGAAGCCTTGAGGTCGGAGACGTAGATTTCGACGTGGTGAAGCATGAGGTCCCTAGGCAGTCGGCAATAGGCAGTCGGCAATCGAAAAAAGATGAGGACCGGAAATGAGGCAGCCGTTGTTACCCTATTGCCGACTGCCGATTGCCGACTGCCTCGTTTTCACAGCCACCCGTTCTTCCTGAAGCGCCAGTAGAGGAAGACGCAGATGCCGGCGATGGCCGCCAGCACGGTCGGATAGCCATATTCCATCTTCAGTTCCGGCATGTCGTTGAAGTTCATGCCGTAGATGCCGGCGAAGGCGGTCGGCACCGCCAGGATGGCGGCCCATGAGGCGAGCTTCTTGGAGATCGCCGTCTCCTGGCTCTGGCCGACCAGAAGGCTCGCTTCGAAGGCGAACGCCAGCACCTCACGCAGGGAATCGATCTTCTCCTGCACGGTGCGGATATGGTCGGTGACATCGCGGAACAGCGGATGCATGTCGGCATCGATCTGCGGCAGTTCGGAACTGGTCAGCCGGCGGCAGACCTCGACCAGCGGCAGCGCCGCGTTGCGCAGGCGCAAGAGGTCACGGCGGAGCATGTAGAGGCGCTCGATCGCCTTGGCGTCCATCGGCTTGACCAGCACGCCGTCTTCGATCTCCTCGACCTCGTCCTCGATCTGCTCCAGCACCGGGAAATAGTTGTCGACGATGAAATCGAGGATGGCATAGAGGACGAAATCCTCGCCCTTGGCCAAGGATGTCGGGCAGGTCTCCCAGTGCTGACGCACCGTGGCGTAGGACGTGGAGGGACCGTGGCGGACGCTGACCAGATAGCCCTTGCCGATGAACAGATGCGTCTCGCCGAAGCTGACGCGTTTCTCCACCAGTTGCGCCGTGCGGGCGACGATGAAGAGCGCGTCGCCATACTGCTCGAGCTTCGGCCGCTGGTGCGCGTGCTCGGCATCCTCGATGGCCAGATCATGCAGGTTGAACTGCGCCTGCACGCGCCGCAACAGGTCGCGGTCGGGCTCGAGCAGGCCTATCCAGACGACATGGTCCTTCTTGCGCGACCATTCGCCGGCTTCCTCGATCGGGATATCGGCAACGCGCCGCCCGCTGACATAGACGCTCGAAGCGACGATGCGCTGATCCTGCGGCCCCGGTGTGAAATCGCGAACATGGTCCATCGTCGCCTCCCGAGGAACCTCACTCTGCGGCGTAGAGTGAACCTGGCTTGGCGTGATGGCAAGGGAATAGGCAGGTGGCAGAGGCAGTAGGCAGTAGGCAGTAAGGGAATAAGGCAATGTTGCCTGATCCGCGGTGGCTGGGATGGAGTTGGCGGAGAAGCAATCAGGACAGCAAACTGCCCTATTGCCTTATTCCCCTACTGCCTACTGCCTATTCCCTACCGCCCACTGCCTCTTCCCTACTTCACCACCTCAGCCTGCTGCACCACCACCCGATCGGTCTTGTCTTCCTTCGGGCGGTCGGCCGGCATCTGGTCGCCGGTGACGATGTAATAGATGGTCTCGGCGATGTTGGTGGCGTGGTCGCCGATACGCTCGATGTTCTTGGCGCAGAACAGCAGATGCGTGCAGGAGGTGATGTTGCGCGGATCTTCCATCATGTAGGTCAACAGCTCGCGAAACAGCGAGGTGTACATGGCGTCGATCTGCTCGTCGCGGTCGCGCACCAGGCCGATCTTCTCGACCGAGCGCGAGGCATAGACGTCGAGCACTTCCTTGAGCTGGATCAAAGCAAGATTGGCCAGTGCTTCGAGCCCGCGATAGAGGCTGGTGGCATCACGACCGTCGGTCACCGACATCACCCGCTTGGCGACGTTCTTGCCGAGGTCGCCAACACGCTCGAGGTCCGCGGAGATGCGGATGGCGCCGACGATCTCGCGCAGGTCGGTCGCCATCGGCTGGCGCCGTGCGATGATGAGGATGGCCTTGTCGTCGATCTCGCGCTGGCCCTCGTCGAGCACGATGTCGTCACGGATCACCTTCTGGGCGAGATCCTGGTCGGCATTGACGAGCGCCGTCACCGCCTGTTCGACCATGCGTTCCGCGTGACCGCCCATGGCCGCAATGCGCTTGGCCAGGAACTTCAGTTCCTCGTCATAAGCGCTGACAATATGCACGGACTGCATGGGCATTGCCTTCTGGAATGTGCGGTGATTCGCCTGTCAATTGACTGCTGATACGCCAGCCATGTGACAGTAAGACGAAACGCTTTCCCCAGAGATAGTCTGCATTTGCGCTAAAATCTAGTTTGCTGGCAAATGGACCGTGAAAGCCGCTCCTTTGCCGAGTTCCGAGCGGATCGACATGCGTGCGTGATGGCGGGTCAAAATGTGCTTGACGATGGACAGGCCGAGGCCGGTTCCCTTCTGGGCACGGCTGGTTTCGACATCGACGCGGTAGAAGCGTTCGGTGATGCGCGGGATGTGTTCCTCCGCGATGCCGGGACCGAAATCGCGGATGGTGACGTCGACGGTCGGCTCGGCAGTGGTTCCGCCGGGCGCGACGCTGACAGCGACGCGGCCGCCGGACTGGCCGTATTTGCAGGCGTTTTCCAGAAGGTTCTCGAACACCTGGAACAGCTCGTCGCGATCGCCCGGCACGGCAAGTTCGCCCTCGGCGAAATCACGCTCGACGACGAGATTGCTGTCGCGGGCCAGCGGGCTGAGCGAATCGATGACGCTTTCGAGTGTCTGGCGCAGATCCACCCGCGCACCGGCCTTCAGATAGGGCTTCATCTCCAGCCGCGACAGCGACAGCAGGTCGTCGATCAGGCGCGCCATGCGGCTGGTCTGGTTCTGCATGATCTGCAGGAATTGCTCGCGCGCTGCCGGGTCGTTGCGGGCCGGACCGCGCAGCGTCTCGATGAAACCGGCGATCGAGGCGAGCGGCGTGCGCAGCTCATGGCTGGCATTGGCGATGAAGTCGGCGCGCATGCGGTCGATGCGGCGTGCCTCGCTCTGGTCCTTGAACACCAGCACGAACAGGTCCGTGCCGTTGCCGACGGAGGAGGCGCTGACCCTGTAGACGCGCTCGACGGGAAGCTTCTCGAGGTAATCGAGCGCATCGGAGGCGACCTTGCCCGAGACGACGCTGTCGAGCAGCGCCTGCATTTCGGGCGCACGGAATTTCAGCGGCAGCGACAGGCCGGGCGACATGCCACCGAATGCAGCGAACGCGGCGGCATTGGCGTGAACGACCGTGGTGGTGCGGTCGAAGATGATCAAGGGATCGGCGACGGCAGCCGCAAGATATTCGCCGGAAAGGCGCTGCAGGCCCTCGGCCTCCACTTCCCTTGCCTTTTCTGCGACGCGCGCGCGCGGCTTGGCGCTAAAAAGCGCTGCAAACAGCAGCAGGACAGCCAGTGGCAAGGCCCAGGCCCTGCCCGGCCCGAAGCCATAGGCGACCGTCACGGCCGCAAGACCCGCCAGGAGATACCAGCGCGACTCCCACAGCCTGACCATCAAACTCGTCCTGGAATGGCGATCCTCACCCGTAACGTCGCTCATATGCACTCCAATCCATCCGGGCGGCCTAGCGCGATTCCGGGAAAACTGTGTGACGGTTTTGCGTCCGGAATTGCGTAACAAAGACTTAGAGCGTTTCCGCATTTCCGTGAAAGGCGGAAACGCTCCAGTGCCAACTTCCCGCTGGACCCTATTACCGGCTCCCCATAGCATGAGTTTGAAAGTTGCAGAGGTTCGTATCGATGAAAAAAGAAAAGCCCATCACCCCGGTTGCCGGCATCGCGATCCCGGAACCGCTCAAGATCCAGATCGATGGCAAGGAGCGTTTGTTCGACATCGATGCAGCGGAACTGCCGGAATGGATCGAGGAGAACAAGCTGTCGGCGGGCGGCTATCCCTACGACAAGAAGATGAAAAGCGAGGATTACGCCGAGACGCTGGAGCAGTTGCAGATCGAGTTGGTGAAGGCGCAGGCATGGCTGCAGGCGAGCGGACAGCGCGTGATGGCGCTGTTCGAGGGCCGTGACGCCGCCGGCAAGGGCGGCTCGATCTTCGCGCTGCACCAGTTCCTCAATCCGCGCAGTGCGCAGAATGTGGCGCTGACCAAGCCGACCGAAACCGAAAAGGGGCAATGGTACTTCCAGCGCTATGTGAACCATTTCCCGACGGCCGGCGCGCTCGTGTCGTTCGATCGCTCCTGGTACAACCGCGCAGGCGTCGAACCGGTGATGGGCTTCTGCACGCCGCAGCAGCATGAGGACTTCCTCGACGAAGTGCCGCATTTCGAGAAGATGATTACCAATGACGGCATCCATTTCTTCAAGATCTGGCTCGACATCGGCCGCGAAACGCAGCTGGCGCGGTTCCACGACCGCCGCCACAGCCCGCTGAAGAACTGGAAGTTCTCGCCCATCGACATCGCCGGCGTGAACAAATGGGATGACTACACCAAGGCGCGCGACGAGATGTTCAAGCGCACGCACGCCAAGCACGCGCCGTGGATCATCGTGCGCGCCAACGACAAGCGCCGCGCCCGCATCGCCGTCATCCGCCGCATCCTGCTCAGCCTGCCCTACGAGGGCCGCGACGTCGCGGCGATCGGCAAGGAAGACAAGAAGATCATCGGCGAAGGGCCTTCATTCGTGAAGTGAGGGGAGTAAGGGATTGGGGGAGTGGGAAACAGGTTTTCCGCGGAAACGCGCAGATATCTGGCAACATTGCCCTGCTGCCTTACTCCCCTATTCCCTTCCCACCAAGTTTAACGCCGCCGCCGTTAACCATATTGCGTGACTTATATCGATTTCCACCGGAATTCCGGGGCTGGCCATAAAGGTTAATTTAACTTTTAAGCGATTTTTCACGAATTAAACCATAGATCGACGCGTTCGCCGTATATTTCTTTAACGATATCAAGACGCTGTCGCAAAAACAGCGCGTGGGAACGCGTCGCATGGTCGGGGGCTGGACAGGCTGGCTGAAGCAGAGGTTTATGGCCAGGCGCGCGCCTGGCACCCCCCTGATCGTACAGGGCAGGCGTCGCGCTCCGCGCCGCCGGGTGGTCTTCATCACGGCCGGTTTCCTCGCGGTCTACGCAGCGATGAGTGGCCGCCTCGTTTATCTGGGCATGCAGAGCGTGCCGGAAAGCAACGGCCCCGTCATCCGCCCCACCGCATCCCGGCCGGACATCATCGACCGCAACGGCGCATTGCTGGCGACCGATATCAAGATGTCTTCGCTGTTTGCCGAGCCGCGCCGCATCGTCGACGTGGATGAGGTCATCGAAAAACTGTCGACGGTGCTCGCCGATCTCGATGTGGAGGATACCTACGCGAAGCTGAAGAGCGGCAAGGGATTTGTCTGGCTGCGCCGCCAGCTCACCCCCAGGCAGCAGGGCGACATCATGGCCCTCGGCCTGCCCGGCATCGGCTTCCGTTCCGAGAAACGGCGCTTTTATCCCGGCGGACCCGTCACCTCCTACATCGTCGGGCTGACCAATCTCGACAACCGCGGCATCTCCGGCCTGGAAAAATACATCGACGACCAGGGGCTGGCCGATCTGCAGCAGCTGGGCATGGCAACGGCCGCAAACCTCACCCCGGTCAGATTGTCCGTCGACTTGCGCGTGCAGCACATCGTGCGTGACGAGGCGCTCCAGGCCATGACGCGCTTTCGCGCGATTGCCGCCGGAGCCGTCGTGATCAATGCCAAGACGGGTGAAGTCGTTGCCATGGCGTCCGTTCCCGACTTCGACCCGAATGACCCGTTCGATGCCCAGAGCCCGGACAAGCTGAACCGCATGTCGGCAGGGCTCTACGAAATGGGTTCCACCATCAAGAGCTTCACCACCGCGATGGCGCTGGACTCCGGCAAGGTTGACCTCAACAGCACGTTCGACGCCAGCCAGCCGCTCAGGATCGGGCGGCAGATCATCAGGGATTTTCGCGGCAAAGGCAGAGTGCTGACCCTGCCGGAAGTCTTCCTGTATTCCTCCAACATCGGTTCGGCCCGCGAGGCGGATGTAGTCGGCATCGAGGGGCATCGTGACTTCCTCAAGCGCCTCGGTCTGCTCGACCGCACGCGGACACAATTGCCGGAGGTCGCTCAGCCCACCGAGCCGCGTGTCTGGAAGAAAGTGCATTCGATCACGGCGGCCTTCGGGCATGGTTTCTCGACAACGCCGTTGCAGACTGCGGTCGGCGTGGTTGCCCTGATGAATGGTGGCCGGCTGATGCCGCCGACCTTTCTGCCACGAAGCCTGCAGGAAGCCCTTGCCGTTTCCGAACGGGTGGTCAAAGACCAGACCAGCCGGGACATGCGCTACATCTACAAGCTGAACGGCGAAAAAGGCTCCGGCAGGTCCGCGGCGGTTCCCGGCTATCGCGTCGGCGGCAAGACCGGTACCGCGGAGAAGGTGGTCAATGGCCGCTATTCCAAGGACCGGAATTTCAACGCTTTCGTTGCCGCGCTGCCCATGGACGATCCGCAATTCGTGATCCTGACCATCGTCGACGAACCGAAGCGGGAAAACTCGGACCGTGCCGCCACCGCCGGCTTCAGCGCCGGCCCGATGGCAGCCAACATCATCCGCCGCGCGGCTCCGATGCTCGGCGTGATGCCCAGCTTCGACGTGGAAGCCGCGGCTGGAAATATCACCATCGAGTAGGCAGTCCAATGGGGCAGTAGGCAATGGGCAGTGGGCAGTCGGCCTGAACCAATTGCAAGTGCGTCGCCTGGTGCACATTCCTACTGCCTACTGCCTACTGACCCATTGGACTGCCTACTCCCCCATTGTATGAAAAGCGGAACAGGAGTTTCGATGTGACGCTGCGCGGCTTGGCCCTGACTGTTCTTCTGGCAATGCCGGCCCTGGGGCTGGTTTGCGGCCCGGCCGCGCGCGCTGCCGAACCGCAGCCGCCGATGCTGTGGGATGCCAATGAGCGGCTGCCGAAACCCGATCTCAGCCAGATGCCGCGCCTGCGCTTCCTGACCACCACCGATTTCCCGCCGTTCAATTTCCTCGACACCTCCGGCAAGCTTTCCGGCTTCCATGTCGATCTCGCCCGCGCCATCTGCGCCGAGCTTGCCATTGCCGACAAATGCCAGATCCAGGCCCTGCCCTGGGCGGAACTCGATGCAGCACTGGCCAGAGGCGACGGCGAAGCGATCATGGCCGGTGTCGCGGTGTCGCAGGGAACCCGCGAGAAATATGCTTTCTCGCGTTCCTACCTGCAGTTTCCGGCACGCTTCGTCATGCCCAAGGCCAAGGCGGCGAGCGAGCCACTTTACGCGAAGCTGAAGGGCAAACGCGTCGGCGTGGTAGCGAATTCGGCGCATGAACGCATGCTGCGCGACGACTTTCCGGAGGTGACGGCAGCTCCCTACCCGACCGAAGAAGCGCTGTTTGCCGATATGAAGGCCGGCAAGATCGACGCTGCTTTCGGCGACGGCATGCGCTTCGGCTTCTGGCTGGCCGGCTCGGACGCCGCGGACTGCTGCCGTTTCGCCGGCGGGCCCTATCTGGCGCCGGAATATCTCGGCACGGGCCTGGCCATCGCGGTCAAGCCCGACGACAAGACGCTTGCCGCGGCGCTCGACTACGCGCTGCAGCAGATCGCGCTGAAAGGCACCTTCGCCGAACTCTATCTGCGCTACTTCCCGGTCAGCTTCTACTGACCCCAGAGGATTGGCTTGCGCTCCGGCGGTCATTCAAACTGATCGTTGCCGATCAACCGGCGAGCGCCAGACCGCCGTAACGGCTGGTCTCGCTCTCGATCTCCTTCACGAGGGTATCAAGGGCGGGATTGCGAACCTTGCGGCCACGCCGCACGACATAGACGAGCGGTGGCGGCGGCGGCAGTCTGCCTGCGATGATCTGCATCTCCGGGCGCAGATGCCGCCCGCTCAGCAGCGCAACCCCCATCGCCGCGTTGACCGCCGCGACGATACCGGCGGCACTCGAACACTCGAAGACAGTCTCGAGCACGACACCTGCGTCCTGCCCGATGTCGAGTGCCCAGCGGCGGTAGAAACATTCATCGTCAAATGACAGGAACGGTATGGCGCCGTCTTCCGGCAGGTCGAGATCGGGATGCTTCACCCAATGGAGCTTCTCCTTCATGAGCACGAGATCGCTCGGACGCACCTCATGCGCGAACACCTGAATCACCGCCGCATCGATCTCGCCGCGCTCCAGCATCGATCTCAGCACCAAGCTCATGCGAACCTTGGTTCGGACGCTGACCTGCGGGTGCAGCCGGCCGAATCTGCCCAGGATGCGCGAAAGCGCGGTGCAGGTGGTGTCTTCGGTCAGGCCAAGCGCAATCCGTCCCGCGAGTGTGGTCTTCGACAGGCTGAGCAGGGCCTCGTCATGAAGGCCCAGGATGCGCCCCGCATAGTCGAGCAGATCGTCGCCGGCCGCGGTAAAGGCGGTCGATCCAGGCACGCGGTTCAGGAGATCACAGCCGAGGCTCGTCTCCAGCCTCCTGATCTTGTGGCTGACGGCTGATTGGGAAAGTCCCAGCGCTACGGCGGCACGCGTGACACCGCCATGGTGCCGGATGGCGAGCAGCGCCCGCAACGCATCGATTTCCAGACGCCGGCTGTTGAGGTCCGTCATGTTCCCGCGCTCACGCTGCATCGTGATCATTCAGCCACGGCGGGCTTCGGAAAGCAATTTTCAAATGACCAATTCGACGATGATGTCATGTATCGATCGAAATTTGTCATGAGCCTCCACCGATCCGTTGCTGATAGCTGCCAGGGAATAATCCGATCGGTAGACGATGACCAACCAGCCGCTGACCCTGACCGCACAGAACCGAAGCCGGTTTGTCTGGCCTTTGATGGCCTCGCTTCTCGTCATGGCATGGAGTTCCGGGTTCGTCGGCACCCGCTATGCGAGCGAGGAAACGAATGTCGTCACCCTCCTGTTCTGGCGCACGCTGATCTCAGGCCTGATCCTGTTGCCGTTCGCCCTGGCGATCGGTCCGAAGATGACGCCACGCGCGGTGCTTGGCCAGATGTGGTTCGGGGTGATGTCGGTGTTCCTCTATCTCGGCGGCTTTGCCCTGGCGATCGAGCAGAGGGTTCCGACAGGCCTTGTCGCATTGACCTCGGACCTGCTGCCGCTGGCGATCGCCGTGCTGTCGCAACCGGTGCTGGGCGAGCAGCTCAGCAGGCGGCAATGGCTGGGAACCGCGGTCGCCGTCGCAGGTGTGCTCATCGTGTCGCTCGACAGCCTGAGTTTCGGCACCGCGCCGCTCTGGGCCTATGGCCTGACCGTCGGGTCGATGCTGGTCTTCGCGGTGGCATCCGTGCTGCACAAACGACGACGGAGCGGACACATGCCGGTCCACCAGAGCCTTTGCATCCACACGTTCACAGGGGCTGCGCTGTTTGGGATCTGCGCACTGCTGGAAGGCAAAATCGCGCCGCCGATGACCATGAACTTTGCCATCGGCGTGGCGTGGCTGGTGCTGTTCGCGACCTTCGCTGCCTATTCCCTGTACTACACGGCGCTGCGGATGTTCCCGGCCGCGAAGGTCAGTGCCGCGATCTATCTCAGCCCACCCGTCACCATGCTGTGGTCATGGGCCCTGTTTTCGGAACCGTTGACGCTGACGATGTTCGCAGGGCTCGGCGTGACGCTCATCGGTGTCTGGATGACCTCGCGCGGCTGACGGATTCTGATCCAGGATCAGCCGCGCAGCGAAAGCCCAAATGACTGGAAGTGGCGCCGAAATGATTGCAGGTCCGGGCAGCGACCCGATAGCGATCGCAATAGCTTGCGTGACAAAGATAGGATCCGCCGCGCATCGCCATCAAACCGGACGCCTCATCCGACCAGCGCGAAGCCGTCCATTCCCATACATTGCCGAGCGTGTTGTAGAGCCCGAAGCCATTGGGGGGAAAGCTGTGCGCCGGCGCGGTACCGAGATATCCGTCGTCTGCGGTGTTGTTCAGGGGAAATCGCCCTTGCCAGATGTTGCACATGTGGCGCCCACCCGGATGCAGGTCGTCGCCCCAGGCATAGATCGCCCGTTGAAGTCCACCTCGCGCCGCCGCTTCCCACTCGGCTTCCGTGGGTAGCCGCTTGCCGGCGAACGCGGCAAAGGCGGCGGCATCGTTCCATGAAACGTGAACGACGGGATGGTCCTGCAATCCACGCAGAGACGACCCCGAGCCGTCCGGGGCATGCCAGCAGGCACCGCGAACGGGAAGCCACCACTCCGGTGCGCTTGCGTCCGTATCCGTGACGATTGCCGCCTTCGGGTGTGCCTGCGCCATGAAGACGAACGACCAGCCAAGACGCTCGGCGTCCGTGATGTAACCTGTTGTGCCGACAAATGATGCGAAGGCATGGTTTGTCACAGCGGTCTTGTCCATGAGGAAGGCAGGCAGGTCGACCTGCCTCACCGGCCCTTCGCCATCATCAGGATTGGCGAACGTCCGCTCCTCCCCCAACAGCCAGCGTCCAGCCGGAATCCGCGCCATTTCCGGATGATTGTCCAGCACAAGCGGAGCGGGCGCGACGACTTCTTCGCGGAGACGATCCGTCACGGGCGGGCCCGGGGTGCAACAAGCCATGGCATGTGAATCCGACACAGGAGCCCAAGGAGTTTGACTCTTTCCCGAGAACACGTAAAGGTAGGACGTCCTACCTCTTGGAGGAGAGAGCGATGTCGGGCACTGCGACTGAGCGTGTCATGCAGTATATCCGCAGGCAAAAACTGGCGGTGGGTGACCGTCTGCCAGCGGAAGTGGACATATCCCGGATGCTCGGCCTCAGCCGCAACTCATTGCGCGAGGCCTATGCCGACCTGATGGCCAAGGGCCTGCTCAAGAACAAGCACGGCGTCGGCACATTCATAGCCAATCCCCCCATTCTCAACGCACTGACCGGCGCTCCCGGCTTCTGGAAGCTGATCGAGAACGCGGGAATGAAGCCGTCCTTCCGCGAGATCGTTCGCGGCGAAGCCATCGCTCCGGAAGAGATCGCCGCAATCCTTGGCCTGGCCGCCGAGAAGCCGAGCCAGCGCTTGCGCTGGTTGTTCCTGGCCAACGACCAACCCTGCATCCTGGTCGACCACTATCTCGCGCCTGGCGTGCCGCTGAATGCCTTCAACGCGTTGACCGAGCACAATGCGCTCGCCGCCATCGCCCCTTTCACCGTCGTCGATGGCGCATCACTCTCGACACGCACGTCCGCGATCAACGCAACCGACGAAATCGCCAACCTGCTCCAGGTAAACGAGGGAGACGCGCTCCTCTGGAGCACTGCCCTCGTGCATTCGGGCGATGGAAGCGTCCCCCTCGCCTCGCGCTCCTGGATGGTCCCGCATCTTCTGAACAGCCATCAGGTGATGGCGCTCGCACCCGCTCATTTCCAGGGGAATGCCGCCCCTGCGCCGGAGGACGAACCGAAATGACCCGCTTTGCAAAGACTGTCCTTAGCCTCGTATCAGCCTTCTGGCTCTTCTCGGCGCAGATGTCCGTGGCACAAACCCTTGCGCCGGTGCGCTTCGGTGTGGACGCCTACACCACCGGCTCCCAGATATGGATCGCCAAGGAAAAGGGCTTCTTCGAGAAGGAAGGGATCGACGCGCAGATCACCACCTTCGCCACCGGCGTCGAAGCGATCGATGCGCTTCTGATCGGCCGCGCCGACATGGCGGTCGGGCTCGACTTCCCCATCGTGTCCCGCATGCAGGGCGGCAAGCTCACCGTGCTTGCCGGCATCTTTCACAGCATGCCGGGCTTCCACAAGCTGGTTGTCAGCAACGACATCAAGCAAGCCAAGGATCTGGTCGGCAAGAAGATCGGCATCGCCACCGGCACCGCGCAGCATCTGATCACGATCAAATATCTCGAGGAAAATGGAATCCCCGAGGACAAGGTCGAGATCGTCGGCTTCACCAGCCTCATGGAGATCGTCGCTTCGCTTCGTTCCGGCCGCATCGACGCCGCCTTCGTCTGGGCTGACGGCACGCAAAGAACGATCGACGGCGGCAAGCACTACGTGCTGACCGATGACGCCGCCGCCAAGCGCAGCAGCAGCGCCTATATCGTTGCCCAGACCGATTTCACGCAGAAGCATCCAGAGCTGACGGTGGCGACGCTGCGCGCGCTTGACGCGGCAAGCCAGTTCATCGCGCAGAACAAGGACGAGGCAGCAGGCCTCATCGCCAGGAACACCCGTGCGCCGCGCGAAACCATGCGCGATCTGCTCAACTACAACGAATTCGCACTCGCGCTCACGGACTATGAGCGCAGCGGCTTCAACGAGGTTGCCGACTTCCTCGCCAGGACCAAGTCGCGATCGGTCAGCTTCGACAAGGGCGTAAACCCGGAATTCCTCGAAAAGGCGGCACCCGGCCTGGTCAAGCTGGGCAATTGAGCGGCACGATCATGACAGGCATTTCAGCAAACGAGCCCGACCAGCCGGGCGCCGCGCCGGCGGTCGTCTTCGACAAGGTCGGCATGGCCTATCCCGGCCAGAAGGCCGGCAGCGAACTGATCCTCGCCGACCTCTCGGTGACCGTTGCGAAGGGAGAGTTCTTCGTGCTCGTCGGGCCGAGCGGCTCGGGCAAGTCGACCCTGCTCAAGATCGTGGCCGGAACCGAAAGACAGACCGAAGGGCGGGTCCTGGCCAATGGCCAGCCCATTTCAGGGCCGGACCGGCGTCGTGGCATGGTGTTCCAGTCCATCGAAGAACCACTGTTCCAGTGGCTTAACGTGGCGGAAAATGTCGGCTTTGGTCCGAGCGTCGCCGGCAAGCCCGGCGTCGAATGTCGCGCCATCGCGCAACATCACGTCGACCTGGTCGGCCTGCGCGGACATGAGCAGAAATTTCCGCATGAGCTTTCCGGCGGCATGAAACAGCGCGTGCAGATCGCCCGCACCCTGGCCGCCGAACCGGAATTGATCCTGTTCGACGAACCCTTCGCCGCGCTCGATGCGCTGACGCGCCGCGTCCTGCAGAAAGAGCTGACACGGATATGGCGCGAGACCGGCTGCACCATGGTCTACGTCACGCACGACATCCGCGAAGCGGTGTTGCTGGGCCAACGCGTCGCCGTCATGAGCCGGGGGCCGCGCGCCAACATCACCCGCATCTACGACATCGACCTGCCCTATCCGCGCGACGATCTCGACGGCCGTTTCGCCGATGCCGTCAAGGCCATCGAAGGCGACATCGAGCGGGAAGCGGCGTCGCAATGGGAACTAAACTGATGCCATCCTATGCCTGGTCGGCCCTGAGTGTCGCCGTCTTCATCATCCTGTGGCAGGCGGCTTCGACCTGGCTGGTCGATCCCATGTTCCTGCCCACGCCTGTCGCTGTGTTCAACGGCGCGACGCAGATGCTGTCGGAAGGCGTATTGACCCAGTCGGTACTGGTATCGATGACGCGCATTCTCTCGGGTTGGCTCATCGGCAGCGCCATCGCCATTCCAATCGGGCTCGCGGTCGGGGTCTCGCCTGTGGCGCGACACCTGGTCGACCCGTTCATCCACTTCTTCCGCTTCGTCCCGGCCATCGCGCTGGTGACGTTGTTCATCATCTGGTTCGGCGTCGGCGAGATGTCGAAAATCATCCTGATCGCCTATGCAACGGCCTTCATCGTGATGGTCAATACGGCAAGCGGTGTGTCCTCGATCTCGCAGGACAAGCTGAATGCCGCGCGCTGCCTCGGCGCAAACAGGAAGCAAGTGTTCTTCCGGGTGATGATCCCGGCCTCGTTACCCTCGATCTATGTCGGCATGCGGCTGGCGCTCGCCTCTTCCTTCCTGGTGATCGCGGCGGCCGAAATGCTCGCTGCCGAAGCGGGGCTCGGCTACATCATCTGGACCTCGCGCCTCTACTTCCAGGTCGACTGGATGTTCGCCGCCATCATCGCGCTCGGTCTCCTGGGCTTCGCCACGGACAGGCTCTGGCGGCTGCTCGGACGCACGCTGTTCAAGCGCTATCTCAGAGGCGTCACCGGCTACTGATCCAACCCGGCTGGCCCCGCGCTCACCCGGGTCCAGCCGTCATTCCTGATACGTGGGCCTCAGACGTGGGACAGGTTTCATGATTTCCGAATTTCGGGGCCGCATTGGCCGCACGCACCACGAATCCGAGCGCGACTACGCGGACATTCCGACAGGCCCGGCGGGCAAACCGAACGTGATCTATGTCGTGCTCGACGACGTGGGTTATTCCGACCTCAGCTGCTTCGGCTCATCGATCGATACTCCGAATTTCGATGCGCTCGCCGACACCGGCCTGCGCTACAGCAACTTCCACACGACAACGCTGTGTTCCCCCACGCGCGCCTGCCTGCTTACCGGGCGCAACCACCATTCCGTCGGCATGCGTTATCTGGCCAATACCGACATGGGCTGGCCATCCGGGCGCGGCGCCATCAGCCATCGCGCCGGAACACTGGCCGAAATGCTGAAGGCGCAGGGCTACGCGACCTATGCGGTCGGCAAGTGGCATCTGGCGCCGACCGAAAACGCCAATGCCGCCGGCCCCTTCGACCAGTGGCCGCTCGGCCGTGGCTTTGAACGCTTCTACGGCTTCATGAACGGCAGCACCGACCAGTTCCACCCGGAACTCTGCCAGGATAACCAGCAGGTCTCCCCGCCCGCCACGCCTGAGCAGGGTTATCATCTGTCCGACGACCTTTCAGACCGCGCGGTCCGCTACATCGCCGACAAGATGGCGATATGGCCGGACAAGCCGTTCTTCCTCTATCTCTGCTATGGCGCGGGGCATTTTCCCCACCAGGCCCCAGGGCCGACGCTGGCGAAATATCGCGGCCGCTTCGCCCATGGCTGGGATGAGGAGCGCGTGCGCAGACTGGCCAAGCAAAAGGCCATGGGCCTCGTGCCCGAAGCCACCGAACTGCCCCTGCCCAATCCTGGTGTTCGCGCCTGGGCGGAGCTTGACGGCGACGAGCGCGAGGTTTCGGAACGCATGCAGGAGGCCTATGCCGCACTGCTCGACCACACCGATGCGGCATTCGGCAAGCTGCTCGACTTCCTCGACCGCACCGGCATACGCGACAACACGATCATCGTGCTGATTTCCGACAACGGCGCGTCCACCGATTGCGATCCGGACGGCACGACGAACGTCTTGCGCTGGTTCAACCGCCTGCCGGAGGACTATTCCGTTTCGCGCGAAAGCATCGCCGACATCGGATCGGCGCGCAGTTCCGGCAACTATCCCTGGGGCTGGGCGCAGGCCTCCAACACACCGCTCAAGCTCTACAAGAGTTTCACCCATGGCGGCGGCGTCCGCGATCCGATGATCTTCTCCTGGCCGGCAGGCATTGCCGACAAAGGTGGCGTTCGCACGCAATTCGCGCATGTGACCGACATCACGCCGACAATCATGCAGATCTGCGGCGTCAATGCCCCCGACACCATCAACGGCGTGGCACAGATGCCCATTCACGGAGAAAGCTTCGCATATACGCTGGACGCGCCCGATGCGCCGACCGTCAAGCAGTCGCAATATTTCGAGATGTATGGGCATCGCAGCATCTGGCATCGCGGCTGGAAGGCGGTAACGCAGCACAAAGCCGGAAGCGACTTCGACAGCGAGCGCTGGGAGCTCTACCATCTCGACGAGGATTTCTCCGAGATACACGACCTCTCCCGCGAAAAACCCGAAAAGCTGGCCGAGATGAAGGAACGCTGGTGGGCCGAAGCCGGTCGCTACGGCGTGATGCCGCTCGACGACAGCGACACGCTGTTCAAACCACCTTTCCGACCCGGCGCACCGCGCTGGCGTACCGAATGCAGCTTCTTCCCACCGATCTCCGCCATTCCCGCGGAGGCAGCCCCGATGACACAGGATGTCTCGCATCGCATCACGATCGCGATCGAGCGTGACGACACGGACCAGGGCGGGACACTCGTCTGCTTTGGCAGTTGCCATGGCGGCTATGCGATCGACATCATCGACAACCGGCTGGTCTATACCTACAACCACGCCGGTTTTGAAATCAGCCGGATCGTTTCGAAGCGCGAGGTTCCGCCCGGTGCAACAAACGTCGCCTTCGTGTTCGAGAAGACCGGAACACTCAAGGGACGCGGTCGCCTGATCGTCGATGGCCAGGCCGATAACGAACACCAATTCGAGCGGACACTGCTCAGGCTGTCACTGTCGCAACTGACATTCGGGCGCAGCAATCCGGAACCTGTGGACCCGGAGCGACGGACAAGTCCGGATTTTGCCGGACGGATCATGCGCATCGACTACGCCATCGGCGAAGATCGCGACGTCGTGCCGATGAGCCTGGATGTGGATTGACCAGCTCCGCAGACAGTGCGCGGCGCAGGAAATTATTGCCCGCGACGGACCGGACCGGAAGATCGAGGCCGGCCGTCCACAACAGGTCCTTCGCTCACGTGAGCATGCGGTGGCGAGCCTTGGCCGAGCGCTCGATGGCCGCCACCGTCAGCGTGTCGAGGTCGAGCGCGCGGCGGATGAGCTGCAACACGCGCACCTCTTCCAGCCGCATTTCGAGGTCGACGGCAGCAACTTCGAACGCCGCCGCATAGGCGGTGTCGTGCAGCCGCTCCGGCAAGGCCTTGGCGGCCTTGGCAAGCACCCCATCCAGCCCATCCTTCTCGTGCAGCAGTTTCTGGCACTTCTGCGCGACCGCCACCAGCTTGTTGTGGCTGAAGTCCTCGAACACCGGCCATGACGAGACCACATCGCCGATCCGCGCCAGTTCCACATCGGTCATGTCGCGATCCGAAGCCGAAGTGATCACCATCAGGTGGATCAGGGCTTCATGCGGATTGAGGCCAGGCATCATGTCTCCGTTCGGTTTGGCATTGGCTGGCTTGAAACCAGCAATGCCATTGGAGCTAAGAATGAACAAAGGCAGCAACAAGGAGAAATGTCCGCAAGCATCGCGGCAACGCGTTTTTCCAGCCTGAGCACCGACGAACGGTGTCAGTCTATCCTGTCCCAGCCTGCAGATCTGGTCAGAAGCTCAACAACGGCATCATTGAGCCTCTCGCTGTTCTGGCCGTTCGACATAACGACATAGCCGCGTCGGAGAGCAGGAGCTGCGGCAAAAACAGCGCCGAACCCTAGGTTGACGCCAACGTGCCCGATGTTTCCCGCCCTGGAGACAAACAAGCCGAGGCCAGCTTTTTCGATGACGGGTGTGATCATCTGCTTCGCCAGGCGAGACGGCAGAAGCGCATCAGCCGCATCGTCCAGGGATCTCAGCACGGCACAGATCGCGCGCGCCATATCGGCGGCAGTCGTCCATAGACCAGCCGCCGCCTGCTCTGGGTAGAGGCGATACCCTCCTTCGATAAGCGTGCCTTGGCCATCATGCCCCAGGGCCAGGTCGATCTCGTGCGGCGGCTGCGCGAGGCTCGATGAAAGCATGCCGAGAGGGTCGAGGACGCGCTTTTCGACGGCGAGCACATAGGACAGGCCGGTAACGTCAGCGACCAGTTTTTGCAACACGGTGACCCCGCCACCCGAATAGGCAAAACGGCTTCCGGGATCGTATTGAATGCGTATGCTCGGCGAGTTGGCGGGGCGAATGCCATCGAGTATCTCGCTGACGTTGGGAAGAGAGCGAAATCGCTCATAGCCGCGAAAGCCGGGCACGTTGACACCCCCGGAATGCGACAGCAGCATCCGGGTCGTTACGCTTCCTGCGTTGTTGTGGCCACCGAGTTGCCAGCCTGTAAGACGTCCATTGACGGGCTCGTCCAGATCAAGAACACCATCCCGCACGAGCGTCAGGACGCACAGGGCGTTGATGGTCTTGCTGAGCGAGGCCGCCTGAAAACGCGTTGTCGGGCTGATCGACGCTCGAATTCCCGCTGATCGGCTACCCAGCACACCTGCACTGTGAACGGCGCCATCTGAAATGCGAGCCCACGACACGCCGGGCACCGCAAAACGGCGCATTTCCATCTTGATCTGCTCTTCAAGGTCGGACAGCCGAGCAGCCCCAAGCACATGTTTTGGCGAGAGTGCCAATATGCCGGCAGTGGCAAGAGATTGACCGAGGACGTCGCGCCGGGTTTTCATTGTTCAGGTCACTGTTCAGTTCAGGCCATCCGACACTTTTGTTTCGAGCAAAGCAAACCTCATTGCCCGGAGATTATGCCGATGATGCGTGCTTTTGATCCCGATGCGGTGCTGACCCTGCCACTGATGGCAAACCTTTCGACGCTTGCCGAGGACGGTGCGCCGCGCAATGCGCCGGTCTGGTTCATATGGGAAGAAGGTGTGTTGTGGATGCTCGGCGACGAAGGCGGCAGCTCGGTCACCCGTCTGCTGCGGGAGCCGCGATGCGCGGTCGAGATCGTGCATTTCGACAATGCCGCCGGCGTGCTGCTGCATTGCGGCCTGCGTGGATCGGCGACAGTCGAAACCTCGTCACCGGCACGTTTCCATCGCCTGCTTCTGAAATATCTCGGCCCGCGGGAGCACTGGAACGACTGGTTCATCGACACCATCGCCAAGACCGAGGACCCGGCCAACCGGATGATCCGGCTGCAGCCGGCAAGCATTTTCACCAACAACGTCTCGTTTTTCCGGACGGGCCCGGATTACGCCTGGCCATGATACCGGCGCGCGCCTGAAGGGATCGCAGACAGGAGAAAGCCGTGGATCATGACCTGAACCTCATCCGGGGACTGGAAGAGGAACTGTTCAAGCAGAGCGTTCGAGCGTCCAGACCCGCCGTCAGCGCGCTTCTGGCGGACGATTTCGTGGAGTTCGGCAGGTCGGGGCGGGTCTACGACAAGCAGGAGATCGTGCTCAGTCTTGCCGCGGAAGCAAACGATGCCGCGCCGGAGCTGGCGGCCAGCGGCTTCAAACTGAAATCGCTGGCCGACGATGTCGTCCTGCTGACCTACCGCACGCGCCGGGTCGACGGCGATCAGGCCTTGCACACGCTGCGAAGCTCGATCTGGAAACGTTCCGACGGCGCCTGGCGGATGATGTTCCACCAGGGCACGCCGACACGCGAAACCTGACGCTTCGGCGCGTCTCGACGCCAGATCACGGATGCCAGCTGTCGTCTCCTTCGCCGTTGTAATAGAGGGCGCCCTCTGGCGAGGCGTCCTTGCCCGGCCGTTTCATGTTGGCAAGGCTATCCTTCGGCGGCTTGTTGCCGGCGGCGTCCATCGAGAACTTCAGGTTGGGATCGTCCGGCGCGCGGCCGACGGCCGTCATGGCAGGATCGGACCAGTGATACGTCTCGCCCATCGCTTCCTCCTCGAAACATGTCTCATCAAGCCTGCCCGAAAACCGGTTTTCCACCGGTCTGAAGGCATGCGACCTCATTCGCGGTGCGCCGCCTGCGGAAACCTGCCGCCCAGGACGCCGGCCTTTTCGACAACAAGATCGGCCTCGGTGCTGCCTTGCGTCGCACGGATGCGGACCGGGATCGATTTATAGGCCGGCGTGCGGCTTTCCGGATCGTGATGGTCGAGGGCGACCAGTGGCTGCGCTTCCGGATAATAGGCGCCGCAGCATCCGTCGGGCAGGTTGTATTCGACGAGCGTCAGCCCGCGCACGATGCGATGATCGCCGGCATGGTCGAGCGCCGTCAGGACATCGACGACATCGCCCTCCTCGAAACCGAGACGCTCCAGTTCGCGCGTGTTGATGAACAGCACGTCACGGCGTCCGAAGACGCCACGGTAGCGGTCGTCGAGCGCATAGACCGTGGTGTTGAACTGGTCGTGGGAGCGCAGCGTGGTCAGGTTCAGCACAGCCGGATCGGTGCTGGCGCCATCTTCCTGGAGGCCGGACGCGATCAGGAAATTGGCCTTGCCGGTTTCGGTCTTCCACACGCGCTGTGCGGCGGCATTGGGCAGGTTGAAGCCGCCAGGAACCGCGACCCTGGCATTGTAGTCTTGGAAATCCGGGAAGACGGCTTCGATCTTGTCGCGGATCAGGTCGTAGTCGGCGGCCATCGCATCCCAGTCCACCCCGCCCTTGCCCTTCAGCGTCGCCTTGGCGATCTGGGCAACGATCCAGGGTTCGGACCTGACGTTGGCGCTCGGCGGTTTGATGAAGCCGCGCGAGGCATGAACCATCGACATGGAATCCTCCACCGTCACGAATTGCTGGCCGCCGGCCTGCGTGTCGATATCGGTGCGACCGAGACAAGGCAGGATGAAGCTGTTGCGGCCAACCAGCAGATGCGTGCGGTTGAGCTTGGTGGTGATGTGGGCGGAAAGATCGAGCTTGCGGAACGCCTCGGCGCAGGCATGCGGGTCCGACGAAGCGACGGCGAGGTTGCCGCCCAGGCAGATCAGCGCCCTGGCGGAGCCATCGCGCATCGCCGCGACAGCATCGATGACGGAATGGCCGTGCGCGCGCGGTGGCTCGAAACCGAACACCTGCCCGAGACGGTCGAGGAAGGCTTCGCCGGGACGCTCCCAGATGCCGACGGTGCGATCGCCCTGGACATTGCTGTGTCCGCGCAGCGGGCAGAGCCCGGCGCCCGGCCGGCCGATATTGCCTTTCAGCAGCAGGAGGTTGACGAGCTGCTGCACGTTGCTCGTGCCGGTGCGGTGCTGGGTGATGCCCATGCCGTAGCAGATGATGGTGGCCTTCGATCGGGCATAGGCGTCCGCCACGCTTTCCAGATCCGCCCGGGAAAGGCTGCTGGCCCTTTCGATATCGGCCCAGGCTGTCGCCGCCAGGTCGTCGGCGAAGGCATTGAAGCCGAATGTGTGCTCGTCGAGGAAGCCATAGTCGAAGATCGGCTGCTGCCCGGCGGGCTGGGTCAGTTGGTCCAGCGCCAGCAGCGCCTTGCAGATGCCCTTGATCGCGGCGGTGTCGCCGCCGACCTTGACCTGGAAATAGGTGTTGGCGATGGGGGTCGACGTCATCGTCACCATCTCGACGACGGACTGCGGCGACTCGAACCGCTCGAGCGCTCGTTCCTTGAGCGGATTGAACACGATGATCTTGGCGCCACGCTTCTTCACCTGGCGCAGGGTGGCCATCATGCGCGGGTGATTGGTGCCCGGATTGTGCCCGAAGGACAGGATCAGGTCGGCATGGTCGAAATCCTCCAGGCTGACCGTGCCCTTGCCGACGCCGATCGACTTCGGCAGGCCGACCGAGGTGGCCTCATGGCACATGTTGGAGCAGTCGGGGAAATTGTTGGTGCCGTAGAGCCGAACGAACAGCTGGTAGAGAAACGCCGCCTCGTTGGAGGCACGGCCGGACGTGTAGAACTCGGCCTGGTCAGGATGGTCGAGCGCATCGAGACCGGCGCCGATCTCGGCAAACGCCGCGTCCCAGGCGACCGGCTCATAGTGATCGGTATCGGGATTGTAGCGCAGCGGCTCGGTGATGCGGCCCTGGTCCTCCAGCCAGTAGTCGGATTTCGTCCACAGTTCGCGAACGCTGTGCTGCCTGAAGAACTCCGCGCCGATGGTCTTGGTGGTCGCTTCCCAGGCCACCGCCTTGGCACCGTTCTCGCAGAACTCGAAGGATGCGGTGTGCTTGGGATCGGGCCAGGCGCAGCTCGGGCAATCGAAGCCGTCGGGTTTGTTCTGGCTCATCAGCGCACGTGCGCCGCGCGCCACCACCTGCTGATCCTTGAGGGCGAGAGCGACCGCTTTCAGCGCTCCCCAGCCACCGGCTGGTCCCTTGTAGTCGGCAATGCCTTCAGGACGTTTCTTCGTCATTGACGGATCTCCTGCGATTCTGCCCACCGCGGATCGCGGCGCGTTGCAATTCCGTGCACGAAATTTGCCTTGCCCGCGCGGCCGCCCTTTCAATTCGAGCAATCGCTAATTTATTTCTCCCTTTGATATCAGTGTCTTATCTAAGGGCACCTGCCCGGTCCGATCATTGTGCTTACCCCAGCGCGGTGATGCAACGCCAAAAATGCAATCGATACGGAATCACGTCATGCCCGTGGAAAATCGGGCACCCGCAACATCGCGCCCCAATTGAGCCTCAGACGTACCCCACACCCCGGCGAGATCAGGTCAACGGCCCGTCACGGGCGGCGCTTTCAGGGGGATGTCATGGTCGACGTGTCAGGAAGACTACGCATTGCCGTGTTGTTCGGCGGGCGCTCGGCCGAGCATGATGTTTCACTGCTTTCGGCGGCCAATGTCATGAAGGCGCTGGCGCCTGAGAAATACGATCCCGTCCCGATCTTCGTCACCCGTGAAGGCCAGTGGCTGCTGAGCACCTATGAAAACGGCACGCTGGCGACACCATCCAGCGGCACCGAGCTTTGCCTGCTGGCGGGCAGGCATGGGCGGGCGATCGCCCTGCCCAAGGACGACGTGCCCTACGAACTGCCCAAGATCGACATCCTGTTTCCGGTCCTGCACGGTCTTCCTGGCGAGGATGGCGCGGTGCAGGGCATGGCCGAGGTGGCCTGCGTGCCGCTGGCCGGGTGCGGCATACCGGGTTCGGCCAACGCACTCGACAAGGACATCGCCAAGCGGCTGTTCAACGCGGCCGGCGTGCCCGCCGCGCAATCGGTCACCATCCGGCGCGGCGCCGCACCGGCCTTCGATGGATTGGAGAAGGCGCTCGGGCTGCCGATCTTCATCAAGCCGGCGCGACAAGGCTCCTCGGTCGGCATCAGCAAGGCCTCGACACGAGCGGAGTATGAGGCCGCCCTGTCCGAAGGTTTCCGTCATGACGACAAGCTGCTGGCCGAGGCGTTCGTCAAGGGACGCGAGATCGAATGCGCTGTCCTGGAGAATCCCGACGGCACGCTGTTCGTATCGCGCACCGGGGAGATCACCCCGGCCGAAAGCCATGGCTTCTACAGCTATGACGCTAAATATATCGATGCGGACGGGGCAGCCTTGAGGGTGCCGGCCGACATTCCCGCGGGCGTCGAGGACGAAATCCGCGCCCATGCGGCGACGGCGTTTCGTGCGCTCGGCTGCGATGGCATGGCGCGCGCCGATTTCTTCGTCACGGCGGACATGCGCATCTTCATCAACGAGCTGAACACCATCCCCGGCTTCACCGATATCAGCATGTATTCCAAGGTGATGGCGGCGAGCGGCGTCAGCTACCCCGAAATCATCGACCGGTTGGTCGCGCACGGCATGGCGCGCGCGAACCGCGCTTTGTGAGGGCTGGGGCGAGGCCAATCGCAGAGGCTGCGAAGCCCCCTCTCCGTCTCGGGCTTCGCCCGAGCCACCTCTCCCCCGCCTTCGGCAGGGGCGAGGAACCGCTGTGGCAACGCCGGCGCTTCTCCAGCCTGGTGTTCCTCGCTCCCATGAAATGGGGGAGAGGTGGATCGCCCGCAGGGCGAGACGGAGAGGGGGATCACGCACCCGCCATCCGCACCACGACCTTGCCCTTGGCGCGGCCGGCCTCCAGATAGGCGAACGCTTCGCCGATTGCAGCAAAGGGGAACACCCGGTCGATGACCGGCTCCAGTTTCTTGCGCCCGATCAGGTCGCCAAGTTCGGCGAGCTCGCTGCCGCTCGGATGCATGAACAGATAGCGATACGAGACGCCGTGCTTCCTGGCTTCGGCGCGCAGGCTGAACGATGCCAGCCAGAACAGGGTGGCCAGCCCGACACCACGGCCGAGGTCCTTCAGTGCCGTCTGGGGTTCGGGCATTCCGGCGATCGAGACCACCTTGCCGCCGCGCTTCACCACGGAAAATGTTTGCTTAAGCGTCTCGCCGCCAAGCAGGTCGAAGGCGCCATCCATGTCGCGCACATGATCCTCGAACTTCTGCGTGGTGTAGTCGATGACCACGTCGGCACCCAGCCGTTCGACGAGCGCCCTGCCGCGCGGCGATGCTGTGGTGGTGACCTCGGCCCCCAGATGCTTGGCCAACTGGATGGCGAAGGTGCCGACGCCGCCTGCCCCACCGGGAATGAAGATACGGCTGCCCTTCTTCGCGCCGAGTTCATCGCGCAGCGCCTGCAGCGCGGTGAGCCCGGCCAGCGGCACGCCGGCGGCGCTTTCGAAATCCAGCGATGCCGGCACGGCGGCAAGGAGATCGGCGGGAACGACCGCATAGTCCGCGAAGGCACCCATTGCCGCCTTCGGCATGCGGGCGAAGATCCGGTCCCCCTTGGCGAACGCCGTCACGCCCTCGCCCGGCTCCTCGACCACGCCGGCCAGTTCGTTGCCCATGATGGCCGGCAGCGGGTAACGGTGGATGACTTTCAGCTTGCCTTCGCGGGTCTTGAAATCGACCGGGTTGAGCCCCGCCGCAGCGACTCGCACCAGCACCTCGCCGGGCGCAGGTCGAGGCCGCGGCATCTCGCGCAGTCCGGCGGCTTCGGCACCGCCATAACCCGTCATAACAAAGGCCTGCATTGTGCGCTCGCCGGATGCCATTTCGCCCGCCTGGAACGTGAACCGAATTGCGAAGTCAAAATGACACTGGAAACAACCAGTTGCTAGTGTCCGATGGTTGAGGTGAATTTCAGCACCTGGACAGCGGGTGGAGGAAGAATGAACGTCATCAAGCTGACGCCGGAGGCGGCGAATGCCCATCTGCCGGTCCTGGTCGAGATGCTGATCCAGAGTGTGCAGGACGGCGCTCTTGTCGGATTCGTCTGGCCGCTGGAAGCGCTGCATGCCCGAGATTTCTGGGAGGGCACGATCCGCTCGACCAGCAACGGGGAGCGCCTGCTGATCGGAGCCTTCCTCGACAACCGCCTTGTCGGCACCGTGCAGCTCTATCTCTCGCCGGAGCCGAACGCGCCGCACCGCGCCGAGGTCTACAAGCTTCTCGTGCATCGCGACTTCCAGCGTCAAGGCATCGGCGCCGCGCTGATGGCGGAGGTCGAACGCCTGGCCAGACGGCACCGGCGCAGCCTGCTGCTGCTCGACACTGTGCAGGGTGGCGCCGGCGAACGCCTGTATCGCCGGCTGAACTGGCGCGAGATCGGCGTGGTTCCGCATCACTTCAACGATCCTTACGGAAGGCCGAAAGCCTCCGTCTATTTCATGAAGCATCTCGAACTGGGCTAGTCAGGTTCCAGGTACCAGTTCGAGTGACCGTCGCTTCCAACCGATGCCGGCGAATGCGATGCCGGCACAGATTGCCAGGGCGATAGCTGTGCACAAAGCCGACCACGTGCCGATCTGTCCGAGCAGGAAAGCAAAGACAAAGGGCGCCACTGCGGAGGCCAGTAGCCGGGCAGCGGATATCTTGCCCAACAGCGCGCCGTAGCCGTCAGAGCCGAACAGATGCAGCGGCAACGAGCCCTGCACGATGCTTGTCAGACCGGCGCCAAGCCCAAACAGAATAGCAAAGGCAATCGCCCCGATGAAAGACGGCGCGCTGGCAAGCAGCACCGCCATGCCTACGACCAGCAGCGAGGCCGATATGACGGCGAGGAAAAGCGGCGATACCGTTTTGCCGAACACCATGTTGGCAAAGCGGCTGAAGACCTGGGAAGGTCCGAAGACTGTTCCGACCAGAACCGCACTGGCTCCCAGGCCAACTGTCGTCAACAGCGGTACCATGTGGATGAGAAGAGCCGACAGCACGAAGCCCTCCAGCGCGAAACCCGTTGCCATCAGCAGAAAAGCCCTGGGACGATCTTCGGTCGGTATGGTTCCGATCACGACGTCGGCCTTGGGCAAGGTGGCTGCAAGCCGTCGATCGGCTTTCATGATCGATGACAGCCACAGATGGATCGGCAGGCAGACCAACAGGTTGATGCCTGCAAAGACGAGATAGACCTCGCGCCAGCTCATATGCTGCTGCAGCGCCGAAGTGACGGGCCAGAACAATGTCGATGCGAACCCCGCGATCAGGGTCAGGTGCGTGATGCTTCGCTGCGCATTCTGAGGCGTGATCTGAACCAGCAGCGCAAAGGCTGCGTTATAAAGAACGAATGCCGAAGCGACTTCGACGGCAACAAGCCCCGCAACAAAAGTGATGCGCTCGGGTGCGAACGCACACAGGACCAGCGCGACGGCAGCGATGACCGAGCCGAGCGCCATCATCTGGCCGGCACCATATCGGTCCATCCATCGGCCGATCGAGGGAGCGGCAAGCCCTCCCAGAAGCAGCGAGGCGGAAAAGGCTCCAAACACCCATTCGGTCGACCAGGAGAAGTCGCGCGCCATCTGCGGCGCAAGGATCGAGAAACTGTAATACAGCGAGCCGTAGCCGATGATCTGCGTCAGACCGAGACCCCAGATGATTGCGGCGCGCCGGCGATCAAATGAAAAGGCCATCTTCCATCTTTCCGAAGTTCAAATTTCCCGCCCAACCGTCAGTGTCACCTTGTGACCTTCCGGACTTGCCGCAGGCGTCCTGGTGACCGAGAGCCAGTCGCTGGTATCGGCGACATCCGCACGTGTCGATTTCTCGGCGTGCTCCTTGCGCTCACTGTAGCGGTCGGTGAGATAGGCCGAGACATCGCGGGTGAGCAGCGTGAACTTGACCAGCTCTTCCATGACATCGACCACGCGATCGTAGTAGGAAGACGGTTTCATGCGGCCCGCGGTGTCAAACTCCTGATAGGCCTTGGCGACCGAGCTCTGGTTGGGAATGGTCAGCATGCGCATCCAGCGGCCGAGCACGCGCATCTGGTTGACGGCATTGAAGGATTGCGATCCGCCGGAAACCTGCATCAACGCCAGCGTGCGCCCCTGTGTCGGCCTGATGGAGCCAACAGAAAGCGGAACCCAGTCGATCTGTGATTTCATCACACCGCTCATCGCGCCGTGCCGCTCGGGGCTGCACCAGACCTGGCCCTCGGACCATAGGGATAGCTCACGCAATTCCTCGACCTTGATATGATCGGTCGGCGCACCGTCCGGCAAGGGCAGGCCGGCGGGATCGTATATTCGGGTCTCCGCACCGAGACTCTCCAGCAGGCGGGCAGCCTCCTGTGTGAGAAAGCGGCTGTAGGACCGCTCCCGCAAAGATCCGTACAACAGGAGGATGCGCGGCTTATGCACGGAGAAGGGTCGCGACAACGCCGCCGCATCGGGAAGACGGAAAGCTCCGTCCAGGAGATTGGACAGCTCAGACAATGCGGTTTCCTTCCGCATCGATGACAGGTTCGCCATCCTCCTTCGTGAAAGGCCCTTTCTGAGGAAGCGGGAGAATGTCGAGAACCTGCTCGGATGGACGCGACAGGGTCACGCCCCAAGGAGTCACCACGAATGGACGATTGATCAGGATCGGATGCTCGAGCATGAAATCCAGAAGCCGATCGTCGCTCAGCGTCGGATCGTCGAGGCCGAGATCCGCATAAGGCGTGCCTTTCTGCCGGATCGCTTCGCGTACGGACAGGCCTGCCCTTGAAATCAAATCCTTGAGCACATCCCGTGTCGGCGGTGTCTGGAGATATTCGACAACCGTCGGCTCGACCCCGGCATTGCGGATAAGCGCCAGCGTGTTGCGCGAGGTGCCGCATTCCGGATTGTGGTAGATGGTGACATCCATCATGCAGTCCTTTCGCTTTGTTTGGCAGCGACTGCGGTGCCGCGCTCATACCAGGGCTTCGAGCGGTTCACGAGCCAGACGACCGACAGCATCACCGGCACCTCGACCAGCACGCCGACGACAGTGGCAAGCGCAGCGCCCGAATTGAAGCCGAACAGGCTGATGGCCGCGGCAACCGCCAGCTCGAAGAAATTGGAGGCGCCGATCAGCGCCGAGGGAGCGGCCACGCAATGCTGCTCGCCGCTGACGCGGTTGAGCAGATAGGCAAGCCCGGCGTTGAAATAGACCTGGATCAGGATCGGCACGGCCAGCAGCGCGATGACCAGCGGCTGGGCGATGATCTGTTCGCCCTGGAAGCCGAACAGCAGCACCAGCGTTGCCAGCAATGCGACGAGGGAGATGGGCTGCAGGACCGCAAGCAGCCGATCGAGCGCAGGCTGCCCACTCTTGGCCAGCAGGTACCGGCGCATGAATTGCGCCGCGATGACCGGGATGACGATGTAGAGCACGACCGAAAGCACCAGCGTGCCCCATGGCACGGTGATGGCCGAAAGGCCGAGCAGCAGGCCGACGACGGGCGCGAAAGCGACGACCATGATGGCATCGTTCAGCGCCACCTGCGACAGCGTGAAATGCGGCTCGCCTTTGGTCAGGTTCGACCAGACGAAGACCATCGCAGTACAGGGCGCGGCGGCCAGGATGATCAGCCCGGCAATGTAGGAATCGATCTGGCCGGCCGGCAGATAAGGCCGGAACAGCCAGCCGACGAACAGCCAGCCGAGCAGCGCCATCGAGAACGGCTTGACCGCCCAGTTGATGAACAGCGTCACGCCGATGCCGCGCCAGTGACGGCCGACCTCGCCGAGCGCGGCGAAATCGATCCTGAGCAGCATCGGCACGACCATCAGCCAGATCAGCGCCGCCACCGGCAGGTTGACGCTGGCGATCTCGGCCGAGCCGACAGACTGGAACAGGCCTGGGAAGAGATGACCGAGCAGCACGCCGGCGCCAATACACAGGCCGACCCACAGGGTCAGATAGCGTTCGAATGTGGTCATCGCTCAGGCCGCCGGCGCGTTCTGGTGCAGGACTGCCGATGTCGCGCCCTCGGTCGAACCGATCCGTTTCAAATGATGCTGAAGAGCGAGGCGATCGATCGAGGCGTGCGGCAGGTTGAGGAAAGCGTCGATGCGGTTCTTCATGTAGCGTGCGGCGGTGGAGAAGGCGCGTTCCCTGTCGATATCAGAGCCTTCGACCGCGGCCGGATCCTCGATGCCCCAATGTGCGGTCATCGGATTGCCGGGCCAGACCGGGCAGGCTTCGCCGGCGGCACTGTCACAGACGGTGAAGACGAAATCCATCTCCGGTACGCCGGGCACAGCGAACTCGTCCCAGCTCTTGGAGCGGAAACCTTCGGTTGGATAGTCGAGCGCGGCGAGCACCTTGAGTGCGAAGGGGTTGACGCCGCCCTTCGGCTGGCTGCCGGCCGAATAGGCCTTGAAACGGCCGGCGCCTTCCTTGTTGAGAATGCTTTCCGCCAGGATCGAGCGGGCGGAATTGCCGGTGCACAGGAACAATACGTTGTAGACGTGGTCGCTCATTGGACGATGTCCTTGGATGGGCTGCAGCAGGTGGCTGCGGTGACGACGGGGGCGCAGACTTCCGGATGGCCGCCGCAGCAATCCTCCATCAGAAACCGGATCAGGCCGCTCAATGCCTCGTATTCGGCGCTGTAGATGATCGAGCGGGCATCGCGCCTTGCCGTGGCAAGGCCCGCCCGCTCCAGCTCCTTCAAATGGAACGACACGTTCGAGGCCGACACTTCCGCCTTCTCGGCAATGGCGCCGGCGGCAATGCCTTCCGGACCGGCAACCACCAGCATGCGCAGGATACGCAGCCGGGTCTCCTGCGACAGGGCACCGAATGCCGCGAGGGCTTGACGTTCATCCATATTTCAATAATCCTAAAAGTATCAAAATGAGGATTAACGCAGATGAATGCGATTGGCAACGTCAATGTTTCGGCATCGGCTGACGACATCACCATCGGTGAATTGCTGGAGGCGCTCGGCCAGCATCCGTCGAGCCTGCTCACCTTTCGCTATGAAGGGCGCAAGGTGCGCAAGGGCTATCACGTGACGGAGGTGAAGGCCGGAAACTTCGCCGGTCTCGACTGCGGTGCCAATCCGGAAGCCTGGACGGAAATCTTCGTGCAATTGTGGGATGTCGATGACGCGCCGGAGCAGATGACGGCCAGGAAGTTCGCCGCGATCGTCGGCAAGGTCACCGACCACCTTTCGCTCGACCGCAGCGCCCGGCTGACCTTCGAGGTGAGCGACGGCGTGCAGCCCATGCAGTTGCATCGTGCAGCCGCGCCTTCGCTGGGCGAGGTCGAGATCATCGTCGAGCTTTCGCCTCGCCCGGCGAGCTGCAAACCGCGCGACCGCTGGCTGGCGGAACAACAGGCTGCGAGCTCCTGCTGCGGACCGGCAGCTTCGCCGTGCTGCCCATAGAGACATCAAGGAAAAATGCCCGAAATCGTTGACGCCTCGGTGCGTCACGGAGCGGAATGCATCGTAATCAATCCGCTCCACCTCTTGCCTTGCGCATGATCGTGATCCGAAAAGTCTTCAACTTTTCGGGATCATGCTCTAGAGCAGACCGTCCGGCAGCGTGGCCGGGCTTGTTTCAGGGCATCCATCATGGCCATTTCCAATTCGATCGATCTCAATCCCGAACTGCTTGCCGCTGCCGTCGAGAGCAAAGCCTGGCCGTTCGAGGAAGCCAAAAAGATCGTCGAACGCTACAAAGGCCGCGAGTTCCCCGAGACCGTTCTGTTCGAGACCGGCTACGGCCCGTCCGGCCTGCCGCATATCGGCACCTTCGGCGAGGTGGCGCGCACGACCATGGTGCGCCATGCCTTCCATGTGCTGACCAAAGGCGAGGTCAAGACCAAGCTGCTCTGCTTCTCCGACGATATGGACGGCATGCGCAAGATCCCGGAAAACGTGCCGGACCGCACCGCGCTCGAACCCTATCTGCAGATGCCGCTCACCGTCGTGCCGAACCCGTTCGGCGGCGACTACAAGAGCTTCGGCGACCACAACAACACCATGTTGCGCCGCTTCCTCGACACGTTCGGCTTCGACTACGAATTCGCCAGCGCGACGGAATATTACAAGTCGGGCCGCTTCGACGAGATGCTGCTGCGCGCTGCCGAGAAATACGATGCCATCATGAAGGTGATGCTGCCGACGCTGGGTGAAGAACGCCAGGCGACCTACAGCCCCTTCCTGCCGATCTCGCCAAAGAGCGGGCGCGTGCTCTACGTGCCGATGAAGCATGTCGATGCCAAGGCCGGCACCATCACCTTCAACGACGAGGACGGCACCGAGACGACGCTGCCGGTGACCGGCGGCGCGGTGAAGATGCAGTGGAAGCCGGATTTCGGCATGCGCTGGGCCGCACTCGGCGTCGATTTCGAGATGTTCGGCAAGGACCATCAGACCAATGCCGTCGTCTATGACAAGATCTGCAACATCCTCGGCGGCCGCGCGCCGGAGCATTTCGTCTACGAGCTGTTCCTCGACGAGAACGGCCAGAAGATCTCGAAGTCGAAGGGCAACGGCCTGACCATCGACGAATGGCTGACCTATGCGACGACCGAGAGCCTCGGCCTCTACATGTTCCAGCGGCCAAGGCAGGCGAAGAAGCTCTATTTCGACGTCATCCCGAAGGCGGTCGACGAGTATTATTCCTTCCTCTCGGCCTATCCGCGCCAGGAGTGGAAGGAACGGCTCGGCAATCCGGTCTGGCATATGCATGACGGCCACCCGCCGGTCGTCGACATGCCGGTGTCGTTCGCGCTGCTGCTCAACCTGGTCAGCGCCTCGAACGCCCAGAACAAGGACGTGCTGTGGGGCTTCATCTCGCGCCATGCGCCTGGTGTGACGCCTGCCTCGCATCCCGAGCTCGACAAGCTGACCGGCTATGCGATCCGCTATTTCGACGACTTCGTGAAGCCAACCAAGGTCTACCGCGCCGCCGACGACGTCGAACGCGACGCGCTGGCCAGGCTTTCGGAGACGCTCGGCGCGCTGCCGGCCGGCTCGAACAGCGAAACGATCCAGAACGCGGCGCTCAACGTCGCGCGCAAGATCGAGCGCTACCAGGATCACAGCAAACAGAGCCCGGAAGGCGGGCCTGGCGTGTCGGTCGCCTTCTTCCAGATGATCTACCAGGTGCTGATCGGCCAGGAACGCGGCCCGCGCTTCGGCTCGTTCGCCGAGCTCTACGGCATCGCCGAGACGCGCGCGCTCATCGACCAGGCGCTGGCGGGAAAACTGGCGGCCTGAGCAAGGTGGATGCCGGTCGCCGGCATCGCCCCTCACCTGTCTGCCGGCATCCTCTCCCCGTATAGTGACGGGGAGAGAGCCGCTGCCGCCCAGGGTTTCGCCAATCACCAAGCTTGCAGAATGAGCGCCTTCGCCGGCTCCAGCCTCCTTCTCCCCGTTCACGGGGAAAAGTGCCCGGCAGGGCGATGAGGAGCAGCGCCGCGCTATCTGTGATAGTCAGCCCGCATTTCTCACTGCCCAGGCGCTGGCGGGAAAACGCGCAGCGTCGGATCGCCCCCGAGGGCCACCCCGGCGGGCGGCTGCCAGATCGACGGCGAATTGTTCTGCGACTGATCGTTCGGCGCATCGAGCCCTGAACTGTCGATGATCGAGCCCGGTATCGCTTCGGGCGCTGAAACAGGCGGCGGGGCTGGCGGCAGGCCGGTGCCCTCGGGCGCCTTGCCGAAGATGCCGCGCTTCTCCGTCTTCGCCTTTTCGCCGGCCTCCGCGTAAGGTCCACCGGCAGTGGGCCGGGCCCAGCCATTGGAAACCAGCCACTCGCCGACATCGATCTTGCCGATGTGGCAAGCGGCGGAGATCAGGTCGCGGCCACCTTCCGGCGGCACCACGCAATTGACGGCACGCTGTCTGATCAGGGCGCGGAAGGCGCCGCGTGCGCGCACGCCACAGGGCCATGATTTGCCGGCTTCATCGGTGCAGGTCTCGTCCTCCGGCAGGATTTCGACACCGGAGACAGCGACCGAATAGCCCTTGGCCTCGAGGCGACCCGCAGCCGGTGCCACCGCCTGGTAGAGCGGCGTGCCTTTCCATTTGTCCGGCATCGGCGGCTTCTTCGGCTGTGCCAGCGAAAGCTTGCTCAGCGGCGCGCGCGGCTCGATGCGCTCCAAGGCGCCGGGATCGTCCGGGGGCGCCGCCATCATCGGATCGATCGCGCGCGACGCCGCCTGCGCCTGTTGCTGGATGGTCTCTGCCGACGGCGTCGGCTGCTGGGGCGTAGCCTGCAGTTTCATGGGCACAGGGCTTTGAACCTGCCCTGACTGCTGCGGCTCGACAGGCGGCAGCCCATTTGCCGGCTGCCCGGCGGGTTCCGGTGGCGGAGCGGCGTCCGTGCCGGCCGGCTGGTCGGTGGCGGGCTGATCGCCCAGCATGTCGAGGGTCGGCACGTCCTCGCTCGATATCTCGACCTTGGCGCCTTCACCGGTGATGCGTCCGCCCGCGATGATGGCGGCGGCGGAAGCGCCGAGCAGCAGGATGGCAAGCACTGCGGGAAGCGGTTTCATGCCGCCATCCTACTGGCTTGCCCAGACGATGCGCGCCACCCACTCCACTTCCACCATCGGCAGGTCGCGGTTGGGATGGTCGGGATTGAGCGACAGCAGCGAGATGGTGCGCGCCGTCTGGCGTTCCAGCACCTTGGCCATGACTTCGCCGGCGCCGGTCTTGACGACGACACGGTCGCCACGGCGCACGGCGGCACCCGGCTCCACGATCAAAACGTCGCCATTGCGGTAAAGCGGCATCATCGAATCGCCCTGAACCTTCAAGGCATAAGCCGTATCGGTGGATTGCGCCGGCAATTCGACGAGGTCCCAGCCCTGACCGACCGGGAAGCCGGCATCGTCGAAGTAACCGCCGGCGCCGGCCTGCGCGAAACCGACCAGCGGCACAGCTGCGCTGGAGCCATGCGGGCGCGCCTGCCTATCCTGGATCAGCCCCATGAACTCGTCGAGCGTCGCGCCCGTCGCCTCCATGATCTTGGCCAGCGACTCGGTCGAGGGCCAGCGCGGACGCCCGTCGGACGACTGCCGCTTCGACTTGTTGAAGGCCGTGGAGTCAAGACCGGCGCGCCTGGCGAGCCCGGAAGCCGACAGCGAATACCGCTCCGCCAGGGCATCTATCGCGGCCCAGACACGATCATGCGAGAGCACGGTTCGCTCTCCTCAAACAGGAAAAAATACCTTTCCGTTGTAGCCACGCGAATCGGGCTTGTCCACCGCAAGCGTTGCCAAACCCGCCGACAATGATTACCCCGCTGTCCGCTATTTGGGATTTCTGGTGCTGAAACACGATCAAGGTCGCGCAAAGCCGTTTCGTGGACGATGATGGCGACCGCTTCGCCAACCGCCCGTGCAGACTTCATGCTCTTCATCCCGCTTCCCTTCGTCGTCGCCATCCTGCTGCTGATCCTGTTTGCCGCCGTCGTCCGACGCGACGACGACGCGCCACCGAACATCCCGTTTCTCGTGCTGATCCTGCTGGCCGCGTTGCAATCGGTGCTGCTGGGGCTGCGATGGGGTTATGGCATCGGCAGCGTCGGCGTCATTCTTCCCGTCATTGCAGCCATAGTGCCGCCGCTCGTCTATGCGGGCGTGTCGGGCATGGTCCGCAACAGCACACTCTCGATATCCCTGCGGATCGGCCTCGGCCTGATCCCGGCCGCTGCCATCGTGTTGCTGATGGTCCTGTGGCGTGATGCCATCGACCTGGCGATTGCGTCGATCTTCACCGGCTACGCCATCGCGATACTGCTCTTGATGCGCCCGGGCGCCGATGCGCTTCGCCTGGCGCCCTTCGAGAATGCCGGGCCGGCCTATCGGGCAAGCCTCTTTGCGGCATCCGCGCTGCTCATGTCGGCGATGATGGATGTTTTCGTCTTTGCCGATTTTGCCTGGACACGGGGAACGCATGCCCCGCTGCTGATCACCATCGCAAATCTGGCGTTGCTGGCCGCATTGTCGATCGCGGTGGCGACCGCTGGCCGCCGAGGCATGCCGGCACAGGCAAGCGAAGCGCTGCCGAGGCTGGAACAGGCGGAAGACAGGGAAACGCTGGCGGCAGTCCAGACACTCATGGAGACCCGGCACGTCTATCGCGACGTCGATCTCAATCTCGATCGGCTGGCCCGCAAGACGGGAATTCCGGCGCGGCAGATTTCCACGGCGATCAACCGGGCGACCGGCAAGAACGTCTCGCAATATGTCAACGACTACAGGATCGCGGAGGCTTGCAGCCTGCTTGCCGAGACCGCGAAGCCGGTAACCGAAATCATGTTCGACGTCGGCTTCCTGACCAAATCCAACTTCAACCGCGAATTCCGGCGCGTCACCGACAGGACGCCGCTGAGCTGGAGGCAGGCGAAGGCCGGGACAGCCTGAGAGGAAGGCTTCGAACCCGGGTCCGCGCATCGTTGGTGCCTTGGTGCGTCCTTCGAGGCTCGCCCATATAAGTTGTTGGCAGAATTCCAACGCCTTGCGGGCTCGCACCTCAGGATGAGGGCGGTTGTGCCATTCGGGTGCCGAATTCTGAAATGTCTCAGAGCTTTGGTGCCGTTGTACAGCGGTCCTCATCCTGAGGTGCGAGCCCGCAAGGCATTATAATTATAGCGAAAAATTATGCGGCGAGCCTCGAAGGACGCACCACAAGCTGAAAATGCCGCCGCAGTTTCAAAACAAGCCTCTGAGCATGAAGGACTGAATCGCGATCGAGGACGGTCCGGAACGCGTTCCAGGTCTCTTTTGCCGCCACGCCGGTCATGCTGGCGGCATGAACATGATCACAGAACACGACCGCAAACTCGCCGCAGCGCTGACGCCGCTGTCACCCATTCCGGACAGTGGTGCGGCGCGACCAAAACCGCTTCGGCGGCTGATCCCGCCCTTGGGTCTTTCAGCGCTGGCGGCGACAGCTGCCATCGCTTTCCTCCAGCCGCAAATCCATCGCGGTATCGAGACCACAGGCCTGGCAGCGGGAACTGCGCATGAGGCGGCCGGCGCCTCGACATCCGTGGAACAGCCAACGCCGGCGAAGGCCGCGCCGGCGGGAGGATCTGTCGGCACACCGGCCGCGCGCGAGATCAGCGGCTCGGGTTATGTGGTCGCGCCCCGCATCACCACGGTCTTTTCCAAATACGAGGGCAGGATCACCGGCGTTGCCGTCCAGGCGGGAGACCTGGTGGCAGCCGGCCAGGTGCTGGTGACACTCGACGATGCCGGCGCCCGCTTCGCGCTCGAACGCGCCGAGGCGACAAGGGCGACGGCGGTTCTCTCGCTCGCCGGCCGAAACATCGACCTCGACCAGGCACGTTCGGCCCTCGGTCGCACCGAAACGCTTGCGGCCCGCGACGCCGCTTCGCGCCAGCAACTGGAAGAGGCGCGCAGGGCGGTCGATCGCGCCGAAAACGCCGTCGCCCAGGCACGACAGGATTTGGCCACCGCCGAGCTTGCCATCCGCATCGCCGAGGAGCCAGTCCGCGAACTGACGGTGCGGGCGCCCTTCGCCGGGACCGTGACGCGGCTCGACGCCCATGTCGGAGACACCGTTCTCGCGCGTGTCGACAGCGTGCGCGAGAACCAGAGCCTGCTGACGATCAGCGACCAGACAACCATGGTGATCGATGCCGATGTCGCAGAGACCGGCATGGCCGACCTGCAGCGGGGACTGCGCGGCGAAGCGGTTCTCGACGGATTTCCCGACCGGCCGTTTGCGGTCGAAGTGCAACGTGTCGCCCCCATCGCCTCGATCGAAAAGGGCACCGTCGGCCTGCGCCTCGCGCTCACCGATCCGCCAGCCGGCATCCGGCCGAACATGGCCGCACGCATTCGCCTCCAACTCACCAACAGCAAGACCGGAGCAGACAGCCAATGACCCACGATCCCTACATAGTGCTTGCCGGCATACGCAAAGGCTATCGCATCGGCGGCGAGCCGATCCCGATCTTCAGCGAACTCGACCTCGTCATCCCGCGTGGCGACTTCGTCGCGATCATGGGCCCTTCGGGATCGGGCAAGTCGACACTGCTCAACATGCTGGCCGGGATCGACGTGCCGGATGCCGGAAGCCTGAGCATCGGCAACCACCGGCTCGACCAGATGGGCGAGACGGCGCGGTCGTCCTGGCGCGCGCACAATATGGGCATCGTCTTCCAGTTCTATAACCTGCTGCCGATGCTGAACGCGGCGGAGAATGTCGAGCTGCCGCTGCTGCTGAAACCGCTTTCGGCAGGCGAACGCCGCGCGCGCGTCGGCAAGGTGCTCGAACTGGTCGGACTCGCCGGCCGCGAGAAGCAGTATCCTGCCATGATGTCGGGCGGCCAGCAGCAGCGTGTCGGCATCGCGCGCGCCATCGTCTCGGATCCTGGCCTGCTGCTCTGCGACGAGCCTACCGGCGATCTCGACCGCAAGTCCGCCGACGATGTGCTGGAGATGCTCGGCTTCCTCAACCGCACCCTGGAAAAGACCATCGTCATGGTGACGCACGACCCGCAGGCGGCTCGCTCCGCCAGAAGAACGCTGCATCTCGACAAGGGCCAGTTCGTCGAAGAGAAGAGGGCCGCCTGATGACTTTCTTCGGTCTTGCCCGCAAGAATGCCTGGCGAAAGCCGCTGCGCACCGTGCTTTTGATGGTCTGCGTTGCCGTCGCCTTCCTCATCCATGGCCTCACCGCGAGTTTCCTGGCGGGTTCGCAGGGCGCCTCGGCCGCCAGCGAGGACGTGCTGGGCGTGATGAGCGCGGCGGGACGCGCGCAGGCGCTGCCGATGGCGCATCTTTCCCGCATCGCCGCCGAGCCGGATGTCGGCGCTGTCGGTTATATGGCGCGCCTGCGCGGGTTTTCCGGCAACGAGAAGAATGTCGTTGCCGTCAGCGCCGTCGAGCCGCAGTCCCTGATGGCCGTCAACGGCAAGGAACTCGGGCTGACGCCGAGCTTGATCGAGGCGCTGGACAGCGGCCGCGACCGGGTTCTGGTCGGTCGTGCGCTGGCCGAAGCGCAAGGGTGGACAGTCGGCCAGCACATCGCCGTCACCGCGCTCCAGATGGCCAGACAGGACGGCACTCGCGACTGGCGCTTCGAGATCGCCGGCATCTTCGAAGGTGCCGGCGCCAGCACCGACACCTATTTCGTCATCGCCCGATACGACTATGTCAATGCGGCCCGGTCCAAGGGCAAGGACACCGTCGACGCCTTCGTCGTCCGCCCGCGCGACGGTATCAAGGCAAGTGCACTTGCCACACGCATCGATGCGCTGTTTGCGAATTCGGCCGCACCGACGCGAACGCAGTCGGAAAAGCAGTTCCTCGAAGCCTTCCTGCGCCAGTATGCCGATGTCGGGCTGATCGTCGACCTGGTCACCGGCGCCGCCTTCGTCACGCTGTTGATGATCGTCATCAACACCATGGTCTTCGCTGTGCGCGAGCGCAGCTTCGAAATCGGCGTCCTGAAGACGCTGGGCGTCTCCCGCCTCAGGATCGTAGCGCTCGTGCTCAGCGAGACGCTGTTCATCTTCATCATCGGTGCAGGCGTCGGCCTTGCGTTGGCCAAGCTCGCGACCGTGCTTGTCGGGCCCGTCGTCGGCCTCGTCTTCTCCTTGCCGGTGCTGGCCAGGGCGACAGCGATCGCCCTGCTGCTCGGCCTCGCCACCGGCCTGCTGCCGGCCATCAACGCCATGCGCATCCCCATCATCAAAGCGTTCAGAACGAGGTAGTCGCCATGTCCACCCAGATCAGACAGACGCTCGTGATGACGCGGGCCAATCTTCGCAGCCTGCCGCGCCGCCTGGCAATCTCGCTGTCGATGGCGCTTTCGGTGGCACTCGTCGTCGCCGTCCTTGCCGGCTTCCTGGCCATGGCCGGGGGGTTCGAAAAGGCGCTGTCCGGCACCGGCTCGCCGCTGGTGGCCGTCATCCTCGGCGGCGGCACCAACCAGGAAGCCGGATCGGACATTCCGGCGGACGCCGTTCGCGGCATTCAATCGCTGGCGGGCGCGATGACTGCGGACATCGTCCGGGACGAAACCGGGAACCCGCTCGTATCCCGCGAACTGGTGGTGCCGGTGGAAGCCGCCGGTCGGCAGGCCTCGACGCTCGCGCTTCGTGGCATGGATGCCGCCGGCCCCTCGATCCGCGAAAGCATCGTGCTCCAGGCGGGCCGGCTGTTTGCACCCGGCGCCCGCGAGATCGTGGTCGGCGCACGCATCGCCGCCGACTTCCCGGGCTTTGCGAGTGGCGACACTGTGCGGCTGGGGACTGTCGACTGGACGATTGTCGGCCATTTCGCCGCCAATGGCAGCGCGTTCGAATCCGAGATATGGGGCGACCTCGACGCGGTTCGAGCTGCCTTCGATCGGCAGGGACAAGTGCAAAGCCTGCGTTTGCGCCTCACCTCCCCCGCATCGATCGCGGCGCTCAAGGCAGGCCTGGCCACAGTAACCTCGACGCCGCTTGTCGCCGTTTCCGAAGCCGATCTCTATGCCGCACAGTCGGGCCGCACATCCAGCCTGATCCGCCTGTTCGGCTGGCCGGTCGCGCTGCTGATGGCGATCGGCGCGACAGCCGGTGCGCTCAACACGATGATGAGCTCGGTCTCCGACCGGACCGTCGAGATCGCCACCGTGCGCGCGCTTGGCTTCAGCCGTCTCTCGGCATTCATGGCAACCTGGTTCGAAGCGGTGGCGCTTGCCGCGGCCGGCGCATGTGTCGGCATCTTCGCTTCATGGCTGCTGTTCAATGGCTGGGAAGCCAGCACCGTCGGGGCGAACGAAACCAGCATGGGCTTCCGGCTGACGGTCGACGCGGATGTGATGCTGTCAGCCGGCCTGCTCGGCCTCGCCATCGGCATCATCGGCGGCGCGCTCCCGGCAATCGCGGCAACCCGGCTGCCCCTGACAGCTGCACTGCGGGCACGCGGGTAGCCCCATAACTTCGGGTTCAGCCAGCCTTCGCTGCAGCCCGCAGCCCCTGGTGCGAAGCCATGAAGGCCCGCTCCGCCTCGGTCGGCGTGCGCGGCGAGACATCGTAGCCGAGCGCCTCGACCAGTTCCTGGATGTCGACGAAACGCCTGGCCTTGCGGTCATAGACACCCGCGGTCGTCTTCATGAGGGCCGCGGTCTCGCCGTTCTCCAGCACGAAACGATGCCCGCCCAGCACCTGGGTGCCGTCCCAGGTCTCGATCGAGGACACCACCTGGAAATTGCGCCACAGCTTGATCTCGCGCACATAGACGGTCTGCAGCCCGCCCAGCATCGGCGCCCAGCCCCGCTTCCGTGCCAGCGCGATCAGGCCGGCGCGGATGAAGATGTCGATGCGACCGAGATCGGCCAGCATCATGTAGCGCGCATTGTTGAGATGGACGTTGAAGTCGATGTCGGTCGGCAGACAGCGGAAAGTGAGCCGGCTTTCATCTCCGACGCGGTAGCGCCGCGCGACTTCGCCGTCAGCGCCATGCGCGCAAAACGTGCCCAGACATACATGCTTTTACTTTCTTCCCTTCTCCCCGTTCACGGGGAGAAGGTGGCCCGAAGGGTCGGATGAGGGGCTGCTCTGAAAATCGCAAGCCGGGTGCAGCCCCCTCACCTGCCGCATCTCTCTCCCCGTGAACGGGGAGAGAGAAAGCTGTTTCCGCTTACGCCGCTTCCTTGACCTCGCCCTTCGCATAGGGGTCGAAGCGCTGGTAGAAGGTCTCGCCCTTCTCGGCCATGTCGAGAAGCAGCTTCGGCGCCTTGAACTGCGCGCCGTACTTCTTCTGCAGGCCCTTGGCGATCTTCACGAACGCCTTGGCACCGATGCCGTCGATGTAGGACAGCGCACCGCCCGTGTAGGGCGCGAAGCCGAACGCCAGGATCGAGCCGACATCGGCTTCGCGCGGATCGGTGACGATGCCTTCTTCCATGACGCGCGCCGCTTCGAGCGCGATGGTAACCAGCAGGCGCTGCTGCACCTCTTCGTAGTCGACCTTGTCGGGGTCGAGCTGCGGGTAGAGGTCCTTCAGGCCCGGCCACAGCTTCTTCTTGGCCGGCTTCGGCGGATAGTCGTAGAAGCCCTTGGTGTTCTTGCGGCCGAGACGCTCGTGCTTGTCGACCAGCGTGTTGATCAGCGCGAACTGGTCCTTGTCGACGGCCTTTTCGCCAAGGTCGCGGATGGTCTGCTTCATGATCTTCTGGGCGAGGTCGATCGCTGTCTCGTCGGTCAGCGCCAGCGGACCGACGGGCATGCCGGCCGCCTTGGCGGCGTTCTCGATCATCGGCGCCGGGATGCCTTCGATCAACATCTGGAAGGCTTCCGACATGTAGCGCAGCACGCAGCGGTTGACGTAGAAGCCGCGCGTGTCGTTGACGACGATCGGCGTCTTCTTGATGGCGCGCACATAGTCGATCGCGGTGGCGATCGCCTTGTCGCCGGTCTTCTTGCCGAGGATGATCTCGACCAGCATCATCTTGTCGACGGGCGAGAAGAAGTGCAGGCCGATGAAGTTCTTCGGCCGCGACGAGTTCTTGGCCAGCGACGAGATCGGGATGGTCGAGGTGTTGGAAGCGAAGATCGCCGACGACTTCAGCACGGCCTCGGCCTTCTCGGTGGCGCCCTTCTTGACTTCCGAATCCTCGAACACCGCCTCGATGACGAGATCGCAGCCGTTGAGATCGGCATAGTCGGCCGTCGGCGTGATCAGCGACAGCAGCTTTTCCTTCTCCTCAGGCTTGGCGCGGCCCTTCTTGACCTGCTCCGAGATCAGATTGTCGGAATGCGCCTTGCCCTTCTCGGCCGACGGCAGGTCGCGGTCGAGCAGCACGACCGGAATGCCGGCCTTGGCGGTGACATAGGCGATGCCGGCGCCCATGAAACCGGCGCCCAGCACGCCGATCTTCTTGAACTTGCTCTCCGGGATGCCTTCGGGACGGCGGGCGCCCTTGTTGAGCTCCTGCAGCGACACGAACAGCGAGCGGATCATCGCCGCCGCTTCCTTGGTCTGCAGGATCTCGGTGAAGTAGCGGGTCTCGATCTTCAGCGCGGTGTCGAAAGGCACCAGCAGGCCTTCATAGACGCATTTCAGGATCGCCATGGCAGCCGGATAATTGCCATAGGTCTCGCGACGCAGGATGGCGATTGCCGGTGGCCAGAGATTTGCGCCGGCAACCGAATAGACCGGACCGCCCGGCAGCTTGAAGCCCTTCTCGTCCCAGGGAGCGACCGGCTTCAGGCCATTGCGGATCATTGCCTTGGCTGTCTCGACCAGCTTGGCCGGCTCGGCGATCTCGTGTACCAGGCCCATGGCCTTGGCCTTCTGCGCGGTCAGGTTCTTGCCGGAGGTCAGCATCTCCAGCGCGCCCTGCGTGTCGGTCAGCCTCGGCACGCGCTGCGTGCCGCCGGCGCCCGGGAAGATGCCGACCTTCACTTCCGGAAGCGCCATCTTGACCTTGTCGGAATCGGCAGCGACGCGGCCATGGCAGGCCAGCGACATCTCGAAGGCGCCGCCCATGCAGGTGCCGTTGATGGCCGACACCCACGGCTTGCCGCAGGTTTCCAGCTTGCGGAACAGGCCGGTCATGAAGCCGACATTGGTGAACAGCGTCTGGGTGGCCTTTTCCTTGTCCTTCACCTTTTCCTTGGCGAAGAGACCCAGCATCTGCTGCAGCATGGTGAGGTCGGCGCCGCCGGAGAAGGTCTCCTTGCCCGAGGTGATGACCGCACCCTTGACGGCGGCATCAGCCACGACCTGGTCGATGATGGCGTTCAGTTCGCGCATCACCTCTTCGGTGAAAACGTTCATGGAGCGGCCGGGCATGTCCCAGGTGACGAGCGCAATGCCGTCGCCGTCGATGTCGACCGAAAAGTTCTTGTAGCTCATTGTCTTCTCCTTCCGGCCGAAATCAGACGCGCTCGATGATCGTGGCGGTGCCCATGCCGGCGCCGATGCACAGCGTCACCAGAGCGGTGTTGAGGTTGCGGCGCTCGAGCTCGTCGAGCACGGTGCCGAACACCATGGCGCCGGTGGCGCCGAGCGGATGGCCCATGGCAATGGCGCCGCCATTGACGTTGATCTTGTCGTGCGGGATGTCGAAGGCCTGCATGTAGCGTAGCACGACGGAGGCGAAGGCTTCGTTGAGCTCGAACAGGTCGATGTCCGACAGCTTCATCTTGGCGCGCTTCAGCAGCTTCTCGGTGACGTCGACCGGGCCGGTCAGCATGATCGCCGGCTCGGAGCCGATGTTGGCGAAAGCGCGGATGCGGGCGCGCGGCTTGAGGCCCATCGCCTTGCCGCCCTTCTTGGAACCGAGCAGCACGGCTGCGGCACCGTCGACGATGCCCGACGAATTGCCGGCATGGTGGACGTGGTTGACCTCTTCCAGCTCCGGATAGCGCTGCACGGCAACGGCGTCGAAGCCGCCCATTTCGCCAGGCATGACGAAGGAGGGGTTCAGCGAAGCCAGCGACTGCATGTCCGTCGTCGGCCGCATGTGCTCGTCATGGTCGAGGATGGTGAGGCCGTTCTGGTCCTTGATCGGCACGACCGAGTTCTTGAAATAACCCTTCTGCCAGGCATTGGCGGCGCGCTTCTGGCTCTCCACCGCATAAGCGTCGACGTCGTCGCGCGAGAAGCCATGCTTGGTGGCGATGAGGTCGGCCGAGATGCCCTGCGGCACGAACCAGCCGGGGAAGCCCACCGACGGATCCATGAACCAGGCGCCGCCCGAGGCGCCCATGCCGACGCGGCTCATCGATTCCACGCCGCCGGCGATGACGATATCGTCGGCGCCCTGCGCGATCTTGGCCGCGCCCAGGTTGATGGCGTCGAGGCCGCTGGCGCAGAAGCGCGACAGCTGCATGCCGGGCGCCTTGGTGTTGTAGCCAGCCTCGAAGGCGGCGGCGCGCGGGATCACCGAACCGGCTTCGCCGACCGGGTCGACGCAGCCGAAGATGATGTCATCGACGGCGCCGGTGTCGAGCTCGTTGCGGTCGCGCAGCGCTTCCAGCACCTTGGCGCCGAGACGCACCGCCGGCACCTCGTGCAGCGATCCGTCCTTCTTGCCCCTGCCGCGCGGCGTGCGCACAGCGTCATAGACATAAGCGTCGGCCATTTTCATGCTCCTTAAAGGTTGGACCGGTTGCTCAGAGCGAGCGGCCGATCAACATCTTCATGATCTCGTTGGTGCCGCCGTAGATGCGCTGCACGCGGGCATCGCGATACATGCGGGCGATCGGGTATTCGTTCATGTAGCCATAGCCGCCATGCAATTGCAGGCATTCGTCGACGACCTTGCACTGCAGGTCGGAGAGCCAGTACTTGGCCATCGAGGCGGTGACCGGGTCGAGCCCGCCATTGAGATGGCGCTTGACGCAGTCATTGTAAAAGACGCGGCCGATGGTGGCTTCGGTCTTCAGTTCGGCCAGCTTGAACTGGGTGTTCTGGAACTCCACCACCGCCTTGCCGAACGCCTTGCGCTCCTTGACGTAGTCGACGGTGACGGCGAGCGCGCGCTCGATCATGCCGACCGCCTGCGCGCCGATCAGCAGGCGCTCCTGCGGCAGCTGCTGCATCAGTTGGACGAAACCCTGGCCTTCCTCATGGCCGAGCAGATTGGCCGTCGGCACGCGCACGTCGTTGAAGAAGAGCTCCGAGGTGTCGTTGGCCTTCAGGCCGATCTTGTCGAGGTTGCGGCCGCGGGTGAAACCTTCGACTTCGTCGGTCTCGACGACGATCAGCGAGGTGCCCTTGGCGCCCTTGGTTGGATCGGTCTTGGTGACGACGATGATGAGATTGGCGTTCTGGCCGTTGGTGATGAAGGTCTTGGACCCGTTGATCAGGTATTGGTTGCCGTCCTTTTCCGCCCGGGTCTTGATGCCCTGCAGGTCGGAGCCGGCGCCGGGCTCGGTCATGGCGATGGCGCCGATCAGCTCGCCGGTCGCCATCCTCGGCAGCCATTTCTTCTTCTGCTCTTCCGAGCCGTAATGCAGGATATAGGGGGCGACGATGGCGTTGTGCAGCGCGATGCCGAAGCCGTCGACACCGACATGGCCGAGCGCCTCGGCGATCACGCTTTCATGGGCATAGGTGCCGCCCGAGCCACCATATTCTTCCGGCATCGAGGCGCAGAGCAGGCCGGCTGCACCGGCCTTTTCCCAGGCGGAACGGTCGACGATCTCGTTCTTCTCGTATGCGTCGTAGTGCGGCGCGATCTCTTCGGAGAGAAAACGGGTCGACATGTCGTAGAGCATGGCGACCTCGTCGCCAGCCCAACCGGCTCGCGGCAAGGACAGGATGTCGGCGGGGTTGGTTGCCATGAACTGCTCCCTGTTGACCGCTTTTATATAGGGCGTCTGTTCAATCCTGAACAGACGCCGGTACCGTTCAGAACGCGTCGGCCGACAACGCCATCATGGAATCGGCACCCGAGGAAATGCGGGCAAGATGCGCCGCCGTCTCCGGCATGATGCGATCCATATAATAGCGCGCCGTGACCAGCTTGTTGTCATAGAAAGATGACGAGCCGTTGGCGCCTTCGGTGAGCTTGGCCTGCGCGACCTTGGCCATCTGGCCCCACATGTAGCCGAGCGTGACCAGACCGAAGAGATGCAAATAGTCGGTCGAGGCCGCACCGGCATTGTCGGGGTTCTTCATGCCGTTCTGCATCAGCCACATGGTGGCGGCCTGCAGATCGTTGAGGCCCTTCTTCAGCGCCTTGGTGAACGGCGCCAGCTTCTCGTCGGCGCGGTTTTCCTCGCAGAACTCGCCGACTTCCTTGAAGAAGGCCTGGATGGCGCGGCCGCCATTGGCGCCGAGCTTGCGGCCGACGAGGTCGAGCGCCTGGATGCCGTTGGCGCCTTCATAGATCATGGCGATGCGGGCATCGCGCACGAACTGGCTCATGCCGTGCTCTTCGATATAGCCGTGGCCACCGAACACCTGCTGCGCCATCACGGCATGCTCGAAACCCTTGTCGGTGAGCACGCCCTTCACCACCGGCGTCATCAGGCCCATGTGGTCGTCGGCGGCCTGGCGGTCGGCGTCGTCGCCGGAGCGGTGGGCGATGTCCGACTTCAGCGCAGTCCACAGCGTGAAGGCGCGGCCGGCCTCGTTGAAGGCGCGCATGGTCATCAGGTTGCGGCGGATGTCCGGGTGCACGATGATCGGGTCGGCCTTCTTGTCGGGCGACTTGGCGCCCGAGATCGAACGGCCCTGCAGACGCTCCTTGGCGTAGGCGACAGCGTTCTGATAGGCGACTTCCGACTGCGCCAGGCCCTGCAGGCCGACGCCGAGACGCGCCTCGTTCATCATCGTGAACATCGCCTTGAGGCCGCCATTGGCCTCGCCGAGCAGCACGCCTTCGGCCTCGTCATAATTCATGACGCAGGTGGAATTGCCGTGGATGCCCATCTTCTCTTCGATCGAGCCGCAGGAGGCTGCATTGCGCTCGCCCGGATTGCCGTCGGCATCGAGCTTGAACTTCGGCACGATGAACAGCGAAATGCCCTTCACGCCTTCCGGCGCACCCTCGATGCGGGCCAGCACCAGATGGATGATGTTGTCGGACATGTCGTGCTCGCCGGCCGAGATGAAGATCTTCTGGCCGGAAATCTTGTAGGTGCCGTCGCCGTTCGGCACGGCCTTGGAGCGCAGCAGGCCAAGGTCGGTGCCGCAATGCGGCTCCGTCAGGTTCATGGTGCCTGTCCACACGCCCTCGATCAGCTTCGGCGCGAAGGTGGTCTTCTGTTCGTCGGTGCCATGGGTGAGGATCGCGGCGATCGCGCCCTGGGTGAGACCGGGATACATCAACAGCGCGAGATTGGCCGAGACCATATATTCGGCGACCGCGGTGTGCACGGCATAAGGCAGGCCCTGGCCGCCAAATTCGGCAGGCGCGGCAAGGCCCATCCAGCCGCCTTCGCAATATTGCCGATAAGCTTCCTTGAACCCCTTCGGCGTCGTCACCGAGCCATCGTCATGACGCACGCAGCCTTCCATGTCGCCGACACGATTGGTCGGCTGGATGACGTTTTCGGCCAGCTTGGCGCCTTCGGCGAGGATCGCCTCGAGCACGTCGCCGGATGCATCGGCAAAACCGGGGAGATTGCTGTACCGCTCGAAACCGAGCACCTCGTTCAGAACGAACAACGTATCGCGGACAGGCGCCTGGTAGATCGGCATTGCGTCTTCCTCCACAAAATCAACGCGCCCGCACCAAAACGGCTTTCGGGCCGACTGTGAGATCTGGATAACAAATATTGACGTTTGCGTAAACGTCAATATGCGTGGGTGGTCACTTTTTTAGGAGGGTTTTCGACAGGCGACGACGGAGCGGGCCGTTGCCGGCGGCAGTTCCTTGCATTTGAAATACGGCTTACGCACAGTGATGATGGCTCCTGCGCGGCCAGAAGAAGGTCGAGACAATGCTCACGCAGGTCGAGGCTTCGGCAGCCCGCCTGCGCAGCGATCATTCGGAATGAGTACATCCATGTATGATGACATCATTGCCTGGCGACGTGAGCTGCATGCCCATCCGGAGCTCGGCTACGACCTTCCGCGCACCGCATCCTTCGTGGCCGACAAGCTGCGCACCTTTGGCTACGAGGTCACGGAAGGCATCGGCAGGAGCGGTGTCGTCGGCGCCCTGCGCGGCCGCAAGCACGCGTCGGGCAAGGTCATCGGCCTGCGCGCAGACATGGATGCCCTCCCCATCCAGGAGACCACCGGCCTTGCCTATGCCTCGAAGATCGATGGCCGGATGCATGCCTGCGGCCATGACGGCCACACCGCGATGCTGTTGGGCGCGGCGAGGACCCTCGCCGAGACCCGCAACTTCGATGGAACCGCCGTCCTGGTCTTCCAGCCGGCGGAAGAAGGGCTAGCCGGCGCGAAGGCGATGTGCGACGACGGCCTGATGACGCGCTGGGGCATCGAGAAGGTTTTCGCCCTTCACAACGACCCGGACCTCGCCATCGGGCGCTTCGCCACCCGCCCCGGGCCGTTCGGCGCGGCGGTGGCGAGCTTCAGGGTGACGATCGACGGCAAGGCGGCCCATTCGTCCAGCCCGCATGCCGGCGTCGACGCCTTGCTGCCTGCCGCCAACATCCTGATTGCCCTACAGACGATCATCGCGCGCAATGTCGACCCGCTGAAGAGCGGCGTGGTCTCGGTCGGATCGTTCCAGGGTGGGCAGCCGGGAGGCACCTTCGTGCAATCGAGCGAGATCCGCGGCCTCATGCGCTGGTTCGAACCGGATGTGCGCGACACCCTGCAGCGGCGCATCACCGATATCGTCGAAGGGATCGCGTCATCTTATGGCGCCAGCGCAAGCGTCCTCTTCAGGAGCCTCTATCCCGTGGTGGTGAACGATGCGGAGGAAACCGCGTTTGCCGCGGACGTCGCCCGCGCCGTCATGGGCGCCGACGCCGTCGATGCCGCTCATCCGCAGATCATGGGTTCGGAGGACTTCGCCTTCATGCTGGAGCAACGGCCCGGCAACATCGCCATGCTTGGCAATGGCGCAACGGCGGGACTGCACGACCCCGCCTATGATTTCAACGACGCCGCGATTCCGTTCGGTGTCGCTTACTGGACGCGACTGGTCGAAGCCGGGATGCCTGTCTAGCGTCACAGACGTGCCGCCCTCCCCCAAATGGCGACGAGATTAAGCAGAGTTCCGGAGACCAGACTTGCGATGAAAGACGTTGATCGGGCCAAGGGACAGACTGGCTGACTCCATTGGTAACCTCTGTGGTAGTGGAGATTGACGAATATGCTGAATTGCAGCCGACGCCGGCGTTATCTAGGCGATTAAAACATCTACAAACAGACGAGAATCTCGCTTTAGGCCAAGCTCACGAGCAAGCCAGGCATTCTTCAAATGCTCTACCGCGCGATCACCGATAGCCCGACTCAACTCAGATGGAGCTTTGGGATATGGCGCGAAATGAACACCACAGGGATGGAAAAGAAGGTAGTAGTCAAGTATTGGCCCATCGTGGAAAGAAGCAACTCCGCCTAACGGAACAGGGCTCATGCGTTCCACCCGAACAGGTATAACCATCCCCGAGATTTCAACGACAACATCGAAAATGTCGGGATTTTCTCGGTCCTCTGACGGGATTAGAACACGAACACTCGGTTCACCCTCCACGGTGAAGGCACAAGACCATTCACGGCGGCTCACCGTATTATCCAGCTTGTAACGAGAAAGCGGTCGGCTCGCGACCCTCTCGGACTTGAAGGTTGCAGTGAAATCCAGGATTTCCTCCTGTACTGCGAGAAGCTCAGGCATGGGATTACGCCAATTCCAGTGCAACTCTCCAACCACCGAAACAGCAAGACCCCCGGCATACTTTTGCTGGGGCCGTACTTCCTCGATGCTACGCCCCAGCAAATCCTGCAATGGCTTCTCAATCAGCGACCGGATGTCTTCAAGATCCGAATCGGAAAGTCCTTCAATCCTAGAATAGAAGGGATCCGTGTAGTTTATCCTCTGAACGGTGATGTGCGAGCAATATGCCACGTTCGGCGAAGAGCGCGGGAAAGGCTCGCGGGTAGCTTCTTCGAGCCATCGGGTAATAGAGATGCCCACAGGGTCAAGCCCGTCAAAAACCAGCTTGGCATCCCACACATACATCGGCTGAACAAATCCAGACCTGAGGCGGAATGCCCAGTGGTGACCCGGCAAGATCGAAAAAACACATCCTCCCCTTTTGGAGACCCAATCACCTCCGTTGATACTGAACTGGCCGGGATATCCGCCCTTCTGAACAAGGCGCTCGCCACGAAAACGCTTGAGCCCCTCGCGAATGCGATCAGCGCTACCTTGAACAGTCATTGCACGCCCCGCAGCACCTGCTTACTCATCTTCCAGTTTCTTCGCGTCACATTGTTCGCACAAGAACTTTCGGCGCACGTGATCGATCGTGTAGCTGCCCATGACCTCTTTGATCTCGACGGATTCGTAGAACCGCTTGATGTGGCCGATATTGCATTTGGCTTCAGAAGCTTGCCCGCACTGTGCGCGTGCTGAACCGTCCAAGGCTCCCCTCGGCCAACCTGCTGGCTTCTAACTCCGCTCTGCATCTTGCCGAAAAAGGATCGCGTCAAGACAGCAGCCACAGATTGGACTAGTCAGAATTCCGAGGCACCCGACTTGATCTAGTCTCGCATGCTATGATCTAGCGAGCGAGAGATGAGCGACGCGCCAAGAATTCCAAGAGGAGCGCGTTGTTTGCTGAACAAGTCACAAAAAAGCGCGCCACCGAAGCAACGCGCCTTTCAGTTTCAGTCCAGTCACAGACCGCCCAACCGGACGATCCGAAATTCAGTTCGCGGCGGCCGAGGTGGAGGCGGCGCGGTCGGCGACCATCTGGCGGACGGAGTTCATGGCGCCGCTCAGCTCGTTGATGGCGTCGTCGATCAGGGCGCGCTGCTTCTGCAGGCGCACGAGCTGCTTTTCCGACTTCTCCAGCGCGAGGCGCAGCTGCTTGGTGTTGGTGCCGGTCGGATCGTAGAGATCCATCATCTGCTTGACCTCGCGCAGCGAGAAACCGACCTTGCGGCCGAGCAGGATGAGCTTGAGGCGCACGCGGTCGCGATGCGTATAGAGGCGGGTGGCGCCGTCGCGCTCCGGCTTCAGCAGGCCCTTGTCTTCATAAAAACGCAGCGTGCGCAGCGTCACGCCGTATTTCTTGGCCATCTCGCCGATGCGCACCAGGTCTTCGCCCGGTTCGTTGGATATGGCGTTGGTGTTGCTGGCTACCCCGCCAGCGCTGTTCATCTGCACAGTCATCGACATTTCCCGTTAGGCCCCAGCTATGGCGCGCGGCCTTGGCTGCCTGGCGTCGCCTGTGGCGGAAGCGCTAGGGGGCGTTGCTTCCTGGTTTCGACTTAATGCGTAAGCGCTACCGCACTGCACAACTTACGTTTACGTAAAGGATATACCGACATCGTTTCGGAAATGCAAGTGGGGGTGCCGTAAGGCCATGCCCCACGGTCAACGATGAAAGCTTTTCTCAACGAATCCTTCGACTTCTTAAGCTTGGTTAACGGGTTGTTTACCATGCTGGGCGAAAGGTGCGGCTGTCGGTCCGTGTCCATCCTGTCTCGCTTTTCACACGGGTTTCATCGAAGCGCGGGCGCCAACCCAGGAAGCAAGCTTCCGCTGGCCGAACCGTCTTCGGACCCGACTGGGTGGTTTGGGGAACTGCTGGCAAAGGCCAGCCAAATGCGAAACGGGCGCTCGATGAACAACAAGCGGTCCTACCTCGAAAATCTCAATTCCGGGCGTCCGCGCCGGGACTATGCCTCGCTGGAAGACCTCAACCGGTCGATGGAAGCGCTGGAACAGCGGATCGGCCGCAACCGCGAGGAGCCGGCGCGCCAGCAGGAGCCATCGCGCCAGGAAGAGCCGCGCTACGGCCGCAGCCAGCCTTATGGCGAGCGCTATGAAGCTCCACGTCACGCGCAGCGCGGCTATGAGGACCAGCGCCCCCGCGAGCGCGATTATGAAAACACGACGCGCGGCTACCAGCGCGCCTACGAAGAGCCCCGGTCCTCCCGCCAGCGCAGCGAACGGCCCTATCAGTCGATCGCCCGCGACATCGAACGCATGCGCGGCCAGGAAGACGGCGTGGCGATGGTGAGCAAGATCGCCAGCGAACTGCAAGGCCTGCGCGAGGAACTGCGCCAGCAGATGAGCTCCGGCCTGCAGCGCGAATTCCAGGCGCTGCGCAAGGATATCCAGCGCGTCGCCCAGGAAGCGCCGTCGTCGCGCGACAGCGCCGAACTCGGCCTCGAATTCGAACGCCTGTCCGGCGCGATCCGCGGTCTTGCCGAAAAGAGCGACGACAAGGGCGTCAACCTGCTGCGGCTCGAGCTGGAGCAGGTCCGCAACGCCATGGACACGCTGGCGCGCGAGGAAAGCGTGCAGGCGGTGGACCGCCGCTGGCAGGAATTCGACCAGCGCTGGTCGAACTTCGAGAACCGTTTCGACGGCAATACCGGCAAACGCGAAGCGATCGATGTCGCAGCCCTTGCCGAACGGCTCGAACAGATCGGCGCCGCGGTCAACAAGCTGCCGGACTCGCTTTCGCTGCGCTCGCTGGAAGACAAGGTGCGCACGCTGGCCGGCGCGGTCGACCATTTCGCCAGCCAGCAGGGCCGCCGTGGCGGCGATGTCTACGGCATGATCGACGAGCGGCTGGACGAGATCTCGCGCGCCATCGTCGCTTCGACAGTCGCCGCGCAATCGAGCGCCTTCGATCCGGCACCGTTCGAGCGCATCGAACAGCGCATCGCAGCGCTTGCCCGCCAAATCGAGGACGTCGCCGAGGAACGCCCGCGCGGCGAAGTCGTGGACCACCTGTTCCAGGGGTTGGAACAGCGTTTCGAAGCGCTGTCCGGCATCATCGAGCGTCGCCAGGACGACGCCATGCAGCAGGGCAACATGCTGTTCCGCGATCTCGAGCGCCGGCTGGACGATGTCGCCGACCGCCTCGAGCGCCGTGCGCCCGAACCCGACAATTCCGGCATCATGGATGCCATCGATGCCCGTTTCAGCGCGCTGGCGCAGCGCCTGGAAAGCCGCGGCACCGACACTGCCGGCCAGGATGCCATCCGCAGCCTGGAGAGCCGGCTCGACGACATCTCAAGCCGCCTCGACTCCAGCTCGGTGCAGGCAGCCGGCATCGATCCGGACCTGCTGCGCAGCCTCGAGGCGCAGGTTTCCGGCCTGACCGCGCATCTGTCGCGCCCCGGCGCACCGCTGCCGGAGTTCGAAGACATCGCACCGCGCCTCGAGCGGATCGAGGAATCGATCTCGACCAATCGCGACACCATCCTGGAGACCGCGAGACAGGCCGCCGAAAATGCCGTGCGCTCGCTCGGCCTGTCGAACGGCGATACTGTGGCCGTGACCGGGCTCGCCAGCGACCTCAAGACGCTGGAAGACCTGACCCGCCGCTCCGACGAGCGCAACACCAAGACGTTCGAAGCCATCCACGACACGCTGCTCAAGATCGTTGACCGCCTCGGCTCGCTGGAAGGCAGCGCACCGCTGGCATCGCCGAAGATCACCGTCCGCGATGCACCGGCGCTCGACATGGACGAGCCGCTGCCGTTCCCGAACGAGCCGATGGCTCCGGCCATGCGCGGCGGGGCACGCACGCCGTCACAGGCGGCGGCCGAAGCGGCACGCGCCGCGCTCGGCTCCGAAGCCATTGCCGCCGATTCGGAAATCTCCAGCCAGAACAAATCAATGTTCGGCGGCATCGCACGCGCCTTCAAGATGCGCCGCGAGAACGAACCGACGCAGCCGACGGCACTGGCCGAAAGCGGCGAGGTCCCGACCGTCGATCTCGACGAGCCGCTGGAGCCGAAGCTGCTCAACCGTCCGCTCGAGCCCGGCTCGGGCGCCCCGGACCTCAACGCCATCATGAAGCGGGTGCGCGACGAGCGCGGCCAGCCCACCAAGTCGGGGGCGGCGGATGCCTCCAAAGCCGATTTCATCGCCGCAGCCCGCCGTGCCGCCCAGGCGGCGGCCGCTGAGGCGGAAGCGCTCAAGCAGCAGTCGGGCAAGGTTGGCGGCATCAAGTCGTTCGGCATCGGCAACCTCCTGAAGGCCCGCCGCAAGCCTGTGCTGATGGCAGCCGCCGCGATCATGCTGGCGCTCGCCGGCCTGCAGCTCGGCAAGGCTTTCCTGTCCGATCCGGACCAGGTGGCGCTCAACCAGAGCGCCCCCATCGAAGAAAACACCGACGTCGCAACCAGGGCGCCTGCCCTGCAGACACCGCTCAGCCAGGCTCCGGTGTCGGCCGCGACTCCGGCGCTGCCGATCCCTGCCGATGCGCCGCCGGTGCGCAGCGTCGACGACAAGGATGCCATCGAACCTTCGTCCGCCGGACTGGGTTCGCCCGAAGTCCAGGCACCGGAACCGAAAGCCTCCGAGCCGAAGGCCAAGGACGACATGGTCTCGGCGCAGCCCACCGAGGCCGCTCCGGAAGCCAAGGCCGCGACGCACGCCTTGATCGCCGCGCCGGTGACATTGCCGACGGTCGACGTGCCGGGCATGCCGAAGTCCAACGTCGCGACGGAAGACAAGACCGGCGCCGTGCAACCGGCTTCGGTTTCGACCCCGGATTCGGCCAATGCATCGGCGAACGGAATCGAAATCCCGCAGACGGTTGGCCCGGTTGCGTTGCGCGATGCCGCAGCCGCCGGCGATGCCAAGGCGCTGTTCGAGATCGGCTCGCGCTACGCCGAGGCACGCGGTGTCAGGGAAGACATGGCCACCGCCGCCAAATGGTACGGCGAGTCCGCCGAACGCGGCTTCGCGCCGGCCGAATACCGCATCGGCAATTTCTACGAGAAGGGCATCGGCGTCGAACGCGACATCGCCAAGTCGAAGGAGTGGTATCGCCGCGCCGCCGAGAAGGGCAACGCCAGCGCCATGCACAATCTGGCGGTGCTGTTTGCCATGGGCGCCGATGGTGCGGCCGACAACGACGCCGCCACCCGCTGGTTCCAGCAGGCCGCCGACCTCGGCGTGAAGGATAGCCAGTTCAACCTCGGCATCCTCGCCGCCAAGGGCGCCGGCATGCCGCAGAACCTGGAAGAGTCCTACAAGTGGTTCGCCCTGGTGGCGAAAGCCGGCGACAAGGATGCCGCCACCAAGCGCGACGAGATTGCCAGGGCGCTGCGCCCCGAACAGCTCGAACGCGCCAAGCAGGCAACGGACCTGTGGAAGCCGAAGCCGCTCGACGAAGCCGCCAACTCCATCGACATCCCGGGTTCCTGGCAGGATGCACCGACCACCATCGCCGGCATCGACATGAAGAAGGCGGTGCAGAACATCCAGCGCATCCTGGCCAAGAACGGCTATGACGCCGGCGGCACCGACGGTGTCATGGGCGACCGCACCAAGAAGGCGATCATGGCCTTCCAGAGCGACAATGGCCTGGAGGCAACCGGCTCGGTCGACGACAAGCTGGTCAAGGCCCTGCTGGCAAAGAAGTAGGGCGACTCGGCGTTCACGTCCCCTTCTCCCCTTGTGGGAGAAGGTGGCCTCGCCCGGCGGCTTTGCCGCCGTTTTGGGCGAGGTCGGATGAGGGGTGCTGGACGGATCACGACCTTCCTGATTAAGCTGCTGTTATATAGATATAATTTCCCTCGGCTTCGTTTCTTCCAACACCCCTCATCCGTCTCGGCGCTACGCGCCGATCCACCTTCTCCCGCAAGGGGAGAAGGGGCTGGCATCGCGCTGAAGCCACACCAAAGCACCACATCCCATCAAAAAGAATCGGAGCGTTTTCCGCTATTCCAAGAACAGCGGAAAACGCTCCAGGCGCCGAGACGTGTCTGCGATTTACTGCAGATCTTCTGGATATCGATAGACGTCCGCATGCGAGGCGACGAAGAACGCGCCGTTGTCATTCACCCAGCCACGGAACATGCCGTCCGTGTTGTAGGGGGCAGCAATGGCGCCCTTTGCGTCCACCGCCACCAGGCCGGCGCCGACCTCTTTCAGGTCGTCCATGATGACCTTGCGCGTCGCCGCTTCCAGGCTTTCGCCGCGGTAATCGACACGAGACGCAACCTCATGCGCGGCGACATGACGGATGAAGTACTCGCCCTTGCCGGTGCCTGACACGGCGCAGACGCCGTTGCGGGCATAGGTGCCGGCGCCGATGATCGGGCTGTCACCGACCCGGCCGTCCGGCTTGTTGTTGTAGCCGCCGGTCGAGGTGGCGGCGGCGAGATCGCCATGGCTGTCGAGCGCCACCGCGCCGACCGTGCCGTGCTTTTCGGATTCGCTGGCCTTGGCCGCGGTACCGGCCACGACATGCGCCTTCATTGCAGTCAGCGCCGCCTTGCGACGCTCGGTGGTGAAATAGCTCTGCGGCTCGACGGCCAGGCCTTTGTCCTCGGCGAAGCGGTCGGCGGCGGGGCCGGTCAGCAGCAGCGGATCGCCCTGCTCCAGCAGCGCCCGCGCGGCCTTGACCGGGTTGCGCACATGCCGGGCGGCACTGACGGCGCCGGCTGCCAGCGAGCGCCCGTCCATGATGGAGGCGTCGAGTTCATGCACGCCGTTTTCGTTGAGCGCAGCGCCATGGCCGGCGTTGAAATGCGGGCTGTCTTCCATGACGATGACGGCGGCCTGCACGGCGTCGAGCGCCCGGCCACCGGATTTCAGGATTGCGTAGCCGGCTTCCAGCGCGCGTCCGAGATCACGGCGCGCGGCGATCCATTCTTCCTCGTTGAGATCGAGCTTGGCCATCACCCCGCAGCCGCCATGGATCGCCAATGCGAATTTCGTCATCGTCCGTACCTTCAAAAGAGAGGGAAGCGGTGCTGGAACGCGTCCGCTTCCCTTGTTGTATGGCTGGAAAACCTACTGCTTCGGCTTGGCGTCCATCGCCAGCGTGTCTTCGTCGGAGCGCGGTGTGTAGGTGATCTTGTCCGCCTTCACGCCCCAGGCCGAGACGTTGACAGCCAGCGGCAGGTCGGGACGATCGGTGGCGACCAGCAGGTTCGCCTTTTCGAGCAGTTCGCGGCGCTTGGCCTCGTCCATCTCGACGCCGGCATCCTCGATCAGCTTGTCCATCTCGGGGTTGGAATAGCCGCGGGTGTTGAAGGCGCCCAGCGACTTTTCCTTGTCGTTGGTGTGCATCAGCGAGGACAGCATGTAGTTCGCCTCGCCGGTCAGCGTGCCCCAGGATGCCATGTAGAGCGAATATTCGCCGCGCGTCTTGGCAGGATTGAACACCGCCGCCGGCACGCCGCTCACATCGGCCTGGACATTGATCGCTGCCAGCAGTTGCGCCACCGTCGGCCCGAGCTCGGTCGGCATGCGGTCGTTGGCATAGTTCAGCGACACCTTGAAACCATCCGCGAAGCCGGCCTCGGTCATCAGCTGCTTGGCCTTGTCGACGTCATAAGCCGCTGGCGCAATGTCCTTGTTGTAGCCGAAGATGTTGCCGCTCACGAGCTGGGTCGGCACGACGCCCATGCCTTCCAGCGCGACATCTGCAATGGTCTGGCGGTCGATGACGAGATCGAAGGCCTCACGCACGCGCGGGTCGAGGAAAGGGTTCTTGTCGAGTTTCTTGCCTGCCTTGTCCCAGACCATCGGCGAATTCTCGCGGAAGTCGAATTCGAGATAGGGGATGTAGACCGACTCGTCCTTGACGACATCGATGGCCGGATCGGCTTCCAGATTGGCGAGGTCGGTCGCCGGCACCTTGGAGATCAGGTCGACCTGACCTGCCTTGAGCTGCGCGACGCGGGCGGCGTCATTCGGGATTTCCTTGCGGACCACCTTGTCCCATGGCTGCGCACCGCCCCAGTAACCGTCGAACTTCTCCAGCACGAGATCCTGCGTCGGCGCCCAGCTGACGAACTTGTACGGACCTGTGCCGATGGTGGCCTTGCCGGTGTTGAAGCCTTCGGAGGCCGTCTCCTTGGTGGAGTAGGCCGCTGCCGCCTTGTGCGAGACAATGAAGAGACGCACGAAATCATTGGGCAGGGTCGGTGCCGAACCATGCGTCTTGACGCGCACCGTCAGCGGGTCGACGACTTCGACGCCGGCGACGCGGCGCACATAGATGGTCGACGGGTTCGGCCCGGTGACATTGGGGATGCGTTCGATCGAGAACCTCACGTCCTCGGCGGTGAAGTCCGAGCCGTCATGGAACTTCACGCCCTCGCGCAGCTTGAACTCCCAGGTCGTGGCATCGACCGGCGTCCAGCTCACCGCCAGGTTGGGCTCGACCTCGAGCTTGTTGCCCGACTTCAGCAACGTGTCGAAAATGTGCTTGGTGGCCTCGGCATTGGCGGAAGTGGCCGTGAAATGCGGATCCATGGAGGCCGGACCGGACTTGGTGGCGATGGTCAGGTCGGCAGCGAGCGCCGGCAGCGACACGAGCAGCGTCGACACAAGCAGCGCCGAGCGCAGGAAGGAACTGGTTCTCATCGGGGTTTCCTCTTCTTGTTTTGTTGTGGAGTGTCTTCTTGGCGCCGGGCCGGCTTTCTGACCCAGGATCAATCGGTGCTGGCCGCCTCGGCATTCATATCCAGGTCGCGGGGCCAGTTGCCTGAAGCGACGACCATCTTGGTCAGCAGGTCCGACAAGGTCAGCCGTTCGGCGGGCGACAGGCAGTCGAGCATGGCGCGTTCATGCTCGAGCATCAGCTCCTTGACCGAGACCACGGCGGCACGTCCCTTTTCCGTCAGGGTCAGGGTGACGCGGCGCTGGTCGGACGGGTCGATCTCGCGGTCGATCAGGCCAAGCGTCGCCACCTTGTTGACGGCGCGGCTCAGCGTGTTCTTGGGAAAATTGGACGAACGCACCACTTCGGTCAGCGTCAGGCCGTCGCCGAGATAGAGCGACCACAAGACGACGAATTCCGGACGCAGCAGGCCGAGCTGCTGCTGGATTCGACCATAGACGGGATTGTTGAACTGCAGGGCCAGGAAGTTCAGCCGGAAAGACAGCCAGCAGGGATTGTCCCACAGTTTCGGGAACAGCGGATCGTCCTGCGGAACGTGCTGCGGGCCCGGCGCTTCCCGGCCTGCACGCGCTTCATGCAGCGCCGTGCTCAGCAATCGATCCATCGAACCTCGCCCCTGAATTAGTCCCAAACGGAACGGTAATTGAAATTTTTGTTGCGTCAACCCAATAATTTTGTTCCTAATGGAACTTAATTGGAGATATCTCGCAGTTTTGTTGCTGGCCTATGCCGCATTCCGGCAGGCTGGCGTACGGCACCAATCGCGGTAGATCGCAGGCAATGGAGTTTTCGGGAATGCGCATTCAGGACATGCACTGGGCTCAGGTGGAAGAACGCGCCAAGGTCGACGACCGCTGCGTCCTGCCGATCGGCTCGGTCGAGCAGCATGCCTATCTCAGCCTCGCGACCGACATGATCCTGGCCGAGCGCATTTCGGTGGAGGCAGCCGAGCCGCTCGGCGTACCGGTCTTCCCGTGCCTGCCCTACGGCATGGCCTCGGGCTTCGCCGATTTCCCGGGCACCATCACGCTGTCGCTGCGCACCTACATCAGCGTCATCGAGGACATGCTCGACAGCGTCTACCGCTCCGGCTTCCGCCGCATCCTCATCGTCAACGGCCACGGCGGCAACACGCCGATCGCCCCGCTTTTGTCGGAATGGATGAACAGCCATCGCGACACCTCGGTGAAACTGCATGACTGGTGGCGGGCGCCGAACACCATGGCCAAGGTGATGGAGATCGACCCGGCCGCCAGCCATGCGAGCTGGATGGAGAATTTCCCGTGGACGCGGCTCGAAGGCGCGCCGGTGCCGAACTTCAAGAAGGACCGCATCGACTTCGCCGCCACCGGGCGCGTCGACGCAGGCCGCAAGCGCGAGCGCATCGCCGAGGGCAACTACCACGGCGTGTTCCAGCGCCCGGACGCGGACATGTTCGCGATCTGGGAGGTCGGCGTGGCGGAGACCCGCGACGAGATCGAGAACGGCTGGCATTGATCGACAAACACCCTCCGGCGAGCCCGGAGCTGCGTGACGACAAAGGGTTCGAGCATTTCCGTGGCGTCAAAGACGGACATGCTCTCGAGGAGGGGCAGATGACAGACAGCAGGCACCGGTCCGAGGTCGGCACATGACCTCCTTCGTGTTCAAGCGGCTCAGCCAGGCGGTCGTCGTGCTGATCGTCATGTCGATGCTGGTCTTCGTCGGGGTCTACGTGATCGGCAACCCCGTGGACGTGCTGATCTCGCCCGACGCCACCCAGGCGATCCGCGAGCAGGTGATCGCCGAATACGGCCTCGACCAGCCGCTGTGGAAACAATATCTCGACTTCATCGGCTCGATGTCGACCGGCGATTTCGGCCGCTCTTTCGTCTTCAACATGCCGGTCGGCGAGCTGATCTCGCAGCGCCTGCCGGCGACGCTGGAGCTTGCGGTGATCGCGGTGATCCTGGCTTCGCTGATCGGCGTTCCGCTCGGCATCTATGCCGGCTATAAGCCCAACAGCCTCGCCTCACGGATCATCATGGCGGGCTCGATCCTCGGCTTCTCGGTGCCGACCTTCTGGATCGGCCTGATGTTGATCATGCTCTTTGCCGTGCAGTTCGGCGTGCTGCCGGCGGGCGGTCGCGGCCAGACGGCCAGCCTGTTCGGCGTCCCCTTCTCCTTCCTCACGCTGGACGGCTGGAAGCACCTGCTGCTGCCCGTTCTCAACCTGTCGCTGTTCAAGATGTCGATGATGTGCCGGCTGGCCGCAGCCGGCACCCGCGAGGTGATGACCACCGACGCCATCAAGTTCGCGCGCGCCGCCGGCATTCCCGAGGCCACCATCCTGCGCAGGCACGTGCTGAAGCTGATCTCGATCCCGCTGGTCACGGTGTTCGGCCTCGAGCTCGGTTCGACGCTGGCCTTCGCGCTGGTGACGGAGACGATCTTCAACTGGCCGGGCCTCGGCAAGCTGATCATCGATTCGATCGCCTCGCTCGACCGCCCCGTCATGGTGGCCTATCTGATGATGGTCTCGGTGCTCTTCGTCGTCATCAATCTCAGCGTCGATCTGGCCTATGCCGCGCTCGATCCGCGCCTTCGGCTCAAAGCTCGCTGACAATGGGGGCGCTGACATGAGCGACATCATCATCAAGGACAATTTCGACGCCACACCGCCGGCTTCCGCCTGGCGCGACTTCTGGCGCATCTTCCTGCGCAACAAGGTCGCGGTGGTCGCGCTGGCCGTCGTGCTGGTGATTGCGCTGGCCGCCATCTTCGCGCCGTTCATCACGCCGCAGGACCCCTACGACCTGCGCTCGCTGGTGCTGCGCGACGCGCGCCGCCCACCGGGCTTCGTCGGCGCCAACGGCATGCACTATCTGCTCGGCACCGACAGCCAGGGCCGCGACCTGCTCTCGGCGATCATCTACGGCCTGCGCATCTCGCTGGAGATGGGCCTGATCGCCGGTGCAGTCGCCTTCACCATCGGCGCCATCGTCGGCTGTTTCGCGGCTTACACCGGCGGCCGTTTTGAAACGTTCATCATGCGCCTGGTGGACGTGCAGCTGTCCTTCCCCGCCATCCTGCTCGCCTTCGTCGTCGCCGCCCTGCTGGGACAGGGCAAGGGGCAGCTGATCCTGGCGCTGGTCTTCGCGCAATATGCCTATTTCGTGCGTACCGCCCATGGCGCCGCCTCGGCCGAACGGCAGAAGGACTATGTGCAGGCAGCACTCTCCATCCCGATGAGCGGCTGGTTCGTGATCACCCGGCACATCCTGCCGAACTCGCTGCCGCCATTGATCGTGGTCGCCACCGTGCAGGTTGCCTCGGCGATCTCGCTGGAAGCGACGCTGTCCTTCCTCGGCGTCGGCCTGCCACCCACCGAACCGTCGCTCGGCATGCTGATCGCGAACGGCTTCCAGTATCTTTTGTCCGGCCGCTACTGGATCTCGATCTATCCGGGCGTCGCCCTCATCATCCTGATCATGGCGATCAATCTGGTCGGCGATCAGGTCCGCGATCAACTCAATCCACGGCTGCGCAAATGACCGAACTTCTCAAAGTCGAGAACCTGCGCACCTATTTCGAGACCGAGCGCGGCGCCGTCAAATCGGTCGACGGCATTTCCTTCGAAGTGGGCAAGGGCGAGATCTTCGGTCTGGTCGGCGAATCCGGTTCGGGCAAGTCGATCACCGGCTTCTCGCTGATCGGCCTGCTCGATGCCAATGGCAAGGTGCAGCCGGGCAGTTCCATCAAGCTCGAGGGCCGTGAAATCGTCGGCCTGCCGGATCCGGAACTGCGCAAGATCCGCGGCCGCGAGATCGCGATGGTCTTCCAGGACCCGATGATGACGCTGAACCCGGTGCTGAAGATCGTCGACCAGATCGCCATGGCCATCCGTGCCCATGAGAAGGCCAGCGACCAGGACGTGCGCCGCCGCGCCATCGAGGCGCTGGCGCGCGTGCGCATCGTCGAGCCGGAAAAGAAGATCGATCAGTATCCGCACCAGTTCTCGGGCGGCATGCGCCAGCGCGTCGCCATCGCGATCGCGCTGCTGCACAAGCCGAAGCTGGTGATCGCCGACGAGCCGACGACGGCGCTCGACGTTTCCGTGCAGGCCGACATCCTCAAGGAGATGAAGGCGCTGGTGGCGGAACTCGGCGTCTCGATGATCTGGATCAGCCACGATCTGGCCACCGTCAGCCAGATCTCGCAGCGCATCGCGGTGATGCGGCGCGGCAAGATCGTGGAAACTGGCAGCGTCACGCAAGTGCTCGGCACGCCGCAGCATTCCTATACGCAAGGGCTGCTCGACGCCCTGCCCTCGCGCGCCCGGCCCGGCGAATTGCTGGCCTCGGCGGCGACCGAGAATTCCGGCCCGATCGTGCTCGACGATCTCGCCAAAGCCGCTCCCAAGGCTGCCGACGGTGCGTTCGTCCAGGTCGACGATGTCGACATGGTGTTCGAGCGTTCCGTCGGCCGCGCTGGCCGTTTTGCCCAGAAACTCGGCATCAGCCAGCCGCCCCACGCCGTCCACGCCGTCAAGGGCGCCAACCTGACCATCGCCCAGGGCGAAGTGCTCGGGTTGGTCGGCGAAAGCGGCTCCGGCAAGTCGACGCTCGGGCGCATCGTCTGCGGTATCTACACGCCGACGGCGGGCACGGTGACCGTGGCCGGCAGGAAGGTGCGTGAAGGCCAGCGCAAGCTCGGCACCGGCGTGCAGATGATCTTCCAGGATCCTTATGCCTCGCTCGATCCGCGCCGCACCATCTTCCAGTCCGTCGCCGAAGGACCGCTGGCGCATGGCCTCACCACGCGCCGCGACGCCCGCGCCTATGTCAACCGCTGGCTGAAGGCGGTCGCCTTCGACCCGGCGCTCGCCGACCGCTACCCGCACCAGTTTTCCGGTGGCCAGCGCCAGCGCATCGCGATTGCACGCGCGCTCGCCATGCAGCCGGAACTGATCGTCTGCGACGAGCCGGTGGCTTCGCTCGACGTCTCGATCCAGGCGCAGGTGATCAACCTTCTGATCGAATTGCGCCGCACGCTGAACCTGACGCTGCTGTTCATCAGCCACGACCTGTCGGTGGTACGCCATCTGTGCGACCGCGTCGTCGTCATGCATCACGGCCGGATCGTCGAAGAGGCGGAAGTCAGCCAGCTTTTCGAAGCGCCGCAGCAGGCCTACACCAGGATGCTGCTCGACGCGGTGCCGAGGCTGGTGGTGTAGAAAAACGGCGAGATGTCTGGGGGACGTTCGGCCGGATGCGCTAGCCGACCGTCAGGCTGGGCAAGAACACCTCATACAGCACGGCCGACGGTGCCCGCCACTGCTCCGGCGAATTGTAGTTGCCGGCGGTGATTGCAAGGACGAAGTCGAAGCCGGGAAAGACGAACAGCCGCTGCCCGCCATTGCCGATCGCCGTGATGAAGCGCTCGCCATAGGTCCCGGTCTTTTGCGTTATGGCTTCCTCGCCGACATACCAGAGGTAGCCGTAGCGCATGCCCGGCCAGCCGATATCGACCATGGCGGCAGGCTGGAAGCTCTCGTCGAGCCACGATCTGGGCACGATGGAACGTCCTTCCCACGCGCCGCCTTGCAGGATCATCTGCCCGATGCGGGCCAGCGCGCGTGGCGAAAGCCGCAAGCCCGATGCCGCCGAGGCTTCGCCGTCCTGGCCATGGATCCATTCCATCGCGTCGATGCCGAGCGGCGAGAACAACGCCTGCTTCGCAAAATCCGGCAAGCGCTGGCCTGTGCCTCGCTCGATGATCTTGCCAAGCAATGCGACCGCGCCGCCGCTGTAGATCCATCCCTTTCCGGGCTGGCCAAGGATCGGCCGATCGAGGATGAACCGATAGCGATCCGATGCCTGCTCCATGGCGATCTCGCTGTTGGCCGGATCGGTGTAAGGAAGGTTCTCGTCCCACGCCATGGCGAGCGTCATGGTCAGGGCGTGCCGGATGGTCAGGCGCCTGCGCTCCGGATCCCCGGCCAGGTCGGCATATTCGGGAAACTGCGCGACGATCGGCTGATCCAGCCCCGGCACGTGGCCGCCGGCGAGCGCGATGCCGTAGAGCAGACCGACGATGCTTTTGGTGACGGATCTGATGTCATGCAGCGTGTCCGGTCCGAATTTCACGGCCGGCAGCGACACGCCCCACTTCATGTCGTCACCGTCGATGTAGCGCTCGAAGACGATGCGGCCGCCGCGAAGGGCGACGACACTATGCAGGCCGGCGAGCCTGCCGCTTTTCATCAGATCGTCGAAGCCCCTGGCAGGATCGGACTTGAAGCCGGCCTCACCCGGGGCAGCGATCCGCCAGCCGTCATCCTTGCCGCTCGCCATGGCTGGTGTCGTGCTCGCCACGATCGTTGCTCCCATATATTTGAGGACCTGCCTGCGGCTTGTCGCGACAATCATCTGCTATCCGTTTTCCATCCGCCAGCACGCTGCGCGACACCATATCAGTCTCGCAGGCGATTGCACTGGGGCACGGGTTCCGACCATCGCCCAGCGTCCAGGTCGGGATCGATCCGCATCATGCCGCGCAAATAGCGCCAAAGGCGTCGCCTTCGCGACGCCTTGCCATCAAAATGCCTGTTAACTGATTGAACCGGTTTTTGTTTCGGTAACGGCGACCAGGGTCTTCCCTGTCACGATGCCGGCGCAAGAACGAATTAGCTTTTCGGTGTTATAGCAACACAGGTTCTGTTGCCGAGAGGCTGGATTGATCGAGACTGACGGGTGAGCATTTATCTCCCGATCGCGGAAATTTCCGTCAACATTCTTGTGCTGCTCGCCATGGGCGCGGCGGTGGGTTTCCTGTCGGGCATGTTCGGCGTCGGCGGCGGTTTCCTGATCACGCCGCTCTTGATCTTCTACAACATTCCACCGGCGATCGCCGTTGCTACCGGCGCCAACCAGGTCATCGCCTCGTCCTTCTCCGGCGCGCTGTCGCACATGAAGCGAGGTACGCTTGATTTCAAGCTGGGCGGGGTGTTGTTGGCCGGCGGCGTCGTCGGCTCGACGGTCGGCATCTATGTGTTCGGGCTGCTGCGCGACATCGGCCAGCTCGACCTGTTCATCTCCCTGCTCTACGTGGTGCTGCTCGGCACGGTCGGCGGGCTGATGATGGTCGAAAGCGTCAACGCGCTGCGCGCCACGCGCAGCGGCGCGGCGCCGGTGCTGAAGAAATCCGGCCAGCACAACTGGATCCATCGCCTGCCGCTCAAGATGCGCTTCCGCGCTTCCAAGCTGTTCGTCAGCGTCATCCCGGTGATCGGCCTTGGTGTGGCGATCGGCTTCCTGTCGTCGATCATGGGTGTCGGCGGCGGCTTCATCATGGTGCCGGCGCTGATCTACCTGCTGAAAGTGCCGACCAATGTCGTCATCGGCACCTCGCTGTTCCAGATCATCTTCACCTCGGCCTACACCACGCTGGTGCACGCCACCACCAACCAGACGGTGGATGTGATGCTGGCCTTCATCCTGATGGTCGGTGGTGTTGCCGGCGCGCAATATGGCGCCAGGGCCGGACAGAAGCTGCGCGGCGAACAGCTGCGCGCGCTGCTGGCGGCACTTGTGCTGGCGGTGGCCATCCGCCTCGCCATCGACCTGTTCCTCACCCCGCCCAACCTCTATTCGCTTTCGGCGCTGGGGCTGAGCTGATGGCAGTTGCGCCCCTGCCGGTCTCGTCCCGCCAGTTTGGCATGATCCTGGGCTTGCTGCTGCTCCTCGCGCTCGCCGCCATGCCGGCTGCCGCGCAGTCACCGCACCAGGAGAACATCCAGATCGGCCTCTCCACCGACAAGGTGATGATCACCGCCGGCTTCACCGGCGCCGACCTCACCATCTTCGGCGCGCTGGAGGACGTCGATCCGCAGGTCGCGCGCCAGGGCCGCTACGACGTCATCGTGGTGCTGGAAGGTCCGGCGCGGCCGGTGGTGGTGCGCCGCAAGGACCGCGTGCTCGGCATCTGGATCAACCTGGAATCGGAAACCTTCGAGAACGTGCCGGTGTCCTATTCGGTCGCCACCACGCGGCCGTTCCAGGACATCACCGAGCCGGGCAGCTACAAGCAGCTCTCACTCGGCGCCAACAACATCTTCATGCAGCCGGCCGACGAGAGCCAGAACCCGGCCACCATCGCGGAATTCACCGCCGCGCTGCGCGAACGCAAGGCCGCGACCGGGCAATACAGCGAGAATGTCGGCGGCGTGCAGTTCCTGTCGCAGAACCTGTTCCGCGCCACGGTCAGGCTGGCGCCCAGCGTGCCCGTTGGCACCCACAAGGCGCGCGCCTATTTGTTCAAGAACGGCCTCTTCGTGAAGGAGAGCTCGGCCCAGCTCGAAATCCGCAAATCCGGTTTCGAACAGTCGATCTTCCGCGCCGCGCACGACTATTCCTTCCTCTACGGCTTCTTCGCCATCAGCCTGGCCATGATCACCGGCTGGCTCGGTCGCATCATCTTTCGCAAGGATTGATCGGGCGGCATCGCCTCAATCTGCCTGGCCGTCGCACCGGGCTTGTGTTGCCGGTAACAGCCAAAATTTCAGGTGACGGCAATTTATTGCGTGTCCTGCGGGCCAGGACAGCCAACATGGCGACCAATTTGTCCAGGACGCCATGCAACCGCTCGAACTCAGGATAAATGCCGCGCGCACCGAACTCGTCGTCCGATGGGATGACGGCACCAGCGCTGCTCTGGCGGCGGCAACGCTGCGCGCCACCAGCCGGGCGGCCGGCCAGGTTCGCGCCAGGCTGGAAGGGCGAAACGGCGCATTCGAGGGCGTGGTGATCACCGGCGCCGAGGCTGTCGGCACCTACGCCATCCGGCTCGCTTTCTCGGATGGCCACGACAGGGGCATCTACCCGTGGGGTTACCTGCGCGAGCTCGCCATCCGGGACGCAATGGCACATCAGCCCCGCACGACCAGTGGCGGGCGGGAGTAACGACATGGATGATTTTGTCGAGGGCCTGTCGGAAGTCAGCTGCGACGTGCTGGTGATCGGCGGCGGCACCGCCGGACCGATGGCCGCGCTGAAGGCCAAGCAGAAGAACCCGGCCCTCAACGTCGTGCTGCTCGAAAAGGCGAATGTGAAGCGGTCCGGCGCGATCGCCATGGGCATGGACGGGCTGAACAATGCCGTCGTGCCCGGCTATGCCACGCCCGAGCAGTACACCAAGGAAATCACCATCGCCAATGACGGCATCGTCGATCAGGCGGCGGTGCTGAAATACGCGACACGCTGCTACGACATCATCCAGGAACTCGATCGCTTCGGCATCCGCTTCCAGAAGAACGCCAATGGCGAGTACGACCTGAAGAAGGTCCACCATCTCGGCACCTATGTGCTGCCGATGCCGAATGGCGATACCGTCAAGAAGGCGCTCTATCGCCAGCTCAAGCGGGAACGGGTGCTGATCTCCAACCGCTACATGGCCACCCGCCTGCTGACGGCCAGCGACGGCCGCATCGCCGGCGCAATCGCGGTCAACACGCGCTCGGCCGAATTCCTGGTGCTGCGCGCCAAGACGGTCATCCTGTGCATGGGTGCGGCGGGCAGGCTCGGGCTGCCGCATTCCGGCTACCTGTACGGCACCTATGAGAACCCGACCAATTCGGGCGACGGCTATGCCATGGCCTATCATGCGGGTGCGGCGCTGGCCAATCTCGAATGCTACCAGATCAACCCACTGATCAAGGACTATAACGGCCCGGCATGCGCCTATGTCGCTGGCCCGTTCGGCGGCTACACCGCCAACAATGAAGGCAGGCGTTTCATTGAGAGCGACTACTGGTCCGGCCAGATGATGCAGGAGTTCTACAACGAACTGCAATCGGGCAAGGGACCGGTCTTCCTCAAGCTCACCCATCTGCATTCCGATACGGTCGGCGAGATCGAGCGCATCCTGCACAAGGTGGAACGCCCCTCGCGCGGCCGCTTCCATGAAGCGCGCGGCACCGACTACCGGGAGAGCATGATCGAGATGCACATCTCGGAGATCGGCTTCTGCTCCGGCCACAGCGCTTCCGGCGTGTTTGTCGACGAGCATGCGCGCACCACGGTGCCCGGCCTCTATGCGGCAGGCGACATGGCCAGCGTGCCGCACAACTACATGCTGGGTGCCTTCACCAACGGCGCTGTCGCCGGTGAGCACGCCGCCGACGTCGCGTCCGCGATCGACTTGCCGGAGTTCGACGGCGAGGCGGTGCGCCGCGAACGCGAGCGCGTGCTTGCCCCGACGCGGCGCGAGGACGGCATTCCGCCGAACCAGCTCGAATACAAGGCGCGCCGGCTGGTCAACGACTATCTGCAGCCGCCGAAGGTGACGGCCAAGATGCGGCTGGGCCAGGCGCGGCTGGCCGAGGTTCGCGACGATCTCGAGACGGGGCTGGTCGCCCGCAACGCGCATGAGCTGATGCGGGCGCTGGAAGTGTCGTCCATCCTCGACTGCGCCGACATGGCCGCCCATGCCTCGCTGTACCGCACCGAAAGCCGCTGGGGCCTTTATCACAACCGCGTCGACCATCCCGACAAGGATGACGACAACTGGTTCTGCCACACGCTCGTCGAAAAGGTCGGCGGCCGCATGGTCTCGCGCAAGCAGCCGATCCAGCCCTATGTCGTGCCTGTCGAGGACGCGGAGCGCACCGCCTACGACCGCCTGCGGGTTTCAAGCAAAGCCTGATCGAGGAAAGCCATGCCGCTCGCCCATTCCCCCTCAACGGTTCCGGTCGTCGTCGACGAAGCGAAATGCATCGCCGACAAAGGCTGCACCGTCTGTGTCGAAGTCTGTCCGCTCGATGTGCTGCGCATCAGCGAGCTGACCGGCAAGGCCTATATGAAATTCGACGAATGCTGGTACTGCATGCCTTGCGAAACCGACTGCCCGACCGGAGCAGTCACCGTCAACATCCCCTATCTGCTGCGCTGACATGACCCAGCCCGACCCCTTTGAGGATTTCGGAGACGTCGCTGAAATCGCGCAGCGGCTGCACAACGCGGACCCCGCCGTGCGGCGGCTGGCGGTCATCGACCTCGCCGAGACGGCCGAGCCCGAGGTGGTTTCCCATCTCGTCGCCGCCGCCGACGACGCAGATGCCGGCGTGAGGCTGGAGATCGCGCTTGCCTTGTCCGGTTTCGACGGCGCGGAAACGGCGGTGGGGCTTGCACGCCTGCTGACCGACGAGGATCGGGCCGTCGCGCAGGCGGCGGCCGACAGCCTGGCCGAATTGAAGGACCCGGCGGCTGCGGTCGCCATCCTGCCGCTGACGGATCACGAGACGGCCTTCGTCCGGGCCGAGGCGTTTCGCGGATTGAAAGCGCTGCGCTCGCCTGCCGCGCTCGGTGCCGCACTTGCCGCGCTCAAGGACCCGGAGGCCGCCGTGCGCATGCAGGCGCTCGCTGTGGTCGCCTATCTGAAGCTAGACGAGACCCTGCCTTCGCTCATCGCCGCGACACATGATGCCGATGCCGGCGTCAGGGCGACCGCCATCAGCTCGCTGTCCTTCACCAGCCAGCCCGCGGCGGCGGCAGCCGTCAACGCCGCCCTGAAGGATGTCGACTGGCAGGTGCGGGCGACCGCGGCGGAGACGCTCGGCCATCTCGGCTTCGCGCCGAGCCTCGACGGACTGCTCGCCGGGCTTTCGGAAGATTTCTGGCAGGTCAGGCAGAAATGCCTCAACGCACTCGGCAAGCTGAAAGCGCAGACGGCGGTGCCGCAGATCGTCGAGCAACTGTCGAGCGAGATCGCGCTGCTGCGCAAGGAGGCAGCGGCGGCACTCGGCGAGATCGCCCATCCGGCCGCGCGTGAAGCCCTGCTGCAGCATGTCTCCGACGGCGACCCCGACGTGCGCAAGACCGTGCGCTGGGCACTGACGCGGATCGGCTGACAGATGCGGCAACCCCTTCTCCCCCTGCGGGAGAAGGATCAGCCAACGCCGCGCCTATCGCCTCACAGTCAACCGCCCTTCGAAACCATCTCGAGCAGCAGATGCGGGCGTTCGATACGGATGTGGCGTGGCGTCACCGTCACCAGCCCGTCGCGCTGGAAACGCTTCATCATCATCGTCACCCACTGGCGCGTCGACCCGACCATGGCCGCGATCTGGTCATGCGTCACCTTGGCATTGATGATGATGGCGCGGCCGTCGCGCACGCCGTGCAGTTGGCCGAGGTTGGACAGGAACTGCGCCAGCCGCTCGATGACCGAGCGTGTGCCCAGCATCTGCGCCATGGCCGAGTAGCACCGTCCCTTCGCCGCAAGCCCCTGCAGCAGGCAGACGGCAAAGTTTGGCATCTCGACGATGAGCGTGCGCAGGGCGGCGGCAGGCAGGAACAGGATGCGGCAGTCACTCAAGGCTTCGCCGGACCAGATGTGGACGCCGCCACCGGTCAGTTCGGGCCCGCCGATGAAATGCCCCGTGGTCCAGTAGGCCAGCGTGATCTCGCGCCCGGAAGGGGCGGTGTAGAAGACACGGACCCGGCCGCCGTCGATGATGAAGATGCCGCCATGCTCCTCGCCCTGCGTGAAGATCGGCTGGCCGGCGGCGAATGCCAACTGCCGGCAATTGGCTCGAAGCCGCTCCAGCTCGTCCGGTTTCAAGGCGTCGAGAAAGTGCGCGCCCTCGTTGAGACCCTCGACACTGTCGCTCAGGAACAGCGAGCCATCACCGGGCAGCACCGCAGGATCCGGTAGAGGAACGGCCGGCCTCGAAGCGGCGCGTTTGGCGCCAAGCGTGGTCACTTGCAGGTCGAGGCTCATGAGGCAGCTCCAGCGGGTGGCCTTTGATCGCCAGCAAATTAGATAAATGCGATAGACTTAGAAGAAATATATTTGCGGCTTTGCCGCCTCCCGTAGATGGAACCTGACGCAAGGGGTGGTTCCGGCACGAGGAAGCTTCCGGCAAGGCCCGGAAATCGGCCGCAGGCTCCGGATGGCCGGCCTGTGCCGCGCAACTAATTGCTTCGCCGGGCGACGACGCTCTCCAATAATCCGACCCGACAACGGCCGCATCGTCGGCCATCAATCGGGGGTACAGCCTATGACATTGCGCTTACATCTTGCCGCGCTGGTGCTCGCCACGTCCGCGCTGGTTTCGACGGCCGAGGCCGAGACGATCCGGATCGCGATCGGCACACAGGACACCACCATCAACACGGCGACCGGCGGACTGCTGATCCGCGAACTGAAGCTGCTCGACAAATATCTTCCGCATGACGGGAAATACGCCGGCGTCAGCTACGACATCCAGTGGAAGAACTTCACCAGCGGCGCGCCGATCACCAACGAACAGATCGCCGGCAAGCTGGATTTCGGCGTGATGGCGGACTTCCCAGGCTCGTTCAACGGTCTCGCCCACATCAAGGCAGGGCGCAAGAGCATCTTCATCACCGCCCTGCAAGGCAGCGTCGGCGGCAGCGGCAACGGCATCGTCGTGCCGGTGCAATCGCCGATCCAGTCCTTCTCCGAGCTCAAGGGCAAGACGATATCGGTACCTTTCGCCTCGACCTCGCACGGAATGCTGTTGCGCGCGGTGAAGGAACAGGGCTGGGACCTCGAGAAGGACGTCACGATCATCACCCAGGCGCCGGAAGTCGCGGGCGCTGCCCTCAAGGCCAACCAGATCGAGGCGCATGCCGATTTCGTGCCGTTCGCGGAGCTGTTCCCCTGGCGCGGCATTGCCCGCAAGATCTATGACGGCTCGCAGGCGAAGACGCCGACTTTCCACGGCGCGCTGGTCGATGCCGACTATGCGGCCAGATACCCCGAGATCGTCGTGGCCTATCTGCGCGCCGCGATCGAGGCCGACCAGCTGATCGGCAAGGAGCCGGAAAAATACAGCGAGCTGATCGCCAAGGTCACCGGCGTCGATGCCGAGGTGGACTATCTCTTCCATGGACCGCTCGGGCTGCAGACGCGCGACCTGACCTGGAAACCGGAATACCGGCAGGCCGTCGCCACCGCGATCGACACGCTGGTGCTGTTGAAGAAGGCCGACCAGACCTATGACGTCAACAGCTTCATCGACGACCGCTTCATCAAGGAGGCCTTCAAGCAGTCGGGGCTGGATTATGAAGCGGCGCTCAGGAACTATGCGCAGCTGCCGCTCGACGCCAGGGACGCCGCCACCGGCGAAGCCATCACCGACCCGAAGCGCGTGGCCGAGGTCTGGGTTGCGGGTGAGCCGCTCGTGCGCCACTACGCTTCCGCGCAGAACGCCTTGAAGGCGCTGAAATCGGTCGAAGGCGAAGGCAAGACGGCGCGCGTCTTCTACGCCCAGGATCGCGAGAGCGGCATCAAGCTGCTGGGCGCGCAGGCCTGGTTCGTACGCGGCGACAATGGCGAGGTCGACGCCTTCCTGCTTAAGGACCGTGCGGAAGCCTGGGCCAAGGCGCATGGCGGCAGCGTGCAGGATTTCGCGACGGCCAAGGCGGCCGTCGTGGCCAGCAACTGACCGGCATGGAGCGCGCAAGCACCGGGCGCTGGCTGCGCCGCGCCGCATCGCTCGCCATCTGCCTGGCGTTCTGGCAGGTGGCGTCGCGGTTCAAGCTCGATCTCGGCATCGTGACGTTCCAGAACGTGCCATCGCCGGTCGACGTGGCGCGAGCCGGCCTGGATTTCCTGCAATCGCCGCGTTTCGCGACGCATGTGGCGAGCAGCCTGAAGCGGGTGCTGGCAGGTTTCGTGCTCGCCGCGCTGATCGGCATCGCGCTGGGGCTCGTCATCGGCCGGTCGCGGCGTCTGCGCGACGTCCTGCAGACGCCGCTGGAGATCCTGCGTCCGATCCCGGCGGTCGCCTGGATCCCGCTGGCGGTGCTGATGTTCCCGTCCTCGGAACTCTCGATGATCTACATAACCTTCACCGGCGCGCTGTTTCCGATCGTGCTCAACACGGTCCACGGCGTCGAGCATGTCGATCCGCGCCTGATCGCCTCGGCGCGCAGTCTGGGCAGCACCAGGGCGGCGATGCTGTTCGAGGTCATCCTGCCGGCGGCGGCGCCGAACATTGTCACCGGCCTGGTCATCGGCATGGGCACCTGCTGGTTCTGCCTGGTGACGGCGGAAATGATCTCCGGCCAGTTCGGCATCGGCTACTACACCTGGGAATCCTACACCTTGCAGAACTATCCCGAGATCATCGTCGGCATGATCCTGATCGGGCTGCTCGGCCTGGGCAGCAGCCTGCTGCTGCGCGCCGCGGGCAAGGCGGCACTGCCATGGCACAGACAGGAAGGTTCGCGATGAACGCCCATTCGCGCGATGTCGGCGTAGCCAATGGTCATATCCGCGCCGATCGCGTCACGATCCGGCTCGGCGAAGGCGCCGGCGCCTTCGAGGCGGTGAGCGAGGCGAGTTTCGAAGTCCGCCCCGGCGAGTTCGTCTGCCTGCTCGGACCGTCCGGCTGCGGCAAGTCGACATTGCTCGGCGCCATGGCCGGCCACATCAAACCAGCCTCGGGCACACTTTCCGTCGATGGCCGCACCATCGACGGCCCGCATCCGGAACGCGGCATCGTCTTCCAGCAGCACACGCTGTTTCCGTGGAAGAACGTCCGCGACAATGTCGCCTTCGGCCTGAAAATGCGTGGCGTGAAACGCGGCCCGCGCCGGCTCGAAGCGGACAGGATGCTGGAGCTTGTCGGGCTGGCCGGCAGCGCCGACCGCTATCCGGGTCAGCTTTCGGGCGGCATGCAGCAGCGCGTCGAGATTGCCCGCGTGCTGATAAACCAGCCGAAGCTGCTGCTGATGGACGAGCCGTTCGGGGCGCTCGACGCGCTGACCAGGCTGCGCATGCAGGAATTGCTGCTCGATATCTGGGAGCAGTTCCGCAAGACCATCGTCTTCGTCACCCATGACATCGATGAGGCGCTGCTGCTCGCCGACCGCATCATCGTCATGCAGGCACAGCCCGGCCGCATCCATGAAGAGATCCGCGTGCCTTTCGAGCGGCCGCGCTCGACCGACATCATAACCTCGGTCGCGTTCATGCAGCTGAAACAGCATTGCCTTGCCCTGCTGCATGGTGACCGGCGGCAGGACACGCTGACCCGGCTTTCTCCGCTCGGAGTCCGCGCCGCGAGGTCTTGAGCATCCCAGGAGCCGCATCTGCCGAGCGGCGGCTTGTTTCGTCTCCCGTGAGGTCGGGGCGGTGGCGGTCGCCGCTATCTGTACCCGTCGATAATGTCGGCGCATTTGCTCAAGGCTGCGGTGATGACGCTTCGCGAGGGCGCGGCGCTCAGGCTTGCACGAATACCCGAGCTGGCTTCGGCCCGTCTCGAGAACGCCGACGATGGGGCAACGCGTATGCCCGAGAGTTCGAACAGGCTTGCCGGAGCATTGGTTTCAAGAAAGATGTGCGGCGATACGGGATTTCCCCGAAGCCTGGGAAAGATGGTGACGGCCAGTCGATGCCGCGCCTCGATCTCCTGTCTTTGCCATGCGATCCGCTGCCAGATGACGCCGCTCTCGATCCACTGGATGGCGACCTCCATCATCAGCGGAGAGATCGACCAGCTCGTTGCATAGATGGCGGCATTCAGTTTTTCGATCAGCGGCCCCCTGCCCCAGATGAAGCCGATGCGAAGCCCGGCTGCGACCGACTTGGAAAGGGTCGAGATCAGCAGCACCGACGCGTCCGAATTGGCGGCAGCGAGGGGTTGAACATCCGCAAGCGGGCCGTAGGCATCGTCTTCGATGAGGATGGTTCCGGTGCGGGCTGCGACCGACAACAGTTCGCTGCGCCGGGCTTCCGGCCAGATCCGTCCGGTCGGGTTGTGCAGCGTCGGCACCAAAATCGCCGCGTCGACCCTGGCATCGCCGAGCGCATTCGGCAGCACGCCGGCCTGATCCATCTCCATATCGACGGCAATCAGCGAGCGCCCCTGCGCCGACGCGATGATGCCCGAATATGTCTGCTCCTCAATGCCAAGAGACCTGATGTCGAGAACGTTCAGGATCGCAGCCAGCGCAGCCTGCCCGCCGGCGACCGGCACGACGTCTTCCGGGCGCGCCTGGATGGACCGCGACGCGAGCCATTTGACACCCGCCAGGCGAAGGCGGTGGATCAGTTCTTGCGACGCGTAGGTCTGCCAGTCGATACCAGGCGTGTCGAGCGCTCGCATGATGCTTGCCTTGAAGTCATCGCCCGGCATGGTCGCCGGCACGTTCAACGACAGATCGAGGACGGCGTCGTCCGCGTTGCGGGACGTGAACATCTCGGCGGCGCGACTGCGGCCGAGCACGAATGTACCGCGGCCGACCTCGCCGTGAATGAGATGGCGGCGCGATGCTTCGCGATAGGCCTTTGTTATCGTCGACGTGTCGAGGCCAAGCCGCCAGGCGATGTCGCGGTGCGGCGGCAAGCGGTCGCCGACACGCAGTGTCCCGGTCTCGATCGCATCCTCGATCGCATCCGCCAGCGCTTTGTAACGCGGGCCGCTCGGCGCCAATGTCGGAAGCCAGGTCAATATTGTATGCCAGACAATGTGTGATTTGAGCCAGACAATCCCGCGTCCTATAGCGCAAAACAGGGCCGCGGTGAATGGCCCGGCGCTGGTGGGGGGATCCGCTTGAACACCATTGCTTCACAGTCAGTCAGACCTTTGCTCGCCGCGCTCGCAGCGGTGGCGATATGGGGTGCGTCGCCCGCTGCCACCGCGATCGCCGGGCGATCCATCCCTGCCGAATTGATCGCCGGTCTGCGCACAGTGCTCGGTGGCGTGATCCTGCTGCCGCTGCTTCTGCACTTTCGCGATCGTTTCCCTACGGGACGATCCGGACGGCTTGAACTTGTCGCCGGTGCAATTTTCGGCTTTGTCGCCTACCCGCTCACGCTGAGCACCGGGGTGCTGAAGACCTCGGTCACGCACGCATCCGTGATCCTGGCGGCCGCGCCAATCTTCACCGGGCTGCTCAGCTTCCTGATGACGGGCAGATGGCCAAAGCCACTTTGGTGGCTTGGCGGCATGATATCGCTCGCCGGCATCGGGCTGCTCATGGCGGCACGCGGCTCGGCAAATGTCACGGGAACGCCGGCGACGCTGTGGGGCGATGGCCTTGTGCTGCTGTCGGTGATGTTCGCCAGCGCGGGCTATGTCTTTGGCGGGCGCAGTTCCGCCCTTATCGGCCAATGGCCGGCCACGGCCTGGTCAATCGGCATTGGCGCTTTGGCCTTTGCGCCGCTGGCACTGCCGTCGACCGCCGTGTTCGACTGGTCGGGTGTCGGCCCGGCCGAACTGACTGCTCTTCTTTTCCTCGTGCTGATGGTGACGATCATCGGCTACGCGTTATGGTTCTGCGCCTTGGCCGGGGCAGGTGCAGCCAAAGTGGCACCGCTGCAATTCCTGCAGCCTGTTGTCGGCGTGGTGCTTGCGGCCCTGCTGCTCGGGGAGACGATTTTCCTTTCAACGATCATCGCGGGCATGCTCGTCGTCGCCGGCGCCTGGATGGCCCGGAAAGCGTCGACATAACTTCCGCCCCGGCGAGCCTCCGCGCGCCCAACCGGCGGCCGGGCCTGCCAGAAGCAGGCCCGGCCGTAGAGCATTTTGTCGCCAGGGAGAGCGTTTCCAGGTTTCCGTGAAAGACGGAAACGCCCCAGGCCATGATCAGTTCTTGGTGGCGTTGATCTCGGGCTTGTCCATCAGGGAGGCTTCGAGACCGTATTTCTTGGCGATGGTCTCCAGCGTGCCGTCGGCCTTGAGTTCGGTGAGCGCCGCGACGAAGGCCTTTGCCAGCTCCGGCTTGTCGACCGAGGTGTAGGGGCCCATCGGAACCTTGTCGCCGACGCCGGCCTGCAGAATCATCCAGTCCTGATGGCCTTTGCTGAGGATAAAGGCGGCCTGTTCGGTCGAGACAACCTCGGCGGCGTCCCGGCCCGACTTCAGCGCGAGATCGGCATCCGGCACCGAGCTGTAATAGCTGATGGTCAGCGCCGGCTTGCCCTTGTCGGCGCAGTTCTTGACCGCATATTCGCCGACCTTCACCGTATCGGTGCCCTTGAGAACGCCGATGCTGCCGCCGCACAGGGCGTCGATGTCGGGATATTTGTCCTTGTTCGCGGCCTGGATGATGATGGCGTTGGACGAGGTCGCGTAGTCGGCGAAGGTGACCAGCTTCTGACGCTCCAGCAGATCGCTGGTGCCGCCGGCGCCGGCGTCGAAGCGGCCGCCGCCGACACCGGTGATCAGGCCTTCCCACTTGGCATTGACGATGTTGGCCTTGAGCCCAAGTTTTTCGGCCACGGCATTGAAGACGTCGACTTCCAGGCCGGTGGTCTTGCCGGCCTCGTCGATCCAGGAATAGGGCGGATAGTCGAGCACCATCGCCACCGTGATCTCGCCCTTGGACTTGTAGGGCTCGGGCAGCAGATCCTTGGCGCTTTCGGCAAAGGCGCAGACGGCGGTGCCGGCGATGATCGCCGCCGACAACATGGTCGTCCTCATGAATTTGGTCAGGCAGCTCGCAGTCTTCATCAATTTCCTCCCAGGTAGACGATGAAACCCCAACAACCCGGCAAAGCTCCGCCGCCCCGCCACGACGAGGGTCGGAATCGTTTCCATAATCTGCCGAATTGCCTATGCGTTCAGACGCAGGCAGCGAATGAGGGGCGTTGCGATGAAGCGTCCGGAAGCCCTGCCCTCCAATGCAGAGACCTTTCGAGCCACACCATCACGTTGACAACCCTTGCGGACCTATCGAATTCCGCGCCCCCATAGCTTATGCGTTTGCATAGAGCGTTTCCGTTTTTCACGGAAACGCGGAAACGCTCTAAGTTTTTGTTTTCGAGGCATTTTTGTAACGCCAGGTGATCCCACTTGGCTACAAAATGCTCTAGTGGCACATTGCTAACATCAAAAAGTGATTGTTTGCAACGTGCATTGTTGAAAAAAAAGAATGAAACGATTGTGACGGATCGGCGGGCGCTTTCATGGTGACGTTTAAACAGCTCGAAGCCTTGTACTGGATCGGCACGCTCGGCAGCTTCGAAGCGGCCGCGCAGCACCTCGACACGACGCAGTCGGCAATCTCCAAGCGCATCCAGGAACTCGAGGCGAGCTTCGGTGTCTCGGTGTTCGACCGCAGCCGCCGCGCCGCCCATCTGACGCCGAAGGGCGTCGAGATGCTGGAGCTTGCCGCCGGCCTGCTCGAACAGCGCACGCGTTTTGCCGAGCGCTTCAGCGCGCCCGACCTGATCGAGCGCCGGCTGCGCATCGGCGCGACCGAGGCTTCCGCCCTAACCTGGCTCGGCCGTTTCGTCGGCAGCCTGCACCAAGCCTTCCCAAAGGTCTCGCTGGAGATTGTGGTGGATTCGGCAACCACGCTTGCCCAGAAGCTGGCCGAGAGCCAGCTCGATCTCGCCGTGCTTCCCGACGGGCTCACCGATCCGCGTTTCCAGGCGGTTCCGGTCGGTTCCTCGCAATGGTGCTGGGGCTGCGCGCCCGGCCTGGTCGAAACGGGCAGGAAGCATCACCTCAAGGACCTCGCCGAACATGCGATCCTGCTGCGCCCCGACTCGGCGTCCGAGATGCTGGTCGGCACGACGCTGCGCTCGGCCGGGCTTGCCACCACCAGGATCATCGCCGTTCCCGACTTCCTGTCGCTGGTCAGCCTGACGGTCGGCGGTCTCGGCGTCGCCGCCATGCCAACCTTCGTCTTCGACCACGGCTTCGCCGGCGCTGCGCTCGCCCGCATCGACACGGTCGAGCCGGTGCCGGACCTGCAATATCTCGCGGTCTTCCCGGCCTCCGATTCCAGCCCGATCCTGGCGTCCGTCGTCACGCTGCTCAAGCAGACCTGCGATTTCTCCAAGGCCTACCAGCCGCGGGACGTTGCGGTCGAGCCGAGCTGACCGCCGCCTACATCTCCATGCACAATCCGGCAGCACGACCGCCCGCTCGGTCTGGACCGAGGTGCCTGTGTCCGCGTTCCGGAATGGATCCCCGACACTCTCCGCTCCCTTCGGTCACTTCGAGGTCGAGGATGACGGCGGTGGTGGGCGCCTCGGTCAATCACCGACGTTGATGACGACGCCGATGTTCCTGTCAGCGTTGAAGCTGATGCCAACGGTGACAATCTGCGCTGACGCCAAATGAAGCCCGTCATCCTCGACCTCGCAGGGAGCGTAGCGACCGCAGAGTGTCGGGGATCCATTCCGGAACACAAACACCCGCACCACGGTCCAGACCACCCCACATCCAAGCACAATCAATTCATTCTTTTTTTTCCACAATCATTCTTGCAATAAATCTCTTTTGGAAATACTCGTAAGACCAGATCACGGCTGACGGGTGCGCACGGTGCGCACTGACCGGCCAACGCTTTCGGCTTTGCGACATGGATATTCTTCCAACCACGGCACCCAGGGTCTCGCTAGTCATCGGCAATCCCAAGCCGATGTCGCGCACCCGCACGCTCGCCGAACGGTTCACCGACGGGCTGGTCGAACAGGCCGGTCGCGATCAGGTCGTGATCGACCTGGCCGAGCAGGCCGAAGCGCTGTTGCCGCCCAGGGCCGAATTGCTGGCGCCCTTCTACGAACGGCTGAGCCGCAGCGACCTGCTGGTGGTCGCCTCGCCGACTTACAAGGCGAGCTATACCGGGCTCACCAAGCTGTTCTTCGACCAGATGCGGCCCAATGCGCTGCAAGGCGTGATCGCCATCCCGCTGATGACCGGGGCAAGTGCGGCACATTCGCTGGCCGTCGATTTCCATCTCGCCCCGCTGCTCAGGGAGCTCGGCGCGACCGTGCCGACCGGCGGCGTCTATTTCATCGTCAACGAAACCGAAGACCTCGAGGCAGCCGTCAACGCCGCGATCGCCAGGCAGCGATCGCAGCTCGCGCTGCTCAAGGCGCCCTGGGGAGGCAAGCATGCTGGAAATGCCGTCGATGGTCGCTAGCCTGCATTTCTCACATTCGATGCGGCCTGCGCCGGTTCAAGAAGCCGACAGGGCAGGAGCCGCGCGCAGACGCGATGCGGGGCATCGCGCAAGTGCGGTGACGCACACTGTCGGCTTCTTCAACCGGCCCTTCGGGTTGCCTTTGGGCGGGCGCCTACGGCGTCGAGCGGCTCAACCGTATGTCCTTATACGCTTCTCGCCCCTCGACGCCGTATCCGCCTCGCCCAAAGGGCAACGCAGGCCACATGGAGTGTGAGAAATGCAGGCTATGACCGCGCCCGAACCGCATCTGTTTCGCCAGGCGCTCGGCCATTATGCGTCGGGCATCACGGTGATCGCCGGTGTCGCCGACGGCCAGCCCGTCGGCTTCACCTGCCAGTCCTTCTACAGCGTCTCGCTGGAACCGCCGCTGGTGTCGTTCAGCGTCATGCGCACCTCCAGCAGCTGGCCGAAGATCCGCGCCAGCGGCGCCTTCTCCGTCAACATCCTGTCGGCGCGGCAGCGCGAGGTTTCGAACGCCTTCGCCCGCTCCGGCACCGACAAATGGAGCGGCGTCGACTGGGCCCATAGCGGCTTCGGCAACCCGATCATCGCCGGCTCGCTGACCTGGCTCGATTGCACGCTGTTCGAGGAATACCCGGCCGGCGACCACACCATCGTCATCGGTCAGGTCCGCGAGATGGCCTCGATCAACGCCGACGAGGATCACGAGCCGCTGATCTTCTTCAAGGGACGCTACGTGAATTCGATGTGAAGCCGGCGGCACAAGCCGGCTGACAGGACCGAGACGGGAGGACGACCGATGACCGCCGCGCCGCGCCAGCTCAAGCTGGCGCTCTTCATGAACACCACCGAATATGCCTGGCTCTACGAGAAGGCGCGTTCGGAAAGCGAGTTCGACTTCGCCTTCTACCGCGACCTCGCGCAGATGGCCGAGCGCGCCAGGTTCGATGCCGTCTTCCTGGCCGACATCGTCGCCGTCAACGACCGCAATCGCGGCCTCGAAGCCGCCGGCCACATGGGCAATGCCGTCGTCTACGAACCGCTGACCATGCTCGGCGCGCTGTCGGCGGTGACCGAGAAGATCGGCCTCGTCGCCACCGCTTCGACGACCTACCACCAGCCCTTCCACATCGCGCGCATGATCGGCAGCCTCGACCATCTGTCGAAGGGCCGCATCGGCTGGAACGTCGTCACCTCGCAAGGGGAATCGGAGGCTGCCGCCTTCGGCCTCGACGCGCAGCTCGACCCCAATTTCCGCTACGACCGCGCCAGCGAATTCGTCGACCTCGTCTTCGACCTGTGGAACAGCTGGGAGGGGGACGCCTTCCTGCGCGACAAGGCTTCCACGCGCTATTTCGACCCGTCGAAAGTGCATCCCGTCGACCACCACGGCAAACATTTCAAGGTGCGCGGCGCACTCAACGTGCCAAGGCCGCCACAGGGCCGGCCGGTGATCTCGCAGGCCGGTTCGTCCGAAGCCGGCTTCGAGCTCGCTGCGCGCACCGCCGACGTCATGTTCTGCGCCCCCGGCTCGCTCGAACGCGGCAAGGCCTTCTCGGTCAACATCCGCGAGCGCATGGTGAAATATGGCCGCGGCCCGGACGAAGTGGCGATCATGCCCGGCCTGTTCGTCGTTGCCGGCGGCACCGAGGAAGAGGCGCGCCGCAAATATGCCGACGCGCAGGCCGCGACGCCCGACAGCTTCAAGCTGCAGAGCATCGACCGCTATCTCGGCGGCGTCGGCGCGCTGGAATGGGACCTCGACAAGCCGATCCCGACAACCGCCGAGGAAGGCGCGGCCCGCCTGCGCCGCCGCGTCACCTTCGAGATCGACGGCCGCCGCATGACGGCGCGCGAGCTCGGTGACCAGATCACCTCCTGCTACGGCCACATCACCTGCATCGGCGCCGTCGAGCAGGTCGCCGACACCATGGAGACCTGGCTGAAGGAGCGCGCCTGCGACGGCTTCACGCTGTTCCCGCACTATTTGCCTGGCAACGCCCATGATTTCGGCCAGCTCGTCGTGCCCGAACTGCAGCGGCGCGGCATCTTCCGCAAGGACTATGAAGGCTCGACCTTCCGCGACCATCTCGGCCTGGCATCGCCGCAGCATCCGGCATCCGACCGGAACGCGGCGCGGCTGGCCGGACAATAACGACAATGAACATCGACCCCACCCGGTTTCGATCGCCGCGAAGACGATCGGACCGATAGGGGTGCGCGCGTGGAGGAGGAGAACATGAGCGCAGTGATACCGATCAAACCGATGCGCGGCGCCGACGGCGTGCCGGCCTATCTGCCACCGCTCGACCAGAATGGCGTCGTCACCGCCGCACGGCGCCCGCGCCTCGGCCAGATCGCCGCCAGTATCGTGCTGCTGGCGCTGCTGGCCGCCTTCGTCTGGACGGTGGCGGTCAACAAGAACATGCATTGGGACGTTGTCGGGACCTATCTGTTCCACCCGCTGATCCTGAAGGGGGTGGTCTCGACGCTGCAGCTGACCATGCTGGCGGTGCTGCTGGCCTTCGTCACCGGCGTGGTGCTGGCAGCGATGGGACAATCGCGCAACCCGGTGCTGTCGACCTTCGCCGCTTTCTACATCTGGCTGTTCCGCGCCCTGCCGCTGCTGGTGCAGATCGTGCTGTGGTTCAACCTGGCGCTGCTGTTTCCCGAACTCGGCATCGGCATCCCCGGCACCTCGCTCTATGTCGGCTGGAACACCAACCACGTCATCACGCCCTTCACCGCCGCGATCCTGGCACTGGCCATGCACGAGGCCGCCTACATGGCCGAGATCGTGCGCTCCGGCATCCTTTCGGTGCCACAGGGTCAGACGGAAGCGGCATTGACCATCGGCATGACACGCGGCGAGGCGCTGCGCCGCATCGTGCTGCCGCAGGCGCTGCGCGTCATCATCCCGCCGATCGGCAACCAGTTCATCATGGTGCTGAAGGCAAGCGCGCTGGTGTCGGTGATCGGCGGCGGTGACCTCCTGACCGCGGCGCAGAACCTCTACGCCGTCAATTACGAGGTCATCGCGCTGCTGCTCGTCGCCTCGGCCTGGTACATGGTCATCATCTCCATCACCAGCGTCGGCCAGCACTATCTCGAAAAGCGGCTGAGCCGCTCCGAACGCAATGGCGCGGGCGCTCCCGCCGCCGACACGGAGGTTTGAGCATGGAACCGGCCATCCGCATTCACGGACTGCGCAAATCCTTCAAGGGCGTCGAGGTGCTGCGCGGCGTTTCGCTCGACGTCGCGCCCGGCGAAGTCGTCTGCATCCTCGGCCCTTCCGGTGGCGGCAAGAGCACGATGCTGCGCTGTATCAACCAGCTCGAGACCTTCGAAGCCGGCTTCATAACCGTGCATGACGACCCGGTCGGCTATGCCAGGCGGGCGAATGGCGAGCTGGTGGAAGCGAGCGAGCGGCACATGGCCGGCCAGCGCCGCCGCATCGGCATGGTGTTCCAGCAGTATAATCTCTTCCTGCACCTGACCGCGCTGCAGAATGTCACAGAGGGCCCGGTCAAGGTGCTGGGGCAGAACCGCGCCGCCGCCGAGAAGCGTGCGCGGGACCTTTTGGCATCGGTGGGTCTCACCCGCCACGCGCACAAATATCCGAGCCAGCTGTCGGGCGGCCAGCAGCAGCGCGTGGCGATCGCGCGTGCAATGGCCATGGAGCCGGACATTCTGCTGTTCGACGAGCCGACCAGCGCGCTCGATCCGGAATGGGTCGGCGAAGTGCTCGACGCCATCCGCAACCTCGCCCGGTCCGGCATGACCATGGTGATCGTCACCCATGAGCTGAACTTCGCGCGCGAGGTCGCCGACCGCATCGCCATCATGGCCGACGGCCAGATCATCGAATGCGGGCCGGCCGCCGACGTGCTCGACCGGCCGAGCTCGGCGCGCGCGGAAGCCTTCGTGCGACGGCGCAACTGAGCGCACCGCAACCCTGAGCGGCCCGAGGTGACGGCGCGCCTGAAGGCATTCCGCCCCCTGCCCCGTGACAACAAACGGAACCACCACGATGCACCAGAAGCTGTTTAGTCTGTCGCTGAACGGACAGGGCCACCACCCCGGCGCGTGGCGGCTGCCCGGCGCCACGCCGGAGCGCGCCGTCGCACCCGATTTCACACGCGACCTGGCCAGGCAGGCCGACGCGGCCGGCTTCGATCTGCTCATCGTCGAATATCCGCCGCGCCCGACGGCGACGCCGGCGCCCGACCGACAGGAGGCGGTGCATTTCGAGGCGCTGTCCGTCGCCGCATCGCTTGCCGGCGTGACCGAGACGATCGGTTTGGTCGCGCCGGTTTCGGCCGTCTACAACGAACCCTTCAACATCGCGCGCCAGTTCACCGCCTTCGACCATCTGTCGAAAGGCCGTTCCGGCTGGCTGCTGGTGCCGGGGCTCGACGAGGCCGACCGCCCCAATTTCAACCGCCTCGACGGCACCGACAGCACCTTCCACGATGCCCGCTCGGCGGAGTTCGCCGACGTGGTGCTGGAGCTGTTCGACAGTTGGGAAGACGCGGCACTGGCGCTGGACAAGGAAGAGTCGATCTTCGCGCATCCCGGCAAGGTGCATGTCATCGACCACAAGGGCCCGCATTTTTCCATCAACACCTCGATGAACGCGCCGCGCCCGCCTCAGGGCCATCCGGTGGTGATGATGTCGCCGCGGACGCGTGCCGACGAGGCCACCGCCGTGACCAAGGCCGATGTCGTGCTTTTGTCCGGCGGCCGCGAGGAGATTTCGGCGCGCGGTGCCGCGCTGAAGCAGGTGGCCGCCGCCGGTGGTCGCAGTCATCTCAAGGTGCTCGCCAATCTCGCCACCACGCTGGCCGAGACCGATGACGAGGCACGGGCACTGGCCCGGCAGCTCGACGGGCTGGGATCACCGATCAGCGGCGTTGAGCATTTCGTCGGCACGGCAAACGGTCTCGCCACCTATCTGGAGACCTTCGACTGCGACGGCTTCAACCTGATGCCGTCGGTGCTGCCGACCGGGCTGGCGCCTCTCGCGGCCCTGCCGCGCAAGCCGGTCACCAACACGACATTGCGCGACAGGCTGGGACTGCCCCGCCCCGCGGGACGGAGGAGCTGACATGGCAACGCGGAAGATGCACATCCTGCTCTGGCTGCAGAATCTCGGTCACAACCTCGCCGCCTGGCGCCACCCGGACTCGCGCACGCAGGATTTCCTCACCGTCGACTATCTGCGCGATGTCGGCAGGCTGGCGGAGTCCGGCAAGCTCGACATGGTGTTCATCGAGGACGTGATGTTCACGCGCGAAAGCGGCGGCCGCTATTTCGGCGAAGTGTCGATCAACTCGATGGACCCGTCGATCATCATCGCGGCGCTGTCTTCGGTCACCGAGAAGATCGGGCTCGCCGCCACTTATTCGACGACCTACCACGAGCCGGAGGTGCTGGCGCGCAAGTTCGCCACGCTCGACCATCTGAGCAAGGGCCGGCTTGCCTGGAACGTCGTCACCTCCGACCCCCGCGTGGCACGCAATTTCGGCGCCACGCTGCATCCCGACAAGGAGCTGCGCTACCGCAAGGCTGCCGACACCATCGCGGCGATCAAGGCGCTGTTCGATAGCTGGCGCGACGACGCGCTGATCTTCGACCAGGCCGGCGGGCGTTTCTACGACCCGGACAAGGTACGGCCCGTTGCCCACAATGGCGAGTTCGTGCGCGTGCAGGATGCGCTTGGTGTGCCGCGTTCGCCGCAGGGCCATCCGGTGTTCATCCAGGCCGGCATGTCGGAATGGGGTCTCGACTTCGCCGCTTCCTTCGCCGAAGCCGTGTTTGCCTCCGCCAAGAGCCTGGAACTGGCGCGCGATTACCGCACCGCGCTCAAGCAGAAGGTTGCCGACAAGGGCCGTGATCCCGACGGCATCAAGATCTTTCCGGGCTTCGTGCCGATCGTCGGCTCGACCGAAGAGGAAGCGCGCCGCAAGGAGGCCTATTTCGACAGCCTGGTGCATCCGCGCGCCATGCTCAACCTGCTGCGCGAGCAGTTCCACCTCGACTTCTCGCAGCATTCGCTCGACGATCCGTTCCCGATCGAGACGATCATGGCCAGCGACGGCTACACCAACGGCCGCACCCAGGTGCCGCACTATCTGAAGGCGATCCGCGGACAGGAAAGCATGGCCACCTATTGCAGGCGCTATATGCGCAGCCTCGGCCATCAATACATCGTCGGCACGCCGGAGCAGGTCGCCGACTTCATGCAGGGCTTCGTCGACGGCGGCGGCTGCGACGGTTTCGTGCTGGCGCCATCGCACATTCCGGGCGAGCTGAAGACCTTCATCGAGGAGGTGGTGCCGGTGCTGCAGAAACGCGGCGCCTTCCGCCAGGACTATGAAGGCGCAACGCTGCGCGACCATCTCGGCCTGTCGCGGCCTGCATCGTAGACGGAAACAGGCTTAATCCAACCAGGGCGGACGCTCGGTGAAGGCTTTGGCCAGATGATCGACGATGGCGCGCAGTTTCATCGGCAGAGGCTTGACCGGCGGCCAGACCAGCGAGATCGGCAGCGGCACCGGCTTCAACGCCTGTGCGATCCTGACCAGCCGGCCCTGCCGCAGCGCCTCATGCGCGATGAACAGCGGCAGCAGCGCGACGCCGAGGCCGGCAATGGCTAGGTCGCGCATCGCCTCGCCATTGTTCGCCGTGACGCGGCTCTGCATCGCAAGCCCGGTCGGCGTTCCGTCCTCACCCTGGAATTGCCAGACACTGGCAGCATGGACATTGAGATAGCCGATGCTGGCATGCGCCTGCAGGTCGTCGAGGCTTTCCGGCATGCCGCGCCGGGCCACATAATCGGGGCTGGCGACGACGACCCTGGGGTCTTCGCAAAGCTTGCGCACGATCAGTCCGGAATCGCGCAGCTGGCCGATCCTGACGGCAAGGTCGAACCGGCCGCGCACGAGATCGACCGTCCTGTCGTCATAGTCGAGCGTGATGGCAAGCTCGGGATGCTGGCGCGCGAAATCGGCGACGACGGGGCTGAGATGGCTGATGCCGAAGCTCATCGGCGCCGCAATCGCCAACGATCCCCTGAGGCCGGCCATGCCCCAGGCTGCGCTTTCGACGGCATCGTTCATTTCCGCCAGCGCCGGGCGAAGCCTGAGCGCCAGTTCCCCGGCACTCTCCGTCGGCGTGATGCGTCCGGCATGGCGCCTGAACAGCGCGGTGCCGAGTGCCGCCTCGAGATCGGAGATGCGCTTGCTGATGACCGACTTCGACAGGTTGGAGCGCGCGGCGGCGCCGGAGACGGTGCCTGCCTCCATCACATCCAGAAACGTTCTGATTTCCTCGACCGTCCATTTCATGGCCCGGTTCTATCGCATTTGAACTGACCCGGCATCGGAAAACCGTTCGTGAATCGCGAACGCCGGATTCACCAGATGGCGGCTAAACAACACCGGAAGAGGCGCTCATATTCGCTGCAACAAAGCGATCATCGTGGTCGCAGCAACCAGAGCGTTTCTGTTTTTCACGGAAACACGGAAACGCGGAAACGCTCTAATTCTTTGTCTTAACGCAATTCCGGACGGAAAACCGCTACGCACTTTTCCCGGAGTTGCTCACAGGAGTGACCGAGATGAATCTGACCGGCATCCACCATCTGACGGCGATCACCGCAAACGCGCCCGCCAACAAACGTTTCTATACGGAGACGCTCGGCCTGCGGCTGGTCAAGAAGACCGTCAACCAGGACGACACCAGCGCCTATCACCTGTTCTATGCCGACGGCGAAGCAACGCCGGGCACTGACCTCACCTTCTTCGACTGGCCGGTTTCGCCGGAGCGGCGCGGCACGCATTCGATCAGCCGCACCGGCCTGCGCGTGGCCGGCGCGGAAAGCCTGAATTACTGGGCCGCCCGCTTCAAGGACAGCGGCGTGAATGCCGGCGCCATCACCACGATCGACGGTCGCGCCGCAATCGAGTTCGAGGATGCCGAAGGCCAGCGCTTCCGCCTGATCGACGACGGCAGCCACGGCGAAGCCCATGCCTGGGAGCGCAGCCCGGTGCCCGCCGCAAACCAGATCCGCGGCCTAGGCCCGATCACCATCTCGGTGCCGACGCTTGGGGCCACCGATGCGGTGCTGACTACGGTGCTGAACATGAAGCAGGAACGGGTGTACGCCTCGCCGGACGGACAGGGCGAGGTCCACGTCTACGCCATGGGCGAAGGCGGGCCGGCAGCCGAACTGCATGTCGCCGTGCAGCCCGACCTGCCGATCGCACGGCAGGGCGCTGGCGCCGTCCACCACGTCGCGTTCCGCACGCCCGATGTCGCGGCGATCCGCGACTGGGCGGCACGGCTTTCGGAATTCCGCATCCCGAGTTCCGGCGAGGTCGAGCGCTATTATTTCCGCTCGCTCTATTTCCGCGAACCCGGCGGCAATCTGTTCGAGATCGCCACCGACGGCCCCGGCTTCACCGCCGACGAGCCGCTGGAAAGCCTCGGCGAACGGCTGTCGCTGCCGCCCTTCCTGGAAGGCAAGCGCAGCGCGATCGAGGCAAACCTGAAACCTTTGGACTAACCTTGATGGAACAGGTCTCGCAGCGACGCTGCGAGACCTGTCTTGGGGAGAACAGCGATATGACCACCATCCTCGGCCTGTCCGGCAGCCTGCGTCAGGCTTCCTTCAATGCGGGGCTGCTTCGGGCGGCTGCGAAAGCGGCTGAGCCGGCCGCGACCGTCATCATCGGCTCGATCCATGACGTGCCGCTCTACAATGCCGACGATGAGGCAGCCAACGGCATTCCGCCCGCAGTGCAGGCGCTCAAGGACCAGTTGCTTGCCGCCGACGGGCTGCTTCTGGTGACGCCGGAATACAACAACGGCATTCCCGGCGTGTTCAAGAACGCCATCGACTGGATGAGCCGGCCGGCCAACGACATCCCACGCCATTTCGGCGGCAAGCCTGTGGCCTTGCTCGGCGCTTCGCCCGGCGGCTTCGGCACGGTGCTGTCGCAGAACGACTGGCTGCCGGTGCTGCGCACGCTGGGGACACGCCACTGGGCGGCGGGCAGGATGCTGGTGGCCCGCGCCGGAACGGTGTTCGACCGCGACGGCAACCTGACCGACGAGGCGACACTGGCAAGGCTCAATGATTTCATGGCCGGCTTCGCGGCATTCATCGAAAGCTGAGGGTCCTATTTCATGTGAGACGCGACCGCTCGTATCTGGTCGAGAAACCGGTTACCTGGCCATGTCCGGTGCGTAGGTGCCGTCATCATCGAGACCCTGCGCTCGCTGCTGCAGCCAGAACAGGTATTGATGAATCGACGTCGTCGGCTGGTCGCCGTTTGCGGAAGAGAAGACGTATTTGTCGGCTTCACCGCTCTGGATCAGATGCGTGATGTAGCCGATCTTGGGTTGAAGCTCATCATTGGACAGCGTTGCGACATTCCTCAGTGACATCACATTGCTTTCGGCCGCCCCGCTATAGCGTTCAGGATGGGCAGCAGTCTCGGCATCGTAGTCCGCTTTCTGCTGCTTCATGCGAGCCTCTGCCTCTGCCAACTGAGCTTTCACCTCAGGCGGCATCGGAATTGCTGCCGAAGCAGGGATTCGGTGCCAATTTTTGACATCGGTATTCTTCAGACCGGAGTGATATTTGAGCAGGTCTGCGGGGCCAATCGCGCTCGTCATCTGTGATCCCTTTGCGGCTCAATCACGACGTGTCGCTTTTGTAGAACAGATCGCTTGCGCGGAGCTTTCTCTGCGAGACGCGTATCTGGCCTTCCGGCCAGCAGTGCGAAGGCTGACGGCGGTTGCCCCGCCGCCCTTCGCCGATCTCGATATCAGCCATGGCTATCCCTTTCGTCCAGCCAGCCACGTGCGATCGTCTCGTCGTCGGCGGTCAGCTGATGGCCGGCGGCGACAGTGCGGTGTTCGGTGGCGGCGCCGTGCGTTTCGAGCCATGCGGCAAGCGCCGGCGCGCCGTCGCCAAACGGGTCCTGCTCGCCGCTGATGACCAGCGCCTCGCTGCCGGCCAGATCGGCCTCGGGCAACGGGTCGAGCACTGGCACGGCCCTGAGCAGGATGGCGTGGCGGATCACCGCCGGATGCAGGCCCATGACGGCGGCGGCGAAATTCGCGCCGTTCGAATAGCCAAGGAAGGTGAGACGCGCCGGGTCCAGCCCATAACCCGAGATCGCGCCAGCCATGAACGCCTCGAAGGCCTCGGCTTCGGAGCGGATGTCGGCCTGATCGAAAACCTTCGGCGACAGGCGCCGGAAGAAGCGGGCGATGCCTTCCTCATGACTGCGGCCGCGCACGCCAAGCAGCGTGGCGCGCGGTGCGATGCGGTGCGCCAGCGGCATCAGGTCGGCTTCCGTCCCGCCGGTGCCATGCAACAGCACAAGGGCGCTGCCGTCGGCGTTTTCAGGCGTGAAGAAGCGATGCACGAAAGGCAGGTCGCGCTTCGGCAGGCGCGGTTCGCCGGGCATGGCGAACTGCGGCAGCATCACCCGCAGGTCCTCGGCCAGCGCGGCATCGTGCGGCGGGATGAACAGGCTCTCACCGAGACGCCCGGCCGGTTCGTCGATGGCGAAGCCCGGCCCGTCTGTGGCCAGTTCGAACAGCGTCCCGCCCGGCTCGCGCACATAAAGCGAGGTGAAATAGTGGCGGTCATGCACCGTCGTCGGTGACGAATTCAGCCGCGACAGGGAGGCCTCGACGTCGCGCAGGGCCGCCACATCGGCGGCACGGAAGGCGACATGGTCGGCGGTGCCGGTGCCCGGCAGGCCGGGCACGTAACCGGCGGCGTTGCGTACATCGATCGCGTCGTTCGCGGACAGCAGGCGCTGGATGTTCTCTTCGACCGGCCCCGGCGCGTAGCCGAAGCGGCGCACGAAGGCGGCCGTCTCTTCGGCATCGCCAGTGAGGATGGTGACCGCGCGCAGCCTGCCGACGGCGCCTTCGGAACCACCCTCGGCGACGCCGACCAGCTTGACGATGATGCCGTCCGGGTCTTTCAGCCTCAGCACCGGCTCACCGAATTCGCGCAGCGGCCCCTGCACCGGCACGCCCTTGTCGAGCGCCCGCACCAGCCAGTTGCCGATATCGGTCGCCGGCACGGCGAAGGCGATCTCCGAAACCTGGCCGAGGCCGGCGCGGCCGGGCGCACCGTCCTGCCAGACCAGGAAGGTGACCAGCGAGCCGGGCGCCCCCTCTGCGTCGCCATAAAACAGGTGCAGTTGCTGGCCGTCCTCGTAACCGCCGGTGCGTTTGACCAGATGAAGACCGAGGAACCCGACATAAAAATCCACATTGGCCTGCACGTCGCGCGTGATCAGCGTGACGTGGTGGATGCCATTGGAGAGTTCCATGCCTCAGCTCCCGATGCCGTGTGCCGAGGGAAGACAAATCCAAAGGTCGTGAATCGACATGGGCAACTCCCGGTGATGCGGCGACTTTCGCACGCACCGGCGACCAGCGCCAAGCGTGAGGCGACGAACACGGCGTTCACCGATCACGAACGGGCGCGTGGGAGTTCTTCTGGCAAAGGCGTGGAGCCCCCCCTCATCGCCTTGCCGGGCACTTCTCCCCGTGAACGGGGAGAAGAAGGCTGGCCGCTGCGCCGGCGCCTGTTCTGCAACGCCGATAATTGGCGAAATCCTCGGCGACAGCCTCCCTCGCCCCCTTTACGGGGGTCCGAAGGACGGGCGAGACCCGTGGCTCGCCCCGGTACAGATGCCGGCAGGCAGGTGAGGGGCAGCAGCAACAATCGGCATCTACGGCCAATCACACCGAGCGGATCAGGCCGCCGTCGACCCTCAGGCTCTGGCCCGTGATGTAGGAAGCCTCGTCCGATGCCAGGAAGGCGATCGCCGCGGCGATCTCGTCGCTGGTGCCGTAGCGCTGCATGGGAACGCTGTCGCGGCGCTCCTCGGTCGCCGGCAAGCTGTCGATCCAGCCGGGCAGCACGTTGTTCATGCGGACGTTGTCTGCGGCGAAAGTGTCGGTGAAGATCTTGGTGTAGACGGCAAGGCCGGCGCGGGCGACCGCGGAGGTCGGGAACATCGCCGACGGCTGGCTGACCCAGGCGGTCGAGATGTTGACGATCGAGCCCTTGCGCTGAGCCTGCATGATCGGCGCGACCAGACGGACCGGGCGCACGACGTTCAGGAAATAGACATCGATGCCCTGGTGCCACTGCTCGTCGGTGATCTCGAGGATCGGTGCGCGCGGGCCATGGCCGGCGCTGTTGACCAGCACGTCGACGCGGCCCCATTTGGCGACCGTGGCATCGACGAGGCGCTTGAGATCGTCGTTCGACTGGTTGGAGCCGGTCACCCCGATGCCGCCGAGCTCGTCCGCGAGTGCTTCGCCCTTGCCGGAAGACGACAGGATGGCGACCTTGTATCCGTCCTTGGCCAGGCGCTTGGCCGCAGCCGCGCCCATGCCGCTGCCACCGGCGGTGACGATTGCTACTTTTTCTACAGTCATTTTGTTTCCTTCCGAAGCCCGATCGCTTCTGATACGCCTTTCATTTCGATGGTTCGAGCCAGTTTCCTTGTGATTTCACGATAGAAAAACTACTGGATGCGATCAGGCCAACTTCCTTCACTGAATGCCGTGCGCGCCTTCGAGGCGTCGGCGCGCCACCTCAACTTCCGGCTTGCGGCCGAGGAGCTGGGCGTGACGCAAGGCGCCGTCGCCCAGCATGTACGCGGACTGGAGGATTCGCTAGGCCTGAAACTGTTCCATCGGCTGCCGCGTGCTCTTGCCCTGACCGACCAGGGCCGTAGCTATGCGGGAACCATCCGGCGCGCTTTCGAGCTCATCGTCGAGGGCACGGCGGCGCTGCGGCCGCAGCCGGTGCGCCTCTCCATCAGCGTCACGCCGACCTTCGCCGCCAAATGGCTGCTGCCGCGCCTGCCCGGCTTTTCGGCGCTGCATCCGGAACTCAGTCTCGGCATCGTTGCCACCGACCGCATCTCCGGCTTCCAGGCGGAAGGCATCGACATTGCCGTGCGTTATGGGCCCGCACCCGCCAGCCCGCAACTGGAAGCGGAGCTGCTCTTCGGCGAAGAGCTGGTCGGCGTCTGCAGCCCGGCGTTGCTGGCCGGCACGAAGGTGCCGTTGCGGGCGATCGACGGCTATGTGCTGCTGCACGACGCGCACAGCCGCTGGCCCGAATTCATCGAAAAAGCGCTGCAGCACGCCGAACCGGGAACCAACAGGGGCCTGCACTTCAACCAGACCGCGCTCGCCATCGACGCCGCTCTCGGCGGCCAGGGCATCGCGCTGGCCAGCCGCGCTTTCGTCGAGGCCGACCTTGCCGCCGGCCGGCTGATCGATGCGTTCGGAGTCATGCTGCACAGCGACCGCGCCTATTACGTCGTCACGCCGCGCAAGCCACGCTTCCCGTCGCCGGTGGCGGCGGTGAGGACATGGCTGCTGTCGAACCCGGTTGTGTAATACCCACGCCTGGAGAATGCGAAGAAGGGTCTCGCGCGACGCCACAAAAGGAAATGCACAGGTTCGCGACCACTCCCTCACGCCCTTTCTTAGGCGGCGGCATTCCAATTCCGTTTGGCGAGCCTCGCCATGTCGATCTCGTGCCGCCGGGAACCCGCTGAAGAAATGCCTTTGAGCAGACTGACGAGTTCGCTTTGCTGGTTTGTCGCAGTCTTCGAAAAGATGCGGACGAGATAGGCGCGTGCCGTTCCGAAGGAAATGCCCTGGCTGGCGGCGCTGTCCCGCAAGGAAAGGCCCGAGGCCAGCGCGACTGCCAGCCGTGCCTCCGCCGGCGTCAATCCAAAGAGTTTGGAAACGAGCTCGCGGGACGGCACTCCGACCGTCGTTGCAACCGGCGACAGAACCATGATCGTACAGGACATCGAAAAAATGGCCTCGGCATCGCCGCAAAGCGGCATCAGCTGGATGACTGCGGCGTTGTGAGCGTCCGAGGGTGGTATCGGCACGCTGACGCTTCTTGAGACCGACTGCTCGAGCGCCTTGGCAAAGGTCTTTCGCAGGCTATCGCCGCCACGGATGGCCACGCGACCTGACGCGTTCCTCGAGACGTAGTGGTCGACGCTGTCAAACAGTTCGTTGGCCAGCAGGATTTGTCCATTGCCGTTGACCAGCGCGGCCGGCAGACCGAAATCGTCCAAGGTGTCGACGCTGCAACGCGCACGCTCGAATTGCAGGCGCGATGCGAAGAAGGCGGATTGTTTGAACGCGAGATGGATGGGTTGCAGGCTTGCCAGCAGGCTGTCGTCGTACCGCGGCTCACCCAGGCGCCGTGTCAACCCCAGCTTGATGATCTCACCGTTGAAGAGTTCAATGATCGTTGCGGTCTGGGCGCCGAAACCACGCCTGCGATGGCTTTCAAGCCGTTCCGCGAAATCCGGCAGGCCCGACCAGTCTCCCCGAAACAGATCAAGCTGGAAAAAGCCACGGTTGGCGTATTGGCCGGCCCGAACCTGAGCCAGCCAACGCTCCAGCTCCTCAGCTGTCAGCTCCCAGGGCTGACGGCCCGGCGATATCTCGAAACTCGTGGTGATGCCGCGTTGGTGTGGCCAATAGATGCCGATCGACCCGTCACCCGATCCCGTGGCCAAGGCGAGGTCGTCGAGCACCGATACCCACAGCTCCGGAAAGAACGCCGCCTCATAAAGTCTTTCCGGGATTGCACCAAGTTCAACCATTTTGCGGAGCCTGCGGGGGCAACTGGAAGATTGATGCAATGTTGCATATTACTAAATTTTACTAAAATCAACAAACATTAGTAAACATCAGCCATCCCCCAACGTCACGCGACCTCTTGCTGGTGATGCCGGGCAGCTTTCGCGCCAGATTATTTCCGACGGAATGCCGACGCGTTTGACGTAATCGCGACCTTCGATACGTTCGCGAATGAGATCTGCAGCCGCGGCACCGATGTTTTCCGGGAATAATCTTACGGTTGAGAGTGCAGGCGCGAGAAACCGCGCGGCCTGGATGTCGTTGAAGCTGACCACCGCGATGTCGCCCGGGATCGAAAGGCCCGCGTCGGCGATCGCCCTGTATGCGCTCAGCGCGATGCTGTCATTGCCCGCGATCAGGACATCGGGGCGAGACCTGCTCAGCAATGACTGCGCCAGTTCGTATCCGGTGCTGACGGCAAAGTCGCTGACAGCGTACAGGCCCGGATCGAAAAGCCCCGCGTCCCGCATCCAGGCTATGTAGGATCTGCTGCGTTCGTCGCCGACGTCACCCATGCTCCTATCTGTTCCAGAGGGCCAGCCGATAAAGCCCATGCGACGATAACCCAAGCGATGCAGGGCGTTCATCAAATCAGTCACCGCCTGGGCAAGGTCGTTGCCGACGCGATCCACCCTGTCCGCAGTACGGACCGCGAAATCCGTCACCACGATGTTGTCGCTGTGCGCGCGCAGGGCCTCGATCTGGTTCGGAGCATAGATTGCGAGCGTGATCAAACCGGACAGACGCGCGAACAGGGACGGATGATGCTGGGCGCTGCCCTGGAGTATGCCGACAGGCTCGAAACCGAATTCACGCAGTCGCCGTTCCGCGCCGAGGCGAAGCATCAGGAAGAACGGATCGGCGAGTTCCTCCTCCGGCCCTCGCCCTTCGATCAGCCCGATCCTCGGCCGCTTGACGCTCTTTTGCGTCGAGCTCTGCTCGCGGCGTGCGCTGGGGCTGACGTAGTTGAGCGCGGCGGCGGTCTCCAGGATCGCCCTGCGTTTGCTCAACGACAGTGAGAGCGTCGTGTCGTTGCTCAGCACGCGGGAGACTGCGGCCTGGGATACGCCGACCTTGTCGGCGATCTCTTTGATCGTAGCCAATTGACACTCCGTGATTTCGCGCGCCGGGATTTTACGGAAATCCCTGTAATTTAGTAAATGTCAAAAAGTCGTGAGGCCCGACGCTCCTGAAGGAGGGGTGTCAGCACGGTTGTGCGAGGCTTGCCAGCAAGCAATGCCTGGAGGTTTACGACTATGACGACGTCCCCGTTCCTCACAACACTCGCGTCCGATGCGCCGCCGCCCGAGCGCGCGCAGGTGATGGCGCTCTATGGCTGGCTGATCGGCAGCTGGGAGATGGAGACGCTGTACCATCATGAAGACGGCACGGTCGAAACGTCGCCGGGAGAGATCCATTTCGGCTGGGTGCTCGAGGGCCGCGCCATCCAGGATGTCTGGATCCGGCCGAGACGCCCCGCACCGCCGACCATGTATGGCACCACCTTGCGTGTCTTCGACGCCGGCATCGGCGGCTGGCACATCATCTGGAGCGATCCGCTCAATCAGGACTATTCACGCCAGATCGGGCGGGCCGAAGGCAACGACATCGTCCAGATCGGTGAGGACTCGCGCGGCCTCAAGGCGCGATGGCGCTTCACCGAGATCACCGCCGGCAGCTTCCACTGGATCGGCGAGGAACGGGCTTCGGACGATGCGCCCTGGCGCATGACCTATGAGCATTTCGCGCGGCGGGTGAGTGGCTGAGGCGGGGTAACCCTGTAGCATTTTGCAGCCAATCACTTGGCGTTACAAAAATACTTCTAAAACAAAAGCTTGGAGTTTTTCCGCGTTTCCGTAAGAACGGAAACGCTCTAGACCTGCGCCAGCAGGATCTCGGCGAGTTTCTCGGGCATCAGCCGCGCGACATTGTGGCCGCAATCGAGCGAATGGGTCGACCATTGCGGATCGCTGGCAAGGCGCTGATAGAGTGCGAGGAACGGACTGCCGTCCCAGCCATGCGCGCCGACATAGGTCTTCAACGGCACCGCGCGCCAGCGGCCGCTCAGCGTGATGGCCTGGAGAAACGTTGCCATCGGCTGCGGCCGGCAGCGCGGGTCGAGATTGGGCGGCGGCATGCAGTTCAGCCCGTCGGTACTGGCGCCGGCGATGAACATGTCGCGGAAACGCGGCGTCGTCAGCGACCAGACGGAATCGCCGCTCTCCGGTACATAGGCGTCGACATAGACCAGGGCCCGCAGCCGCGACGGTTCCGCATCGGCAACGCCGCTGACCACCATGCCGGCATAGGACTGGCCGACAAGGACGACGTCGTCGCGCTGAGCCTTCACGACGTCGACGACCTCGCCGATATGTGTCTGCAGATTGGCCAGCGGCGCGCGAACATCGCCCAGCCCCGACAGCGTCAGCGGCAAGGCCCGATAGCCCTGCGAGGCCAGCAGCCCGGCCACCGCCTGGTAGACCCAGCCGCCCTGCCAGCCGCCGGCAATCAGGATAAAGGTGGCCATGGTGTCCTCCCCGAAGTTCGATGCGGACGGAGCTTCAACGGCTCCGTGGCCGAAATCAAGGCCGTGGCAGATGGCGCGGCGCGAATTGCCCGCACCGGAGCAGGCACGGTTTCCGCCCTCTGCAGGGGCGAAACATGACGCAATCTTGCCGGAAAATCGAAGCGACAGGCAGAAGAAAATCGACAATTTCTCCCTCCAGACAGGGAGTTTATTGCCGCTATGACCATGTTTAAATCGTCAAAACTCGCGGCGAACTGAGATTCATATCAATCAATTCGCATCGGTTGTTTTGTCACAAAACTTCAAACACGAATTCGTGACAGACATTGGATTCATCCAGCGAGAATTTTGATATTCGCCATAAACTATAAGCTCATTAACTCAGTTAATTATGAATTCGTCGATGTATAAAGTAAATCCCATTTATCCTTTAGTACATTCTTACAGTCGAAACGAATCATATTATGTGGCAATGTGATTCGTGTAGTCTTGCTTAACGCGTAAATCATTTTTCGGCATTTCATTTCAACCCTCAACTTTCTGTTGAGGGAACGAGGTTTGGCGCGCCTGATGGGGAGGCTGCGTCATCATCAACGGGCTGGGGCGAGGACTTGAAAAGGTAATCCAGATACTTCCACGAAGAGGGGTCTTATGCGGCACTACAGCCTTTCTCATCGTTTCGGTTGTTCTACTCTCCTTCTCAGTGCATCGACTTTGGCGCTTGCGGTCGCGTCTCCGCCAGCCGCCGCACAGGACGCGACCTGGCTCGGCGGCGTCGTCGCGGCGCCCTGGAATGCCGGGACGTCCTGGATCGGCGGGACAGTTCCGACCGGCACCGCCACTTTCAACGCCTCCATTTCGCCCGTCGTCCTGTTCGCACCGGGAAGCACAAACACCGTCGGCGGCATCAACTTCGGCGTGACGGCCCCGGGCTATGTGTTCGGGCTCGCCGGCACCGGCGCGAATGTTTCCCTCGACGTCAACGGAGCCGGGATCCAGAACAACGCGGTGCTCGCCCCGACCTTCAACGTGTCCGGCAGCGCGGGCGGGACCGGCACCTTGTCGTTCAGCGGCACCGGCACCAGCGCAGCCAACGCGACGATCAACTCCAACCTGGGCGGCGCCGTCAATTTCTCCGGATCAAGCACGGCCGCAACGTCCGGCATCATCGCCACCGGCGGCAGCGTCAATTTCTCGGGCACGAGCACGGCGGGAACGTCGACCATCACCGCGGCGGCCGGCGGTTCAGTCAATTTCGGCGGCTCCAGCACCGCAGGTTCCGCCAACATCACGGCCAATGCCGGCGGCAGCATCGCCTTTTCCGGCAACGCGACCGGCGGCAACAATGCGCAGGTCACCCTCACCGGCACCGGCAGCCTCGGCATCGGCGGCCTGACCGGCGCCGGCGTGAGCCTCGGCTCGCTGTCCGGCAATGGCTCGGTCGATCTCGGCGCCAAGGCGCTGACGCTCGGCGGCGGCAACGCCAATTCGACCTTCAGCGGCGCGATCAGCGGCGCCGGCGGCTCGCTGGTCAAGACCGGCACCGGCCTGCTCACCCTTTCCGGCCCCAACACCTCGACCGGCGGGCTGACCATCAATGGCGGCGGCGTGCTGGCTGGCACCGTCGGCGCGGTCGGCGCCGGCGGCATCATGCTCGACGGCGGCGGCCTGTCGCTCGGCACGGGCGGAACGCTGAGCAACCAGATCACTGTCGGCACCGGGGCCGGCAACAAGCTGTCCGTGGTCGCGGGCAATCTCGACGTGACCGGCGGGCTCAACGTCGCCGCCGGTGCGACGCTCGGTCTCGGCGCGGTCGGCGCCACCGGCGGCCTGACCTTGTCCGGGCCATCCACCTTCGGCGCCGGCGCCACCCTGTCGGCCGATCTGGCGCCGGTCAAATTCGGCGCCGGGTTCGGTGCGCAGCTCGGCAACACCACGCTCAACATCGGCGCCGCCGGCTCGGTCGACCTCAACGGCGGCGCCGCCATCATCGGCAACCTCACCGGCGCGGCCGGCGGCATCCTGACCAATGCCGGCGCGGCAGCCAACCTCACCGTGAATGGCGGCAACTTCGCCGGCAACATCACCGGCAATCTCGGCCTGCAGGTCGGCGGCGCGCTCACCTTGTCGGGCACCAACACCTTCACCGGCGACGTCACCATCCTGAGCGGCGGCGCCCTGACCGCCAACGGCGATGCTGCGCTCGGCGCCGGCCTGGCGCTCAATCTCGGCGCCGGCGCCTCCTTCGGCATCAGTCCCGGCGGAACGATCTCCAAGAACCTCAATCTCGGCGGGGCGGCTTCCCTCGATGTCGCGGCCGGCATCGGCACGCTGACCGGGACGATCAACGGCGCCTTCGACGTCACCAAGACCGGCGCCGGGCAGCTGACGCTCGGCGGGGTCAACACCGGCTTCAGCGGCAATCTCAACATCGGCGCCGGCTCGGTGCTGGCAACCAACCTCAACGCACTCGGCACCGGCGCGGTGAACCTGACCGGTGGCGAACTGACGCTCGGCGCCAACGGCACCTTCGCCAATGCGCTCACGGTCGGCGCCGGCGGCGGCACGCTGTCGGCAGGCGCCGGCATCACGGCGACCATGGGCGGTGGGCTCAACCTCGGCGCCGGCGTCACATTGGGCATCGGCAGCGCCGGCAACACCGGCACCGTCGCCCTCAGCGGCGGCGCCAACATCGGCCCGGGCGCGACGCTGTCGGCCAATTTCGGAACGCTGCAATTCGGTGATGCGGCGATCGGTGCAGCGCTCGGCAACGCCACGCTCAACGTCGGCGCGACCGGCAATGTCGACCTGAACGGCTTCGGCGCCACCATCGGCACCCTCACCGGCGCAGCCGGCGGCGTCATTGCCAATGCCGGCACGACGGCCACGCTCGACATCGGCGCCGGCAACTACAGCGGCGCCATCAACGGCAACATCGCGCTGAGCAAGACAGGCGCCGGACTGCTGACGCTGGGCGGCGCCAGCACCTTCAATGGCGGCCTGACCATCGGCGGCGGCACCGTGCTGGCGACGAATGTCAACGCGCTTGGGACCGGCGCGGTGAGCCTCGGCGGCGGCGAGCTGGCGCTGGGTGTCAACGGCACCTTCACCAATGCGCTCGATGTCAGCGCCGGCGGCACGCTGTCGGCGGCTGGCGGCGTCACCGCGACGTTCGGCGGCGCGCTCAACCTCGCCGCCGGCGCGACGCTCGGCATCGGCACCGGCACCAACAATGGCACCGTGACCTGGGGCGGCACCGCCGCGATCGGCGCCGGTGCGACGGTTTCGGCCAACAACGGCATCCTGCAACTCGGCAACGCCACGATCGGCGCGAACCTGACCAACGCGACGCTGAATGTCGGCGCGGCCGGCAAGGTCGACCTCAACGGCTTCGGCGCAACGGTCGGCAACCTGACCGGCCTTGCCGGCGGCGAGATCCTGAACGCCGGCGCCCTTGCGACGCTCGGCGTCGGTGCGGGCGACTACAGCGGCGCCATCAACGGCAACATCGCCCTGACCAAGACCGGGGCCGGCCTGCTCACGCTCGGCGGCGCCAGCACCTTCAACGGCGGCCTGACCATCGGCGGCGGCACGGTGCTGGCCACCAACGTCAATGCGCTGGGAACGGCTGCGGTCAACCTCAATGGCGGTGGGCTGACGCTCGGCGCCAACGGCACCTTCGCCAATGCGCTGACCGTCACCAGCAACGGCACGCTGTCGGCCGGGACCGGCATCACGGCCACGATGGCCGGCGGGCTCAACCTCGGCGCCGGCCTCACATTGGGCATTGGCACCGCCTCCAACACCGGCATCGTCGCGCTTGGCGGCGCCGCCACCATCGGCGCGGGTGCTACGCTGTCGGCCGACTTCGGCACGCTGCGGCTGGCCGACGCCACCATCGGCGCCGGCCTCGGCAACGCAACGCTCAATGTCGGCGCTGCCGGCAAGGTCGACCTCAACGGCTTCGGCGCCACGGTCGGCACCCTCACCGGCCTCGCCGGCGGCGAGATCCTGAACGCCGGCGCCCTGGCGACGCTCGGCGTCGGCGCCGGCAGTTTCGGCGGTGCCATCAACGGCAACATCGCGCTGAGCAAGACCGGAGCCGGACAGCTTACGCTGGGCGGCGCCAGCAACTTCAACGGCGGTCTCGCCATCAGTGGCGGCTCCGTGCTGGCCACCAATACCGGCGCACTCGGCACCGGCGCGGTGAGCCTGAGCACAGGCGGCGAGCTGACGCTCGGCGCCAACGGCACCTTCAACAATGCGCTCGGCGTCGCCGCTGCCGGAACCGGCACGGTATCGGCACTCGGCGGCGTTGCCGCGACGCTTGGCGGCGGGCTCAATCTCGGCGCCGGTGCCACGCTCGGCATCGGCACCGCCACCAACAACGGCATCGTCGCGCTTGGCGGCGCGGCCACCATCGGTGCCGGCGCGACATTGGCGGCCAATTTCGGCACGCTGCGGCTGGCCGATGCGACCTTCGGCGCCGGGCTCGGCAACGCAAGGCTGCAGGTCGGCGCCACCGGCGCGGTCGACCTCAACGGCTTCGGTGCGACCGTCGGCACCCTCGACGGTGTCGCCGGCGGCGTCATCGCCAATGCCGGTGCGGCGGCAGCGCTGAATGTCGGCGCCGGTACCTACAATGGCGCCATCAACGGCAACATCGCGCTCGGCAAGACCGGTGCCGGAACGCTCGCGCTGGGTGGCGCCAGCACGTTCAATGGCGGTCTCGCCATTGGCGGTGGCACGGTGCTGGCCACCAACACCGGCGCGCTCGGCACCGGCGCCGTCAACCTCAGCGGCGGCGGCGAACTGGCGCTTGGCGTCAGCGGCACCTTCAACAACGCAGTCGGCGTCACCTCCGGAACCGGCACGGTATCGGCAGGTGGCGGCCTGACGGCAACACTTGGCGGCGGGTTGAACCTCGGCGCCGGCACAACGCTCGGCATCGGCACGCCCGCCAACAACGGCACCGTCGCGCTCGGCGGCACTGCTGCCATCGGCGCCGGCGCGACACTATCGGCCAACAACGGCATCCTGCGGCTGGCCGATGCCACCATCGGCACGGGTCTCGGCAACGCCACGCTGAATGTCGGCGCCGCCGGACAGGTCGACCTCAACGGCTTCGGCGCAACGGTCGGCGCGCTCACCGGTGCCGCCGGCGGCGTCATCGCCAATGCCGGAGCGGCAGCCACGCTCGGTGTCGGCGGCGCCGGCACCTACAATGGCGCCATCAACGGCAACATCGCCCTGAACAAGACCGGCACCGGCCAGCTCGCGCTGGGCGGCGCCTCCACATTCAACGGCGGCCTGGCGATCAACGGCGCCGGCTCGGTGCTGGCCACGAACATCGCGGCGCTCGGGACGGGTCCGGTGAACCTTGGCGGCGGCGGCGAGCTGACGCTGGGGGTCAACGGCACCTTCAACAACGCGCTCAGCGTCGGTGCCGGAACAGGCGGCACGGTGTCGGCAGTCGGCGGCGTGACGGCAACGCTCGGCGGCGGCCTCAACCTCGGCGCAGGCGCCACGCTCGGCATCGGCACTCCCACCAACAACGGCACCGTGGCGCTGGGCGGCGCCGCCACCATCGGCGCCGGCGCGACGCTGTCGGCCAACAATGGCATCCTGCGGCTGGCCGACGCCTCGATCGGCGCCGGGCTCGGCAATGCGACGCTGAATGTCGGCGCCGCCGGCCAGGTCGACCTCAACGGCTTCGGCGCGACCGTCGGCACGCTCACGGGTGCGGCCGGCGGCGTCATCGCCAATGCCGGCGCGGCAGCGACGCTCGGCGTCGGCGCGGGCAACTTCGCCGGCGCCATCACCGGCACTATCAGCCTGGACAAGACCGGCACCGGCATCCTGGCGCTGAGCGGCAACAACAGCTTCACCGGCACTGTTGCCGTCAATGGCGGCACGCTGGTGGCCGGCAGCAACACCGCGCTCGGTGCCGCGGCCAACCCGGTCTCGCTGGCCAACGGCACCACGCTGGGGCTCGGCAGCGGGGTGACGCTCGCCAACAACATCGCGCTGACCGGCAACGCCGCGCTCGACGTGGCAGCCGGCACCGGCACGCTGGGCGGGGTCGTCTCGGGTGGTTTCGAGCTGACCAAGACCGGAGCCGGAACGCTGGCGCTCAACGGCGCCAACAGCTTCACCGGCGGGCTCGCCATCGATGCCGGCACCGTGGTTGCCGGCAATGTCGGCGCCCTCGGCACCGGCCCGGCGACACTGGCGACCGGCACGCAGCTGGTGCTTGGCGCCAATGGCACTTTCAACAACGCGCTTGGACTCGGCGCCGGGGTGGATGCGACGGTTTCGGCCGGCACCGGCATCACTGCCGGTCTGGCCGGGCCGCTGGCGCTCGGCGCCGGGGCGGACCTCCATATCGGCTCCACCGGCAATACGGGAACAGTCGCGCTCGGCGGGGCCGGTGCGTCGATAGGATCCGGCGCCACCATCTCGGCCGATTTCGGCACGCTGCAGCTGGCCGATGCAGCGGCCGGATCGTTGCTGGCGGGTACCGGGGCAACACTCAATGTCGGCGCGCAGGGCGCGGTCGACGTCAACGGCTTCAACGCAACCGTCGCCAACCTCACCGGCGCTGCGGGAGGCACCATCACCAATGGCGGCGGCGCGCTCGCCACCATCGGCATCGGCGCCGGCACTTTCGGCGGAACCATCGTCGATGGTACCGGCGGCATCGCCATCGACAAGACCGGCACCGGCACGCTGACCCTTTCGGGCACCAGCACCTACACCGGGCCGACCACGGTGAACGGCGGCACGCTCAACGTCACCGGCTCGATCGGCAACTCGATCGTCACCATCGCCGCGGGTGGAACGCTCGCCGGCACCGGAACCGTCGGCGGCATCAATGCCGGATCGGGCGCGACGGTTGCGCCCGGCGGCACCGGTCCCGGAACCAACCCGATCGGCAACCTGACGGTCACCGGCAACACCGGCTTCGCCGGCGGCTCGATCCTGGCGATCGACGCCAATGTCGCCGGCGCCAGCGACCAGCTCGTCACCAGCGGCACGACCACGATCGGCGGCGGCCAGGTCAACGTCGCCGGATTGCTGAACCCCAACCAGGTCTACACCATCCTGACCTCCGGCGGCGGCGTCACCGGAACCTTCAGCGGCCTCAGCGCCGCCGTCAATTCGGGCTTCCTGACGGCCAGCCTGGCCTACCAGCCGACGGCGGTGCAAATGCAGGTGCAGCGCAACGGGGTGACGCTGCCGAGCGTAGCCCAGAGCGCCAACCAGCGCAGCGTCGGCGCCGCGGTGGAAACGCTCGATCCGGCCAATCCGATCGCCGCCGAGATCCTCAACGGCTCGGTTGCGCAGGCACGCGATGCCTTCGACCAGCTGTCGGGCGAGATCCATCCGAGCATGACCTCGGCGCTGGTCGACGAAAGCCAGCTGATCCGCCGCACCATGGTCGGGCGCATCATGTCGGGCTTCGCCGACCAGTCGTCGGCGCCGGCAGCGATGGACCCGGCCACCAAGGGCGGCGCGGTCGATCTCAAGGATCCGCTGCTCACCCGCTACGAAGCGCCGAAGAGCGAACGTTTCGCGGCGTGGTCACAGGCAATCGGCGGCTGGGGCGACACTTCCGGCGACGGCAATGCCGCCCGGCTCGAACATTCGCTCGGCGGCGTGCTGTTCGGCCTCGACGGCGGCATGGGCGACAACTGGCGTGTCGGCGTGGCGGGCGGCTACTCGCGCACCTCGTTCGACGTCGACGCCCGCAAGTCCTCCGGCTCGGCCAACAGCTATCACCTGATGGCCTATGCCGGCACCCAGCTCGACCAGATCGGCCTGCGCTTCGGTGTCGGCCACAGCTGGCACGACGTGAAGACCGACCGCACCATCGCCTTCGGCGGTTTCGCCGACAGGCTGTCGGCCAGCTACGATGCCTCGACCACCTACGCGTTCGGCGAAGTCGGCTACGCGATGGTGATGGACAGGGTCACGCTGGAGCCCTTCGCCAACGTCGCCTTCGTGCATCTCGACAGCGACGGCTTCACCGAGAGTGGCGGGCCGGCGGCGCTGACCAGCGACGGCGTGACGCGCAACATCCCCTACACCACGCTCGGCCTGCGCGCCGGGACCGACGCGATGCTGGGCAGCACGACGCTGCGCCTCGACGGCATGGTCGGCTGGCAACACGCCTATGACAGCGTGGTGCCGAGCCAGGGCTTCGCCTTCAAAGGCAGCGACCTGTTCAACATCAGCGGCGTGCCGATCGCGAGGGATGCATTCCTGCTCGAAGCCGGTGCCAGCTGGCGGCCTGCCGACAATGTGACGCTCGGCGTGAGCTACAGCGGCCAGTTCGCCACCGGCTCTCGCGAGCACGGCTTCAAGGGCACGCTGAGCGTCAAGTTCTGAAACGGGGGCCATCGGCCGGGCTCGTCGTGCGCGGCGAGCCCGGCCGATGTGTTTTCAGGGAGTGGTCGTGAGGAACGCGCGGGCGAAGCCCGGCTGCGCGGTTTCGATCGTTCCGGGCGGGAGCATCAGCAGCCGCTCGAAGGCAACGCCATAGAGTTCCAGCTGCTGTTCCAGCATCGATACCGCCTCGTCGATGTCTCCCTGCTCGGCCTTGCACATGGCCTGGTACATGACATCCCGGAAGATCATCCGGAGCTGCAGCAGCATGTCGGCGAATATCTCCGGGTCCGGAACGTCCAGCACCTTCTCCTCGACGCCTTGTCTGAGAAGATCGGTGAACATTGGCCGCACCAGTTCGCGCGTCGAATGTTCGATGCGGTGGAACAGGATCATGTTTTCTGGCCGGAACAGCACCGAAAACGTCTTGCGCATCTGCGGCGCCAGTTCAGCCTTCAGCCGCCCCGCGCCCGAGAAGAGCGCGTTGATCCGGCCGATCGCGTCGAGCGACGGATCGTCGATGATCAGCCTGAGTTCGACCAAGCTGGCGATTGCCACCCGCTCGGCCAGCGCTTCGAGCAGCGCCTCCTTTGAGGCGAAGTAGTGATAGAACGCGCCTTTCGAGAGACCGGCCTCGCGGATGATGTCATTGACCGTGGTGTCGTCGTAACCGCGTTCGAAGAAAAGGCGCTGGGCGCTGTCCAGGAACTCGGCCAGCCGTACCTCAGGCTGCTTGATCACCCGCTGCTTGACTGGCTTCGACAAACGGACCTCGCCAGAGCATTTCCGGCGAAAATCGCCTGCAATGCTCTATCTCCTTGTTTTGAGCATTCCGGACGCAAAACCGCTACGCACTTTTGCTGGAATTGCTCTGGCTTTGTAGTGGCATAGAGGAGCACGAACGGCGATGCCATGCAATTCTATAGACCGACGGTCGGTCTGATGATATAGAACACGCCGCTTGAAGTCCTCTGGAGCAATTCCAGCCAAAGCGCGCAGCGGTTCTGCGTCCGGAATTGCGACAGACAAGGAGACGGAGCGTTTCTCATGCGGCTGATGCGCTGGATTGCCGGCATCGCGATCGTGACGGCCGTGGCAGGGGCGATGGCCTGGTATCTGTGGCGGCCGAGCGTGGTTTCCGTCGTGCTGCCGTCGCGTGGCGATGCCGCGGAAATCGTCTACGCGAGCGGATCGGTCGAGCCGCGCATCTGGGCGAAAGTGGCCCCCGTGGTGCGCGAGCGCATCGTCGAGCAATGCAATTGCGAAGGAGAACGGGTCGCGCAGGGCGATGTGCTTGCCCGTCTCGACGACAGCGAAGCAAAGGCTGCCCTCGACGAACTGGAAGCCCGCCGGGCCCTCGCCGCACAGGAATTCCAGCTCGCATCCGTGCTGGCCGAACGGAATGTGGCCAGCCAGCACGCGCTCGACCGTGCCCGCGCCGAGCTGTCCCAGGCCGAGGCGCTGCATGCTGCGCAGAAGGCGCGGCTCGAAACCTATGTGCTGCGGGCACCCAGCCCCGGCGTGGTGCTGCGGCAGGACGGCGAGGTCGGCGAAGTGGCCGAGCTCGGCAGCGTGCTGTTCTGGGTCGGCGAGCCGCGCCCGCTGCTCGTGGTGGCGGAAGTCAACGAAGAGGACATCCCGCGTGTCGCGGTGGGACAACGCGCGTTGCTCAGGTCGGATGCATTCCCCGGGCAGAACCTCGAAGCGATCGTCGACAGCGTCACGCCGAAAGGCGATCCGGTGACCAAGACCTATCGCGTGCGCTTCCGCCTTCCCGACGACACCCCGCTCAGGATCGGCATGTCGACGGATGTGAACATCATCGTGCGCGTTTCCGAGAATGCGCTTCAGCTCCCCTCCGTGGCGCTCGAAGGAGACAAGCTCTTCGTCGTCGAGGGAGAAACCGCACGGCAGCGCGACGTCCGCACCGGCATCCGCGGCGTCAACGGCGTCGAGATCCTGTCCGGCATCGACGACAGGACCAGCGTCGTCTCGCCCTACCCTACCGGTCTCGCCGATGGCGCCCACGTCGCGACAGCGGCCGGCAGAAAGTGAGCCGACAATGCCGCTTATCCTCGACATCGCCGTCACCCATATCGCCGGCCGTGGCCGGCAGACGCTCGTGGCCGTGCTCGGCGTCGCGGTCGGCGTCGGCTTCTCGATCGCGATGGCGGCATTGATGCAGGGCGGCCAGGACGATTTCGTCAAACAACTGGTCGACACCATGCCGCATGTCGACATCACCGACGAGCAGCGCACGGCGCGCCGCCAGCCGGCCGATGACAGCTTTTCCACTGTCGCCATATCCGGCTTACGGCCGCGCGACGATCGCCGCGGCATCATCAACCCGACGGCGGCGACCGCCCGGCTGCAGAGCTGGATCCCCGGCCGCTTCGCCGAGAGCCTGAAGACGCAGGGCGTGATCCGCTATTCCAGCCGCGAGGTCGGCGCGGCGATCATCGGCATTGAGCCCGAGCGGGAGCCCGGCGTGTCGCCCATCGTCGGGGATTTCGTCAAAGGCAGCTTCGCGGCGCTCAATGCCGGCGGCAACAATGTGCTGGTCGGCGACATCATGGCGGCGCGCCTCGGCGCCGGGCTCGGCGACACCATCACTGCCGTTTCCTCGGAAGGGCTGACCCGCGATTTCAAGATCGCCGGCCTGTTCCACACCGGCACGACGGCGCGGGACGAAGGAGAGGCCTACATTCTTTTGAAGAATGCGCAGATCCTTTCAGCCCGGCCGAATGCCATCAACGAGATCCGCATCAAGCTCGACGACCCGAACCGCGCTCCCGCCGTCGCGCACAGGGCGGAGGCCGAGCTCGGCTACAAGGCCGTCGCCTGGCAGGAGGCGAACGAGTCGATCCTGCAGGCCCTCGTCGTCCGCAACGTCATCATGTACACCGTGGTCGGCGCGATCATGCTTGTCGCCGGCTTCGGCATCTTCAACATCATCTCCACCATCACCCATGAGAAGGCGCGCGACATCGCCATCATGAAGTCGCTCGGCTTTCCGGAGGCCGACATGCGCCGGCTGTTCCTGCTGGAGGGCCTGGCGATCGGCGGCGCCGGCTCGGCATTCGGCTGGCTGCTCGGCTTCTCGATGATCTATGCGCTGTCGCAGCTGCGTTTCGAGATTGCCGCCACCGGCCAGGAGATGACGCATCTGCCGATCGCCTGGAGCCTGCTCCACTACATCATCGCTTCGGCTTTCGCGCTGGGATCGGCAGCGGTGGCCGGCTACCTGCCGGCCAGGCGCGCCGCGCGCCTCAATCCCGTCGACATCATCCGGGGCGCGACATGAGTGCGCTTCTCGAAACGGAAAAGCTGACGCGGGTGCTGCCGGAGACGGTGCCGGTGACGCTGGTCAAGGATGTGACGCTGACCATCGCGGAGAAGGAGTTCGTCGCCATCACCGGGCCGTCCGGCTCCGGCAAGTCCTCGCTGCTCTATCTTCTGGGGCTGCTCGACCAGCCGACGGCGGGAACGATCCGCATTGGCGGCCGCGATGCCGGCCCGATGAACGAGCGCGAGCGCGCCAGGACCCGGCTTGCGATGCTCGGTTTCGTGTTCCAGTTCCATTTCCTGCTTCCCGAATTCACGGCGCGGGAAAACGTCGAAATACCGATGCGCAAGCTTGGCCGGCTGGCACGTTCCGAGATGCGCGAGCGCGCCGATGAATTGCTCTCATCCCTCGGGCTAAGCGACCATTTGGACAAGCGGCCCGACCAGCTTTCAGGCGGGCAAAGGCAGCGTGTCGCCCTGGCGCGCTCGCTTGCCAACGATCCGCCGCTGATCCTTGCCGACGAGCCGACCGGCAGCCTGGATTCGAAAAGCTCCGAGCAGGTTTTCGACATCTTGCAGCGGCTGGTGCATGAGCGCGGCAAGAGCGTGGTCGCGGTGACACACGATCTCGAAATGGCCGAGCGCATGGACCGCCGCATCCATATCGTCGACGGAAGCGTGGCCGCATAGCCATCGCGGCGCCGCTCACTGCACCGTTGCGGCAGCAGTGAAGGTGTAGCCGACGCCATAGACGACCTTGATGGGTGCAGGCAGGCTGGTGTGCTCCTCCAGCTTGCGCCGCAGCCGGCTAACGACAGCATCGAGATGCCGGTTGTCGAAATTCGACCGCGGGCGCGCAACCGTCTCCATCAGGCTCTCGCGCTGGCAGATCTCGCCATGGCGCCGGCACAATATGTTCAGGAAAGCGAACTCGGTCGCGGTCAGCTTGAGCGAGCGAAGGTTGGGCGCCGTCAGCATCCAGGACGTACCGTCGAGCACCCAGCGGTCGGCAGCGGCACCAGCGGAGGCAGGCTGCTCTCCGGTTCGCCTTAGCAGGCTGCGAATGGCGGCTTCGATCTCGCGCAAGGTGCTGTGCTTGACCAGGTAGATGTCGGCGCCGCTTTCGAAGCCACGGATGCGGTCGTCGCTGTCGCTCAGCGCGGTCAGCATGATGATGCCGCAGCCATGCGACTTGCGGATTTCCGCCGCCAGCTCGAAGCCGTTGCCATCGGGCAAGCCGACATCCAGGATGATGACGGCGGGCGCACTGCCCTCCGCCAGCTCCTGGCGCAGTTCCTGCGCGGTCGCCACGCCTTGCGCCGTGAAGCCGGTCAACTCCAGGAAGTCGGCCAGGTCCTTGCGCAGCCGCGCCTCGTCCTCGACGATCAGGATATGCGTCATGCCGTCAGCTCCTGCAGCCGCGATTGCTCCGGCGCCTGGCCAACCAGCGGCAGCCGCACGATCGCGGTGACGCCGCGGCCGTCATTGGCAAGCAGTTGCAGCTTGCCGCCGTGATAGGCGAGCAGTTTGCGCGAAGAATAGAGACCGAGCCCGGTGCCGGTGCCGGCCATGGCGTTGGAAGCCCTGAAGAAGCGCCGGCCGATCTTGTGAAGTTCGGCCGGCGGAATGCCGATGCCGCGATCGCGCACCCGAATGACCAGATGTTGCTCCTCTTCGCGCGCCTCGATTTCGACCAGCGCATCGCCTGGTGAATATTTGAGTGCGTTGTCGATCAGGTTGATCAGAATGGTGGCCAACATTTCGGGATCGGCAAGAAGCGGCAAGCTGTCGTCATGCACGATAAAGACCAGCCGCTCGCCGCGTCCCGTCATGTCAAAATGCAGCCGCACATCGCCGATCAGCGAGCCCAGGCGGATCATCTCCGGCTGGAACCCGCTGTCGCGGTCATTGGCCATGAAACGGTCGATCAGCGAAAACAGCCGGTCCAGCGCCTCGCCGATGCCGGCGATGCGTTCCTTCGTCGCTTCGGGTGACTTGTCGCCGACAAGGCCGATCATGTCGGTGGCGTTGCGGATGATGGCGAGCGGCGTGCGGAATTCGTGGCTGACCACACGCATGAAGTCGGTCTGCTCGTCGCGCAACGCCCTCTCGGCCTCGAGACTGGCGGTCAGCCGGCTCTCCAGCCGCCGCCGTTCGCGCACCTCGCGCGACAGCGCCGCATTCTTCTCGCGCAGGTCGGCGGAGAGCCGCGCATTGACCATGAACAGCAGGCAGGCAAAGAAGGCGATGAGGAACAGCGTGCCCTGCAGCAGATACCAGGCGTTGCGGTCGGCCAGCAACGACGCGCTTTCGAAGTCGGCAGGCAGCCGGTATTCGATGACGCTCTGGGCGATGCTGGAGACCATGTATTCGGCAAGCACGCCGATGGTGATCCAGCGCAGCAACGCCGGCTGCGTGCGGTCACGCAGCAGGCCGAGGCACATCGTCGACATCACCACCACGGTGAAAACGGTCGATGAATGGATGCGGATGGCGATGTTGTCCGGATCGACCGCCAGCGCCACGCTCCAGACCACCAGCTGGAGCACGAGCAGCGAAACGCCGATCCAGGTATAACGCGGCTGTCCCAGGAACCGTGCCAGCCCCTCGGCCAGCAGCACGAGGCCGAGCTTGATGATCATGTTGTGCAGCACGATCGCCCAGGGCGCCGGCTCCACACCGCGCACGATCATCAGCAGCACGCCGACCGCGATCGCCGCAAAACCCGCCCCGAGGAATTTGAGCTCGTAGAAACGGCGCCAGGCCAGCCAGACGAACAGCCAGGTCGCGGCCTGCAGGCTTGCCGTGGCGAATGTGACGACCAGGACGGTCTTCAGATCAAGCATCGTAAAACATTCGCACGCACTTCCCGGCCGCAATCGGCTGTGCCGGAACTTTGCAGGTGTTGGACGGGCAGGCAAGCACGATCCGCCGCTGCAAGAATTGGTCAGAATTCAGGAGAATTGATCGGTGGAATTGCCGCGAAGGCAGGCTTTATCCTCCATCGCGACTGCCCGGAGGTTTGCCGGCGAATTGAGAGGGACTGCCGTGGGGCGACCGCGGGCGTGGGGTGGACACGCCCGCCACCGCTGCAGCGCGGGGCGCAGGGTTTCCGCGACCGCTGCGTGATCGGATTGATGGCGAGGCCGACCGCCGGCCGCGCCATGCGAGGGGAAATTCCATGACATCAGGCCAACGCCGCTCGTTCGCGCTTTTGTGCTCCGCGGCGCCCTTCGTCCTGACGCTCGCTTTGTCTGGATCGATTGCCTTTGCCGGTGGCGGCAACGGCGGACAGGGCTCCACGGGCACGCCCGGCGTGGGCGGCACCCTCGGCACCCCGCAAGGCACCGACGCAACCGGAAACAGTGGTGGTGGTGGCGGCGGTGCCGGTGGCGGCGCCGGCAGCGGTGGCAGCGGCGGCGCGACCGAGGCGGACGGCAGTATCGGCGGCAAGGGCGGCGACGGCGGCGTCCACGGCGCCAGCGGTTCGACCCTGTCGACATCCGATCTCACCGGCGCCAATGGCGGCGACGGCGGCGCTGGTTTGTTCGGCAACACCGCCATTGCCGGCAGCGGCGGCGGCGGCGGCGCGGGCGGCTATGGCGCCCTCATCAGCGGCGGCGGAACGGCCGAGGTCACAAGCGGACAGACACTCCAGGGCGGCGACGGCGGCAAGGGCGGGTATGGCGACAGCACCGGCAGTGCCTATAACGGCGACGGTGGCGACGGCGGCCTCGGGCTCTCCTTTACCGGAGACACGCTGACGAATGCCGGCACCATCGGCGGCGGCAATGGCGAGCGGGGTTACAAGGGTGGCGCCGGCGGCGGCGGCCTGCTGTTTTCCGGCAGCACCCTGAGCAATGCCGGCACGATCGGTGGCGGCAATGGCGGAATGGGTTTCAACACTTTCAGCGGCAATGGCGGTTATGGCATCAATTTTTCCGGCACCACGCTGACCAATACCGCGACCGGCATCATCACGGGCGGAAACGGCAATGGCGGTTTTGACGAGAGCGGTGCAGGCGGTGCCGGCCTTGTCTTTTCCGGAGAGACGCTGACCAACGCCGGTGCAATCAGCGGCGGCAATGGCGGGCTGCCCACTGTCTTTCATCGAGCCGGAGACGGTGGCGCCGGCCTTTCCTTCTCCGGCATCGTGCTGACCAACACCGGCACGATCAGCGGCGGCCTCGGCAGTGCGACGGCTGGCGGCGGTGGCGGTGGCGGCGGCCACGGCGTCGATGCCAACGGCGATGTCACCAATGATGGAGCGATCCGGGGTGGCGCCGGCGGCGACGGCGACAGCCGGATGTTCGTCGACAATGTGGTCCATGGCGGCCTCGGCGGCACCGGTATGACCATGGGTGCCGGCATCTTGACGAACACCAACAGCATCGTCGGCGGCAATGGCGGCCGGGGTGCCTCCGCGCCGAGCTGGACAGCCGGCAACGGCGCCGCGGGCGGCGCGGGCGTGGACGCAAACGGCACCACCATCATCAACAACGGCACGATCGCCGGCGGCACCGGCGGCGATCGTGGCGCCGGCCCCGACGGGACCAACCTCGACGGCGCCGGCGGCGTGGGCATTTCCGGCGCAAACCTTACCGTTACCAATTCCGGCACGATTTCCGGCGGCCTGGCCGGCGACGGCGCGCAGGCCGCCGCCATCGCTTTCACCGGCGGCAGCAACCGGCTGGAACTGTGGAACACATCGACCATCAACGGCGCTGTCGTTGCCACGATCGGCGCGAACGATCTGCTGGCGCTGGGTGGCACCGCCAACGGCAGTTTCGACATCTCCGGCCTGTCGCCGACAGGACAATACCGCGGCTTCGAACATTTCGAAAAGACCGGCAGCGGCACCTGGACGCTGCTCGGTACTACAGCGACCTCGACACCCTGGGTTCTGAAACAGGGCACGCTTTCCGTCGCATCCGACGTCAATCTCGGCGGCGGAGGCGGCAGCCTGACTTTCGACGGCGGTTTGCTGCAGGTCACCGGCACCAGTTTCACCAACACGGCACGCGCCATCATCTGGGGCAATGGCGGCGGCGGTTTCGATATCGCCGATGCCGGCAACAGCTTCACGCTGACGCAGGACTGGAGCAACGCGAACGGACATTTCTCCAAACGGGGCAACGGCACGCTGGTTCTGGGGGGCGATGTCGAGACCGCCGTCATGGATGTGACGGCAGGAACGCTGAAACTGGAGAATGGCGCAACATTGCGAGAACCGGTGCGCGCATTCGGTCCCGAAAACATCATCGGCGGCACTTCCGGCGCAGCAGTGATCGTCAGCGGTGCGAGCGAACTCGAGTTCTCCACCTCGCTTTATGTCGCCAGAAATGCCGGCGAAACCGGCACCCTCAAGGTCACCGGAAGCGGTTCCGTCATAGAGGCGTATATGATGGGCATCGGCCGATATGGCGATGGCGAATTGATCGTAGAGGATCAGGGGAAGGTCGACGCCCAATATTTGTATATCGCCTCAAGCGAATACGACACCACCAGCACGAACAGCAAAGCCACGGTTTCGGGCCTGGGATCGACAGTTGTTTCCGAGATAACGCAGGTCGCTGGTTACGGCTACGGAGCAAACGGCTCGTTGACGATCATGAATGGCGCATCCCTGACTGCGACCTTTTTTGTCAATCTGGCAACCAGTAATCCAACAGGCACCGCCTCGCTGAATATCGGTGCCGCCAGCACCGATCCCGCCGATGCCGTCGCCGCTGGCCAAGTCATCACCCCGACGGTGCAGTTCGGAGAAAACGGCGCCAGCCTCAACTTCAACCATACCGATGCCAACCACGAATTCGCCGCCGCATTGGCAAGCCAGGGCGCAGGAAAAGGGACGGTCAACCACTATAATGGCGTCACCAGCCTGACGGGCGACAGCACCGGCTTCTCGGGCAAGACGAATGTGGAAGGCGGAACACTGCGCGCCAACGGCATCCTCGGCGGGACGATGGCCGTGCATGCCGGCGGCACGCTGGGCGGCTCCGGTACGGTCGGCACGACGACCGTGGCCACCGGCGGGCATATCGCGCCCGGCAACTCGATCGGCACGCTGACAGTCAAGGGCGACCTCGCCCTCGCGACCGGGTCGGTCCTCGATTACGAGCTTGGCGGCCCGGGCGCCTCCACCGCCTCGCCCGGCATGAGCGACGGCATTGCCGTCACCGGCAATCTGACGCTCAACGGCACGCTGAACCTGGCGCAGAGCGGCAACCCCGTCGATGGCGCCGCCGGCTTCGGCTACTACCGGCTGATAACCTATGGCGGCACCCTTTCCGGCGGCGGCCTGACATTGGGAACGACGCCGGCGCTTGCCGATCCCGCCCTCTACGCAATCCAGACAGGCGGCGGCACTATCGACCTGCTCATCAGCGCCAATGGCGACGACACGTTGCAGCACTGGCAAGGCGGCGACGGCACCTGGAACGCCAGCAACCTGAAATGGCTCAACCAGGGCAGCATCGTGCCCGACGACTGGGCGGGCAACCATGCGGTGTTCAAGAACCAGCCGGGCGGCTTTTCCGGTGGCACCATCACGGTCGATGGCACGCAGAACTTCAAGGGCCTGCAATTCGTCGACAACGGCTATCGGCTGGAAGGCGCGGGCTCTATCGCCGTCGACAGTGCAGGCAGCGAAGTCCGCGTGCTGGCCGGTGCGACAGCCACCATCGCCACGACCATTGCCGGTGCCGGTGGCTTGACCAAGACCCAAGGCGGCACGCTCGTGCTGCAAGGCAGCAACAGCTACCAGGGCGGCACAACGATCAGCGGCGGCACGCTTTCTGTTTCCTCCGATGCCTATCTCGGTGCGGGGTCCGGCAAACTGACGTTCAATGGCGGCGCCCTTCAAATCACCGGCACCAGCTTTACCGGCACGGATCGCGACATTGCCTGGGCCGGCGGCGGGTTCGACATCGCCGATCGGGGCAACACCTTCACGCTCGGCCAGGACATCGTCGGCGACGGCGATTTGATCAAGCGTGGCGCAGGGACCTTGCGGCTTGGCGGCAACAATGCCTACGGCAACACGCTGGTCGCCGAGGGCATACTGGTTGGCGATACCAGATCGATCGCCGGCCATATCGGCAATGGCGGCACAGTGGTGTTCGATCAGGCAACCGACGGCAGCTTTGCCGGCAATATCGGCAGCTTCAACGGCACTGCCGGCGTCATGGTCAAGCAAGGTGCGGGCAACCTTGTGCTGACCGGTCACTCAGGTCTCGACTGGTCGCTAGAAGCGGGCGGCCTTACCACCACCGGACGCTTTGACGGCAACGCCGATATCGCCACCGGCGCATCACTCACCTTCGAACAGACGGCGAATGCTACCTATGACGGTGCGCTCGCAGGAAGCGGCGCGTTGATCAAGACCGGAACCGGAGCGCTGCTTTATGACGGCGATGGTTCAAACTTCACCGGCAACACGACGGTTGCCGGCGGCAGTCTGATCGTCGGTTCCGAGGCAAGGCATGGCAATGCGGTTCTGGGGGGCTCGTTCGACGTGCGGGCCGGCGGCACGCTGGGTGGCCACGGCATCGTCGGCTCCGGCACGGGCTCGATGGTGAAGATCGCTGCCGGCGGCACGATCGCGCCGGGCAATTCGATCGGCACGCTCACGGTTGACGGCAATCTCACCTTTGCGGCCGGCTCGACCTATGAAGCAGAGATCAATCCGGCGCGGCAAAGCGACCTGATCCATGCCAGTGGCACCGCCACGATCCAGGGCGGCACGGTGCATGCGGTCAAGGCCGGCGGTGTCTACACGCCGGGCAGTCGCTGGACGATCATCAGCGCGGATGGCGGCGTCACCGGCACATTCGACCGCCTCACCCAGGACATGCCCTTCGTGGACCTCGCGCTCGCCTACGACGCCAACAAGATCACCATCGACGCCACGCGCAACGCGGTGGCGTTCTGTGACGTCGCCCGGACGCACAACCAGTGCGCCACCGGCGGCGGCGTCGAAAGCAGCGGCGGCGGCAATCCCGTCTACGATGCCGTTGCCGCGCTCCCGGATGAAGACAGCGCACGCCAGGCGCTCGATGCATTGTCGGGCGAAATCCATGCGTCGGCCAAATCGGCGCTGATCGAGGACAGCCGTTTCGTGCGTGACGCCGTCAACGATCGCCTGCGCGCGGCCTTCGACGGCGCGGGAGCTCCTGTGACCCCGGTGCTGGCCTATGGCGAGGGCGGACCAACGCTGGCTTCCGCCGCCACCGACCGTTTCGCTGCCTGGGGAACGGCCTTCGGCTCCTGGGGAAGTTTCGACGGCGACGGCAATGCCGCCGGCCTGGATACGTCCAGCGGCGGTTTCCTCACCGGCTTCGACGGATCGATCACCGACGGCATCCGCCTCGGCATCGTGGCGGGCTATGGCCACACCAGCTTCAGCACCGAACGCGGCTCGGGCTCGATCGACAACTACCATCTCGGCCTCTATGCCGGCGCGCAGCAGGGCAATCTCGGCTTCCACTCGGGGCTTGCCTATACGTGGCATGACATCGAGACATCGCGGCGGGTTTCACTTCCCGGATTTGCCGACGGCCTGAGCAGCGACAGGGACGCCAGCACCTTCCAGGCCTTCGGCGAACTCGGCTATCGTATCGAGACGCCGGTCGCCGCCTTCGAGCCCTTCGCCAACCTCGCTTATGTCAACCTGCGCAGCGACGCCTTCACGGAAACAGGTGGCGCGGCGGCACTTGCCGGTCAAAGCGAGACGAGCGACACCACCTTCACCACACTGGGACTGAGGGCCTCGGCCGCCTTCGCGCTGGGTGCGACGGAGGCAACGGCGCGCGGCATGCTGGGCTGGCGCCATGCTTATGGCAGCGTCGTGCCGACCGGCACACATGCCTTCGCGACGGGCGACGCCTTCACCATAGCCGGTGTGCCGATCGCCAGGGATTCCGCGCTCATCGAGGCCGGGCTCGACGTCAGGCTAAGCGACAGCGCGACGATCGGCATCGCCTATCAGGGCCAGTTCGGATCCGGCGTCGCGCAGAACGGCCTCACCGCAAGGTTTGCGGTGAGGTTCTGATCGGGATGGCAACGGCCGATCTCATCGCAGACGGATTGCGCTAACCCGGCTCGACACCAGCGAAGGCCGACAACTGATAGTTCACCGGCAGGCCATGCCAGCCGGCCTCGCGGCGCTGCCAGAAGATTTCGCGCAGGCGAGACGCGATCGGCCCGGGCCGATCGTTGCCGAGGATGCGATCGTCGAGGCGGGCCGCCGGCATGATGCCGCCGGCGGTGGTGGAGAGGAAGACCTCGTCGGCCGCGCGCAATTCGTCGCCGGAGAAAGGGCGCACCTCGACCGGGATAGCCATTTCCTCGCAGAGTTCGATGACGGTGCGGCGCGTGATTCCTTCCAGCGCGCCGTGATCGGAAACCACCACCGTGCCGTCCAGCACCGCGAAGACGTTGTAACCCGGCCCCTCGGTGACGAAACCCTGATGGTCGAGCAGGATGGCGCCGTCCGCACCGCGATCATGTGCTTCGAACAGCGCTTGGGTCAGATCACCCCAATGGAAGTTCTTCACCCGCGGGTCGACGGAGCCGTCGGGAATGCGCGGCGTCGCGGCAATGATCAGATGCGCGCCGCGCAGTTGCACTTCCGGCGCGATCAGCCAGCCGAACGGCCGGGCGAACACGGCGATGTAGTTGCGCGCATTGGCCGGATGGCTGGGCAGGCCTGGCTTGGCCTTGCCGCGCAGGCAGTCCATGCCGACATAGGCGTCGCGCAGTTGCGACAGCGCCACGACGGCAAGCGCGATGTCGCGGATGTCGCCGTCGCTCTCCTGCGGCATGAAGCGCCAGGTCGTCATCGAGCGCCGGAAGCGGTCGATATGGTCATCGAGCCGGAAGAAATTGCCCTTCCAGACGCTCGCCACGTCATAGGTCACGTCGGAGCGGCGATAGGCCCAGTCGCCGATCGGGATGGCCGCCTCGGCCAGCGGCATGAAACGGCCGTCAATATAGGCCGCGCCGCCAATAAAACGGTCCTTTTCTTTCAGCGCCTCGGCGAAGGCTTCGGCAATCTCCGGCTTCATGCGTGCATATCCCTGATCAGCGGGAAGAGGATGTCGAGCATCTCGTTGGCCTCGGTTTCGCTGATGACCAGCGGTGGGCAGAGCGCCAGGCGGCCGTCGCGGGCACGGATGATCAGGCCCTTGTCGAGCGCCTTGCCGACGACACCTTGCGTCACCGTGTCGGGCAGGCGCGTGCGCTCCTTCTTGTCGGCGACCAGTTCCAGGCCGATCATCAGGCCGAGCCCTTCGACCGTGCCGACATGCGGCAGAGCCAGGAATTCACCCTGCAGCCGGCCCAACATCAGGCGATGGATGCGGCCGACATTGTCTTCGATGCCGTCATGGTCGTAGGCGTCGAAGGCCGCGTTGGCCGCCGCCATGGCGAGCGGGTGACCGCTGTGCGTAAAGCCGGACAGCCGCGCGCCGGTCAGCACGTCGACGATGCGACGGCTGACGATCGCCGCGCCGCACGGCACGTAGCAGGAATTGATGCCCTTGCCGGTCACCAGCAGGTCCGGCACCAGACCCCAATTGTCGGCGGCGAAACGCGGCCCGGTGCGGTGGAAACCGGTCATCACCTCGTCGAGGATGAGCAGCACGCCGTAGCGGTCGCAGATCTCGCGCACCAGCGGCCAGTAGCCGGGCGGCGGTGGCACGTAACCACCGACACCGATGATGGGTTCGGCGAGAAACGCCGCCACGCTGTCCGGGCCTTCAAGCTCGATCGCCTCGGCAAGCTGGTCGGCTGCCAGTTTCGCATAGGCTTCCGGGTCGATGCCGGCGCCTGAGCGGTAGAGGTTCGGAGCCGGGATGTGGACATGCCCCGGGATCAGCCGCTGGATCGAGGTCTGGCCGCCCATCGCCATGCCGGTCGCGGCCATCGCGCTCGCCGTGCCGCCGTGATAGCCCTTGTAGCGCGAGATGATCTTGGTCTTTGCACGCCCGAGCCGCGACCAGTAGAGCCGCACCATGGCAAGGGCTGCCTCCATCGCCTCCGAGCCGCCGGAGGTGAACAGGACATGGTCGAGATCGCCGGGCGCGCTTGCCGCCAGCCGCGCCGCGCAGGTGATCACCTGCGGGTGGCTGAACTGGTAGAAGATCGAGAGATAGGACAGCTCCTCGGCCTGCGCCTTGATGGCGTCGACCAGCCGCCGGTAGCCATAGCCGAGATTGACGCAGTTGAGCTGCGAGCGGCCGTCGATGAAGCTGCGCCCGGTCGTATCGTAGAGCCGCACGCCTTCGCCACGGCTGACGATGAAGTCGATGTCCTGGTGCACCGGATGGTTGGGGTGCAGCACATGGGCGCGGTCGAGTGCGAAGAGGTCGTTGAGAAGCGGCTGATCCATGGCTGGCTCCTCAGGCAGCTGCGCTACGGCCGGGCGCAATCAGTCCCGCGGCCGTCCAGCGGTCGAACGTCTCCATCACCGCGTCGCTGAAGGCGCGGTCGTTGATGTGGGCGTTCACCGTGGCGAGTTCGACATTCGGCCCGAGCTGGCCGGCGATCGCTTCGCAGAAGGACGCATGGCCTTCCGGATCGTGCATGGGATTTCCCGGCCGGTCCCATTCGTTGACACCCTGCAGCGGCAGCACGAAGGCCGTCCGGCCCTTTGCCTGGTTGAGCTTTCCGGCGATCACTTCGGCAATCGCCAGCTTGTCGGCCCTGCTTGTCGGAGCGCCGCCGATCAGCCGGTTGTGGGCGTAGAATCTTTCCGCGTTTTCGGCCGACATCGGCGCCCAGGGGCGATGGTCGACGCTGTCGATGGCGCCCGGCGCGACGATCTGCGGAATGCCGAGCCTGCCCGCCGTCTCCAGCCTGGTTGGCCCTGCCGAGACGGCGCTGCCCAGTGCATGGTTGGAGACTTCGATCAGCGACAGGTCGAGCACGGCGACCAGCCGTCCCTGTTCGGCCAGCGCTTCCAGCGCCTGCCCACCCAGACCGACCGTATGGAAGACGATCACCTCATAGCCGCGCGCTTCCAGCGCCGGCTTCAGCGCGCCGAGATATTTCAGGCAGGAGGAGCCGAGCGAGGAAATGCCCACGGCCGGCCGCTCCCAGCGCACCTTGCCGCGGTTGGCGAGCGCGGCGCCCACCGCAGCACCTGCAGCCTGGCGCAGCACCGAGCTGCAGGCCGTGTTCAACCCCCACAGCCCACCGGCCCACAGGATCATCATCAGGTCAGGCGCGATGCGTTCGGCCGGAATGATGTGCGAGAATGACACCGAGGAGACGATCAGCTTGGCGACGCCGAGCGGCAGTGCCTTGGCCACCTCGAGGCCGAGATCGGTGCCCATGGTGCCGCCGATGATCAGCACGCCGTCGATCTCGCCGCGGCTGGACATGTCGGCGGCGAGTGCGGCCGCGCCCGTCGCCATTTTCTGCAGGGCGAGGTTCTCCTCGCCGAGCGCTGCGATGTCGGCAAGAGTCATGCCGGCCGCTGCGGCCACCGCATCATGATCGATGTCGGGGGCAATGCCGGGCTCGCCCAGCACGCCGACATCCATGATGCGCGTCGCCTGTCCGAGAGCCTCGATCTCCCTGCGCAGGAAGGCCAGTTCCTCGGCCTTGGTGTCGGCCGTGCCTATCAGAAGAATAGTGACTGTCGGTTGCAAATGATCGTCCTGTCCCGGCATGCGTTTATGATCTCAACGCGCGTTATTCAGTATTGCTGTCAAGCGCCAGGTCGCCGGAGCGGCCGAGCGCGAAGCGCAGCACCAGATAGTAGGCGATGCCGATCGCCAGCCAGACGACGCCGAGCGTCATCGCCGCGCTGCTCAGCCCCGACAACACGTAGGCGATGACGCAGAAACCCAGTGCCGGCAGCAGCCAGTGTCGCACCATCTGCCTGGATTTGCGCTGTACACCGTAGAAAACAATCACCGCGGCGTTGACGAACAGGAAGGCGACCAGCGCGCCGAAATTCACCAGCGACAGCAGCGTGTCGAGATGCGAGACGAAGCCGAGCGCAATCACCGCCATCACCACCGCCATGAACAGCACCGCAACATAGGGTGTCTGGTAACGCTTGTGGATGAGTGCCAGCGGCGCGGGAAGCTGGCGGTCGCGGGCCATGGCGTAAAGCACGCGCGATACAGCAGCCTGTGGCGGGATCGACGAGCCGATACCGGTGCCGAGCCCGACGGCGATCGTCACTGGCAACGCCAGCCACGGCACCCGCGTTTCGACGATCTTGAAGGCCGCCGCACTGGCATCCTCGATCGTCATGCCCACGGAGAGGTCGGTCAGCAGCCAGCCGACAGCGATATAGAGGCCACCCATGATGAGCAGGCAGATGATGGTGGCGCGACCGACCACCCGGCTGTCGCCGCCGCTCACCTCCTCGGCCAGCGTCGAGATCGCGTCGAAGCCGAGGAAGGTCAGCACCGCCACCGAAGCACCCGCTACGGCAAGGCTCATGCTGACGCCTTCGGGCGGCAACAGCGGCGCGAGCGTCAACCCGCCGGCACCGGCGCCGCCATAGAGCACCGCCAGTCCCGATATGACGAACAGCGCCACCACCGCGACCAGGATCGCGGCGATGATCATGTCTGCCCGGGTGGTGATCTTGATGCCGAGAAGATTGACCGTCGTGGAGATTGCCAGGAAGATCACGACCCAGGCCTCGACAGGCACGGCCGGTATGGCCGAATTCAGCACCACCCCGCCCAGCAGGATCATCAGCGCCGGCAACAGCACATAGTCGAGCAGGATCGCCCAGCCGGCGATGAAGCCAAACGCCTGGCCCATCGAGCTGCGCGCGTAATGGTAGACGGAGCCCGCGACCGGCACGGCATTGGCCATGGCGGCGTAGCTCAGGCCGGTCAGGATCATTGCCAGGCAGCCGATCAGATAGGCCAGCACGACCATGCCTTGCGAGGCCTCGCGGACGAAACCATAAACCGCGAAGATCGCGATCGGGCTCATGAAGACGATGCCGTAAAGCACGAGGTCGATCAGCCGTAACGTACGGCGCAGTTCCTGCTTGTATTGGATGCTCACGGCCGCTCCCTCCCCTTTGGCGCCGAATGGCCGCGATCGAGGCAAACGCCTGCCGCAGCACGTCCGCCCTGCCGATCCTCCCGATCAGCGGACGCCGTGATGATTTTTGTAGGACGCCAGACCCTGCGGCAGAAATGAAAAGGTCGAATGCCCATATTCGCGAGGCGAATACAGGCTTCGCTCAGATTAGAAAATTATATGGTCACAGCGAAGCCAGGAAGCGGCGTTCGCCTCCCTCGAGCACGGCAGCCGTCAGCACGTTGCTTTCATAGGCCCTGGTGTCGACATTGATCCGGTTGCAGTGGACCTGCGGCAGATCGACGGGCGTATGCCCATGCACGACAAAACGCTCGAACAGCCCGGCATGCGTCAGGAATTCGTCGCGGATCCACATCATGTCGTGCGGTGTCTGCTCGCCGAGCGGCACGCCGGGCCGCAGCCCACCATGCACGAACAGATAGTCGTCGCGCTCGAACGAGGCTGGAAGGCCGCGCAGGAAATCGAGGTGGCGCGGCGGCATCGCTGCGCGCAGCGCGTCGGCAAGTGCGGGAAGCTGCCGCTCGTCAGGCGTCTCCTGTGGCGGTTCAACGCCGTATGCGGCGAGCACGGCCTTGCCGCCGAAGCGCAGCCAGACGGAACCTGCCCACAGATCGGCGCCATCCACGAAGCGCAGCAACAGGTCTTCATGATTGCCCTTGAGGCAGACCGTGGCGAGCGGCAGCTGCGCTGCGCCATCGATCGCAAAATCCAGCACCGCGACCGAGCCCGGGCCACGGCTGATGTAATCACCGAGCAGCACCAGTTCCGGTTTCTCGACGGGAAAGCGCGCAAGGTCTGCCACGATGCGCGCGATGAGCACGTCGAGCAGGTCGGCGCGACCATGAACATCGCCAACCGCATAGACACGCCGGCCGGGCTGCAGCCGTGGTCGTCCCGTCATGCGCCAATCCGGCGTGGCATCGAAGTCCGATCTGAGTGCGGTTTCAGCCATCACACGGTCTCGCTGAAGCATTCGGCGATCTGGCGGCGAAGCCATGCATGCGCCGGTTGGTTGGTGAGGTAGCGGTGCCAGATCATCAGGCATGGCACCGGATCGAGCGCAAAAGGCAATTCGAAGGGCCGCAGACCTTCGAGGCCGGAATAGATGTCGGCGTGGCGGGTCGCGACCCGCCGCAGCACGAAGGTCACCAGGTCGGTGTTGCGCAGCACCGCGCTCGCGGCAAACAGATGCTGTACCGTCATGACCGTCTGCAGCTCGACGCCCTTGCGGGCGAGCGCTTCGCCGACGGCGCTGGCCGCGGCCCTGCGTGGCCCGATGCCGACGCAGGGCAAACTGCGCAGCACCTGTGGCGTCAGCGGCGCGTCGAAGAGCGGGTGGTCTTCGCGCGCCAGCCCGCAATAGGTGTCGACGAGCAGCTCTTCCGTCAGGTAGCCGGGCGGCAGTTCGCGCACCGGGCCGATCACCAGGTCGAGCGCGCCTGTTTCAAGCTGGTCGAAGAAGCCGAGATCGTCGTTGGTGTGCATATGCAGGCTGACCGACGGCGCCGCCGAACGCAGGCGCTGGGCCAGCGGCGCCATGATCATGGTCGAGGCATAATTGTAGATCGCGACATTGAAGGCGTCGGTGGCCGTCGCCGGCTCGAACACCTGAGGCGCCAGCGCCGCCTGAAGCTGGCTCAACATCTGCCGAACCGGCCCTGCCAGTGCCAGCGCGCGCGGCGTTGGCCGCATACCGCCATCACCCCGTTCGAACAACTCGTCCTTGAGCAGATGCCGCAGCTTGTTGAGAGCATGGCTGACCGCCGGCTGGCTCAGCCCGATGCGCGCGCCAACCCTGGTGACGCTCCGCTCCTGGATAAGAGCGTCGAAGACAACGAGCAGGTTCAGGTCGAAGCGCGATAAATTCATCTCGCGAATATTCGTACAGCGTTTTTTCGCACTGTCGATGGGCCAGTCGCGCGGCACTGTTGCAGCCTATGCTGCACGACAACCCGGTATCAGGCTTCGATCGGACCCTGCCGCGGGAGATCAGGCCGGCTGCAGCGACAGCGCCGCACGGTTGTAGCTGCGCACGACGTTGCGCACCGCCTCGACCATCAGCGCGTGCGGCGTCACCTCGACCTTGCCGGCGGCGACGGCGGGATACAACGTCGCCAGGTTCTGGCTGATCAGGGTTTCCGGAATGACGCGGCCTTCCAGGCGCTTGAGCAGAGCATCGACGGCGGCCGAAGCCTGCGGGTGCGGCCAGTAATAACGGATGCGGTCGCTGTAGGAGAAATGGCGCTGCAGGCGCAGGTCGTCGGCGTCGCCATGATAATATTTCTCCCAGTTCTTCGGCTCGGCCAAAAGCAGCTTTTCCATCTTGCCGCGCAGGGTCTCCTCTTCCGGCAGGCGGTCGAGGAAGGCAGCAATCTGGTCGAGGCCGAACAGCGCTTCGCGTAGGGCGAAGGTGAGGCCGGGGCCGACCTTGAGGATGGCGAAGCCGTCATGGACCAGCGCCGCCAGCGCGTCCTGCGGCTGGTAGTCGGTCGAGTGCGCCTCGAAGACGAATTGCGGCATCTGCCTGAGCACGCCGCTCAGCACTGTAGCCTTGGCGCTGTCATAGACGACGACATTCTCGTTGCCGAATTCAACGCCGGGCTGCACCACCACACCGATGGCGCGGGCGAACGCATCCTGAAGCCCGAGTGCCGCGAAGGCGCGGCGATGGATCTCGACCGTCTCGATGGCGGCCGCCGGCGTGGTCAGTTCCAGATGATCGAGCGCTTCCATCGCACCGCCCGGGATCGGCACCTCGGTGCCGATGATGTAGACCGGCAGGTCATAGCCGGCCTCGGCCGCCGCCGTTTCCGCGACCTTGGCAAGCCGTGCTGCGCGTTCGGCCGTCACCGCGTCCGGCAGTGCCACCGGCTCGCCAAGACAGCCCATCGAGGTGTCCAGGTGGATCTTGGTGAAGCCGGCGCGGACGAATGCGTCCATCATGACGTCGGCGCGCTGCATCGCCTCGTCGGCGGGCAGATGTTTCCACGGATTGGGGCCGAGATGATCGCCGCCGAGGATCAGGCGGCTGGTGTCGAAGCCGAGACGCGCAGCGATGTCCTCGACGAAGCCGCGGAAATCCGCCGGCGTCATGCCGGTATAACCGCCTTCCTGGTTGACCTGGTTGCAGGTGGCTTCGATCAGCACATCCGTTGCGGTGGCGATGCCTTCCAGAAGGGCGGCCTCGATGACCAGCGGATGGGCCGAGCAGATCGAAGTGATGCCGCCGCGCTCGCCCCTTGCGTAACGGGCGGGAAGGCCGGCGAGTCTGCTTGTCGCGCTCATGCCGCAACTCCTTGGCTGTTCAGGAAGGTCTCGATTTCGGCCATGGTGGAGGTGCCCTCCATCGGCCCCTTGACACTGACGGCGCGCGCACCGGTGGCATTGGCGATGGTCAGCGCCTTGCCCGGCGCCATGCCGCGCAACCAGCAAGTGACGAAGGCCGCGCCGAAGCTGTCGCCGGCGCCGGTCGGATCGACCTCCTCGACCCGGAAGGCCGGGGCGGAGACTTCCCCGTCGCGGTCGAAATAGCTGGCGCCCTCGGCGCCGCGCTTGACGACGATGGCCTGGATGCCGCGCTCGAGCAGTTCGTCGATCGCCGCCGCCTCCTTGGTCGCCTTGGTGAACAGGAACATCTCCGGGCCACTCGGCATGAACAGGTCGGTGTTTTCGAGCGCGTGGACGAGGGCTTCGCGCATGCCGGGCAGGTCCAGCATCTCCTTGCGGATGTTGGGGTCGAAGGAGACGGTGCCGCCCTTGGCCTTGATGCGCTGCGTCGCCGCGAAGATCGCCGACACGATGCCGTCGAAGAACAGCGCCGAGCCCATGATGTGCAGGTGGTCGGCGCTATCGATGAGCGCTTCGGCCTCCGGCGTCAGGCCGATGGCGCTGCAGGCGCTGTGGCGGATGTTGTAGATGAAATCGCGGTTGCCATCCGGCCGATAACGCACGAAAGCGCTGCCGGTGGCCGCCGTCGGGTGCACGCCGATGGCCGAAACGTCGGCGCCGTCGCGGCGCAGCCGCTCGACATTGAGCACGCCGAAATCGTCATCGCCGACGGCGCTGACGATGCCACAGGGCTGGCCGAGCTTGGCCGTCTGGTCGATGAAGATCGCCGGTGCGCCGGAAGCGAACGGACCAATGAGCGGGATGGCGGTGGTGAAGCCGTGCCCCGGCTCGACGGCCATGATCTCGACGACGATCTCGCCGATGGTGATGATCTTTTTCATGATTGCATTCCGGTGGGGATGAAGCCGATGAGGGGCAGCGCCGCGATCGCGCTAAAAGGGAGCCTCATATGCAATGGCCCCGCTCAAGCCCGCGCCGATTTGCTGCGCACGTCGAGCCAGACGGCAACGAGGATGACGGCGCCCTTGACGATGAGCTGGTAGAAGTACGGCACCGACAGCATGTTCATGCCGTTGTTGATGACGCCGATGATCAGCGCGCCGAGAATGGTGCCGACAATGGTGCCGACGCCGCCGGCGAGCGAGGTACCGCCCAGAACCACCGCGGCGATGGCGTCGAGCTCGTAGCCCGTGCCGGCATTGGTCTGCGCCGACGACAGCCGCGAGGACAGCAGCATGCCGCTGATCGCCGCCATCATGCCCGAAATGGTGAAGACGATAATCTTGATGCGGTCGACGCGGATGCCGGAATAGATCGCCGCTTCGCGGTTGCCACCGGTGAGATAGACCTGGCGCCCGAAGATCGTCTTCGACAGGATGATGTGGTTGACCACGAACAGCACCGCCATGATCCAGATGATGATCGGGATGCCGAGGAAACTTTCGCCGCCGATGGCGAGCCAGGTGTCGTTCTCGATCATGGCGGGCGCGCCGTTGGTCGGCAGGCTGACCATGCCGCGATAGATGCCCATCGTCGCCACCGTGACGATGAAGGAAGGCAGCATCAGCTTGGCCGACAGCGCACCGTTGAGCGCGCCCATCAGCGCACCGGCGGCCAGCGTCAGCGCCACCGCCGGTACGAAGCCGAAGCCCATGGCGAAAGCCTGCGCCGCCACCATGCCGGAAACCGCGATGATGGAGCCGATCGACAGGTCGATGTCGCCGAGCAGGATGACATAGGTCATGCCGTAGGCTGCGACCGCGATGACCGCGACCTGCTGCATGATGTTCATGAAATTGTTGAAGGCCAGGAAGCGCGGGCTCATCACCGAGAACACGACGCACAGCACGGCCAGCGAAATGATGATGCCGCCATACTGGCGCACCGTCGGCGAGGCCAGAAACGAGCGGCGAACCTCGGCGTCGGCGGCTTTTTTCTGGATGTCCTGAACATTGCTCATGCGTGTATCCCCGCTGCATAGGTCATGACGGTTTCGGGTGTGAGGCCATCGGCATCGAGCACGGCGGCGACGGATTTGTTGTGCATCACCACGACGCGGTCGCTGAGGCCCAGCACCTCCGGAAGCTCGGAGGAGACCATCAGGATCGCGGTGCCGCTGGCGGCGAGTTCGCGGATGATGCGGTAGATCTCGAATTTGGCGCCGACATCGACGCCGCGGGTCGGCTCGTCGAGGATCAGCACGCGCGGCTTGATCTGCAGCCATTTGGCCAGCACGATCTTCTGCTGGTTGCCGCCGCTCAAGGACCCGGTGGTGGTGTCGATCGAAGCCGTCTTGATAGAAAGACGCTTGACCTCGCCCCTCGCCGCTTCGCGCTCGGCCGCCCCCCGCATCAGGCCGAGCGGCCCGGTCAGCTGGCCGAGCCCGACCATGTTGATGTTGCGCTCGACGCTGTGCAGCAGCACCAGGCCTTCTTCCTTGCGGTTCTCGGTGACAAAGGCGATGCCCTTGCGGATCGCCTGCGCGGGCGAACGCAACGCCACCGGCTTGCCGTCGAGCTGGATTTCGCCCTGCGGCGCAAGCATGCCGAACAGCGCCTTCATGACGTCCGAACGTCCCGAACCGACGAGGCCGAACAGGCCGACGACCTCGCCGGGCTTCACGTCGATGGAGACGTCGCGGAACTTGCCGGCGCAGGAAAGGTTCTTCGTCGCCAGCACCGGCGGCGTCTCGGGCGACGGGCGTGGCGCTTCGCGCGGCGGATAGATGTCGTTCATGGCGCGGCCGACCATCAGCGTGATCAGCCTGTCGATGCTGGTCTGGCTCTTCTCGGTCGTCGTCACGTATTCGCCGTCGCGCATCACGGTGATGTCGTCGGAGAGCCGCATTATCTCTTCCATGCGGTGGGAGATGTAGATCACCGCCTTGCCCTGGCTTTTCAGCCGCTCGATGATGGCGAACAGGATTTCCGCCTCGCTGTCGGACAGCGACGAGGTCGGCTCGTCGAGGATAACGACGTCGGCCGGCAGGCTGAGACCCTTGGCGATCTCGACCAGCTGGCGCTGGGCGATCGACAGGTCGCCGACCTTGGCGCGCACATCCACCGGCAGTCCGAGACCGCGGATGAGTTGCGCGGCCGCTTCATTGAGCGCGCGGTCGCGGATGAAGCCGAAGCGGCTCGGCTCGTGGCTGGCGAAGATGTTCTCGGCCACCGACAGGTTGCGGCTAAGGCTGAGTTCCTGGAAGACGATGGAAATGCCGTGTGCACGCGCGTCACGCGGATTGCGCGGCGTGTAGGCCTTGCCGTCGAGCACGATGCGGCCGGCCGTCGGCGTGAAGACGCCGGCGAGGATCTTCATCAGGGTGGACTTGCCGGCGCCGTTCTCGCCGAGCAGCGTGTGCACGCGCCCGCGCCGCACCGTGAGGTTCATGCGCTTCAGCGCCGCGACCGGGCCGAAAGACTTGGCGATGTCGTGGATCTCGAGCACCACGTCGCCGGTTGCATCTCCTGCATTTGCGGCGTTCTGGCTGGTGGCTGTCACGGATTGCTCCTCCATAGGGCGGAATGCGATCAAGACGGCATTCCGCGGCATGCGCGAGCGTCGGCCGGCATCGCCGGAGAAAGGACGGCGGCGCGTTCCGCCACCGTCCTTTGCCTTATCTTACTTGGTTTCGCCGTCCTTGGTGACGACGCCCGGAACGATCGGCTGCTTGGCCTCGACCGTCTCGCCCTTGATGACCTTGGCCGCGGTCTGGACCGCGACCTTGCCCATCTGGTCCGGATATTGGGCGATGACGCCCACCATGACCGGATCGTTCTTCACGGCGTTGCGGGCTTCTTCCATGCCGTCGAAGCCGATCACCTTGACCTGCGCGTCGAGCTTGGCGGCCTTGACCGCGGCAGCGGCGGCCAGTGCTGCGTCATCGCCGAAGCCGAAGATGCCGACGATGTCGGGATTGGCCTGCAGGATGTTCTGCGCGGTGGCCAGCGCCTCGGGACGGGTGATGCCCGGCTGGATCGCGACGATCTTGACGTCCGGATGCTTCTCCAGGCCCTTCTTGAAGCCTTCGACGCGGTCGACCACGGACTGCACGGTCGGATAGTCGATGACCGCGACATTGCCCTTGCCGCCGATCGACTTGGCCATCAGCTCGGCCGCCTTCTCGCCACCGGCGAAATTGTCGGTTCCGACGAAGGAAGTGACGTCGACATTGTTGGCCGGCACATCGACGGTGATGACCTTGATGCCGGCCTTCTCGGCCTTGGTGATGGCCGCCTTCACGCCCTTGGAGTCCACCGGCGAGATGATGATGACGCTGACGCCCTTGGTGATGAAGTCCTCGACATCGGCGAGCTGCTTGGACAGGTCCTGGTTGGCGATGGCGACTTCGAGCGGCACCTTCTCGGCTTCGGCTTCCTTCTTCATCGCGTCGGCGAGCGAAATGTAGAACGGATGCTGCTGCGTGAGCAGCGATGCGCCGATGCCTTCGGCGGATGCGATGCCGGCCATCATGGCGAGGGCGGCGCCCGAAAGAAGAATACGGCCAAGCGTTTTGCGAAACATGAGTTCCTCCATGGGGCTGGCGCTGCCCAGCCCATTGTTGATCTGAACGCGAAAGATGCGCCTCCCGCCTTGCCGGCCAATATCGGCCGCTACCTCCAAGGCAGGAATTGGGCCCGATATCGAGCCATCCTTCAGATGCGGCATTACCTCCTACGTGTCAACTTATTTTTTTACACGCGATAAAAACTTGCGGAACACAACAAATAAGGCAACTATCCTGGCAATTGAAAACGCATCGCACAGGAAACAACCGCTTCGGGTCCGCCTGAGGCTTGCTTCGGTCAAGAAATAATTTTACGCATGAAAATAAATCGATTTATCCCGTTCGAGGCGCACGGCCACAGGCGAGGAAGCCGAGCATGAGCGAACAGAAGGTCAGGACCATGGAAGAGTTCGCGGCGGCCACCGGCCTGTCGCGGCCGACGGTGTCGAAATACTTCGACAATCCCGACAATGTGAAGCCGTCGACCCGGGCGCGCATCGAGAAGGCGCTCAAGGACTACGACTACCGGCCCAACATCTTCGCCACCAGCCTCAACCGCAAGCAGCCAAAGAACATCGGCGTGATCGTGCCGCACATCTCCGACCCCTTCTATGCCGAGGTGGTGCGCCAGATCGAGATGCGCTGCCTGGCCGAAGGCTACTGGGCGATCGTGTTGTCCTCGCATGGCGAGCGCAAGCTGGAGGCGCGCGCCATGCGCACGCTGATGTCGCTCAACATCGCCGGGGTGCTGATGGCGCCGCTCGGCTTCGAGACCGACGCAACCCTTCTGGCCAGCCTGGTCAACACCATGCCGATCGTCTTCCTCGACAACCGGGTCAACCCCGACCAGTCCTTCGTCGGCACCGACAACCGGCAGAGCATGGGCATGATCACCGAATATCTGTGCCGCACCGGCGAGCACCCGTGCTTCCTGGAAATGCCGGCGGTCAACCAGAACGCGCTGGAGCGCCGCGCCGCCTACATCGCCACCATGGAGCGGCTCGGCATCGATCCGATCGTGCTGCCGGTCTCGGCCAAAGGCTGGGAGTTCGAGGAGCTCGGCTACCGCGAGGCCGGCCGCATCCTGGACAGCGGCGGCTTTCCGACCCGCACCGTGCTGTGCGCCAATGACCGCCTCGCCTTTGGCGTGATCGCCGCTGCCTTCGAGCGCAAGCTGCAGGTGGGGCGGGACGACGGCTGCGAACTGCGCGTCGCCGGCCATGACGACCATCCGCTCAGCCGCTTCACCTGCCCGCCGCTGACCACGGTGGCGCAGGACTACCAGGGCATCGCCGCCACCGGCGTCGACATGCTGTTCACCCGCATCGCCGGCGGCCCGGACGCCGGCAAGGCAGAGATCAAGCAACTTGAGGCGAAGCTCATCATGCGCGGTTCGGCGTAGACAGCGACACGCCGCCATTGGTTCAGACAGGTTTATTTCCGCTGGAAGCGCATGGCCGAGAGGCTTGAGATGTCGACGGACGATTGTCGTCCAGCAGCCAGTTCCGAAAGGACCTTTCCGGCCATCGGGCCCGGACCAAAGCCGTGACCGCTGAACCCGGTTGCGACGAGCAGGCCTGCCACGCCATCGACGGGTCCGAGTGCCGGAATGACATCAGGCAGGACGTCGATGATCCCCGCCCAGCATGTCTCGATCTCCAGATCGGCCAGCATCGGAAAGAGTTCGGCAAATTCACGACGCGCCTGTTCGACGCGAAAAGCCTCCGGTTGCGGCTGGTCACGGCTCGGCGGGAAATCCGCCAGCGGCGAGTTTGTCCCGCGCGGCAGCAGCCGCTTCATCGGAGCAAGATAGTCTATGCGCGCCGCATCGGGATTGGACTTTCGCGTTGCCTCGTACCAGCGCATGTGACGCCAGGAATCCAGACGCAGATCGTATTCGCCGCCCGCGACCGAGATCACATAAGCCCCGTTCACGTCCTGGCGGATACCGGTCTGCTGGCCTGATACGCAGGCAGCAATTCGCTCGCCGGGCCGGGCGACGGTCCGTGCGACTGTTGCCCGTATGAATTCCTGCGGCAGGTTCAACCCAATTTTGCGCAACAGCGCAGCGCTACCAGCGCCTGCGGCGGTGATGACCGTGCCTGCCCGGTGGAGCTGATCACCAATCTGTATGCCGGAGACTTTGCCGGCACTCACGTCGATGCGACTGACCAGTTCGCCGAAGCTGACGGCCACGCCCAGTTCGAGTGCGGCATCCAAAAACGCACGGGTCGCGCGGGTCGGCTCGGCTTTCCCGTCGGTCGGCGTGTACATCGCGCCGACGACCCCGCGACCGCTCGCCAATTGAGGCACCAGGGCATGGGTTTCACCTGCCGACAGCATACGCGTATCGAGGCCAAACTCCGCTGCCGCGCGCCGTTGCCAGTCACGCCGGGAAACAAGATCAGCTTCGCTGAACGCCAGCGAAAGGTTGCCGCCTTGCTGCCACCCTACCCTGCGCCCCAGCTCTGCTTCGATCCCTTCCCAGATCCGCAAGGCGCCGATCATCAACGAAAGCTCGCGGAAGTCCCGGTTCTGTTGGCGAACAAAACCCAGATTACGACCCGACTGCGCCGATCCCGGCGCGTCGCGTTCCACGAGCAGAACGCGCATGCCCTTCTTGGCAGCGTAGTAGGCCGCCGAGCATCCGACGATACCCCCGCCAATGACGATCACGTCCCAGTCACGGCCGGATTGCGTTGCCATCGACATGCCGCGTCACTGTACCCTGGAAAGGAACGCCCGGGTGCGATCGAAAGCCGGACTGTCGAGAATCTCGGCAGGCTTGCCGCATTCGACGATCTTGCCTCCTTCCATGAAGGCGATGCGGTGGCAGACCTCACGCGCGAACGACATTTCGTGCGTTACGACCATCATCGTCATGCCTTCCGAGGCGAGATCGCGCATCACATCGAGCACTTCTCCAACCAGTTCCGGATCGAGAGCGCTGGTCGGTTCGTCGAAAAGGATGACTTTCGGCTTCATGGCCAAGGCACGGGCAATGGCAACGCGTTGCTGCTGCCCACCGGAAAGCATGCGGGGATAGTTGTTCATCTTGTCCGACAGCCCGACCCGGGTGAGCAGCCTGACCGCCTGCTCTTCGGCCTCCTTGCGCGGAATGCGCAGCACATGGACAGGCGCTTCCATCACATTCTCGAGTGCGGTCTTGTGGCCGAACAGGTTGAAATTCTGGAAGACCATCGCGATGCGAGCGCGCTGCCGCGCGATCAGTTTCTCAGGCAGTTCGTGGGCGAGATTGCCGGCGCGCCTGTAGCCGATCAGGTCCCCATCGACCGTTATGCTGCCACGTTCGATCCGCTCGAGGTGATTGACGCAGCGCAGAAGCGTCGACTTGCCCGAGCCTGACGGCCCGATCAGGCTGATGACTTCGCCTGAGGACACTGTGAGGTTGATATCGCGCAGAACAGGCAGGTCGCCGAAATTCTTGGACACCCGGTCGAACACAATCATGGGAGCACGCATGGCTGGTCTGTCTTCTGGTGGAGAGTGCATCATGTCGAGGCGTTTCGCGAACGGGCGAAGTGCCGTTCGATCCGGTTTTGCACCCAGCTGAGGATGGTCGTTGCCAGCAGGTACCAAAGGCAGGCGACGATCAGCAACGGGATGGTCTGGAAGTTGCGAGAGTAGATCGTCTGCACTGAATAGAGCAGGTCCGAGAGCGAAATCACGCTGACCAGCGACGACGTTTTCAGCATGCCGATCGTCTGATTTCCCGTCGGCGGGATGATCACGGGCATGGCTTGCGGCAATACGATGCGCCACAGCGCCTTTCTCGCCGTCATGCCCAGCGAGGTCGCAGCCTGCCGCTGGCCGGGGTCGACCGAAAGCAGGCCGCTGCGGATGATCTCGGACATGTAGGCACCCTCATTCAGGCCCAATCCCAGCACGGCTGCAGTGATCGGCGAGATGAGGGTGTTGGTGGGTACCGATACCCCCCACGACGTGAAGGGCACGCCGATGGAAAGTTCGGGGAACAGGGCTCCCAGATTGTACCAGAAGATCAGCTGGACCAGGACCGGCGTGCCGCGGAAGAACCAGATATAGGCGTTGGCCACGGTCGAGATCACGGTGTTCCTGGACATCGCCATGACCGCGAAGACCGTCCCCAGAACAACACCGATCACCATCGTCACGATGGTGAGCCAGATGGTGAGGTAGAGCCCGGAAAGAATGCGGGCATCGAAGAGATATTCGCCAACGACTGGCCAGCCGAAGTTGGCGTTTCCTCCGATGGAAACCAGGAAATAGACTACCGCCAACGACAGCAGCACCGCGGCTGCCCGGGTTCCCCAGGCGCGGGCTGGGACGTAAGTCAACATTGGCTCGTCCGACTGGGGGGAACCGGTGGACGCTCGATCATCTTGCGTGGCTATGGACATGGTCGCTCAAACACTTGTGCGGGAAAGGGGGGACGGTAATCCCGTCCCCCGCCGGCACTATTTAGCCGGTACGGTCTCAAGGTTGATACCGGGCTCGTGATCCATCTTCATGGGATCGACGCTCCAGGCAGAATAGATCTTGTCATAGGTGCCGTCGGCGCGGACCTCCTTGAGCGCGGCCAGCAATGCCTTGCCCAGGTCTTCCTCATTCTTGCGGAAAGCGATTCCGCTCGGCTTGCGCGGCAGGATGGGCATCGGCACGACCTTCACCGGGTTCGGCGCCGCCTTCTTGATCTCCTGTGCGGATGCCGCGGAGGTCAGCACGAAATCGGTGCGCCCCGAATAGACGGAGAGAAGTGTCGCGTCCGACGTTCCGAATTCGGAGACTGTCGGCGCGGGTTTTCCGGCTTCGGTGCATGCCGTCGCCAATTCCGCGGTGATCATTCCGACCCATTCGGTTCCGCTCTGCGCCGCGCCCTTCAGGCCGCACAGTGCCAGATGGTCATTGATGTCCGCGCCCTTCGTCTCGAGCACATAGGCGGACGACGTCGTATAGCCGTAGTCGACGAAGCTTACGACCGCCTGGCGTTCCGCGTTGTCGGTGATGCCTTCCATGGAGACATCCCAGCGGCCGGACTGAACGCCCGGGATCATCGAGTCGAACGACACCGACGTCACGTTCATCTTCACTTTCAGCCGTTCCGCGATCGCGTTCCACAGATCGACCTCGAAACCGACCATCTTGCCGGTGTCGTCGATATACTGGAACGGCGGATACTTGGCGTCCGTCACCAGGTTGATGACGCCGGCGTCGCGATATTTCTTGGGCAGGAGGTCGGCCGCGCCCTCCGCCTTGGCGGCGCCGGCTGCCAACATCAGTCCCGAAACGGCTATCGCGAAACTGGCTGCGGTTTTGCTGCGCCAGCATTCATTGTTCTTCTTCATTACCAGTCTCCCATTGTTGTTATGACCCCGCCTGTCGACTCGCAGCCGGGACCTGCTTCATTCGGTCCGGCCCCCTGCGGCTGCCGGACCCGTCGCCATCAGCCGATGACGAAGGGGTTGGCGATCTCTTCCGCGGTCGAGAGCCAGACGGCCTTGGTCTGCAAGAACTCGCGGATCCCCTCGATCCCGTTCTCGCGGCCGATACCGCTCTTTTTGTAGCCCCCGAAGGGGGTGGTGTAGGACACATCCCGATAAGTGTTGACCCACACGCTGCCGGCTTCCAGCCGCTCGGACATCAGGATCGCGCGGCGCATGTCCGCGGTCCAGACGCCAGCCGCCAGGCCGAACTCGCTGTCGTTCGCAATTGCGATAGCCTCTTCCGGCTCATCGAACGGAATCGCCGCAAGGACGGGACCAAAGACTTCCTCGCGCGCGATGCGCATGTCGTTGTTGACGCCGGCGAAGATCGTCGGCTCCACGAAATATCCCGCTTCGCATTCGGCGATGTCGGGACGCTTGCCTCCGAGGATCAGGTCGGCGCCTTCCTGGACGGCGATGTCGATATAGCCGAGGACCTTCTCATACTGCATCGAATTGGCGATCGGCCCGATGCGCGTGTCGGCGTGCCTGGGATCGCCGATCCGCGCGGTCTTGGTGAATGCCGTGAGTTTCTCGAGGAACTGGTCGTGAACCTTGCGATGCAGCAGAAGGCGCGAGCCGGCGATGCAGGTCTGGCCCACCGCGCCGAAGATGCCGCCGACGACACCGCGAACGGCATTGTCGAGGTTGGCATCGTCGAAAACGATGTTCGGCGACTTGCCGCCGAGCTCCAGGCTGACGCGTTTGATGTCCTTTGCCGCCAGCGAATAGAGATACGCGCCGGTCCTGGTGGAACCGGTGAAGCCGACATGGCGCGTGAGAGGGTGGGTCACCAGTGGTTCACCCACCTCCGGACCATAACCGGTGACGACGTTGATCACGCCCGCCGGAAAGCCTGCCTTCTCGACCAGTTCCATCAGCTTGATCGCGGTCGCAGACGTATACTCGGCCGGCTTCATCACCAATGTGCAGCCGGCAGCCAGAGCCGGCGCCGCCTTGAGCGAGAAGAGGAACAAGGGCGCGTTCCACGGCACGATGCCGACGCAGACGCCGAGCGGTTCGTGTCGGGAGAAACTCAACGCGTTCTTGTCGCAAGGGTGAACCGCGCCCTCGATCTTGTCGGCGAGGCCTGCGTAATAATGATACCAGCGCGGGATGTAGCGGATCTGGTGTCGCATCTCGGCCAGCAGCCGGCCATTGTCGCGCACCTCGATCTCGGCGAGCGCATCGGCATTTTCCTCGATCAGCTCGGCGAAGCGCTGGATAACGCGGCCCCTCAGGCTTGGATGCATCGTGCGCCAGGGGCCTTCGGTAAAGGCCTTGTGAGCGGCGCGTACGGCCCGGTCGGCATCCTCGGCATTGCCGCGCGGCACCAGGGCCCAGGGCTTCGCGGTGAAAGGATCCACGGTTTCGATATACGCCCCTGAAGCCGGGGCCACCCATTCACCGCCGATATACATGGATAGTTTTGGCAGGCTCTCGGTCGGCATGACCCCTCCTTGATACGAACTTCTGCATGAGCGGCCTGCTTCAAGACACCATTTCTCGATACATTTGGCCGGATAGTGATATCACTTTAAAAGTGATCTGATATTTTTTTATATGTCAACTGGCGAAATTATGAATGCCGAAAAATAACGCAACTCAGCAGAAAATTCGTAAAAAAGCATGGAAAGCGACGGGCTTTGAGCTATTGCGGGTTGCCGATGATGGAATCGATCGAAAATTGGGCTTGATGTTGGCAGCATATATATGAGAGTTATTGACGGGATAATGATATCATTATGGACAAACGCGTGACCAACGACCAACCTCTCTACGAGCAGATCAAGACCGCCATCGACCGCCGTATCGAAACCGAGGAGTGGCCCGCAAACTTCCAGGTCCCGTCCGAAGGGGATCTCGCCGGGGAGTTTGGCGCTTCCCGGCTGACGGTACGAAGGGCGCTGCGTGAGCTGCAGACCGATGGCCTGCTCGTACGCATTCAGGGCCGTGGCACCTTCGTCATCGGGCCGCGCATGCAATGCGCGATATTCAGCCTGCCGGATATCACGGAGGAGATTTCGGTATCCGGCGGAGCTCACAGCTCCCGGGTCCTGCAACACTCGATCCTCGGCAAGGACAGTCCCGGCCGCAACATGCTGCAACTGCCACCCGAGGACGTGGTCTTCTTTTCTCGGCTGATCCACCTCGAAGACGGGACCCCGATCCAGCTCGAGGATCGCTATGTCAACGGGGCGGAAGCGCCCGGCTACATCGAACAGGACTTCACCAACGTCACGCCGCACAACTGGCTGCTGCGCGAGACCACGGTGACGACGATCGACAACACCATCCGGGCAATTCGTCCGGATGAAGACGTGCGCAACTTCCTACAGATCGATGCCAGCCAGCCCTGCCTGCTGCTCGATCGCTCGACATGGCGTGACGGAATTCCGGTCACCCGCAGCCGCTTCATCTATCCGGGCGACCGCTATCGTCTGCGTTCGACCCATGAAGCGCGCACAAATCGCATTCTTAGCGCGCCCGGCAAGGGCCGCTGATTTCGGAGGTTGGTATGAGAGAATTTGTCCGCAAGCTTGAAGAGCGGGGGGATGTCCTGCGGGTCGATCGCGAGGTCGATCCAGCTCATGAGCTTGCCGCAGTCACCCAACTGGCCCAGAAAAAATGGGCCAAGCCGGTGCTGTTCACCAATGTGAAGGGAACACGGTTTCCCGTCGTCACCAATGTCTACAGCACGCGCGAGCGGCTGGGCGAGGTCATCGGTATCGATGCCGGTGACTTTTGCCGTCAATGGAGCAAGCTCGCTTCGTTGGGCACCTCGGAGTTGAAGGACCCGCTCGTTCCGGCGAGAGAGCTTCCTTCTTACGAAGAGGTCAAGCTTTCGGATCTGCCGCTCATAACCTATTCCGACAAGGACGGGGCTGCCTATTTCACCTCGGCCATGTTCATCGCCAAGGATCCCGAGACCGGGGTCGGCAACCTGTCCTACCACCGGTCGATGTACATCAACGACGGCGAGCTGCGCTGCCGCCTCGCTCCACGTCATCACCTGACCATCTACCACGAGAAGGCCGAGAGGATGGGCAAGCCGCTCGAAGCTGCCATGCTCATCGGTCCGCCCGCCCATGCCTTCCTGACCGCGGCGGCACCACTGCCCTACGATGTGGACGAACTCGAAGTGGCCGCGCGTCTGCGCGGGCGTTCGATCGCGATGCGCAAATGTAACCACATCGACCTCGAGGTGCCTGCCGAGACCGAAGTCGTGATCGAAGGCCGTTTCCTGCCCAACGAACGCCGACCGGAAGGCCCGTTCGGCGAGTTCATGGGTTACTACGTGCCGGTCGGCCCCAACGCTGTCTTCGAAGTGCTGGGCGTCACCGTGCGCAAGGACGCGCTGTTCCACTCGATCCTTTGTGGCTCACCTGAGGAAGTGCTGACGCTGGAACTCTCGGTGTCTGCCAACATCTACCAGCGCCTCAGCGCCGCGCTACCGGGGATCGTCAACGTGACCTGCCAGCCCTTCGTCAACCACGCGATCGTGCAGATCGAACCGCAATTCGAGGGCCATGCCCGCCAAGTCATGCTGGCGACCATCGGGGCCGAACCGATCTGGGCCAAGCAGATCACCGTCGTCGACACCGATGTGAATATCTACAGCATGGACGACGTGCAGTGGGCCATCCTGACCCGCTGCCGCCCCGACAAGGACATGATGATCATCCCCGAGACACCTTCCTTCTACCGCGACGAGCAGAAGGACCATTGGGGCCGGCTGCTCGTGGATGCAACCAAGCCCTGGGGTCGCGAGGCCGAGTTTGAACGCAAGCGCCTGCGGCTGGCCGACAAGGTGCGGTCCGAAGACTGGTTCCCGGGCCGATAGCCATGACCTCGCGGCGACTCATCATCGGCATCTCCGGCGCATCGGGGGCAGCGTACGGCCTGGCCGCGCTGGAGATGGCACGATCCGTCGGGGTCGAGACACATCTTGTGGTCTCCCGCTCGGCCATGCTGACCCTTCATCAGGAGCTCGGCCTGAGCAAGGCCGGTCTCGAGGGGCGCGCCGATGTGATCCACCCGGTGGCCGACGTCGGCGCGACGATCGCCTCTGGATCGTTTCGTACCATGGGGATGCTCGTCGCTCCGTGTTCGGTGAAGACCATGTCGGAAATCAGCACAGGAGTCACCTCCAGCCTGATGAGCCGCGCCGCCGATGTCGTGCTCAAAGAACGCCGGCGCCTTGTCCTGATGGTCCGTGAAACCCCGCTTCATCTCGGCCATCTGGAAACGATGGTCCGCCTTACGCAAATGGGTGCGATCATCATGCCGCCCGTCCCGGCCTTCTACACAAAGCCGGCGAGCGTCGACGACATCGTCAGCCACTCCGTCGCGCGAGCACTGGACCTCTTCGACGTCGATGCGGGCGCGATCAGGCGGTGGGGCGGGCTCAAGGAGAGCATGCGCGACATAGCGCTCATGGAGTGAGAAGAGGCTGTTTCGACAATCCGGCCGAATGCGGTCGGTTTGTCGACCTCCAGGGAGTTAAGCGCTGAAAAAGGTCAAGAACGACAGAACGCCGCTCGACCTGTGGGCATTCATGCTCCGCGTCTATGCCCGTCCGGGCGTCGCCCCGGCATGTCTTCGATTGCAGGATGCCCATGGGCTGGACGTTTCGATGATGCTGGCCGTGCTGCATAGCGGCGCATCCGGACGCGTTCCGAGCCCGGAACAGATCCAAGCCCTCGACGAAGGCTGCCGCGCCTGGCGCCAGACCGTGATCCGGCCGTTGCGGGAAGCGAGACAGGCGATGAAGTCCCATGACTGGCTTGCCTCCCAGCCGCTTGTGTCCGGCCTGCGAGAGAGCGTCAAAGAGACAGAGCTGACTGCAGAGCGGATCGAGACCGGCGTGCTCGAACAAATGCTCGCCGACATATCGCCGCGTTCCGAGCCGCTCGATCTCGACGGATTGATCGAGCTGACGGTGACGGTTCTTGATCTATACGATCCCGGACGAACGGAACGGCTGCCAATGAACGTCGAGACGATCGCCAGCGCGGTGCTGGAGGGGTGAAATGATCGCCGCGCCGATCGATCCTGGAGCGGAGCCTCGGAGGCCCTTTCGATATCGGTGGAAGCCGATCATGAGTAGGCGAATTTCTGGGCTAACGGCACATTCGCTTGAAAGTGGATTGTAGCACTCCTCTTTAACGACTAAAGCGATGTCGGCATCCTTGGGAGGACATCGCAATGGCGAACGCACGTGGAATGGCAATTCTCTTCGGCCTGACCGCCATGCTGACGGCCGGACCGGCCGGTGCCCAGGATGCCGGGACCCTCACCGTAACGGATGATCGCGGCGTCGCGGTGGTGGTACCCGCCCAGCCCAAGCGCATCGCCTCGATCTCCTACTTCGCCGACGACGTCGCGCTCGCCCTCGGCATCAAGCCAGTCGCCAGCACCTATATGACGGCAGGCCGCCAGCCCGATTTCCTCCTCGGCCTGACCAGGGACGTGAAGCAGATCGGCCAGCGCGCCAAGCCGAATCTCGAGCTGCTTTCGGAGGCGAAACCCGACCTGATCGTCGCCATCCGGCGCTACACGGTCGGCAACGCGCCGCAGCTGGAAAAGATCGCGCCCTACGTCGCCTACAACATGGAACTGCTGGACGGCAGCGACCGCGAGATCGCCGCGCTGTCGAAGATCCTCGGCAATCCGGAGCGCGGGGCTCAGCTCAACAAGGAATTCCGCGACCACCTGGCGGAGTTCACCGCCAGGGCGCCGAAGGACGTGCACCCGCGCTTCGCGATCATGTGGGGCGGCGAGACGCCTTTCGCGTTCCACACCGAGAACACGGCGGCCTCCATCGTCGCGGCGATCGGCGGTGACAACATCGCCGGCAAGATGACGCCGGGCGGCGAATTCGGCATCGACCTCAGCCTCGAGACCATGCTCGAGAAGGACCCGGAAGTCCTGTTCATCTACGATTCCGGTCCGGACCGGCCACATGAGAACAATCCGATCTGGCAAGAGCTCTCGGCGGTCAAGAACAAGCGGGTCTTCTATGTCGGCGACCAGTGGGTGGAGACGAACGGCCCGATCGCCCGCGAGATCGTGCTGCGCGAAGCTGCCCACTATCTCTATCCCGACGTGTTCCCGGCCGTCGACGTAAAGGCGGAAGCCGCCAGGATCATCCCGGCCGAGGCCCAGAAATAAAGCGCCGATCCCACGACGATGGACGCCCGGAAATCCATTCTGACCATAGGTCTCATCGTCGCCGCGACCCTGCTGGTCACTTTCCTGGGCCTGATGCCCGGTGCCAAGACCTTGTCCCTCCACGATGCCCTGCGCGTGCTGTGGGCGCCCGACGGCAAGGTCGAATCCATCCTCGTCTGGACGCTGCGCCTGCCGCGAAGCCTCGCCGCTGCCGTGGCGGGTGCCGGCCTGGCCGTTTCCGGCTATCTGTTGCAGGCGCTGACCCGCAATCCCCTCGCCGATCCCGGCATCACGGGAGCCACGGCGGGAGCCGTTGCCCCGATCGTGGCATGTTTTGTCTTCCTGCCCTGGCTTTCGTCCGCTTCCTACCCATTCATCGGTCTGGCTGGTGGCCTTGCCGCGGCGGCGGTGACCTTCTGGGTGGCACGCGGCGGCAACGGCCGTCCACTGCACCTGGCGCTCGGCGGCATCAGCGTGTCGCTGTTCCTCGGTGCGATCACGATCTACGTGCTGCTTCTGGCCGGGCCGCAATCCACCGCCCTGCTGTTCTGGCTGTCTGGCGGTTTCCAGGGGCGGACCTGGGCGCAGCTTGCCCATATGACGCCATGGGTCGTGCTTGGCGTGGCGGGCGCGCTGGCATCGCACAGGGTGATCGCCATGTTTGCGCTGAGCGACCATGCCGCCGCCGGCATGGGCCTGCAGCTCAATGTCTGGAAGCCCGTTCTGCTCACCCTCGCGATCTGCCCTGTCGCCGGCGTCGCCCCGGTCGCCGGACCGGTCGCCTTTGTCGGCCTTGCCGCGCCGCATATCGCCCGGCTGCTCAAGCCGAAGGGAACGGTCCTGGAAATCGCGCTCACCGCAGCGATCGGGGCGCTGGTCGTCACCTGCGCCGATCTCGCCGGCCGCACCATCGCCATTCCGAAGGAACTGCCCGTCGGTATCATAACGGCGCTGCTGGGCGGGCCGATCTTCATCTACCTGATCCAGCGTGGCCGGCTCGACTTCAAGGCGCAGCGACCATGACGGCCGTCTCCGGGATGCCCCACCGACCAGGTCGCTGGCTGCTGCCGGCCACCGCAGCATTGGTGCTGCTGTCGCTGGTGGCCGCAGTGTTCCTCGGTGTGGTGGACATCCCCGCCACCGACGTCATCGCGGCGCTGACGGGGAGCGGCTCGCCAGAGGCACATTCCATCATCTTCGAGATCAGGCTGCCGCGCATCTTCACGGGCATGCTTGCCGGGATCCAGCTGGCGGTCGCCGGCCTGATCCTGCAGACGATCACGCGCAACCCGCTCGCGGACCCATCGCTGATCGGGGTATCGCAAGGCGCGACGTTGACGGTGACGCTGTTCCTGCTCTTCACCGTCTACATCTTCAATCCGGGCTCGAACACCGTGGCCGAGCTTCCCATCGCCTGGCTGCCGGTGGCCGGAATGGCGGGCGGCCTTGTGGCAGGGGCCATCATCTACCTGCTTGCCTTCCGGCTCGAGCTCAGCCCACTCCGCATCACGCTGTGCGGCATCGCCATCGGCGCAGTGCTTCACGCCATTGCCATCGGACTGATCGCAGGCTGGGGCTCGGCGCGCATCGAGATCATCCTGGAATGGATTTCGGGAAGTCTCTATGCGCGCACCTGGGATCACGCGCTCTTCCTGCTGCCGTTTACGGTCGTGGGCCTGGCCATCCTGCCCCTGATCTATCGGCCGCTGGTGCTGCTACAGTTCGATGCGCCCGTCGCCCGCTCGTTCGGGCTGGCGTATCGCCGGCAGTTCTCCATCCTGCTCGTGGTATCCTGCGCGCTCGCCGCAAGTGCCGTCGGCGTGGTCGGCCCCATCGTCTTCGTCGGACTGGTCGTGCCGCATCTGGCGCGGTTCCTTGCCGGACGGCATTTCCCGCTGGTCCTTCCCATGACAGTCGCATTGGGCGCCATTGTCGTGACGCTTGCCGACCTCGTCGGGCGCCTTGCCGGCGGCGCCGAGGAAGTGCCGATCGGCGTGGTCACCGCATTGACCGGCGTGCCGGTGCTGCTCGCCCTCCTCCGCAAAACGCCTTGAAAAAAACGCATGCCTCTGACCTGCTCGCAACTGTCGGTTCGTTATGGCCAGCGTCAGGCACTCGACGGCTTCGAACTGTCCCTTGAGAAGGGCGAGATCCGGGCGCTGATCGGCCCCAACGGCTCCGGCAAGAGCACCGCCCTGCAGGCGCTCGCCGGCCTGATCACGCCCGCCAGCGGACACGCGGCGATCGAAGGAACCCCGGTGACGTCGATGTCGCGGCGCACCATTGCCAGGAAGCTCGCCTTCCTGCCACAGCAACCCGCAGCACCAGACGAGATGACGATCGCGCAACTCGTGCGGCAGGGCCGCTTTCCCCATGTCGGCCTGTTCCGCTCCTACACGCGCCGCGACGAAGCGGCGATCGAATGGGCGCTTGAAAGCACTGGCCTGACCAGTCTCGCCGACAGGACGCTGCAGGAGCTCTCCGGAGGCGAACGGCAGCGGGCCTGGATCTCGGCAGCGCTCGCGCAAGAGGCCGGCATCCTTCTGCTCGACGAACCGACATCGTTCCTCGATATCGGCTATCAGGTCGAGGTGCTGGATCTCGTCCACCGCCTCAGCAGGGAGAAGGGCGTGACAGTCGTCATGGCGATCCACGACATCAACCAGGCGATCGCCGTCAGCGACCGCATCTCGCTGCTCGAAAAGGGAGAGCTGCGCTTCGATGGCAAGCCAAGAGCGCTCGCCAATAGCGGCCTGATCGAAAAGACGTTTCGGGTGAAGGGCCGGTTCGTCGAGGTCGCTCAAGACAAGCCGCCGCATTTCGACGTCGAACTTGCCCGGATTATCCCAGACGCTTGACGAGCCGAAAGACGATCTTGGTCTGGGTGTAGTAGTCGAGAGCATCGGCGAAATCAGGCGTCCAGCCATCCTCGACGAAGGGAATGAACCCGTCATATTCGAGCTTCCGGCCGGAGACCTCGAAGCCAGCCCTGGCGAAGGTCCGGCCGTAGTCGGAAATCGAACGGTCCTGCACGGTGGTGTTGGTTCGTTTCGCCACCAGCTCGCGCCATTTCGGCCAGAGCGGATTGTCGGTGTGGCAGCCGGTGACGGCGTAATAGACACCACCTGGCTTCAAAGCCTTGAAGATATCAGCGGCATGCGCATCGATGTCCTCGACGAGGTAGATGACCTCGTGGCTTATCGCCAGGTCGAACTCCTCGACCCAGCCCTTCAGGGAGGCACCGACAGCGTGCTGGACGGGAAGGTTTCCCTTCAGGGTCTCGGCCCTGGCGATCGACTGTTCGGCGATGTCGATGCCAAGTGCCTTGCGGAACGGCCTGATGGCATGGAGATGGCGCAGCAGCCCACCCTGGTTGCAGCCAAAGTCGAGAACGCTCTTTTGCGAAAGATCGCGTTCGACCATCACGTCGATGAGATGGCGCCAGATCGGTGCGTGGCCATCCGCCATGCGGTCTTCCGCGTCCGGGTCGATATACCAGGTGGTTATGGTTTTCTGGACGCCCATCCGCAGTCTCTCCGATCGATTCACCTTCCAGTCTCATAGGGTGGCTGGAACGATGTGGATAGGCAAAATTGCTCTCGCAAACACGCGGGGGCGGCTTGCCGCGTACCGCCTGGCCTCCCGATCGCGCGAGACCGTGCCTCTATGGATGGTCGCTCCCGCGGGGATCACAACATCGGATGCTTTGCTCCAGCTTGTTGCAGCTTCGGTCCGCTCTGGAGTATCCGGTTGCCAACAGTGTTCTATCGGGAGCCCAAGCCATTGAGCGTCGCATTCGCCAAGGAGGAAAGCGCCGAGGCCGCGTCGGAAACCATCCTGCCGCCGCGCCCTATTCCTGACCGGATCAACCTGGTCACCGAAGCGGGCCTGAAGATGCTGCAGCAGGACCTGGCGCAGGCGCAGGAAGCGTTGGAGGCGGCCAGCAAGCTGGAAGACGTCAATGAAAAGCGCCGGCAATCCGCCGTACCGCTGCGCGACGCGCGCTATTTTGCCGAGCGCGTCCGCACGGCGCAACTCGTGCCGGCACCCGCTTCCAACGACGTCGTCGCCTTCGGCCATTCCGTGACCTTCCGGCGCGACGATGACCGCGTCCAGACCTTCCGCATCGTCGGCGACGACGAGGCCGACCCGGCCGAGGCCTCCATCTCGCATGGCTCGCCGGTGGCGATTGCGCTGATGGGCAAGGCGGTGGGCGACTTTGTCCCGTTCGGGCAGAGCGAGCTGGAAGTGCTGGCTATTTCGTGAGGGGCGCCGGTTATCTCCCCCACAAGGGGAGAGATAAGGCACCAAGTCCTCAACCCGGCCGCTTCGGCTTGCCCTTGCCCTTGTATTCCCCCGGCGCGCCCTGGCCGCGGTGGGGTTTCTTGGCCGGCTTGCCGGCCTTGCCGAACTTTGCGCCCTTGGCGAAATCCGGCTTGCCCTTGCCGAATTTCGGCTTGGGTCGCCACACGGCAGCGCTCGCTTCTCCGGCGGGCGCGATGACGATGCCGCGCTCGGTGCTGCCGGGCTGCTTGAGCTGCTCGATGAAGCCAGCCGCCTTGTCGGCGGAGATCTCGAAGCGGGTTTCGGTGTCGTCGATGCGGATCGAGCCGACATCGCGCTTGGAGACGCCACCAGCGCGGCAGATCATCGGCAGCAGCCATTTGGGATCGGCGCGCTGCTTGCGCCCAAGCGACAGCGTGAACCAGACGCCGCCTTCCATGTCCGGACGACGCGGTTCGGCGTCGCGCCGGTCGTCGCCCCCTCGGTCACGGTCACCGCTTCTTTCACGATCGACTTTGTCACGCTTCGGCTTCTTCGCCTGCATATCGTGGACCGGCAGCGGAAACAGGTCCTCGGGCACCGGCCGTGCAGACAGCTGCTGGCGCAGGAAGGCGGCGGCGATGCGCTCGGGGCTGGCCTTGGCCAGAAGTTCGGTCACGAAAGCGGCTTCGACCTCGTCCGGTTCGGCCGCCGACAGCACGGTTTCGAGGATCTGGGCGCGGTAGCGGGTCTCGATCTCGGCGATGCTCGGCGCGGCGCGCAGGGTTGCCGACAGCTTGGCCAGCGCCAGCACGCGCTGGGCGGCGCCACGCCGGGTTTCCGGCACAATGAGCACGCAGACGCCCTTGCGGCCGGCGCGCCCGGTGCGGCCGGAGCGGTGCAGCAGCGTGGCCGGATTGCTCGGCACGTCGGCATGGATGACGAGATCGAGGTTGGGCAGGTCGATGCCGCGCGCCGCGACGTCGGTCGCCACGCAGACATGGGCACGGCCGTCGCGCATCGATTGCAGCGCGTTGGACCGCTCCGACTGCGCCATTTCACCGGAGAGCGAGACGACGGAGAAGCCGCGATTGGCGAGCCGCGCGGTCAGGTGCCGCACCGCCTCGCGGGTGTGGCAGAACACCAGCGCGCTGGCGCTGTCGGAATCGAGCAGCGTGTTGATGACGGCATGTTCGCGCTCGTCGCGCCGCACCAGCATCAGCTGGTATTCGATGTCGGCATGCTGCTCGGTGGCGGTGGTGGCGGCAATGCGCACCGCATCCTTCTGGAAGTTGCGGGCGAGTTCGGCGATGCCACGCGGCACTGTGGCGGAAAACAGCAAGGTGCGCCGGTCCTCGGGCGCGGCGCCGAGGATGAATTCGAGGTCCTCGCGGAAGCCAAGGTCGAGCATCTCGTCGGCCTCGTCGAGCACCACGGCGCGCAGCGCGCCGAGATCGAGCGCACCCTTGGAGATGTGGTCGCGCAGGCGTCCCGGCGTGCCGACGACGATATGGGCACCACCTTCCAGCGCGCGGCGTTCACGGCGCATATCCATGCCGCCAACGCAGGTGGCGATCCTGACGCCGGCGGCGGCGTAGAGCCAGTCGAGCTCGCGCTGCACCTGGATGGCGAGTTCGCGCGTCGGCGCAATCACCAGGCCAAGCGGCAGGCCGGCCGCCGGGAAGCGCTCGGCGCGGCCGAGCAGTGTCGAGGCGATGGCAATGCCGAAGGCGACCGTCTTGCCCGAGCCGGTCTGCGCCGAAACCAGAAGGTCGGCCTCACCATGGCCACCGCCCGCCATCTCGGCCTGTACAGGGGTGAGCTGGTGGTAACCCTTGGCTTCCAGGGCGGAGGCAAGGGCGGGGTGAATGGTCTCGTCGGTCATGGCAGCGGTCTCGGTTCAAAGCCGCGCATAGCACGGTATTGCGCAAGTTGTACGGAATTATCGCGGCAGTGTCGAAAGCGCTGGCGGCGTTATCTCCCCCCTCGCGGGGGAGAAAGCGATTTCAGCATCTTAGCGAGCATGCCCGTAGGGCAGCACAGCTAAATGCTAGAAATCGCAAGAGAGGGGATATTCAGCCGCGACGCTGCGCAGCCTGCAGGATCGCAGCGCACACAGCGTCGGTGCTTTTCTCCACCTCATCATTCCAGAACCGAAGGATGTGAAAGCCCTGCTCTTCGAAATGCCGGTCCCGAATGATGTCCTGCTGTGAATCCGCATGCTGGCTGCCGTCGACTTCCACGATCAACCTCGCCTCGAAACAGACGAAGTCGAGAATGTAGCCGTCGAGCGGCACTTGCCGCTTGAATTTCAATCCATGGAGCTGACGATTACGCAAGGCATGCCAAAGGACGTTCTCAGCCTTCGTTGCATCGGCACGCATCGAACGGGCGAAACCACGGTGTGAAGGTGCAACTGGCTGACGCATTGCGGGCAGATCCCCTCTCTTGCGATTTCTAGCACTTAGCCTGCGCCGCCCTAAAAGGGCGTGCTCGTCTAAGATGCTGAAATCGCTTTCTCCCCCGCAAGGGGGGAGATAGAAGCGCCGCGCCATTCCGGCTGCTTTTATCGCCGTCAGCAAAGCGTCTTGCGCATGAAAACGCAGGACATGCGAAGGCCGGAGCCAAGCATGTGTTCGCCGCAGGCCACGGTCGCATAGCCCATGGCTGTGTAAAAGCCATGCGCCGTGACGGATGAATCCAAGTGCAGTTCCTTGAGCCCTCTTTCGCGTGCAGCCTGTTCAAGCCGTTCGACCAGGGCTCTGCCGACTCCCTGACGCGCCACGCTCGGGGCGACATAACATGCCCGCAGCTCGTCCTTCTGAACAACGATCGCGGCGAAGCCCGCGATTTTCCCATGTAGCTCCGCCACAAATCGCAGTTCGTCCTCGGGGTTGGCATTAAATCTCGATATTGCCTCATCTGCTATTGGCATTTGCGCCCAATGCTCCACAACCTCGGCGGGATAATCGCTCGCTGCGGTTACACGGACAGCCGCGTGGTGCACTTCGAGCGCACCACGCGCGTCTTCGGGCCTGATGGGTCTGATAACGACGTTCATGAGGGCGCGATATCACGACCTGCGCGTTGGTCTTATGAAGGCTTTCTGCTTCATCGCAGCTCAAAGCCCAGTTTTCGCGCGATTGTCAGCGTTGCGGCTGAAAATCCCCTCTCTTGCGATTTCTAGCATTTAGCTGTGCCGCCCTGCGGGCGTGCTCGCTAAGATGCTGAAATCGCTACCGGCCCTCGGCTATGGCCTGGGCGTTCGAGCCTTTTGAAAGGTCCACTGGACCTTTCAATTCGCCTACGGCGAACCAGGCTCTCACCCCCCGCAAGGGGGAGATACAGGCGCCGCGTCACGCCCTCACGCGAACTCGGCAATCACCGACAGGAACGCCGGGCCGTAGCGGTCGAGCTTGGCTTCGCCGATGCCGGGCACGCCGGCCATCTCGCGGCGCGAGGCGGGGCGGGCGGCGGCGAGTTCGATCAGGGTCTTGTCGTGGAAAATCACATAAGGCGGCACGTTCTGCAGGCGCGCGATTTCGCTGCGCTTGCGGCGCAGCGCCTGGAACAGGTCGTTGTCGGCTTGCGGGACGGCGGACTGCGCGTTGCTACGTGCCACCTTGCCGCGCCGGGCACGCGACGGTGCGGGAATGCGCAGCATCAAGGACGGTTTCTCGCGCAGGAAGTCGCGGCCGGCCGGCGCGATCGCCAGGCCGCCATGCCCGGCGAGATCGACATCGATGAAACGCAGCGCGATCAGCTGGCGCAGGATCGCCCGCCATGTGCGGTTGTCGTGCTCCTTGCCAATGCCGAAGGTGGAGATCTGGTCATGACCGAACTGGGCGATGCGCTCATTGTCGGCGCCCAGAAGCACGTCGACGATGTAAGCCTGCCCGAACCGTTCGCCGGTGCGATAGATGCACGACAGCACCTTCTGCGCGGCAATCGCCCCGTCGAACAGGCCGGGCGGCTCGGCGCAGGTGTCGCAATTGCCGCACGGCTCGCAATGGTCGCCGAAATAGGACAACAGCACCTGGCGGCGGCAGCGTGCCGTCTCGGCCAGCCCCAGCAGCGCATCGAGCTTCTGCCGTTCCATGCGCTTGCGCTGGTCGGGCGCCTCCGATTCCTCGATGAAGCGGCTGCGCAGCGCGATGTCTTCATGGCCGTAGAGCATCAGCGTGTCGGACGGCAGGCCGTCGCGGCCGGCGCGGCCGGTCTCCTGGTAATAGGCCTCGATGCTGCCCGGCAGGTCGACATGGGCGACGAAGCGCACGTCTGGCTTGTCGATGCCCATGCCGAAGGCGACGGTGGCGACCATGATCACCGCCTCGCCATGCTGGAAGCGCTGCTGGTTGGCCTCGCGCGCCGCCTTGTCCATGCCGGCATGATAGGCGAGCGCATCATAGCCAAGGCCCTGCAGCCAGGCAGCGATCTCCTCGGTGCGACGTTTCGACAGACAGTAGACGATGCCGCTCTCGCCCTCGTAGCGCTTGAGGAATTCCTTCAGCTGGGCGCGCGGATTGTCCTTTTCCTCGATGGCGTAGCGGATGTTGGGACGGTCGAAACCGGCGATGAAAGCGTCGGTCTCGTCGATGTCGAGATGCGACAGGATCTCTTCACGCGTCGGCTCGTCGGCGGTGGCCGTCAGCGCCATGCGCGGAACGCCGGAAAAGCGCGCCACCACCGCGTCAAGCTGGCGGTAGGACGGGCGGAAATCGTGCCCCCATTGCGACAGGCAGTGCGCCTCGTCGATGGCGATCAGTGACAGCTGCACGCTTTCCAGCAGTTCCAGCACGTCCGGTCGGGCCAAGGTTTCGGGCGCGACATAGAGCAGGTCGAGCGCACCGGTGCGGATATCGCGCCAAAGCGCACGGCGCTGGTCCAGTTCCAGATCGGAATTGAGCGCCGCCGCACGCACACCGGCCTGGCGCAGCGCCGTCACCTGGTCGGCCATCAGCGCCAGCAGCGGCGACACAACCAGCCCCATGCCGGGGCGCACGATGGCCGGGATCTGGTAGCAGAGCGACTTGCCGCCGCCGGTCGGCATCAGCACGAAAGCGTTGTTGCCGGCAATCACATGCCCGACGATATCGGCCTGCGGGCCCCGGAAGGCATCATAGCCATAGACGGTCTTGAGGATTTCGAGGGCGGCGGCGTTCATGGGGCGAAGGCGATACGAAGAATCAGGGGAGATCCTTCTTAGCAGCTTCGACGGGCCGGGGTGGGTATTCCGAAGGGGATCCTTCGGCCGATGCCGGCGCCGCCCCTCATCGCCCTGCCGGCACTTCTCCCCGTGAACGGGGAGAAGGAGGCTGTCGTCGCGGCTTTTGCCAATCACCAGCGTTGCAGAATGAGTGCCTTTCCCGCAGCCAGCTTCTTCTCCCTGTCACTATACGGGGAGAAGTGCCAGGCAGGGCGATGAGGGGCGGCGTAGGCGCAGGGCAGTTGGATGCCCCGGCACAACCCGAGAGCACCCGGTTCGGCCGCCGCCGAACTCAATCGTGCTTTTCGATCACCGCGTAGAGCACGTTGCGGTTTTCACCGAAGAACACCTCGACATTGACCTTGTTGCGGTCGACGCTGGCGTTGACGACGTTCCACATGTCGGCTTCAGAGCGCAGCAGGAGCACCCAGTTCATGAAGGTTTCGCGGTAGCCGGCGTCGGGGTTGCCCTCGGCATAGTTGGCGAACAGGAAGGTGCCGCCCGGCTTCAGCATGTCCATGCAGGTCTTGGTGAGCTTCACCGCCACCTTGTCCTGCAGGTAGTCGTAGAGGCCCGAAGCATAGATGAGATCATATTTGCCGAGCTTGTGGCCGCGGGTGAGCAAGGTGCGCACGGAGCCGTCGATCGTTTCCACCGCGGTGCCGGCGAAGTCCCGGGCGATCAGGCCGACGCTGAGCGGATCCTGGTCGAGCGCGACCCAGCGCTTCAGCCGTTTCTCGCGCAGCGCCTTCGACAGGTTGGCTTCGCGCAGATGGCCCGCGGCGACCGCCAGCACTTCGGTCTCGGGCCCGCGCTTTTCGGCGATTTCGTCGACATAGCGGGCGAGCAGATCGCGACGCTCGCGCGCGGCGACGCAGGACGGGACGTTCTGCGTGTAGGCGTAGAGCGCCTTGCCGACGTCGGACGCGTCGGCGACAGCGTCGGCGACATGCGGATCGCAATAGATGTAGTCGAGCAGTTCGGCGTCGCCGGAATAGCCGCGCGGCTTCTCGAACGACCAGCGTGTCAGCGGGTCCTGCAGGAAATAGTCGAGAACCGGATGGTTCTGGATGATCGGCGCCAGCGCATTCCAGGTGTCGTCATGCAGCCGCAGCCGCATCGCTTCGAGACGTGCCATCAGCGGCTTGATGATTTCGGCCGGGCCCTTGTTGAGGGCGATCTGCTGCTGGGTGACGGACAGGATGAGCGCGAGCTCAGCACGCGCCGTCTCAAAAGCCTCGCTTCGATCGTCCAGCCCTCTGCCGAGGTTGGCCGCGATCGATTCTTCCGTAATCAGACTTTTGCCGTCGAGGACAGTGGCCACCAAAACCCCCATGGTTAACAACTCGTTAACAACTGGCATGTTAATAGCGCGAAGCAGACACCCTGCAAAGCGCGCTCAATGGCATTCTAATGTTATCGTTAACGCACAATTTACCTAATTCGATTGCGCCAGGGCATTTCGTTTCAAAATACGTGCACGATTAACCCAACCTTGTGGCCTCGGACTGCATTGTCTGCGAGGCGCCAGGATCGCCCGCGCACGTTGGAGTTGTTCTGCGTTGAGGCCGGAAGCAACAAACGGCTTACATAAGCCCTTCCTGAGAGGTCTCTCGGCGATGAGCAATTATGCAATGTCGGTCGCTGGCGAACTTGCGCCGGTCGAGCCGGCCATCCAGGCGCAGGCTCAGCCCGACGCCACCGGACTGCGCGCGCAGTTCCATGAAGAATCGCAGGCCGCGCGCCGCATGGCGGCCCGGCCGGGGCTCTACATCGCCGTCATCATCTACCTGATGTTTTCCGCCACCGACCTTCTGCTGGTGCCGGATGTCGCGGCCTACACCATCGCCGCGCGCTTCGCGGTCGGCGTGACCGCGCTTGTCACGCTGGAAACGCTGCTGCGCTTCAACGCGCCGACCAAATGGCTGGACGTCACCTGCGCCGGGGCGATCATCCTCGGCTATATCGGCTGGCTGCTGCCGACGGCGGCCAGCGCCAATCATGAAAGCGTCTCATACTACATGGTGTTCGGCACCATCTTCATGATGAGCGCCAACCTGTTCTTCACGTTCCAGTTCAACTTTTCCGTCATCACCTCGACGATCATCCTGCTGATCCTCTACGCGGTGAACTATTTCGTGCCGTCGACGCTGGTCTACAAGCTGGTTTTCGGCGCCTTCTACATCTCCTGCTTCGTCTTCACCTCCTATATCAACTGGAAGCTGAACCGGGAGCGTTACAACGTCTTCCTCAATGCGCTGGAGGCGCGCAACCAGCATCGCGAAGCCACCGAACGCGGCAAGGCGCTGCTGAAACTGTCGCGCACCGATCCGCTGACCGGGCTGGAAAACCGCCGCGCCGTCGACGAAAGGCTGCGCGACCTGTGGAGCAACTGGCAGCGCCATGGCGCGACCTTCGCGGTGCTTTTGATCGACGTCGACTTCTTCAAGCGCTTCAACGACTATTATGGGCACCAGAAAGGCGATCGCTGCCTGATGGAGGTCGCCGACAGCCTGCGGCACCTGGTGGAGCAGCGCGGCGCCTCGATCGGCCGCTATGGCGGCGAGGAATTCATCGTGCTGGCGCAGGCGAAAAGCCACGAGGATGTCCTCGCGCTTGCCGAGGACATCCGCAGCGAAGTGGAAGCGCTGGCGATCACCCACAATGAGCGCCGCGACGGCACCCAGGTGGTGACGGTCTCGATCGGCGCGGCCTTCACCCGCGACGAGGCCGGCACGAAACTCGAGAAGATCATCCAGGAAGCGGATCGGGCGCTGTATCTGGCCAAGGCCGACGGCCGCAACTGCGTGCATCTGTTCGACCCCAACGACCCGCAGACCAGCGACGAAAGCGAGAATGTCGCAGCACTTCTGAAGATCGCGGTCGAGCGCGACCTGGTCTCGCTGGTCTTCCAGCCCATCGTCAACATGCGCTCCGGCAAGGTGGAAGCGATGGAAGCGCTGATGCGGCTGACCATGCCGGACGGCACGGCAGTTCCACCCAGCCTGTTCATCCCGGTGGCGGAACGCACTGGACTGATCCTCGAACTCGGCCGCTGGGCAGTCCGCACGGCCTGCCGCGAGCTGATGTCCAGCGAACAAATCCGCACCATCAGCGTCAACGTCTCCCCGGTGCAGCTCAAGGCGCCGGGTTTCGCCGCCTCGGTGGCCGCGGCACTGGGTGAAGCCGGCGTGACCGGCGACCGCCTGGCGCTCGAGATCACCGAAGGGCTGGAGATGGAGATGCACTCCGACGTGCTGCGCTGCATCAGCGACCTGAAGCTGCTCGGCATCAAGGTCTGGCTCGACGACTTCGGCACCGGCTTCGCCGGCTTGTCCTGGCTCCGGCTGATCGACTTCGACACGGTCAAGATCGACCGCTCCTTCCTGCATGACTGCGGCACCCCGCGCGGCCGCGCCATGTTCAAGGATATTGTCGGGCTGCTCAGGAACCGCGGCCCGAAGATCCTGGTCGAAGGCGTTGAGAGCGAAGAGCAGCTGGAGCTCCTGCGCAGGCTCGACATCGACCAGGCCCAGGGCTACCACATCGGCCGGCCGGCCCCGGCCGACCATATCCGGGCCCAGTTCGACGCGCCGAAACGGCAGCGGACGGCTTAGCCGCAGGCGGCCATCGTGCCGGAAACGCTCTAACGATCTGTCTTGTTGCGCAATTCCGGATGGAAAACCGCTGCGCAATTTGGAATTGCTTCAAAGCATTTTGCAGCCAAAACTTAGAGCGTTTCCGTAAGAAACGGAAACGCTCTAGACATCGTGCTTGTCGCGCCGGCGCTTGCCCAGAAGCAGCTTGCGCTCGAGATGTGTCCGCAATTGCCCGTAATAGGCGGTGAGGAACGGTTTCGGGAAATAATCCTGGTGCCGAACCCCGATCTTTTCTGCGATCGCCGCCGCAACGGTGATCTGCGCGGCTTCGTTGTCCGCGCGCAAGACCTCCTCCAGCTTGTGGAGCTCGGCGATGCCGTAAACGTCCAGCTGAGCGGTCGTGAACTGAAAGTCGCGCTCCCTTGAGACTTGCGGTCGAGCCAGGTCCTCGGCCCGCGCCCGGTTCGGCACCTCGATAACCCAGGTGCCCGCGAGCAGGTCGCCGATGCGCATGCAGTCGCGGTTGAACAGCGGAAACAGCGCGAAGATCAGCGCCCAGGCTACGCCGAACACCGTCGTCAGCGTATCGGCAAGGCTGGTTCCGGCGCGCGCCATAAGCATGGACAGCGGCAGGAATACCTCGATCTCGCGCATCAGGTTGCGGGCAATCACCTGGTCGATGGCGAGCCCCGTGCCATCGCGGGAAGCGACCCGCAGGCCCATGATGCGCTTGCCGGGCGTGCGGCCGGCGCGACCGGCCTCGAAGACGAGGAAGTAAGCGTTGCGCAGGAAGAAGACGAGCACGATCCAGACGACAGCGATCGGTTCTATGCTGTCCAGTCCGAGCTGGCCCAGGCCGAGAGCCGCGACAAGAGTGATGATGATGCCGGCGGTCGCGATGAAGACGGCGTCGAGCAGGAAGGCGCTGGCGCGCGTGCCCGCGTCGGCCAGCGTGACGCCGAGATCGACACCTTCCGGTGTGATCAGCGACCGCCTGTGGGTCGCGGCAGGGCGTCGCTCGCGCCGCGCCATCAGGACTTCCCATCCCTGATTTCGGCCTGGACCAGATAGAAATAGCCGAGCCACACCGCCAGGAAGCCACCGCCGATCCAATAGCGCAAGCTGTCGCTGACGATAAGCTGGCGACCGAACCCTTCGAGCAGGCCGGCGGCAAGCAGCATCATGACGACACCGACCATGGCGCTGGCGGCGACACGGCCGGCCTTCGCGGCCGCCTTGATGCGCGACAGCGATCCGGGAAAGGCGATCCGGGTGCCGATGCGCATGCCGGCCGCACCGGCGATGCAGATGGCGAACAGCTCGGTGCTGCCATGGATGAACAGCCAGCCGCCGAATTCATAGCCCAGCCCCTTCGACCAATAGACCTGGAACATCGCGCCGAGGATGCAGCCGTTCATCAGGACCAGCAGGATCGTCGGCGCGGCGAGCATGAAACCCAGCGCGAAGGCGAGGATCGACACCTGCACGTTGTGGGTGAAAAGATAGGCTGCGAAGGTGGAAAGATAACCGTTGCCACCGTCATACAGGCCCTGGCGCAGCCATTCCACGGTGGCGTCCGGCCCTCGCCCGCCGGCAAGACTGGCCGGAATGATGGCGTCGTACCAGGTCTTGTCGGAAGCCACGAGCCGGAAGCCGGCAACGAAGCCGACCGTCATCAGCAGGACCGATGCCAGCGTTTCGCGCCAGAGGTCACGGATGGCACCGGGCCAGTCGCGGATGAAGAAATCCGTGACCCGCTCGACCACGCCGCGCCGGGCGCCGTAAAGATAGAAATAGCCGCGCAGGCTAAGGGATTCGAGATAGGCGATCAGCGCGCTGTCCAGCGAGGTGGCGCGAGCGACCGACAGCGCCGAAAGCGTCGAGCGGTAAAGCACCGGCAACGACAGCAATTCTTCGTCGGTCAGGGCTTTCGGCGAATGTTTTTCGGCGCGGTCGATCAGGTCCTCGAACGCCTTCCAGTCCCGCTCGCGCTCCGCGCGAAAGCCGGCGAGCGACTGGCGAACAGCGTCGGCGGCCGGGACATTCACAGCAGGTTCTCCCGCTTGAGCTCGAGAAAATGCCGCACCAGTTCCGGGCCGAGGCGGCGGTGATCGGCCTCCACCACATGCGCGCCCAGCCGCCGCAGCTTCGCGATGACCAGTTCGCGCTCGCGCAGCAGGCCGCCGGCAATGACCGATCGCGCGACATCTTCGCCGCTGGCAGGTCCGGTATCGGACAGGGTCTCCAGCTCCTCGTCCTTCATCAGCATGAACAGGACGAGATGGCGCTCGGTGATGCGGCCAACGGTGCGCAGCATCAGTTCGGCACTGATCGAATCGACGAAATCGGTGAAGATGACGACCAGCGAGCGCCGGTCGAGCTGGCCCGACAGGGTGGTCAAAGCCAGGGTGAAGTTGGTCTCCTCGTTGGAATAGTCGATCTCGGCGGCACGCTTCTGCACTGTCGCGAAGCCGGCGCTGCCGCGCACGACCCTGCCGATGACGCGCGGCCGGGCGTCAAAGCTGAACAGGCCGACCATGTCGCCGCTCTTCAGCGCGACGAAAGCGGTCAGCAGCGCGGCCGTCACGGCGCGGTCGAGCTTGGCGACGCCGTCGATCGGTTCGCACATCAGCCGTCCGGAATCGATGGCGAGCACGATGTTGTTGTTCTGCTCGCGGCGGAACTCGCGCGCCAGCAGCTTGCCGTGGCGGGCGCTGCGCTTCCAGTCGATCATGCGGCGGCCCATGCCGGGCTGATAATCCCGCAGCGCCTCGAATTCGCGGCCCTGGCCGGAGCTGCGCTGCTCCTTGCCCTCTGCCAGAGCGTCGCGCTGCAGCAGCGCGATCGCATCGTCGCGCACGCTGGCAATGTTGGGCAGCACCGCCACCTTATTGTCCATGGGCAGGACGACCTGTTTCCAGGCCAGCCCGAACGGGCCCGGCCAGCGCAGCCACAGCCTGTCGAGGCTCGCCATGCCGCGCCGCACGGCACGGAAGCGCAGTTCCAGCCCGCCACCCTCGGGCGTCGGAGAAAGGGCGCCGCCGGCCTCGCCGAGCGGGACGAGCCGCTCGTCATGGGCAATCCGCGCCTCGATGCGGTTCGGCCAGCCATTGGCGAAATAAGCACTGACGAAGACCGGGAACTGGCCGCCGATACCGACCTGCGGAACGGAGCGCAGGCCTGCGGTCAACGACGCGCGGCCGGGGCCGACGGAGGCGTCGACCGCGACGAACGCCAGAAGGATACAGACCCACAGCAGACCGAGATACCAGGCCGATGGCACCGCCAGCGCCACCAGGAAGGCCGGGACGACGCCAAGGACGGCCGCCCAGACGCAACGGCCGGTCGGGTAGATCACCGCGGCGCCTCCGTGAGGTCGACGAGCCCGGCCACGATCTGCTCGACCTCGCGGCCATCGATCTGGGCTGCCGGCGACAACACCACGCGATGGCGCAACGTCGGCAAGGCGAGTGCCTTGACGTCGTCCGGGACAACGTAGCCGCGACCGTCGAGTGCGGCACGGGCACGGGCGGCGCGGGCCAGCATGACGCCGGCGCGCGGGCTGGCGCCGACTTCCAGCTCGGCGCTTTCGCGTGTGCCGCGAACCAGCCGGGCGATGTAGTCGACCACTTCGTCGACCAGCGTCACCGAACTCACGGTCGCAAGCGCCGCCTGGAGGGTCTTGCCGTCAAGCTGCGGCATGATGTCGAAATCCTCGATCTTGCGCGCGCCGGAACCGCCGTGATTGACGATGATGGCACGCTCTTCCTCGGCGCTTGGATAAGAAACCCTGTGCTTGAACAGGAAGCGGTCGAGCTGCGCCTCGGGCAGCGGATAGACGCCCTGGTGTTCGATCGGGTTCTGGGTGGCGACAACCATGAAATTGGGGCCAAGCACGTGGGTGGTGCCGTCGAAGGTCACCGCATTTTCCTGCATCGCCTCGAGCAGGGCGGCCTGGGTTTTCGGCGGCGTGCGGTTGATCTCGTCGGCAAGCAGCAGGTCGCAGAAGATCGGTCCGCGCGTCAGGGTGAACTGGCCGGTCTGGAAATTGTAGATGTTGGAGCCGACGATGTCGCCGGGCATCAGGTCCGGGGTGAACTGGATGCGGCCATAGGTGACGCCGAGCGCCTGGGCGAAGCAGCGAGCGACCATCGTCTTGGCGGTGCCGGGCGGGCCTTCGAGCAGGATGTGGCCGCCTGCGAACAGCGCCGTCAGCATCAGGTCGACCATGTCGGCCTGCCCGGTAATCGCCTTGCCGACCTCGGCCCTGATACGGCCGGCGGCCGCCTTCACATCATCGACGTTCACGGAACCTCCTTGCAATCCAATCGTGCAGCCGGCGCGCGGACGACGCCAGCTCGGCTTCGCTGCCGGCATTGCGCACCGCATGCGAGAGCGATGCGTAGCCACCCTTGCCATCCTTGTCGCGGCCGGCGATCCAATCGTCCAGCGCATCGTCGCGCAGGCCTTGCGGAGCGCCGAGGATCGCGGCGGCCCGCCGTCGCATCAGCGCCGCATAGCGCGGCCCCAGCAGGTCGAGCCGGCCCGCACGGCGCATCAGCCTTGCGGTGGTTTCGACCAGAGCCTTCTTGCCGAAAGGAATGGCGCGCGTCTCGGCCTGCGCCGGTCCGAAGCGCCCGAGCCCATGCGCCAGCGCCAGCGCGGCGGCGGCGAGGACCGCCAGGGTAAGCGCCAGAAACGGCGGCTCCAGCAGAAGCTTCATCAGGTCGTGCTTGCGGCTGGCACCATGCAGGGTGAGATCGAATATCACCGGGTCGCTGTTGGGCCGCACCATCTTGATCAGGCCGATGGCGGCGGCCGCGCGCTCGGGGTCCTTCAGCGCGGCATTGTCGAGCATGTCGGGATCGGTAAGCACGAAGAACGGCTCGTGCTTGGCCTCGATCAGCACGGCGCGATCGCTGCCGGCCGAAACCACGGCTTCCTGCGAAACGGCCCATTGCAGGTCAGGCGGCGCAGGTGCGGGGAAAACGCCGTCACGGACCCGAAGTCGGCTCGCCTCGGCCTTGTCGCGACCGATGGTGGTTTCCGCGAAGCGGGCGAGCCACTGTTCGACCTCGCCGGCAGGCAGCCGGCCGAAGTGGATCTCCCAGCCTTCATGGGCAGGGTCGGGAATGGTCTGCCATTTGGGCAGGACGAACAGCGTCGTCCGCCCGCGACGGACATCGATGATTTCCTTCAACGTGTCGGGATCGCTGCGCGGACCGATGGTTATCACCGCCAGGGCGTTCGAGTGGAGTTCGTCGAGGCTGCGCGCGGTTTCCGGTTCGTCGCCGAGCAGCGTCATGAGTTGGTACAGGCCGGAGAAGCCGGTGCCGCTTTTCGACAGCACCGACGCACCGCCTTCCCGGCCGATGCGGAGATCCGGTGCGTATGTCGACAACAGCACGAAACCCGCCGCGGCGAGCAGGCTGGCCAGGATGATCCCGAACACGGTGCGCCGGTTGAAGGGCGACCCGGCCATGGCCAGCGAAACCGGTTCGCTCATGCCCACGCCCCCTTGAAGGCGAAACGCTCATAGGCCCCGCGCGCCCTGCGCCAGCCTTCGGCGCCGACCGGTGTCCTGGCGAACAGCGCCGTCTCGACGATGCGGGCCATCTCGGCAAAGGCGGCGCGGGCCATCTCCGGCAGCAGCGTCGCGCCAGCAATGTCGCGCGCCGTCAGCGACGGGCGCAGGAAGGAGGGCATGCGGTCGGAGATGTCCTCGACGCTGCGGCGCAGCAGCAGGTGCACCGCCTCGTCGTAGTCGCCTCGTGCGGCGAGCGCGTCAGCCTCCGACAGCAGGATCTGTGCCGCCGCCGCGTCGGGACGCCAGCTCTCGCTGGGCTCGTCGGCGCCGGTCTTTCTTCTCAATGGGAAACGCCAGGCGATGTCCTTAAATAGGAGGCCGACAAGGACCAGTATGACCACCACCCCGGCGATGACGATGGTCCAGAAGATGTAGACCATGTAGGGCGCGAGCTTCTGCAGCACCTCGGCCAGCGGGACCAGCCACTCCGGCGGCTTCGGCGGCTGGTAGGCCGGCAGTGCGAACTGGATGGAATCATCGGTCAGCAACTGGCGGTGCGCTTGCGCCAGCCCGTTCGCGACCTCATCCAGCGCTGCGTCGCTGCCTGCCATGCATCCCCCGCGTTCAGCGACAATCACTGACAACAGCGTATGAAAAATGCAAGCGCATGCCGGAACAATTCCAGCAGAAATTCGCAGTAGTTTTCCATTCGGAATTACTTAGAAACAAAGAGATGAATGTTTTTTGTCATTTCCATGAAAGACAAATACGCTCTGGACGAAACACAAAGATATTGGCAACTATGCGAGAGATGCGGCGTGGTGGAAACGCCGCACATCGAGAGGGGACAATATGAGCGTGGCAAGTTACGACCGGCCGGCGATATTCCGCATCGGCAGAGTGTTCGGCGACACATTCAACGTGTTTGGCCGCAATTTTGGATTATACATCGGGCTTAGCCTGATTTTCGCTGGCATACCGAATTTCCTCTATCAGCTTCTGATCGGATCGCAGGTCGAAGCTTCAGTCCAGACGAATGGAGCGCCACCACCCTCATTCGTCATTACGGCTTTGTTCGGTGCCCTCATCTTTTTCCTCATCTATATGGCGCTTTCGTCGGTGCTGCAGGCGGCCCTGGTGCGAGCGACGATCCAGGATCTGAACGGGCAGCAGCCGACCTTCGCCGACGCACTCAGCCGTGGCATAGCGTTGCTGCTGCCGGTCGTCGGGCTGTCCATCGTGATGTCGCTCGGAATCGGTCTCGCCAGCATTCTGCTGGTCATTCCAGGTCTCTATCTGCTCATACGATGGTCAGCTGCGGTCCCGGTGCTCGTGCAGGAGCGGCTCGGCATCCTTGCAAGCCTGAAGCGCAGCTCCGAGCTGACGGATGGAAGCCGCTGGCGCATATTCGGCCTCCTGATCGTGTTGGGAGTGGCGTTGATAATCCTGCAGTTGGTGCTGGGGGTTTTGCTGATGGCGATCATGCCTGCCCTGGGAACGGTTCTCGCAACAGCGCTGGCCACCAGTGTGTCGGCGATCTTTTCGGTACTCATTTCGATTGCCCTGGCGGTTTCTTATGTCGAACTGCGCTACATCAAGGAAGGCGCCGATGTGAGCGAACTCGCGAAGATCTTCTCATAAGGCGACGCAAGTCGCCTTATGGGATCGCGATTGCGACCCTGACACCGGTGCTTGAAGTCGGCGTCAGGGTCTGCGATTTGTGGCTCCGGAACGCTGGCGCTTGTTCTGCAGAGCCGGTTCCAAGCAACGGCACCCGAACCGTCCCGCCCGGAACACAATCCTATGCGACTCGCCTTCGCCGCCCTCGTCTTCCTGCTGCCTGCCCCGGCGCTGGCCGAATGCGCCATGACCGATGCCCTGCTCGCCCAGGCCTATCCGAAGGCGCAGCAGGGCGATAACGGCCTGATGGTCGATGGCGGCAGCTTTCAGCGCGTGGTGCAGCCTGAAGACGTGGTCTGCAAGGCATGGCCGTGGCGGCCGGAACTGACGCTGGCCGCCGTGCCGCTGCTCGAGGCCAAGCCGGCCGAGGAAGGCGTCAACAAGGGCGATGTCGAAATCCTCGTCACCGACCGCGCCGGCAAGCCGCTGGCGCGGCGACTGGAGCCGGGCATGGCCTTCTCCGACGCCATCCGCTTCGGCGACATGAGCCTCGACACCGCCCGCTACGACATTCGCGAAGGCCAGCGGGCCTTCGGCCTGCGCACCACGCAGTCCGGCAGTTCGCGCGTCAATCCGTTCGGAGAGCAGGCGCTGTGGCTCTACACCTTCGACAAGGGGCGCATCGAACGCGTGCTGGACGGGTTTCTGGTCGAGCAAGGCGTTGGCGAGAACAACGGCAACTGCCAGGGTGAATACACGGAGGCAAAGCGCACCATCACACTCGGCCCGAAGACCGGCTCAGGCTATCGTTCGCTCCAGGTGGAGCAGACTGTGACCGTTTCGACCTCGACGCCGACGACCGACGACTGCGTGACCAAGGAGGAGCCGGGCAAGAGCACACAGTTCGAGCTCAGCTACGACAAGGGCCGCTACCGCCTGCCAGCCAAGACCAGCAGTGACGGGCTGTTCTCCAGCATCGAGATCGGCGCGGAGTGAAGCCGGGCGGCGAAACCCGGCGCGCAGCTTGAAAGCGGGATGAGATTACGTCGAGTCGGCATCCCGCTCTATCTCTTTGTTGAAGCATGATCTTGTCCGAAAACCGGTTCCCACTTTTCGGGATCATGCCCCGGCGACCCCATGACGGGTTGATTAGCCGGGCAAAGTATGGTGGCTTCCCGGCCCATGAGAACCGCTTTGCTCACCGCGCTCGCCATGCTGGCCGCGAGTTCCACCGCCCACGCCCTCGACAGCCGCCTGAAGGCCGGGCTCCTGAAGCTCGATCCGCAGACGCGGCTGGAACAGCGCTGCGACGCCGAGGTGCTGGACCGGATCAGTCATGACGACCCGCATTACAAGGCCGATCGCGTCGTCGCCTACGCTTTCGGCCAGCCGGAAATGACGGACGATTCGATCAAGAGCAGGGGCGCGGCCTTCCGCAGCCATGGCGAGTGGTACCGGCTGAAGTTCAAATGCGAGACGGCGCCCGACCACATGGAAGTGCTGAATTTCAAGTACCGCATCGGCGACAGGATCGCGAAGGCCGACTGGTCGAAATATTACCTCTATCCGTGAGTGCGGATAGAGCCGCATCGGAAGCCACCGCGGCGGCTTGCCAGCGGCAATAGAAACGCCGTCATCCCTCTCCGCTGCACCCCTTTCGTCTCGGTCGGACGGAGCGCCTCATCGCCGCTTCGCTGGCAGTGCGTCCTTCGAGGCTCGCCTGATCATCGTTGCGCTTGCCTCGCAGCCGCCTGCGGGCGAGCACCTCAGGATGAGGACTATTGCGCAACCGCGCCAGCTTCTGAGACGCGCAGAATTTCACGTTCGAACGAGGCTGTGGCCGCACAACGGTCCTCATCCTGAGGAGCGAGCCCGCAGAACGTTGGAAACCATATCAACAGGTCAGCCGGGCGAGCCTCGAAGGACGCACCAAATCGATGCAGGCAACGCAGGCCGCTTTACCCGAACCGGATTGGAAACGGCGAGGGGTAAAGCCGGATCGACCGATTCGGCAACCCGTCCACTAAAACAGCCCCAGCGCCAGATAGGTCAGGGCAGCGATCGCGGCGGTGGCGGGCAAGGTCACCACCCAGGCGATGACGATGTTGCCGGCGATACCCCAGCGCACGGCCGAGACGCGGCGGGCGGCGCCGACGCCGATGATGGCGCCGGTGATGGTGTGGGTGGTGGAGACCGGAATGCCGAGCCAGGTCGCCGCGAACAGGGTGATGGCGCCGCCGGTTTCGGCACAGAAACCCTGCATCGGATTGAGCCTGGTGATCTTGGAACCCATCGTGTGCACGATGCGCCAGCCGCCGAACAGCGTGCCGATGGCGAGCGCGCTCTGGCAGGTGATGACCACCCAGAACGGCACGTAGAAGGTGTCGCCGAGCATGCCCTGTGAATAGAGCAGCACGGCGATGATGCCCATGGTCTTCTGCGCATCGTTGCCGCCATGGCCGAGCGAATAGAGCGAGGCAGAGAAGAACTGCAGCACGCGAAACGAGCTGTCGACGGCGAATGGCGTCTGGCGCACGCACACCCAGGACACGATCAGCACCAGCAGCAGCGCCAGCACGAAGCCGGTGAGCGGCGACAGCACGATGGCCGCCACCGTCTTCAGAAGGCCACTCCAGACGATGGCGCTGAAGCCGGTCTTGGCGAGACCGGCGCCGACCAGCCCGCCGATCAGCGCATGCGAGGAGCTGGACGGGATGCCGGCGAGCCAGGTGACGATGTTCCAGATAATCGCCCCGGTCAGCGCCGCGAAGATGACGCCGGGCGTGACGATGTCGGCATCGACGATGCCCTTGCCGATGGTCTCGGCGACATGCAGGCCGAAGATGGTGAAGGCGATGAAATTGAAGAAAGCCGCCCACAGAACGGCATATTGCGGCCGCAGCACCCGGGTCGAAACGATCGTGGCGATGGAGTTGGCGGCATCGTGCAGGCCGTTCAGGAAATCGAAGAACAGCGCGACGCCGATCAGCGCGACCAGGATCGGAAAGGCAATCGTCGGGTCCATGTCGGTCAGACGTTCTCGATGACGATGCCGCTGATCTCGTTGGCGACGTCCTCGAAACGGTCGACGACCTTCTCGAGCTGGCCATAGATCTCGGAGCCGATCATGTAGGCCATCGGGTCGGACTTGCCGTGGCGGCGGAAGAGGTCCCTGAGGCCCTGCTCGTGCAGGTCGTCGGCGCGCCCTTCGACGCGCATCACCTGCTCGGCGATGGCGTTGAGCCGTGTCGCATGCGTGCCGATCTTGTTGAGCAGCGGGATCGCCTCCGCCACCAGCCTGGCCGCCTCGACGATGACGACGCCCATCTCCTGCATGAGCGGATCGAACTCGCGCTTCTCGAACAGCTTCACCGTCTTGACGGTCTTGTGCATCATGTCGATGGCGTCATCCATCGACTGGATCAGGTCCTTGATGTCGCCGCGATCGAACGGCGTGATGAAGGAACGCCGCACCGCCAGCAGAACTTCCGCCGTGATCGCATCGGCCTGGTTCTCGAGTTCGATGATCTCCTTGCACCAGTGCTCGACATCCCTGCCGGCCAGCATCTGCTGCAGGGCCTCGGCGCCGCCGACGACGGTGCGGGAATGCTGTTCGAACAGATCGAAGAAACGATCCTCGCGCGGCAAAAGCCGCCTGAACCAGCCCAGCATGTTTTTCTCCGCAACGTCTGCAAGTCGGCAAAGCCATAACGCCTTTATGCCGGATAACGCAAACAGATAGCCGGCTTTTGAACAGTCCAGGGTTTGCGCATGCGGAATCCGATGCTGGTACCGGCACCGCTGCGCAGGGGGAGTTCTCGTTCACCTTCGCTTTGGCGCGCCGACGCTCATTTTCAGCGTTGGCCCCAGCACCGTCTACCAACAGTGATCGTCAACGCAGGAGATTGGCGAGCACGCCCCGGTCCCGTCATCCTCGACCTCGGAGGGAGCGAAGCGACTGGTCGGGGATCCATTCCGGAACGCGGCAGATTCTGCCGACGGCACAAGACATTCCGTCACTGTCGCGAACCGAAGCCAACGAACCATAATCGGGAGCGGAACCTGAGCGTATTCCGCCCTATTCTTCAGCCCGCGAGGCGCGCGCGAAACAAGGTGCAGCCATCCGCCAGCGACGACCGGGAGATGTCGCGGAACCCGGCCTCGGTCATCCAGGCGCGGTACTGGCCTTCCGTGTAGGCCTCGCCGTGGCGATAGAGGTTGAGGAAGGTGAGGTTGAGAAAGACGCCCTCGGTCGGGCCGAGGCGGTCGTCGTCGACCACCCCCCATCCCGCGACCGCGATCTCGCCGCCGGGGTTGAGGCAACGCGCCGCGTTCAGAATCGCGCTGCGCGCCTTGTCCGGTGGAAGCACCTGGACGACAGCCTTCAGGATTGCCAGGTCGTGCCGGCCGATCGATGGCGCGAGCGTTATGTCCCCCTCTTCGACGACCACGTCGCCGGCACCGTATTCCGACAGGATATCCGGCGCTGCCGCCGCGACCGTCGGCAGTTCCATCAGCGTCGCCGAAAGCCGCGGCCACCGCTCGCGCAGCCCGACAAGAATGGTGCCGGCGCCACCGCCGATGTCGATCACCGAACCGATCGCAGAGAGGTCCATCGCCTCAGCCAGATGCCGGCCGAAGATCACCCCACCCGGGGCGAGCATGCGGCTGAACGCGGCCGCCTCCTCGGGCCCTGCTTCGGAAAAGTCGTGCAGCGCGGCCGGCCGGTTCTGACGCAGCGAATCCGCGGTCAAGAGGTCGGCACCCCAGAGTTCGCGCAGCAGGGCATGGTCGCCACCGCGATAGGTCGGGCTGGATGCGTCGAGGAAGGCCGATGCTTCGGCTCCGTTGCCAAACCGGCCATCCGCGACTTCGAGAAGACCGATGCTGGCCAACGCGTAGAGCAGCCGCGACAGGCGATCGGGATCGACGTCGAGCGCTGCCGCAAGGCTGTCGGCAGTCTGCGCGCCGTCGCCGAGCCGCGTGAAGATGCCCAGGTCCAGCCCGGCACGCAGCGCCAAGGCAGGCGGCACCGCCGCAATCAGTTTTTCGATCCGGTCATAATCCACCATGCCACATCCGTTTCCGTGGTCAGACTTCGAGCAGCCTGGAAGATGGATCCGACCGAGCGGCGGGGCGCCACAAGGGCAATTCCAGGAGAGCCGCTTTTCCGCCAGCACTTGCGTGAAAACAAAGGGTTAGAGCGCCCCGCGTTTCCGAAAACGCGGAAACGCTCTAACTGTTGCCGGAACTCTGTCACGGAACCGAAGCGCCTTTCAACTGACATGCCCTGCCATGAGGAGGCGCCGGCGCATGAAGCGTAATTCCGCGGTGTTTGTTCGAGAGGCTCCCTATGCCTTCATCGCCAGCACCAGCCAGGGCACGCCGAACTTGTCCGTCACCATGCCGAACTGGTCGACCAAGTCGACCTGGTCGGCCCAGTCGACCTCGGTGAGCGGCGTGGTTACCGTGCCGCCTTCGCTGAGCGCTTCGAAGATGCGGCGGGCCTCGCTGGCACCTTCGATGTGCAGCGAGACGTTGAAGCCTTGCATCGGCCTGTGCTGGTCAGCCGGCACGTCGTTGCCGCGCAACACCGAATGACCGAGGCTGAGTTCGGCGAAGCGGACCTGATCGGGAGCGGCGGCGGCCGAGCCTGGCGGCAGTGTCTTGTCTTCGTTGGCGCCGAACGTGTTCATCACCGTGATGACCCCGCCCATCAGCCGGGCATAGAATTCGAACGCCTGCCGGCACTCGCCGGCAAAGGCCAGTTGTGGTGCGATGTTCATCGTGCAGTTCCTCTATAGGTGCTGCTTGTCGAACGCGAAGGGGGGAATGGGGTTCCTGTCAAGTTGAGCTCTAGCACTCGTCATCCTCGACCTCGGAGGGAGCGAAGCGACTGGTCGGGGGTCGATTCCGGAACGCTGATGAGAACAGAGCTGGGTCCGTTCCAGCGAGCAAACTCGAAATGCGAGCTGAAGCCAGGTCTGGACCGCAGCGTCTTCGTCCGCGTTCCGGAATGGATCCCCGACACTCTCCGCTCCCTACGGTCGCCGCGAGGTCGAGGATGACGAAGGTAAAAGGTGCCTCCGCCAATCTCCAACGGCAGCGCTGACGTCGCTGGCAGCATTGTCGGTGGGCGGCGTTGTTCAAGCTCGGTGTTTTGGCAGGTGACCGCTTCCGCGCAACGATGCGCGAAAACTCGATCTGCCATATCTCCGGGCCTTGACGAAAACCGCCGCGCCTGTTGAGACCGGGCGATCGGAATGGGGCGGGGCAGCCTGTGAAGCGCGTTTTTCAGTTGATCGCAGCGGCGATCATGGCCTCCGGCATGGCCGGCTGCACCAGCATTTCTTATTATGCCAAGTCACTGGAAGGCCATGTCGAGATCATGGCGGCGCGGAAGAATGTCGGCAGGCTGATCCAGGATCCGGCGACGCCGCAAGCGCTGCGCGCCAGGCTGATGTCGGCAAGCGCCATCCGGCAATACGCCACGGACGCGCTGGCGCTGCCCGACAACAGCAGCTACCGCAGCTATGCCGACATAGGCCGCGAGGCGGTGGCCTGGGCGGTTTTCGCCGCGCCGCAATTCTCGCTGACGCCACGAACCTGGTGCTTTCCGGTGTTCGGCTGCGTGCCGTATCGCGGCTATTTCGACCGCAAGGAAGCGGCCGAAAATGCCGTCGCACTGCACAAGGAAGGCTTCGACGTCCACGTCACCGGCGTCACCGCCTATTCGACGCTCGGCTGGTCGAGCGACCCGCTGCTGTCGACCATGCTCGGCCAGAACGACACGTTTCTTGCCAGCCTGATCTTCCACGAACTGGCGCATCAGCGCGTCTATGTGAACGGCGATTCCGCCTTCAACGAAGCCTTCGCGGTGGCCGTCGAAACCAGCGGGGTGCGCAAATGGCTGCGTGCCAGCGGCAACCTGGCCGAGCTTCGCCGCTACGAGGCCGACCGCAGGCGCCGCGCCGATTTCCTGCGCCTGCTCGCGACCACCCGCGAGGAGCTGCAGCAGGTCTATCAGAGCTCGCGAAGCATCGAGCAGAAGACGGCTGCCAAGGCAGCGACGATCGAGACGCTGCGGGCGCGCTACCGGCAGATGCGCGACCGGCGCTGGGCGGGATACCGGGGCTATGACGCCTGGTTCGCCGCGCCGATCAACAACGCCAAGCTCGCCGCCACCGCCGTCTATGGCGAACAGGTTCCGGCATTCCTGCGCCTGTTCGAGCTGTGCTCCGGCGATTACCCGAAATTCTACGCCGCCGTCCAGAAGATCGGGAACCTGCCGCAGCCTGCCCGTGCCGGGGCGCTCGCAGCGGCGAAGGCGTGCCGTTGATCCGAGCGACGGGAGGTCGGCGGGCGCGAACAACCGCATATGGCGTAAGCCCCTCTCCGTCTCGCGCAAGGCGGCGGCAAAGCCGCCGTGCCCGAGCCACCTCTCCCCGCCTTCGGCAGGGCGAGGAACCGCAGTTGATGCGGCGGCGCTTCTCCAGCTTGGGTTGCTCTCCCCCATGAATGAGAGAGGTGGCTCGGCAGAGCCGAGACGGAGAAGGGGAGCTCATAAGCGATGCCCTGAAGGCAAGGGCAGCGCTTCCCGGTAGCAAACGCGCCGACTAAGGTGCCGCCCAGCGAGCAGCTCCCAACCTACGGTTTTCGCCATGTCACGACAGACGGGAACACCCGACAACCCGGCCGAAAGTGCGTGGCTCCAGCTAGCTGGCGCGGGGGACGCATCGGCATTCGACCAACTGGTGAAGCCTTACCGCAAGCGGCTGCACGCGCATTGCTACCGCATGCTCGGCTCCCCCTTCGATGCCGACGATGCCTTGCAGGAGACGCTGCTTGCGGCATGGCGCGGGCTGGGTTCGTTCGAAGGGCGCAGTTCGCTCGCCACCTGGCTGACCAGCATCGCCACCCGCGTCTGCCTGCGCATCGTCGAGAAACGGCCCCGCCGTCTCACCTCGCGCGATCGCGCCGCGCCGTTGCTGACCACGGCGAAACTCGGCGAACCGGTGACGGGCCCGGTATGGCTGGAGCCGATGCCGGATGGCGAGCTGCTGTCTGAAGGCACCGACAACGAAGACCCGGGCACGATCCTGCTGCGCCGCGAACATATCGGGCTCGCCTTCGTCGCCATGCTGCAGCACCTGCCCGGCCTGCAACGCGCCGTGCTGCTGCTGCGCGAGGTGCTTGGCTATTCGGCCGCCGAGACCGCCGACATGCTGGGAACCAGCGTGGCCGCGGCCAACAGCGCGCTGCAGCGTTCGCGACAGACGATGCGGACGAAGACCGACATCGGCGAGAAGAAGCCCGTCGACCCGCAAGCGCTCGAACCGTTGCTGCAGGCCTTCGTCTCGGCCTGGGAAAGCCGCGACCTCAGCGCCATGGTCGAGCTGCTGGCCAACGACGTTCGCTTCACCATGCCGCCGCTTCCCGCCTGGTTCAGCGGCCGCGCCTTCGTCGCAAAATTCTTCGGCGAGCGCGTGTTCGAGACGCCGTGGCGGCTGGAGCCGCTGCGCGGCAACGGCCAGCCCGGTTTCGCCTGCTATATCAAACAAGCTGGCGACGACCGCTTCCGTCCGGGCGGCATCGTGCTGCTGAGCTTCGCCAACGGCCGCATCGCCGCCATCGACAGTTTTATCGATCCCGTGGTCTGCCGCCGGTTCGGCACGCGCGAGGAGTTCGACTAGGCGCGTTTTGGCTTTTGTAACTACTCAGGATGAGGGAGGTGCGGGCCATTCCCCCCCCCCGCTTCAAAATAAACGACCTTTGCACAACAGTCCTCATCCTTGTTTGGACCGGGGGAGATCGCGAACAGATGTGCGTCCTTCGAGGCTCGCTTCGCGAGCACCTCAGGATTAGGGGCATCGTGCCTTTCGGGCAAAAATTCTGGAACGTCTCAGATATTGAGCGCCGTTTCACCCAACGCCCCTCATCCTGAGGCGTCGTGCCTTTCGGGCAAAAATTCTGGAACGTCTCAGATATTGAGCGCCGTTTCACCCAACGGTCCTCATCCTGAGGTGCTCGCCCGCACGTCGACTGAAGGCACAGCCCGGTCCCTTGCCGGGCGAGCCTCGAAGGACGCACCAAAAGCGGTTCTTCATTCTCCAGCCGGGTTCAAGATAGATTAGGCGTATCCAGCGGTTCGGGGTTGCCATGAGCCAATTCGAGATGGTGGTTTACATTCTGCGCTGCATGGACGGTTCCTACTATGTCGGCTCGACCAAGCAAGACATCGAAGCGCGCGTCTGGGAACACAACAATCTGCCGATCGACAGCTATACAGCCAGAAGACGTCCGGTCACGCTCGTCTTTGCTGAAGCCTACGATCGAATTACGGACGCCATTGCGCGGGAACGGCAGATCAAGGGCTGGTCCCGCAGGAAGAAGGAGGCGCTCATAGCCCTAGCCTATGACAACCTACCTGAGCTTTCGCGTAGAGGGCATCTGGTTCCAAAGCGACGGGATATGGATTTTTAGGTGCATTACGTAGCCAAGTAGAATCACTTGGCGTTACAAAAATGCGGCGAAAACAAAACTTAGAGCGTTTCCGCGTTTCCGTGAAAAACGGAAACGCTCTAGGTGCGTCCTTCGAGGCTCGCTTCGCGAGCACCTCAGGATGAGGGGCGTTGTGCAGTTCACAGCGAAAACTGTTCGCGATGTCCTCGGTCCAAACAAGGATGAGGATGGTTGTACAGGAGCCCCAAATTTCGGAGACGCTGCGGAATTCGCGGCCGCCATCCGACGGTCCTTATCCTGACAATTGCTCCCTCCCCCGGGCATTGTCGAGTTGGACGGCGCATTCACCATTGTCACGAGGACACGGGCGGAACGATTGAGAATCGGACCGCGAACAATCGTGAGAGAAGCTGATAGGCGAAGCCGATTCCGGCAGGGGTGAGCAATTATCCGCTCTTTGTGGAACCGCTCGAACTTTTTTCACCGCGCAGCGATGAGTTTCGACGTCGCGATGTCTCCAAGCGAATGACAGGCCCGGATGGTCCGGGACTGCATCGTTCCGCACAAGGACATCTGCCATGGCCAAGCTCGTCGTCAGCATTCTGAGTTCCCTCGACAATTATTGCGCCTGCCCGGGCGGGCGGCTCGACGGGTTGCCGATGGGGTCGGCGTTCAGCGTGCACAACCTCGACCTGATGCGCAGCGCGGGCACGTTGCTGTTCGGCGCCGTCACCTTCCCGATGTTCGAGGGCTATTGGCCGAACATCGACCGCGGCAGCGACCCGGTGCAGCGTGAGATCGCCGAGCGCTGCGATGCTTGCCGCAAGCTGATCGTCAGCGACCGGCTGGTGGTGGCGGCAACGTCGCCCTGGGCCGATGCCGAAGTGGTGGGCAGGTCTGGCGCGCATCAGCGCATTGCCCAACTCAAGGCGCAGGCCGGCGCCGACCTGCTGATCTTCGGCAGCCACGTGCTGTTCAACGACCTGCTGCGGCATGGCCTGGTCGACGAGGTCCATCTTCTGGTCGGCAATGTCGTGCTGGGCGGCGGCGTGCCCACTTTCGAACCCGGCGTGACCGCGCCGTTCAGGCTGCTTGGTCAGCGCAAGCTGCCCGGCTCGGACATCGCTGCCCTGCACTATGATTGTCGCTGAGGTGGACCGCTGAGCGATCCGGCGTTCAGCGGATGTCGTCAACCCTCACCGAGCGGCCATTGAACTCGGCGGTGTCGGATGTCTCCAAGCCGTCGATCGCCTGATAGAACGGCGCGCGCGGGGACAGGCCGGTCAGCTCGATCCCGTCGCAGGTGAAATGATCCATGGAGATGCCGATGACGAAGTGGCGGCCATCGACGGTCACGATCGCGCCTGGCTCGACGAGCTGTTTCGGCCCGAAGTCGAGCGTTTCCAGCGCCGCGACCTTGGCTTCGGCGGTGCGCACCATTTTCTCGAGGTCTTCAGCGAGTTCCGCCTGCGTCCAGGCCTGGGCCTGATCGTCAGCGTCGGTCGCTTCATCCTCGAGCGGCTTGCTGGCCCGAAGATGCTCGGCATAGGCGGCCCTGGCGCCGTCCAGTTCGGCCGAGGCCAGTTCACTCAACCTGCTGCGCACGCTGGCCTTGTTCATTTACCGATCTCCCTTCCTGAGCCTGACACCATCTGCCACGAGACACGGCTGAGTTTTCGTCGCCTTGCGTCCAGCGTCAATGCCAAGTTTCCAACCCGTCGACGTCATGGATCTGCTGAGAGGCAATCACATGGGCACGAAGGGCGCAAACGGCCAGCGACTGAAACACCGGATCGCCAACCACGTTGCCCGACGCCCACCCCTGCTCTACTCAAGGCGCGCGCAATGAGTGAAGGACATCGCCAGTGGGATGGGAAACGTTGGAGCTGTGGGGCACCACCCGCATCGAAGCGCTCTCCGGCGGTGTCGCCAATGATGTGTGGAGCGTGCGCGTCAACGGTGCGCTTGCGGTCGCCCGCCTGGGCTCGCGCAGCGACGTCGATCTCGCCTGGGAAGCCGGGTTGCTGCAGCATCTCGACCGCCATGGCCTGACCGTCCCGGTGCCGATCCCGACAAAGGACGGCAGGCTGTTCGCGCATGGCCTGATGGTGATGCGCTATGTCGAAGGCGGTGCGCCCGAAACCGAGGCCGACTGGCGCCGCGTCGCCGAGACGCTGCGGCACCTGCACCGGCTGACATCGGGCTGGCCACAGCGTCCGGGCTGGCGCTCATCGGCCGACCTGCTTTCCGCCACCACCGGCACGAAGATCGACCTGACCGCCATGCCGCCCGAAGGCGTGGCGCGCTGCCGGGCAGCCTGGGCGCGGCTCGCCGGGCGCCAGACCGCGGTCGTTCACGGCGACCCCAACCCGCGCAACATCCGCATTACCGCGGAGCGGGTCGCGCTGATCGACTGGGACGAGTCGCATGCCGACGTGCCCGAGCTCGACCTGGCGCTGCCGCACAATGCCGCCGGGCTGGAAGCAGCGGCCTATGACATTGCCGCGCAAGCATCCGCGGCCTGGGAAGCCGCGGTGTGCTGGGACGACGACTATTCGAAAAGGCGGCTGGCCGAGGTTCGTGCGGTGTAGAGGCCGACGCCGGTGCCACCTGCCCTCTCCTGAGCGCAATCACCAAGCCGGGGACCATCCTTTCTGCGTTCCGGAATGGATCCCCGACACTCTGCGGTCGCTTCGCTCCCTGCGAGGTCGAGGATGACGGAGTTCCCTTTTCGCCGCAGCCAATCAACAGAGCGTTTCCGTTTTCACGGAACGGCGGAACGCTCCAACGCTTGGGCTTTTTCCGAACGGAAAACAGGACACTCTTTTCCTGTAAGAACTCCAGCTTGGGTCCAACCGTGACAATTCGCGATAACGGCAAAATGCAGTCCGTCATCCTCGACCTCGGAGCGACCGCAGGGAGTGGAGAGTGTCGGGGATCCATTCCGGAACGCCGAAAGGATGGCGCGGCGGTCGCGCTTTCAATCCGTATCGGCTGGCATTGCCTGCCGGAAGAAATGCGCTCGCACACCAATTTCGCCGATCGCCAGCGTTACAGAACGAGCGCCGAGGTAGCGGCCAGTCCGCTTCTCCCCGTGTCCCGCGAAGCGCGCAATGAACGCCCCGGAGCGACAGCGCAAGGCCGGTCCGGCAGGGCGATGAGGCGCATAGCCATGCCGGAACGAGTTTCATGCAAGCTCGGCCCTGGCCTCCTCCAGGGTGACATGCCCCTTGAACGCGGCGCTGGTGACCGCTTCGCCGTCCTCGACGGCATGGGCAAACCGGACGGCTTCGTCGGCTTCGACACGGTCGAACAGAGCCTTGGCGCGCGGATAATCTGCCCAGTCCACCACCTTATGGATGTCGTTCCACCTGGCCACGCCGGCATAATAGGCATCGGCCAGCGATATCCGGTCGCCCATCAGCCAGTCGCGGCTGCCCAGCACAGCCTCAAGCTTCCTGGTCGCCATTGCCACCAGGGCCTCGCCTTCGGAACGCAACGCCGCTTTCTGCTGGTCGCCGTCACCGAACTCGACCGAAAACCACAGCGGGTTGAATGCCGAGAAATAGCGGCTGTTCAGGAAGGCCAGCACCTGCAGAAAGCGATCCCGCTCGGCATCACTGGCATGGCCGAGCGCCTTTTCGCGTCCGCGTTCGGCGATATGCTGCAGAATGGCGACGCTTTCAGTCAGCACATCGCCGCTGGCGGTGGCCAGAGCGGGAAGCTCGCCGACCGGGTTCACGGCCCTGTATGCGGCGCTCTGGGATTCTTGCGGCATTTCAATGCGGCACAGCCGGTAGGGCTGGCCGAGTTTCTCCAGCGCCACGATCGAGCCGAAAGACGAACCATATTCAACGCCATAGAAAAGGATGGGGGTCATTGTTATGTTCCTGTGAATTTGACCCGCCGAAATTCGGTATTGCAGCGAAGAAGCGCAAGAACGCAAAATAATCTGCGCTGGTCATAAAAATGTTAGCTCCGGACCGGTGGACGCCATGAAAGAAAATGTCACGCAATGTCCCCTCGAACAGGTCTTTCTACTCCTTTCAGGTCGATGGAGATGCCTGATCATCTACTGGCTCGGCGATGGCCCCATGCGGTTCAATGCGCTTCAGCGCGCCAACCCCGGGCTTTCGCAACAGATGCTCTCCCGCGATCTGAAAGCGCTTGAAGCTGCCGGCGTCCTGTCGCGTTCGGTGGCAGCGACAGTGCCGCCGCAGGTGGAGTACGCGCTGACTGACGCCGGGCGGCGATTGCTGCCAATTCTCGAACGGCTCGGAAACTGGCAGGAGGATCTGCTGCAGGCACGCTCTGATCCGCAACAGGACACACAGCACGCGGCCTAAGGCCGGTCGAAGACATGCCGATCGATCGGTGAAGACCCCGGCGGCTGGCAGCGTACGTCGATGGAACAACCACCATTCCAACTGCCCCATTGCGGAGGCCGGTGAGACGCCCCACTATCGACGAACGACCCGCTGCGGGGCGACAAGGAGGAAGTGCCGTGCATGACCTTGCGATCCTGTTCTCCATCCTCGGCGTCTTCCTGCTCGGCGCCATCAGTCCGGGGCCAAGCTTCGTCGTGGTGTCGCGCATCGCCATTTCCGGCTCGCGCGCCGACGGCGTGATGGCGGCGATCGGCATGGGGCTCGGCGGCTTCCTGTTCGCCTGCATCGCGATGGCCGGGCTGACCGCCATCCTGTTGCAGGTCGAGTGGCTGAACCTTGTGCTGCGGCTCGCCGGCGGCGCCTATCTGGTCTGGCTCGGCATCAACATCTGGCGCGCCGCGCCCGAGCCGCTGGCGGTTGCCGAGACCACGGACGGACGGACGGTCACTCTGTGGAAGTCGCTGCTGCGCGGCCTGTTCGTGCAGCTGTCCAACCCGAAGACGGCGATCTTCTACGCCTCGATGTTCGCGGCGCTTCTGCCTTCGCCGACGCCGACCTGGATGCTGTTCGCCCTGCCGCCGCTGCTCTTCGTCAACGAGACCCTGTGGTACACCATCGTGGCGCTGGGCTTCTCCTCGCGCCGGCCGCGGGCCGTCTACCTGCGCTCCAAGGCCTGGATCGACCGCTGTGCCGGCCTGGTGGTCGGGGCGCTCGGCGTCAAGCTGATCAGCGACAGCGCGCGGGCGTCTTTGTAGGGGCTGCGGGGGTGTCTGGCGTTGATGGCGACACCAACGTCGGCGCTGGCTTTAGGTGCGTCCTTCGAGGCTCGCTTCGCGAGCACCTCAGGATGAGGATCGTTGGCGCGAACTCTCTCTCTATCCTGCAGCGTTTCAATATGAAGAGCTCAGGCACAGCGGTCCTCATCCTGAGGCGCTCGCCCGCACGTCGACTGAAAGCACGGCCCGATCCCTTGCCGGGCGAGCCTCGAAGGACGCACCTCGTAGCGACCGGGCACGCCACATGCTATGCTTCGCGTCGGAGGCGACATGATTGAGCTGCTACAGATAGCATTGATCTGCGGACTGCTCGGCACGGGGGTGGCTCTGATCGGTGTCCCGCAGGTCAGAATTTTCGACAGCATCGTCGTGGTCTGCAACGGCGTGTTGCTGCTGGCGCTGCTGATGCTGATCAACGGCATGTGAGTGTCGGCACCCCAAGTGCGAACTGAGAGCTCATCCGGTTGTCAGCGCAGGCATCGCCACATCACTTCTATCTCCCTTGCAGGAGCGCGCGCTGCTATCTCCCCCCTTGCGGGGGAGAAAGTATTTTCATGACCTTAGCGAGCACGCCCGCAGGGCGGCACAGCTAAGTCGTAGAAAATCCAAGAGAGGGGATATTCAGCTGAGAGGCTTGAAAGAAGAGCTTCTTCTGTGAGGGAATACAACGCGCTCATTGTCAGCGCAGCGGCTGAATATCCCCTCTCTTGCGACTTCTAGCACTTAGCTCCGCTGCCCTTCGGGCATGCTCGCTAAGGTGCTGAAATCGCTTTCTCCCCCGCGAGGGGGGGGAGATAAGGCACGCCGCGCCCTGCCGCCGCTCTACCGCCCAAACGTCAAATGAACCACCCCGCTCTCCGCCGTTTCCGATTCCACCGTGTAGCCGGCTTCCAGCCCGCGCAGATCGTCCCACAGGCGGATGCCGCGGCCGAGAAGGATGGGCACGATGGCGACGTGGAGGCGGTCGACGAGGCCGGCTTTCAGGAACTGCCGCACCGTGCTGGGACCACCGCCGATGCGCACATCCTTGCCGCCGGCCACCGCGACGGCCTTGCTCAGCGCCTCGGCCGGCGTGGTGTCGATGAAGTGGAAAATCGTGCCACCGGCCATCTCGATCGAGGAGCGCTTGGCGTGAGTCAGCACGAAGACCGGGCAGCGGAACGGCGGCTCGTCGCCCCACCAGCCCTTCCAGTCCGGATCGTTGGGGAAGTTGTGCAGGCCGAACATGCCGGCGCCCATGATCTCGGCGCCGATATTGTCGAAATAGGCCCTGGCATAGCGGTCGTCGACACCGGTGGTGCCAGCGCCGCTGGTGTCCTTGAACAGCAGTTCGCGGAACGTGCGCGTCGCGACATAGGCGCCGACCAGACGTGACCAGTCCTCGCCGAACGGGTTTTCGGGCGTCTGGTCCGTCGTGGTCGCGAAACCGTCGAGCGAGATGTTGAGGTCGACACGAACTGCCAATGGGTTCTCCTTTTGCACGGATTTGATACTAAGGTAGATGCCTTTATGTTCGAACACAGATAGTAAGGCAAGTGCCTTTTTGTCATTGACCGCCATCGCCGACCATCTTACGGATGGACATGCCCTATCATTCGACCCCGCTCGACCTTGCCTTCCATGCGCTCAGCGACCCGACGCGGCGCGCGGTGGTGTCGCGGCTGGCCGAGGGCGAGGTGCCGGTGAGCGTGCTGGCCGAGCCGTTCGACATGGCGCTGCCTTCCTTCGCCCAGCATCTGAAGGTGCTGGAGGAGTGCGGGCTGATCACCTCGGAAAAGCGCGGGCGCAGCCGCTGGTGCCGGCTGGTGCAGGCGCGCTTCGACGAGGCCGCCAACTGGATGGAAGCCGAGCGCCGCAGCTGGGCGATGCGGCTGGAGCGGCTGGATGTTTATCTGGATAGGGAAAACCCATGAAAGACGAGGTCAGCCCGCTGCAGAGCTGGTCGCTCGATCGCGAGATCGTGCTGGTGAAGGTGCTGAACCATCCGCGTGCAAAAGTGTTTGCCGCCTGGACGAAGCCCGAGGCGCTGGCCGCCTGGTTCGGCCCGACCGGCCTGAGCATCGAGAGTCATGAGGCCGACATAAGCGAGGGCGGCATCTGGCGCTTCGACATGGTGGGCACGTTCGAGGGCAAGGAGCAGCGCTTCCCCAACCTGATGCGCTTCCTGGAGATCGTGCCGAACGAGCGCATCGTGATGGACCACGGCTCGGCCGACCCGAACGACCCTGACCGCTTCCGCGTGACGGTGACCTTCGACGAGCAGAGCGACGGCAAGACGATCCTGACGCTGCGCCAGCTTCACCCCAGCCGCGAACGGCGCCAGATCGTCATCGGCTTCGGCGCGGTGGAGTATGGGCTGCAGACGCTGGAGAAGCTGGCGGGGTGGCTGGAGGGGTGAGACGGGATACTAAGGCAGTTAAGGCACTGGCGAAGACGAAGCCCCGAGCCATTTCAAGACGCATTGGCAGAAATAGGTCCTCCTAGCATGAGGCTCACAGCAAAAATGGTAGGCGCGATCCATGGATAAGAAGACAAAATTTCTCGCTGCTCATGTCTATAACGCTCCGACGTGGGCGAAGCTCCGAGAAAGGTCAGAGGTTCTGAAAGCGATGAGGCCTGAGGACGGCTTCATGGCAACGGTGCTTGAAGGTGCAATCCAGGCGGGGGAAGGTAACAACCCTATTCGCGGCAACATGTGCGCCGCAGCCCTCAGAGAGCTTGTCGGACATATCTTGCACGCAATGGCCCCAGACGAAAAAGTTCAAAAATGTTGTTGGTATAAGCAGGCGCCGGACACAAAAGGTCCCACGCGTCGTCAACGAATTACTTTCATCGTACAAGGGGGGCTCTCTGTCGACTATGTTGCCAATACGCTTCATCTCGACCATGAAGAAGTGGCTGGCCCACTAGTCGAAGCAATTGATAGGTTGAACAAAGCAACTCATGTCCGAGAACACACGATCCTGATCGATGACGAAAAGATAAGAGTACTTCTGGATGAATCTTTGCATGGAGTACTGAAACTTTTCGATGCAGCTCGAAGCTGCCAGAACGAAGTCTACCGACAACTTGAGAACGAGATTGACCAAGCAATCCTCGAAAAATTCCTATCGGAGACGATACCGGAACTCGATGAACTCTCGACGCATACGACATTCGAGGGACATGGGATAGATGACATTGAGGTAAGGGAAATAGATGAGGCGGTTATCAAGTTGGCGGTGTCTGGTACCGTCCACGTCGAACTACAATATGGATCGAGTTCCGATTTGAAGAGAGATGAAGGAGCGGTGATGAACGACTCCTATCCATATACCGCGCGACTAGACGCCAAAGTCGATGAACCTGACGAGATAGTACCAGGAACTGTGGAAGTGTCCGTTGATAACAGCGGTTTTTACGACAACGGAGACTTTGACGAAGAAGACGCTTAGACGAAGAAATTTGTTGATGTCAGAGACTGCGCTGCAGGGTAACGGCAACAATCATGAGGCAAGCCCGGTTCAGGACGGCATCTGGCGCTTCGACATAGTGGACACATTCGAAGGCAAGGAGCAGCGCTTCCCCAAACTGATGCCTATCCTGGAATCAAACGAGCGCATCGTGATGGACCATGGCTCCCCGAACGACCCCGACTCCTTTCACGTGACGGTGAACTTCGACGAGCAGGGCCACGGCAAGACGATACTGACGCTGCGCCACCGAATTAAGCCGCTCGATCTGAACAATCCAAGAGACCATACATAACATCTTTCTGGCATATTATCTCTCGCTTGCGCCTCATATATATCCGACCTTACCGTTTCTGCGTCTTTTTTACTCCACCTCATCATAAGTTCTTGTCATGCCCTCGATCTTCTCACTTGACATACCTAAACCGAAAAACTGGCAGGATTTCGAGGCGATAGTACTCGATGCACAGCGCTTGCGATGGAAATCTCCTTCGCTCCAGAAGAACGGTCGAGCGGGACAATCGCAACAGGGGGTTGATATCTTCGGTCCCGACGATATTGGCAGACGGGCCGGAATACAGTGCAAACGTTACTCTGCAACCCTAACCATGAATACAATTCAAGAAGAAACGGGAAATGCTGAAGAATTTATACCTTACTTGACCACACTTTATGTAGCAACGACAAATGATCACGACGCAAAACTTCAGCAACAGGTCCGAATTTACTCGGACGCCAGAGTCGCTGCTGGAAAGTTCGCTGTGGCACTTCTTTTCTGGGAGGACATTATCGGCGGCCTCGCTCTGAACCCAAACGTTTTTAGAGCGCACTATCCGACAATACACCTTCCCACCGCCGGAGCTGTTGATCGGGACCGCCTCTTGGCGGCACTCGAACTGGGATACTACGGGCCCTATCTATGGCAATATGTTCTACTAACCTTGGGTGAGTTCGGGTTGATCGCGAATTCGGATCCTGAAGATCTCTCAGTCATTATCCGTATTGTCGAGCAGCGCTCTCAGCAACTTCTTCCCCCAGATGACGCGAAAGCAGTCTTGTCAAGTTTGACCGACATTTCGGGGATCGTTGGCGATCGGTCGAAGCACTCCAAAGATAGCTGGGCAGCATTAGAGGTATGGTGCAAGCGAATCTCCACGCGGCTTGGCAACCTCGCAACGCTCCCAGTTTCGGAAAGTAACGTTCTACGTACAGGCCAACGACTGGGCTCCATCTATCATCACGTCGATATTGAAGTGCCTATGGAAACAGCACACGAAATAGAGCGGCAGCTTTGCGCCATATTACCGGCCGAAAGCCACCACAACATCAGAAAACAGATCGATAGCGCGAACACCAGCCGATACCCCTACGGTTATAACTGGGCACCGCCGATCTATACATGTCTGGAGCGTGAGATACGGTTCTCGAACTTTGCCTGAATACGCATGCGCCGATTCCGGCAGATTAATCTCCCGACAACGCGATAGAAATCAATGATGTCGCGCTCGCGACCCACCTCTGATTAAGTATACCATTTTGCATTTTGCACTGTCGATTCCAGTGAGGAGTTTCCGCTTCGAAAGAAATCCTCTAGTCCAACTTCCCGTCGAATACTCTTTCGGACGAGACCAGCCCTTCTTATTGCTAACAATCTTGAGAAGCTGACATTATGCCCTCGCAAACAGAAGCCGAACATATTCTCGCCCTCAGCAAAGAACTGCTCGATGACATCGAACTGGACCGGCTACCTGCTGATAAATTAATCCTCAAAGCCAATCGGCTAGCAAGATTGGCTGGCTCCGATGAAATACGGCAGTGGCTCGGTTATGAAATGCGCGGCTACGTGAGCGGCGACGACACCTCGCTACGCTACATGTCCCTGACGGGACGCTGGACCAACCACGCCGAGAAAAAAGGTTATTGGGGGCCCCTAGGCCAACATGAAGCGACAATTGAAGCGAAAAAAGCCGAAATTGAATCCATCAAATTAACGAGCATCGGAGGAGACAGCGCCGTCGGCGTAGTTAGAATAACTTCACAAAATCATGCAATCATAAGTAACACGATCAGGATCTTATCCGGCGTACGCTCAAGAGTTCTCGGATTACTCCACAATTTCGTTACCAATGTTTACTATGAACGTCAATTTGCAGAAGTGGCGGAGAGTACATTCGATGGATACAAACGAGACATCGATGGGCTAATTGCCGAGAAAGCGGGCGACGTTCTGACTAAAATACCATCGGTCGTGGCAAGACTGAAAGAAGGACATGAAGAAGCCGTAAGCCAAGCATTGACCACATGCCGCCGAATCCTCGAAGCGTTCGCCGACGCTATCTTTCCACCATCCGACGATACATTCGAGATTGGAGGTAATCAGCTCAAACTGGATGCAAGCAAACATCAGAACAGGATCAACGCATACATAGCGATACGTACCGCAAGTACATCGCGCAGGTCACGCCTGCGCCAAAATCTCAGTAACCTGTTTGACCGCGTTTCCACAGGCGTTCACACCGACGTATCGTCGGAAGAGGCATATGCACTTTTCTTAAACGTCTATCTTTTCCTGGGCGAGGTTTTGCACCTTGGGGAGCCCCAGAATAGCGACATCGGCATAGAATAATCCCGACACGCTTGTTGCGCTGAGATATCCCAATATTCTCGCGGCGGCCATGCCGGCAAAGCAATGACAGACACCTTCAGTGCCCTCCAAATCGCTGTGATTTAGACGGTCCCGCTCGGGGCAGGTCACAATACAGTTTTCGCCTCAAAGCCATGGCTGTACTCATAGCCTCTCAGGATATTCCTCATCGAAATTTTATTTCTCAATGACACTGAATTTGTGTCGTGCTATCCGTAATACTTCAACCTCTTAATAACCAACGCTTCCGGAAATCAGATATCTCACGTTCATAGTAGGTGACCATGGCGCGGATGCGCTTTTCGAAGCTGATATCGTTCCCGACATGCTTCAATCGATCTTGCCAATGCTTGGCCGCTTCAACAAGCCTATTAAGGATATAACGCGGCACATCTTGGCGGGTTGTCTTGAGCGACTGAGGATATACACCTGTAACGACATAGGGACGGCGGTTGCTCTCTGTACCATAAGCCGCGTTCTGTGCGGCCCAAATCGCATGGCCCAAAGGCTTACCAAAGTACTTCTCAAACAATCGCGCGACAATCGCTTCCGCTTCGAGATCGGCCACCGGCATGAGTGTACCAATGTACGCGCGCGCATTGCTGAACATGAAACGACCGGCGAGTTCATGCCAAGATACGCAGGCGTTGTTGATAACAATGGGAGCACCCTCGCAGGCGAGTGAACGCGGCATTGCGAGGTAATTGTCGTCTGCCATCGCCATTGCGGCCGACCCCAGAATGCGCGGTATTGCCTCCTTATGGACGGGCTCCCAATCACGATCACTGTGTTTTCGATTTACATAATCTGTGATTGCCGAACCGACATAGAGATTGTTCTTGGCAATGCGGTCGTTCCAATCCACACCATCAAGTGAAACGAACCGGATATACTCCTTCAACTCGACAATCTCAGGATCGTCGGTATCGGCCACACTGATCGCGATATCAACGACAAGGGTCCGTTGGATGCCTTCACTATCTTCATATTGATAGGTCCAACGCCAACCATCTGCGTCACCGCAATGAGTCGCAAAGATCAGGAGATCGTATGGGAAGAGATCGATCATTTCACTGACATTTCGGACCGTCGCAAGCTTGCCGCTGTAGCTGCGGACGAACATGCCAAGCGCGTGCAAGCGGTCAGCTGCGACTTCCATCTCTGGAGCTCGTACTTTTCCCGGATCGACTAGGACAGCAACGTTTGTACCGCGCCCCCCTCGCTGCTCGGCAGCGAAGCCATTGACTATTGAAATCCCAAGGTTCGGGTACGCAAACAGATGCGTTGACGGCAATTCTGGAAAAGCAACTCCGAAGGGAAGCCATCTTGTTACGAAAGTAAGTGAACCGCCAGGTGGTAGATCTAAACTACCGCAAAGAGCGCGCAGCCGTTTTTGAAGACACTCACGCACAGCCACTTGATCGATACCCGGCTCGTAAATCCCGTAGTAAGCCGCCAGAAGCTCTTTGCATTCCGCCTCGTCTGTCTTTTCGATCAGATGTAGGCCTGCTCCCATCGAATAGGCATAGTTCGCTGCAATTACTCCGGAAAGCATCTGGCCTTCTTCGCAGATAACGAGATGATCCGAACGAGGCTTGATAGGATTGGCTGGCGACGGATGATCGCCGAACTCAATCATTCGGCGCTCATAGAGTGCACGAAGCACCCCTAGTCCAATGGCCTCTTTGCCCCATTGTAGCGGCGGACTCTCGCCGACTTTGCGATCAACAAATAAACCCGCAACATCGTCATCCGTAACTACTCTTGCGTGGTTGTGGGGTAACGCAGCCAACATAGCTTCGTGGCCAGCCGCGTGCAGACCTGCAAGAAGCGTCTGCTTAGGTTGAACACGAGCGACGGCATTGTTCCGTACCGTCACCTCAGATGCATGATCCGGTCGGGTCATGCGTGGCCCATCGAGGACGGCAAGGTAAGTCTTTTGTTGCGACAGCGCACACGATAGGCGGGCGGCCAGAAATGGATCATCAGCAATGACGACAGTTGACTGCATTTGAGGACATGATGGTGGCATTCTGGTTGCCCGCTAGTTAGCTTACAATGCAGGTTCCGTACCGTCTCCCCTCACCCCGGCCGCAGCATCGCCCCCGAGATCGCAAACACCCTTTCCGTCCCCAGCATGTACGCCATCAGCGTCTCCCGCTTGAACAACCCACTATACGCCCGGTCGAGCACATTCAGCGAGCCGGTGTAGGCGCCGAAGGCGGGCATGATGAGGCGACCGCCGTCGCCGGCGAAGCAGCGGCGGCGGACGGAGCGGCCGCGCTGGACGATGCGGGCGCAGGGGTGTAGGTGGCCGGCGATCTCGCCTTCGACGCGCTGTTTGGAGGGTTCGTGGCGGAAGAGGACTGAGCCGACGGCGAGTTCCAGCACGGTTTCGCCGGGCAGGTCGGCCGGGGCTTCCGGGTCATGGTTGCCGGCGATCCAGAACCAGTCGCGCCCGGTCATCAGCCCTTCGAGCCGCTGGCGGAAATCGGGATGCAGGCGCTCGGCGCCCTTGCCGTCATGGAAGGAGTCGCCGAGGCTGACGACGATCCTGGGCTGATAGTCGGCGATCACCGCTTCGAGGCGGGCCAGCGTGGCGACGGTGTCGTAAGGCGGGATCAGCGCGCCGCGGCGGGCGAAGGACGAGCCTTTTTCGAGATGCAGGTCGGAGACGGCGAGCAAGGATAGGTCGGGGAAGAACAGCGTGCCGCGCGGATCGCACAGCGCGCGCTCGCCGGCGACGGTCACCGCCTCAGCGCCGATGGCGGTTGCTGCTCTTGCCGCCGAAAAATTCATCGGGGTCCCATTGCCTCTTCGACCAGATCGGCCGCTTCCATCAGCAGCGATTCATTGGCACCGCCATTCACCGGCTCCTTGCCGATCTCCAGCATCACCGGCACGGCCAGCGGCGAAATGCGGTCCAGCACCTTATGCACGATTCGACCGCGGATGCGCGAGAGCAGCTGGCTCAGCCTGCTGACATCGAGCAGGCCGGCGGAGGCATCGGTGCGGGTGGCCTGCAAAAGGATGTGGTCGGGCTCGTGGCTGCGCAGCACGTCGTAGATCAGGTCGGCCGAGACGGTGACCTGGCGGCCGCTCTTTTCCTGGCCGGGGAAACGCCTCTCGATCAGGCCGGCGATGACCGCGCAGTTGCGGAAGGTGCGCTTCAGCATCCAGCTGTCGTTCAGCCAGGCGTCGAGATCGTCGCCCAGCATGTCCTCGTCGAAGAGTTCGGCCAGCGACGGGCTCTTTGCCTTGAACAGCGCGCCCATGTCGTCCAACGCCCAGACAGCCAGCGAATAATCGGTGGCGACGAAGCCGAGCGGGCGGGCATTGGCGCGCTCCAGCCGGCGGGTGAGCAGCATGCCGAGCGTCTGGTGCGCGAGGCGGCCCTCGAAAGGGTAGCAGACCATGTAGTGGCGGTTGCCCTTGGGAAAGGTCTCGACCAGCATGTCGCCCTTCTTCGGCAGCACCGAACGCAGCTTCTGCATGGCCAGCCATTCGGCGACCTGTTCCGGCAGGTTCTGCCAGCGCTTGGGGTCGGCCAGCATGGCGCGCACCTGCTCGGCCAGATAGGTGGAGAGCGGGAACTTGCCGCCGGCATAGCTCGGCACGATGATGTTGGCGCCGGTGCCGTTGGAGACGATGCATTCGCTTTCGCGGATGCCTTCGAAGTGCAATATCTTGCCGGCAAACAAGAAGTTGTCACCCGGCCGCAAGGTCTCGGCGAAATACTCCTCGATCTTGCCGAGCACCGGGCCGCCGCGCCCGGCCATGCCGCGGCCCTGGCGCACATAGCGCACATTGAGCTCCGGCATCTCGACGATGGTGCCGACATTCAAGCGATATTGCTGGGCGATGCGCGGATGGGTGACACGCCACAGCCCTTCCTTGGTGCGGCGGATGCGGGCGTAGCGTTCGTAGCTCCGAAGCGCATAGCCGCCGGTGGCGACGAAATCGACGACGCGGTCGAAGGTGTCGCGGGCGAGCTCGGCATAGGGCGCGGCGGAGCGGATCTCGGCATAAAGCAGGTCGGCGTCGAAGGGGGCGGCGCAGGCCGAGCCCAGCACGTGCTGGGCCAGCACGTCCAGCGTGCCGGCCAGCAGCGGCGGCGTGTCCTGCGCGCCGAGATAGTTGGCGTCCAGTGCTGCGCGGCATTCCAGCACCTCGAAGCGGTTGGCCGGGATGAGGATCGCCTTGGAGGGCTCGTCCATGCGGTGGTTGGCGCGGCCGATGCGCTGTGCAAGGCGGCTCGCCCCCTTCGGCGCGCCGACATGCACGACGAGGTCGACATCGCCCCAGTCGATGCCGAGGTCGAGCGTCGAGGTGGCGACGATGGCACGCAGCGCGTTGTCGGCCATGGCCTGTTCGACGCGGCGGCGCTGGCCGACTTCGAGCGAGCCGTGATGCAGGGCGATGGGCAGCGCATCCTCATTGGCGCGCCACAGTTCCTGGAACAAAAGCTCGGCCTGGCTGCGCGTGTTGACGAACAGCAGCGTCATCCTGTGGCGGCGGATCGCCTCGTAGATCTCGGGGATGGCGTAACGCGCCGAATGGCCGGACCAGGGCACACGCTCGCGGGAATCGAGGATGGAGATGTCGGGCTTGGCACCGCCGGCGACGGTGATGAGGCCGGCCATGGGGGGCGTGGAAGGAAGGTTGTGGCTGGTGGCGTCACCCTCCCGGTCCATGCCCCCCTGCCGCCCAGCCCCCGCCCCCTGCGGCACCAGCCAGCGGCGCAGTTCGTCGGGGTCGGCGACGGTGGCGGAGAGGCCGATCGCGGTGAGGTCCGGCACGAAGGCGCGCAGGCGCGCCAGCCCGAGCGCCAGCAGGTGGCCGCGCTTGGAAGTGACCAGCGAATGCAGCTCGTCGAGCACGATGTAGCGCAGGTCCTCGAAGAAGCGGTCGGCGCCGTTGGAGGCGATCAGCAGCGCCAGCTGTTCGGGCGTGGTGAGCAGGATGTCGGGCGGCGCCAGCTTCTGGCGCTGGCGCTTGTGGGCGGGCGTGTCGCCGGTGCGGGTTTCGATGGAGATGGGCAGGCCGATCTCCTCGACCGGCTTGCCGAGGTTGCGCTCGATGTCGACGGCCAGCGCCTTCAAAGGCGAGATGTAGAGCGTGTGCACGCCGCGCGGCCGTTCGCCCGGCCGCCGCCGCGGCCGGCCGGCAAGCTCGGTCAGCGACGGCAGGAAGCCGGCCAGCGTCTTGCCGGCGCCGGTCGGCGCGATCAACAGCATCGAGCGGCCGGCACGCGCCTGGCCAAGCAGTTCCAGCTGATGCGCGCGCGGCGCCCAGCCCTTGGCCGCGAACCATCGGGTGAAGGGTTCGGGCAGCAGGTCGTCGGCAACGGGGCGCGGTTTGGCGGTCACCGGCAAGACCTAGCGCGGGTGCGCGCGAAGGCCAAGCGAAATATGGAACAAAAGGGGATCGGTTGGGGTGGCGGGCGCGGCGCTTCTCTCTCCCCCCCTTGCGGGAGAGAAAGGATTTTCACGATCTTAGACGAGCACGCCCGACAGGGCAGCGCAGACTAAGTCGTAGAAAATCCAAGAGAGGGGATTTTCAGCTGAGACCTCTCGCGACTGTCGTCGTGTGAGAGCCGATCCCATCCACGTAGGATTGCTTCGAAAGCAGTGCTTGTCAGCGTTACGGCTGAATATCCCCTCTCTTGCGATTTCCAGCACTTAGCTGTGCTGCCCTGCGGGCATGCTCGCTAAGATGCTGAAATCGCTTTCTCCCCCGCAAAGGGGGAGATAGAGGCGCCCAGCCTTCACCGAACCCTACTTCGCTCGCTCCAGCCGCTTGAGGGCGCTGCGGGCGAGGAAGCCGGCGGAAGCGAAGATGATGACGAAGGTCAGCGCGAAGATCAGTGCGGCCAGCATCAGGGACGTCAGCATTGGCGAGGCGCTGCCGACGGTCAGTTCGCGAATGACCTCCTTCAGCGCGTCCTGTTCGCCTGCCAGGTCGAGCAGCAGGGCAGACAGCGCCTGCAGCGCCGCCGTCACCGCGACCGCGGCGATGGCGCCGAGCGTGGCGAGGCTGAGCCGTTCCGACGACAGCGGCGCGCGCCTGGTATCGGTCGCGAATTTCTGCATGACGAAAGCAAGGCTCGCCATGATGACGATGATGCCCATCGCCGCCGGCGTCTCGAACCGCAGGACCGAGGTCAGCACGACCACGGCGACCTGGCAGAACACGATCATCAGCCCGAACAGCAGCGCATATTTCAACATGCCGACAGGTGTGGCGGTGTCGCTGGAAATGGTCATGCTCGTTCCTGAAAATCCGGTGCTGAAATCTGTGCTTTCCAAAACCGGCTCCTAGAGCATTTTGTAGCCAAGTGGAATCACTTGGCGTTACCAAAATGCGTCGAAAACAAAAACTTAGAGCGTTTCCGCGTTTCCGTGAAAACGGAAACGCTCTATCGATGCAACGACATGCCACAAGCAGGTGGCGCTTTATCCCTTTACGGAGGGGCGCACTTCACTGCATCGCCGCCGCGACGGAAAGCGTTCCGCCGGACGCGTCGAGCACGGCTTCCGTTCCGACCGGCACAGCGACGGGGCTGTCGCCATGCCCGAAGGGCAGGCCGCCCAGGATCGGTACCGCGAGGTGCGCCAGGCGTTCACGCAGCAGTTCCACCACCGTCACTCCCTTGGAACTGGCAAAGCCGGTGAACTGACCGACTGCGACCCCGGCGACGCCGTCGAGCGCGCCGGATTTCAGCAACCGGGTCAGGTTTCGGTCGACATGCCCCAGCCCCTTGTTCACATCCTCGATGAGCAGGATGGCGCCCTTCAGGCTTGGCAACGTCCAGCCCGCCGCCGTGGCGATCATGTCCAGGTTACCGCCGAGCAGGATGCCTTCGGCGCGGCCGCCGGTGGTCAGGACCGATGTCGGCTCATGCGGTTCGGAATGGATGCTCACCGTCCCCGTGGACAGAAGCGCACGCAGGAAGGATTGTTCGGCGCGGTCGCCAAACTGCGCGGCGTCCCAGCAGGCGCCATGAATGCCGGGAACGCCCGCACCGCCCCACATTGCGAGATGCAGGATGGTGATCTCGCTGAATCCGACCAGCGGTTTGGGATCAGCCTGCAAAGCGGCGAAGTCGAGCCCGTCGGCAATGCGGTAGGCGCCCTTGCCGCCGCGCGTCGCAACGATGGCCCGCACCGAGCCGTCGCGAAGCGCCTCGTTGAGATCGCCGAGCCGGTCCTCGTCGCGGCCGGCGAGATAACCATAGTGATCGAAGACGTGCCTGCCGAGTTCGACCCGCAGGCCGTTGCGCTCGAGCACGGCCACCGCCTGACCGACGTCCTGCTCGTCCGGTGTGCTGGCGGGAGAAACGAGACGCACCACATCGCCGGCGCGGAGCACGCGTGGGCGCATGAGGGCGTGGGATTTCAAACCAGAGGACAAATCGGCATCCCTCGCGGGCATTGTTGCCGCAGCCTAGGAGAGTCGACACCTTTCGAGAACTGTGTTCCCTGCGAGGATGACGGAATTCCCCGCTCGCCTAGAGCATTTTTTAGCCAAGTGGAATCACTTGGTGTTACAAAAATGAAAAGAAAACAAAAACTTAGAGCATTTCCGCGTTTCCGTGAAAAACGGAAACGCTCTAGTCACCATCCCTGCCCTTGCTTCCCCGCCACCACGATCAATCCCGCGACCGGTTCGCGGCGGTCCTGGCGGATGACGCGCTGTTCGAGCGACAGCAACGAAAAGCCGTTGGCGGCAAGCACGGCGCGCACATAGGTCTCGGAATGGGCGTAGCGGCGCGACGGCTGCAGGGCGAAGCCGCCGGGTGCGTCGAGCTTTTCGACCGAGAAGGCGAACAGGCCGTCGGTGCTAAGCAGGCCGGCGACGGTGGCGACGATGGTTTCCAGCGCGCCGACATACATGAAGACATCGGCGGCGGTGACGAGATCGGGTGCGGCGCCGGCATAGGTGAACTGCTGCAGATCGGCCTTGCCAAGATGATCATAGACGCCCTTGCGTTCAGCCTTGCGCAACATCTCGGCCGAGATGTCGAAACCTTCGAGGCGCTCGACGATGGGACGCAGCCTTTCGCCCATCAGGCCGGTGCCGCAGCCGAGATCGAGGGCGAGGCGGAAGCGGTGATTACCGCCCGAACTGTCGCCGGCGGGCTTCGCCTCCGGTTGCTTTGCCTCAATCTTTCCCTGCTGGAGAGCGGCGCCTGTGTTCTGCTCTGCCGAGGGCCGTGTGCGGGCCACCGCGCGGATCGCCGCGTCGAGATATTCCGGCACGCGGTAGTCCAGCTTCTCCACCAGCGAGGTGTCGAAATTCGGTGCATACTGGTCGAACAGCGCCTCGACGAAGGCGCTTGGCGGCGCCGAAGCCGGTGGCGTCTTGCCGATCAGCGCCAGTTTGAGCGCAGAACCCGGCCGGTCGGCGGGATCGAGCTTCAGCGCCATCGTCCAGGAGAGCGCGGCAGCATCGAGATCGCCGGCCGCCTCCTGCATTTCGCCGAGCCGGAACCAGCCCAGCGCCCAGTCGGGCGCAAGCTCCACCGCGCCCAGCATCAGCTCGGCGGCATCGGCATAATCCTGCGAGGCGAACAGCGCCTCCGCGTAGTCGGCGCGGCGGTCGGCAAGCAGGTCGCCCGACGAAGCGGGTAGCGGTTTCATGAGAAATCTCCGGCGCGTCGCTTAGCCGTTCCACCCCGTTCCGCGCAAGTCCCTCTTGCCTTCTCCCCTTGTGGGGAGGAGGAGATCGAGCCTCGGCGCGCCTCTATCTCCCCCCTTGTGGGGGAGAAAGCGATTTCAGCATCTTAGCGAGCACGCCTGCAGGGCGGCACAGTCTAAGTGCTAGAAATCGCAAGAGAGGGGATTTTGCAGCCGTGACGTTGGCAATTTGCTTTTCAAGGTACCCTGCTTGAGAATAGAGGGATTCCCACCTGCAAGCCCCTCAGCTGAATATCCCCTCTCTTGGATTTTCTACGACTTAGACTGCGCCGCCCTTTGGGCGTGCTCGCTAAGATCGTGAAAATCCTTTCTCCCCCACACGGGGGGAGATAAGGGCGCGGCCTGCTGACAAATCTGGCAGCAGCCTTGTCAGGAGCATCTTTTATCCGGCGGCCGATGACCTATCCTAAAACCATGCGCCCAAGCGATCTGCTCTGTTCCCGCCCCCAGGGCCTCTATTGCCCGCCCGGCGATTTCTTCATCGATCCGGTCAGCGCGGTCGACCGCGCGCTGATCACGCATGGCCATTCCGACCATGCCCGCTCCGGCCACCGCTCGGTGCTGGCGACGCGCGAGACGCTCGACATCATGGCGCTGCGTTATGGCGCGAATTTCGCCGGCAGCACGCAGGCCGCGCGGCTCGGCGAGACGATCGACCTGAACGGGGTGACCGTCTCCTTCCATCCGGCCGGCCATGTGCTGGGCTCGGCGCAGATCGCGGTGAAACACAATGGGCTGACCATCGTCGCTTCCGGCGACTACAAGCGCCAGGCCGATCCGACCTGCGCCGCCTTCGAGGTGGTGCCGTGCGATGTCTTCATCACCGAAGCGACGTTTGCGCTGCCGGTGTTCCGCCACCCGCCCGCCGAGGACGAGATCGGCAAGCTGCTGCGTTCGGTCGAGCAATTTCCCGAGCGCTCGCATCTGGTCGGCGCCTATGCGCTGGGCAAGGCACAGCGCGTGATGCGGCTGCTGCGCGACGCCGGCTACGACAAGCCGATCTACATCCATGGCGCCATGGCCAAGATCTCCGACTATTATCAAGGCCAGGGCATCGATCTCGGCCAGCTCGAACCGGCGACGGTGGAGAGCGGCACGAAGGCGGACTTTTCCGGCGCCATCGTCATCGGCCCGCCATCGACCTTTGCCGACCGCTGGGCGCGCCGGTTCCCCGACCCGGTCTCCTCCTTCGCCTCGGGCTGGATGCGCATCCGCCAGCGCGCCAAACAGGGCGGCGTCGAACTGCCGCTGATCATCTCCGACCATGGCGACTGGGACGAACTGGCGGCGACCATCAAGGAGACCGGCGCAAACGAGGTCTGGGTCACGCATGGCCGCGAGGAAGCGCTGGTGCGCTGGTGCGAGCTCGAAGGCCTCGCCGCCAAGCCGCTGCATCTCATCGGTTACGAGGATGAGGGGCAATGATGGGCGGCATGACCGCGGGTGCCCTTTTTTCATCCAGCCAACGGCAGCCCCGCAGCTCCATCGGCAATGGTTCAAGAGCGGTCAGCCTGGCCTTGTTCACCGTTCCGGAATGGATCCCCGACACTCGCCGCTCCCTGCGGTCGCTTGCGAGGTCGAGGATGACGAGCTTTCCATGCCTCGTCCAAACCGCAATCGTTAGCGCCCTGGTCAGCGCCGGACCCGGTGTCATCGTCAACGTTGGAGATCGGCGCAGACGCCCCATACCAACCGTCATCCTCGACCGCGTGAGGGAGCGGAGCGACCGAAGAGTGTCGGGTATCCATTCCGGAACGGTGATGTCGCCAAGGCGGTGCAGAACATCGCATGCGACATCCCTGGCCAATCGAGGATGCGGCCATAGGCAGGACCTCCACCCATGAACCGCTTCGCCGAACTGCTCGACCGGCTGGTGCTGACGCCTTCGCGCAACGGCAAGCTGAAACTGCTGACCGACTATTTCCGCAGCGTCGAGGACCCCGACCGCGGCTATGCGCTGGCGGCGATCACCGGCGATCTTTCCATCGCGGCGGTGAAACCGGCCATGCTGCGCGCGCTGGTCACCGAGCGCATGGATCCGGTGCTGTTCGGCTATTCCTACGACTATGTCGGCGACCTTGCCGAGACCGTCTCGCTGGTCTGGCCGGCCGACCCGGCTATGCGCGCCAACCATGTGCCGACGCTGGGCGAGGTGGTCGCAAGGCTGCAGGCGGCCAGCCGCTCCGATGCGCGACACGTGCTGGCGCGCCTGCTCGACAGCGCCGGCATCTCGGCGCGCTTTGCCATCATCAAGCTGGTCACCGGCGGCCTGCGCATCGGCGTGTCGGCGAGGCTCGCCAAGCAGGCGGTGGCCGATCTCGGCCCGGTCGACGTCAGCGAGATCGAGGAGCTGTGGCATGGGCTGACGCCGCCCTACAGCGAGCTGTTCGCCTGGCTGGAAGGCAAGGCAGCCAAGCCCGAGCGCGCCGCCAAGGCGCTGTTTCGGCCGGTCATGCTGGCGCATCCGGTCGAGGACAAGGATTTCGAGAAGCTGGAGCCTGCCGACTACGCCGCCGAATGGAAGTGGGACGGCATCCGCGTGCAGGCGGCATCGGAAGGCGGCATCCGCCGGCTCTATTCGCGCACTGGCGAGGACGTCGCCGGCGCCTTCCCCGACCTCACCGACGCCATCGACTTCGATGCCGTGCTGGACGGCGAACTGCTGGTTGGTTCGCCTGGCGCCACCGGCAGCTTCTCCGACCTGCAGCAGCGGCTGAACCGCAAGAGCGTGTCGCCGAAGATCCAGGCGCAGTACCCCGCCTTCATGCGCTGCTACGACCTGTTGCAGTTGGGCGGCGAAGACCTGCGCGCCTTGCCGTTCCGCGAACGGCGCGCCCGGCTGGAAGACTTCCTCAAGACGCTCGACCCTTCCCGTTTCGACCTGTCGCCCTTCGTGGCGTTCGAGAGCTGGGCGGAACTGGAGACCAGCCGCAGCAACCCGCCGCATCCGATCATCGAAGGCGTCATGCTGAAGCGCTGGGATTCGGCTTACGTCGCCGGCCGGCCGAAAGGCCCGTGGTTCAAGTGGAAACGCGACCCGCACACGGTGGACGCGGTGCTGATGTATGCCCAGCGCGGCCACGGCAAGCGCTCCTCCTTCTATTCCGATTACACTTTCGGGGTCTGGTCGGGCCCTGAAGGAGCCGAAGAGCTGGTGCCGGTCGGCAAGGCCTATTTCGGTTTCACCGACGAGGAGCTGAAGCAGATCGACAAATATGTGCGCGACAACACCATCGAACGCTTCGGCCCGGTGCGCTCGGTGCGCGCCGACCGCAGCGCCGGCCTGGTGCTGGAAGTCGCCTTCGAAGGCCTCAACCGCTCGACCCGACACAAATCCGGCGTCGCCATGCGCTTCCCCCGCATCTCCCGCCTGCGCTGGGACAAGCCGTCGGCCGAAGCGGATCGGATCGAGACGCTGCAGGCATTGCTGGATTGAGGGGACGGCGCGACTTCTATCTCCCCCGCAAGGGGGGAGATAAGCCCCCCTACTCCGTCACCGACACCCGGATCTCGTAGATGTCGACAGACTTGCCCTGCTTGTCGAAGTCGGAGTTGATGGCGATGGTGCCGGCGGAGCCGGGGCGCTTGGCGGGCATCTGCACGTCGAACAGATATTCGTTGCGCTGGTTGCCGACGGCGTAGCGCTTGCGGCCGCAGTCGCCCAGTTCGCCGAAATTGCAGTCGACCGACATCTGCGTTTCCTTGCCGTCCTGGGCGCGGGCGATGATGTCGAACACGGCATGCTTGCCGGCGATCTGTTCCAGCACGCCCTGGCCGACATCGAAGGAAACCGCAGAACCCGAGGCACCCGAGGTGACGCGGATGAAGGCGCCGGAATCGTCCTTCATCACTTCGGCCTTCGCATCCGAAGGGGTGGCGACCTGCGCCGGGTTGGCCGGCGAGAACACGCTGATCCAGTTGCGGTTCTGGGTCTCGCTGGAAAGCTTCGGCTTACCCTCTGGCTCATAGTCCTCGTCAGACACGGTCGGCGTCGGCGCGGGCGGCTGGCCGAGCTGCTCGCTGGTCTTGAAGGCGTTGGACTGCATCGCCCACCAAACGCCAATGCCGGCGAGCGCCAGCAACGTCACGCCGAAGAACATCGCCGTCAGCGGCAGGCGGCGGCCGATGCGACGCTTGTCGCGCTCCGGCGTCACCTGCGGGCTGCCGGCAAGGGCGATCTCCGCCGCCGAGGGCGGCAAGGCGCCTTCGGGAATGATGTCGGGCACCACCGGCAGCACACGCGAGCGCGGTGCATCCGCTCCGGGTGCCGTTCCAAGCGACGGCTCGACACGACCGCCGGTCTGGTTCGGTGCTGCGGCCGACGGCGCGCCGATATCGACCTCGGGCGCCACGCCCGGCACCGCCGGCAGGAATTCCGATTCGATCTCGGCGATCTTGGCCTGCATCGACTTGCGGCGCTTCATCGCCACCTCGACGGTAACGTTGGGATTGGCCAGCAAGGCGCGGTCGAGCGCGGCAAAAGCCGAACGGTAGACCCGCTCGCGGAATGCGCGATCGTCGGGGTTGCCTTTTTCGAAGGCGTTGCGGATCGCCTTTTCGATCGGGTCCAAATCGATTTCCTTCCGGGCGGCGGTCACATTTTGCTGATGGTTAGCCGTCGGAACACGATCAATCAACGGTCGGCTGCTGCCATTTGCCTCTAAGCGGTGCCTATTATTCGCATTTTTGCCGCCGACCGTGGCTTTAGGGAAGCAACATTTCTGGGGTGAACACCATCCCGACAAAAAATCGGCGCCAGTTTTCGAGCGATTGCAGAGGCGTCAGCCTTGCGCTATGAAATTGACGTTTACGGAAACGTCAATGCCAAGGGAGGCGCAACGTGGCGCTGCCAGAGATCCTCACCAAGAATGTCCGCATCCCGGTGGTCGGCTCGCCGCTGTTCATCATCTCGCATCCGCCGCTGGTGCTGGCGCAGTGCAAGGCCGGCATCGTCGGTGCGTTTCCGGCGCTGAATGCACGACCCGAAGCGCAGCTCGACGACTGGCTGGCCGAGATCACCGAGGAACTCGCCCGCCACGACGCCGCCAATCCCGAACGGCCTTCGGCGCCCTTCGCGGTCAACCAGATCGTGCACAAGAGCAACGGCCGGCTCGAGCACGATCTCAAGCTCTGCGTGAAATACAAGGTGCCGGTGGTGATCACCTCGCTGGGTGCGGTCGAGGAAGTGAACCATGCCGTGCATTCCTACGGCGGCATCGTGCTGCACGACATCATCCATGACCGCCATGCCAGGAAGGCGATCGAAAAGGGCGCCGACGGGCTGATCGCCGTGGCAGCCGGCGCCGGTGGCCATGCCGGGACGCTGTCGCCCTTCGCGCTGGTGCAGGAAATCCGGCAATGGTTCGACGGGCCGCTGCTTCTGTCGGGCGCCATCGCCCATGGCGGCGCGGTGCTGGCGGCGCAGGCGATGGGCGCCGACATGGCCTATATCGGCTCCCCCTTCATCGCCACCGAAGAGGCGCGCGCCTCCGACGGCTACAAGGAGATGATCGTCGAGTCCAAGGCGGCCGACATCGTCTATTCCAACCTGTTCACCGGCGTGCACGGCAACTACCTGAAAGGCTCGATCCGCGCCCAGGGCCTCGACCCCGACAACCTGCCGGTCTCCGATCCGACCAAGATGGATTTCGGCAGCGCCAAGGCGTGGAAGGAGATCTGGGGCTGCGGCCAGGGCATCGGCGCCGTCGACAGGATCATGCCGGCGGCCGAACTGGTCGAGCGGCTGGTGCGCGAATACGAGGTGGCGAAGACAAGGCTGGCGGCATAGGGCGACACAAAGCGCGCACATTTAGTCCGGATACCGATCGTCGGCGCCGCCCTCGCGTCAAAAAGATGTGTGCGCATGCCAGCCGACAAGGAGAGAAGGAAACAGTCACCGCGCTATCGCACCGGCGAAGCCTTTCCCATAAATTCAGCGACGACCCATCTTGAATTTGCCGAGGCTTGCGGCTATCACGCAGCCATCTTCGCGGGTTTCCAGCCCGTCGGGCCGCTTTAGCTCAGTCGGTAGAGCACATCATTCGTAATGATGGGGTCGCGTGTTCGAGTCACGCAAGCGGCACCACTTCCCAATCAGAAGCACAGTAAATTCAAAATATTACTGATTTTCGATAATCACCGGTCCACCCTTTAGTCCACCTTCATTGTTCCGCTGGATGGTCACGGCAAACCGTCTCGATCGGGATCACCGCCGTTGCGCCGTATTGCGCCATGAGTAGGAACGCGGTGTTCATTCAGTACCCTCGCGTGCCATATCGATCCCAATATTTCCCATCCGCAATATACCGGACATGAAGCTCAGCGCCCAGCGCAACCAGATCCGCCCAGATTAACGCCGCCAACAGGCCGTAGCAGCGCAGATTGGACTAGGACAAACATCGCTAGCGAATCGATCAAAGATCATGCCCATATGTGACCGTTTCAGACTGCGGGCCTTGGGATATGCTGCGACTTTCCTCGAACACTATAAACGCCTTAAGTCTCATTTCTGGCTGTAGGTCGGAGTGGAAGATGTGGGTTCAGTTGCTGCGGAACGCAGATCGCCTTGGGATCGCCCCTCCCGATCTATCGCTGGATTCTAGGGCACAATTCCTGAGAAGCTGCCAGATTCTTGAGCAAGCGGCGTCCGAGCTCGGTTTTGGTGCTTCAAAGGCAGCTGCTGAAAGAGCTTTCAAGGAAGGCCTACAGCTTTTGGCCGCACCGATCGGGCACGACGCACATCGACTGGATCAAGTCGTCAGCTTAGTCACGCAGCTCCTTCAGGTGTTCGGTGATGAAATGCAAGGTTTGAGCTTGTTCACCCTGCCGCCGAAGCATGCTTTGTACTTTTCGGACGAGGCGCATTTTGGTCAGGCGGTGGAAGATGCCTTCCCCTCCGCATCCTTTGACATCGGGGAGGCCGCCAAATGTAGGGCCGTTGGGCGGTGGACGGCCAGTGTGATGCACCTCATGAGGGTGTTGGAGGCTGGTCTTGCTGTTTTGGCTCAGCACTACGGCATTCCAGCGGACGCAAACTGGAACCAGACGCTCAATCAGATTGAGACGAAGACCCGTGAAATTGGTAGACGAACTCACGGAGCCGATGCAGAGCAATGGGCTGCTGAGGCGGCGACGTATCTTCGCGGGGTTAAGAACGCGTGGCGCAACCACGCGATGCATCCAAAGCAGAGTTATGATGAAGAGCGGTGTGTTGCCATCTTTGATAGTGCGGCGTCGTTCATGAAGCACCTTGCCACGCACCTATCGGAAAGCGACCTCCTTGAGGATCTGTCAATCAGGTCTTGAACAGCCTTTGAGAGCGCCTTGAACGTTTTGTTTGCGACAGGCGTCGTTGCTCTAAAACCGGGCATCAAAAATTCAAAACTGCGCGACGCGCTACAGCCTCACTACAGCGCTACCGGAATGTGGTTACATTCCCTCGGGATGGGGGGCGATAGATGATCAAATTGCTGACTGGGTTGTTCCTGTTGGGCTGCGTGCAGTCGGCGACAGCTTCTAGACTTGATTTTGAATGCAGCGACTATAGGCCCTTGCTCGCAAACGATGAAGTGAGGCGACCCGAGCCACCCGCATGCGCATCAAGCGGGTTCGAATTTGCGGGCGATCATGATTTCTCCTCCTGCCGGAGCGAGATGGAGGAATATCGCCGCAAGATAAATGGCTATGGTGACTGTCTTGCAAGCGAGCAAAGACAGGCGGTCGAGCAATTCAATGAGACCGTTGAGCGATTCAATCAGAAGGCTGCGAACTGACATCAGCCCGTGGCGGAAGCGCAGCGTTGTTACCAGCAGAAGGTGAGACGCTCTGGCGCGGTTACATTGCTTCACTGACACATTACCCGTCGATTGGAAGTCTGGACCGCGCGCAAGTGGCCCTCAAGGCCGCACGCATGGCGCGACAGGAGGGGAAATAGAAAGGGGGGAGGAGTTGCGCGGCGCCAACACGTGATTCGTGCACAGACAATCCACAGGGCTGTGGAAAACCGGTTGTGTTATGCCCAAAAGATTCGATTTCTGTCGTTGACTCTCATCAAATAATTGATATATGCGATTCTGACTCGGCAAATATGCTTTTAAATCAATAGTTTATGGAGTGCAAGAAATGCGAATTTCGCATTTTCCGTGGAGTCGACACACGACACTCCCTTGACCAACCCCTAAAAATTGGCTTACGAAACTCAAGTGGGATGAATTCCACAAAAAAAGAGCCCCGCAAATGCGGGGCTAAGTAGTGCTAACGACTCGGGGTTAGATGGCCGTGCCAGGCCATTTTCTACAGTGGGAAACAACGTGTTCCCACTGCCCCAGTCGGAACCGCCAGTATTCAATGACTGATACCGGTCGGTGGATTGGGCATGCAATGCGCATGGCCTCCTCCTTCCTTTTCAGGCAACGAGGGTTTGCCACCCCTCCGACGGCTCGTCCGCCGAAGCTCGTTACCCCTCCATCAATGACGGGCCGAACAACACGGAAGGACACGCAGAGCGATTCCCAGACTCCTGAATAATGGTGAATCGGCGAGCGATCAAGTGCAACAACTAGAGGATGAGCCTGTTTCGCCCGGGAATGGCCTCTGGCGGCTGATAAAGGCGGGACTGTGGGGAGGCGCTATTCTGACCAAAAGCGCCGTACGGGGCTCTATGTGGCGCACACAGTCCATCTAGAATTTCCGCTCAACTCCTATCGAACGTTCTCACCGGCCCATTCATGAAGCGGGCGAATACGAGCCAACAAAACAGCTGAGACGCGTTGAGCGCGTCACAGAGCATTGCAGTCTACAAGTTCGCGCTCCCAGGCAACTTTGATGGGTCACAAAAATCCTGTGTCGCCACCTGACAAACGCCCCGTGCGTGAATTCGACGCCGAAGCCTGGGTAGGGGAACCCGATCGAAGGACGTACCAGAAATACTAGTAGGTGCGCTTCAAGCTTCTGCTTGCGATCGTGCTGATAGTTGCAGGTGGGATGGCTCTTGGGTTGCTCCTGGCGCTCGTCGCCGGGCTGATCTTGCATCTGTTTTCGTAAAAGAGCGTGATGCGGCCGCCACTTTCGCAGCCTAGGCCTTCTTGACGAACTCGGTCCTCAGCACCAGGCCCTTGACCTGTTTGGTGTTGGCTTCGATCTCGCCGGGATTGCCGTTCAGGCGGATGTTCTTGACCAGCGTGCCGCGCTTGATGGTTTCGGACGTCCCCTTGACATTCAGGTCCTTGATCAGCGTGACGGAATCGCCGTCATTCAGCTGAGCGCCATTGCTGTCGCGCACCACCACATCGTCGCTCATACCGCCATCTCCAGATTGCGCCCCCGCACTACACAGTCAGACAGGGCAAGCCAAGCTGCTCCAACCCGCTGTGACAATATGCAAAATGCGGGCAAACGCCCGCGGGGCTAGACTGCAGGGCATGAGCAGCGACAATCCCCTGACCGACCCCGGCATCGCGCACCCGGATATAGACGAGGCGCTGATCGCCCGTCTTGTGCGCACCTTCTACGAGCGCGCCCGGGCGGATGCGCTGATCGGCCCGATCTTTGCCGAAGCGGTGCATGACTGGGACGAGCATATCGCCAACATCACTGCCTTCTGGTCGTCGGTGACCTTGCGCAGCGGCCGATACAATGGCCGCCCGATGCGGCCGCATCTGACGCTGCCGCTCGAAAACGAACATTTCGACCGCTGGCTGGCGCTGTTCGAAGCCACCGCGCAGGAGCTTTGCTCGCCGGGTGCGGCAAACGCCTTCATCATCCGGGCACGCCGGATCGCCGACAGTTTCGAAATGGCGATCGGCACGCAGCGCGGCGAAATCCGCCGCCCGCGTCATTCGCGCATGTGACCCGGCAGACCATCGGCCTCAGGGTTTCAGCGTCACCTTGAACCGGCCGTCGCGGATCGTTGTCTTGCCGCCCTTCGATTCCAGGTCGGCGGAGAAAGTGCCCTCGACGGCGCCGTCATCGGCCCTGGTGATCTTCAGCACCGCCGGCTGGTTGGACGCGCCGTCGATGCGGAACTGGTCATCGCCGCGGAGAAACTCGATGCAGGGGCTGTCAAAGCCGCAGTCGCGTGTCAGCGCCTGTTCCTGCAGCGACTTGGCATCGAACTGCAGCTTCAGGAAAGAGAGGTGGGTATCGCCGGGCTGCACCGAAGGCGTCGTCTGAACCAGGAACACCTTGCCGAGCTCCATGCCGATCAGGCCGGCTTCCGATGCCGACCAGTCCTTGTCGCCGATCCGGGCGCTGACGCCGTCATTGGACTGCGCCATGGACCCGACCATCGGCACGACAGCCATCACGGAGACAGCGGCCAATACGGCAAGAATTCTGCTGCAGAAAGACATTCGATCCACGCTCCATGATCGACAATCAAACCGCCCGCGCGGACCATATCGGCGGGCTCCGGGAGCGGCAATCGGCGATTCCGGCGATGGCCAAGTCTGGCGACAGCAGCTGCCAAACTGCCCGTCGCCGCGACTGTTGACGGCTCGATTGCGACCGACCGAACCCAAAAGACGCGCTCGGAACAGGAACAGGGATCCGCGGCGGTGAAGCGCGCTGCGCGATAACCCGCCGGTACCGGTCAGACGGCCGCGGCGATGGCTGCCGTGTCATGGTAGAAGGGCGTGCCGTCGAGCAGCAGTCCGTCCCTGAAACGCAGCACTTCGGCGAAAGGCTGCTGGATGACGGCGCCGGTGGCGCGCGCGGTGAGTTTCAGCGTGCAGGACATGAAGACGGTGTCCTCGACACGGGCAGCCGTCATGTCCGCGACCGCCATGTCGCTCCAGACTTCGCTCATACGAGCGAGCAGGCCGGCTATGCCTTCCAGGCCCTTCCAGTCGCCGGCATAAGGCAGGGAGGCGGGTTCATGGACGACGACATCGGCGTGGAAAGCCCTGGCGAGGCTGGCAATATCCCTGGTGTCCGAGTTCACAAATCCCAGCTCGACTTCGAACATGCGCTCGAGCAGCGGCATGGCATCGGTGCAATCACAGCTCATTTTCAGGCGGGCTCCATCATCGTTTTGCGCAGGATGTGTGACGGCCGGGCCAGCTTGTCGCCACCCGTTTCCCGCTGAGGACCTTGATCGCGATCCAGGTCGCAGCGCGGCGCTCCATGACCGCAGAACCGTCGCGTTCAATCATGGAGCTTTCCCAATGCACTGTCTGAAAATCGCATTCCTGGCCTGCCTGACCGCCTTTCCGGCGCAGGCTTCCATCGGCTTCCGGCATTTCGAAGTGTCGCAGGAGCGCACCCTCGACGTCGCCGTCTGGTACCCGTCCGATGCAACCGGCACGCCGGTCGTCCAGGGCGAGGATGACAGTTTCATCCTGCAGCCGGCCCTGCCCGATGCCGCCATCGCGCCGGGACGCCACCCGCTGGTGGTGCTCTCGCATGGCTATGGCGGCAACTGGACGAACCAGGACTGGCTGGCGGCCGACCTGGTGCGGCAAGGTTATGTCGTGGTCGCCGCCAACCATCCCGGCACGACTTCGTCCAACATGGACCCCGCCATCGGCGCACGCTTGTGGGAACGGCCGCGCGACGTCTCGGCGCTGCTCGACAGGATGACCACCGATCCGGTCTGGGCGGGCGCCATCGACGCTGGCCGCATTGCCGCCATCGGCCATTCGCTCGGCGGCTGGACGATCACCGAACTGGCCGGCGGCCGTTTCAACCCCGAGGCTTTCGAGACGGATTGCCGCGCGCACCAGGAACTCGCCGCCTGCACGGGTTATGCCGAACTCGGCGTCGGCCAGGACGAGACGTCGCGGCAGGCACTGCGGCAGTCGCTGCGGGATCCGCGCATCAGGGCCTCCGTGACGCTCGATGCCGCCGCCACGCGCGGCTTCTCTCCGGAAAGCCTGGCCGGCGTGCGGATCCCGATGCTGGTGATCGCGGCCGGGACGCCGGTTCGCGACCTGCCGGCGGCACTGGAATCGCACCACATGGCCGGCCTGCTGCCGGCGGCGACGACGCGTTATGTCGAGATCGCCGATGCTGTGCACTACAGCTTCCTGCCGGTCTGCGTCGCGGGTGCTGCCCGACACCTGAGCGGACCCAACGCCACCATCTGCGACGACCATGGCGACCGCGAAACCGTCCACCGCAAGGCGAGCGCCGAAATCCGGGACTTCCTGGCCAAGGTGTTTCAGGCGAGAGACTGATGTCATTCTTGGAACGCCTCAATCGCCGGCGCGGCCCATCCGGGCCGCTTGGCTTCGCGCCAACGGGCGCGGCGCCCAAGAACACAGTCGATTGGCGCGCGCTCCAACGGTCGTTCAATGACCGTTGGTCTGCCCCTGCCGGAGCGAGCGGCGGTAGTCGCTCGGGTTCTGGCCGGTGACGCGCAGGAACTCGCGGTTGAAGTTGGACTTGGTCTGGAAACCGGCTTCGAACATGATCTCGGTCACCGGCGCGGCGGTTTCGGCAAGCAGCCGCCGCGCTTCCTCGACCCGGTATTCGTTGACGACCTGCGAGACGTTGCGGCCATGCACGCGGTTGACCGCCGCCGAGATGTGCCGGGCGGGAATGCCGGCGCGGCGCGACAGCCGGTCGAGCGTGAGGTTGGGATCGCGGTAGAGCTTGCGCTCGCGCATCAGCCTGTCGATGGTGGCCAGCACCTGGGCATCGTCTTGCGGCGCGCCATCGGCGGCACGCCGGGGCTGATCGTCCGCCACGGATTCGGCCGGCACGCGGCTGCGACCGGCGACGGCCGCCGCATAGCCGATGACGACCAGCAGGACGATGTTGGCGAAGCCGACGATGCGCGCCGCGCCGGCATCGCTGTCGAGGGCGATGGCGACCTCGACCAGCGCGCCGAAGATGAACAGGGCACCCACCGCCAGCATGGCGCGGCTGGCCGCCGCTGCATCACCGAAACGGGCGCTGTGCAAGCCGTCCGCCCCCTGCCGCGCCGTCCATAGAAGCGCTGCGCCATAGCCGCAAAAGGCGACGATCAAGACGAGATCGATCGGGTCGGACCAGGCCGCAACCAGCGCAGCGACGACCACCACCGGGATGGCATGCGGCCAGCGCCGGATGTCAGGCCGGCGCAGTTCGGCAAACCCCAGCCAGGCCAGCGGCGGCAAGGCGGCCGCGAGGATGGGCTGGACCAGATGCGCCGCCGGCCAATCGTAGTTCCAGCGCAGGCCGAGCACGACCGCCTGCACCGCACACAGCGCGACGAACAGCGTCAGCGGCGCGCGCGCACCTTGCCCGGACATGCGCGCAAGCAGCACGACCAGCAGCAAGGCGGTTACGAAAGGCAATGGAATTGCCGGCATCGCTTGATCCGAAAGCGCAACGCAAAAGCGGCGCGGGTGTTGGAGCTTTCCGGGATGCAAACCCCGACGAAATCTGGAATGCGTTCCGTGCGGCTTAGCCCCACAACAAAACGATTGGCGAGGCGAGGAACAGGACCAATGCCAACATCCACCTGCCGCGGCCGTAGCTTTGAACCTCCGACAGCGGTAGCCATTGGCGAACAACAAAGTAACCGGCGGCAATGATGGCGCTGTAGACAACGGACCACATAAAAACCCGCCAGCCACCGCCAAACAAGCCGATAGCCAGTCCGAATCCGGTGAGAGCGCCGAGCACACCATAGCCAACATCGAGCATGAGCACGGTCGTTGCCGAGAACGGGCGCCAAAGGCCGGGAAACGCGATGACAATCGCTGCCGTCAGCAGCCAGATGCTGATTATGGCCTGGAGTGTGGAAGATTGCGCAATGGACGTCGCCACGTTCAGCAGATGATCCGGCGCGGAAAGCCGCAACGACTTCGCTATCCAGTTGATCAATGCTGCCCAGAACCACAGAACGAAGGCGCACGCGGCAAAGATGGCGAAGTTGCCGGCCGAACGTTTCGCGATGTCATTCAGCATTTGCTTCCTCCGCTGGCCCGAAACCGATCCTGTTGTATGGCTCAAACGCCTATCACCCCGCGAACGCTTCGAACAGCTTGTCGCCAGGATCGCTCAGGGTCGCTGTCGCGCTCCTGCGGCAGGCCGCTCAAGCGGATCCGCTCGATCTTGGCCGTCAGGACAGCGATCGAGTCGTCGGAGACAGAACTCGTTTGAAGAACTTCCAGATGCCGAAGCCAAGCCCGCTCGGTCATTGCTGATCTCGGGGCGGAGCGTGTCGTTTCGATATGCCGAAGCACCAAGAGCAGACGGAAGGAACAACGGCTTGACACCCGCGTTTGGTGTGAAGGCTCTTGTAACACCTTTGAGACTATACCATGATTAAGCGAGCCCATGATCCTTCGGATGGGCTAACTCGGACCTATAAGATGCGTTTCGCTGCACCTGCCGTAAAGGACGCTAACGTCCAATTCCCTCCGCGTCCTCCAAAGGGGCCTGCGGACTTGGATGCGTTGCGCAAAGAAACAATGGGGCGCTACCCGAAGATCCGAGCCGAACTTGCCAAGTGAGCCTTATTGGTTCCCAGTTGAGCAGGCCATTCTCGTAAACCAAGATGAAGTAGCTGAAACCGGCGAATCCCATGCCATTCTGGACATGGGAAAACTGGAATCGGCATTTGGTCGGCCGAAAAATCACTTCGTGTATACGGTGACAATGATGTTCTGCGTCTTGCCGTAATCCTGATGCTCGGCATTGCCCGGCGCATGCCTTCGAGCAAGGGAACAAGCGTACAGCATGGACGTGCGGAATGATGTTCATGGCGCTCAACGGCTACGTCCTAAACTGGGATCATGAAGCTGTGGCCGAGGAGTTCGTCAAACTGGTCAATCATGAGATCACGATTGACCGGTTCGAAGAGCAGATCGTCTACTTCATTCACGATAGCGATTGACTGCGACGCCCAATTGAACTTTTCCTCAGTATGGTCGGCGTGACTTCCACGCCAAGTGTGAAACTCAGTCTTCGGATTGAGCAGCAAGCAGACAATCCGAAAGTGCCGTCTAGGCCTGCACGGCCATCGGCCTTGAAGCGCAGCAGCAAGCGCCGCTACATGGCGGCATGAGCAACCTCAGCACTTTGGTCGCGACCGTCACGTCACGGCAGGAGATCAAGAAGAGCCGTTTCATTGCCGTCGCCGGCCCTGTGCCGGATGAGGCCACGGCAAAGGACTTCATCGCGGCGCATTCCGACCAGACCGCGAACCACAATTGCTGGGCGTGGCGGATCGGACAGGCCTATCGGTTCAGCGATGACGGGGAACCCAGCGGCACGGCGGGCAAGCCGATGCTGCAGGCGATCGACGGTCAAGCACTCGACCGCGTCGCCGTCGTCGTCACGCGGTGGTTCGGTGGCGTGCTGCTCGGCAGCGGCGGCCTGATTAGGGCATATGGCGGCACCGCGGCCATGTGCCTGCGAGAGGCCGAAAAGATGCCGCTCGTCGATACGATCAAGGCGTCGGTTCGGTGCGGGTTCGGCGACCTGGCCCATCTGCGGGCGCGGCTGGAGGCGGTACCTGGCGTGCAGATCCGCAGCCAGGCATTCATCGAGACCGGGGCGGAACTGTCCGTCCTGGTCCCGAAGGGCGAGGCTGAGGACATGGCGCGCATGGTCGCGGATCTGACGAGCGGCCGGGCAGCGTTCAGACTTGATGACTAGCTGCGCTGTTGCGCAAGACAGGTTACCCGACTGGTTGCAACAACATGCGCCGGCGCCTCGGCTTTCCGCCAGCCGGGATTGGCGTCGCGGGTCTTGCCAGGGACTGCTGCCCTAGGCTCCGGTCGGCTGGCTCCGCGCCGCGCGCAGCAGTTCGGAGCGCACCCAGGGGTCGGCCATGGCGCTTGGAACGGCGCGGGCGCGGACGTCGTCCGGCAAGGTCGAGACTTCGCCATAGAGGCAGGACCAGCGCTGGCAGTGTTCGGCGAGCGGGCGCTCGGTGCGTTCCCATGCCGCCAGTCGGGCGGGAATGTCGCGTGAGTCGGTGAGGCCTTGCATGTGGGCGGCCAGCGCCAGCGCGCTCTGCATGGCCATGCCGCCGCCCTGGCCGAGATTTGGCGGCTGGGCGTGCGCAGCGTCGCCCAGGATCGCGGCGTGGCCGGCCGACCAGGATTTCACGGTGACGATGCTGTAGGGGCTCCAGGCCAGCACATCGCCGATGCGGTCGATGAGATGCGACCAGGCGGGGAAGGAGGCGCGCCAGGTCGCCTTGTCGAGCGGGTAAGCCCTGCCCTTCTCGTCCGTGTCCTGGCAGGTCAGCGCCAGATAGATCCGGCCTCCGGCCAGCGGGGTGATCAGGAAGCGCCGCATGCCGGACCAGCATTCGATGTATTTGTCGGCGCCGCCGGCGCCGAGATCTTCGATGCCGCCTTCGATGATGGTGCGGATCGCACCCTCCGTCGTCTGCTGGTGGCCGAGCTCCAGGCCGAGCGCCTTGCGGATCGGCGACCACACGCCATCGGCGCCGATGACGAGATCGCCCTGTACCGAGCGCCTGTTGGCGAAGAGCAGTTCGCCCTGCGCGCCGGCGCCGATCACCTCCTGGCCGGTGCGGATCTCGACGCCTGCCTTTTCGGCAGCACCTTTCAGACCCTCGAGCAGATCGCGTCGGTGCAGGGTGACCAGCCGCACCTGCGGCGGCAGGCCGCCATCGTCGAGGACTGCGTTGTCGTGGCCGCGCTGCTCCATGGCGTGGCCACGATAGGCGTTCTTCGACAGCGCGCCCAAACCCAGCGCCTCGAGGATGCGCAGGCCGTTCTCCCAGATATAAATGCCGGCACCGGATGCCCTGAGCTCGGCCTGCCGTTCGAAGACGGTGACGTTCCAGCCGCGCTGCGCCAGCGCGGTTGCCGCCGTCAGTCCCGCGAAGCCCGCGCCGGCGATGAGCGCCGTTGGTTTGCCTGCCATCTTTTCCTCCTCCTGCCGCACGCCTGCGGCCGTGCCTCGTCACATGCCGAAATAGCGGCGCTTTACTTCCGGATCGTCGACCAGCTGGTGCGCCGGTCCCGACAGCGTCACGATGCCGTTTTCGATGATGTAGCCATGGTCGGCGGTCTCGAGCGCGAGCTTCGAATTCTGCTCCGACAACAGAACCGTGTAGCCGTCGGCGCGCAGCTGGCCGATGATCTCGAACACCTTCTTGACCATGATCGGGGCGAGCCCCAGCGTCGGCTCGTCGAGCAGGATCAGCCGCGGCTTCGCCATCAGACTGCGGCCGATGGCGAGCATCTGCTGTTCGCCGCCGGACATCGAGCCAGCCAGCTGCCGGCGCCGCTCCTTCAATCTCGGGAACTGATGGTAGATTTCCTCCAGCCGCCCGAGCGCGCCGCCATGGGCACGCGGCACGACCGCACCGAGCCTGAGATTCTGCTCGACCGTCAGCGCGGCGAACACCATTCGCCCCTCCGGCACCAGGGCAATGCCGCCGTCGACACGGCTGTGCGATGGGCTCCTGGAGATATCGGCGCCGTCATAAACGATCGCGCCGCTGCTGGCCCGGATCAAGCCGAGGATCGTCTTCATCAGCGTGGTCTTGCCGGCGCCGTTGGGACCGACCAGCGCGGTGATCGAACCCGGCTCGACGCCGAGGCTGATGTCACGCAGGATCACCACCGGACCGTAGCCGGCGGACAGGCCCTTGATGTCGAGCAGCGCCGTCATCCGAAATACACCTTCACGACGTTCTCATCGGTGACGATCTGCTGCGGCGGCCCCATGGCGATGGGCACGCCGTGGTCGAGCACCAGAATGCGATCGGACAGGTTCATCAGCGCGCCCATGACATGCTCGATGATGAGGATGGTGAGGCCGCGCTCCTGCCGCAGCCGAAACAGCGTCGCAGTCATTTCGGCGACCTCCGTCGCGGTCAGGCCGGCCATGACCTCGTCGAGCAGCACCAGCCTGGCGCCGGTCGCCAGCGCACGCGCGATCTCCAGCCGTTTCTGGTTGGACAGGGTCAGGCTTGCCGCGAGCTGGTCTGCAAGCGGCGCGAGGCCGACATCCTCCAGCGCCCGCCGTCCGGCCAGCGTTGCATCCGCCAGCCGGTGCGTGCGCGCCGCGCCGTACATGGCCGAGACGATGACGTTGTCGAGCACGCTGAGATTGCCGAAAGGGCGCACGATCTGGAACGTGCGGCCAAGGCCGAGGCGGCAGATCTGGTCGGGCCGCTGCCCGGCCAGAGGCTTGCCGGCGAAACTGATCGAGCCGCCGTTCGGCCGGATCTGGCCGGCGATGACACCGAACAGGGTCGTCTTGCCGGCGCCGTTGGCGCCCATCAGGCCGAAGATGGTGCCTTCGTCGACCGTGAAGCAGACATCCTGCAGCGCCTTCAGCCCGCCGAACTGCTTGCAGACGTTCTTGACATCGAGGATGGTCATCGGCGTTTCAGCCCCTTGTTCACAAGGCCGGCAAGACCCTGCGGAACGAACAGGATGAAGACGATGAGCAAGGCCCCCAGGATCATCATGTAGGCCTGCGGGAAACGCGCCCACAGAAGCTCCGACAGGATGACAAGGAACAGGGTTCCGAGCAGCGGCCCCGACACCCGGCCGAGCCCGCCAACGATGGCTGTGGTGACGATGGTGAAGGACACTGCCGGATCGAAGGCCTGGTCGGCGGCAAAATAGCTGGTGCGCAACACCAGAAGCCCGCCGACGATGCCAGGAATGATCGCGGAGGCGATGAAGGCGAACAGCTTCAGCCGCGTCACCGGCACGCCGATGGCTTCCGCCGCAACCTCGTTTTCGCGGATGGCGGCGAGCCCGCGGCCGAAGCGGGACTGTGCGGTCCAGGCGGCGAGCGCTGTGGCGATCACCGCGAGCGCCAGCATGGCGTAGTACAGCTCTTCCAGCGACGGCGCGTCGAAGATCATGCGGCTGAACTGGCCGAGCCGGGTTTCGACGAGCATGACGACGTTCTTGACCAGCTCGGCGAAACCGAAGGTCAGGATGACGAAATACGGCCCCTTGACGCGCAGCACCGGCAACCCGACCACCAGTGCCAGCAGGCCGGCGGCCGCGCCCGACAGCGCCAGCGCATAAGGCACCGGCATCCAGTCCAGGCAGACGACCAGCACATAGGCACCCATGCCGTAGAACACGGCATGGCCGAGCGAGATGTAGCCCGTCGTCGCCGACAGCAGCGACCAGCTCTGGATGAGAGCGATCCACATGGCGACGATGAAGGCCACGCCCAGCCAGTATTCGGAGCCGAGCTGCGGCACCAGCGCCATCAGGGCGGCCACCACGGCGAAGGCGGCGATCAGGAATGACTTGCCGGTCATCGTGCCTGCACCGCCTTGCCGAACAGGCCCTGCGGGCGCAGCAGAAGCACGCCGACGAAGATGCCGTAAATGAGGATCGACCTGTAGGTAGCCGAGGTCAGCGCGACGCCGAAGGTCTCGATGAAACCGAGCACGAAGCCCGCAGCAATGCCGGCGGCGATGTTGCCGAGCCCGCCCATGATGACGACGACGAAGGCGGCGATGGTGAAAGGAAAGCCCATGAAGGGCGTGATCTGCTGCGTCATCGAGACCAGCACGCCGGCAACGCCGGCAATGGCGAAGCCGGCGCAGATCGAGATCATTTGCACATGCTCGACATTGACGCCGACCACGGCGGCGGCATCCTTGCGTTCGATGACGGCAAGCAGGCTCCAGCCGGCGACGTGGAAGCGCAGGAAGGCGAGCGCGCCGAGCGTGATGGCAGCGGCGACGCCGAGCAGCAACAGCATGCTGCCGGTTGCCGACACACCGGCGAACGTATGGACCCCGTCGAGGAACTGGTAGCCGCGCGACGTCGCGCTGAAGGCCAGCGAGGCGCCGTTCTGCAGGATCACCGACAGGCCATAGAAGATGATCAGCGAATTGGCTTCCAGCCGCTGCGCCAGCGCCGGCGAACCGAGCTGGCGTTTCAGGAGCACGACATAGACCAGGAAGCCGAACGCCGCGCACAGCACCGTGGTGGTGGCCAGCGACACGACCGGCGAGATGCCGAGCAGCGTGAACGACCAGAACGCCGTGTAGGCGCCGATCATGACCAGGTCGCCATGCGCGATGTTGAGCAGCCGCAGCGACCCATAGACGAGGTTCAGGCCAAGCGCGACAAGCGCATAGAGCGCGCCGGAAACGACCGCCGCGAACAACAGTTGCTGGAACATGGGCCTCTCACCAGCCCGTCTTCGGCCTGAAGTCTCTGGTCTTGATCTGCTCCGGCCAGACCAGTTCGAGGCTGCCGTCCTGGATCTGCAGGAAGGAGGTCGGCGTCGTGGTGTTCTGGACGCCGTCGAACTTGACCGGCCCATTGATGGTGTCGAAGGTCACTGATGCGATCGTCTCGCGCAGCTTCTCCCTGTCGAGGCCGGCCGTGGCCACCGCCTGCTGCAGGATCTCCATCGACATGAAGGACAGCACGCTGTCGAGTGCGTCGGGCGCTTCCTTGTATTTGGCGAGATAGGCGTCAAAGAACGGTCTGGCCTTCGGCCATTTGCTCTGGTTGGGCGACCAGTGGCCGACCGTCACCATGTTGTTGGCGCCGGTGCCGAAAGCCTGCTGATAGGCCTGGATCGTCGGACCGATCAGCGACAGCACGAACGGCGCCTTGACGTTGAGCTGCTTGGCCTGGGTGGCGAACAGGAAGGTGTCCGACGGATAGCTCAGCACGATGAAGGCATCGGGATTGGACTGGCTGGCGCCGCTGATCAGCGTCGTCATGTCCTTGATGTCTGGCGGGAAGTCCTCGTTGGCGACCAGCTTGATGCCGTTCTTCTCAAGCGCCGGCAAAAGGTAGGTCTTGATCTCCTGTGCCAGCGGCAGAACGTTGGCGAAAACGGCCGCCGTCTTGACGTTCTCCCTGGCCATGAAAGCGGCGAGCTCCTCGCCGACCTTGTCGGGTATGACGGCTGTGGGGAACCAGATATAGCCGGGCTTCACTTCGCGCAGTTTCACGGAAGCGGCGGTGTTGCCAACCATCGGGAATTTGTGCCTGGCCAGCACCGGCGCGATCGCAAGGTGGATCGGCGTGCTCCAGGGCGCGGCCAGCAGGTCGACCTTGTCCTGCGTGATCAGCTTCTCGTAGATGCGCACCGCATTGGCCGGGTTGGACTGATCGTCATAGCTGACGAACTCGACAGGGCGGCGCTGGCCACCGCCGATGTCGAGCCCACCGGCGGCGTTGACCTGATCCTTCCAGAGTTCATAGGCGTTGACCTGCGAGGGTGCGGCCTGCGCGAACAGCCCGGTCAGGCACATGGAATAGCCGATGCGCAGCGGGGCGTCCGCGGCCAGCGCGAGGCGTGTCGTCACCGGGGCCAGTGCGGCAGCGGCCAGGAACGTCCTGCGGCTTATCGTGAAAGTCATATGTCCTCCTCCGGCGCGTCTTGTGCGCTGCCTTCCCATGCCCCTCAATGAGGCTGTTCCCAGTCATTGCCCGGTGCGTGTTCACACTCTTGAACGAATGACGTTCTTTTATGAAGGATGATATCGCCAGACGTGTCAATAGCGAATTACGTTCTTTTATAGAGGGGTGTTTCGCGACGCTGAGGTGGCCGGATGGACGTGTCGGCGCGAGGGGACGAAGCGGGCGCGGACCACCGGAATCAGTGCAGGCATGTGATGGCGGGGCTGTTCTGGACCGCTGCGCTTTCGTCGGCGTTCCGGAATGGATCCCCGACACTCTCCAGTCGCTTCGCTCCCTGCGAGGTCGAGGATGACGGGCTTCCATTGCCGCGCCCAGATCGCGGACGCTTGTGCCGGCAATCACACCAGCTGAGGACGCTGAGGCCAATGCAGTCAGGAACGTCGGCGTCGTCACCAGCGTTGCAGATTAGCCTAGACGCCCCCCACCCTCGTCATCCTCGACCTCGGAGGGAGCGAAGCAACCGGAGAGTGTCGGGGATCCATTCCGGAACCTCGGCGCAGGCACAGCGGTCGAGAACAGCCCGGCTCCGGCGGCCCGATGTCTAGCTGCCAACCAGCATCCCCACCAGCGCGTCCTCGACATCGGCCGTGTTGGCGGTGCTTTCATTGGCGGCGCGCTGCGATTTCACGCGCATGGCGACGCCGTCGAAGGTCAGCATGAGCAGATGGGCGAAGGCGCGTAGCCGCGGGTCCTGCGGCGTGTAGCCGTCCAGCGCATCGCAGACGATCTGCACGATCTTGTTCTCGGCCCAATGCAGCAGGTCCGGCTTGTATTTGTCCTTGGGCATGACGATGGCCAAGCCCTCCATCAGGGCCGAGGTGTAGCCGGTCTTGTCGTCGGCGATGTCGTTGAGCAGGCCGCTGACGAGGCGCTGGATCTTGCGCTCCGGCGTCTTCAGCCGCGCCACGGCGCGCTCCAGCGCCAGCATCTGCGCTTCGAACCAGGGCGTGTAGATGGTGAAATAGATCTGCAGCTTGGATTCGAAATAGACATAGACGTTGGACGGCGCGATGCCGGCGCCCTTGGCGATTTTGGCGACCGTGGTGTCCATGTAGCTGGTCATGGCGATCTGCGACGCCGCCGATGTGAGGATCGCCTGCCGAACCGATTCATTCTTGACGCGGGCCAAGGGCACCCCTCTCAACAGATTTGCGCACTGGAGCGTTTCCGTTTTCACGGAAACGCTCCAGCTCTTTGTTTTTACGCAATTCCGGACGGAAAACCGTTACACACTTTTCCTGGAATTGCTCTACGCTTAAGCGCGGAATCCACGGCGGTCAAACGGCCAGCCGACAAATCGACAGGCCAGCGCGGTCGACGGATCTCTGCCTCAAAAAAGAATGATATTCTCTATTGACACAAGCCGGCTTCGACTCTTTTCATAAAAGAACGCCATTCGTTATAAAACAAGAAACGCGGATGGCCTGGAGCCCGGCACGCAGGATGTGCGGGCAGGAATGGGAGAAGCCTGATGCCGACCGTGCAGATCAACAACCATCCGATCGCCTATCTGGAATTCGGCGACCCGGACAAAGACACCATCATCCTGCTGTCGGGCTGGGCACAGGACAACCGCCTGTTCAAGAACCTGTCGCCGCTGCTGGCCGAGACGTTCCACGTGCTGGTGCCCGACTATCGTGGCCATGACGCCAACGAGACCGTGCATGGCGATTTCGGTACCGAGGAGTTGGTCGACGATATCGCCGCCTTCATCGCAATCAAGGCACCGAAGAACCCGATGCTGGTTTCGACGTCGCATGGCTGCTGGGTCAATATCGGCCTGTGCGAGCGACTGGGCCTGGAACGCACCATCCTCATCGACTGGCTGATGCAGCCGCATCCGGGCTTCATCAAGCAGCTCGAGGACGGGCAGGATCCCGAGCGCTACAAACAAGGCCGCGACAGCTTCTTCAATGAATGGGAAGCGACGACCGACAATGTCGACGTCATCAACCACATGAAGAAGGAAATGGCCTGGTTTTCCGGCCCGATGTGGATGCGCGCCTGCCGCGAGATCCTCAGGGCCTACACCCAATACGGCTCACCGCTGCAGCGCATGGAGGGGCTGAAGAAGCAGCCCGAACTCATCCACATCTACTCGCAGCCGCTGTCGGCCGAATACCGCAAATTCCAGGAAGACTATTCCGCCGGCCATCCCTGGTTCCAGCCGGTCCACATCCCCGGCCAGACGCATTTCCCGACGCTGGAGAACCCGGAAGCGGTGGCGAAGGCGATCGCGGCGTTCCGGCTGAGGTAGCCCGTCTTCAGGCTTGGCGGGAAAATTCGAAGCCGTCGCTTGCGCCGGAATGCACCTGCCGCCGCAGCTCCCGGCGACGGGCGTGCGCGGCGGGCGAGAGAGAAGGGCTGACAGCACCCGGCAATCGAAGCCGGTGCGCCGATTAATCGCCCGTCGCAGCAACGGGTGTGATAGAGTGCTCTTGCTCGTGCGCAATCATGCGTACCCGTCTGACAAAGATCGGACACTATCATGCAATCCCGGGAATGGATTAAGCCGGCCGGCTACGGCGCGGCCGGAGGAGCTTTGGCGCTGGCAATCATCGGCTTCACCGCAGGTGGATGGGTCACTGGCGGTACTGCTACGAAAATGGCGGAAAACTCCGCCACCAATGCTGTCGTCGCTGCCATGACACCTTATTGTGTCGCCCAGTCCAAGAGTGCGCCGAATTCGGTCGAGGTCCTGGCGGCCCTCAAAGCGGCCAACAGCTATGACCGTCGATCGATCATCGAGAAGGCCGGCTGGGCTACGCCGCTTGGCGGCAACGCGCCCAACTCGGCATTGGCCGTCTCATGCAACTCCGCCATCGCCCTGAACTGAGTTCGACAAGGAGGCGCGGCTTGGCAGCCCGCGCCGCCTTCCAAGGCCTTTTCGACGCGCCTCCTCACTGGCGGCGCTGGCTCGTCACTCGACACGAAACTGGAACCCTTGTGGACGATACCAATCAGATTTCGGACGACGCGCGGGCAGCGATCGATGCGCTGCTGAGCGAGTGCCGGAAAAAAGCCCGGCCGTTTGCCGGGACCGAGGGCGCAATCAAGGGCATGTCTCCCATGCTCCCGGATGCAAGGCTCGTGAGCGCAGGCGAAGCGGCCGGCTGCAGCCTGCGCCACGGTGATCGGCGGAAACGCTCCGCCGATGTCGAGGACGAATGCGAGGCCCTCGCCCCAGGATCCGTGCATCATCAGTATGGACGGCGTATCGAAACCGACGGTTCGTGGACGATCTACCACGTCTTCACAGGCACCCCTGCCCGCATTTGCGGACATTCCATGGCAGGCCTGAGCCGCCCGGGCGCCACCGAGATCATGACGTTTCTCAACGTCCGCAACGAGAAGCGCCGCAAGGGCCAGGCCTGAGCAAAAATTTCCGGCCCTCCACCACCAAAGGATTCCGCAATGGCGCTCGATTTTCCAAACCAAAGCCGCAGCTTCGATGAAGCCCGGTTCTCGGTGCGGTTTTCCGGCTATGATGGCATGCAGCAAGTGCGGTTTCTGATCGAGGCTAAAGCTCTGGCCAAATCGAACCGGGCAGCTAACGCAACAACCAATTCGGAAGCCGCGTGCCTCGCAGCATTCGATGCGGCACGCGCTTCGATTCAGGATGTCGCTCGCTTTGTTTATTCTCGTAGCCGCCAACCTATCTATGTTCTTACGGAGAAAGATTTTTCCTGAATCATAATACCTCGGGATATCTGATTATGTACTATGTGAACTTTTTATAAAAATAATTATACATCGGAGCTAATAATTCTGCTTCGAATTCACAAAATTCCAAAATGGAAATCACGGCCAAAAATAAACATTTTTGACACATAGACTCATTTCTTGAACAAGCGCATGATAAATCTTCCCATGAAGGGAAGGTGGCGAGGCGCCTGACCATCGATGTTATTCACCTACCTGACCAGGAACAGCGCAGCTTTTCAGCTGCGCGCAATGGTCTGGACTTCACCGTCCGGCCAGGAGACTGCAAGCCCAGCAAACGCTGACAAGGCAAAGGCCATGATTGACCTTGATGACAACGAGATCGGCGTTCTCTGCCCTGACTGTACACACGAGACAAAAAAGAGAATTGGCTGGGTGAAAACACACACGCAGATGGAATGCAGAAACTGCGGCAGTATCGTTGATATCGAAAGCAGCAACTTCCGCGTTCCACAAGAGACCCGAAACGACGACTGAGTGGCGGCACGGCCTCATCGCGGGCGGCATCAGTCCGATTTTCGAGACAGGCGGGCTTCCCAAGACCTGACGATCCGCCCGCCACGGCAATCTGCCATGTCCCCCGACCCGAGATGGATGCACAAGTGACAGCAAAAACAGCACGAACAGGCGACCATATACTCGCCGGCATCGCGGTGATCCTGGTGGCCGGCGTGGGTGGGTATCTGGGCTACATCTTCTTCGGCAGCATAAATTGGTAGGCCCGAATGCCGCCGAACGCATGCAGTCCGACGCTGCGCGCAGGATGGCGATTGCCGGCAGCCGAAAGTCATGAGGGCGCCACGGCAACCAATGAGGCTCCGCATGAGTGATCTGCCGGACCTGATCGCGAATTGCCAGCAACTGAAAGGTCCCAGCCCGGAGCTGGACCACGCGATCGAAAAGTATTTTTCCGACTGGGAAGAGCTGTGGGCCTGCTACTCCAGACACCGGAAAACCGGCGAGGTCGTTCGCACGCAATATCGCACGGCACCAGCCTACACCGCCTCGCTCGACGCAGCCGTCACACTGACGGAACAGGTGCTTCCGGGATGGCATTGGGGCAATCACCCCTTCGCAGGTCGCCGGCGGGCCTATGTCGTCGAGGATAGCCCGCTTCGCCTCGTGCCTGTCGTCGCGGACCATACCTTCGCAGCGATCGCCCTTGTCCTGGCCACACTCCGGGCGCGCCAGATCGAAGAGGAAGGCATTCCGCCACGCGGCCAGGCCGCGGTATCCAGCCGTGTGCAGTAAGCTGACATGCGCATGTCCGACACGCGACTAGTGCAGCACCCTTTTTCGATCGAAGTAGATCCGCATGGTTTCGCGCATACCAGCATCGTCCAGCACACCTTGCGAAAACAGATACATCAAGGCTCTCGCCACCTCGGTCGATGCACGGCTGCCTTCGTGAATGCAACGTTCGCGACAGATATCTTGGTAGAAGTTCCTGAGGAGATCCATATCTTCGGGGTAGGCAATCGCGGGAGTGTGCACAGGCATGGCTCCCTCCTTTCTCAAGCGGAAGCATGACGGACGCTCACAGTCGACGCTGCCCCCGGTCAAGGCCGCCAGCGGGACACCATGCGCTCATGAAGACAGCGCGTCCGCACAATTCGGATTGCCGGACGATCACTTATGAAGACGATCGGGGCCTTGGAAGTGACCAGCGCTTATCCAGTCAAGCCGGCCCCCGCCTTGTGAACAGGTGCGATTGGTGATCTGGTCAGGCCGGTTTCAACGCGGGAGTTGAGCGTGGGCGAGAGCGTCAGGCCTTTGGACATGGACGAGCCGGCCGAACTTTCATTCCCGGGAAAGAAAGGAAAGGTCGCTCTCAGCCTTACCGACATCATCCACTTCGAGCACCTTTCCACGGCACTGATTTTCGCCGTCAGGACCATGCATGACAGCCACCGGCCCAACTGCATGATCACAACGCAGTCGGGAAGCATCTACCGCTGGAACGATATCCCGGCCTTGTATGACACCGTAAGGCTTGCAGGATAGCGCGTGCCGGACACGGCAACGCGCCCGGAAGGACGCCGAACCGGCCGTTCTACTGATTGATCAGAATCCCGGCTTCCCGCGTCGCCTGGACGAAAGCACGCCGGGCAGCGTCGGCGGATTTTTTGCCGGCGCTTGCGTCCGAACAAGCCTGGAGGGCTGCCCGATGTTTGTCGCCCCGCTTGCCGGGCCACTCCCTGAGCAGGAAGCTGGTGCAAGCCGCAACATCGGCAAGCGTGATGCTGCCGCCCGCCGGATCGGTGCGGACGGTGACCGCATTTTCGAATTTCGGATTTTCCATTCCCGCTCTTATGATTTTGCAAGGAAAGTAGCGAGGATTATTTTCAAACGCCTATGACCCGGAAAATAATTCTGATCGCGGCTTTCTGTTTTCATGGGTCGAGCGTACAGTATTTTATGGAAAATCTATCCTTTCAGACGCCAGTTGTCATTTACGCCGGGCTGCCGACGAAATTCCATCTCGTCTCGAATGTTTCGGACGCATCAGATTTTCTTTTTGACAATTGGGCGGAAAACGACAGCCTGCAATGGACCGACGCCATGAACCGATGCGCGTGGGCAAGCGTCGGCAAGGCAAGCGTGGAAGCCGCGCGGTCCGCTTTCCTGGTTGCGGTGAAGACGGCGGGCATGAGGATCGATCCCTCGATTGCCCTCTACTGAGCGCACAGAGGCGCGCCTGAAGGACTGGCGCACAAAACAAAAAAGCCGCTGGGGATATCTCCCAACGGCTCTGCTGTCTCTGTTCGAGAATACCCTTCCACGATCAACTCGCCAGTACATCCGTGGTCGGACGAAGGCAGAAGGGAAAGCGCATCAACCTCTGACGGGGACGCACCATCGCTATATGGAGACCGATTGCGGTTTATTCAAGGCCTGGATGGCGCAGAGTTTGCGCATGCTATCCGTTGACCCGACGGATAGCTGAAATGGACTAGCCGACGTCGCTTGATTTTCGTCGCCTGGAAGGCCGACAAATCCCGGGCAACCAGAGCGGTCCAATGGAGATTTTCACCGCATTCTTCTTCGCCGTCGCCGGCGCACTGAATGCCGTCCGCTACGGCCTGTGGCTGCTGTTTCCGCTGGCGACATTGGTGTTGCTGCTGGCAAGATTCAGCAGCTCGCCTCCGGCTCATGCGCTGGCGCGTTTCGCCTGGTGGTCGAGCGTGGTGTTCCTGGCACTGATCGGCGGCCTGCTGGCTGCCGGCCTGCTGGCTGCCGGCCTGCTGGCTGCCGGCCTGCTGGCTGCCAGCCAGGATCGCTACTTCTACTATCCGGTGTTTCAGTTGCTGTTTGTCGTCGGGCCGGCACCGCTGGCCTGCCTGGTATCGCTGTTGCTGCGGCCCCAGGAGTGACGGCGAACCGTTCTGGCTACCGCCGGGCCGGCAGCATCGCCATCATTCGAGTTTCTTGAAATATCTGGAGATCGGCCAATGCGCATAGCGCGCAGCCTCGTAGGTTCGGCGTGCGGCCGCATGGCCCGCGTCCCCGGTGGTTTCCAGCATCACCATTTTCATCCCGGCGTCCCTGATCAGGCTTTCGGCATGCGCCAGCAGCATCCTGCCGATGCCCTGCCGTTGCCGATCGGGCGATACGGCAATGATGAAGATTTCACCCATGCTGTCCTTCGGCAGGATCCTGACGCCGACAAAGCCGGCCAGTTTTCCGTCCAGAAGGGCCAGACTGATGCTCTCCGGTTCGCTGGCAAGCAGTTCGGCCACATCCGCCAATTGCCTGGCCTGCCAGCCCTCGGGATAGAAGGCATCATAGGCGAAGCCAGGAAGCTGATCCAAACCCGCCCTGCTCAGGACAGGAGCCCACGCTGCGACGGTCAGGGAAAGCAGCGCATCCCTATAGCTGTCATCATAGGGGACAATGCGGGGTTCGTTCATTTCGACTTGCTATCGGCATGCTTCGCGCGAAGCGGGGATGGAAGACGGCCGCGCCGGGCAACCGCCAGACATGGCTATCACCGACGAGGCATACCGGGAAGTCACGCCGGCATGTGACCCGCCCTATCAGCCGCGATCTTCCTCGAACTGTTCCGCCGCGCGCACAGGACGCAGCCAATGTTCGCGGCGCTTGGTCCAGAGTTCATAACCCGGCGTCATTCCCGTCGGTGCCCGGTCAAGCGCGCCGGCCATGATTTCCGCCTCTTCCGCCCGCAACGAAAACACGCGCGACCCGCAGGACGGGCAGAAGCTGCGGCCTTCATAGACCGTCGTCGCGCCGGCACAGGCAAAAGCCGAGCGGTCCCAGACGAGGAACATCGAGAATGCGCTACCGCTAGCGCGGCGACAATCATGGCAATGGCAAAGACCAACGCGGATCGGGTCGCCTTCGAGCGTGAAGCTCACCGCTCCGCACAGACAGGAGCCGGTGGTCATCGACCTTTCGTCGGGCGTCGCACGCTTGCGCAGCGCCGGCGTTCCGGCGGCATCGGTCTCGTTGATCGCGCTGTCCTTCTCCAGGTTCCGGACCTTGGCCATGGCTCGATCTCCCTTTCGGGATCGAACGGCTGAGCGGAACGGATGTTCCCAGAGAAAGGTGGAACGGTAGGAGGAAGCGACCGGGAAGGCGTCAGTAGCGGGAGCCGAGATGGATCCGGTTCAGGATCGAGCAGGCGGCCTCGGCGCGAAACAGGGACCGGTTGACCAGTTGCTGCCCATCGAGCTCTGCTGCCCGGTTGAGGGCGTTGTCCCAAACCTTCCAAGTGCCCGCAGGCTCTTGAATGCATTCATACCGGGGGCGGCCCATCGAAGCCTCGCTGTCCTAACCTCCCAGTTTTGCGTGATGGCGCGCGCAATAATGCAACTTTCAGCTGTTGTCAGCCGGAAAATTGCCCGCCGGTACGAAAGTAGGAGGTCGCAATGGCCCTCCTGATGTCCTTGCCTTGCGAGGCTTTCAACGTTCAAACGGCCCGCCAAAGGCCCGCAGGAAACCAAAGACACCCAGTGGCAGCGTGAAGGCTGCAACCGCCATCATACCCCGAAGCTCTCCCGTGAGTATCCCGGAAACCCATGCCAGGCACGCCGCGCAAAACAGGACAAGGGAAAGGCCCCTCAACCACCTCGGATTGCGCCTGCTGCCTGCAGGCAGGTAATCCCCGACGGGCGCGGGCACGTCCGCAATCGAAGCTTTCATGCTGTCCACCGCGCCAGCGAAAGCGGAAAAATCCGACAGTTCCATCGGAAAATATTGGTAGTTTGCCTGCGCGATGCCCGCGAGCACGATATGGTGACCACCCTCATTATCGCGCTTCAGCCGCAACGACAGCATGACACGTCCATCGGCGATCGGCGTGTCGATCTGCCGGAGGACCGTTCCGGTCGTTACCGTCTTCAGAGATCGGAAAAACCTCGAAAAGAAACTCATCTGATATCCCCCGCCACCGGACGGACAATCTCCCATCGCGCCATGCAACTGTCGAGATACGGCCTGTCGAAGCTCGTAAAAGCCTGGAGCAGGTTCAAGCACCCGCCTAAAGCCCTTGGCCAGCGCCGCCCACTGCCGTTTGATAGCTTGATTTCCCGCCCGCGCTCGTCAACCTGACAGGCGCCCGGCGGCCGTGCCGGACCTGATTCCGGGAGTTTCGATGCGCCGCGCCGGCCTTGTCATCCTGATCGCCGTCCTGTTCCTGGCCATCGCGCTGGCGAGCGTCTGGAGCGAGCTTGCCCTCTTCTACCGGCTGCCGCTGCCGGAGGCCGGCCGCATCGCCGTCGCCGCGCTGTTCGGCATCTTCGGCCTGGCAACGCTCATTGCCCTGTTCAGCCGCCGCCGCTGGCGTGCCGCCGGCATCTTCGCCGTGGCCTTCGCCGCCGTACTCGTGTGGTGGACCAGCATCACGCCGCCGCGCGATGCTGCCTTCGTGCCGGAAGATGCCCGCCAGGTCACCGGCAGGATCGAGGGCAACCAGCTGACCCTGACCAACATGCGCAACTTCACCTGGCGATCCAGGACCGACTTCAGCGAGAGCTGGGAGACGCGCAGCTACGACCTGTCGAAACTCAAGACGGTCGATCTGTTCATGTCCTATTGGGCGGGACCGGAAATGGCCCACACCATTGTCAGCTTCGGCTTCGAGGGCGGCGAGCAGGTCGCCTGGTCGATCGAGGCGCGTTACCGGGTGGGCACGGAATATTCGCCGGTCGCCGATGCCTTCAAGACCGACACGCTGATCGTGATTGCGGCCGACGAACGCGACCTGATCGGCCTGCGCACCAATGTGCGCGGCGAGGATGTGCATCTCTACCGGCTGAAGGTGGAACCGGACCACATCCGGGCCTTCCTGGCCGGCTATGTCGAGGACGCCAATGCGCTCGCGGCCGAGCCGCAATTCTACAATTCGATCACCACCAACTGCACGACGGCGATCGTGCGCATCCTGCGGCTGATCGGGGCGAGCATTCCCACCGACTGGCGCCTGCTCGTCAACGGTTACCTGCAGGGCTACCTCTACGACCAGAAACGCGTCGACATCAGGCTGCCGCTCGCCGACCTGATCGAACGCTCCCGCATCAGCGCGCGCGCCAAGGCTGTCGGCGTCGGCCCGGGCTTTTCCGAAGCGATCCGGCAGGGCGTGCCGGACCCGAACGGGTAAGGGCCGGCATCTCCGAGGCACCCTTGCAACCGACCCCAAAGCGCTGGCCGACGCCCGTCCAAGGAGACCGAGCGGGCGCCATGGCTGCTGCCAGGGTCGGCACCACGCTTGCCGTGCAGGCTGACCGGCCTCGAAAGCCGGCAGGCGCGGGACTCCGTGACCTTGCTGCATCAGCGCAGATGAATCAGTGGACTCCAGCGGCAGAACTGATTGTGCCGACAGCATCCCGGTGCTAGTAGAGAAATGTGTCAGGTGGTGTTGGGGAGTACCGCTTATGTATCCTAAAGAGCATGAATACCAATCACCTTATGGGCGTTATTACAGATACGCCTTCCTCCTGGCCTCCGCCGCCGTGATTGTCCAAGCTTATAGCTGGCTTACGAATTCCTAGACTCGCGAAACCGTAACGCTGGCATACGGCAGAAGCCGGGCGCTCGCCGGCATGGTTAGCGGCGCGTAAACGGCTGGCCGCCGCGCGGGGGATACTCCCCAGATAACGCTCCTGGAGGCTGGAGCGTTTCCCTTCTCGTGGAAACGATCAAACGCCCTTTGCTGTTACGCAATTCCGGACGCTCGATGCGGCGCAGCTGCGGTGTGGGTCCCCGACTGCGGTCGCTTGCGAGGTTGACGCCGTGTCCGGGCCAACCGTTGGTGCCGATACGCCCGCTCAGCCGCGCCGCAGGCCGCGCGGGGTCTCGCCGATCTCGCGGCGCATCCAGTGGGCGAGATGCGACTGGTGGGCAAAGCCGGTGCGATGTGCGACCTCGCTGATGCTGAAGCCGCTCTCCAGCAGCAGCGAACGCGCCCGCTCGATACGGCGGCGCAGCACATAACGATGCACCGTCTGGCCGGTCGCCGCCTTGAACCAGGTCCTCAGATGGGAATTGCTGACGCCCGCCACCTTGCTCAGCGTCTCCAGGGAAAGCGGCGTGTCGATGCGCGCTTCGATGAAGTCGAACAGCCGTTTCAGTTGCGCCTGCGACAGCCGGCTCGGCCGCTCCGGTTCCGGTTCCTGAAGGCCGAGCAGGCGCACAGCCAGCGCGGTGCCGATCGCGTCGGCGAACAGGGCGCCACTCGGCGAACCGGCGCGGAAGTCATTCTCCAGGGCGCGCGCCAGATGTTCGATGCGCTCGTCGCGCAGCAGATGACGCGTCTGCAGGCGCGTTGAGCCAGCCGCCCCCAGCTCCGCCGCAACCGTTTCCAGCAGTGCCGAAGACAGGCTGAGCTCCACCGTGTCGAAACCGGCCTCGGCTTCGAAGCCGCCCTCTTCGCCGGCCGGCACCAGGTCGATGTCGCCGGCGCGGCGCAGGAAAGTGCGGCCACTGCAGAAGGAGCGCGTCAGGGCGCTGGCGTGGATGAGGATGCGGTGGCGATCCTCGCGCTCGAGATGGAAGCGGCCCGCCGCGAGCTGCAGGGGCGTGAGCGTGACGGACGCAGGCATCTCGGTCTCGTGGTTTGGCAAAACGTGCTGCTGATTTGGCGATTGCCGCGCGATTTTCAATGCGATGCCGCCTACCTCCTCGCCATCGCAACGATCGAAGGAACAGAGATGAGCAGCTATGTGGTTGTCGGCGCCGGGCCGGTGGGGCTTGAAACGGCGCGCCTGCTGGGGCGGGACGGACATGATGTGGTGCTGACCAGCCGCGGCATCGGCGCGGTCGACATGGAGGGCGTGCGCACGGCGCAAGCCGATGCCACCGACGCGGCGGCCCTTGCCCGCCTCGCCAAGGGCGCCGATGCGATCTTCATGTGCGCCATGGCGCCGTATCATCGCTGGCCGACGGAGTTCTTCCCGATCATGGACGGCGTCACCAGCGCGGCCGAAGCCGTCGGCGCCAGGCTGCTGGTGCTCGGCAATCTCTATGGCTACGGCGAAAACGCCAGCGGCCCGCTGCGGTTCGACCAGCCGCTCGACCCGACCACACGCAAGGGCACGGCCCGCACCATCATGTGGCAGCGCGCGCAACGCGCCAGCGTGCCGGCGATCGAGGTGCGCGCCAGCGACTATCTCGGGCACGGCGCGGTCGCCGCCTATTTCCCGATCCTGGCGCTGCCGGGATTGCTGGAATCGCGACCGATCACCTTCCTCGGCGACCTCGACGCCGAGCACGCCTGGGCCTTCACCAAGGATGTCGCCAGGACGCTGGTGGCGGCGGCCGCCTATGACGGCGAATGGGGCCGCGCCTTCCACGTTCCTTCGCAGCACGCCTCGCCGCGCGAATTGATGCGCCGGACCGCGGCGATGCTCGGCAAGCCGCTGCCCCAGATCGGCGTCTATTCCCGCGCCGAGCTCGCAGTGCCCGCGCTGCACGAGTTCCTGGAGATGAGCTATCTGTTCGAAAAACCGCTGCTGGTCGATGCCGCCGACACCGAACTAAAGCTCGGTGTGAAGGCCGAGAGCCTCGACCTGATCATCGCCGACATGCTGCGCGACGACCTCGGTGCCTGAACCCGGCATGGCGTGCAGCCTGTTTCCTCGCCCGAGGAAAGGGCGTTCCGCCTTCGCTCGCCGCCTGGCCCAAAGGCGCGGCGGCGGAGGCCGTTGAACGCATCGCGTTGCCGGCGATACTCCCGCGCCAAGCGATGGAGATGGCCATGACCGCGCCCGTGGATTGGAATGCCTTTGCCGAGCGCTGGTGCGCCGACTGGAATGCGCACGATCTCGACCGCATCCTGTCGCATTTCGCCGAGGACGTCGTCTTCACCTCGCCGATCGCGGCCGGGCTTCTGCCCGAGACCGGCGGCAGGCTGGTCGGCAAGCCGGCGCTGCGCGCCTATTGGGAGATCGGCCTGCAGCGCATCCCGGACCTGCACTTCACCGTCGAGCGCATCTTCGGCGGCATCGACACGCTGGTCATCCAGTACCGCAACCAGAAGGGCGCCAGCGTCAGCGAGGTGCTGCGCTTCGAGAACGGCAAGGTGGTGCGCGGCGACGGCACCTATGCGATCGGCGCCGATAATCCGGCCGGGCTCAGCCGGTAGGGCATCAGAGCGTTTCCGTTCTCGTGGAAGCGCTCCTTTGTCTTTCGCAATTCCCGGTGGAGAATCGTGATGCACTTTTGCGGCCGGCGCGGTTGCGCCGGCCGCAAGGCGATCACCTGCCCCAACCGCTGCCCAAGGTCCTGCAGCCTAACGGGGAGCAGATGGAAACCCCGGGGCCGCCGCCGCCACGGCTCGATCCCGGCTTGACGTGGACGGGCGTTGCTTGGGTAATGCCCTTGGCGACCGCCGGCTTGGCGGCCGGAACGCCTGCGGAAGCCGCGCCCGTCAGCATCAAGGCGGCAGCGGCCGCCACGATCATCAACTTCATGTCATCCTCCTGTCTGGTCTGTTGCGGCCCGGACCTTGCCGCAGCGGAGGCGGTGGCGACATACGGCAGATGCCGTAGATCGGCAGCGGTGAAGGGGATTATGGTTAGCGGGATCTTACTTATGCGGGAACGCTGCAGCTCGAGATAGCGCCGGCGCTTCTATCTCCCCCCTCGCGGGGGAGAAAGCGATTTCAGCATCTTAGACGAGCACGCCCGCAGGGCGGCGCAGGCTAAGTGCTAGAAATCGCAAGAGAGGGGATTTCCAGCCGTAACGCTGACAGGCTCTTTGGCGGCTGCCTGGCTGGCGAAGACGGATATCTTCTCGCGACGAGGCGACACTTGCGCAATCCTCGGCTGAATATCCCCTCTCTTGGATTTTCTACGACTTAGACTGCGCCGCCCTGAAGGGCGTGCTCGCTAAGATCGTGAAAATCCTTTCTCCCCCGCAAGGGGGGAGATGGCGCGCACCCGCCCGCGTGCTCAGCACCAAGCGTTGAGTTATCGCAAAGAAATCCAGGCTCCCGGGCTCGCCACGCAGGCTGAAGCCCTGTTGGCCAGGCCGGCCACAGGCCGATGTCCGAGGGGGTAGGGCGAGGCCCGACCTGGGAGCATGCCGAAGCAAAATCGGGCCTCAGCCCACTGACTTACCCCTCGTCAGCAATGGGAAGTTTGCCAGCAAACACTGAGTCGGACAATTGCCGGCTCCGGCGGCCACAGTGGACTTTAGGAGGGTGTCTCCGGAAACACTGCTTGGATCGGGGCGGGTTGATCGAAGCCGTTGGAAAACCGCTTCGTCGCGGGAACATGCCGACAGGGGCCACAGCCCTTGCCGGAGCTATTCCTCGGCGGTCCGACCGGCCTCACAAGCCCGGCACGGAAGGATGAAGTCCTGCCCTTACCAGCCGCCGCGCCAGACGCGTTCGCGCCAGCAGCGGACGCGCCATTCGCCGCGACGCCAGACTCGGCGGCAGACGCGGCGCCAGCGCGGGCCATGGCCGCGCGGGCCGTCACGCCAGCCATGGCGGCGCCAGCCGCGATCGCGCCAGCGCGGGCGGTCGTCCCAGCCGCGGCGATGCCAGCCGCGATGGTCGACCTGTTCGACCGTGGCGCCGCCTTCGCCGTCGAGCACGGCGGGCTGAGCCGCGTCGAGCTCGTCAAGAATGCCGGGACCGGGTGCTGCGACACCGGCCAGCGCCTGGGTTGGCCGCAGGGCCGAAACCGCCACCGCCGCTCCGGCAAGACCGAGAGCCGACATCAGAAACTGCCGTCGTTCCATTTCATATCCTCCAAGAAAAGCGTCCCTGAATCACTGAACAGCCGGGACGCTGAATGGTTCCTGAACGATGATGCCGGCTTTTATGTGCCCACCACTTCCGGGGCAGTTTGCCGCCACGCAACACCCGGCTTCCCGGCGAGCCGAAACCCGATCAGGGTGCGACCTTCCGATAGCCGGAGCCGTCATTGTGCCAGCGATGCATGCCGGTGACGTCCGTGAAGTCGACCCAGTTGCCATCGTCGCGGTAGACGTATTTTGCCGCCGGTCCGGGAATGCGCAAAATCGAAAGCTGGCTGCCCACTGCCTGCTCCGGAAGCACGACAAAGGATACCGCGTCGCCATCCGGGATGCAGTTCATGCCCGGCTTCTGCTTCAGCGTGCCTATGCCGATCGACGGGCCGAGTTTTGGAAACCGGGGATTGCGAACGCTGTCCCAATGTATGTGCGCAGGTTTGCGGCGTGCCGCGGCAAGGCACCTGTACTCCGCAGTTGTCTCGATTGCGGCCTTGTCGTTGTCGGTCTTCACGTAGCCGACGATGAAAGTAGCAATTATCCCGCCAATCGCGAAGAATGCTGAAAGAACCATGACCGTGGGATCTTCCCCGTTTTGCTGGGAAAGCAGCTTGTCGAGCCATGCAGCGACGCCGTTCACCTTGCCCTCCCGCAAAGATCGATGAAGGTCTACGCCGCTTCACCTGGAGAGGACAAGTGCGCGCCTCGGGACGCCTGACCGGCCCTCGACGGAGCGACGATTGCAAAAAGAGACCCCGGCCGAAGCCGGGGTCCCTGCCTCCTCCACCTATGCTGTCCGCCGCGTCATGACGCGGCTCCGGTTCAGGGCAGACGGCTGAACCAGCTGTCGACGTCGCTCTTGGCGCGATCCTTGGCGATGCCGTAACGCTCCTGGAGCTTGCCTTCGAGCTGATCGCGCTTGCCGTCGATCTGGTCGATGTCGTCGTCGGTGAGCTTGCCCCACTGTTCCTTGACCTTGCCCTTGACCTGCTTCCGGTTTCCTTCGATGCGGTTCCAGTCCATGGTTTTGTCTCCATAGGGCGGGGATCGCCCGGTTGATAAAATGCAGCCTTACCGGCTGCGCTCTCGATTGCGGCCGCCAGGGCCGCGCTAACCGATCATCGTCAGCGCCAGAACAGCAGGATCAGGATGATGATCGGGATCGGAATGCCGAGCAGCCACAACAAAATGCCACGACCCATTGTCAGGTCCTCCTTGCTTGGACGGCCAGTCTGAACCGCTCGCAGACAGTCCGGCGAAAAACGGAACTGGTCAGATGCGGCTGGAGCGCAGCGGCGCGGCACGCGCCTTGGGCTGCAGCCTGATGATGGGCGCCGCCGGCGGTCGCGCGATGCGGGTGGGCTTGGCCGCCCTGCCCGTTCCGGTCTCCTTGCGGGAATCGTCCTCGCGGTCGATCTCGCGCAGGGCCAGCAACCAGTGGCGCTCCTGCTGGTCGCCGGGGCAACCCTCCTGCAGCCATATCTCGGCAGCCCGGGCCCGGATGCGCGTGTAACGCTCATTGCGTGTTTGACCCATGGCTGCCTCCTGATTGAATGTTGTCATGGGATGGGAACCGCTGAAAATGGCGATGGTTCCGAAAAAGTTGGGCTGAGGATGGTGGGCAGCAGGTCAGCAGGCCGGCAAAGCAGAGTGTGCAAGGACTGCACGTGAGGTTTCCTGCGGCGTGGGGCGCCGGACGGTTGCAGCGGAAGCTTCTGCTTTGCGCCCCCGATGCGACCGGCTATGTCGCCGGCGGCACAGGATGCGCAAGCGATTGCCAGCATCCTTCCCGGAAAAATGGAGGAAGATATCATGAAGCGCATTCGCGGCCTGGCCATGGCTTTGGCGCTGCTGGCGCAGCCGCTGCCGATCGTAGCAAACGCCGCCGAGATCGCGGTTCCCGGCCAGGCCGAATGGGCAGCCGCCAAGAAAAGCGTGACGCTGTCCAACGGCCAGGCGATCGCCTATGTCGAGATGGGCGACACCGCGGGCAAGCCGCTGCTGTTGATCCATGGCTACACCGACAACAGCCGCAGCTGGTCGCTGCTGGCGCCCTATCTGAAGGGGCGGCATGTCTTTGCCATCGACCTGCGCGGCCACGGCAAGTCGGGCGCGCCGGACTGCTGTTATGCCATCACCGACCTCGCCAACGATGCCGCCTTGTTCCTCGACGCGGTCGGCGTGGCCAAGGCCGACGTGATCGGCCATTCGCTGGGTTCGATGACGGCGCAGATGCTGGCCGCCAGCCATCCCGAAAAGGTCGACCACCTGGTGCTGGTGTCATCGTCGTTGAAACCCGGTGGCGGCCCGGGCTCCTGGCTGTGGGACAACATCATGCCGCTGCAGCCGCCGATCGACCCGAACGGCAAGTTCATGATCGACTGGTACTGGAACCCCAATCCGGTCGACACCGGCTATATCGAGCGCGAGCGCGCCGAGAGTGCCGCGGTGCCGATCCAGGTGTGGCGCGGCGTTCTGTGGGGCCTATCGGCCTATGACTTCACCAGCCTCGCACCAACGATCAAGGCGCCGATGCTGATCCTGTGGGGCGACCAGGACCCGCTGTTCGACGCCAAGCACCAGGACGCGCTGAAAAAGGCCTACCCGGCCGCTAAATTCGAAGCCTTCGCCGGGGCCGGCCACAACATGTTCTGGGAGTTTCCGCAAAAGATGGCGACGGCGCTGGACGGGTTCCTGGGGAAATAGGCAGTCGGCAGTCGGCAGTCGGCAGTCGGAGTTTACAGCGAGATTGCGTGGGTCAAGCCTGTTCTCCGAAGCTGGCGGTGCTCACATCCTGATCGCGCCATCGCATTGATAGGTAAGTCTCACCTGTTCCTTGGCGATGCTGAGGTCCACCACCGTTTCGAACAGGCGGGCGCCCTCGCTCATGATGCTGACGATGAGCGGCCCATAGCGTGCCTCGCAATAGACGCCGTTTTCGCTCGGCACGCAGGCAAGCGTCCGCTGTGCCGACACCTTGCCCTCGAATGTGCCGGTGACGATGATTGTCTGTCCGACCACCGTGATCTGGCGCACCGCGGAAACCCGCCGCTCGCCCCAGCGGCCGTCGACCGAGCGGCATTCGACCGCGCCGGCCACGGACGGGACCAGCAGCAACAGCCCGGCAATTGCCGTCTTCATCACGGTTTTCATGGCGCCGCCCTGCCCCCAGACACATCGATCTAAGCCGCTTCACCAAAGCCGACAAGCGCCGGTGGCCGGAGCTGCTCACCGGCACGCCACCCGCGTGGCGCGTCAGGTGCAAGTGCCGGCATCGCGGGCCGCGCTGTTACGCCGACTTTGCGGGCATGGCGGGGTATCGCTTTCTCCTGAGTCCATATGACGGTCGGGATCATGACATCAGCAGGCTTCGCAAGCGGCGGCGGAGCGAGGCGCGCCTCCTGCTGCCAGGTTCTGCCAGCCGGCCCGCGAATTGGCCGCCGCCTTCAAAGCTGTTCGAGAACCGGGTAAAAGCGCGGGGGCCCTAGCCGGACTGCGGGAGAACATCAATGACCGTCGAGCTTGTCACGCTGTGGAGACCAGTAGGACCGGAAGAGCTCGATCTCATCCACAAGGCCGGGATGAAGGCCTTCCCGCCCCGGCTGCCCGACCAGCCGATCTTTTATCCCGTCACCACGCAAGACTATGCGATGAAGATCGCGCGCGACTGGAATGTGCCGCGCAGCGGCGTCGGCTATGTCACGCGGTTCGCGGTGCGCCGCGATGTCCTCGACCGCTACCCGGTTCAGGAAGCGGGCGGACGCGCGCACAGCGAATACTGGGTGCCCGCCGAGGAACTCGATGCCTTCAACGCCGCGATCGTCGGCAACATCGAGGTTGTGCAGCAGTTCGGCGGCGACACGGGCGAGGCATGACCGGCGCTCGATGCCCCTGCTGCAGTTTCCGCACACTGGGTGAACGCGGTGCGTTCGAAATCTGTCCCGTCTGCTACTGGGAGGACGACGGCCAGGACGAGAGCGATCTGGAGATCGTCCGCGGCGGTCCGAACGGCGAACTTTCCCTGCGACAGGCAAGACTGAACTTCACGACGTTCGGCGCCTGTGCGAAAAAGCTCGTACTCCATGTACGCAGACCGCTGGATGACGAGCGGTAGCGCAGCATGGGGAACGCAGAAGAGAGTGGCTAAGGCCCGGTTTCAACGATGATGGAAAAGATCCTGGTCAGTGCCTGCCTGCTTGGCCGGCCGGTGCGCTACAACGGTTCGGCCAAGCCGCTCGACCATCCGGCGCTGGAGCGATGGCGGCAGGAGGGGCGGGTCGTTTCGATCTGTCCCGAACTGACGGCCGGCTTCAGCGTGCCGCGCCCGCCTGCCGAGATCGCGGCGGGACAGGACGGCCGCGCCGTGCTTGCCGGCACCGCGCAGGTGGTCGAGGCATCGGGCGGTGACGTCACCGCGCAGTTCGTCGCCGGCGCGCAGGCCGCCCTCGACCTGGCGCGCCAGCACGACTGCCGCTTTGCCCTTTTGATCGACGGCAGCCCGTCCTGCGGCAGCGGCTTCATCTATGACGGCAGTTTCGACGGCCGCAAACACGCCGGCGCCGGCGTCACCGCCACCCTGCTGCGCGACCACGGCATCGAGGTGTTTTCCGATAAGCAGGTCGAGGCGCTGGAGCGGCGGCTGGCGGAGGGATGAGGTTGGCGACGCAACTCGCCCCCTTGGCTGCGGTCAGTGCCCTCGCAGCCAAGGTGCCTTATGCTGCGGCTGATTTGCGCTAGACGCTACAGAGATGCCGCTCACCGCTTGTGCTCTCGACATACAGCTGGCCAGTCGTCAGACCAGCGGCGATGGCTGATGTTCTGTTGGCGAATGCAGGGAGGTCGCGCGCGTCGACCAACGGCGTCTCGCTGACCGTTCCGTTGAGAATGTAAGGCGCGAGACGGATGATGTTGCGCGTGGCGCCAGCATTGCTTTCCAGCACTGTGTGGCCACCGCCCGCCATGCCGCCCACCGCCGAGGCCCCCAAGACAACGCCATCGCGAACGTGGTTCCATGTGGAGGGCAACCCTGCGTAAGAGAAGACAGCCGTGAAGTACTCGTAGTTGCCACCGATCACGTTAAATCCGGTAACCCCAAAGCCATTGCCGGGGCCATTCGCGCTGCCGTTCGGTCCTCCGCCGATGCTTGCGAAATAATTGGCGCCAGATGCGACCCCGCCAGCAACCAGCCCATTGAGTTGCAGACCGCGCCCGCGAAAGAAGTAGTTCCAGATGCCGCCATGGGTGATCACGTCATAGAAGGACATTCCTATGATGTTGATGCTCTTGAACGGCTGATTTTGACTTGTGATCCAGAAGCGTCCGATGCCATCGCTGGACGATGCCTGCGCGTTGCCGCCGATGAACGTGATCGCTTCGCCAGATCCGACGACGGGGTACTCCGAACCAGAGGGTTTGAAGTGACATCCCAGGAATTGGTGCGTGTTGCAAAAACCGACACCCGCGACATCCTGCAGAGCGACAAGCTTTCCTCTGCCGGCGAATTGCACGTTGTGGAAATTGCCGGAAGTCGCGCCATAGAGATCGACGCCTTTAGCGAACGCCGTTCCAACGACGCCCACATACATGTCCCGCAAATGCATCAGGGCGCTGTCGTCGCCGGGCTGCGGCGTTGCGGCGTTGAAGTCCAGCAAGACACCGTCAAACAAAGGATTGGACGTCAGCAGCTGCAGGTTCTCGAACCCGATCCCCATCGTTTTCCATGCCTTGATGGCAGGTTGGTCGAAACCAATAGGCCCGCCCGTAAATCGCAGGACCGTCCGCTGCAGCGCCCCTGCACCATCACCTCCCTCACCTTTGAAGATGATGTTTCGCCGACCATAGAGATTCAGCTGACTATCGAAGTTGGCGTATCCACGCCAGCGAATGACACCGCCTTCTGCGGGAAGAACGTTATCGACGATATGCTGCAGTGCGGCAGTGTGATTGTCACCTGCATTGCCCGTGATGCCATAGGATGCGCCATCCACCCACGGCAGTTGATCGATGGCCGGAACGGCCAGAAGAGAGCGGACTTGGGGGAACGTTTTGTTCTCACGAGCCGTGCCCTGAGGATTGTCCACCAGCATCGTGTTGGCCACGATGGGCGGGAGATCCGCAGACATTGCAGCAGGTTCTTCCGCCGGCGCCGCAAAACTCTTCTTTCCGTGATGGTTGCTCAATGTCGGATCTCCTTTGACGTATGGTGGCTTTGCCTGGCCGCACAGCAGCTGCCCTCGCCTCAAGCCGCCCGTATCGCCGCGATCTGGCTGTCGATCGCGGCCTTGCGGGCCGGCACGTCCATGTGGGCGTCGGCGTAGTCGAGCAGGTCGCGCTCGGCTTCGAGACTGTCGATCATGTGGTCGCGCTGGGCGGCGGAGCTGGCGGCAAGGGCTTCGCGGGCAGCTTCGTTCCGCTCCTTGGCGATGGCGCAGGCGTCGTGGTGGAAACGGGCATGGTCGGCGCAGGCGTCGAGCGCGCGCTGGAACGACCAGTGGCGGTCACGGCAGCCGATCCAGGCGATGAAGGCGGAACCGTCGCGGGTGATGGTGCGCTGCTGCGCGCCGTCGATGGTGACCAGCCAGCGGTCTTCGCCGGTTTTGCAAAACACCACGGCGGCATCGTGCGGCATATCCATCCCCTCCATCGGGCATGGATATGATTATCACATATAGTGAAGTTTTCAATCCATGAATTCACACTGTGTGAACATCATTACGCCGCTGTGGACGACGCCCGCCCGGGCCGCCCGCAAGACCACCCGCGGCGACCAGCGCCGCGGCCATGATTTTCCAGCGATTCATCTTTGCCCTCCGCGCAATCTGCGCCGCCATCATCTTTCCCTGCCTGTCGCAGGCAAGCTCATTACCCACAGCGGCAAGTATAAGTTCATGTTTCGTTCTTGACAAAAGGCAGAGGAATTGGTTCCTAATACGCACTCCAACAGGAGCGCAGGCGGTGGGTGGAATGGATGCGAAACTGGATGCCGACGGCCATCTGAAACGGGTGGCGTGCCAACTCTACACGCAGCTGCCCGAAGACAAGCGCGAGGCGCTGCTGGTGCTGCGTTATGTGCGCCAGATCATCTTCTGCCTGGGCGAGGATTGGGAAGCCGTCACTCGCTCTGCGCCGATCCTGCCTTTTTCGGGCGATCGGAAAGGTCGGGCAGAATCTCCAACATCTTTGCGGGTAATCCAGACCGGTCGCCAAGATACAGCCAATCCAGAGTGACGCCGGTCTTGCCCTGGATGGCGATCGCCACGTCGAGATCCGGGCGCCGCAGCCCCTTCAGATAATTGTTGAGCGCCGGCTGGCTGATGCCGATCAGCTGGGCAAAGGACGTCTGGTTGCGCTTGAGCGCTGCAAGCAGCGCCGCCAGCCGCATCGCTATGTCTTGGTTGGAACGCCCGCCATCAGCCATGGCCATTTCTGCCATATTCACGCCGTGAAAAGAATTAACGCATACGGGCTTGCAATTAATTCACATAGCGTGATAATCAGAATCATGAACAGTGCTCTCCGGCGACGGAAGAAGAGAGGCCAGCCGACCTACCATTGAGCGTGCAACGCATCTCCAGCCTGGGTTCCTCGCCCCACGCAGTGGGGAGAGGTGTCGAGGCAGACGGCGAAGCCGTCGCTCCCGAGACGCAGAGGGGAGCGACGTTCGCGAATGTCTGAGCGGGTTATCACGCGTGGTGCCCCTCTCCGTCTCCCCGTTCCGGGGAGCCACCATCGGCCCTCGGCTATGGCCTCTGGCGTTCGATCCCTTTGGAAGGTCCACCGGACCTTCCAATTCGCCATCGGCGAACCGGGTTCTCACCCCCGCGTTGCGGGGGCGAGGAATCGCAACGGCAGCGCCGATGCCCTGTTTTCCCCATCCGCGGCGCTGTCGCGGAGGCCGACGCCTGGGCAGGCCCCCCTCCCGCCGCCCGGGCGTCGGCACCTTCTTCCGCCTGAACGGCCGCCTGCCGGCAAGGAGACCCGCACCATGAAGTATGACTTCGCAGACGATCTTCGCGGCCCCGACCCGAGGCGGCACCGCATAATCGCGGTTGCGCTCGGCACTGCCGTGGCACTGCTCACCGCCTTCATCTTTGTCTGCTTCGCCTGGGTGGTGTCATGAGCATCGCTCTCAAGGCCCGCGCCTTGATCAAGGCCGAGCCACGGCTTGCCCGCGAGGTGGCGCGACAGTTCGCAACGGAGTGCAACAACGAAAAGGTTTCCGCCAACGCTGCGGCCGGCGGCATGACGGCGCGGCAACGCGAGCTGCTTATGTTCGTCAATGCTTACATAAAGCGATATGGCATCGCGCCGACCTTCGAGGAAATGAAACATGGGCTGGGGCTGACCAGCAAGGGCGGCATCCACCGCCTGATAGCGAGACTGGAAGGCCGCGGCTTCCTCACCCACGCGCCCCGCCGCGCCCGCTCGATCCGCCTGGTGCGCGCGCCATGAACGAGCGCATCGGCGCGCCCAAGCAACAACGCATCCCGGCCGGCGACATGGCCGATGCGCTGGAGCGCATGGCGCATGGCAAAACTTCTTTGTTTGGTCGCATGACCTTGGTCCGAAAAGTATGCAACTTTTCGGGGTCATGCTTAGGCTGGCTGACCGATTTCGGCCACGGCCGCCGCAAACGCCCTGACCATGAAGTCACGCAGAAACAGCAGGAATTTGCCGTGCTGCAGCAGGCAGCGCACGATTACCGCGCGCAGGACGCAGCGGCTGCGGAGCGCCGGCGATGAGCAAGAAACGCTGGTTCCGGCTTTACATCGAGCGCTGGCGCGACGGCACGTTCGGGCTGACGCCCAATGAGATCGCCGCCTACATCACGCTGCTGTGCGAACTCTACGACCATGACGGCATCCTGATCCGTGCCGATCTCGACCTGCTGGCGCGCCGCTGCGGCATGCGCCCGACCAGTTTTCGGAAGGCTTTCGAAACGCTGACCCGGCGCGGAAAGCTTACCCTCGAAGGTGATGTCATCACCTCCAAGGCGGTCTCCGAAGAAATCGAAAACCGGGAAAGACTCGACGGGAAATCGGCGGAGAACCGCCAGAAACTCGCCGAAAAACGCAATATTATCAACGAAATCAAACAAAGACTGCCGACTGATACAGATAAAAGAATCAAGACAAGAGTCTTAAAATCCGAACCGTCGCGGACGTTTCGGACAGGACCGCAAAACGAGCCTGCCCAGCCGCCGCTGGTTTTGGAGTCCTCGCCTCCGCTGGTTTTAGAGTCCTCGCGTCCGCTCGGGGCAGGCCAATCCCCCGCCATCCAGAACTTCATCAAGCGCCGGGAAATGGCCCGGCGCAGGAGCGCTTGAGCCATGTTCATTGCCCGCTACGAAAACACCATGCGCAACGCCAGGCCGAAAGGTGTCGAGCCCGAGCCGCGCAAGCCGAGACCGTTGCCCGCTCGCCAGGACCCGACCGTCGCCGCCTATCGCACCATAGACGTGCTCGAAGCCAAAATGCCGGCACGCGAGATCATCAACCGCGTCGGCGCCCTGCACGGCTACACGCTGGCCGAAATCACCGGGCCGCGGCTGGAGAAGAAGCTGGTGCAGGCCCGCTTCGACGCCATCAAGGCGGTGGCCGACCACCGGCCGGATATGTCGCTGCCGCAGATCGGCAGAATCTTCAACCGCGACCACACCTCCATCCTGCACGCGCTGAAGAAGCGCGGCGGCCGCCGGCCGGGCCCGGATCAAGGCGCAGAACAGAGCCAAGAACAGAGCCCGGAACACGGCCAACCCCAGGGAGCCGCGAAATGAGCGCACCCCACAATGACAACCGCGGCAGCCATGACAGCGGCTGGTACATCGTCAGCTGCCATCCGCATTCGGAACGGCAGGCCTGCGCCGAGATCGCAGCACTCGGCCAGACGGTGTACCTGCCTTCGCTGCGCAAGGAATTCCACCACCGCCGCTACCGCAAATGGATCCGCCAGCACTACCCGCTGTGGCCGGGCTATCTTTTGGTGCTGGCCTCCGACCACTGGTCACGCGTGCTCGACTGCCAGCATGTGACGCGCGTGCTGCGCAACCAGACCTATGCCGGCGCCGGCGCCCCGATCGCCATCCGCGACGCCGACGTGCAGGCCATCCGCCTCGCCCAGGACGCCGGCCAGTTCGACGCCCTGCGCGTCGACCGGGCGACGGTGAGGCCGGGCGACAGGCTGAAGCTGCACGAAGGCGCGCTGACCGGGCAGGCCGGCACAGTGGAAAGCGTGGGGGATGGAAACATCGTGCTGCTGATTAGCGCGATGGGGCGGGAGTTGCGGACGGTGGTGCCGACGGTATCAGGGAGTGCTCTGTCGGAAGGGCGACTACGGTCTCAGCTTGAAGGGTCAAGACCACGCGAGATTGAAGACTGCCGCTCCTAACTGTCCACAAACTGGGGAACTCGGACCGCAATGAGCTGAACCACTTCGCAGTGCGCCAGTACCAGCCAATCACTCGATGAAAACATTCGAGCGATGGTAATCGAGGTAGCTATGCCGTCGCGCTGCGAACGGTGCAGTTCGCCAAACTGCCGGCGCTTCAGCGAGGCCAAATCTCTCCCGGGCAAGTTGTTCGAAGCCGAGGCGATATAGATCGCCACGATCCATGCGCGGAGACACAAGCACGTCGCCATCGTCTTGGAAGCTGATGAAGCCGCGATCGAAGAGCAGGTCAGCGTCGGGCGTGAGCAGGAGGCCGTTCATGCCGTCAAGCCGCTCCTCAGCAGAGCTACAAAGCCGCCACGGCTTGATGTGACTGGCAATCAATAGCGATGGGTTTGTAATCCCTGTCAGGCGGCACTCGCGTTCTATAGCTTCGACATTGGCACGGAACTGCCCCTGACCACGGCGCGCTTGAATGACGCTTTTTCTGACTGTGTCGCCCAGTTGGAGATCAGCTTTGATGCGACGCTCGGCAATTTCATCGAGAAATTCGCCAACCGCTTCAAAGGTGAGACTGTTGCGACCGCCAAACTCAAGCGCTGGAGCATCGAATGTTGTGTTCGCAACTATGGTCTCGAAGACGGCTTTCGGGATCGACGCGAGATAGACACTTTGGTGCCCTCCTCCAGTGATCGGACTGATCGGCGAGTAGCGTGCCGGTAGCAATGGGCCTAACTTTTCGATGAGATCTTTTGGCCGCACGGCTGGGACTAGCGGCACCCAATAGACGGGCAAATACCAGCCCTCATTGCTCCAATAAGCGCCGGTGTCGCCGAATTCCGGAGGTTTGGGCGCGGTAAAGGCGAGTTGGGTGACGCGCCCAACGTAGCTGATAGCCTGATTGGCGAAGGAGAAAACCAGATCGCCCGGGTTCGCGCGACGCATGTTGTTGTAGAACTCACTGCGTGCGCCGTTGCTCTGCCTCTTGGGAGACCAGAGATATTGCCCGTCAATCTCCTGACGGAAGGTTTGTTTGTGATTTACCCACCAGTATTCCGGCATTTCAAGTCAGCGATTCCAGGACCGTGCACACCACGTATAGAACAATCGTTGGGAAATTTATAATGCCAGCTCGGTAAGTCGTTGCTGCCTCGCCCTGCACAAAATCTGCACCAATCTCCTGAACATCTCCTGATCTCTGCCACGCTGACCGCCTAGCATGCCGCCACAACTGGCGCATGCAAAAGACGCTGCCTGGAACACTGCGGACTGACGGTTGGTGGCTGGTGGAGCCGCCGGGCCGGCCGCCACAGCGTGAGGCGCTGCCTTACAGGCGCAGCCGTGAGGCCGAGGTGCTGCCGTTCCGGCGGCGACCGATTGGGCTTCCCCCCGAAGCCGTGATCCTGCCCTTCCCACTGCCGGGCGAAACGCGCACCAGCTCCTCTCCTCAAGTTCTGCCCCTCCCCGAGGACGATCGCGCATGACCTCCTTCCACGCCTCCCTCTCCGCCAAAGCCCTCGCCGCCCTGCTCCTCGTCGGTGCTGCCGATTTCCTGTTGTTCCTTCAGCCCGACGGCATCGCGCTGCCGCTGTTCTGCGGCCTGATCGTGGTGGCGCTTTTGGTCGTCCAGCCGGTGGGCAAAGGTGCGGTGCTGCGCATCGCGCTGGTGCTGGCCGCACTTTTGCCGATGGTCGAGGCGATCAGCCCGCTGTCGATGGTTATCGCGCTGTTCGGGCTCACCGCCTTCACGCTGTCGCTGTCGGGCCGGCTGCAGGCGGGGCTGGCGGCGATGACGGGCCAGGTGGCGCTGCTTTTGTTCGGCATGCCTTACCGATTGCCGCGCGATGTGATGCGGGCGCGCAAGGTCGGCACGCGGCGGCGCCGCGTGGCGCGGCCGGGCACGCTCGCGGTGTGGACGCTGGCGGTGGGGCTGGGTGCGGTGTTCCTGGCGCTGTTCGGCGCGGCCAACCCGATCATCGACCGCTGGCTGGCGATGCTCGATCTGTGGGCGCTGTTCGAGCTGTTGAGTTTCGGCCGCATCGTGTTCTGGCTGGTGGTCGCGCTGTTCGTGTGGGCGCTGCTCAGGCCCCGTTTGCCGCGGCTGGTCAGATGGTTGCGGCGGGCCAAGGCCGAAGAGTCCGGCGCGCGGATTGCGGCGCCGCAGCCGCAACGGCAGGGGCTGCGGCATGTCATCTTCAGCGACGGCGCCGTGCTGCGCGCGCTTGTCGTGTTCAACGCGCTGTTTGCGGTGCAGACGGTGCTGGATGCGTCCTATCTGTGGGCCGGCGTCGCACTGCCGGAAGGCATGAGTTATGCCGAATATGCGCATCGCGGCGCCTATCCGCTGATCGTCACCGCGTTGCTGGCGGCGGGTTTCGTGCTGGTCACCTTGCGACCGGGCAGCGCGCTGTCGGCCAACCGGCAGGCGCGGGCGCTGGTCTATGTCTGGATCGCGCAAAACGTCGTGCTGGTGGTGTCGTCGATCCTGCGGCTCGACCTTTATGTCGGCATCTATTCGCTGACCTATTGGCGCGTCGCCGCCTTCATCTGGATGGGCCTGGTCGGCGCCGGCCTGGTGCTGATCATGACGCGCATTGCGCTGGCCCGCAGCAATGCATGGCTGCTCGGCGCCAATCTCGCCACGCTGTTTTCGGTGCTTTATGGCGCGGCCTTCGTCAACTTCGCCACAATCATCGCCGACTACAATGTCCGGCACAGCCTGGAGCTGACCGGGCAAGGCTATGCGCTGGACACGTGGTACCTGCGCTCGCTCGGCCCGGCGGCGTTGCCGGCGATGGATCTCTTCCTGGAAAAGGCGCCGGCGGCCGAGACGGCGGCGAGGATGCGGATGGAGCGCGACATCGAGACCCGGGATTTCCTGACCCGCCAGCAGAACTGGCGCGCCTGGAGCTTTCGCGACTGGCGCCTGGGGCGGTATCTGGCTAGTCATCCATTGCCGGCCGTGACGCCGGCGCCAGCGCCGTAGTGCCGACGGTCATACTGAATGACCGTTGGAGCGCGCGACCGCGCGCCGCGCCCGTTGGCGCGAAAGCCAAGTGGCCCGGAGGGGGCACGCCGGCGATTGAGGCGTCCTGGATGTGTCAACATCCAGGACCTTTAGTATAAGGCCACACCATGCCGAGCCATATCCTCGTCGCCGACGACGATCCGCATATCCGCGAGGTGATCTGCTTCGCGCTCGAAAAGGCCGGGCTCTCCAGCGATGCGGTTGCCGATGGCGCGGCGGTGCTGCGGCGTTTCGCCGAGACGGGCGCCGATCTCATCGTGCTCGATGTCGGCATGCCGGAAATGGACGGGCTGGAAGTGTGCCGGCAGCTGCGGCACAGCTCCAACGTGCCGATCCTGTTCCTGTCGGCGCGTGACGAAGAAATCGACCGCATCCTCGGGCTGGAGATGGGCGGCGACGACTATGTGACGAAGCCGTTCAGCCCGCGCGAGCTGGTGGCGCGCGTGCATGCGGTGCTGCGGCGGTTCGGGGCGACCAAAGGTGCGGCGCCGGTAACCGAGCCGTTCAGCCACGGCCGCCTGAAGCTCAGCAGCGCGCAGCGGCTGGCCTGGTTCGGCGACCGCGCGGTGCGGCTGACGGCGATCGAATTCGCCATGCTGGAAAGCCTGACGGCGCGCCCGGCGCATGTGTTGACGCGCAGCCAGCTGCTCGGCGGCAGCCATGCGCCCAACATCCATGTCTCGGACCGCACCATCGACAGCCACATCCGCAACATCCGCGCCAAATTCGCGGCGGCCGGCGGCAGCGATGTCGTCGAGACCGTGCACGGCGTCGGCTTCCGGCTCGGGCGGTGCGGTGGGTGATGGCTCAATGGAGCGTGTTCGGTTTTTACGGACGTTTCCGTACGGGAAGCTCGCGGTTTGCCTCAAGAGCATTCTGTTCGGCTCTACCACTTGGATGATGGCATGAATGCTCCCGGAACCAACGGTAGGGCGAGTGTGGCGCTGCCCCTCATCGCCCTGCCGGGCACTTCTCCCCGTAAACGGGGAGAAGGAGGTCGGCCGCAGCGAAAGCGCCCGTTCCGCAACGTCCGCGTTTGGCGAAATCGTCGGCGGGATGCGGCTCTCTCCCCGTTCACGGGGAGAGATGTCCGGCAGGACAGTGAGGGGCGGCACAGACTGCCGCTGTTTACGGGCTTATACACCGCGAAGAATTTGTGTGAATCTCCGAGCCGTTCGACGGGGGAGAGGAATCACAGTTGCAATGCCGGCGTTCCTCCAGCTTGGGTTCCTCGCCCCCATGAAATGGGGGAGAGGTGGATCGACCACGGCGGCTTTGCCGCTGATATGGCCGAGACGGAGAGGGCGCGCGCGGCATGAAGTGGCGCCCGCCGATCAGCCTGGTGGTGCTGGCAATCCTGCTCACCGTGATGGTGCTGCCGCTGGCCGGGCTTGCCGCCTACCAGCTGCTGGAGGCCCTGCCGCACAGCGCGCTGATTGCAGCCGCGGTGGTGGCCGGGGTGACGGCGCTGATCGGCTTCGTGTTCGTGCGCGCCATCACGCGGCCGATGTATGAACTGATGGAGCGCACCCAGCGCATTGCCGCCGGCGAAGCCGAGGCGATCCGCCCGCTTTCGCATCACGGCACGCGCGAGATGGCGGCGCTGTCGGAGGCCTTCCTCGACATGGCGCGCAAGCTGCAGGCGCGCTCCGACACCATCCGCACCTTCGCCACCCATGTCTCGCACGAGCTGAAGTCGCCGCTGACGGCGATCCAGGGTGCTGCCGAACTGCTGCGCGATGCCGGCGAGGAGATGGATGCGGAGACCCGCGCCCGCTTCCAGAACAACATCGTCGCCGACACCGAGCGCCTGAACCAGCTGGTGCGGCGGCTGATCGAGCTGGCGCGGGCCGAGAGCGCGGTGGTGGCGGTGGAGACGACGTCGCTGGCCGAGGTGTTGGGGCCATTGCAGCCGGAGGGCAGCGTTCCGTCCACGGCCGCCGGAAGCCGTGTCGTGGTGGCGATCGAGGCGGGCGCGGAGCTGCGCTTCCGCATGTCGGGCGAAAACGCCGCGATCCTGTTCACCAACCTCGCCGACAATTCCGCCCGCCACGGCGCCAGTCGTTTTACGCTCAGCGCGCGCCTGGCCGATGGCGTGGTGCGGATCCTCGCCAGCGACGACGGCGCCGGCATCTCGCACGACAATCGCGGCCGCATCTTTTCGCCCTTCTTCACCACCCGGCGCGACAGCGGCGGCACCGGCATGGGCCTCGCCATCGTGGCAGCGCTGCTCAAGGCGCATGAGGGCGGCATCCGGCTCATCGAGACGGAGCGCGGGGCGACGTTCGAGATCGAGATTCCGGCGGGGTGAGGTCTCTTCTCCCCCCTTTGCGGGGGGTGAGAGCATGGTTCGCCGCAGGCGAATTGAAAGGTCCAGTGGACCTTTCAAAAGGCTCGAACGCCCGAGGCCATAGCCGAGGGCCGGAAAGCGATTTCACGATCTTAGCGAGCACGCCCGCAGGGCGGCACAGCTAAGTCGTAGAAAATCCAAGAGAGGGGATATGCCGGCACAACATTCGTGATCGGCTTTCACACGCCCTTTTGGCGAAGAGAAGGTCGTGTTCAAACGCACCGTCTCAGCTGAATATCCCCTCTCTTGCGATTTCTAGCACTTAGCCTGCGCCGCCCTAAAGGGCGTGCTCGTCTAAGATGCTGAAATCGCTTTCTCCCCCGCACGGGGGGAGATAGAGCGCCGCACCTCACCCCTCGCCGCAGAAGCCGGATTGTTCAATCTTGCGGCTCTCTTCGGAGACCTGCGTCGGCTTGCCCGAACTGATGTCGTAGAAGCGGCGGATGCAGGTGTCGTAGTTGCCGACGCCGGTGTCCATCCAATCGGCCTGCAGCAAGGTGCTGTCCAGCCGATATTTCAGCTGCAGCTGGTAATATTCCTCGCCGCCGAGCGCGAAATCCACCACCTTGCCGCTGCGGGCGTCGATCAGGTAGGTGAAGATGCAGGAACCGCCGCAGCCGATCTCGATCAGGTTGAAATGGCCGGCAAAGTTCGGCCCGTCCTTCATGCCGTTGCGGATGCGCGTGCGATACTCGGCGGTGTCGCCCTTGAATTTCGGCAGCACCGGCTTGCCCTTGAGATAGGTTTTGACCGGATAGTCGGCGAACTGCGGCTCGGCCGCCGCTGCGCCAACGGACAAAACAGCCAGCACCGCCGCCGCGATCAGTCTCTTCATGATGTCCCCTTTGGTGGAGCGGCACTTGTCGCGTGGCGGTGTGCGCGGTGTCAACGGGGGCGCGGTGGGCGATGCCGGAGCACGCAAAGGGCGCGGCGCTTCTATCTCTCCCCTTGTGGGACCGTTGCAAAACTCAGCGAAGATAGCCGGCGGATGAAGAATAGGCGCTGCAGGGGGCTTCCCGGGAGGGATTT
>NZ_JBYTDF010000010.1:0-234786 GCF_058790995.1 Mesorhizobium sp. EU05-FHT14A09
AAAGACTCCGCGCCGGCGGCCGGCAACGGCGGCATGGGCGCAATGGGATACTGACAACAGTGCCTCAACCGTTCGGCCGGAGGAGCAGGGCGATTGTGACTGGGCAGACAGATAGGGTGGCCCCTCAAGGCTACGCTTCTGCTCTCGCCGCATGGCTATCGGGGTGAAACATCCCCGGCGATCTCTTTCATCGTTAACCAGCAACAGGAGCCCATTCGATGATCATCTACACCAAGAAAATCGAGCCAAAGCCCGCAACGGAAGAGAACGAACAAAACCGCTTCGAAAACATTCGCAAGGCGGTTGGCGAACAGCGCAAGAAAGCTGATGCTGATCGTGCGCCCCGGGACGCTCAACAAACTGCCGAGGATAAACGCCCCTCATAAAACGCGAGTTCTATTGGCTGCTGAACGACGGTTGTTCGGCCTGTATTCAGGAGTATCCATTCATCTTTGGTCCAGTTGCGCGGCCTGGCGATAGAAGAAAGATCGAAATGCTCATGGATAAGCGGATTAAATTATACCCTCTCACCGGATACGCGGCTGGCTCAGCTTTTGCCGGTTGGTAAAATGGAATGAATGGGAAGTTTCCGGCGGTAACGATAGCACTTCAAATGGCCGATTGAGGTCGATTCCCGGTGGCAATCCGGCGCGCTCGTCCCAGTAGCGGACCAACGACTTCCGACCCTGATGAGTGCTGGTCTCACTCGAAAACCTCACCATCGAACAGGCTTTCTCTATAGTTCGCCCTTCAGGGTGTCTAATAGATCTGCCCAATTCTGCATCAGCGTCACCCGTTGCGCCCAATACGTCGCGCGGTTGTAGGTCCGGCGGATAGTGTTCTTGTCTTGGTGCGCTAATATGGCCTCGATTACATCCGGGTCATAATTGCGGGCGTTGAGGATGGTGCTGGCAGTCACGCGGAAGCCGTGGGCGGTCACTTCGCTCTTGCTGTAGCCTATGCGTCGTAGCGCCGCGTTCATAGCGTTCTCGGACAGGGGGCGCTTTATCGAACGGATCGAGGGAAAGGCCAGCCCCTCGGATGCAGAATGGGGCCAAACCTCGTCCAAGACGCGTAACGCCTGTCTGGACAGCGGCACATCGTGCGGGACACGCATCTTCATGCGTTCGGCTGGGATGCGCCACACGGCCTTCTCTCTATCAAATTCGTCGCGGGTCGCCCCCCGTACCTCGCCCGGACGCACACATGTCAAGGCAAGAAACTGCAAAGCGGCCCGCAGGGTCGGCCAGCCGTCATATTCATCTATGGCGACCAGTAAACGACCAAACTTCCTTTCATCAATGATTGCGGCACGGCCATTAGACTTAGGTGGCTGTAGCGCGCCCCGCAGGGCCAGAGTGGGATCGCTCTCGGCTCGGAGTGTGACAATCGCAAGTCGGAAAACACTGCTGATTACGCCGCGCAAGCGCCGCGCTGTCTCCCTTCGGCCGCTCTTCTCGATTCTTTGGAGGAATTGAAGTATCTCAGCCGCGGTGATTTCTTTGATCGGGCGCTTGGCCAGTGGGCTAGCCAAGTCCTCTAGAAGCCATTTGGTTTTGGTGATAGTGGCCGACGCCGCCTTCCGTTCCGCCAGCCTGCGAATATACTCCTCAGCAATTAGCCCGAATGTCGTGCGCGCCTCCGTGATGGCCGCAATCTTCTCTTCCTTGCGCTTTGTGGAAGGGTTGATGCTGGCAACCAGCAGCCTCTTGGCTTGGTCGCGCTTCTCTCTGGCATCGAGAAGCGACACCACTGGGTATTTTCCAAAGGAGAGGATATTTTCCTTTTCCAGGAAGCGATAGCGCAATTGCCAGAGCTTAGCGCCGCTTTTTTGGACGAAGAGGTAGAGCCCATCGCCGTCGGCGAGACGGTATGGCTTGTCCTTGGGTTTGGCGTTCTTGCAGGCGAAATCGGAAAGCGGCATGGGTAACGGGCCTCCGGGTAATGGGTAATACCCGGATCGTTACCCACAAACTGATGCGTTGCAATGGTATGTGGCGGTGCGCCATGAGCCACCAAAACCACCTAACTCATTGATTTGTATTGATCTGGTGGACGCTGTGGGATGGGGTGGGAAAAGGCAATGGTGCCCAGGGGCGGAATCGAACCACCGACACTGCGATTTTCAGTCGCATGCTCTACCAACTGAGCTACCTGGGCATCTGGCGAAATCCATGATCCGGACTTTGCCTGCTTGCCGAGCCAAAACCCGAAAGCGAGCGGGGTTATAGCATGAGATTCCTGCCTGTCCAGCACCGCCGTGTCGATTTCGCAGGGAAAACAATCGTTAGCCGAAAACCCCTGAAAAATCCGCGCTTTGGCGGTCTTTGCGGCAACCGTCCGGGCTGGCGCAGTCAGTCCTGCGCGTCGTCCAGTGTCTTGCCTGGGGCGTTGCCCGGCAGCGCGTCTTCCGCCTCGCCGTCGTCGCCGGGAATGACGTAGACCCCCTTCAGCCAGCGGTTGAGGTCGATGTCCTTGCAGCGCGTCGAGCAGAACGGATAGGTGTCACGCGCCGAGGGCCGCCCGCATTCGGGGCAGGGCCGTTTCGGACGCAGCGGCGTCACTGTGCTGTCATTGCTTGCCATGGTTTTTCTCGCTGTGACACTGTTCCTGTCGACCCATATCCGAGGACATCTGCGCCTTCGCAGACCTCCGGTTCTGGATAATGATCTAGGACAGCCCGCGTTCCGGCCAGCCGCGATGGATGTCGAAACCTTCGCCGGCCAAAAGCGCGGTGGTCTCGTAGAGCGGCAGGCCGACAATGTTGGAATAGGACCCGGACATCTTGACGACGAAGGCACCGGCCAGTCCCTGCACACCATAGCCGCCGGCCTTGCCACGCCATTCGCCGGAAGCGACATAGCGGTCGATCTCGGTGCGTGGCAGGCGCTTGAAGCGCACGCGCGTCTCCACCAGCCGCTGCCGCTGCTTGCCGTCGGGCGTGATCAGGCAGACACCGGTGTAGACGCGGTGCGAACGGCCCGACAGCAGTTGCAGGCAGAAGGCGGCATCGTCGCTGGTCTCTGCCTTGGGCAGGATACGCCGGCCGACCGCCACCACCGTGTCGGCGGCCAGCACATAGCCGCGCTCGGCTTCCGGCTCATCGCGCAGCGACGCGAAAGCCTTTTCGGCCTTTTCGCGGCACAGGCGCTTGGCCAGCGAACGGGGATGCTCGGCGCGCTGCGGCGTCTCGTCGATATCGGCGGGCAGGATGCGGTCGGGCTCGATGCCGGCCTGCTGCAAGAGCTCGATCCGGCGGGGCGATCCCGAGGCAAGCACGAGCTTGTGCATGGTGCTCATCGCATCTGGCCCGCCACGAAAATCTTACTTGAAGCGATAGGTGATGCGGCCCTTGGTCAGGTCGTAGGGCGTCATCTCGACCAGAACCTTGTCGCCCGTCAGGACGCGGATGCGGTTCTTGCGCATGCGCCCAGCCGTGTGGGCAATGATTTCGTGTTCGTTTTCGAGCTTCACGCGGAACATCGCATTGGGCAACAACTCTGTCACCACACCCGGAAACTCGAGGACTTCTTCCTTCGGCATTCGATACCTTTGGTTTGGATGGATTCCCGGCGGGCCGGCCGGAATTTGGCGCGGAACCTATATGATTATCGCCGCTTTGTGAACAAGCTTAATCGGCTTGTTCTCAGGCCTGTTCTATAGGCTGTTTCAGTCATCCGCGCCAGTGCAGCACGCAGACCAGTGTGAACAGACGCCTTGCCGTGTCGAAGTCGATTTCGATCTTGCCGGCCAGCCGGTCCATCAGCGTCTGCGAGCCCTCATTGTGCAGCCCGCGCCGGCCCATGTCGATCGCTTCGATATGGCTCGGCGTTGAGGAGCGGATGGCGTCGTAATAGCTTTCGCAGATCAGGTAATAATCCTTCACGATGCGGCGGAAGGGCGTCAGCGACAGGATGTGCGTGACGACGTCGGCGCCATCCTCGCGGCTGATGGCAAAGACAAGCCGCGATTCGGCAAGCGAGAGCCTCAGCTTGTAAGGGCCGCTGCCATCGTCATTGACCGGGCTGAACGAGTTTTCCTCGATCAGGTCGAAGATGGCCACCGCCCGCTCATGTTCCACGTCGGGCGTCGAGCGGCCGATCGTCTCGTCGAGTTCGACGTCGATCAGCCTTGCGTTGTTTGGCCCGGCTCCCGACATGCCTGCCTACATGTTCAGCCGGATGGAGACGGAGCGGCCATGCGCGTCGAGCCCTTCGGCCGTGGCCAGCGCTATCGCCGCCGGCGCCAGCTGCCGCAACTGGTCGGGGCCGAGCTTCAGCAGCGACATGCGCTTGACGAAATCGAGCACGGAAAGGCCGGACGAGAAGCGCGCCGAGCGCGCCGTCGGCAGCACGTGGTTGGAACCGGCGACATAGTCGCCGATCGCTTCCGGCGTGTGACGGCCGAGGAACACCGAGCCGGCATTGCGCAGGCCGGCGAGGAATGCTTCCGGATCGTCGAGCGCCAGCTCGATATGTTCGGCCGCGATGCGGTTGGCCAGCGGCAGCGCGTCTTCCAGCTTTTCCACCAGGATGACGGCGCCGAAGTCGCGCCAGCTTTCGGCAGCGATCGCGCCGCGCGGCAGCACGGCAAGCTGCCGCTGCACGGCGGCTTCGACCGCCGTCGCGAAGCCGGCATCGTCGGTGATCAGGATCGATTGCGCCGAGGCGTCATGCTCGGCCTGTGCCAGCAGGTCCGCGGCGATCCAGTCGGGATCGTTGCTGCCGTCGGCCACCACCAGCACTTCCGAGGGGCCGGCGATCATGTCGATGCCGACCGTGCCGAAAACCTGACGCTTGGCCGCGGCCACGTAGGCATTGCCGGGGCCGACGATCTTCGCCACCGGGCGAATGGTCTCCGTGCCATAGGCAAGCGCGGCCACCGCCTGGGCGCCGCCAATGCGGTAGATTTCCGAAACGCCGGCAAGATCGGCGGCCACCAGCACCAGCGGGCTGATCACGCCACCGCTCGCCGGCACCACCATGACGATGCGTTCGACGCCGGCAACCTTGGCCGGCACGGCATTCATCAGCACTGAGCTCGGGTAGCTCGCCGTGCCCCCGGGCACATAGAGCCCGACCGCCTCGACCGCCGTCCAGCGCGAACCGAGCTCGACGCCGATCGGATCGGTGTAGCGATCGTCCTTCGGCAATTGCCGCTGGTGATGCGAGCGGATGCGGTCACGGGCGAATTTCAGCGCTTCCACCGTTTCGGGGTCGGCCGCCGCATAGGCAGCCTCGATATCGGCGCGCGAGACGGCAATGCCGAGCGTGCCGAGATCGGCCCTGTCGAAACGCTGCGTGTAGTCGATCAACGCCTTGTCGCCCTCGGCTCGCACGCGGGCGATGATGTCGCGCACCACGGCCTCGACGTCGGCCGAAACCTCGCGCTTGGTGGCCAGGAACGCGGTGAAGCGGGCTTCGAAATCCGTGTCGGTTGCGTTGAGCGTGACAGCCATCGCTCAGCCCCTGTGAACCGGACGCGAGGAAGCCTGCCAGGCGCCGCCGAGATCGGCGAGGCGCGCTTCGACATATTCGACTTCCAGCATGATGGTGCCGTTGCCGGCGAAGATCAGCTCGATGATGCCGGCGGGCGGCGCGATCGGGATGAAGCTGATGGCCAGCAGCGACAGCACCTCTTCCGACTTCTCGCGAGGGATGCCGCTGGTCTTGACCGCCAGCACGCGCTCGAAATGCAGCACGCTTTGCCGGCGTTCATTGTGCTTGCGGAAGAAACCGGAGCGCACTTCCCAGGCGAAGCGGTTCATCGGCATGACGAAGCGCTTCCAGGTGGGCAGGTATTCAAGCTCGCCCACCTTCATGACGGCATCCTGGACATGGGCCGAAATGATGCCCAGATCCTGCTCGTCCAGCGCCAATAACTTCAAAGCGTCCATGCGGATACCGCACCTGCGAAGGTTTTTTGTCTTACCTTCTGTTAGGCGGTCTTTCTGGCGGGCGCAACCGGGGAAGGCAGTCGGGGACTAAGGCAGTAGGGGAGAGTAGGCAGTCGGCAGTCGGCAATAGGGAAACAGAAAGTTGGGCAGTATCTCGTGATACCGTTGGTGTTCGTTTGCCTTACTGCCCTATTCCCCTACTGCCTACTGCCTACTGCCTACTGCCTACTGCCTACTGCCTACTGCCTACTGCCTCATCCCGAAATCCGCTCAATCACCGCGCCACAGCCCGACAGCTTGTCTTCCAGCCGCTCGAAGCCGCGGTCGAGATGGTAGATGCGGTTGACGGTGGTCTCACCTTCAGCGGCGAGGCCGGCGATGACCAGTGAAACCGAAGCGCGCAAGTCGGTCGCCATCACGGGCGCACCCTTCAGCTTGGAAACGCCTTCAACGATAGCCGTCTGGCCCGAAAGCGTGATGTGCGCGCCGAGACGGGCCAGCTCCTGCACATGCATGAAGCGGTTTTCGAAGATGGTCTCGGTGATGCGCGACTTGCCCTTGGCCTTGGTCATCAGGCCCATGAACTGCGCCTGCAGGTCGGTCGGGAAGCCGGGGAAAGGCTCGGTGGTGACGTCGACCGGCGAGATGCCGGCGCCGTTGCGCCTCACGCGGATGCCTTCATTGGTCGGCGTGATCTCGGCGCCGGTCTGCGCGATCACGTCGAGCGCGGTCTGCAACAGGTCGGGCTGGGCGTCCTTCAGCAGTACGTCGCCGCCGGCCATGGCGACCGCCATGGCATAGGTGCCGGTTTCGATGCGGTCGGGAATGACGCGCACGCTGGCGCCATGGAGCTGGTCGACGCCGTCGATGGTGATGGTCGCTGTGCCGGCGCCGTGGATCTTGGCGCCCATGGCGTTCAGGCATTCGGCGAGGTTGACGACTTCCGGTTCGCGAGCGGCGTTTTCCAGCACGGTCTCGCCGCGGGCAAGTGCCGCCGCCATCATCAGCACATGGGTGGCGCCGACGGAAACCTTCGGGAAGGTGTAGCGGTTGCCCTTGAGCCGGTTCTTGGCCTTGGCCACGACATAGCCGTTGTCGACATCAATGTCGGCGCCGAGCGCCTGCAGGCCGTCGATGAAGAGGTCAACCGGGCGGGTGCCGATGGCGCAGCCGCCGGGCAGCGACACGCGCGCTTCGCCCATGCGGGCCAGAAGCGGGCCGATCACCCAGAACGAGGCGCGCATCTTGGAGACCAGCTCATAAGGAGCGGTGGTGTCGACGATGTCACGCGCGGTGAAGTTGATGGTGCGCGAATAACCGCCGCCATTGCCGTTCTGGTGGTCGCGCTTGCCGTTCACCGAATAGTCGACGCCGTGATTGCCGAGGATGCGGATGAGCTGTTCGACGTCTGCCAGATGCGGCACGTTTTCCAGCGTCAGCGTGTCGCCGGTCATCATCGCCGCGATCATCAAGGGCAGGGCGGCGTTCTTGGCGCCAGAGATTGGGATGATGCCGGCGAGCTCGCGGCCGCCGACGATCCTGATGCGATCCATGAAGAAGTGTCCCTCAGCCGGAAGCCGGCTTAAATCGGTTGTGTTTGGGCCGCCCTCTAAACCATTGGTCGGTCCGGTTCAAGAAATAGGATTTCGAGAAGTCGGCGCAAGAATGGCCGGGTATTGATTCTCTTACCCTTCTTTTTTCTGTTCCTTCGCAGCGGCAAGCCCGTCGGGCCTGGTGTCGGCTTCGCCGGTGCGGCGCGACCTCAACTGCGCCTTGCGCTTCTGCAGGTTTGCGCGCAACGCATCGGCCAGCCTGGCTTTGCGGTGGTCGGCCCTCGTTTCCGGCTTGGGCGATTTCGGCTCGGTCTTGTCGGTCATGGTCTCGCTTAGTCCTTAACAATGCATAACCGACATTGTGGCGCGGCCATGTCTGAGAGGCTGTGGGAAAATGCTGCTATAGCAACTTGCGCTTGGCGATTCATTGTGGCAGAAGGCGCCGCATTCGAGGAGCTGCCGTAGCTCAGTGGTAGAGCACTCCCTTGGTAAGGGAGAGGTCGAGAGTTCAATCCTCTCTGGCAGCACCATTCTCCTTCTTTCTTGAAATCATCCGCATTAAGCGCCCGTGAGTGGCTTTGTCCACAACGCTGTTGTGTCGACGCCGATGCTGTCTCCAGCTTCGAACGTCGCCTGCTCACCTATGGCAGAACGTTTTCCGGCGAATTCCGAAAGATCCGATCCCGCGTATTGCCGCGTCGGTTGGCGATTTTCCGTGACGGCTGTGCCGTTTCAACGAAAACGGGACGCAAATTGCTCCAGATCGATCACCTCGGACACGAGCTTCATGTTCTCCAGCGACGATTCGTGAAGGTGGATATTGCCCGAGGAGCAGGCATCGCCGACGACGGTCACGTCGTAGCCCATGTCGGCGGCGGCCGCGACGGTGGTGAGCACCACCGAATTCGTCGCGATGCCGGCGACGATGAGGCGTTCCGCCTTCAGGATTTCTAGCACCTCCGCAAGCTGCGAGCCGTGGAAAGCGTTCACGCGCGCGTGCTTGACGACGAACTCCCCCTCGACGGGGGAAAGCCCCTCGTAGAATTCGGCACCCCAGCTGCCCTCCACCATGGCCTTGGCGGCGACGACATCCCGGAAGATCTTGCAGTTCTGGATGACGTCCGCATGGTCGGCGCGGAACGCGATCCTGACGGAAACGATCGGGATGCCGGAGCCGCGGCAGATGTCGAAAAGGCGCGTCGCGGCCGCGATGACCTTGTCTCGCCGGTCGTCTTTCTCAGCCATGCCGACCTTGATGCGGCCTTTCGGGTGCAGCACCTCGTTCTGGTAATGCAAAGCGAGAAAGACCGTCTTCATGGCGCTCATCTCTCTTGCGCGAGCTGATACCGGATCGCGAAGTCGATCCATTCGGGAAAATGCCAGTCGGGATGCTGGCTTCTGATTTGTGGCGCCAGTTCAGTGACGATGTCTTCGTCCGTTTTCTTGCTGCCTGCGGTGGCTTTCACCCTTGTCGCGACGTCGATGATGTAGTCGCGCACGCCGGTCAGGATTTCCGCGCCACCGATGTCGCCATGCCCCGGCACGACCGTTTCCGGCTCCAGCGCCAGGCAATCGTTCAAGGCACTCACCCAGTTGTTGGCATCGATGTCCATGTCGTTGGGCGGGAACCAAGGAAAGATCGGGAAGGTCTTTTCTTCCGCCAGGTCGCCGGTGAAGAGGATTCGTTCCTCGGGCAGATAGACGATCTGGTCGCCGTGTGTGTGCGCTTTGCCCCAGGTCTTGAGCAGGACCTTGCGTCCGCCGAGGTCCAGCACATGTTCTGCGCCGTCATAGAGCCGGTCGGCTGCAACCAGTACCGTGTCGGCAAGGGCATCGGCGATCGAGGGCCCCATGCCCTTGAACATGTCGAGATAGGCGCCGCCCTTGTCGGCCAGTTCGTCCGCCTGCGCCTTGTTGTAGACGATCTCGGCTTTTCCCTTGAACGCGTCGGCGCCATAGCCGTGCTCGGGATGGAAATGCGTCAGTGTCAGGACCAGTTCCCGCGCGCCGGCGAGCGACCTTGCCGCGGCCAGGACGCGTTCGCCGTTCCCGCGGCCCATGCCGGTATCGACGACCAGCGCCCTGTCGTTGCCGAGGATGACGCCGATATTGGGCACGAGCGGCACACGATGGTCTTCGATGACGAAGACTCCATTCGCGATCTCGCGCGGGGTACCGGTTTCGACGGTCGGCGCGGGTGGGGTGTGCAGGCTGTTATCGCTCATATGATGTTCCTTGGATCAGGCAGGTTTGCCGGGTTGCGGTATGGGCCAGGCAACTTCGCGCCCGCCGGTGATGCCCCGGGGGCGAAACAGGATGATCAGCAGCATCAGGGCGGCGAGGACGACGTCGCCGAGGCCTGCCGGAGGCTTCAGGATGCCGCCGCTGCCCGGAAGGGAGATGCCGGCTTCCGCCAGGCGGAGGATTTCGGCGATGCCCGACAGGACCAGTGCCCCGACAACGGCGCCGGTAAGGCTGCGCATGCCCCCCACCACCAGCATCGAGATCAGCAGGAAGGTCAGGTCGAGATAGAAATTCTCGATCCTCAATGTCCCCAGGAAGTGGCCGTAGAGCGCGCCGGCGATACCGGCCAGGAACGCGCTGAGCACAAAGGCAATAAGCCGGGTGCGCACGACATGGATGCCGGAAGCTCTGGCGGCCACCTCATCCTCGCGTAGCGCCCTGAGCGCGATCGCCCAGCGCGTCTCCTGATAGAGGAAGGCGAGCGCCACCGTCGCGATAGCGGCCAATCCGGCGGTCCAGCGGCCGACATAGGTGGGCAGCCCCATCAGCGACTGCTGCCCGCCGGTGACGGAGGTCCAGTTGCCGAGCACGATGTAGCCGATGATCAGCAGTGACAGCGTCGCGATGCCGGCGGCAATGCCGGACAGGCGCATGAGCGGCCAGCCGACGATGAGCCCGAGCAGCGCCGCCAGCGCCCCGCCGGCCAGCGCACCCGTCAGTGGCGAGACCTGCGCCGTCGCCAGGACGGCGGGAAGATTCGGCAGGAATGTCTGCTTCATCGCCGGCAGCATCGTCAGCAGGGCCGAGGTGTAGGCGCCGATGGCCATGAACCCCGCCGTGCTGAAATTGAGAATGCCCGAATTGCCCATGAAGACATACAGCGCGACGACGGCCGAGAGGTTGACCAGGGCAAAGGTCACGCGGCGCTGGATGACTGCATCGGCAAAGCCGCCCAGAAGGACCACCACCAGGATGATCGCTGCCAGGACAACAAGTGGAACCAGCCGCCTTGCCCGGTCGGATACGGCGTTTCTGAACGAAACGGGGGGATTGGCGAACATCATACGCGTTCCTTCAGTCCTTTCGCCGGGAAGATGCCCTGCGGCCGGATGAGCAGGACGAGGATCACCACGACGAACAGGAATGCCTCGCGGAACGGTCGCAGTTCTTCCGGCAGGAGCGTTTGCAGAAGCGTGGAAACCGCTCCGACCAGGAAACCACCGGCGACGGCGCCGACAAGGTTGCCGAGCCCGCCGATCACGGTCGCGACAAAGGCGACGATGACGAGCTGGACGCCGAAGCGCGGCTGCACGAAACCGGTCTGTGCGGCAAAAAGGACGGCCACGACGGCGGCCAGCGCACCACTCAGCGCAAAGGCGGTTGCGATGACCGCGTTGGCGCGCACGCCGACCAGACGCGACATGGTGAAGTTTTCGGCCGCGGCGCGCATGTGCAGGCCGTATCGGGTTCTTGTCATGAACAGCGACAAGGCGATCAGAAGAATGCCGCAGGTCGCTATCGTCGCCAGTTTCAACAAGCTGACCTGGACGCCGCCGACCATGATCGCCTGGCTGAGACCGGGCAGCGGATCGACGGCCTTGATGCGCGAGCCGAGAAGAAAGATCAGGACCCGCTGCAACAGCATGCTGACGGCGAAGGATGCGATCAGCATGGTTGCCTGGTCTGCCTGCCGGATCGGGCGGAATGCGACCCGCTCCGTCAGCACGGCGAGCGCAATGGCAATCAGAACGGAAGCCGCCACCGACATGATGATCGGTTGCCCCGACAGGGCCAGCAGGACATAGGCGGCGACGGTCACGAACTCGGCATGGGCGAAATTGGCGAGCCTCATGACGGAAAAGACGATGCCGATGCCCAATGCAGTCAGCGCATAGAGCCCGCCGACGCTGAGCGCATCGATCACGATCTGAAGGATCTGGCTCATCCCGCAACCTCGTTTCTCATGAGGCCGAAATAGGCGGCTTCGAAGTCGGGATGGTTGCCCAGCTCGCTCGACGGTCCGCAAAGGCCGACACGCCCGCCATTCAGCACATAGGTCCTGTCGGCCGCCTGCAGGGCGCGCGGCGCGTTCTGCTCGACGACCAGAACGGAGACACCGCGTTTGCGGACCTTCGCCAGCACTTCATAGACGCGGTCGGTCATCACCGGCGCGAGACCAAGCGATGGCTCGTCGACCATCAGCAGTCGCGGCCGCGACAATAGCGCCCGCGCTATGACCAGCATCTGCTGTTCACCTCCTGACAGGCGGCCTGCCGCCTGTTGCCGCCGCTCGGCCAGGATCGGGAATGTTTCGAACTGCTCGGCGATATCGCGTGCGATTTCGGCACTATCGTTCCTGGCGGCTGCCCCGAGCTTGAGGTTCTCCAGCACGGTCAGGCCGGAAAAGACATGACGGCCCTCGAGGACCAGCGCGATGCCGCGGCGTACCGTCCGCTCCAGCGACTGGCCGATCGTGTCCTCGCCGGCGAAGACGATCGATCCCGATGCCGGCCGAACGAGCCCGGCTATCGCTCCGAGCAGCGAGGATTTTCCGGCACCGTTCGGGCCGACGATCGACACGAATTCGTCCTTGTCGACATGGATGCCGGCGCCGTCGAGCGCGGTGATCTGGCCATAACGAACGATAAGCTTGTCCACCGACAGGAGGTGTCGATCGGGCGAGGTCGTGTTGCCCATGCTGCGCTACGCCCCCAGATAGGCCGACCGGACCTGCCGGTCGGCCAGGACTGCATCCGGCAGGCCGGTGGCGATGGTTCTGCCGCTGGCCATGGCGTGCAGCCGGCCGCAGGTCTGTGTGACCAGCGTCATGTTGTGTTCGATGAGCAGGATGCCGCAGCCGATCTCGTCGCGGATCGTCGAGATCAGGGCGCCGAGCGTTGCCGCCTCGCCGATGTTCAGTCCGGCAGCCGGCTCGTCCATCAAAAGGAAATCCGGATTGAGGGCGAGCGCGCGCGCAATGCCGACGCGTCGCTCGTCGCCATAGGTAAGCGCGTCGCTCATCAGATGGGCCTTGGCGGCGATGCCCATGTAGTCGAGTATCTGCAATGCGCGCCGCCGGGCGGCGGCGCGGTTGAGGTTGAGGCTGCTCAGCGCGGCCTCGACATTTTCACTTACCGTCAGACCCCTGAAGAGCCGCACGGCCTGGAATGTCCTGACGACGCCCTGGCGTGAAAACCAGGTTGCCGGACGGCCGGTGGCTGCCCTGGCGCCAATCGTAACGTCACCCTGGTGAGGGCGCTGAAAGCCGCTCAGCACATTGACCATGGTCGTCTTGCCGGCTCCGTTGGGGCCGATCAACCCGACGATTTCCCCTTTGCGGAGGTTGAGCGAAACGCCCTCGATGGCACGGACGCCGGAAAACCGGACGGCAATGTCGGTTGCGCTGAGTTCCACGGCCGTGACCCGTCCACTTCAATCAAGCTTGACGGATTGCGCCGCGAACCTGCCGATGGACGAGAATTTGCCGTTCTGGCTCTCGACGATCGTCATCGGACGCGTGGTCTCGATGTGCAGCTCGGCCGAATAGCTTGTCGGTCCGATCAGCAGCGGTTCGCCCTTGAAGCTGTCGAGGACGGCGGCCACCTTGTCGGCATCGAAGGAGCCTGCCTTGGTTGCGGCCCTCGCCCAGGCCTGGACCATCGAATAGCCACGCAGAGAATAGGACGCGTCCGAGCGCTGGCCGTACTCGGCCTGATAGCGCTTGAAGAATTCGTTGACCGCCGGGTCCGGATCATCGCCGTAGATGGAGCCGTAATTGGCGACATAGAAGTTCGACAGGTTCGGAACCGTGCCTGCCCAGTAATCTCCATCCATGGACTCGCCGGTCAGGACCGGCTGGTCGATGCCGGCCGCGCGCAACTGGCGGATCGCGCTCGGTCCTCCCGGCGCGTAGGAGCAGAGAACGATAAGATCGGGTTTGGCCGGCAATGCGTTGATGCGCGACACCTGGGCCGCGATGCTCGGATCGCTGTTCAGGAAGACGTCGTTGCCGGCAAGCCCGGCATCTCCGGCCAGTTCCTTCCAGCGCGCGCTGAAGCTGCCGCATATCGATTTGGTGATGGAAATCGTGTTGTCGAGCAGCACATAGGCCGATTTCCAGCCTTTTTCCTGAAACGCCCATTCCGCCAGCAAGGCGCCTTGCGCCTGTCCGGCGACCGACACGGAGTAGGCATAAGGGCCGACGGCCTTGACGCCGAATTTGGGATCGGAGGCCCCCGAAAGCGCGACGACATTGTTCTGCTGGGCGACGATAGCACCGGGCGCGCCGAAGTCGAAATCGCTGGGGAAGATGATCGCCTTGGCGCCCTTGCCGATGACATCGAGCGCGCCCTCGGCTCCAAGCGACGGATCGGACTTGTTGTCGAAGGTCTCGACCTCGATCTGGCTGCCGAGCACGCCCCCGGCCGCGTTGATCTCCTTGATGGCAAGCTTGGCGCCATTGACCGTGCTGGCGTCGATCGGCTGGAACCAGCCGCTGAACGACATGACCATGCCAAGCTTCACGGGCTCGGCATGGGACGGCGTCGACAACACCGCACTTGTCGAGAACAACAGCGCGGCGATGATGTGCAAACGTATGGTCATAAAGGTTCCCCATGTCTGGCTCTCATCGGCGATGAACCTTCGAATGGGTGCCTGCCGTTGGACTCGACGTCAGGCGATTTTTCCGGTTTAAAGCGAACGGGCCAATTCGTTAATTTATGAACGAATTGATGTTAGCGCCTTTGTTTTGCACCGACAAGCGGGTGACGGAAGAATATTTCAGGCTTAAATTTTCTCCTGGGCCGACATGGTGTTCAGATCGCTTGCAGCGCGTATGGTTCATGTTTAGTGGGGCAGGGATTGCATGGAGGAGCCGGCACAGATGGACGACAGCAAGACAGAAGAAGGGTCGATCCTCCCGACCCAGAAGAGCTTCGGTCATAGCCTTCGGCAGTTGAACAGGCTCATCCAGCGCGATCTTGGCCTGCGCATCGCGCATATGGGCATTTCGCTCGGCCAATGGTACGCACTGCGCACCTTGTGGACCCGGGACGGTCTCACCCAGGTCGAGCTCGCGCATGAGTCCGGTATTGCGGGTCCCGCCATGGTCGTCGCGGTGCGCAGTCTTATCGCTGCCGGGCTGGTGCGCCGGCGGCGTGATCCGAACGATGCCCGCAAATACATCGTTTCGTTGACAAAGAAGGGGCAGCAATTGCAGACGGCTGCGCTGGAAGCGGCTATCGCCGCGAACCGCGATGCGCTGCAGGACATCCCGCTCGAGGACATCGCCACCTGCATGCGTGTGCTGCATCAGGCCCAGCACAATCTCCTGAACGTCGGCATTCCTGTCGACAGCGAGGACGATGTCGACAAGCTTCTTGGTGCCTAGCGCGTGGTCCCTGCCTTTGCCCTGGTAGGGTTCAGGATGATCGGTTCGCTCGGAGGATTTTGGAACAAAATAGGAACAAAATCCTTGACGGCTTCTCCGCCGGGATGGCAATCTGGTGCCATCAAACCGATGGAGAACGACAATGACCGAACCTGCGAGGGTCGCGGAGAGCGAAGCTCTTTCCCTGCGTCTGAATTGGCGGCAAGCCGATCGCGAGGCCGACTACGTCGCCGACGCCGACGGGTATGACGGCAGTGTCGGCCGCATCACTTTGCGCGATGACGGCCCGCAGCAGGGCCTGTGGTTCTGGGCGATGAACGCGCATGGCACCGAGATCAGCCGTAACATCGGCAGCCTCAACGGTGTCGAGAAATCGGCGCGCGCGGCGGCCCGCATGGTCGAGGGTGCGTGGTTCGCTGCCATCGCCGGATCGTCGCTCGATCGTCCGCTTCTGAAGCGAAATGCCTATGCGATGGCGCGGGCAGGCGAGTGAAGCTCCGCAGGTCGGCGCGGCAGCCTTCACAAACTTGTCGGGGATCGTTGAAGGGTCCCGTCGGCCATGCGCGCGTGAGCAGCGGCATGGTTGGCCGATCTGCAATGGCCGTCATCGCAGGGCTTCAGTGATTTAGTAACATTGAAATTAGCACGTTAATTATCTTGTAAACGGTCTTGCCGTATCGATGTGCTCCAACTCTTTGTTTTTTAGGCAATTCCGAATGGAAAATCGTTGCACGCTTTTTCCTGGAATTGCTCTGGGGACCTCCGAAACATGCTCCTCAAGTTCCTTCGCGATCGCTCCGGCAACTTAGGCGTTATGAGCGCACTGCTTCTCGTGCCGCTTTTCGGCGCGGTTGGTTTCGCGGTCGACTACACCGGCGCCCTGAGGATGCAATCCGTCCTGCAAAATGCCGCCGACGCATCCGTTCTTGCCGCCGCGGCCGCGACCCCGGGTAAGGAACAGGCGGTGTCCCATGGTTTTCTGGCCGGCCATCTCGGAGCTGATGCCATCGAGGGGAAATACGATGTCTCCGTTGACGGAAATCTGGTCAGCGTCAACGCGCGCGGAGACTACAAGACCACCTTCATCCATATCCTGGGTATAGGCTCGGTGCCCCTTGCGGTTCAGGCCCAGGCGATGCGGTCGGCCGGAAATTCCGCCTGCATCCTGGTCCTCGATCCCGACAAGGCCGATGCGCTCAAGATCATCAACGCAAACTCGGTCGGCAGCGACTGCGGTTTTCAGGTCAACTCGGCAAACAGCCAGCGCGCCTTCTACATCGACAATGGCGGTAAATTCTCCGCCCCGCTCGTTGCGGTGCACGGCAAGTCTAAGATCTCGGGCAAAGTGCTGTCGCCCGCCCCGGTCGACGGCTCCCCGGTCATCGCCGACCCGCTGCAATCCATGCCCGAGCCGGTGCCATCCACGACCGCATGCACGTCCAAGAGCCTGAAGACCATCGACACCCAGGTGAAACTAACCATCAGTCCCGGTGTCTATTGTGGTGGACTGACCCTGAACGCGTCGGACGACGTCACCTTCAAGCCGGGCATCTACACCTTTCGCGGAGGTCCGCTTACCCTGAACACCTCGGCCAAGCTTCTCGGGGCCGGCGTGTTGTTCTATTTCGAGGACGAGCAGTCACCGCTGCTGATGAACGGCGCGGCGATCATGCAGATATCCGCGCCGACCACCGGTACGCATGCCGGCATCCTGATGTTCCAGGGGCGCAAGGCGATCAATGCGGACGTTCAGTTCCGGATCAATACGGCGGCTGGAAGCTTCTACGATGGCACCATCTATCTTCCCTACACGGTCATCGACTGGAACGTCAGCGGCAGCGCCAACGCGGAGGCGAGCTACACCGCGCTGATCGCGAAGAGGTTGAACCTGTATGTCTCGGGAACAGTTGTCTTCAAGAAACCCGCCAGCTCGGGGCCGATACCGGTGCCGACGGCGCTTGCAGGCGCACCGCAGGTAAGGCTGGTGCGGTAACCTCACCTGGCTGCGGCCAGGTGGAAGCAGGGCGGCTGAACCCCCGTCGCTATGGGACCGTTGCCGCTTTCGCGTCCACGCTCCCTTGGCGCCTGTGTTCATGGTATCAACGCGCGTTAGACAGTCGTGCGCGTGCCAGACGTCCTCGATGTCGTAGGCCCGCCGAGAGATGGAACCCCGACAGTGCTTTCGTGTCGAGCACAAGGAGGCCGGCGATGGAAACGATCATCAAGACGTTCTTCGAAGGTTATGCAGGCTTTTTCAACCGGGCGCTTGCCGGCAATATCGACGAGGATGCGCTGGCGGCGCTCTACGCGTCCGAATTCATCGCGGCATCGCCGCGCGGGGTGATGACCGGTCGCAACGATGACCACCTCGCGCGCACGCTGGCGCATGGTTATGCGCATTATCGGGAGATCGGCACCAAGGCGATGCGGATCACCGCTATCCGCGTCACCCCCATCGACCAGCACCACTCCATCGCTAATGTCGCCTGGATGGCGACCTATGCCCGCAAGGGGGAACCGGACCTGTCGGTCGATTTCGAGGTTCACTACCTCATGCAGACTCTGGACGGTGAACCCAGGATCTTCGGCTGGGTCGCCGGCGACGAGCAGCAACTGCTGAAGAAACACGGTATCGGCTGAAGCCGCGCTCTGCCGTTCGATTGTTTGGATGAACGAAATCCGCGCGCCGCGCGTTCTGTCCCTCATGGAACAGCAGGCGATGATCGGGTTCGAGAGCCGCAGGGTCGAGACGGCGCAAGGCGGTGTGTTCGTGCACCAGGGCGGGTCGGGACCACCGCTGCTCCTGCTGCACGGATTCCCTGAGACAAGCCTGATGTGGCGCGACATCGGCCCGATGCTGGCGTCAGATTTCACCGTTGTTGGTGTCGACCTGCCCGGCTATGGCGCCAGCGATTGCCCGCCTGACGGAGATGAAACCCAAGGACATGAGAGCATGTCGAAACGCGCCATGGCGGCAACGCTGGTCGAGGCGATGGCAGTTCTGGGGCATCACCGCTTCGCCGTCGCGGGACATGATCGCGGCGGCAGAGTCGCCTACCGCATGGCACTCGACCATTCCGACGTGGTGGCCAGGCTGGCAGTGCTCGATATTATCCCCACCCTTGAGGTCTGGGACCGCGCGGACGCGCGCCTTGCCCTAGCGTTCTGGCCGTTCTCGCTGCTGGCGCAGCCGGCGCCACTGCCGGAGCGGCTGATCGCCGCCGCCCCTGAGGCGGTGGTCGACAATGCCCTCGACGAATGGGGATCGCCGCCCGAAACCTTCCCGCGTGCCGTACGGGATGCCTATGCCGCCGCATTGCGCGATCCGGAGCAGATCCATGCGATCTGCGAGGAATATCGTGCCGCCGCCACCGTCGATCGCGAGCACGATTGCGCCGATCTCGCGGCGGGACGCGAGATCGATTGCCCGCTGCTGGCGTTGTGGAGCGCGCATGGCGGCCTCGCCAACTGGTATGACGACGCCGGCGGCCCGCTTGGTATCTGGCGCCGCTGGGCAAAGGACGTGTCCGGCCATTCCGTCGATGGCGGCCATTTCTTTCCCGAGGAAAAGCCGGAAATGACTGCCGGACTGCTGCGATCGTTTTTCAGCAACGGTTGACTGGCCTCTGGAGCACGAGACGGAACCGGAAAATGCCCCCTCAAGCCTGCTGTCGAGCTGGCATCACTCCGGCTGAAGGTTGCTGACCGACGAGACGAAATTCCGAATTGTCGCGGCGGTGTTGTCCCTGCGCCAGATCAACCCGGTTTCGACCTCCGGCACCCGCCCGGCCAGCGGGATATAGACCGCGCCGTCGCGCTTCAGGGACGTCAGCGAAAGCGGCACCATCGACACACCCAGGCCTGAAGCGACGAGGCCGATGATGGTCTGCATCTGGATCGCTTCCTGATGGACCGAGAACGGCACGCCGTGGTTGGCGAAATAGCCGGAGACCAGGTCGTGGAACACCGGTGCCGAGCGGCGTGGAAACAGGATGAACGGTGCCGCCAGGAACGAGGCGGGGGCGAGCGGGTTGCTCTCGAAACCGTCGCGGCTGCCGCTGACCCATGCCTCGGGCACCACTGCGACCAGTGGTTCGCGCCACAGCCGGTGATACACGAGCGCCCTGTGCAGCGCTGCCCGTGGCGGTGCGATGACAAGGCCGAGGTCGAGCTCATCGTTGAGCACGGCTTCGGTCTGCACGTCGCTGGTTGCCTCCTGCAGCGCGATCTCGACATCGGGGTAGGTCGTGCGGAAGCGGGCGATGACGGATGGGAGCATGCCGTAGTCGGCTGTGCTGACGAAGCCCAGTCGCAGCAGCCCGATGTCACCGCGGGAAAGCCGTCTCGCCGTGGCCGGCAGGGCCGCCGCTTCGTCGGCGACGCGCCGCGCATGTGGCGCCCACGCTTTGCCGACGGGCGACAGTTCCACATTGCGCTTTGTCCGGACGAAGAGCTGCACGCCAAGCTCTGCCTCGAGCGCCTGGATCGACTGGCTGAGCGGCGGCTGCGTCATATTTAGCCGCGCTGCGGCGCGGCCGAAATGCAGTTCGTCGGCGACGGCCAGGAAATGATGCAGTTGCCGCAATTGCACGCGCGATCCTTTAATATGTAATTCGACCTAATAGGACACAAAAAGTATATTTCACGACTGATTTGAGTTCCAGTACGATCAGCCCGTTCGCATAAGCCACGGGAAAAAGCCAATGCCGCACAATGAACGCTCCAGGCACATCACCCAGGGTGTCGCCCGCTCACCCAATCGGGCGATGTTTTACGCCATCGGCTATGAGAAGGCTGACTTCGACAAGCCGATGATCGGCATCGCCAACGGCCATTCCACCATCACGCCCTGCAATGCGGGACTGCAGCCGCTGGCCGACGCGGCGGTCGCCGCCGTCAAGGCTGCCGGCGCCAACCCGCAGACCTTCGGCACGCCGACCATTTCCGACGGCATGTCGATGGGCACCGAAGGCATGAAATATTCACTGGTGTCGCGCGAGGTCATCGCCGACTGCGTCGAAACCTCGGTGCAGGGCCAGTGGATGGATGGCGTGCTGGTGCTCGGCGGTTGCGACAAGAACATGCCGGGCGGCATGATCGGCATCCTGCGTGCCAACGTGCCGGCGATCTATGTCTATGGCGGAACGATCAAGCCGGGGAACTGGAAAGGGCAGAGCCTGTCGATCGTCTCAGCCTTCGAGGCCGTCGGCGCGTTCATGGCCGGCACCATGTCGCAAGAAGATTTCGAGGGCATCGAGCGCAATGCCTGCCCAACCACCGGCTCATGCGGCGGCATGTATACAGCCAACACCATGAGTTCCTCCTTCGAGGCGCTCGGCATGTCTCTGCTCTATTCTGCCAACATGGCCAACACCGATGCCGAGAAGATCGAGAGCACGCGCAGGTCCGCCGAGGTGCTGGTCGAGGCGGTCAGGAAGGGCATTGCCCCACGCGACATCGTCACCGCCAAGTCGATCGAAAATGCCGTCGCGCTGATCATGGCGACGGGTGGCTCCACCAACGCCGTGCTGCACTATCTGGCGATCGCCCATGCCGCCGAGGTCGAGTGGACGCTGGACGATTTCGAGCGCATCCGCCGCCGCATACCCGTCATCTGCGACCTCAAGCCGTCGGGCCGTTATATGGCGATCGACCTGCACAGGGCCGGCGGCGTCCCGCAGGTGCTGAAGCTGCTTTTGAATGCCGGGCTTTTGCATGGCGATTGCCTGACCATAACCGGCCGCACCATCGCGGAAGAACTGGCGGATGTGCCCGACCAGCCATCCGCCGATCAGGACGTTATCCGGCCGATCGAGGCGGCGCTCTATCCGGAAGGTCACCTGGCCATTCTCAAGGGCAACCTTGCCGAGGGTGGCGCGGTGGCCAAGATCACCGGCCTGAAGAGCCCAAGGATCGTCGGCCCCGCCCGCGTCTTCGACGACGAGCAGTCGGCGATGGACGCGATCCTCTCCGACAGGATCAAGCCGGGCGATGTGCTGGTGTTGCGCTATCTCGGGCCGAGGGGCGGCCCCGGCATGCCGGAGATGCTGGCGCCAACCTCCGCCATCATCGGCAGGGGGCTTGGCGAAAGTGTCGCCCTGATCACCGACGGCCGTTTCTCGGGCGGAACCTGGGGCATGGTGGTGGGACACGTCACCCCGGAAGCTTTCGAGGGCGGGACGATCGCATTGGTCGAGGAGGGCGATCAGATCACCATCGACGCTCATCGCCAGCTCATCGAACTCAATGTCGCGGAAGCCGAGATCGAAAGGCGGCGTGGCCTCTGGCGCCAGCCTGAACCGCGCTACCGGCGCGGTGTCCTGGCCAAATTCTCGGCGCTCGTGCGGCCGGCCAATGAAGGGGCTGTCACGGGGTAGGGGCAAATCGCCCATAGAGTGAAGCCCCCTCTCCGTTTTGGGCTTCGCACGAGCCACCTCTCCCCTGCTTTGCGGGGGCGAGGAACCCAAGCCGGAAAGGCGTTTGCGCCGCAACTGCGGTTCCTCGCCCTGCCGAAGGCGGGGAGAGGTGGCTCGCCCAAAGGGCGAGACGGAGAGGGGACCTTCACAAAGACTGCGCTCACCTCAGTCCGGCGAACGTCAAGCCAAGTTCTCAGAACATCGTGTTCTGGTTCGCCGCTTTTTCCGGAACGGGCTGGATGACATCCCAGTGCTCGACGATCTTGCTGTCCTTGACGCGGAAGATGTCGACGACCGCCACGCCGCGATCTTTGGCCCCTTCGGTCGAATGGACGTGCAGGTAGACGAGGTCGCCATCGGTGGCGCTGCGCACGATCTTTGCCCGCGATTCCGGGTTGGTCTTGAAGTAGCCGGTGAAGAAGGAAACGAACGGCGCCTTGCCGTCCGGCACCTGCGGGTTGTGCTGGATGTAGGAATCCGCCACCACTTCCGCTGCCTCGGCCGTCTCATGCTTGTTGAAGAAACGATCGTAGAACTCGACCACCAGCTTGCGGTTGGCCTCCTCGGTGGCAAGGTCGCGCGTCTGCGCGAACGCCGGCGACAAGGCCGTGCCGATGAACAGAGCAACTGCTACGATTTTGGGAAATGCCGGCATATCAACTCCTGCTAAAGATTGGTCTATCTTGTAGACCATTGGAGCGCTACAGGAGCTGTACGGACCTCGCAAGAAGTCAGTTTCAAGCGAACAGGTCACTGCGCGGTGACCTAGAATCCAGGAAATCACGGCGATGAACCAACAAAAGACCGAAGACGTTGAATTCGACCAGCCTTGCCCGATCCGCGATGTGCTCGACCGCATCGGCGATCAGTGGAGCCTGCTGGTGCTGGAAGCGCTCGGCCGCAAGACCATGCGTTTCAACGAACTCGGCCGCGAGATCGACGATATCTCGCGCCAGATGCTGGCGCGCACGCTGCGGCGCCTGGAGGAGGACGGCTACATCAGCCGGACCATCTTCGCCGAAGTGCCGCCGCGTGTCGAATATGCGCTGACGACACTGGGCCGGTCTTTCCTCGGTCCATTGCATATCCTGACCCAATGGGCGGATGAAAATCACGGCGCGATCTGCAAGTCGCGCAGGCTTGTCCGATCGGCTCAGGGATAAGAGTTCGACGGTGGCGCGCAAATCACGCCGCCGTCAGAAACGTGTCGAAAAACGCGCCTTGAACGCATTCTCCATGCCGCCCGAGCCGAACTGGCCATCATAGCCGAAATCCAGCTGGCTCGTCGCGCCGAGCTTGACGCCGAAGCCTGCCTGCAGCGCCAGCGCATCGCGCATGACCGGCACGCCGTAGACGGTGAAGGCACTGCCGCCGCTGAAGGAGAGCCGGGCCGCCGGCGCGTCGGCGAAGGCATGACGCCAGGCGAGCGAAGCGCTGAGGTCGAACACCGTGCTGTCTGTCGTGAACTGCTTCGACAGGCGTGCGCCCAGCGTGGTGAAGCTGGCGTCATTGGCATCGCCGCTGGAGCCGAGTGCTGCTGCGCCGCCGCTCTCGCTGAAATCGTCGGTCGAGAGCCGCACATAGGCAAGGCCGGCAAACGGCTCGATCTTGAGCGCGCCGGCATCGAAGGACCGTGACACTTCGCCGAAAACCTGCAGCGAGCTTGCGTCGTAGCCGGATTTGAGCTGATCGCTGAAACCGGCGAACCGTGGTGAGCGTGATGTGTCGATGTCGTGATGGCTGTAGCCCGCGCCGACCTTCAACTTGACGGCGCCGATCACGCCGCCGGCATAGGCGCCGACATGCACGCTGGTGACGTCGGCGGAGGCGTTGCGATCGGGCGTATCGAGCGAGGAGACGCTGATGCCGCCGAGAAAGCCCAGTGTCCAGTCACCCGCGCCGGTGTCGACGCCCGAGAACATGGCGCCGGCCTTGGCGCTGGCGTTGGCAGCATTGCCGTCGCTGTCGAGCGAACGGGCGAGGCCGCCGCCCTGTATCCAGAAGCCGCGTCCCGCTGCTTCGCCCAATGTGGCGCCAGCGCGGTCCAGCGCTGCCTGGCGCAGCAACTGGCTCTCGTCGAGCAGCATGCCGGCCACTGCGGCGTGCACCTCGCCCGAAAGCTGGTCGAAGCCATTGCGGGCTTCGTCCTCGGTCAGCGGTGCGATGGCGTTGTAGACGGTGTTGCCCGCTCCCAGCGATTCGATGCCACCCGCCGCGGCCTTCTGGTTGGGGGTGCGCGCCACGGAGGCGAAGTCGACCTGGTTGCGGTCGAGCGTCAGCACCACATTGTTGCCGTCACCACCCGTGTAGCTCACGGCCGGTGTCAGGAAAGCATAGAGATGGGCGATCGAGGCGAACTGGCCGGTGACGGCGTTGACGCCCTGATTGTCGATGATCGTATAGGTCTGGCTCGGCTGCCAGCCGGTGCCTGACAATTCGTGCAGCGCGAGGGTGCCGCCACTGAGGTTGACATTGCCTGTCACCACTACCTTGTCGGCGCGTCCTGGCTCGATCTCGATGTCGAGCGTGCCGGCAAGCCTGTAGTCGCCATTGATGGTCTGCGTCCCGATCGAGGCACCGGGCGCGTGGTGGCCGCCGCTCCGGATCGTCACCGTGCCGCCCGCTTGCGTGCCGATCATGCCGATGCCGCCGAGCGTTGCACCGCTCGTCACCACCACGTCGGCCGAGGCCAGCGAGCCGTCGATCCTCAGCCGGCCGCCCTTGATGGTGGTGGTACCGAGATAGCTGTTGGCGCCCGACAGCACCAGCGTGCCCGTGCCCGTCTTGGCAAAGCTGCCTTTGGCGGAAGCACCGCCGTCGGAGATGACGCCGGAGATCGTCTCGTCGAGGTTGAGCGCGCCGGTCGAGAGCGTATGCGCGCCAAGCGATATGTCGCCGGCACCGGAAAGGGAACCGAGCGAGACGCAGTTGCACAGGCCGGTCGCATCGAAGGTCGAAAGGTCGACCTTGCCGCCGCCCTGGTTGATGATACTCGCGCCGGTCGAGGCGAGGTCGCCACGGAAGGCAGTGGTGCCGCCGCTCTGGTTGGTGATGGTCGCCGTACCTGCGTCGGAACCCGCCAGGAACACGGTTCTGCCATCGCCCTGGTTGGTGATGGCAGCAGAGCCGGCGCCTGACTTGTCGTCGAACACCACCGAGCCGTTCTGTGTCGATATCGTCAGGCCGTTGGCATCGACCGGACCGGCGAAACGCAGGCTTGGTTTCTGCGTGGCAGCCGGCGCGCCCGAGACCGAAACCGCACCGCTGCCCAGGGCTCCGGTGGCTGCCGCCACCAGTTCGCCTTCCCTGACCAGGGTGCCGGCCTGATAGCTGTTGGGAGCGCCGAGCGTCAGCGTGCCCTGGCCGAGCTTGACGATGCTGCCGGTTCCGGAGATGCTGACATTGAGCACCGCATTGTTGACGGCAACGCCCGGATCCGCCGCGACGATGATTTCCGTGCCGGCCGAGTTGGTCACCAGGCCGCCGCCCGCGCCGGCGGCAAGCGTGTAGGTCCAGTCGCTCGGATGCGAGACGAAGCGCAGCCCGGTGAAGGTGTGCGATCCGACGATGCTCACGGTGCCCGGCGCACCGGCGAAGACCGCCTTCTGGCCGGCCGAGGCCGCGTTGATGGTGGCGGCGCTGTTCGTCCAGTTGGTCGAGGCGGCATCCCAGGTGCCGTTGCCGCCACGGCCGTCGGTGACGCCGCCCGGAGCCATGTTGGTGCCGTCCCAGTATTGCTCGCCTGCGCCCGTCGCCACAAGCAGGTCGACGACGCCACTTCCGGCCAGGATCGACCAGTCGCCGGGATTGAAGCCGGCTGGAACGGTGCCGATCACCAGTCCGTTGTTGATCAACGTGCCGCCATAATTGGCGATCCGGTAGGTGCCGTTGCCGAAGCCGCCGGCGTCGCTGACCGTCAGCCTGCCGTCCAGTGTCAGGTTGCCGCCGACGTCGAACAACGGCATGGTGTTGGCTGCTCCCAGCGCCGCATTGATGTTGGACCCGTCGTTGAGTGTCAGCGAGGCAAGCGTCAGCGACTGTCCCGCTCGGCCGGCCAAAGTGCCGCCAGCGTCGATGGTGGTGGCGCCGACCGAGCCGCTGCCCGTCAGGGTGCCGCCGGAGCCTACCTGGAAACTGCTCGACGCCATCGCACCATCGACCTTCAGCGTGCCGGCATTGGCTTTGGTCACGCCGTTGAAGGTGGTTGGAAAGAAGGCGCTGAGCGCCAGTGTCAGCGTGCCGGATCCTTCCTTGGTCAAACTGCCGCTGCCGGTGATGACGCCGTTGAAGCTGGTGTCGGCCGACCCGCCGGCGGTCAGGCCGCCGGTCCCGATGACAAGCCGGCCGTAGCCGGAAAGGTCGCCCACGGTCTGGCTATAGCCATTGAGATCGAAAGTGCCGCCGTTGAGGGTGAGGGCGCCCGTTGGCGCCAGCCGGTTGGCCCCGCCGAGGAAAAGCGTGCCGAACGTGATCTTCGTGCCGCCCGTATACGTCTGGTTGCCGTTCAGCGTCAGCGAACCATTGCCCGTTTTCTCGAAACTGCCCACGCCGGAGATAACGCCGGAATAGCTGTGCGCGCCGTTGAAGTAGACGGAGAGCCTGGAATGGTTGGCGTAGTTGCCGGTAAGGGCGCCGTCGCCGGCGAGCCCGTCGCCGATGCGCAGTTCACCGGCGTTGATGGTGGTGCCGCCGCTGTAGCTGTTGACGCCGACGAGCGTGACCAGGCCGGTGCCGTTCTTGATGAGCGAGCCCGCACCGGAGATGACGCCGGTATAGCGCGGAACGATGTCGGCCGAACGGTCGATGATCAGCGTGCCGTCATTGTTGACGACGCCGGCGCGGATGCTGCCGGTGGTGCCGCCATTGCCGAGCTGCAGGACGGCACCGGGGCTGATGTTGGTGATGGCCGAATAGGCGTTCTCGCTGGTGAAGATGGTGGTGCCGGCCAGGATGTTCACCGCGGCGGGACCGGCGAGCGCGCCGAATCCGCCGATATTGGGCGCAAAGACGTAGGTGCCGGAGGTGTGGTTGAAGTTGATCGCCTGCGGCCCGGTGGCGGTGCTGGAGAAAAGTATCTGGTTGGCCTCCAGCGTGCCCGGTGCCGCGGCAGGAGAGCCAGCCGCCGCGCCAATGTTGAGCGTGCCGGCCGAACCGGTGACGCCACCGAGACCGACGCCGCCGCTGCCGCCGATGACCTGGACCCTGCCGCCGTTGGCGATGGTCAGCGCACCAATGCCGTTGCCGCCGATGGTCAGGCCCTGCAGGTCAGTCGGACCCGAACCCAGCGTGTTGCTGATCGCCCAGAGCGAGTTGGCGCCGGTCACGGTCACGCTGTCTGTCGTGGCAAGAGTGGCGTCGCTGGCGCTGGCGATGTTGGCGTAGCCGGTGTTGAGCCTGCCGCCGCCGGAGACGATGATGGCCGCGGTCGAATTGCTGCCGTTGCCGCTGTAGAGCCGATAGGGCGTGGTGAAGCTGGAGCCGGGGCCGTCGATGGTGATGGTCGCCTTCTGACCGGTGCCGTCTGCCAGCCGCAGGTCGGCCGCGAGGAAGTTCGGCGCGTTGGCATCGATCAGCACCGTGCCGCCGTTCAGGATGTCGAGGCTCGCCGTCTGGGTGGTCGAACCGATCCCCAGCGGCAGGTAGTTGCTGCCGTCGATCTTCCACTGTGAACCGGTACCTGTGACCGTCGCCTTGCCATTGGTGATACGGGCCGTGCTGCCGGTGCCGACGGTGGTGACCTTGCCGCCGCCGGAGACGGTCAGCTCGCCCTGGCCCTGCGGCCCTATGGTGAACGGGCCCGTCGTCCAGGATGCGCCGCCCGAGACGGTTGCGGTACCCAGACTGCCGACAACGCCGCCGAGATAGGTGTATCGGGTGGACGCGGTGGCGTTGTCCAGCAGCTGGAAATCGCCTTTTCCGTTCGCGCCGACCCTGAACTGGACCACGCCGGCATTGCTCATGGTGAAATCCGAGCCTGCCCCGGTAACCAGCAACTGCCCGTCGGCATTGGCGTGGCTTTGGGCGAGCATCACATTGCCGGTCGACAGGAACTTGCCGCCGGCCTCAACACGAAAACGGCCGATCGCGCCATTGTCGGCGGAGATCGACAGGAAGCTGTTGGTCCATTGCGAGCCGGCACCCGTAATGGTGACCTGGCCGCTGGAGAACGGATTGTCGGCGATCGCACCACTGCCGGTGACCTTGCCGCCGCCGGAAATCGTCAGCGTGCCGCTACCGTAGTCGCCGACCTTGAGATAGTTCGAACCCACCGCCAGGGTGCCGGCGCCGTTGACCACAAGCGCGCCGCTCGATCCGGCGAGGCTGCCGATCGTGATCGTGCTTGCCGCCGCACCGGCCGAACTCACCGTCGCCGTGCTGGGACCGGCGTTGTTGATGACCAGGATATCACCGGCAGCGGGTATCGCCGCAGGGGTCCAGTTGCCTGCGACGAACCAGTTGGCCGATGTCGAGCCGTTCCAGGTCAGCGAAGCGCCGAGCGCAAGCGATGAGCTCGACAGAAGAAACACCGCCAGCCCCATGCTCCGCAACCCCGAGCCGACCCGGGCAGCCTGGCCTGCTACCCGCAATGCACGCATTTCCAACACCATTCGATGGTCCGCCCCACAAATCCGCGTCGCCCCCCGCCCGTCCGGGCGTGGTGGTCCCATGTGCTGATGATCCGTCACGAACAGGCGTCCCGGCCGCGAGGCGCGGCCTGGATTGCCCCCTCATGTCCCCTTCGATTCAATGGGAGGAAGATCGCCGATCTGCCGCACTGCACAACTCTCGAAAGTCATAGGTTTTGCGCTTTTCCGGCGTGAAAACCGCGGCATTCGTTGAAAACGTGCGGTGGCCATGCCAACAATGATCGGGGGATGGACACGACATCGGGGCGCGACGGCAATGCTCGGGCAGATCATGACGCTCGCCGAAGGCGCACTGACCGCGCCCTCGGCCGAAGAAGCCAGTGTCCGGTTTTTCACGGCGGCTTCGACCCTCGGCGCGACCTATCTCCAGACCCGGCTCTACCGGCGGCCGGTGGAGCGGTTGACTTCGCAGGCCCATTGGTCGGCCGGCGGCTTCATCAAGCGCATTTCGCCACAGGGCTGGCCCGGCAGCGCCGCTTTCAACTACGTCTGTTTCGATTGCAATCCCTTGCTGGCGGCGATCCGCGAAAGCCGGACGCGCTATCGCTTCTCCGATTTCGCGAGCCATGGTGACCTGCGTTACCGTGCTTACTGGGACGCGCTGGGCGAAGCCGGGATCGCCGAAGCGCTATGCACGACATCCTACGGCACCAGGGGAGTCATCGCCTCGCTGCATCTGGGGATCGGCGAGCGCGAGCCGAACAGCGATGCCGCGAGAACGATGCAATTCGCGGGCCTGCTGTTGACCGAGCGGCTGATGGATTTCGCCAGCGGCGTGCCGGATGACCTGCCGGAATTGACGCCGCGTGAACGCGACTGCCTCGCCTATATGGCGGATGGCCACAAGGACCGGGAAATCGCCGACATGACCGGCGTCACGGAAGCGACGGTGCGTTTCCACATCGACAATGCGCGCAGGAAGCTGGGCGCGGTCAACCGGGCCCAGGCGGTGGCGCGGGCAGCCAACCGGCGCATGCTCTGAATGGGCGGATGAAAATCACGGCGCGATCTGCAGGTCGCGCAGGCTGGCGAAGCCGGCGGAGCGGTAACGTTCGATTTCGCAACTGCTAGAACATTTCTGGCGAAAACAGGATCGCCATAAATGCTCTATCTTCTTGTTTTGACGCAATTCCGGACGCAAAACCGCTGCGCACTTTTGCTGGAATTGCTCTAGCGAATGATCTCACCGCCTTCGGCGACCACCTTGGGGTACGCCCCGGTGGTAAGCGTGTAGCTGAAGCGGGCCGCGCCCCGGGCCTGCTTGTTGCGCACGACATTGCGGACGATCCAGTCGTAGGTTCCCGACACCATGCAGCGTTCATTGGCGCAGGTGACCATGATGCTGTCATCCCGTATCCGATAGCCACGCTCGGGCCATCTCTGGAAGTACTTTCGCTTGTCGGCTGCGATCTCATTGAGATCCTTCAGTTTGCCGTAGTAGTCCACCCTAGCTGCGTATGTGGCGACAACCTGGCTGATCGCCAGGTTCTCATTGCCATCCTGCTGTTCGATCAGCTCTCTCACCACCGCGAGCGCGGCGTTTTCCGGCTCCGTGGCCTGCGGTTCACCAGCGGTCTGCGTGGCGCTCGCTTGAGCCGGAGCGGCCCGGGTGGCGTGTATCACTTGCGCGATATCCGCATTCGTCACGCGCATTTGCGTCATCTCGCTGGAAGACAGGTAGCGCATGTCCGATCTGTCGTAGCTCAACGCCACGGCGAGCAATTTGGGATCGACGCCCATCTCGGTCAGATAGGCAATGATATAAGCGGTGAGCGCCTGGACACCAGCGACGGCATCGTCGGTCGATACCGTGGCATCGCTCGAAAAGGACGAGCGATGCACCCCGATCGAACCCGGATCGGCCATGCGCTCGACGCCGCCCAGGAAGGCGAGCGAACAGGCTGACGCACATTCCGTCACGCGCAGCTGAAACGTGTTCAGCCCTGCGGCTCGTATCATCTGCCCAAGCTGCATGGCGGTTCCAACAGCTCCGCCCGGAGAATCGAATGTGACGTACTTCGCCCCGCTCTGGACGATGGTATTCGTGAACCCGGCCAGGGATTCGTCCGCCTCGAACCTGCCGGACACCATCCCATATGTCAGTGCGCCGGCTGTCTCCAATTTGAACTCCAGCCCCCAGGCGCCCGGAGTCATCGCGCCAGAAACCGCCGCAGCCAACGCCATTCTGTTCAGGAAACGCATATCCCGCACGCTCCGCAAGCCCAGCCTAAATAAGCGCCAGCTTGAAGATTATTTCAAGTGTTGAGCAGGGATATGGTTATGAAGAGGGCGCAACGTTGCTTGAAGGTACTTGCCGGTTCGAGCTTTGTGGCCGGAATTCCTTTGAGGTGGCAACAACCCGCTCCGGCAGACAGGAGCGAGCCAAGAGGTCCCGGTTTGCTGCGGGCGTTCGCGCTTGTGCCACGGAACCATACCGAAGGCGTCTTCGCCGGCACGGTTCGCCTGACTATTCGACGGTAAACGAATAGGTCGCGCCGACGCCGAAGGTGAACTGGTTGCGCGAGCCGAGATCCTTGACGATCGGGCTGTTGGCGGCGTCGCCGACCATGTAGTCGAAGCGCTGGTAGAGGGTGGTCGTCCACTCCTTCGACCAGACATAGTTCTGCGCCGCCGACACGCCAACGCTGACGATGCCGCCCCTGGGGTCGAACGCGGCCAGGCTGCCGTTGCGCAGCGCTGCCTCCGGTGAAATCCCGTATTTGAGGTTCATGACGTTGTCGTCGGCAAGCACCAGGCGAGGGCCGCCCGACAGCGTCAGCTGGCCGTAGTTCTGCACATAGTCCGCCCCGATGTCGGCGCTGAAGCCGTCATTGGACCGCAGCCCGTGGCGCAGCTCGCCGCGCAGCCGCAACTGGTCCTCGATCGGCCAGAATTCGGCGAAGACACCTGCCTCGACCGCCCAGGGGTAGGTGTCGAGACCCTCCAGCCGCCCGCCTTCGCTGGAGCGGCCGGGTCGCAGGCTGGCGACGGGGCCGATGGCGAAACGTTTGCCTGTGAAGAAGGTGATGTCGAAATTGTCGTCGGGCGCCGAGAAAGTCTCCGGCTCGGAAGCGCGGCGGAAAGAGATCGAAGGCATGCCGCCGAGGCCGTAGCGCGAGGAGCCGTCCCATTTCGGGCTCACCGTCATCATGCCGCCGACACTGATGATCCAGGGATCATTCGATGCGACCGGCTTTTCGGTGAGGCTGTCGGCGGCCTGTACGGACTGCGATGCGACCAGTGCGGTCAGGCTGACGGTGGCCGCCAGCAACGCCTCGCGGCCGGAATGGAAAACGCAACGCAAAACGAACCTCACTTCGCTGTCTTGGCGATCTTGATACCAAGTTTTTTGATCCGATGCCAAAGGCTTCGTTCCGCTATGCCCAGGCGTTCGGCCGCCTTGACCTGGACGCCGTCGCTTTCCTGCAGGGCGGCGAGGATGAAATCGCGTTCGATGCGCTCCATTTCACCATCGAGGTCGGACGGCACTGCAGGGGTCGCCGCGGCCTGTCGCCGGGCGCGGGTGACGTAACCCGGCAGGTCCTGCGGCGTGATCACATTATGGGAAGCGACGATGGTTGCCCGCTCGATGGCATTCTGCAATTCGCGGATGTTGCCGGGCCACTGATAGGCTGAAAGCGCCGCCTCGGCTTCCGGCGCAAAGCCGGAGATCTTCTTGGTCATCTCGGCGGCGAAATGGCTGAGGAAATGGCTGGCGATCGGCAGCACGTCGCCGGCGCGTTCACGCAGCGCCGGCACGCGCATCGGATAGACCGCGAGGCGGTAATAGAGATCCTCGCGGAAATCGCCTTCGTCCATCGCCGCTTCGAGGTCGCGATGGGTGGCGGCGATGATGCGCACGTCGACCTTGACGCTGCGGTCCGAGCCGACCGGTTCGAAACTCTGCTCCTGCAGGGCGCGCAGGAGTTTGGGCTGTAGCGACGCCGGCAGGTCGCCGATCTCGTCGAGGAACAGCGTGCCGCCATTGGCGGTGACGAAGCGACCCTCGCGCGCCGCGATCGCACCGGTGAAGGCACCCTTGGCGTGGCCGAACAGCTCGCTTTCCAGAAGGTTTTCCGGGATCGCCGAACAGTTGACCGCGATGAAGGGATTGTCGCGCCGCGGACTGTTGAAATGGATGGCGCGGGCGACCAGCTCTTTGCCGGTGCCGCTTTCGCCCTGGATCAGCACGGTGGCGCGGCTTTCGCAGACCTCGGCGATCTGCCGCAGCACCTCGCCGAAGGCCGGGCTGGAACCGATCAAATTGCCGAAGCTGTATCTGTCTTCGAGCTCGGCGCGCAGCCGGCGGTTCTCGTTGACGACCTGCGTCAGCCGCAGGGCGCGGCGTGCGGTGGCGATGACGTCGTCGATCTCGAACGGTTTCGAGATGTAGTCGAAGGCGCCTTCCTTCACCAGCGCGACCGCGTCGCGCAGCGATGCATAGGCCGTCATGACCACCACCGGCAGTTCGGGGCGCTTGCTGCGCAGCTCGTGCAGCAGTTCGCGACCGTTGCGGCCCGGCATCCTGAGATCGGTGATGACCAGACCGAACTCACCATTTTCGATGCGCTCCAGCGCGCTCTCGGCGCTGGTCACGAAATCGCTGGTCAGGCCGCCGCCTTCGAGCGCCAGCGCCAGCGTTTCCGCCAGGCGGGCCTCGTCGTCAACGACCAGTATCGAGCTCGCCATTTGGACCTTTCTTCTGGTTCAACGGCAAACGTATAACGATGCTGGTGCCGCTCTCCAAGGCGCTGGTGCAGGTGATGGCGCCACCGTGATGTTCGACCACCGAGAGCACCTTGGCGAGCCCAAGGCCGGTGCCCTTGGTCTTGGTGGTGAAGAACGGGTCGAACATGCGGTGCACCACGTCCGGCTCCATGCCGGTGCCGCAGTCGGCTATGGTCAGCACTGCTTCTCTTGCCTCTTCATCCGCTTCCGCCTTAACCGTCAGCTTTCCGCCCTCGGCCATCGCCTCCATGGCATTGAGCACCAGGTTGATGATGACCTGGTGGATCTGGTCGGCGTCGGCTTCCACCATCAGGCCTTCCGTCACGGCGACGTCGCGGGCAATGCCGCGCTTGTCGAGTTCGGGCGCCATGAAGTCGATCGCCTTGCTGACGATCTCGTCCAGGGCAACCACGCGCATGGTCGGCCGGTTTGGCCGCACATAGTCGAGCACCTCGGTGACCAGCCGGTCGATGCGGTTGACCTCGTCGAGCACGAAACCTAGCAACCTTTCGTCAGGCTGGGCGAGGTAGCTGCGCTGCGCCACCAACTGGCTCGATGTCTTGATGATGCCGAGCGGGTTGCGGATTTCATGCGCGATGACCGCCGCTGCCTCGCCGAGTGCTGCCAGCTGTTCGCGCCGCCGCATCTCGCCTTCCATCTGGCGCAACCTTTCGAGTTGGCGCGTCATGATGTTGAAGCCGCTTGCCACTTCGGCGATTTCGGGGCCGCCGCGCTCGGCCAGCTGCAGGCGGTAATTGCCGGAAGCAACCTCGCGCAGGCCGCGTTTCAGGCTTTGCAAGGGTCCGGTCAGCCGGCTGGCCAGCACGATACCGACGGTGATGGACAGGCTGGAGGCGATCAGCGCCAGGATGGTGAACAGCCGCCAGTCGATCAACTGCTCGAACACCGGCCGCCTTGCGGCAAGGCCGAAAGTGACGATGCCGACCAGTCGGCCGGAATCGTCGCGGATGGCGCCGTAGCCGGTGGCCAGTCCGCCGCTGCCCTTGTCCGGCACGACGGTGTAGCTGTCGCCGCGGTTCAGCACGGCAAGCACGTCATCGGAGATGGTCAGTGGCTCGCCACGTCCTTCGCGCACCAGCGGGATCATGGTGTTGCCCTGCAGCCTGTAGGCATGGATGATGATCGCCGTCTTGGCGCGCGGCGCGGCGAAGAAGGAATCGTCGATCTGGTTGGCGACCAGGACGTGCAGCACCTGGCCGTCACGCTCGAACAGGCGCGCCGCGCCGACGACGAGGCCCGGCCGGTCCTCCTTGGTCACGGTGAACACCGATCGCGTCGAGCTGCGCGGCAGCGGCATGTCCAGCGTGGCGTTGCCGAACCGGTAGAGCGTGTTGCCCTTGTCGTCATAGATCAGCACGAGATCGTAGCCGACGGTGGACAACAGGTCGGAATAGACGCGCAGCGACGTCGAATTCTCGTTGACCTCACCGGTCAGCGCGCCGCCATGCGTCGGCAGCGAAGCGCCGAGGATGGAAGCGGCGCGGTCGGCTTCGTCCTCGCTGCTCATCGTTTCGCTGACCAGGAAGTCGGCGGCGCGGCCCAGCCAGCGTTCAACATTGTGCTTGAAGCTGGACGAGATCAGCACGGCCGCGACATAGGACGCGATCAGCACCGGCGGCACCGAAACCGCCAGGAAAGCGAGCACCAGCCGCCAGCGCAGGGTCAGCCCGTTGAGCACGACGCCTCCTGTCGCGGTTGCAGTGTCATTGCTGTGCCGCCGTGGAGCAGCGCTGGCCGGCGGGCAGGGCGTATCGTTTCCAGGTGAAGTTCTGGCCGAGCGCCTTGACGCCGAGATAACCGGTGACGGTCAGCTTGTCGGGACCGGCAAGCTTCAGCGCTGCGTCATAGGTGTCGCCCTCTGCCGGATCGTAGATCTTGCCGCCGTCCCAGCCGCCGGACTTGTCGGGCTGAAGTCCGCTCAGCACGGCAAGCCCACAGATCGGCCGCTTGCGCAGTTTCTGGCTTGGGTTGTTCTGGTCGGTCAGGGCGACACCCTTGTCGTCGGTCGATGTCTTCAGCCAGACGATGCGGCCGCACAGCTTGGCTCCGCAAGGGGCGATCTCGACCACGCCTTGTCCGTCATGGGTCAGCCAGGTGGTGGCGATGTCACCGGCCGGTGCAGCACCGGCACCGGTGACAAGCACGACGCTGGTCGCGCCAGCGGCCAACCATCGGGCGATGGTCCGTTGCACGGTGCGATGGAGGGGCAATGGCATCATTCCGTTTTTCCTCGTCCGATCAACAGGACGCCGGAGATGATGAGCGCGATGCCCGCCGTCTGCGGCCAGGTGAGATGTTCGCCGAACAAAAGCATGCCCGCCGCCGGCACGGTGACGTAGGTGAGGGCTGAAAGCGGGAAGGCGCGGCCAAGGTCCATGCGCGCCAATATCAGCATCCACAGGATGAAAGTAAGGGCATAGAAGAACACGGCGAGCCATAGTGCCGGTGTCGTCAGCGCCGCCAGCACCCAGGCCATGTCGAGCGAGCCGGCGCCGATGCGCTCGCTTGCCCATTTGAAGGCGATCTGCGTTGCCGTGTCGACGACGACGAAGCCAGCGATGATGCCGCGCAGGCCGGACGTGCCAGTGGCCGTCATGGTCATTGTTCACCTGCCTTGTAGCTGGCTTTTGCGCGGGCCTCGCGCAGGTCCGGATCCCAGCGATCGAGCGCCAGCCAGGGTGCGATGGCTGCAAGGCCGCGGTTCAAGAGCCCGTTGGTGTGTTTTGCATAGATGGCCGAAGGTACGAGCCGGCTGCCCATGCGCAGCTTCGAGGCATAGGCTGTCTGGCCGGTCTGCAGCAGCGGCTTTCCGATCTCCCTGCAGAACCGCAGATTCTCCATCCAGCTCACCACATAGAGATTGTGCTCGCGCGCCAGCGGATAGGCCATGCCGAGGAACTTGTCGACCACGCGATCGGCGCCGACGAGCAGCAGGTTGAAGGCGGCCAGCCTGTTGCCGACCCAATAGAGCTGGAACACCGCATCCTTGCCGAGGCGCCGTGCCACTTCCGTGAAGTAGCCGCGCGGCAAGTCCTCGAAATCGCCATAACGCAGCTTGCTGTTTTCCTGCGTCGAGCGGTAGAGCGCGGCGATCTCGTCCTCCAGCCCGGCAATGTCGTTGCGCCTTTCGATGCGGATGCCGTCGCGGCTTTTCAGCTTGCGCCTTATGTCCTTGCGCGTCGCGTTCGAAAGCCGCGCCAGGTAGGCATCTTCGTTGTCGCCGACGTCGGCCACGGCCACCGGCAGGCTGGCCAGCCGCGTGAAACCCTTGGCGGTGAGCAGGTTGCCGACCAGCATTTCGTCCTCGGGCGCAACATCCTTGAACACGATGACGGCTGCCTTGCGCCGGCGCGCTTCCCGCTCCACCGCGTCGATCAGCAAAGCGTGTGTCGTGGTGCCTTCGCTGGCCGACAGCCAGTCACGGCGCACGAAATGGCAATGGTCGGCCATCGGTGACCCGACACCGAGCAGCCCGAGCGCCAGCAGCCCCGGGAACTGGTCGACCAGCCGGCCGGTCCAGGCGCCGAGCGAACCCTGGAATGGCGTGTCGAGCCGGTAGGTCAGCGAAAACAGCGGTGCTGCCATCGCGAGGCCATGGCTGTCGGTCACGGCGACGGCAAGTGGCGCCGTGCCGTCCGCGGCCGCCGAGACTTCGCAGGCGGCGTGATAATGGATGCCTTCGGCGTTGCTGCAGCTCGTCGCTGGCCATGAGACCGGATCGAGCGAGGACAGGCCGGCGACGATGTCGCCGCCTTGGGCCCGCAAAACGTCAGGCGACAACCTGGAGCCGGTCATGCTCATGCGCCCCTGCGCGTTCATAGGATCGGGCAACGCTTTCGACGAAAGCGGCGGCTCTGGCGATGACCAGCCGCCGCTGCCGGTCGAGCGTGACGAGGTGATAGCTGTCATCCAGCACCAGCGACTCGACCGTGCCGCCGAGATTGCGCTGCAGATATTCCAGGTTGGTGAGGCTGGCGATGTCGTCCTCGCGGGCATGCACCACCATCGTCGGCTGACGCAGCTCCGGCAGTTCGGGCTTGAGCGCATCGACCAGCCGCCACAGCTCGCGCAGCGCCAGCGCCGGCGTCGCTTCGAGACCGGCGGCGGTGGAGTCGCCGGAGAACATCGACTGCGCCAGCACCATGCGCAGGCGCTCGTCCTTCAGACCGTATGGTTCCTGCTCGACGAAACGATACTTGCGGCCGCTCGGCGTGTTGATGAACAGCTTGAGCAGGAAGCGGTACCAGGGGATCGACCAGCCGTCGTACCAGAGCGTCGGCGCGAACATGATGAGGCCATGCACGCGCTGTGGCTGGCGCGCCGCCAGCATGGCGGCCAGCACCGCGCCCATCGAAAGGCCGCCGACCAGCACGACACGGCAGCGCTGCTCCAGCGTGGTCAGCGCGTCCTCGGCGCTGGCGTACCAGTCCTTCCAGTTGGTGGCGACGAGGTCGGCCTCGGTGCCGCAATGGCCGGCCAGCGTCGGGCACATCACCGTGTGGCCGCGCTCGGCGAAATTGCGGGCGACATTGTTCATCTCGATAGGCGTGCCGCCGAGCCCGTGCAGCAGCAGCACGCCGACATCGCCACGCGGGAAGAAAATTGTGCGGTCTTTCGACTGGATTTTCGTGGGTGCTTCAACCATCAGATCGTACCTGCGACGAGAATGACGCCTGCCGTGATGAGCAGCGCGCCGAGCCATTGAGAGGGGCCGGTCTTTTCACCCAGCCACAGCCGCCCGGCGAGCGTGATGGCGAGGATGTTGAGACTGGCGAGGGGAAAGGCGATGCCGAGCGGGGCGAGTGTCAGGATGCGCACCCAGATGATGAACTCGGCGACATAGATGACGAGCCCGATCCCGACCCAGCGGTCGGCGAACAGCGCACGCATGAAAGGGCGCCATCTGGCGCCGGAAAATTCCGGCAGCGCGTCGGCGCCGAATTTGAAGGCGATCTGGCCGAACACGTCGCAGACGATCGACAGCACGAACAGGACGATCAGCTCGGTACTCATGCCAGCACCTGTTCGAGCTTTGCCGCGATGCGGGCATTGGTTGCGTTGTTGACGGCGGCCATGGCGCTGTCGAATTTCGGCTGGCGCGGATGGTCGAGCCTGGCCAGCGTATAGCGGAACGGATCGCGGAACTCGGGCGGCGAGTAGTCGCCGCAGACATCGACCCCGAGGATGCGCCGATGCGCGGCCAGGCGTTCGATGGCGTACAGCACCTGGTCCAGCCGCATGGCGCCCTGGTCCCAGTTGGTCACCGCTTCGCTGGCGGCCAGCACGTCCTTGTCGAAGGTGATCCACAGCGCTTCCGGTCCGAGCCCGGCGATCAGCTCGTCGACGAAGCCCTGCCAGTCCTCGTCGGCAAGGCTGCGCCAGACCAGCCGCTTGGTGAAACCATCGCCAAAGGTGCTGGCGCCACCGGCATTGACCGCCGTGCCGGCGAGCTGCGTCGCCGGCACGCGCCAGGCATACATGTCCAGCCGGCCGTCGCGGATCGCCTGCAGGTTGGCCGACTTGAGCTGCGGCAGTACGAGATCGGTGCTGGTCGGGCCGATGGTGATGACGCGGGCGACGTTGCGCCGTTCCAGCGTGCGGTTGACCCAGCCGCCGCAATTGGACGTCGCCGGGAATGACACCCAGTCGGGATGATTGTCGAACTGGATCACCGTCACCGGCTCTTCGGTCCGGCCAAGGAACAGATCGGCGAGGTGATGGAAGTCGCCCGAACCGTAGAACATCACCTCGGCCTTGCCGTTTGCGCGCGGGCCGACCCGCTTGCCGAGTTCGGTGAGCGCGCGCCTGCTCGCAACAATGCGCAGCCGGGGCGCGAGGTCCCCGGCTGGCACGATGTCGGCTGGTTCGGTCCGGGTGCTGTGAAAGCCCTGTCCCGTCACGGCGCCGTCGAGATCGACGATGCGCAGGCGCATCCACTCACCCCTTGTTTACATGAGCTCTGGTAACGCGGGTGAACAGCTGGTCGAGCAGCGCGATCGCCAGGTCGATCTCGGCATGGCTGATGGTCAGCGACGGCGCCAGCGTGATGACGTTCTTGAAGTAGCCGCCGATGTCGAGCACGAGGCCGTAGGTCTGGCCGTTGTGCACGAGGTCACCCTTCAGCGACTCGTCGACCATCAGGTCGACCAGCGCCTTGGACGGCGTGTAGCTGTCATGCGGCTCGCAGATCTCGATGCGCAGCGCGAGACCGAGGCCGTCGACTTCGCCGACGATCTTGTGGCGGCGCTTCAGCTCTTCCAGGCCACGCAGGAAATAGGCGCCCTTTTCCGGGACCGTCGTTTCATAGTCGTCCTCGGCCATCATCTTCATGGCTTCGAGCGCGACGGCGGTGCCGAGCGGATTGGCGTTGAAGGTCGAGTGGGTCGAACCGGGCGGGAAGGCACCCGGATTGATCAGCTCCTCACGCGCCCACACGCCCGACAGCGGATTGAGGCCGTTGGTCAGCGCCTTGCCGAAAACGACGACATCGGGATTGACGCCGAAGTGTTCGATCGACCACAGCTTGCCGGTGCGGTAGAAGCCCATCTGGATCTCGTCCACCACCATCAGGATGTTGTGGCGGTCGAGCACCTTCTTCAATTCGGTGAAGAAGTTCATCGGCGGGATGATGTAGCCGCCGGTGCCCTGCAGCGGCTCGACATAGAATGCCGCATATTCGGCTTCACCGGCCTTCGGGTCCCACACGCCCTGATATTCGCTTTCGAACAGGCGCTCGAACTGGCGCACGCAGTGCAGGCCGTATTCTTCCTTGTTCATGCCTTTCGGCGCGCGGAAATGGTAGGGGAACGGCACGAACTGGGCGCGTTCGCCGAAATGGCCGTAGCGGCGGCGATAGCGATAGGACGAGGTGATGGCCGAAGCGCCGAGCGTGCGGCCGTGATAGCCGCCTTCGAAGGCGAACATCAGGCTTTTGCCCTTGGACGCATTGCGCACCAGCTTCAGGGAATCCTCGATCGCCTGGGCGCCGCCGACATTGAAATGCACGCGGCCCTTGTGGCCGAACTTCTGCTCGGCATCACGCGCGATCAATGCCGCGAGCTCGATCTTCTCGCGGTGCAGATACTGGCTGGCGACCTGCGGCAGCTTGTCGATCTGGCGCTTCAGCGCATTGTTGAGGCGCTGGTTGGCGTAGCCGAAATTGACCGCCGAATACCACATCTGCAGGTCGAGGAACGCCGTGCCTGCCGCATCGAACATGTAGGAACCTTCGCAGCGGTCGAAGATCTTCGGGAAATCCGTGTAGTGCACGGTGTCGCCATGCGAGCAGTATTCGGCCTCGAGCGCGAGCAGTTCTGTCTCGCTCAGCTCAAGCTCGGAATCGGCTGCGAGCCGAAGGGCGGCGTTGGTGGGCATGGGTCAGGTCCTTGTTACAGAAGGTGGGTGGACTGGACGGCCATGGCATTGGCCAGCCAGTCGGAGAAAAGCGGCGGCAGGTCGGTGAAATTGCCGAAGCTGCGATAGGTGATGCCGTTGGCGCGACAATGGTCGGCAAGCTTGCCTTTCGCGAACACCATGTCGGCGATGGACGCTGCGCAGAAATCGGAACGGCCGTCGCCGATCAGCACACGCAGCGCGCTGTTAGGCGCGCGGTCGAAACTGGCGCATTTGCAGTGTGCGGAGCTGGCGCGGCAGCCTGCCGAAGCGTGCGGACAACCGAGCTGCCAGCGGTCGCCGCCAGCGTGCATGAGTTCGTTGGCGAGGACCGGCAGGCTAAGGCCATACCCCTTCAGCGCGCGTGCAATGACGCGGTCCAGCCCGTCGGAGACGATGGTGACGCTGATGCCGGTGGCCTGCAGCGCCTCGACGAAGCGGACGAAGCCCGGATCGATGCGCAGACAGCCGGCGAACAGGTCGAGCATGACCGGCTCGACGCGCAGCAGCTCCACCTGCCTGGACATGCACTCGCGTGAGCCGATCGCGCCGCGTTCCCAGGCGGCCTCGACGCTGCGCCATTCCGGCTCCGCGAACTGGGCAAGCAAAAGGTCGGTCGTGTCTTCCAGTGAGATCGTGCCATCGAAATCGATGAAGCACTCCACGGGGGGCAAGGGGAGGAGGTCGATTTTGTTCATGCTGCACTGCACATGCATGCCGCGTGCCAAGTCAAAAAAACGAAGCAAATCAGGGAGGAGGGGTTTCGTCTCCAAATTTATACCTACAAAAATTGTAGGAACCTGCCGGGAGGAGGGCAAACGTCTTGCGTTCCGCAACGGCAACTGTCAGGAGCGTCCGGAAGGGCCGCGGGCGACAGTTGGGATGATGGTCCCGTGCCTGTCACGGATCATGGCGACTTGGGAATTTGTACGAACAATTGTCTAGTCTGTGAGCGATTGCGCATTTCTGAAAACCCTGCGACAGTAGCAGCGAGATCGTTTCTGCGAAGTGCCAACCTATGAGTGCCCGCTCCGAAACCAGCAATCCCAGGCTTGACGATGCCGCGCGTGCCGGCTGGCTCTATTATGTCGCCGGCAACACGCAGGACCAGATCGCAACGAAGCTCGGCATCTCGCGCCAGACCGCGCAGCGGCTGGTGTCGCTGGCCATGTCGGAAGGGCTGATCAAGGTCCGGGTCGACCATCCCATCGCCAATTGCCTCGACCTTGCCGCCCGGCTCAAATCCCGCTTCGCGCTCGACCTGGTCGAGGTGACGCCGAGCGATCCGGACTCCACGTCCTCGACCATCGGCGTTGCCCAGGCGGCGGCTGTAGAGATCGAGAAGTGGCTGCGCCGGCCCGAGCCGGTCATCATGGCGATCGGCACCGGCCGCACACTGAAGGCGGCGATCGAGCAGCTGCCGCCGATGGAGTGTCCGCAGCACAAGGTGGTTTCGCTCACCGGCAACATCTCGCCGGACGGTTCGGCCGCTTTCTACAACGTCATCTTCACCATGGCCGACACCATCAAGGCGCGCAGTTTCCCGATGCCGCTGCCAGCGATCGCTTCCTCGCCGGAGGAACGGAAAATGCTGCACAGTCAGCAGCTTATCCAGCCGACGCTGGCGCTTGCAGCGCAAGCCGACATCACCTTTGTCGGTGTCGGCGACCTCGGCCCGCAGGCGCCGCTGCTGGAAGACGGCTTCATCACCGAGGCCGACCTCAAGGCTTTGCAGAAAGCCGGCGCCGTCGGCGAGATCGTCGGCTGGGCTTTCGATCGCGATGGCCGCCTGATCGACGGCATCACCAATGATCGCGTCGCCTCCGCGCCGCTGCCGTCGCGAGAGCGTTCGCTGGTGGTGGCGCTCGCCATGGGCGAGCGCAAGCTGCCCGGCATTCTCGCCGCGGTGACGCGGCGGCTGGTCAACGGCCTGATCACCGACGAGCGTACGGCCGAAAGCCTGTTGGCTACCACCCTCTAGGCGCGCCGCGCTCCTTCCAGCATCGTCTTCGGCATCGTTTGGCCGCCGCTCCGTGTGCCGCCGGCAACAGCCATTCCGGCATTGTTTTTCCATCATTTGCCTCGGGTAGCCCGGCTTCCCGCCGAGGCTGGAACCATTTCGGTCATCCAGGGTTGGGCCACCTGTGACGGTGCTCGCCGGATTCCGGCTTGACATAAATCTCGAAGAATGAATAATTGCTCACAGCTAAGGCAAATGCTCACTTGGCTCTTTGGGAGGAAATCGATGAACCTGCGCACCCTCGTCCTGGGGCTGTGTTCGGCCAGCGCTTTTGCGTTCGCCGCGCATGCCGAGACGATCACCATCGCCACCGTCAACAATGGCGACATGATCCGCATGCAGAAACTGACGGAGGACTTCACCAAGAAGAACCCCGACATCCAGCTCAACTGGGTCACGCTGGAAGAGAACGTGCTGCGCGAACGCGTCACCACCGACATCGCCACCAAGGGTGGCCAGTATGACGTGATGACCATCGGCACCTATGAAGTGCCGATCTGGGCGAAGCAGAACTGGCTGCTGCCGCTCGACAATCTCGGCGCCGACTACGACCAGAAGGACATCATCCCGGCCATCGCCGGTGGCCTTTCCGTCGACGGCAAACTTTATGCCGCACCCTTCTATGGCGAGAGCTCCTTCGTCATGTACCGCAAGGACCTGATCGAGAAGGCCGGCCTCAAGATGCCGGACGCGCCGACCTGGACCTTCATCAAGGAAGCCGCCGACAAGATGACCGACAAGGCCAACGGCGTGAACGGCGTCTGCCTGCGCGGCAAGGCCGGCTGGGGCGAGAACATGGCTTTCCTGACCGCCATGTCGAACTCCTTCGGCGCGCGCTGGTTCGACGAGAAGTGGAACCCGCAGTTCGACCAGCCGGAATGGAAGAACACGTTGCAGTTCTATGTCGACCTGATGAAGGCCGACGGCCCGGACGGCGCATCCTCCAACGGCTTCAACGAGAACCTCGCGCTGTTCCAGCAGGGCAAGTGTGGCATGTGGATCGACGCCACGGTGGCGGCTTCCTTCGTGTCGGATCCCAAGAATTCGCAGGTCGCCGACAAGGTCGGCTATGCGCTGGCCCCCGACAACGGGCTCGGCAAGCGCGGCAACTGGCTGTGGGCCTGGTCGCTTGGCATTCCGGCCGGCACGCAGAAGGCGGCATCGGCCGAAAAGTTCGTCGCCTGGGCAACCGGCAAGGGTTACCTCGACCTCGTGGCTTCGAAGGAAGGCTGGGCCAATGTGCCGCCCGGCACGCGCAGCTCGCTCTACGCCAACGCCGAATATGAGAAGGCGGCGCCCTTCGCCAAGATGACGCTGGACTCCATCAACTCCGCCGACCCGACCAAGCCGACGGTCAAGCCGGTGCCTTATGTCGGCGTGCAGTTCGTGGCGATCCCCGAATTCCAGGGTCTCGGCACCACGGTTGGCCAGCTGTTCTCGGCGGCGCTTGCCGGCCAGATGTCGGTGGACGATGCGCTGAAGCAGGCTCAGGACGCCGCCAAGGCAGCAATGACCGAAGGCGGTTACATCCAGTAAAGGGCAGTCCGGGTGCCCTGCGACAAGGGCATCCACTGACGCCCAAGGGCTCCTCCCGGTGTTCGAGGCATCTCGCGATGCCAAGGACATCCTGGTGCCTTGGCCGCCCGGGTCTTCCCGGTCCGGGCGGTCATTTTCGGAAAAGATGCGGTAATCTGTTCCTGCTCACCCGGCCATTGCTCGGCCGGGCCATCGAAAAGGCTGCCCGCCATGACGGCGGCAGCCAGTTTACGGCGCTTGGGAACCGGTTGGAGGAGACCATGGCAACCAAACAGACCCGTACGCTCGCGCGTTTCATGGCCGCACCTTCGGTGTTGCTCCTGCTGATCTGGATGGCGGTGCCGCTGGCGATCACGCTGTGGTTTTCTTTCCAGCAATACAATCCGCTGAACCCGATCCGCGACGGCTTCGTCGGTTTCTCGAACTACGCGCTGTTCTTCAACAATCCGGCCTTCATCACTGCCATCCTCAACACGCTGATCCTTGTGGTTGCGGTGCTCGTCATCACCATTGTCGGCGGCATCCTGCTGGCGCTTCTGCTCGACCAGCCGATGTGGGGGCAGGGCATTGTCCGCATCCTGGTCATCTCGCCCTTCTTCGTCATGCCGCCGGTGGCGGCACTGGTGTGGAAGAACATGATCATGCATCCGGGCTACGGTGTCTTTGCCGACATAGCCCGCTTCTTCGGGGCGCAGCCGATCGACTGGTTCGCGCAATATCCGCTGTTCTCGATCATCGTGATCGTGGCCTGGCAATGGCTGCCCTTCGCCACGCTGATCCTGCTCACCTCGCTGCAGTCGCTGGACGGCGAGCAGAAGGAGGCGGCTGAAATGGACGGCGCCGGCATCCTGTCGCGCTTCTGGTACCTGACGCTGCCGCACCTCTCGCGCGCCATCACCGTCGTGGTGCTGATCCAGACGATCTTCCTGCTTTCGGTCTATGCCGAGATCCTCGTCACCACCAATGGCGGGCCGGGCTATGCGTCCACCAACCTGCCGTTCCTTGTCTACCAGAAGGCCCTGCTCGAATACAAAATCGGCCAGGCGTCCGCCGGCGGTATCATCGCCGTCATCCTTGCCAACATCGTTGCCTTCTTCGCCATGCGCGCCGTCGGCAAGAACCTGGACAAGTAGGAGGCAACAATGGCACGCACCGTCACCAACCGGCACAAGACGATCGCAACCATTGCGGCCTGGACTGTCGCGCTCGTGATCTTCTTCCCGATCCTCTACACCATCATCACCTCCTTCAAGTCGGAGCAGGAGGCGATCCAGGGCTTCAGCCTGATCCCGTCGGGCACGCTGGAGAGCTATGCGGAAGTCCAGTCGCAGTACAACTACTTCAAGCCATTCATGAATTCGGTGATCCTGGCGCTGGGCTCGACGCTGTTGGCCCTGGTGGTCGCCATCCCGGCCGCCTGGTCGATGGCGTTCTCGCCCACCAAGCGCACCAAGGACGTCTTGATGTGGATGCTGTCCACCAAGATGATGCCGGCCGTGGCGGTGCTGTTTCCGATCTACCTGATCTTCCGCGATCTCGGCCTGCTCGACAGCCGCATCGGCATGACGGTGATGCTGATGCTGATCAACCTGCCGATCGTCATCTGGATGCTCTACACCTATTTCCGCGAGATCCCGGGCGAGATCCTGGAGGCTGCGCGCATGGATGGCGCCACGCTGTGGGGCGAGATCATCTACGTGCTGACGCCGATGGCGGTGCCGGGTATCGCCTCCACCATGCTGCTCAACATCATCCTGGCCTGGAACGAGGCATTCTGGACCATCCGGCTCACCACTACCAACGCCGCTCCGCTCACCGCCTTCATCTCGTCCTTCTCCAGCCCGCAGGGACTGTTCTGGGCGAAGCTTTCGGCCGCATCGACGCTGGCCATCGCGCCGATCCTGATCATGGGCTGGTTCAGCCAGAAGCAGCTGGTGCGCGGCCTGACCTTCGGCGCCGTGAAGTGATGCGTCGGGAAGCTCAAGGAGGACAAAATGGGTAAGATCGCTCTCAGGAATGTCTCCAAGTCCTTCGGGGCTACGTCGATCATTCCCAACATCGACCTCGACATCGAGGATGGCGAGTTCGTGGTGTTCGTCGGGCCGTCCGGCTGCGGCAAGTCCACGCTGCTTCGCCTCATCGCCGGACTGGAGGACACCAGCGGCGGCACCATCTCCATCGACGGACGCGACGTCACCAACGAGGCGCCGGCCAAGCGCAAGCTGGCCATGGTGTTCCAATCCTATGCACTCTACCCGCATATGACGGTGGCGAAGAACATCGCCTTCCCGCTGAAGATGGCCGGCGAAAGCCAGGCGGTCATCGACAAGAAGGTGGGCGATGCCGCCCGCGTGCTGAACCTGACCAACTATCTCGAGCGCCGTCCCGGCCAGCTTTCCGGCGGCCAGCGCCAGCGCGTCGCCATCGGCCGCGCCATCGTACGGCAGCCCTCGGCCTTCCTGTTCGACGAACCGCTGTCGAACCTCGATGCGGCCCTGCGCGGCACCATGCGCCTCGAGATCTCGGAACTGCACAACCAGCTCAAGACGACCATGATCTATGTGACGCATGACCAAGTCGAAGCCATGACCATGGCCGACAAGATCGTCGTGCTGAACGCCGGCAACATCGAGCAGGTCGGCTCGCCGCTGGATCTCTACCGGAGCCCGAAGAACCTGTTCGTCGCCGGCTTCATCGGCTCGCCGAAGATGAACCTTCTCACCGGCGCAGCGGCAGCAAAGCACAATGCCGCCACCATCGGCATCCGGCCCGAGCACCTCAAGATCGCCTCCAACAGCGGCGAATGGCGCGGCAAGGTCGGGGTCGCCGAACATCTTGGCGCTGACACCTTCCTGCATGTGCACACCGACGATGTTGGCACCATCAATGTGCGCGCTGACGGTGAGATCGGCGTTCGCCATGGCGACATCGTCTACCTGACGCCGGATCCGGCCAAGCTGCACCGTTTCGACGCTGACGGAAAGGCGCTGTGAGACGGCCGTGCGCTTCGTCAATCCGATCATCTTCGTCAAGGACATTGGCGTCGCGACGGCTTTTTATCGCGATCTGCTTGGCCTGACAGTCAAGGCTGACCACGGCACGATCGTCATCTTCAAGGAGCGTTTCGCCATCCATGACGCGACGGCGCTGATCGAAACCGTGTGGGGGGCGGCGGCTCCGCAAATACCTGAACCGCTGGGGCAGCCGAACCTGCTGCTCTACTTCGAGGACGACGACATCGATGCCTGCTTTGCGCGGCTGGGCGGCAAGGTCGAGATCATCCATCCGATCACCGAGCAGGTGTGGGGCCAGCGCGTGTTCCGGTTCTACGATCCCGATCGACACGCGATCGAAATCGGTGAGCCGCTAGCCGAGGACAAGGACATATGACGAGCATGACTTTCAGTGCAGGTGTCGCCCGATGAAGCGACTCGAGGGCAAATCCGCCATCGTCACCGGCTCGGCGCGCGGCATCGGTCGCGCGTTCGCCGAAGCCTATGTGCGCGAAGGCGCGACGGTGGCGATCGCCGACATCAATCTGGAAGCGGCCGAGAAGACGGCCGCCGAGATCGGCACGGCAGCCTATGCTGTGCGGCTCGACGTTACCGACCAGGCCTCCATCGATGCCGCGATTGCCGCGGTCGAGAAGAAGGCCGGCGGGCTAGACATCCTCATCAACAACGCCGCGCTGTTCGACGCCGCGCCCATCGTCGAGATCAGCCGTGCCAGCTACGACCGGCTGTTCGCGGTCAACGTCGTTGGCACGCTGTTCATGCTTCAGGCGGCGGCGAAGTCGATGATCGCGCACGGTAGAGGCGGACGGATCATCAACATGGCAAGCCAGGCTGGCCGTCGCGGCGAGGCGCTGGTGGCGGTCTATTGCGCGACCAAGGCGGCCGTCATCTCGCTGACCCAGTCGGCCGGGCTCGATCTCATCAAGCATCGCATCAACGTCAACGCGATCGCACCGGGCGTGGTCGATGGCGAGCATTGGGACCATGTCGATTCCCTGTTCGCCAGATACGAGAACCGGCCGCTCGGCGAGAAGAAGAAGCTTGTCGGCGCGGGCGTGCCCTACGGCCGGATGGGCCGCGCGGAAGACCTGACCGGCATGGCGGTTTTCCTGGCCAGCAGCGAGGCCGAATACATCGTCGCCCAGACTTATAACGTCGACGGTGGCCAGTGGATGAGTTGAGACAGCGTTCCTCCCCCCGTTCACGGGGAGAGGATGCCGGCAGGCAGGTGAGGGGCTGCGCCGTCCTGGCAAAAGTTGGCACTGCCCCTCATCCGACCCTTCGGGCCACCTTCTCCCCGTGAATGGGGAGAAGGCAACGGCCTCTACGAAAGGCGTTTTGACATGACGACAAAACTCTCGCTCGCCACTCTGGACAAGCTGCCGGCGCAGGTGGCTACGCCCGCTTACTGGCGCAACGGACTCAAGGCCGGCATCCTGCATTTCGGCGTTGGCAACTTCCACCGCGCGCATCAGGCCGTCTATCTCGACGACCTCTTCAATGCGGGCGAGGGGCATGACTGGGCGCTAGTCGGCGCCGGCGTGTTCGAGGGCGAGAAGGCCGGCCGCGCCAGGCTGGCCGAGCAGGATTGGCTGACCACCGTGGTCGAGCAGGACGAAGGTCATATGGCCGCCCGGGTGACGGGCGCGATGATCGATTTCCTGGTGCCGGGCGAGACGGCGGCGATCATCGACAGGCTGGCCGATCCGGCGATCCGCATCGTCTCGCTGACCATCACCGAAGGTGGCTATTTCATCGACCCGGCCTCGGGTTATTTCAATCCGGAACACCCCGACATCGTTGCCGACGCCAACGATCCGGACCATCCCAGGACGGTGTTCGGCCTGATCCTCGCCGGGCTGGTGCGCCGGCGCGCTGCCCGCGTCCAACCCTTCACGGTGATGTCCTGCGACAACATCCCCCACAATGGCCGTGTCACGTCCGACGGCGTCATCGGTCTCGCCCGCCTGTTCGACCGCGACCTCGCCGAATGGGTCGCCGGCAATGTCGCCTTTCCGAACGGCATGGTCGACCGCATCACGCCCGCCACCACCGAGCGCGAGCGCGGCATGCTGGCGACGGATTTCGGCGTCGACGACAACTGGCCGGTTTTCTGCGAGCCGTTCCGGCAGTGGGTGCTGGAGGACAAGTTCACCGCCGGCCGACCGGCGCTGGAAAAGGTCGGCGTGCAATTCGTGCCGGACGTCTCGCCCTATGAACTGATGAAAATCCGCATCCTCAACGGCGGCCATGCCACCATCGCCTATCCGGCCGGGCTGATGGACATCCATTTCGTGCATGAGGCGATGCAGGAGCCGCTGGTGCGCGGCTTCCTCGCCAGGCTTGAGCATGACGAGATCATCCCGACCGTGCCGCCGGTGCCGGATACCGACCTCGAGGATTATTACCAGCTGATCGAGCGCCGCTTCTCCAATCCCAAGATCGGCGACACGGTGCGCCGCCTTTGCCTCGATGGTTCCAACCGTCAGCCGAAATTCATCATCCCCACCATAGCAGCCCGCCTGAAGGCCGGCGCGAGCGTTGCCGGCCTCGCGCTCGAATCCGCCTTCTGGTGCCGCTACTGCTTCGGCACCACTGATTCCGGCGCGGTGATCGAACCCAACGATCCCAGCTGGGACCGCATGCAGGTTACCGCGAAGGCCGCCAGGTCCGACCCGTCGGCCTGGCTTGCGATGGAGGATATCTATGGCGAAGTCGGTCGCTCGCCGGCTTTCGTTGCCGCCTTCTCCCATGCTCTGAAAACGGTCTGGGACGTCGGCGCACGCTCGACGCTGACGCGTTATCTAGCCGGTCGGCTCTGAACCAGTCGTCCATGTGATCGAGGCGGTAGCGCGGGGCAAAACGCGCATATAGAGTGCGCCCCATGCTGCACGCCGATGTTTCCTTTCTGACCTCCTTGCCGCAACCGGAATCGGCCTGCGGGCTCCGCGGAACATCGGCCGAGGTGGCCGCTCAACAGGTCCTGCCGCACTGATGGTGTCGGTGCTTGCCGCCATCGATGTCGGGACCGGCAGCGCGCGCGCTGGCCTGTTCGATCAGGCCGGCCGACTGCTTGCCCGCGCCGAGCGGCCGATCGCCATGAACCAGGCCAGCCCTGGCCACTACGAGCAGGATTCGGAAAACATCTGGGCCGCCGCGTGCGAGGCGATGCGGGCCGCCCGGCAAACCGCCGGCATCGCGGCGGAAGATGTCGCCGGCATCTCCTTCGACGCGACTTGTTCCACCGTGTTTCGTGGCCGCAGCGGCGAGCAGGTCGGGGTCTCGAAGAAGGGTGGCGAGCGCTGGGACACCATCGTCTGGATGGATCATCGCGCCCTGGCCGAAGCCGACGAATGCACGGCCACCAACCATCGAGTGCTCGGCCATGTCGGCGGCGTCATGTCACCGGAGATGGCGACGCCGAAACTGATGTGGGTCAAGCGGCATCTGCCGGATGCCTGGGCGCGCACCGGCCAGCTTTTCGACCTGGCCGACTTCCTCACTTACAGGGCCTGTGGTTCGCTTGCCCGCTCACAATGCACGCTGACCGCCAAATGGACCTTCCTTGCGCATGAGCAAGCCGGCTGGCGACCGGATTTCTTCGAGGCCGTTGGCCTGGCCGATATCTTCGACCACGGATCGCTGCCGGATCGCGCCAGCGCAATCGGCCGCGATCTCGGTCCGTTGACGGAAGAGGCCGCTGCCGAGCTCGGCCTCACCACGCGTTGCCGCGTCGGTGCGGGCCTCATCGATGCCTTTGCCGGTGCGCTCGGCGTCATCGGCGGCCTCGACGATATCGACCGCCATCTGGCGCTGATTGCCGGCACATCAAGCTGCGTCATGGCGATGTCGGCCGAGCCATGTGGCTTTGCCGGCGTCTGGGGCCCTTATTTCGGCGCGGCGCTGCCAGGTCTCTGGCTGAGCGAAGGCGGGCAGTCCGCCACCGGCGCACTGCTCGACCACATCATCCGCTGGCATGGCGGCGAACCCGATGCCGCCGGCCACAAACGCATCGTCGAACGCGTCATGGAGCTGCGCACCGAAGAGGGGCTGGACCTTGCTTCGCGCCTGCACGTGCTGCCGGACTTCCACGGCAACCGTTCGCCGCTGGCTGACCCGCACGCGCTGGGCGTCATCAGCGGCTTGACGCTGGACTCATCCTTCGACAGCCTGGCCCGGCTTTACTGGCGCACCGCCGTCGCCATCGCGCTCGGCGTGCGCCATGTGCTGGAAGCCCTCAATGCCAACGGCTATGTCATCGACACGCTGCATGTCACCGGCGGCCACACCCGCAACCCGCTGCTGATGGAACTCTATGCCGATGCCACCGGCTGCACGGTGCTGGAATCGGAGAGCGGCGATGCCGTACTGCTGGGCACGGCGATGTCGGCGGCGGCGGCCGCCGGCCTGCATCCGAGCCTGGCCGAGGCCTGCGCCGCCATGCGCCAGCCTGGCCGCGAGCGGCAGCCGAACCCGGCTGCGCGAAGCCGGTTCGACCGCGACTATCGCGTGTTTCTCGAAATGCACCGGCAGCGCCAAGCGCTCGATGCGCTGGTTTGAGGTCAGCGGCTAGCATAGCCATGACTGACGATGTTCCTGTCGCTGGCGCAACTTGCCACGAACATCGTCATTACCTTGCCGGTTGCGAACGCCGTCAATGCGACGGCCACCATCTCCTTGAAATTCGCATTGGCTCTCTGGACGTGGAAATATTTCGAACCGCAACGTCCGGCCTCGGAGAGTTCCAGAACGAAGTCGCCGGGGTCCGCAAAGACATTGACGACCGCCCCTGAGGTCACGCTCTGGGCTTCGGCTGGCTTGGTCCAGATTGCTGTTCCCACGAAAATCAATGCGACCAACGCGGTCGAGACAGACGAGGTTGCGTTCATGGCAGTGCTCCTGAAATCGAACCCTTGATCGTCGGCTTGCTACTGAAGGACATATTGAACGATGGCTGGAAGGGCGCAGGCCGCGCCGAATGGGCATTCGGGCGTCTCTTTCTTTACCGCCAGGATCTCGCTCATGAACGGTTCCGTCGAAACATAGGTGCAAAAGCGGATCCTCGATGCCCACGACCAGTTCTGAGGCGCGCCGGCCAGATAGTCTGCATTGCAGGTCGACTGCACCCCAGCGATCCCGACCCCTTCGTTGGCGACGGTGACAACTGTCGGGCCGCCACTGTCTCCGCCGTGTCCGACCTGGTTGCTACCGTTCATGGTGAGGCGATAGGTGTTGGCATCGATGTTCGAGGGCGTGAACCGGCCACTGCGATATTGCCCCAATCCCTGCGCCTGCTGCGCCGTAGGGGTTCCGAAAGTTCCAGTCGCGAGTGTGGCGAAGCCCCGGCCATACTGGGTCACGGTATCGGTGGTTCTCAGGCGGCCACTGATCGTGACCGAGCCATTTCCGTGATCGAGCGCGATGGCATAGATGCGCTGGCTGTCGACAGGGCCGAGATCCGCCGCGCCGAGATAGACTAGGACGATGTCGGAGATGGCTGTTGTGTCGACATTGGCAGCGAACGCGTTGCGATTGGCTGCGAACTCATAAATGCGCGAGGCGCGGCCGGTTCGGCCAGGTGCCCAGTCCGCGGTTATGCTGACCTGGCTCGCATCCTGAAGCGGGTTGGAGATCGGGTCGTCGACGGTCCTGGCGCTGCCTGCGACGGGCGGTTGCCGTGTCACGCAATGGCGTGCGGTCAGAACCCAGTAACGGTTGAGCAATGTGCCCGAGCACCCGCCGCTGACCGTGATCAACCCAAGCCGCCGCTGCGTATCGGCATCAACGAGAGTGCCTGCGACAATCGGTTGCGTGACGGTGCAGATTCGGCCCTCGGGCGTGTCCTGGCATTCCTGGGCATGCGCTTGCGGCGTGCCGACGACGGTGACGGGCGGCAGCAGCAACGGCATGGCAATTGCAAACAGTTTCCAACGCAAGCCGGTCATGAGACTCTCCTTGCAAGATGGCGCCGACTGGTGTCGCGCATCATTCCGATGTGAGATTGACGCCCAGTATTTTCGGTCGACCCGCGAAACATTCGGTGTCGTTGATGGCGACGATGACCCGACGCCGCGCTGCAATGGCAGTCAGCGCTGCCGCGTAGTAGGTCCCATAACCTGGAAATGACTTGTCGGAGATGTAGCCGTCCGGCGTCGGACAGCGTGCCGGGTTCATGATCGGCTCGGCCGTTACGATGGCGAAGCTGTCCGCGTTCCAACCGGTGCGTACCATGGTGACGGAACCGACTGCGTGGCTTTGAGCATGTGATGGTGACGCCAGGCCGACGACAATGGTTACAGCGCCAGCAGCGGCCATTGATAGGCTGGTTGATCGAAGCATTTTACCCTCCATGCCGCGTAACGAGCGGTGTTGAATTGGTTCGGGTTGACGCATGGCAAGTCATGCCGTCGCTATCGGCCGCGACGGGGCGGTTTGTAGGGTGGATAGCGATACATCACATCAGCTGACCGAAGCTGATCCCGCGAAGAACTGGATCTTCGCCGGTGACGATCGCTCGGTTTCGTGTTGCTGATTTAGATGTATCTAATAGAACGAAAATCGGATTTGAGGTCAATTAGTCCTGAGGGCGTACCCATCAAGGTCGTAATTCGAAAGTGGTAGCGTGGTGGTTCTTCCACCGCTCCAGGGCAAGACCTCCTGGCTCGTCGAAATCAGCCAGGTATGGTGCTTTCGGCGCTCTGCGCCGGCCGGGTCGCGGGCAGCGGCCGAACCCGGCCGGAGTGGCCGTACCACGGGGCAGGGTCGCCCTCGGGTTGAAGGAGGCGACGCGTCACGCGAACACGTCGCCTCTCTGGCTGGACGTTGCAAGCAGCCGCGCCACAGCCTCATCGAGAGCCATCGTCCATTGCCCCTGGCTGGATTTGAGGGTTACGGAACCATCCTGTGCCTCCCGCTTGCCGAGAACCGCGACGGCGGGAATCAGCAGGTCGTGGCTGCTCACGATGCGCCGCGACAGCGTCTCCGCCTGGTCGAACAGCCGCGGCCGCAGCCCGGCGGCGACAAGACGCTGTTGGAAGTCCCGGGCGATGCCGTGCTGGTCTTCGGCCACCGGCAGGATGGCGATCTGGATCGGTGCCAGCCAGAACGGCAGCTTGCCCTGGTGATGTTCGAGCAGGATGCCGATCATGCGGCCCATCGAACCGAACACGGCATGATGCAGCATCACCGGCACCGCGCGGTTGCCGCCGGCGTCGATGTAGGACGCGTCGAGCCGGCCCGGCAGCACGAAGTCGAGCTGGATCGTGCCGCATTGCCACGAACGTCCTTGGTGGTCGCGCAGTGCGAACTCCAGCTTCGGTCCGTAGAAGGCGCCTTCGCCAGGTTGCAGGACGGGTTCGAGGCTGGCCGCCTGTGCCGCCGCCAGCAATTGTGCTTCCGCGAGATCCCAATCCGCCTCCGATCCTGCGCGTTTTTCGGGGCGCAGCGACAGCGCGACCTCGAAATCGTCGAAGCCGAGGTCGGCATAGATCGACGAAAGCAGCACGACGAAACGGGCGACTTCCGCCTCGACCTGCTCGGACTGGCAAAGCACATGGGCATCGTCCTGGACGAAACCACGTGTCCGCATCAGCCCGTGCATCGAGCCGGAGGGTTCGTCGCGGTGGCAGGCGCCAAACTCGCAAAGCCGCATTGGCAGATCGCGCCAGGAACGCAGCGAAGCGTTGAAGATCTGGATATGGCACGGGCAGCTCATCGGCTTCAGCGCCATGTCGCGGCCGCCTTCGCGCGGCATCACGAACATGTTGTCGCGGAATTTCTCCCAATGCCCGGACCGCTCCCACAGGCTGCGTGGCAGGAGCTGCGGTGAATGCACCTCCTCATAGCCGGATTGCCGCATGCGACTTCGGATATAGTCCTCGAGCTGGCGAAAGAGATGCCAGCCGGCGGGGTGCCAGTAGACCATGCCGGGAGCGTCCTCTTCGAAATGAAAGAGGTCGAGCCGGTTGGCCAGGATACGGTGATCGTCTTGTTCCATGGTTCTGTCCTTGAAAAAAGCCGGACAGCGAAAGGAACAAAAAAGCCCCGCACAATCCGGCGGGGCTGGGGGTCGAGAAGCTGTTTGTTCAGCGCATCAGACGACCGGCCACCGCAAAGCGATGGTCGTCGTGGTCGTGGCGGAGGCAAACATCTGTCTCATGGGCACAAGGTATGGGTATGGTTAGGCGCGTTGTCAATGTTGGCCGGCGGGACCGGCGCACAACCGAAGAGGCAAAATGCAGCTGTTGCTGATTACCGGGCCGGCGGGTGTCGGCAAATCGACGCTGAGCTGGGAGTTGAGCGCCGCGCTTGCCGCCCGGCAGGTCGCGCATGCGGTGATCGAGACCGACGAGCTCGACAGGGTTTACCCGCAGCCGACGCGGGAAGACCTCGATCTGCTGTCGCCGGGCACCGTCGACATCAGCAGCATCAACCTGGCGGCGATCTGGTCGACATACCGGGCTTTGGGGCACACGCGCCTGATCATGTCGGGCGTCATGCTGCATCTGGCCTTCGACCGGCGCTGGATCCTGGCTGCCATACCCGATGCGCAGATCACCGTCGTGCGCCTTGCCGTGAGCGAGCCTGCGCTGCTTGCGCGCCTGGCAAAGCGCGAAGTCGGCCAGGGCGCGGAAGCGCAGGCCGAACGCTCGTTGCGGCAGGCAAGGCGCATGGCCGACGAAAACACCGAGGGCCTGATCGTGGTGCCGACGGACGGCAGGACGCCGGCTGAGCTGGCCAGGGTCGTGATCGAGGAAACCGGCTGGCCAGACGGGAAGCCGGTCTGACGGCTGCCGGGGCAGAAGAGGCGGCAGGTGGGTTTACCCGGTCGGCCGCAATTCCTGCTCACGGCGCGCCGGCTGCGTTCGATGCAGGTAGACGGCAAGTGTGTCCCAGGGCGGTGTGATCGAAAGCTGTACCAGGATGCGGCTGACCTCGCCGCGATGGATTGCCGAATGCAGGGCGACATGGTGCAGCATTTCGCGCCGGGTCATGCTGCCCTTGTCGCCATCGGTGAAGGTAAAGGCGACCGCCTCATCGAGCTGGTCGTCCGTGACGTCCAGCACGTATTGCTGGAACCATCTGTCCGTCGCCGCCACCGATGCGCGCAGGGCATCGAGCGTCGGCGTCTCCACCGTGTTGTCCGATGTGTGGTGGTGACGGGTGCCACCGAGATGCGCGGCGAAGATCTCGGCCACCACGTGATGGTGGCTGACCAGCCGCAGCGCGGTGTGAAGTTCCGCGGCCTGGGCCTGCGGATCGAGCAGGACCAGCCGGTCGAACAGCTCGTTGTTTGCCCAGGCCTGGTAGCCGTAAAGGGTGCGAAGCATTTCCTGCATAACCGAAACCTGTCCCTGCCGCGAAAATGTGAGTAATGTCTCTATATTCTTGGCGAGGGTACGAAATTGTCTACTCGCATTGCAAAGCGGCAGCCGTCGATGCGCAAGCAGCCGCGACAGGCGCGGTCGCGGGCGACGGTGGATGCCATCGTCGAAGCCGGGGCTCGCATTCTGAGCGAACAGGGCTGGACGGGTTTCACCACCAACAGGGTGGCCGAGGCGGCTGGCGTCAGCGTCGGTTCGCTCTACCAGTATTTCCCCGACAAGGTCTCGCTGGTGGGAGCGATCCGTCGCCATCATCTGGATGACAGTCTCGCCGCCGTCAGGACCGCTTTGGCGAAGCGCCAGCCTCTCGCCGATTTCGCCGCAACGCTGGTCGCCAACATCGTCGAGGCCCACAGCATCCATCCCGGCCTGCATCGCGTGCTGCTCGATGAAGCGCCTGGCCTCGAAGCCTATCGCGACCAGAACAGCCAGATCGAACGGCAATACCTTGCCTTCTACACCGAGGCGGCGGCTGCCTACCGGCCGAAGGACAAGGATCCGACCGTGGTCGGCCTCGTGCTGTCGGATGCCATCGATGGTGTCATCCACAACGCGGCGCGTCGCGGCATGTTGCGTGAAGCGCAGGTCCGCGACGAGTTGGTCAGGATGATCCGTCTCTATCTGGCGGAACACTAGGCATCGATCGTATGGCGGTGATTTGGTGCGTCCTTCGAGGCTCGCCCGCAATGGTTGTGCGTATCTTCCAATGCCTTGCGGGCTCGCACCTCAGGATGAGGACGGTTGTGCAATGGAGGCCACATTCTGAGGGGTTTCAGAACTTGGGTGGCGTTGCACAACCGTCCTCATCCTGAGGTGCGAGCCCGCACACGCGTTGGCTGGATTGCACATCCTGGGCGGGCGAGCCTCGAAGGACGCACCACAAACCTGACGGTTCAGACCAGCTTGATGACAGCGACACCGGCGAGCAGCAGCACCACACCAACCAGGCGCAGGCCCGACACTGGCCGCTGCGGCAGGCGGAACCAGCCATAGCGGTCGACGAACACGCTGGCGACCTGCTGGCCGGCGACGGTGAAGCCGACGGCGGCGGCGGCGCCGATGACTGGGATGGCAGTGAAAACGGTGGTGACATAGGTTGCTCCGGCGACACCGCCGAGCCAGCCCCACCAGGGCATGGTCTGCACGCCGCCGATGTTGGGGCTCGGCGTCTTGCGCAGGGCCAGCACCACCAGCATCACCGCCGCCATCGCCAGTGTCGCGACGAAGAAGGAGATGGCGCCGACCGCGAAAGGCGCGCCGCCGAGATCGTGCCGCAGCAGCGCGTTGACCGCGCCCTGGACCGGAAGCACCGCTCCGGCAACCAGCGCCAGCGCGATCCAGCCGAGCTTGTCGGCCTTGAGATTGTCCTTGCCGCCCTGGCCGAAGACGATCATGGCGACGCCGGCCAGCACGATCAGCGTGCCGATGGCAGCTCCCATCTGCAGGCCGGTCTGCATCACGCCGAGCAGGCCGAAGCTGTCGAGGGCAAGCGAGGCAAGCATCTGTCCGGCGATGAACAGCCCGACCGAGACGACGGCGCCGAGGCGGGGGAACAGGACGATGGTCGAAACGACATAGATCGCCGAAGCTGTGCCGCCAATGAGGTGCCACCATTCCGCCCGGGGCAAGGCGCCAAGCGCGGCCAGCGTGCCGGTGAACAGGGCAATCAGAAGCAGCAATGCGGTACCGACGGTGAGCTGCAGCGTCGTAGCGGCAAACGGCGAGCCGATGGCTTTCGAGAGCTGCGCATTGGCGCCGGCCTGGACGGCGAGCAGGCCACCGGCAAACAGGGACAAGGGTACGAACAAGGTCTCCATCGGAGCCTCCTTTGAAAAGAATGACGAATGAGGTTGGGGATCAGGCGTGAGCCGGCAGCCGCGGCACGACGAGGCCGCGCAGCACGGCGGGTCGTGCGCCGATGGCCATGTACCAGCGCGCGAGGCTGGGCGTGGCGTCGAGCGAAAGCCCGAGCTTGGTGAGCCCGGCATGGATCCACGGCCAGGTCATCACATCGGCGATCGAATAGGCTTCGCCGACGATATGGGCGTGGCGCGACAACTGGCTTTCCAGCACGCGCAGGACCCGGTTTGCCTCGGCCTCGAAGCGGCCGATGACATAGGGGATCTTCTCCGGTGCGAAGATCTTGTAATTCCAGAGCTGGCCAAGCGTCGGGCCGACATGCGCGGCCTGGAACAGCGTCCAGCTCTGCACCTGGAACCGTTCGGCTTCGGAGCCCGGCACAAGCACGCCGGAGCGTTCGGCGAGATAGTGCAGGATCGCGCCGGATTCGAAGACGGTGCGGCCCTTGTCCGGGTCGACGATGACCGGGATCTTGTTGTTGGGATTGAGCGCCAGGAACTCTGGCGTCCTCTGTTCGCCGGCCTCGATGTCGACGATCTGGACCTCGTAGGGCAGCCCGGTCTCCTCGAGCATGATCGAGGCCTTGTGCCCGTTCGGCGTCTGGAAGGTGTAGAGCTGGATAGGGGTCATCTTGCGGTCTCCTTCGACCGGTCCGTCCGATCGTTGGAGTGTAGGTAGACTGTGCTCTTGCGCAGATCGATCTGTCAGTTTGCCGTTGCGATCTGCAAAAATGCACAGACCACTGAGGAATGGACCGCGCGGGGGGGATTGCTGCGATGTGGAGCCTCAGCTGGCAACGTGTTTGGATTGCTGAAAGCGCACTGCAGAAACGCTCGCCTGACGCACGAACCTCGGATAGTTTCGTGCAATCATGCACAGCAACTACCGCATCGACTGGGAAGACCTGCGCTTCGTCCTGGCAGTGGCCGAGACGAGTTCGCTCGCTGCCGCAGCCCGCTCGCTCGGCGTCAACCACACCACGGTGCTGCGCCGGGTCGGCGCCTTCGAACAGAAGCTTGGCGTGCGCCTGTTCGATCGCTTGCCGACAGGCTACACGCTGACGGCCGGCGGCGAGGAACTGCTCGCCGTATCACGGCAGATGGCGGAAACCGTGACCGAGCTGGAACGCCGCCTGACCGGACAGGACCTGCGTCTCGAAGGCAGCCTGCGCATCACCACCACCGACACGCTGATGGCGTCCGTGCTGCCGTCGGTGCTAGCTGCCTTCCGCGAACGCCACCCCGGCGTCCTGCTTGAGGTCGCTACGGCGAATGCTTTCGCCAATCTCACCCATCGCGACGCCGATGTCGCGGTGCGCCCGGCCATGGATCCGCCCGAGACCTTGGTCGGCCGCCGCATTTCAGGCATCGCTTTCGCCATCTATGCCGCACCGGCCTATCTCCAGGAACGCGGCCTCGAACCGACCACCGACCTGGCGCTAACCGACGAACGCTGGATCGGCCTCAGCGATGCGCTGGCCAGCTCCAGTGTCGCCCGGTGGATGCGCGCCTCTTTGCCGGGTTCAGCCTCGGTCCTGCGTTGCGACTCCCTTGTCGCGGCTCGTGAGGCATCCGTTGCCGGCCTCGGCCTTGCCGGTCTGCCTTGTTATCTCGGCGATAGGACACCTGGCCTTGTCCGCATCGGTCGGCCGGTCGCGGAAATGGCAACGGCGCTGTGGGTCCTCACCCACGAGGACCTGCGCCGTACCGCCCGCGTCAGTGCCTTCACTGAATTTGCTGGCCAGGCGCTGGCGAAACACCGTCCGCTGTTCGAGGCAAGCCAGGTGTAGGGTGCGCAAGGGTTTTCTCGGGAATGAAGGGGACTTATATCCCTATGCAAACGAGGAGCATGGTTTGGCACAAAACCTTATTCGACTGACCTACGTTTCAACCCTTCAGCCCGAAATCTCGAACGCCGATATCGACGATCTCGTCACCAGGGCCGCCACCTTCAACAAGAGCCACAGCATCACCGGCGTCCTGGCCATCGACAACCAGCGCGTCTGCCAGATTCTTGAAGGCGCCAAGCAAGATGTCGAGCGGCTGTTCATTTCCATCCGCAACGACCAGCGTCACCACACCGTGACGGAGATCGAAACGCGGACGATCGAGGCGTGTGGCTTTGAGGATTGGGGAATGGTACGGCGCGACATGGTCGATATGGTCATGTACGCACTGGCATAAAAAGGGCCCGCTCAGCCTGAACTGAGCGGGCGGCCGTTGGGGCCGGAATGTGACATCGAGCGGCCGGGGCAATCGCCTCGGCGACCCGCATGTTCCATCAGGCCAATGGCCTGATGAGGCAAGGTGCGGATTCTGAAATTTTTCTGAAATTTGAGCTCTCAGGCCGGTGCATTGCGTAGCCGGCCAGGAGCGCTCGGGCAAAGCCGGGTGCTGTCTGGGGCGCAAATAGCGCTGCGAAGGATGCCTGCCGCGTCGTTATGATCCGACAGTGACCACAAAGTGTTTCGTCACCGGCTCGACGATCTTCCAGGTTCCCTTGAAGTCGCCTTCCACGACGAACGCGTCGCCCGGACCAACTTCAACCGGATCGCCGCCGTCCGGCGTAATGATGATGCGGCCGGCGATCATGTGGACGAATTCATAATCGGTGTAGGTTGCGTGATAGGTGCCCGGGGTCGCTTGCCATGTGCCCGACAGAACCTTGCCGTCCTCGGTGGTGTGCTGGACGGCGGTCTTCATCGTCGGCTTTCCGTCAACCACCACCCAGCCCGGCAGGTCGCTGGAATCGGCGTTCTCCACCTTGCCGAACTTAATAAGCGTCTTGCGTGTCACGATGAGCCTCTCCCGATTGGATTTGTGGGCGAAGTGCCCACCATTCGAATATCCGATGCGCCACAAGCAGGCAACTTCGTTTCCTGTTGGTGATGGAGGCTTGCCGCAGTTGGGAGGCGTCCTTATCACCTGTGAGGACTTTGCTACCGGCCGTAAACGCAAAGCGCCCGCTTCGGGGAAGCGGATAGGGCGATGATGCCTTGCTGTCAGAACTTGACGTTCAGATCGGCCCGCACGCCGTGGTCGCTGGCCTTGGAGCCGACCTGGCCGTGATAGGAGATGCCAAGCGTCGCCTGCGGTGCGATGGCGAAGTCGAGCCCGGCTTCGATCACGGCGGCATCCCTTGCGATCGGCGCACCGGCGATCGTAAAGGCGCTGCTGCCGGTGAAGGCCTGGCTGATCTGAGGCGTGACATCGCCATAGGCATGGCGCCAGCCGATTGTGCCGCGCGCTGTTGCCTTGACGGATGCGATGTCGAAAGCGGTCGCGGCGCGAAGTCCAAGCGTAGTGAAGGTGTTGTCGTTGGAACCGCTGCGGGCGGTCAGCGCCGATGCGCCACCTTGCTCGGCAAAGCCATTGCTGTGGACGTTGACATAGGCGAGGTTGGCGAAGGGCTCGAAGGCGACAGAGCCGGCCTTTAGACTGTAGCCGAGTTCCCCGAACACCTGCGTGGTGCCGGCGCGGTAGGAACCGGTCAGGCTGTCGCTGAAGCCGGGGAATGCGACCTGGCGATTGCTGTCGATCTCGCTCCACGTGTAGGCAAGGCCGGAGCGCAGCGCGAGTGCACTCCATCGCGTACCGCCATAGATACCGAGATGGTAGTTGTTGCTCGAAGCCGATGACCTGCGATCATCGACCTTGAATGAGGAATGGCTGTAGCCGGTAAGGAAGCCGAAGCGGACGTCATCGGTGACAAGGCCGTCGACGCCGGCGACGAAGCCGCCGGTCGAACGCGACAGTTTCGCGGCGTTGCCGTCGCCACCGAAATGTCCCCAGGAGCCGAACACCGAACCCCAGGCACCATAATAGTGCTCGGAAGCAACCGAAGCCGTCGTGATCGCCTTGGCATCGTCGCCGTATCCCATCAGCGGCAGCGGCTCTGCACCGACCGTCTCGAAGGCCGAACGCAGGCGGTCGTTGGCGGCCTCGCGCACGAAGCGGCTGTCCTCGAGCAAGCCGGTCACCGTCGAGGCGTTGACTTCACCCGACAGGCCATCGAAGGCAGCGCGGGCTTCGTCGGCGGAAAGCACCAGCAGCGTGTTGTAGAGCGCCAGCGGCGCACCGCTCTGCTGCAGCGTGTCGAGCGCACCCGCCGTCTGCCTTTGATTGTAGGTGTTGGCGACCGTTCCGAACACCGGCTTTCCGCGGCCTGGCTCCTCCGGTTTTCCAGGCTCTTCCGGCGTCGTGCCTTTGATGCCGATTTTCAGGTCGACGGCATTCTCACTCTGGATAAGACTGGCATCGAGGAAAGCCGAACGGGTCAGTACCGCCGGATCGAAACCGCCGGTCACGCCGCCGGTCGCCGTCAGGATCGTATAGGTCTGGCCGGCCTTGTAACTGGTTTGCGCGTCCAGTGCGGTCACCGCGACCGTGCCGCCATGGAGTGCCGCTTTACCGGTCGCTGCAATACGGTCGCCGTTGCCGTTGCCGGCGATCTCGACATCGTAGGTCGAGCCGGCGGCGAAGGAGACATCGCCCGCCACATTCAGTGTGCCGATCGAATTGCCCGGTGCCACCACGCCGCCATTGGCGACACTCAGGCCACCGATTGTACCGTTGCCTTGCAAACGGCCGCCTTTCAGCACCTCGGCCGTGCCGCCGAGCCTGCCGTCGACGGACAGCATGCCCTGCCTGACCGAAGCACCGCCGGTGAAGCCCGAACTGTCGCCGGTCAGCTTCAGCGTGCCGAGATCAGTCTTGATCAACTGGGAATTGCCCCGCAGCGTCGCGCTGATGGTCGCAGTGTAGCCGGTGCCTTCGCTGGTGCCGTCGCCGACGCGGATGACGGTGCCGGATGAACCGGCCAGCGTCAGCGCGTCGCCCGCGATGACATAGCCGTTGTCGGCGAACTGCATGCCGCCGACTGTCACCGCTGCTGCGCCGGAATTGTCCACCGTCACGGTGCCGGCTGCGCCCTGGAAGACGGCGAAATTGCCGTCGGCCCATGCAGCGTTGACGGTGCCGTCCTGTGTCGTCCAGTTGTTGTTGCCGACTGCGTTGCGCCAGATGCCAGTCCCGCCCGCGACCCGACCATTGTTGCCGGGGTTGGACGGTGGATTGATCGGATCCCAGAAATTGAGTTTGAGCCCGGTGGTGTTGACCAGATTGACCTGCCTGTCGACCGCGGTCTGCACGAACACCGTTCCCGCCGGCGTGCCGGCGGGCAGGCTGGCGATGTCCAACCCGTTGTCGGTCAGCGTGCCGCCATAGCCTGCGATACGATAGATACCGGCATCGAAGGCGCCGCCCGGCGCCAGGGTCACGTTCAGCTTGCCGTCGAGTGTCAGGTTGCCGCCGACCTTGACGAGGTCGTTCAGCGCACCGCCGACGACATTGGCCTGGCCGAAACCGTAAGCGAGCCTGCTGGCCTCGCTGAGGAGCAAGTTGCCGTTGACGGTCAGCGTGCCGGGGGGGCCACCGGCGTTGCCGGGCGCCAGCGTGGCGAGGTCGAGGATGGTCACATCGCCACCGATGATGCCGCTGCCGCCGAGCGTGGCATTGGGGAAGACGAGGGTCGCGCCGGTTGCCGCCGTCTGGTCGCCGTTGACAATCAGTGTGCTGCCCACCGCGGTCCCGCCCTTGTAGCTGTTGGCGCCGGTCAAAATGGTGGTGCCGCCGGCGGTCTGCAACACGCTGCCAGTGCCCGAGATGATACCAGCGAAGGTGACCACGTCGGAACGATTGAAAGTGAGGCCGGAATTGTTGACGACATTGCCGATGATGGAGCCGGACGTGCTGCCATTGCCGATCAGCAATGTTCCCTGGTTGATCGTCGTGTCGCCGCTGTAGCTGTTTGTACCGGTCAGCGTCAGTATGCCGGCGCCTGACTTGCTCAGGCCGCCGGTGCCGTTAAGTGCCTGCGAAACCGTGAAATTGTTGCCGGCATCGAGGATGTCGAAGCCGCCGCCATTGGCACCCAGGATGATGGCGCGCGCGGTCGATGAAAAGCTGTTTCCGCTCACCTGCAGCACGCCACCGTTGAGGGTCAGGTCTCCGGCGGTCGCGCCCAGGCTGGCGTCGGACGCGACGGAAAGCACGCCCTGGCGGAGCTTCCACGGCGTGACGGTGCCGATGGTGCCGGTCAGTGTCCAGGTGCCGATGCCGGTCTTCTCGAAGTGCCCGAACCCGTCATACTTTCCGCCGGCATCGATTTCGGAAACATCGAAGGTGCCGCTGACAATGCCGCCAAGCCGGAAGGTGTCAGCCGCGCTGAAGGCCCTCACATTACCGGCGATGTTCGAACCGACCTGGATCTCCAGCGCGTTGACGCCGCCGGTGAATTGGATGGCTTGGCCATTGGTGCCTGCGGCACCGCCGCTGTTGCCCGGCCCTCCGGTTCCGCCGGCGATCGTGCCGGCATTGACGACGGTGATGTTCGCGCCCTTGATGCCCGCGCCGCCATTACCCGGTCGTATCGGAGGATTGGCCAAAGGCAGATTGCGACCCGCGCCGCCATTGCCGCCGGTTATCGTGCCGCCGTCATTGATGACCGTTCCGCCCGAAAGCAGCAGGACGCCAGCGCCGCCGTCGCCGCCGCCACCTTGCAGTGTACTTCTCCCGCCGTTGCCGCCAAGCACGATGCCGCTGTTGCGGACGGTGTCGCCACCGGTCAAAACAATGGCCGCGGCGCCGCCGCCGCCGCCGCCGAGAACCCCTCTGTTGTTTCCGCCCGAGCCGCCCGTTATCTGGGCGCCGCCATCGACCGTGACGTTTGCCGACGAAAAGATGCCGACCCCGCCACCGCCGCCGCCGGCAGGCGCCGACGATGGGACGCCACCATTGCCGCCTTTCACCGAACCGGTCTCTGTCACAACAAGATCCGCAGTGGCGCTGACGCCAACGCCGCCGCCGCCGCCGCCGCCCGCCCTGACGCCTGGCCCTTCGGCTGGACCGGGTGCGCCATTGCCACCTACTTCAGCCGTGGAAATAGCGGTCACCGACGAAATCGTTCGTCCGGTGCTGCCGGTGGCACCGGGAGGGCCATTCGGACTGCCGCTGGATGTGGCCGATGCTCCCGATCCTCCGCCCGCCCCATTGCCGGTAGTGAGGTCGACGCCGCCGCCTCCGCCCGCCCCCGCCGTTTTATCGGCGCCATTCTTTCCGCGCGCGTCGACGGGGGAGCCGTCGACGCCGCCCGCCCCTGCATTCGGATTGCCCCCGGAGCCCCCGTCGGCGAAGGCAGGTACGCTGCATAGGCCGACGACCAGCAATGCCGCGATCGACACACCAGCGTAAGGCGCATTCCGTTTCGAATACCGAACGGTCGACATAGGTTGGAGCCCCTCTTGCCGCGGGGCTGCCACCCCGAAACGCCTTTGTTAGTCAGATAAATAAAGTTGAGAGAATCAACCGTCGATCCCAACTTACCTTACGGCAGGAGGAGTAAAAGCAACCTCTAATGAACGCAATCGCCTAAAGGCGCGTTGGCGTCTGGACCAGCAAAAGGGTTTATAAACCCTATCCTTGCTGGTTCAAAACTACCGGTATCGACCTGCTGTATCGCCTTTACCGCCGCGCGGCGACCCGCTTAGGCTGGTCGAAATCGAACGGGAACAAGGCCGTGATCGCCTGTTCGATGGCCGCTTCGGTTTCCGGCCGTGCCGGCGTCAAGGGTAGGCGCACTTCCGGGCTCAGCCCAAGCAGGCGGTGCAGGGCGTATTTCACCGGCACTGGGTTGGTTTCGCGCTCCAGCGCGGCAAGCAATGGCTCCAGCCGGTGCCGGATCGTCCGTGCCGAAAGGAGGTCACCATTGCGGCAGGCGCGATGCATCTCGGCGCACAATCCGGGCGCCACATTGGCGACCACCGAAATCGTGCCGCCGCCGCAGATCGTGTTGAAGGCAAGCGCCGTGGCGTCGTGCCCAGAGAACTGCAGGAAATCCGCGCCGGCGAGCTTGGCGGTGCGCTCCGGTCGGTCGAGATCGCCGGTGGCATCCTTGATGCCGATGATCGCCGGAAACGCAGCCAGCCTGCGCACCGTATCCGGCAACAGGTCGACGCCGGTGCGCGACGGCACGTTGTAGAGGATGAGCGGGATGGTCGTCGCCTGCGCGATCGCTGCGAAATGGCGATAGAGACCCTCCTGGCTCGGCTTGTTGTAATAAGGCGTCACGACAAGGGCAGCGTCGGCGCCACAGGCAGCGGCGGCAAGCGTTGCGGTAATCGTCTCTTCGGTGTTGTTCGAGCCGGTGCCGGCGATGACCGGAACCTGGCCGGCGACAGCGGCGACGCAGCGGCGCGTCACGGAGAGGCGCTCGTCATGCGTCAGCGTCGGCGCCTCACCGGTGGTGCCGCAGACGACGAGGCCGTCTATGCCCTGGTCGAGTTGCCAGCGGATCAGGAAATCGAAGGCGGCCATATCGACCGCGCCCTTGCGGAACGGGGTCGGCAGCGCCGCGATGGCGCCCTTGAAGCGGGTTTTGTCGATGTGCATGGGATGTCTCTCTTTTCCGGGAGCCGGACCGGCCTGTCGCGCGCCTTGGAATTGGGGGCATGGCGCAGCGTCGCCGGCCGGTCCGAAAGGTTGGAGCAATTCCAGCAAAAGTGCGTAGTGATTTTGCGTCCGGAATTGCGTCAAAACAAAAACTTGGAGCGTTTCCGCGTTTCCGAAAAAACGGAAACGCTCCAGGTCAATTGAAGAGCGAAAGCCGCGCGCTGTCCGGGGCCAGGCTGACGCAGCCGGCTCTATGATCGCTTTCGGTCTGGGCGAAATGAATGGCCGACGCTCTGTCGGCGAAGACGCCGCCGGTGAGGCCCAATTCATCGCGGGCGATCCAGCGCCCGTCGCCATCGCGTCCGACCAGGAAACGGTGCCTGGCAGAAGGAGGCTCCGAAATCAGGGAGTTACGCATAACCGTTCACCCGACGAACTGATGGAAGCAGGCAATAGCGGTGAAGAAGATCGCCACCACCAGGAAAAGCCGCACGAACATCAGCGGCTCATCCGGCCGGGACTGCAGACTGCGCGCGGCTACATGGGGGATGCGACCGTCGTCATCAGGGATGTAATAGCTGTACATGTCTCGTTCCTTTCGCACTGCGCCTTGGAGCGCGTGCAGCCGGGAAGTTAGGAGTCCCGGCATAAGGGTTCGAGAGAGAAGGCAGCCGCAAAAAATAAGGATTTCATAAGGCGGCTGGAATGGCTGCCGAGCGCTTCCTCGGCAGGTCTCGACCGCTTCGCGGTCTTCAGCGGACAAGCCTCAATGGTCTTTTCCGTTAGTTATTTCTTACGAATTGGCGACGATTGCCATCAAATTGTCGTTGAGCCGCTTGGCTGCCTTGCGGAAATCGGCGAGCCGCGGCGCCATAGCTGCTTCGAGCGCTGTTGCGGCGCCGGCACCCATGACCCGCTCCAGGCTCTCCTTGTATTCCGGAATCGCCGCCCAGTCGGCCACCGTCGTTTCCATGGCCTCGAGATGGTACTGGAAACCGTAGGCGTGCCGGCCCCATCGGATCGCCTGCGTCGCGCAGGCGGCATTGCTGGCCAAGATGTCGGCGCCTTCCGGCAGGCGGGAGATTTCCGCGCCGTGCCATTGCAGGCAGTCTACCGTAGGCCCCAGCCCGGCAAAGATCGGATCGTTGCGACCGGCTGCCGTCAGGTCGACCGATGCAAGTCCGACTTCCGGCCTGCCCATCAGCCCGACCGTGCCGCCGAGTGCGGCACCCAGCAGTTGGTGGCCGAGGCAGATGCCGAGATAGGGTCGACCGAGCTCGCTGACCCAGCGGCGGATCGCCGCCTTCTCGGGCACCAGCCAGGGATGCGCCTCTTCCTGCCATACATCCATCGGCCCGCCGAAAACGGCAAGCAGGTCGAAACCGTCGAAGGCGGGGATCGGTTCGCCAACGTCCAGCTCGACGGGCACCCATTCATGCCCCTGTTCGGCCCACAGGTCGCGGAAAATGCCGGGATGTTCGACGTCGACATGCTGGAAGACGAGAATGCGCACGGGCCGCTCCCCAAGATCACCCAAGGTGGGATTATTTCATAGACGGGCGGCGTTGGTTCCCCAATGATCCAGATTCAAGGTTCAGCCAGCGCCATGACGGTTTGTTGACAAGGTCCGGCCCTATCCGGCAAGAGCCCTCTGATCCATCGGAACCTGCTCATGACCAATGTCGCCCTGACCGGACTTGCCCGTGATCTCGCCCGGCGCGCCGACGAGGGCAGGCCGGTGCGCATCGGTGTCATCGGTTCCGGCGAAATGGGCACCGACCTCGTCACCCAGGGCATGCTGATGCCGGGCATCGAGGTCTGTGCCATTTCCACCCGACGCCCGCGTACGGCGCGCGAGGCGATCCGTATCGCCTATGGCGACGAGGCGATGGCGCGCGAGGCCGAGAACCAGGCACAGGTCACTGCGGCGATCGAGGCCGGCAGGATCGCCATCACCTCCAACGACATGCTGGTCACCAACCCGCTGGTCGATGTGGTGATCGACGCCACCGGCAAACCCGGCGTCGCCGCCGACTTCTGCCTGTCGGCGATGGAGCACGGCAAACATCTGGTGATGATGAATGTCGAGGCCGACGTCACCATCGGCTGCCTGCTGAAGAAGGAGGCTGACCGGCTCGGCGTCGTCTATTCGCTCGGCGCCGGCGACGAACCATCGTCCTGCATGGAGCTGATCGAATTTGTCTCCGCGCTCGGCTGCACCGTCGTCGCGGCCGGCAAGGGCAAGAACAATCCGCTCAATCATGATGCCGTGCCGGACGACTACCGTGCCGAGGCCGAACGCCGCAACATGAACCCGCGCATGCTGGTCGAGTTCGTCGACGGCTCCAAGACCATGGTCGAGATGTGCGCCATCGCCAATGCCACCGGCCTGGTGCCGGACAGGCCGGGCATGCATGGCCCCGCCGCCAACCGCGACGAACTGGCCAAGGTGCTGATCCCGCGCGCCGACGGCGGCGTGCTGTCGAAGAAGGGCGTGGTCGACTACACCATCGGCAAGGGAGTGGCTCCCGGCGTCTTCGTCATCGTCGAGGCCACGCATCCTCGCGTCATCGAACGTCTCGACGACCTCCATGTCGGCAAGGGTCCGTATTACGGCCTGTTCCGGCCCTACCACCTGACGTCGCTGGAAGTGCCGCTGACGGCGGCCCGCATCATGCTTTACGGCAAGCCCGACATGGTGCCGCTGCCGCGTCCCGTCGCCGAAGTCTGTGCGGTGGCCAAGCGCGACCTCGCCGCCGGCGAGACCTTCGATGCCATCGGCGAGACCTGCTACCGCTCCTGGACGATGACGGTCGGGGAAGCGCGCGCGCAGCATGCCTTGCCGGTCGGTCTGCTTGAGGGAGGCAAGGTGCTTAAGGCGGTGAAGAAGGGTGAACTGATAACCGCCGACAATGCGACACCGGACACCTCGACGCGGCTTTACGCGTTACGCCGGCAGCAGGACGAGATGCTCTACGGCGCGGGCTGAGCACCGCTCATGGCCGGTTAAGCTGTTCGCCCGGCCCGCACAGTTGTTCGGCTCCAGGAACATCCGCCACATCCGCGCGGTGCGGGTTCCATGCCAAGGCACGCGCAATCCCGTCGATTGCGCCCAGATCGTCCGCTCTGACACTGCGCTCCAGCAACACGAGCCGCGACCAGGAAACGGCGGACATGGTCATCACCACGTCCAGCCACAGGCGGCCGTCATCGGCCCGCGCCAGAATCCACTGCCAGTCTGAGAGCGCCAGGACGCATCCCGATCTTTCCATGCCGCCGGCACGGATCGTAACCCGATCGCCGATCTTCAGCGGCTCGCTTCCTGTCATGGCCATCCTTCCCGAAGGAGCGATGCATCATAGCGCATCGATCGCGATGCGCATCGCGATCGATCCGGCACAGTCGGGGTGAGCTTACTTCCCGAGTTCCACCGAGCGCGCCCGTGCCGCTTCGACGGCTTCGGCGACAAGGCTCTTCAAGCGGCCATCGCCCATCAGCACGCCGAGCGCCGCTGCCGTGGTGCCGTTCGGGCTGGTCACCTGCTGGCGCAACAGGCCGGGTTCCTCACCGCTTTCGGCTGCCAGCGTGGCGGCGCCATAAACTGTCTGCATGGCAAGCAGCTTCGCCGTCTCGGCCGGCAGGCCGGCCTGCTCGCCGGCGGCGGTCAGGCACTCGATGAAGTGGAATATGTAGGCCGGGCCCGAGCCTGAAACCGCCGTCACGGCATCCATCAGCGCTTCATCATCGATCGTCGCAACGGCGCCGCTTGAGGAGAGCAGGTCGGCCACGACGTCCTTCGCTGCCTCGGAGACCAGGCTGTTGGAAAACACCACCATCATGCCCTTGCCGATCGCTGCCGGCGTGTTCGGCATGCAGCGCACGATCGGTGTGCGTTCGCCGAGAATGCCGGCGAAGGTGGCGACCGGCGTACCGGCGGCGACGCTGACGAAAGTCGTCTCGCCATTGCCGAAGGTCTCGTAGTCGGCGGTGACCTCACGGATCACTTGCGGCTTGACGGCCAGCACGACAAGGTCGGGCTTTGTGCCCGCCGGAATGCCCGCTGCGTCCGCCACTGCCGGGCAGCCCAGCGCTTCCGCGCGGGCGCGCAAGGTATCGGCGGGCTCCACGACCAGAACTTCGGTAGCCTTCAGCTTGCCGGATTTCACCCAGCCGGCGAGCATGGCGTAACCCATATTGCCGCAACCGGCGAGAACAAGCTTGATGATCATGAAAAGCCTCCCGAAAGCCTCTCCATAAACGGTCGGGTGGTGTGGGGGAAGGGTGGATGGCGGGCAGTGCCACAGCTTCGGATCTTTCGTGTCACCGCCGTAACAGCGATCCGGCTGAACAGGGTTTCGAGTTTACGGCATGCAACGGCGTTTTGACGGGATTGCATTGGCGGTTTTTCGTGAGAATGTCGCGCACCGATATGGCACGGACTGATTTGACCTTGGGTGATGGCATGGCTGATGTGATCGACGGAAAGAAAGTGGCCGAGGATGTGGTCGGCAAGGTCAAGGCGTTGACAGCGGCGTTAACCGGTACCAAGCCCGGCCTCGCGGTGGTGATTGTCGGCGAAGATCCAGCCAGCCACGTCTATGTTGCCTCAAAGTCAAAAATGGCGAAGGAGTGCGGTTTCAAGTCGGTGCAACATTCGCTGCCGGAAAACACGACGCAGGAAGAGCTGCTGGCGCTGGTGGCCGAACTCAATGCCGATCCCACTCTTCACGGTATTCTCGTGCAATTGCCGCTGCCTAAGCATCTGAAATCCGAGCCGATCTTGCAGTCGATTCTTCCTGAAAAGGACGTCGACGGGTTGCATGTCGTCAATGCCGGCAAGCTTGCCACAGGCGATCTGGAAACCGGCCTGATTTCCTGCACGCCGGCCGGTTCGATGGTTCTGGTCGAGCGGGTGCGGGGGAAGGACCTCTCCGGTCTCAATGCCGTCGTCATCGGTCGGTCCAATCTTTTCGGTAAGCCGATGGGCCAGTTGCTGCTGGCGGCCAACGCCACCGTAACCATGGCGCATTCGCGCACGGGCGATTTGCCGGCAATCTGCCGCACCGCCGACATTCTCGTGGCCGCCGTCGGCCGCCCGGAAATGGTCAAGGGCGACTGGGTCAAGCCGGGTGCCACCGTCATCGACGTCGGCATCAATCGCATTCCCGCGCCTGAGAAGGGCGAGGGCAAGACACGCCTGGTCGGCGATGTCGCCTATGCCGAGGCTGCGGCGGTTGCCGGCGCCATCACACCGGTCCCTGGCGGCGTCGGACCGATGACCATAGCCATGCTGATGGCCAACACAGTGATTTCCGCCTATCTTGCCGTCGGACTCGACCGACCATCCTTTTGATCGCCGCCATTTGAGAGCTCAGCTTTGCCGACGCCTCCTGTTCCCATAGAACGGCCCATCGTGACGGACGCCGTTCAAGGCGGCAGGCGCTTCGCCTTCCTGTTGGTCGACAAGTTTCCGATGTTTTCCGTGGCCGCCGCGATCGACGTGGTGCGCTCGGCCAACCGCCTGCTCGGCCGTGATTTCTATTCCTGGACCACCGTTTCGCCGGACGGCGATGCGGTCACGGCTTCCAACGATCTGCCGCTGAAGGTCGACTATGCCGTGGCCGACGTGCCGCCGGTCGATATCCTGTTCGTCTGCGCCGCGCTCAACCTGGAATTCCCCGGCAAGTCGAAGGTGCTGGGCGCGCTGCGTGCCTGGGGGCGACGCGGCGGCGTGCTGGGCGCGCTGTCGGTCGGCTCCTACGTGCTGGCCGAGGCCGGCCAGCTCGAAGGGCATCGTTGCACCATCCATTGGGAGAACCGAGCCGGCTTCATGGAGCGTTTCCCGGACATCGAATGCACCGGAAACGTCTTCGAGATCGACCGCAAGCGTTACACCAGCGCCGGCGGCACCACCTCGATCGACCTGATGCTGGAGATCGTGCGCACCGATTTCGGTGCCAACCTGGCCAATGCCGTTGCCAACCAGTTCCAGCACGAGCGCATCCGATCGGCCGGCGATCGCCAGCGTGTCGGGCCGGAGCGCGACCTGACCGGCAAGTCGGAGAAGCTGCGCAAGATCGTCGAGCTGATGGCCGACCATCTCGACGAACCCTTGTCGGCAGTGCAGCTCGCCAAGTCGGCGGGGCTTTCGGTGCGCCAGGTGGAGCGGCTGTTCCTCCGGCACCTGACGGTCACGCCGGGGCGCTACTACATGCGGCTGCGGCTGGAGCGCGCCCGCGAACTGCTGCGCCAGACCAACATGCCGATTCTCGACGTGGCGATCGCCACCGGGTTCACCTCGCATTCCTATTTCGCGCAAAGCTACCGCCTGCAGTTCAGCCGCCCGCCGAGCGAAGAGCGGCGCACGACTTACTAGGAGCGGCCCGGCTCACATGCGTCGGCCAGGATAATTCCAAGCCCGATTCCCATCCGTCCTCCAACCCGCTATCTTCGCCGCTTCGTCGGATCGAGCCAGTCTCGCAAGGGGGATATCATGTCGATTTTTGCAAGATGGATCGTGACCGTCGCGACGGCGCTGCTTTTTGCGGCGCCCGCGCTGGCAGCAGACCGCACCATCATCGTTCTCGATGCCTCCGGCTCGATGTGGGGACAGATCGATGGCAAGCCGAAGCTCGAGATCGCTCGCCAGTCGCTGCGCACCGTGCTGCAATCGCTGCCTGCCGACAGGGAACTCGGCCTGATGGCCTATGGCCATCGCCAGAAAGGCAGCTGCGAGGATATCGAATTGGTGGTCCCGCCGGCTGCGGGCACGGCTGGCGCCATCACGGCTGCCGCCGATTCCATGAAGTTCCTCGGTAAGACACCGTTGACCGCTGCCGTCCGCCAGGCTGCCGAGGCACTGAAATACACCGAGGAAAAAGCGACCGTCATCCTGATCACCGACGGGCTTGAAACCTGTAATGCCGACCCCTGCGCGCTCGGCAAGGAACTCAAGGCGGCAGGTGTCGACTTCACCGCCCACGTCGTCGGTTTCGGCCTGACGGCGGACGAGGGCAGGCAGGTGGCATGCCTGGCTGAGAACACCGGCGGCAAATACATCCAGGCGACCGATGCCGCCGGCCTCGAAGAGGCGCTCAAAAAGACCGTTGTCGAGAAACCGGCGCCGGAGCCCAAACCAGCACCGGCGCCTGAACCAGCCAAGGTCGAGTTCAATCTGGTTCCGACACTGACCCTGGCCGAAGGCGATGCCGACATCACCACCGACATCGGCCAGTCCTGGGTGCTCTACAAGGCGGATGCCGATGGCAGCCGCGGCGACTATGTCTCGACCGAATACGGCGCCTGGAAAGGCAACGCCCAGCCCGGCAAATATGTGCTCGTCGCCAAGGTCGGTCATGTCGAGCGCGATCAGACGGTCACGATCGAGGCCGATAAGGTTGCCGCGCCACGTTATGTGCTGGATGCCGGCACGCTGATCGTGCGGGCTCATGCCAGCGAAGGTTCGGAGATCGCCGACGGCGCCGCCATCCAGGTCAGATATCCCGGCGACGGCACGACCACCTATTATGGCCAGATGAAAGCCGTCTTCCCGGCAGGCGAGCAGGAAATTACCGTGAAGGTCGGCGAAGGCACTGCCACCGAGAAGGTCACCCTCAAGGCCGGCGAGACGGTCGAGAAGGACATCGCCGTCGGCGTCGGCAAGGCCGTGACCAATGCCTTCTATGTCGAGGGCAAGAAGGTGGATTCCGGCGGCCTCGTCGTGCGTGTCTTCAGGGCAGAGAAGAACCTCGACGGCCAGCGCGAGGATATCTCGACGTCCTATGGACCGGACCAGAAGTTCGACCTGCCGCCCGGCAACTATGTCGTGGTGGCCAAGATGGACGAGGCGAGCGCCGAAACCCCCTTCACGGTGAAGGTCGGCGAAAAGACCGACGTCAACGTCGTGCTCAACGCTGGCGTACTGTCTGCCGATGCGAAGGGTGCCAAGGAAATCGAGGTCTACGGCGCCAAGAAGGACATCGAAGGCAAGCGTCAGCCTTTCGGCAACAATTATGGCGAGACACACCAGTCGACGCTGCCTGCCGGCGACTACGTCGTGGTGGCGATCCGCGGCGACGACAACGTCAAGACGGAAGCCCCGGTGACGGTGAAAGCCGGCGAGCGGGCCGAGGTGACGGTGCCGTAAGTATTCGGGCCTAACCCTTTCTCCCCTTGTGGGAGAAGGTGCCAGAGCGGAGCGAAGGCGGATGAGGGGTGCTGGACAGAGTGCTGCCCAGATGAGGCTAGACTCAGCTTTTGCCGTTTCACGTGCTTCCAGCACCTTGATCCGTCTCGGCGCTGGCGCGCCGATCCTCCTTCTCCCACAAGGGGGAGAAGGAAAGCAGTTCACCCGAACGCGCTGGCGCCGTGGTCGGCACGGCCGGCCATCTGGCGGAATCCTGCGAACAGTTCGCGGCCGAGCCCGAATTCGTGTTCGGACAAGTCGGCCGAGGCCGATGGCCGCACCGCGAATTCATTTGCTGGAACCAGGACTTCCAGCGTACCGGCGTCGCCGTCGAGCCTGACGATGTCGCCGTCATGCACGCGGGCGATCGGGCCGTCTTCCAGGGCTTCGGGGGTGACATGGATCGCCGCCGGTACCTTGCCGGAAGCACCCGACATGCGCCCGTCCGTCACCAGCGCCACGCGCTGGCCGCGATCCTGCAGGATGCCGAGCACCGTGGTCAGCTTGTGCAGTTCCGGCATGCCATTGGCCTTGGGGCCCTGGAAGCGGATTACGGCGACGAAATCGCCGGTCAGCTCGCCGGCCTTGAAGGCGTCGTTCAGTCCCTGCTGGCTGTGGAACACCTTCGCTGGCGCTTCGATCACGCGCCGCTCCGGCTTCACGGCCGAGGTCTTGATGATGGCATGGCCGAGATTGCCGGCGAGCACCTTGAGGCCGCCGGTTGCCTGGAACGCCTGTTTGACCGGCACCAGCACCTTTTCGTCGCCGCTCACCGCGGGTGCCGCCTCGCGCACGACGGCGCCGTCGGCGCCGAGCTTCGCTTCGACCGCATAGGGGCGCAGGCCTTCGCCCCACACCGTCTGCACGTCCTCATGCAGCAGGCCGGCGTCGAGAAGTTCGCGGATCATGAAGCCGAGGCCACCAGCGGCGTGGAAATGGTTCACGTCGGAAAGGCCGTTCGGATAGACCCGCGCCAGCAGCGGCACCGCTTCGGACAGATCCGAAATGTCCTGCCAGGTCAGCTTGATGCCGGCCGCTGCCGCCATCGCGATCAGGTGGATGGTGTGGTTGGTCGAGCCGCCGGTGGCATGCAGGCCGACGATGCCGTTGACGAAGGAGCGCTCGTCGATCATGCGGCCAACCGGCGTGTAGGCATTGCCCATCGCCGTCAGGCTCAGCGCCCGCTTGGTGGCTTCGCGGGTCAGCGCATCGCGCAGCGGCGTGCCCGGATTGACGAAAGAAGCGCCCGGCGTGTGCAGGCCCATGATCTCCATCAGCATCTGGTTGGAATTGGCGGTACCGTAGAAGGTGCAGGTGCCGGGGCCGTGATAGGACTTGGACTCCGCCTCCAGCAGTTCGGCGCGGCCGCATTTGCCTTCGGCATAAAGCTGGCGCACGCGCGCCTTCTCGTCATTGGGGATGCCGGACGTCATCGGTCCTGCCGGAATGAACACGGCAGGCAGATGGCCGAAGGTGAGGGCTGCGATCACCAGGCCCGGCACGATCTTGTCGCAGACGCCGAGATAGACGGCGGCGTCGAACATGTTGTGCGAAAGCCCGATCGCTGCGGCCATGGCGATCACGTCGCGTGAGAACAGCGACAGTTCCATGCCCGGCTGGCCCTGGGTCACGCCATCGCACATCGCCGGCACGCCGCCGGCGACTTGCGCGATGCCGCCGGCTTCCGTTGCTGCCTGCTTGATGAGCTGCGGATAGTTTTCGAACGGCTGATGTGCCGACAGCATGTCGTTGTAGGAGGTGATGATGCCGAGGTTCGGCACGCGGTCAGCGCCGAGCGCGATCTTCTCCGAAGGGCTGCAGACGGCAAAGCCGTGGGCAAGGTTGCCGCAGGACAGCACGCCGCGGTTGGCGGCGCGTCCCGATGCTTCGCCGATGCGGCCGAGATAGGTCTCGCGGCTGGCGCGGGAGCGCTCGCGGATGCGGCTGGTGATGGCTTCGATATCGGATCTAGCCTGCATTTCTCACACTCCATGCGGCCTGCGTTGCGCTTTGGGCGAGGCGGATACTGCGCCGGGCGGCGAAAAGCGTATAGAGACATACGGTTGAGCCGCCCGGCGCAGTAGGCGTCCGCCGAAAGGCAACCCGAAGGGCCGGTTGAAGAAACCGACAGGATGCGTCACCGCGCTTGCGCGATGCCCCGCATCGCGTCTGCACGCGGTTCCTGCCCTGTCGGCTTCTTGAACCGGCGCAGGCCGCATCGAGTGTGAGAAATGCAGGCTCGCTGTCATGGCTATCGTCCTTTCGCGAAGGCCTCAGACGGTCCGGCCTTCGCTATTCACAATCAGGGGGCCCAGAAGATTTCGACCGGGCTTGTCGCCGCGTCGATGACGCGGCGTATCGGCAGCGTCGATTCCGGCGCCAGCGCCTTTTCGAGTGTCGCCAGCTTTTCCGCACCTTCGATGTGCAGGGCAAGGAAGCGCGCCCGGCGGATCAGCGAAAGCGTCAGCGTCAGCCGCGGTTCGCCGGCGCTGTCGGCATGGACGGCGGCAATCTCGTCGCGCGACGCCGGGTCGAGCAGGTGCTCCAGCTCCTTTGCGTCCGGGAAGAACGAGGCGGTGTGGCCGTCATTGCCCATGCCGAGGATGGCGACATCCGGAGGGTTGAAGAAGGTGGTCAGGAAATGCTCGGCCTCCTTCAGATCCGCATCCAGCTCGCCGCTGCGATAAAGCGGCAGGAAACGGGCGTCGGCGGCCTTGTTCTGCATCAGCTTGGTCTTGACCAGGCCGGCATTGGAGCGCGGCGAGGTATCGGGCACGTAGCGTTCGTCGATCAGCGTCAGGTTGACGCTGTCCCAGGCGATGTCGGTGTTCGACAGCACCTCGAAGAAGCGCGCCGGCGTCGAGCCGCCGGAAACGGCGAGGCTTGCCGCCTGTGTCGCCTTGATTTCGGCCGACAGCCTGCCGGTGACGCTTTCGGCAAGAGCGGCGGCCAGGCTTTCCCGGTCGGCGAAGTCGTTGCGGCGATAGTTTGCTGCCATCTCAATTGCTCTCGTGCCAGGTGCGGCCATCGCGCTCGATCAGTGCAATCGAGGCGGATGGGCCCCAGGTTCCGGCCGTGTAGCCCTGCGCGTCCTGGCGGGAGTTTTCCCAGGCGTTCTGGATCGGGTCGATCCACTTCCAGGCCGCCTCGACCTCGTCGCGGCGCATGAACAGCGTCTGGTTGCCGCGGATCACATCCATGATCAGCCGTTCATAGGCATCCGGCGCGCGGCCCTGGAACTGCTGCGCGAAGCTCATGTCGAGCGAGATCTGGCGCAGGCGCATGCCGCCCGGGCCTGGATCCTTGATCATGATGTACTGCTTGACGCCTTCGTTCGGCTGCAGGCGGATGACCAACTGGTTGGCGAAGATCGGCCCGGCGCTGTCGCCATTGAAGATCGAATGCGGGATCGGCTTGAATTCGATGACGATCTCGGAAACGCGCGAGGCGAGCCGCTTGCCGGTGCGCAGGTAGAACGGCACGCCGGCCCAGCGCCAGTTGGCGATCTCGGCTTTGATGGCGACGAAGGTCTCGGTGTTGCTCTCGGCGCCGAGTTCCTCGACATAGCCCTTCACCGGCCCGCCGGCGGATGCGCCGGCGCGGTACTGGCCGCGCACCGTCTGTTTCGGCGCTTCGGTGCCGTTGATGCGCTTCAGTGCGCGCAGCACTTTCAGCTTCTCGTCGCGCACGGCGTCCGCGTCCATCGAGGACGGCACTTCCATGGCGACAAGGCAAAGCAGCTGCAGCATGTGATTCTGCACCATGTCGCGCAGCGCGCCTGCCTTGTCGTAATAGGTGACGCGGTCTTCCAGGCCGACGGTTTCGGCAACCGTGATCTGCACGTGGTCGATATGGGCCGAGTTCCACAACGGCTCGTAGAGCGCGTTGGCGAAGCGCAGCGCCATCAGGTTCTGCACCGTCTCCTTGCCGAGATAGTGGTCGATGCGGAAGATCTGGCTTTCGTCGAAATCGTCGCCGACCAGGTCGTTCAGCGCCTTGGCCGAGGCGAGGTCGCGCCCGATCGGCTTTTCCACCACGATGCGCGAAGTTGGCGTGATCAGCTTGTGCTGCTTGAGCTGGTCCGAGATCAGGCCGAACAGCGACGGCGAGACCGCCATGTAGAAGGCGCGGATTGCCTTGGAATCGCCGATCGCCTGCTTCAGCTCGTCGAAGCCGGTACCGCTGGTGGCATCGGCCGGGACATAGGAGAGGCGTGCCAGGAAGATATCCAGCTCCTTGGCGTCGACATCGGCCGCCGCGACATGGCTTTCGATCGCCTTCTTGGCAAAGGCCCGGAACTCGTCGTCGTTCATCTTGGTTCGCGATGTGCCGATGATCCGGGTCGGCTCGGAGAACTGGTGGTCGCGCTGGCGATAATACAGCGCCGGCAGCAGCTTGCGTTCCGACAAATCGCCGGTGCCGCCGAAAATGATGAAGTCGAACGGGTCGACGGGAATGATCTGGCTGGTCATGCTTCGTCCGATCTCGCGCTACCTTCGCCCGTCACCCGGCTGGGTCGGGCCGTTGGTCATGATGCGCTAACAACACTGCCGCCATGCGACGGATGTCCATATAATCTAATCGATTTAATTTGACTAGCGTTATGGTGTCACAGCATCGTGTCGGAGACTGGTCCAGCACGGGTACTGTTCATTGCGCAATAGTGCCGTCACTATCACGCCCTGCCGAGATAGGGCGCATTTGCCGGAAGGCCACGGGAGACTTTGCAATGGACGGACATCTTTCGAGCTCGGTTGCGGAAGGCCGCAGCTTTCGCCAGATCATCGGCGGCAAGGCGGTCGATGCCGTTTCCGGCCTGCGCATCGACGTCGCCGCTCCCTCGGACGGCCAGCTGTTCGCCTCGATCCCGGCTTCCGGGCAGGCCGATGTCGACCTGGCGGTTGCCAGCGCGCGCAGCGCCTTCGAGGACGGTCCCTGGGCAAAGATGCCGGCGGTCGAGCGTGGCCGTTGCCTGACCAGGCTGTTCCAGCTCGTCGAAAAGCATGGTGCGGAACTCGCGGCACTGGAATCGCGCGACACCGGCAAGCCGGCGCGGCAGGGCAAGGCCGATGTCGCCGCCACCATGCGCTATTATGAATTCTACGGCGGCGCTGCCGACAAGATCCATGGCGACACCATTCCCTTCCTGGACGGCTACACCGCGCTGACATTGCGCGAGCCGCATGGTGTCGTCGCCGGCATCATTCCGTGGAACTATCCCTTGCAGATCCTGGCGCGCGTCGCCGGTGCGGCTCTCGCCATGGGCAACACGCTGGTGGTGAAGCCGGCCGAAGATGCCTCGCTCACTACCATCCGCATGGCGGAACTGGCGCTGGAAGCGGGAATCCCGGCGGGCGTTTTCAACGTCATCACCGGCTATGGCCGCGAAGCGGGCGCGCTTCTGTCCGGCCACGCCGATGTCGACTACGTCACCTTCACCGGCTCGCCCGTCACCGGCACCGCGATCCAGCAGGCAGCGGCGGTGCACAACCGTGGCGTCACAATGGAGCTCGGCGGCAAGTCGCCGCAACTGGTTTTTGCCGATGCCGACCTGGAAAAGGCCGTGCCGGTGCTGGTCAACGCCATCATCCAGAACGGCGGGCAGACCTGTTCGGCCGGCAGCCGCGTGCTGGTCGAGCGGCCGGTCTATGAGGAGGTCGCCAAGGCGCTTGCCGAACGCTTCTCGAAGCTGGTTGCCGGCCCGCACGATGCCGATCTCGATCTCGGCGCACTGATCAACCCGCGCCAGCAGGCGCGTGTTGCCGGCATGGTCGCTGACGCCGAGAAGGCCGGCATTCCGGTGCTGGCGCGTGGTTCTGTCGCCAAGGATGCACCGGCCAGCGGCTACTATTTCGCGCCGGTTCTGTTCGGTTCGGTCGACCCTGCTTCCACCATCGCGCAGGAAGAGGTGTTCGGCCCGGTGCTGACCTTGTTCGCCTTCGACGGCGAGGAAGAGGCGGTGAAGCTGGCCAACGGTACCGAGTTCGGACTCGTCGCCGGCATCTGGACCAGGGATGGCGCGCGCCAGCACCGGCTGGCCAAGCGCGTGCGCTCGGGCCAGGTCTTCGTCAACGGTTACGGTGCCGGCGGCGGCATCGAACTGCCTTTCGGCGGCTTCAAGCGTTCCGGCCACGGCCGCGAGAAGGGGTTCGAGGCGCTGTACGACATGTCGGCGACAAAGACGGTCGTGTTCAATCACGGCTAGAGCATGATCCCAAAAAGTGGGGACCGGTTTTCGGAAAAGATCATGCTCCAACAAAGAGATAGAGCGGGATGCCGTTCAACGTAATCGCATTCCGCTCTAAAGCGTTTAGCGCCTGGCGCTGCGGGGGGCAGCCAGCTCCCGCTGACGGGAATTTCTGCACAAGGACAAAAGATGCGTTTGAAGGATAAGGTTGCGATCATCACCGGCGCTGCTTCCGGCTTTGGCGAAGGCATGGCCAGGCGCTTTGCCGAGGAAGGGGCCAAGGTGGTGGTGGCCGACCTGAACGGCAAGGGCGCCGAGCGCGTCGCCGCCGAGATCGGTTCCGCGGCGATCGCCGTCGCCAGCGACGTCTCCAGCCGCTCGGAAGTCGACGAGATGGTCTATGCCGCCAAGAACACCTTCGGCCGCGTCGACATCATGGTGAACAATGCCGGCTACACCCATCGCAACGGTGACATGCTGGCGGTAGACGAGGCCACTTTCGACCTGATCACCGCCGTCAACATGAAGGCGATCTATCACGCCACCGTCGCGGTGGTGCCGATCATGGAGCGGCAGGGTGGCGGCGTCATCCTGACCACCGCCTCGACCGCCGGGCTTCGCCCGCGTCCAGGGTTGACTTGGTACAATGCCTCCAAAGGGTGGGCGATCACCGCCACCAAATCGATGGCGGTGGAACTGGCGCCCAAGAACATCCGCGTCAACTGTCTCTGCCCAGTTGCGGGCGAAACCGGGATGCTTGCCCAGTTCATGGGCGAGGATACGCCCGAACTGCGCGCGAAATTCCGTGCTTCCATTCCGCTTGGACGCCTGTCGACGCCGCTCGACATCGCCAATGCCGCATTGTGGCTGGCTTCGGATGAAGCCGAGTTCATCACCGGCGTGGCGCTGGAAGTGGATGGAGGGCGGTGTATTTGAGTTCGCTGCGATTCTCCTTCTCTCCCAAGGGGAGAAGGGAAGGAGCGCTTAGCCGCGGTTCAGGAAACCCTGATAGATCCAGCCACGCTTGTTCTGGTAGACGATCTCGCACCATCTGTGCTTGCCGCACGAGATCACGTCGACGCTGGCCTTGGCCGGTACCGTGGCGATGACGCCAGCGCCTTTCTTCGGGCCTGAACGCATCGTCACCGAGCGCAGGATCGTGCCGTTGCCGCTTGCCGCGGCGGGTTCCGCGTCCTGTTGCGGTTCTTCCGCCGCAGGAATGCCGGCGGTCGCTTCCGACTTTGTCTTCTCAGGCTTTGCCTGCGGCAACGGCGCTGCCTTGGCCAGCACAGCTTCGGCGGGTGAGCTTTTTTCCGGCTCGGCAAAGGCCTGTTCGGTGGTCTCGTCGTCTTCGTCGTCCGCGTCGTCCTGGCCGGGTTTGGCGACGACGACGGATTTGGCGGCTTCTTGGATCGCGGCAGCTGTCTGCGGCTTGGATGTGTTGGAAAGCGTGGCGCTTGCCGCTGCCGTCTGCACGGCCGTCGGCTTGACTTGTGCACCCTTGGCCGTGGTGGCAGCCGGTGCCGGATTGGCGAGCTTCTGTTCCACAACCTGGGCTTCAGCGCTCTGCTCGGAGGCCGCGGCCTCGGAAGCAACCGGATGTTTGGCGAAAGCCTGCCGTTCACCCGAAGGCAGCGCCAGCCAAAGTGCGGTACCGGCGACGCTGAGCAGCGCCATGGTGCCGACTGCCGCGATCACCAGATGGGAATGCGCTCCGACTTTCTGCCAGAAGGACGGCTTTGTGTTGTAGCCGAACTGCATCGAAATGCGATGCCGTTTGGACGCCCCGAAACCGAGCGGCCGTTTCAAAACAGCCTCCGCTGGCTGTTTGGGGCTTGATGGCCTGTAGTGTCGACAGTCCCGCGGTCAGCGAAACAGAACTGAACCAATTTGAGCATCTGAGGTTCTGGTTACCCCTGAACACGGCCGACGTTCTTCGATCAAGGGCAGCGCCGTGATCAGCGTCGGTCCCGAAATCCCTCCAGGCGTTGCTCCGATTTCGCAATACCCAGCCTGGATCATCTGGCAGACGATTGTGGCATCTATGCGCCTTTCAAGCTTAAACGACAACCATTCCCCTCAAACTTATATGCATATTTTGTCGAGAACGCCCGTTCAGACGTCTTCCGCGCAATATGAGTAAGTAAATGCTTACTATCTGGAATGCTCCTCGCGAATCGGTCTGAGGGCGGAAATCGCGCTGGCGGCGGCCACCGATCGTCCGGAACTTCCTGCAATGTCCATGTAATCTAGCCGGGGTAGCAGCCGGACAGGGACGCCAAACGGGATTCATCATGCCTTTGAACACCATCCGTGCTGCATGCACCGCGGCTGCGCTCGTCGCGACTACCTTTCTGGTCGGCTGCGCTTCCGACATCATGAAGAATTATGTCGGCCGGCCGATTGAGGAAGCCATCATCGACTACGGTCCGCCATCCACGGTGCTCGAACTGGGGCGTGACGAGCGCGCCTATCAATGGCGAAAGGTTTCGACCAATGTCGTGGCCGGTTCCACGAGCGGCGAGATCAAGGATACGAGACGCGGCACACGTTACGAAGAGACAGTGACGCCGGGTTATGTCGAGGAACAGGAATGTTTCTATACATTTTACGCGCGCCGCTGGGGCAAGGGCTGGTATGTGACCAGTTTCCGCAAGCCGAAGCTGGAATGTGAGTGAGTTTCCGAATTGTCGGAGAAGCGCCGCCCGATGGCTTCGGCCACTGGCGGTGCGAACCCTGAGAAGGGGTGAAAGGGACAATGCGTATCCTGCTGCTCGAAGACGAGCCGGAGATGGCTTCCGTGCTGAAGACGGCGCTGGAGCGCCGGCATGTCATCGTCGATCATGTCGCGACCATCGCCGACGCCGAAGCCGCGGCCGCCTTCGGTCCCTATGATGCGCTGGTCCTCGACCGGCGCTTGCCAGACGGTGAGGGGCTCGACCTGATCCCGAAGCTGCGGGCGAGCCGCGTCGATGCGCCGATCCTGATGCTGACGGCGCTCGGTGGGCTGGACGACCGGGTCGCCGGTCTTGACGGCGGCGCCGACGACTATCTGGCCAAGCCCTTCGCCGTTGAGGAGCTGATGGCGCGCCTGCGCGCCTTGCAGCGCCGGCCAGCGACCCTGCGCTCCGAGCTTACCGTGGTGGGGCGCCTGACCTATGATTTCCATCATCGCGAAGCGATGGTGAACAACAAGCCGCTCGAATTGCTGCGTCGCGAGCAACTGGCGCTGGAGGCGCTGGTCCGCCGGCCTGGCCGGGCGGTGCTGCGCTCGACGCTGGAGGAATCGGTCTATGCCATGGATGACGAGATCGGCTCCAACGCCCTGGATTCCCATCTCTCGCGGCTGCGGCGCAAGCTCGACGAAGTCGATGCCGGCGTCGAGATCCGGGCGATCCGCAATCTCGGCTATCTCCTGCGCGCCGTGACATGAGCAAGAAGCAGCGTCCACGTTCACTGCAATGGGTGCTGGTGCGCAGGCTGATCCTGCTGCAGGCTGCCATGCTGCTCGTCTTCCTCGGCCTGCTCACCCTGGTGCTTTTCATCGCCCAGCCGCGCCTCCTGGTCGACAATGAAGAGGCTGCGGTCATTGTCGGTGAGGCACTGAACCGCGACGCCGATGGAAAGCTGGTGGTCACGGAGACCGAAGATCTCAGGAAGTTTCGCCAGAGTTTTCCATATCTCTGGTTCCTCGTGCGCGATCAGAACGGCCAGGAATTGCGCCAGGGCAATGTGCCTGCGGTCTATGCCGGCGGTGGCAACGGCTTGCTCAAGAGCGTTGACCGTGCCGCGCTGACCTTCGCGCAGAACGATCTGCGCCCGGCCGCCACCTATGCCAATCTGGATACGCCGGCCGGGCGCGTCGGCGTGCTCGCCTCCACCTTGTCATCGCGCTCCGAGAACGATGGCGTCGAGGTCAACATCGACCTGCAGATCGAACTGGCCCGCCATCCGGACGGAACCACCAACTGGCTGCGGGTCGGGCCGATCCTGGTGATCCTCACCATCGTCATGCTGCTGCCGATCATCATCGTCATGGGCTTCACCACGCTGGTGACGACACCGGCGGTGGTGCGCCGCTCGCTGGCGGGGCTTGTCGCCACTGCCGAGGAAGCCAGCGCCATCGACATCGACAATCGTGCCGTGCAACTGCCGACCGAGCGCGTGCCGCAGGAGGTGGCGCCACTGGTACAGGCGTTCAACCGCGCGCTTGCCCGGCTTGGCGAAGGGTATGAGAAGCGTAACCGTTTTCTTACGGATGCGGCGCATGAACTGCGCACACCCATCGCCATCATGCGCACCCGCGCAGAATTGCTGCGCGAAGATCCGGAGAGCCGCAAGCTGCTCAAGGATATCGAGCGCCTGTCGCATCTGGCGCAGCAATTGCTCGACAGCCAGGTCATCGACCAGTCGTCAGGTCAGCGCGAGACGGTAGACCTCGTCGATCTGGCGAGGAATCTGGCTGCCGATTTTGCGCCGCTGACGCTGGAGGCTGGTTATGAACTGTCTTTCGAGCCGCCAGAAGGCAAGGTGCCGGTCAAAATTCGGCAGCAGCAGATCGAACGGGCCGTCGCCAATCTCTTGCGCAACGCCATCGAGCATGGCGGCGGTTCGGGCAACATCACCGTTTTCGTCGACGACAGGGGCGGATTGGAGATCCACGACGAAGGGCCGGGCATCCCACCCCAGGAGCGTGAGCGTGTCTTCGACCCGTTCTACCGCCTGCGCCCGCGCTCGACCGGCGCCGGCCTCGGCCTGAACCTCGCCCGCGAGATCGCGCGTCTGCATGGCGGCGCCATCGAAATCCTCGATGGCGCCTGGAAAGGCACGCACATCCGACTGCAACTGCCGCTGGCAGAGCCTGTCAAGGCTGCAATCAAATCCGGTCGCGCAGCGCGAACCAGTTGAGGGCCAGGAACAGCAGCGGCGCTCGGAAGCGGCGGCCGCCCGGGAAAGGCGGTATCTTCAAATCCTCGATCAGCTTGAGGCGGTCGCGATTGCCCGACACCGTCTCGGCGTACAGCTTGCCGAAGAAGTTCGACAGCATGACGCCGTGGCCGGAATAACCTCCGACCGAGATGACGTTCGGCATCACCTCGCGGGCGAAAGGCTTGCGCGGCACGGTGATACCGACATAGCCGCCCCAGCCATGCGTGATCTCGACATCCTTCAGCGCCGGATAAATCTCGGTGATCTGCTTGCGGATGTGGATGTGGATGTCCTTCGGGTCGTTGACCGCATAGATCTCGCGTCCGCCGAACAGCAGCCGGTTGTCCTTCGATTTGCGGAAATAACGCACCACGAAGCGGGAATCATCGACCGACTCGCCGCCGGGCAACACCTTCAGTTCGTCGCCAAGCGGAACAGTGGCGCCGATGAAGGAACCGATCGGCATGATATGCGCCGCGCTCACCGGTTCCAGATTGCCGCCATAGGCGTTGGCGGCGATCAGGCACTTGTCGGCGGTGATCGTGCCGCGTGCCGTCGCCACCTTTACCTTGCCGCCTTGCGCGGTGATGGCGGTCGCCGGCGTGTTCTCGAACATGTGAGCGCCGGCAGCCGCGGCGACGCGCGCCGTGCCGATCACCAGTTTCAACGGATGGATATGACCGGTACCGCTGTCGCGGCTGCCGCCGTAATACTGGTTTGAGCCCAGCCGTTCGGCGGTCTCCCTGGCATTCATGAATGCGATGTGCGGATAGTCGAAACGCGTTGCCATGATCTCGGCATGCGCCTTGTAGTCGTCGACGTAGCGCGGCTTGTGTGCCACCGACAACTGGCCGGGCATGTAGTCGATCTCGATGCCGTTGGTCGCGGAGAATTCGATCAGATGCGTCTTGGCTTCCTCGGCAAGGTCGAACAGTGCCTTGGCGCGGGTGAAGCCGTATTCGCTCTCCATCTCCTCCGCCCAGGCGCGCTGGCCGGTGCCCAGCTGGCCGCCATTGCGGCCTGAGGCGCCGTCGCCGAAACGATGGCTCTCGAGCAGCACGACATTGGTGCCGGCCTTGGCCAGGTGCACGGCTGCGGAAAGCCCGGTGAAGCCGCCACCGACGATGACGACATCGGCCTGCCGGTCGCCGTCCAGCGAGGGATATTCAGGACGTGGTCCAGCGGTGTCCTCATACCAGGAGCGGCCGGGGGAGATGGGGGATTGGTAGGGCATGATGGCTTTCGGGAAGTGAGGCAGTCGGGAGTAGGCAGTCGGCAGTCGGGATTGGCTTGGCACATTGGAGGTCGGTTGAACAATTTCGTGGGGCTAGCCACGCTTGCTGTTCCCGACTGCCGACTGCCTACTCCCGACTGCCTGTCACCTCACACATTCAGCAGCAGATACTCCCGCTCCCACGGACTGATCACTTCCATGAAGGTCTCGAATTCCGCGCGCTTGATCGCTGCGTAGGTCGCGGCGAAGGTACGGCCGAGCATGCCGGCCAGTTCTTCGTCGCCCTCGAACAGGTCAACGGCTTCGAGCAGGCCACGCGGAAGATCGATCTCGTCCTCATTGGCGGTGGTCAGCACTGGCGGTTCCGCCTGCAGCTTGTTGTTGATGCCGATCAGACCGCAGGCCAGCGATGCCGCGAGCGCCAGATAGGGGTTGGCGTCCGACGACGGGATGCGGTTTTCCACGCGGCGCGCATTGGGGTCCGAGCGCGGCACGCGGAAGGCGGTGGTGCGGTTGTCGTAACCCCATTTGTTGTTGACCGGGGCCGACGCCGCCTGGGTCAGGCGGCGGTAGGAGTTCACATAAGGAGCGAACATCACCAGCGCATTCGGCACATGTTTCTGCATGCCGCCGATGAAGTGGAAGAAGGCTTCCGTCTCGGTACCGTCTTCCGCCGAGAAGATGTTCTTGCCGGTCTTCTTGTCGACGATCGACTGGTGGATGTGCATTGCCGAACCCGGCTGGCCCTGGATCGGCTTGGCCATGAAGGTGGCGTAGACATCGTGCTTCAGCGCTGCTTCGCGCAGGGTCCGCTTGAACAGGAAGACCTGGTCGGCCAGTTCGATCGGGTCGCCATGGCGCAGGTTGATCTCGAGTTGGCCAGCGCCTTCTTCATGGATCAGCGTGTCGATCTCGAGACCCTGTGCTTCCGAGAAATGATAGATGTCGTCGATCAGTTCATCATATTCGTTGACGCCGGCGATCGAATAGCCTGAGCCGCCGGCGATCGGCCGGCCTGAGCGGCCGACCGGCGGGGTCAGCGGATAGTCCGGATCCGGATTCTTGCGGACCAGATAGAATTCGATCTCCGGCGCGACGACGGGCCGCAAGCCATGCCGGTCATAAGCGGCGACCACGCGCTTCAGCACGTTGCGCGGCGTGAATTCGACGGCGCGGCCGTCCTGGTGGACGAGATCGCAAATGACGGCGGCGGTCGGGTCCTCTTCCCATGGCACCACCGTCAGCGTCGAAAGATCGGGCACCAGCTTCAGGTCGCCATCGTCTTCCGGATATTCGAAACCATTGCCGTTCTCCGGATATTGCCCGGAAATCGTCATCATGAAAGGGGCTGAGGGCAGCGCCAGCGAGGTGTTGGAGGTGAACTTGGAAGACGGCATCATCTTGCCGCGGGCGACGCCGGCCTGGTCGGGCGTGATGCATTCGATGTCCTCGATGCCGCGCGATTCAAGCCAGACGCTCGCCTCCTTGAAGCTCTTCACTCCTCTGAGATTTTTCAGAAAGGCAGGCGCACGGGTTCGCGTCCCCCGGCTCGACGGACGGACTTCCTTCTTGGCAGACGGCATCAATCACCAGATGTGGTTGCAGATTGCCGAGTATAGCCGTGGCCCCGAAGGGAAGAAAAGGGGGGCTGATGCCGGTTTTGCTGGCATAAGCGTTTCAAATGGCTGGTTTCGGGCCGTTTTTGGCCCGGTCCGCCGCTTTGCACGCCCGGCTCTGATCGGGCGCATCCCTCGTGCGCAAAACCACTGCACACATGGCGCGACATGCTTTAAATCAACCTCATGACCAGTCTTACCACCATCGGATTCGATGCCGACGACACACTCTGGCAGAACGAGCAGTTCTTCCGGCTGACCGAGCGTCATTTCGCCGAATTGCTCTCCGATCACGCCGAAAAAGAGCATCTTCTGGAGCGGCTGCTCGAGGCCGAAAGGCGCAACCTCGGCACTTATGGATTCGGCATCAAGGGCTTCACCCTGTCGATGATCGAGACGGCAATCGACGTCACGGACGGCAAGGTGCCCAGCCACGTCATCGGCAAGATCCTGGCGGCCGGCCGCGAGATGCTGAGCCACCCGATCGAAACGCTGCCGCACGTGCATGATGCGCTGGAAGCGCTGGCCGGGCGCTACCGCCTTGTGCTGATCACCAAGGGTGATCTGTTTGATCAGGAGCGCAAGCTTGCCCAGTCAGGCCTCGGCGATTTCTTCCAGGCTGTGGAGATCGTCTCCGACAAGTCGCGGCCGACCTATGAGCGCATCTTTGCCCGCCATGGCGACGGCGCCGAGCATGCCATGATGGTTGGCAACTCGCTGAAGTCGGATGTCGTTCCGGCAATCGAAGCCGGCAGCTGGGGCGTCTTTGTACCGCATGAGCTGACCTGGGTGATCGAACATGTCGAGGCGCCGAAAAGCGAGCCGCGGTTCCGCGAGATCGGTCATCTTGGCGAATTGCCCGGACTGCTGACCGAGATCGGGAACGACGACTAGAGCGTTTCCGTTTTCACGGAAACACTGAAGCGCTGTAACTCTTTGTGTTCTTATGCAATTCCGAGCGGAAAGCGGCTGCGCACTTTCTGGGAATTGGTCTAGCGCGGCTGCTTCGAGCCGCTTTTCAGCTTGTCGATGATCTGGTGCAGCCGGTCGGGTGTGATCGGCTTGGCCACCACGAAATCCACCGCGCGCGGCAAGGCGAGGCTTTCGGCGGTGCCGCTGCGATTGGACAGGAAGATCACGCAGGGCACCGATCTGCGGGCCATGCCGCGGATTGCTGCAATGCCCGAGAGCACGGCATCGCAGTCGCTGTTTTCCGGCCCCCCATCGAGCACCACGGTGCCTGGCACGATATCGGTCAAGGCCGACGGGGCGGTTTCCGGCGATTCCGCAATGGCTTTCAGCCCGCTCTGTTCGATGATCCTGGTCACCACGATGCGGTTGATCTGCGAACGGCTTACGACGAGTACCTTGCTGAAATCCAGCGTAGGTCCGCCGCTCTCTTCGGCGGATTCGTCAACAATCGTCATGTCGTCCTCGCCAAGCCTCGAGGGTGATGGGGCCGCGCTGCCCCCGCTGATTCAATGCTGGGTTGTACTTCTTGTTGGACCATTGGTCGAGGCAGCCGCCTGTGTCAAGCGTGCCGACGTCCTAGCCCTGATATTCATCAATCACAATAAATTAAATGGCGCTTCCGCAAATAAAGTCGCAGGCCCGTCGAACAAAGAACGCAACAAGAAAAAACCCGCCCGATGGTTGACCATCGGGCGGGTTTTTTCTTTGTTTTGGTAAGTGGTGACTTTCTTCAGCCGTGACTTTGTTGCGTGACGATAACTGGGATCAAAAGATCACCCCAATTGCCGTCGCCGCCATGGTGACGGGCCGAGCGAACCAGCTCGACCGAGACGCCGGCTTCGACGGCCTTCATGACCGACTGGTTGAGGCGGTGCAGGTCGTTGGCGACGATGCGGATCACCGCCTGCTGGTCGGCGCTCATGGTGGTGGCCTGTTCCTCGGCTCTTTCCTTGACACGGGTACGCGGTGCCATCGTTCTTCTCCTCGAATGTTCCTTCGCCTTCTGGGGCGGTTCCTCTGTTGCCGCCCCGGCGCCGGGGCGCCGGGGGTGATGCGCGGTCCGGCCTATTCGGCGGCCGGGCGGAACTGTTCGTGTTCGGTCGAGTCGTGCATGGCGGTGGTCGACGACTTGCCGCCGGTGATCGCCATCGAAACGGCGTCGAAGTAGCCGGTGCCGACTTCGCGTTGGTGCTTGGTTGCGGTGTAGCCGTTGGCTTCTGCGGCGAACTCCGCTTCCTGCAGCTCCGAATAGGCCGCCATCTGGCGATCCTTGTAGCCGCGGGCCAGTTCGAACATGCCGAAATTAAGCTGGTGGAAGCCAGCCAGCGTGATGAACTGGAACTTGTAGCCCATCGCGCCCAGCTCGCGCTGGAACTTGGCGATCGTTGCGTCGTCGAGGTTCTTTTTCCAGTTGAACGACGGCGAGCAGTTGTAGGCCAGCTTCTTGCCCGGATGCGCCTTGTGCACGGCTTCGGCGAACTTCTTGGCCTGGGCGAGGTCCGGCTTGCCGGTCTCCATCCAGATCAGGTCGCAATGCGGTGCGTAGGCAATCGCGCGGGCGATGCAGGGCTCGATGCCGTTCTTCACCTGGTAGAAGCCTTCCACCGTGCGGCCCGCATCCTTGTCGACGAAGGGCTGGTCGCGCTCGTCGACGTCGGAGGTGAGCAGCTTGGCAGCCTCGGCGTCCGTGCGGGCGACGATCAGCGTCGGCACGCCCATCACGTCAGCCGCAAGACGGGCTGCGTTGAGATTGCGGATATGCGCCGCGGTCGGGATCAGCACCTTGCCGCCGAGATGGCCGCACTTCTTTTCCGATGCCAGCTGGTCTTCGAAGTGAACGCCCGCGGCGCCGGCTTCGATGAAGGCCTTCATGATCTCGAAGGCATTCAACGGTCCGCCGAAACCGGCTTCCGCGTCGGCGACGATCGGCGCGAACCAGGTGTCGACCGAAAGGCCCTTGCCTTCGGAGGTCTCGATCTGGTCGGCGCGCTGCAGCGTGCGGTTGATTCGCTTGGCGAGCTCCGGCGCAGCGTTGGCCGGATAGAGCGACTGGTCCGGATACATGGCGGAAGCCGTGTTGGCATCCGCCGCGACCTGCCAGCCGGACAGGTAGATTGCCTTAAGCCCGGCGCGGACCATCTGCATGGCCTGGTTGCCGGAGAGCGCGCCAAGCGCGTTGACGAAGTCTTCCTCGTGGATGAGCTTCCACAGGCGGTTCGCGCCCATTTCGGCAAGGCTGTACTTGATCTGTACGGAGCCACGCAGCCGCTTCACATCCTCCGGCGAATAGGGCCGTTCGATGCCGTCGAACCGGCCTTCAGCGGCCGAAGGAACAAGGTTGTAAAAATCGGTCATTGTCTGCTCCGCTTCACAAATTGCGTTTCGCGAAACCGCCTGATGTCTTCGTTTGGTGGCGATCTCCCTGTGACTTGATTTACATTGCGTTGCGAAATCGGCCCAGAGAATTCGCGATTTTGCCTGAAAGATAAGGGAAAATCTGTGTTGTGTTTGACAGCGTCGCGCTGTAAATTTGTAAAAACTGTAAAAGACGGAGAAGGCCGAAATCGCCCGATATCGGTGTCAATTTTTGTAAAATGGTCAAGTCGACATGGCTGAGCAGAAGATCTTCGCCGGGCCGCGCATCCGTCGCATCCGCAACCAGAAAGGGCTAACCCAGACGGCCATGGCCGAGGGGTTGGGCATTTCTCCTTCCTATCTCAACCTGATCGAGCGCAACCAGCGCCCGCTGACGGTCCAGCTCATCCTCAAGCTTGCTTCCGTCTACAAGGTCGAGCCGGATGAGCTGCAGGGCGAGGCGCGCGGATCGATCTCTGCCCTGCGCGAGGTTTTCACCGATCCGCTTCTGGCCGGCGAATTGCCGGGCGATCAGGAACTGGTCGAGATCGCCGAAGCCGCACCCAATGCGGCCGCAGCCGTCATCAAGCTGTTTCGCGCCTACCGCGAGCAGGCAGAACGCCTATCCGACCTCACCGAACTGCTCGCGCGAGAAGGCCACACCACCGCGCTTTCCGGTGCGCGCTTACCCATCGATGAGGTGCATGAGGTTTTCGAGCGCAGGCCCAATCATTTTCCGACGCTTGAAGAAGAGGCTGAGGCCTTCACGACGTTGCTGAGTCCGGGCGACGACCTGTTCGGCGCGTTGAAGGAGTGGCTGCGGCGCGAGCATGGTATCGTCGTCAAGGTCCTGCCGGTCGCCACCATGCCCAACTGGCGCCGCCGCTATGACCGCCATTCACAGCGCCTTTTCCTGTCGGAACGGCTGTCGCCCTTCGATCAGCTGCGCGAGGTGGCGATGGAGGCAAGTCTCATCCGCATGCAGGTCGCGGTGGCGGCGGAGATCGCGGCGCTGAAGCTGTCGTCCGACGAAGCCAGGCGGCTCGCCCGCTTCGAGCTCGGCCGCTATGCCGCGCATGCGCTGATGATGCCGTATCAGGCGTTCCTCTCCGCCGCCCAGCGTGCCCGCTACGATGTCGATGTGTTGCGTTCGCGCTTCGGCGTTTCCTTTGAGCAGGCCGCCAACCGGCTGACCATGCTGCAGCGCGCTGGTGCCTCCGGCGTGCCGTTCTTCATGCTGGAGGTCGACAACGCCGGCAATCGTTTCCGACGTGCCGGCGCGCAAGGGTTTCCGCACAGCCGTTTCGGCGGCGGCTGCCCAAAACTGCCGGTGCATGCTGCCTTCACCCAGCCCGGCCAGATCTTTGTTGAGGCGGTCGAAATGCCGGATGGCGCCGAGTTCCTCACCGTGGCGCGCACGCTGGAAGGGCCGCAGGGCGCCTTCTCGGAGCGGCCCCGCCGCACGGCAATCCTGCTCGGCTGCGACATCGCCTTTCGTGATGAGATCGTCTATGGCGCGGCGCTTCCGGCATTGGCCGTAAGCGGCAAGACGGGGGCCGTGAAGGCAACGCCGGTCGGTCCCGCCTGCCGGCTTTGTGAACGCTCCGGCTGCCTGTCGCGCGCCGAGCCACCGGTGACACGTCCGCTCGGCCTCGACGAGATGGTGACCGGGCTGAGCGCCTTCGATTTCCAGTAAAAGCCTGCCGCGATCGCTGAGGGATCGTTCGACAAGGCATCGGCAATGTCAGTTGTCGTATCCTGTCAGTTTGTCAGGATTGCTTCAGCAGAGATGGCATATTAGCCGTCGCTGACATTGACGCTCACGGCCTCTGTCTGCATTTTCGCGCCTCGCTGCGTAACCGGTGAGGCGCCCCATGGCTGGTACCGTTCGTCCCGTGCGGCGCTGGCTGAAGCGCATCGCCATCGCTTTGGCCGCGGTGCTGATCCTTGTGGTCGCGCCAGCCGTCCTGATCCTTTATCCGACCTTCAAGTCCTATCCGGCAATCCAATTTCCGCAGGCTGCTTCTCAGGCCGAGAGGAACAAGCAGGACCTCGATCTGCTGCAGCGTTTGCCCGAAGTCGAGCGCAGCTTCACCAAGGAGAGCCGCGCGGCGTTCAACACCGCTATGGCCGAACTTGTCGCCCGCGCGCCCGATCTTGACCGCGCCGGCTTTGCCATGGGTACCGCGCGTGCCGTGGCGCTGGCCGACAATGGCCATACCAACGTCATGGCGCTGGTCGCCGGCCACGGTTTCAACGCCCTGCCGGTGCGCTTCGGCTGGTTTGCCGACGGACTATTCGTGGTGGAAGCGCGCGCTGACCAGCGCAACCTGCTGGGTTCCCAACTCGTCACCTTTGACGGCCGCTCGCCGCAGCAACTGCTGGAAGGGCTTCGTGCCTATGTCGGCGGACCTGCCAATCTGGCGCGCGAGCTCTCGCCGAACCTGATCGCCTCGCCGGAACTGCTTCATGCCGCCGGCCTTGCCGACAAGGCGGACGCGGCTGCCTTGGTCCTGCGCCTGCGTGACGGAACGCAGGCGTCACATGCGCTTGCCGCGGAACCGGGCACGCCGGAGCCGTTGGCCAGGACGTTCTGGCCGAAGCGCTACCTGAGCACCGTTCCGGTGCCGGACGACAACGGCCCATGGATTCACGTGCTGCAGGGCGCCCAGATCCCGCAGGCACTGACGCGGCCCGATCAGTTCTTCTGGCATGACTACCTGGCCGACGGCAGCGTCCTCTACGTCCAGATCAACCGGGTGCGCGACCAGGACGGCAAGTCGCTGCATGGCTATCTCGCCGATGCGTTGGCTGAAGCGAAGACGCGGCAGGTCAAGGATGCGGTCGTGGACCTGCGCTTCAACCCCGGCGGCGACTACACGCAAAGCGCGGATTTTTCGAAACAATTGCCTGGGCTGGTGCCGCAGGACGGCAAGGTCTTCATTCTCACCAGCGGGACGACTTTTTCGGCGGCACTGAGCACGGCGGCGATGTTGAAGTATCATGCCGGCGCGCGCGGCATCCTTGTGGGTGAGCCGATGGGCGACAGGTCAAAATTCTGGGGCGAGGGCGGCACGGTCACCTTGCCGAATTCCAGGCTGAACGTCCGCTACACCACCGCCTATCATGATTGGGAAGATGGCTGCAGCCTGGCGCAGGTCATGACGTGCTTCTTTCTCAACTATATCTATGGCACGCCGTCCGGATCGCTGGCGCCCGCCGTGCCTGTCGCGCCGACATTCGCAAGTTACGCTGCCGGCGAGGATGCGGTTTTGTCCGAGGCCCTGAAGCAAGCGAAGTAGCCATCGTCTCTCCATTGCCTGAGTGACACAGCCATCGCTGGCTCGTCAGGCCTGTGGCAGCAACTTGGCGACTGCTTCGCCGATCAGAGAAGGAATCCTGGCGGGGTCGTCCAGGTAGGCGCCTTCGAGCAGGCCGTCCGACAAGGCGACGAACAGTCCCGCTGTCGTCGCGGGAGACGGATCGCCGCTGGCGGCACAGAGCTCTTGCAGGCGGTCACGATACCATTGCCGGCGCGCGTCAATGGCGCGGCGTACCGGGCTGGCGGGATCAGGATATTCCGCCGCCGCATTGAGGAACACACAGCCGCGATAGTCGGCGTCGATCCCCGCATCGCCGATGCGTCCCAGGATCGCGGCGATCGTTTCGCGCGGCCGCTGCGCGGGCAGGGCGGCGATATACGCGCGTCCGAGCCGGTCCTGCTCCTCGATATGAGCGACGACGAGATCATCCTTCGAGGGGAAGTGTTTGTAGAACGTCGCCTTGGCAACGCCTGCCTCGGCGATGATGCGGTCGATGCCGACGGCATGAATGCCTTCGGCGTAAAAGAGCCGGCTTGCCGTATCGAGCAGGCGACGGCGGGCGGGAGAGACATCGGTCATGTCAGCAGTCTTTTGCATGGCATTGACACTAGCAGACAGGTCTGTCTATTTCAATTGTAGACAGACCTGTCTGTCTTATTAAGGAGGAATATATGTACCCGACCGACACGTTTGACATCATGCAGCGCTTCAACCGGGCGTTCCAGGAACACCAGCCTGAGCTTCTCGACGATCTGATCGCCGAGGACTGCGTCATGGAATCGATCCAGCCGGCACCGAACGGCACGCGTTATGAGGGCCGCGAAGCCTGCCTTGCCTTCTGGCATGCCGTTGCCGCGGACCGTGTTTCGTATTTTGAGCTCGAGGATGTCGCGGCGATGGGCGACAGCGCTGTGATCCGCTGGCGCTTCAATTTCGGCGATGGCGGCTCGGTGCGCGGCGTCAACCTGATGCGCGTGAGGGACGGCCTGATCGTCGAGGCGCTGGGCTATGCAAAATCGCCGGGACAGGCGGCACCCTTGCCGGAGTGACGGCAGTCATGGTCGCGGTTGATGACCTATCTTAGGCGGCTGCGGTCAGGCACTCATGCAGCAGCCCGGTGGAATAGCCGCGCGTCAGATGTGCCTGCGAACGATAGGTCTCATCACGCATCAGCGCCGCATGCAGCCTGGGCAGGTTGTAGAAGGGCACGCCGGGATAGAGGTGATGCTCGATGTGATAGTTCACATTGTGCGGTGCGAAGAAAAGCCGTTCCCACCAGTACGGCAGCACGGTGCGGGTGCTGCCGAGTTCCTCTTCATAGTTCATGCCGCCGAAATGCTCCGAGATGTTGCGCACATAGAACATGAAGAACAGCACCGTGAAATAAGGCACCACCCAGTAGATGAAGAACTGCCACAGGACGCCGAACCAGGTGCAGGCCGCGATCACCAGCACATAGAAGCCGAGCCGCAGCGCCTTGTAAGTTCTGGTCGACTGGTCGTTGCGGTTGAGGCGGGGAAACGCCTGCTTCAGGTCGCGGAAGGTGTTGACGGCAACCAGATAGCCCAGGAATCGCACCGTCAGCCGCAGCACCGTCTGCGGAAACTGGAAGGCTTCGTCACTGATCTTGGTAATCCAGTCCGGGTCGCGCTCGGTGTTCAGGTGCTGGTGATGGGTGAGATGGTTGTTGCGGTAGGACTGCGCGGTCGACAGCACCGGCCAGGCGACTAGCAGGTCGGTTACCCAGTCGTTGAGGCGTTTGTTCTTGAAGATGCGGAAATGCGCACCGTCATGCATCATCACGCCAAGCCCGTGCATACGGCCGGCGATCAGCAGGATCGCCAGCAGATAGATCCAGAAGCCGCCGACATATTCGCTGACGGCGATCGAGGCTGCGATGACGCCCCAGTCAAAGCCGATGGCCAGCAGCGCTTTCCAGGGCTGAAGGATGCAAAGCTCCTTGATCTCCTTGGGATTCACGGTGGAAGTGTAATACTGCATGGCTTCTGGTCTGGGGTCTTGTTGCCTGTTGGACAGTCTACCGGATAGCTCTGTCAGTTCAATGAAGCTCGCCTGCCCATGGCATGGTGAATGGCCGGCGGAAGCTGCTGTGCGCCACGGCACTCGTCTATCCGTCAAGTCTTGCTTGAGGCTGGCTTAAGCAATCCCGGCCGCCCGGTTCTTGCGGCAGGAAGTCATCTCTTTCACCCTTTGCACGTTACTGGAAACCGGCAGATTCTGTCGTGCTCCACACAATGCTCCGCGGCCGAAAGGGCAATAGTAGGCCATGAACGCCATCGCTCAACCATCGGCATTGAGAGAAGAACGCATCGGCTACCTGCTGGTGTTCCTGTCGGCGTTGATGTGGAGCCTGGGCGGCACCATCGCGCGCTTCATCGCGATCGATGACAGCTGGACGGTGGTGTTCTGGCGTTCGGTCTGGGCGGCCGCCTTTCTGATTGCTTTCATGGTGTGGCGGGACGGCCCGCGCGGAACCCTGAAACTGTTCCGCGACATGGGCCTGCCCGGCCTTGCGGTCGCCGTCTGTTTCGCCACCGCTTCCACCTGTTTCGTCGTCGCGCTCTCCTATACCAAGGTTGCCAACATCCTGCTCATGCAGGCCGGGGTACCCTTGCTGGCGGCGCTGCTGAGCTGGCTGCTGTTTCGCGAAAAGGTCTCGGCCGCCACCTGGGCGGCGATCGCCGGCGTGATCGTCGGCGTTGCCATCATGGTCTCGGAATCGCTCGGTGGCGCGGTGTCGCCGATCGGCGATGGGCTGGCGCTACTGATTGCCTTCATGTTTTCGGTCGCCACCGTCATCACCCGCCGTTTTGCCCAGGTGCGCATGACACCCGCCACCTGCCTCGGCACGATCTTCGCCGCGCTTTTTGCTGTATCGCAGGCCAGTCAGTTCGCGGTTTCACCGCGCGACATGGGTTTCCTGTTCGCCTTTGGCGTCATCAATCTCGGCGTCGGCCTGGCCTTCTTCGCCACCGGAGCCAGACTGGTGCCGGCCGCCGTGGCGGCGCTGCTCGGCACCTTTGAACCGATCCTGGGGCCGATCTGGGTCTGGCTGGTGCATGGCGAGGTGCCTTCAGTCCGCACCATGGTCGGCGGCGTCGTCGTTGTTGCCGCGCTGCTCGTCCATATCGGCCTCGAACTGCGGCGTCAGTCGCGCCCGGCACGCCCCGGCACCACCGGCATCCCGTCACCGAACTGAAAAAAGGCCCCGTTGTCGGGTGCGGCCATTGCCCCGTGCGGAGGCAGCCAGGGAAACATTGTTGGGAGTTTATTGCGCCGTGACATGGAGTTTCATGTTGCCGCGCAATAAGAGATTATTTTGTCTATCGGTTTTTACACACGGGTCTTACTTGTATGTGAAGGATTATTTCAAATGAATAATACAGGAGAATTAAGTGAATTTACCTGTAGTAAAAACATTTGTTCCAACGCTGCCGGCGAGCGCCTATTTCGATACCGGGCGGCACAATATAGAATTTGAACGGATATTTCGCCGTGAATGGCTTTACGTCGTTCACGCTTCGCAAATTCCAGACGCCGGGTCCTATAGCACGTTCGAAATCGGCGATGTTCCGATACTGATTGTTCGCGGGCAGGACGAAAAAATCCGGGCATTCTATAATGTCTGCGTCCACCGCGGGCATATCCTTGTCCAGGGGGAGGGCAAGGCCAATGCTTTCACCTGTCCTTATCATGCCTGGACTTACCAGTCGGATGGCAAGCTTCGTGGCGCCCCAGGATTGAAGGTGGGGGATCTTCCCGACTGCAACCAGTCACTGAAATCCATTGATGTGAAAGTGCGCGATGGTTTCGTCTTCGTTCGGCTCGAACCGGGCGAAGACCGCTTCGATGACCAGTTCGACGGTTTCTTCAAGGAATTGAACGCAAAACTCTCGCTTCTTTCCCGGCTGCGCTTTGCCCGGCGCTTTGTCGCCGAGGTCGACGGCAACTGGAAGATCATGGTCGAGAATTATCTCGAATGTTACCACTGTTCGCCGACCCATCAGGCGCTTGCCGAACTGATGTGCATCCCTGAATTCAAGATCAAGCAGCATGCCTACTATGTGACGACCAGCGCCCCGGCGCGGAATGCGGAAAATTCGGCCTTCAACTATACGCCGCATGAGGGCATGCAGACCGAGTTTTCGGGTTGGGGCTTATGGCCCAATCTGACGTTCAACATCTTCCCCGGACAACAGAACCTCCTGGTCTTCCATATGTTGCCGATCTCGGCGGAGCGCTCCGTCGGTTACTGCGACTATTTCTTTCTCGATGGAAAGGTCGATGCGGAAGCGCAGGCTCTGATGGATTGGGAGGGCAACGTTCTCGAGAAAGAAGACAACGAGCTCATCGTATCGGCTCATAGGGGAATGCGTTCCGGCGCGGTTCCGCATGGGCTTTTCGTGATCGACAGCGTCAATCATGCGATCACGGAAGAGCCGCTGGCGCATTTCAACATGCTGGTCCAGCGCGCGATGGGAGAAGCCTAGTCTGACTGCCTTAGCTTTTCTGGTTCATCACGTCCCGCCTGGAGCCTGCGATGGGGGTCAACAAAAACAGCGGCATCTTCGCCGCCGCGTTTGCGGCGTTCTGCTGGGGTTCCGCAACGGTCATGTCGAAGGCCGTCCTCGATGAAGTGAGCCCTGTTGCGCTGCTTTTCGTCCAGCTTGCGGCTAGCGTCGTCGTTGTCTGGGCATTCGTGTACCTGATCCGTCGAAAGGTACCCGAAGCCAGGCCGGCCATGAGGTTGTTCCTGCTCGGGCTTCTGGAGCCAGGCGGTGCCTATCTGCTCGGCCTCATCGGTCTGGCAACGGTGCGGGCAGGCGATGCGACGCTGATCCAGGCGACCGAAGCCATCATGATCGTGATCATCAGCGCGGCGTTTCTGAAGGATCGCCCGAGCGCTGGTTTCGTACTGCTTTCATGTATCGCTCTGGTTGGTCTCTCGATGGCGCTCGGTTTCTTCGACGTTCGAAGCGAAACGAGTTCGCCGATGGGGATCGGTCTTGTTTTCGTCGCGACCGCCACTGCCGCGGTGTACGTCGTTCTGAGCTCCCAGGCGATCGGGGATCATGATCCGGTGGCCGCGGTGGGACTGCAGCAGCTTTCGGCGCTGGCTCTCGCGACATGTGCGTTGCCTTTCGAAGCCCTCGCATCCGGTGGTGGGATCGTGTTGCCGACGACGGCGAGCGCATGGGCAATTGCCATCATTTCAGGGGTCGTTCAGTACGCCATTGCCTTTTCGGCCTACATGTTTGCCTTGTCCCGAATTTCGGCGAACCTCGCCGGAAGTTTCCTGAACCTCACGCCGGTGTTTGGTTTGGGCATTGCATATCTCGTTCTCGACGAACGGTTGAGTTTGCTGCAGGCCCTGGGGGCGGTCGTTACAATCGTGGCGGTGACCCTGCTGCAGCTGCGCAGGCCGGCGGACGAGGATGATGCCACGGGCAAAGTCATTCCTCCTGCTGTCTTGTGACCCCGGATCCCGTCATCTGGACGACAGCCGTCTTTCCGCATATCGCCGGCTCCGGCGAAAAACGCTGCGGGCGCTGCTTTGAAGTTGCGACACGACACGTTTTGATTGTCAGGAGCGATTGGAACATCTTTGCCCATTGACAAGCCTGCTGCGCGACGGGCAGGCTGTGAATACGGCAACAACAAAACAGGCGCATCTTGCCACGTGATACAGCCGGCCAAACCAGGACCGAGCCTCACTGCCATGCGCTGCCAATCGGGCAGCAACAGGCGGTAATCTCTCTAGGCAAGCCCCGCACAGCGGCGCCTCATTCCATCGCACGCATCCTCCGGAACGCTGTCCAGGCGTTATCGTCGTGCGTTGCCGCGATACCGTTCAACGACGCATGCCGGGCGATGGTCATGATGCCGTCTTCCGGCAAGAGAATACTGACAAAGGGAGTGTGAAGAAAATGATCCGCAAAGCGATTTTGCTGGCGGCGACGGCCGTGGCGTTGACGTTGCCGACGCTGGGCGCGCAGGCACAGGAGCGTGTCGTCAACGTCTACAACTGGTCCGACTACATCGACCAGTCGATCATCGCCGACTTCACCAAGGAAACCGGCATCAAGGTCGTCTACGACGTCTATGATTCCAACGAGATCCTGGAGACCAAGCTCCTGGCCGGCGGTTCGGGTTACGACGTCGTCGTGCCGACCGCGACGCCATTCCTGGTGCGCCAGATCGCAGCCGGCGTCTACCAGAAGCTCGACAAGTCGAAGCTGCCGAACCTGGCCAACATGTGGGACGTCGTGCAGGAGCGCGTTGCGGCCTTCGATCCGGGCAACGAGTACTCGGTCAACTACATGTGGGGCACCACCGGCATCGGCTACAACACCAAGAAGATCAAGGAAGCGCTTGGCGTTGACACCATCGACAGCTGGGACACGGTGTTCAAGCCGGAAAATCTCGCCAAGCTGAAGGACTGCGGCGTGATGATGCTGGATTCGCCGACCGACATCCTGCCGACTGCCCTCAACTACCTGAAGATCGATCCGAGCTCGAACAAGGCAGAGGACCTCGCCAAGGCGGAGGAGCTGATGCTGAGCATCCGTCCGTCGGTGCGCAAGTTCCACTCCTCCGAATACATCAACGCGCTCGCCAATGGCGACATCTGCCTGGCCGTCGGTTTCTCGGGTGACCTGTTCCAGGCCCGCAACCGCGCCCAGGAGGCCAAAGCCGGCGTCGAGATCGCCTATACGATCCCGAAGGAAGGCGCCGAGATGTGGTTTGACCAGATGGCCATCCCGGCTGACGCCAAGCATCCGGCCGAGGCGCTGGAATTCATCAACTACATGATGAAGCCGGAAGTGATCGCCAAGTCGTCGGACTACGTCTTCTACGCCAATGGCAACAAGGCTTCGCAGCCGCTGGTCAACAAGGAGATCACCGGCGATCCCACGATCTACCCGACCGAAGACGTGATGAAGAAGCTCTTCACGGTCAAGCCATACGATCCCAAGACCCAGCGCGTCATCACGCGCATCTGGACCAAGGTCATCACGGGACAATAAGCATCATGGAAAACCCCGGCAGCCTGGCTGCCGGGGTTCTTTCGGGGACTGAAGCAGTTCCAAAGCGTGGCGGTTTTCCGCTCGGAATTGCACGAAAACAAACGGAAAGAGCATTTCCGCTTCGGAGAACGGCGGGATTGCCCTGGCAACGGGAGTGGGACAATGAAATCGCTTGGCAGCATCCGCAGGGACTTCGCGCCGTGGAACGATCCGAACGCAAAGCCTTACATCCAGTTCGAAAATGTCACCAAGCGGTTCGGTGATTTCACGGCCGTCAACAATCTGTCGCTGACCATTTACGAGCGCGAATTCTTCGCTTTGCTCGGTGCGTCGGGCTGCGGCAAGTCCACGCTGCTGCGCATGCTGGCCGGCTTCGAACAGCCGACGTCAGGCCGCATCCTGCTGGACGGCGAGAACCTCGCCGGCACGCCGCCGTACCGGCGCCCGGTCAACATGATGTTCCAGTCCTATGCGCTGTTCCCGCATATGACGGTGGAAAAGAACATCGCCTTCGGCCTCAAGCAGGAAGGCATGCCCAAGGCCGATGTCGAAAAGCGCGTCGCCGAGATGCTGAAGCTGGTCAAGCTCGAGCCCTTCGCCAAGCGCAAGCCGCACCAGCTTTCCGGTGGCCAGCGCCAGCGTGTCGCGCTTGCCCGCTCCGTCGCCAAGCGCCCGAAGGTGCTGCTGCTCGACGAGCCGCTCGGGGCGCTCGACAAGAAGCTGCGCGAGGAAACCCAGTTCGAACTCATGGACCTGCAGCAGGAGCTCGGCCTGACCTTCGTCGTCGTTACCCACGACCAGGAAGAGGCCATGACCATGGCCGACCGCATCGCCATCATGGACAAGGGCGAGGTCATGCAGGTGGCGACGCCTGCGGAAGTCTACGAGGCGCCAAGCTCGCGTTTCGTCGCCAATTTCGTCGGCAACGTGAACATGTTCGAAGGCAAGGTCGCCGAGCGCACGGAAAAGAACGCCACCATCACCGGAGCCACCGGCGCCCAGATCCTGGTTGAGAACGCTGGCGACGCCACCGCTGGCGCCAATGTCGCCTTCGCCATCCGGCCTGAGAAGATCCGCATCTCCTCGGCCAAGCCGGAAGGATCGAGCAACGCGCTGGAAGGCGAGGTCTACGACATCGCCTATCTCGGCGACATGACCGTCTACCACGTCAAGCTGAGCGACGGGCAGATCGTGCGCGCACAGAGCATGAATTCGGCCCGTATCTCGGACGATCCGCTCACCTGGAACGACCGCGCCTGGGTCTCCTTCCGGCCCGACGCCGGCGTCGTGCTGACGCGATAGGGGGCGATCATGGCGGGTGCTACCTTTTCAGCCACCACGGCCGGCGCCGCGCCGGCGCAGGCGGCTCCCCAGCTTGCCAACAGTTTCGTCAGCAAGCTGGTCATCATCATTCCTTACGCCTTCCTGCTGGTCTTCTTCCTCATTCCCTTCTTCATCGTCTTCAAGATATCGCTGTCGCAGACGGCGATCGCGATGCCGCCCTACACGCCGGCGTTCGATTTCAGCGGCGGCATCTCCGGCATCCTCGGCCAGTTGAAGGAACTGAACTTCGACAACTACGTCTTCCTCACGGAAGACCCGCTCTACATCAACGCCTACTTCACCAGCGTCATCGTCGCCGGCATCTCGACCTTGCTGACCCTGCTTGTCGGCTATCCGATCGCCTACGGCATGTCGCGGGCGCCTGCCACGCTGAGGCCAACCCTGCTGATGCTGGTCATCCTGCCGTTCTGGACGTCGTTCCTGATCCGCGTCTATGCCTGGATCGGCATCCTGAAGCCGGAAGGCCTGCTCAACCAGCTTCTGCTCAGCACCGGCATCATCAGCGAGCCGCTGATCATCCTCAACACCTATTGGGCGATCTTCATCGGCATCGTCTATTCCTACCTGCCGTTCATGGTGCTGCCGCTCTATTCGGCGCTGGAAAAGATGGACTATTCACTGGTCGAGGCAGCCCAGGACCTTGGCTGCCCGCCGATCACCGCTTTCTGGAAGATCACCTTCCCGATGTCGCTGGCTGGTGTGCTGGCCGGCTGCCTGCTGGTCTTCATTCCGGCAGTCGGCGAGTTCGTCATCCCCGACCTGCTCGGTGGTTCGCAGACGCTGATGATCGGCCGTACGCTTTGGAATGAGTTCAACGCCAATCGAGACTGGCCAGTCTCGTCGGCGGTGGCGGTGCTGCTGCTTCTGGTGTTGATCGTTCCGATTGTCATCTTCCAGCACGCCCAGGCGCGCGCTCAGGAACAGGGGCGCTGACATGAACACGACCTGGAGCCGTTTCAACATCACCTCGGTCACGCTGGGCTTTGCGTTCCTCTATTTGCCCATCGTGCTTCTGGTGATCTTCTCTTTCAATGAATCCAAGCTCGTCACCGTCTGGGGCGGCTTCTCGACCAAATGGTACGTCTCGCTGTTCCAGAACCAGGCGCTGATCGATGCCGCTTGGGTCACCATCCGCGTCGGCCTGATCTCGGCGACCGTGGCGACGGTGCTCGGCACGATGGCTGCCCTGGCACTGACCCGCTACACGCGCTTCCGCGGCCGTGTGCTGTTTTCGGGCATGGTGTTTGCGCCGCTGGTCATGCCGGAAGTCATCACCGGCTTGTCGCTGCTGCTGCTGTTCGTCGCGATCGGTCTCGACCGTGGCTTCTTCACGCTGACGCTGGCGCACATCTCCTTCACCATGTGCTTCGTCGCGGTCGTGGTGCAGTCGCGTCTCGTCACCTTCGACCGCTCGCTCGAAGAAGCGGCGATGGATCTCGGCGCTTCGCCGGTGGCCACCTTCTTCCAGGTGACATTGCCGGTCATCCTGCCCGCCATCGTGTCTGGCTGGATGCTCGCCTTCACCCTGTCGCTGGACGACCTGGTGACGTCATCCTTCACCTCAGGCCCAGGGGCGACGACGCTGCCGATGAAGATCTACAGTCAGGTTCGTCTCGGCGTGACGCCGGAGATCAATGCCGCCTGCACGATCCTGATCACGATCGTGGCGACCGGCGTCATCATTGCTTCGGTCGTCAACAAGCGCCGTGAGGTTCAACGCCTGCGCGACGAACAGGCGGCACTGCGCGGATAGGGCTCGACTGGATCACGAAACGAAAAGGCGGCGCAAGCCGCCTTTTTTATTCGACTGTCTTGCGCCGCGCGATCGGCGACACAAACGGCGTCGTCCAGGTGCCGCCGACGAAAAAGGTCGCCTCGTTGCCGCTGTTGCTTGGCGTGGCGGGAGCAGGTGGCGTGGCGCCCGTGGTCTGGTTGGCAGCGGCCTGGCCGTCCGGGATAGTGCCTGGCTGCGCCGGGGCAGGCGTCGGCTGGGGCGCTGGCGCCGGCTTGGTTGCAGGCTGGATCACACCGCCGGAGAGCGCCAGGCCGCGGCCCGCATAAGGCACGATGCCAGACAGCCAGATCTTTGTCTGGCCCGACTTCGCTTCGGCCCGATCGATGCGGGCGACACCCTTGGCGATGCTGGCCTTGAGCTCGGCGCCGTCGATCGGCAGTGTGCCGTCGGCCACTTCATCGAGCGCGAAGAAGCCACCGTCCTCGGCGTGTTTCAGGAAGGAGGGCAGGTTGAGCGCGGTGAGGTTGCCGGGGCCGAAGGTGGCGGAAACCGAGCCGTCGGCGTTCTGCAGGATCGAGTTCCAGGATTTTCCGGGACCTTTCAGGATCAGCGACACGGTGCCGGTACCGGTCGGCATCAGCCGGGTCATGCCTGCAGCGGAGGTGAATTCGGCGCCGTTGATGTCGGAGGCCAGCAACTTCATCTCGACTTGGGTACCTTCGGGACGCAGGTCGAAGCGCAGGCTGGCCTGGATATTGCCGCCGAAGGCACCGGCATCGGAAATGTCGAACACGGCAAGGCCGTTCTTGACCTGCGCGGTGCCGGCCATGTCGGCGAGCTGGATAGGGCCTGCGGTGGCGTGCGCCGCCGACAGGCGCAAATCCAGGTTGAAACGATCGGCGAAGGACGTGTCGATGGCGTCGAGGTCGCCGGGTGCTGATGCCGTCGTGGTGAAGGCGGCCAGGAATGCAGCCAGGTTGACGGTGTCGAAGGCCATGGTGCCGGAAATCACCGGCAGTGCGTCGGTGAAGGAAAGGTCGAGCGCGCCGGTGCCGGGGTTCTTGTCCACGGTGATCTCGGCATTGTCGAACTTCACGCGGTCACCATTGCCGCTGACTTTGCTGCTGACCGAGACCGGCCCAGTGGTGGCGCCGGGCGCAATGCCGGCGCGCAGCCAGTAGAGCGCGCGCCGCAGCGACGGCGCCGAGAATTTGGCCTGGCCGTCGAAAAACGACTTGGCGGAGAAATTGCCGTTGCCTTCGAACGAGAGATTGGCCGGTGGCGCCTTCAGCGACACCGTGAAGGGTGCGGCACCGCCCGCCAGCAACAGCATGGGCTGGGGCGAATTGGCTTCGACGGACACGGTCTCGCCGCGCCAGGTGCCGTTGGCCGTCAGCGAGCCGGAGGCATTGAGGGCTTCCCAGTCCACCATGCCCGACAGGCCGGTGACGACATCTTCTTCCGCACCGTCAATGCTGGCGACGACACGGCCGTCGCGGAATTCGATGCTGCCGAAACCTTCCTTCGGCAGCTTGACGGCGTCCGGCTTGCCCGGATTGGCCTTGACCGTCTCCTTGGCGGCGTCGATGGCACGTGCGACACGACCGCCCGATGGTGCCGACGGCAAAAGCAGCCCGTGTTCGGCGGGCTCGATGCGGAAGACCGGTTTGGTCAACTGCACGCCGGAGAACACGACATCGCCGCGCAAAGCCGCCATCGCTGACAGGTCGATATCGACCCGTTCTGCCTGCATCACCGGCGGAGCCTTGTCGTCGCTCCATTTCGACAGCGTGACGCCCGACAGCGTGGCCCGGAACTGCGGCCAGATCGAAATCTCGGGCGTGCCTTCAATGGTGACGCGAAAACCGCTCCAGGCGCTCATTTCCCAGGCAATGCGGTCGCGCACGATGCGATTCGACGCAAAATAGGGCACGGCCACGAACGCCAGGACGGCGACGATGACCGCGATCGATACAGCCCAAATGGCCCGCCAGATCAGGGGTGATGGCATTTGGTCCTTAGCGTTTCAATTCCACCGCATGAAGGGGTGTAGACCGAGAGCAACTCCAGGAAAAGTGTGTAACGGTTTTCCGTCCGGAATTGCGTGAAAACAAAAAGTTAGAGCGCTTCCGCGTTTCCGCGAAAAACGGAAACGCTTTAGGAGGCTGCATTTCAAGTCTTTGTGACCATGCGATGGCGATAGCACACATGTTGTCGCAATAGGCTGACCTTGCGTTGTTGCGTTGCAGTATGCTTAACGGGTGACGCCACGGGAGGAACGTTGATGGCCGCAGATACCCCCCTTTGGAGCCCATCGGAGGCACGGATCGCCGAGGCGCCGCTGACGGAATTCACGCGCGCCGCCGAGCGGGTGAGTGGGCAGACCTTCGCCAGTTACCGTGATCTGCATGCCTGGTCGGTCGCTGAGCGCGAAGCGTTCTGGGACCTGGTTTGGGACTTCTGTGATATCACAGGCGACAAGGGCGACAGCGTGCTGGTCGACGGCGACAAGATGCCGGGCGCGCATTTCTTCCCGGACGCCAGGCTGAACTTCGCCGAAAATCTTCTCAAGAAGAACGGTTCTTCCAACGCAATCGTTTTTCGCGGCGAGGACCAGGTCGAGCGGCGCCTGTCCTGGGATGAGCTGCGCGCCAAGGTTTCACAGCTGCAGCAACTGTTCGTGAAGCTCGGCGTCAAGCAAGGCGATCGCATTGCCGCCATGATGCCGAACATGCCCGAAACGGTTGCCGCCATGCTTGCTGCCACCTCGATCGGTGCGGTGTGGTCTTCCTGCTCGCCCGATTTCGGTGAACAGGGCGTGCTCGACCGTTTCGGCCAGATCGAGCCGGTCGTCTTCATTGTGCCGGACGGCTATTGGTATGCGGGCAAGGCCATCGAGGTCGCCGACAAGGTTGCCGCCGTCGTCTCCAAACTGAAGAGCCTGCGCAAGGTGCTGGTGGTCGACTATCTCGGAACCGCGCAGGATGTCGCCGCCGCCATCGAGGGTGCCGAGGCGCTCGAGTCGGCGCTGCAGCCTTTCGCGGCCAGGGCCGTCACCTTCGAACGGCTGCCTTTCGCGCATCCGCTCTACATCCTGTTCTCTTCCGGTACGACCGGCATTCCGAAATGCATCGTGCATTCGGCCGGCGGCACGTTGATCCAGCATGTCAAGGAACTGCGCCTGCATGCCGGCCTCATCGAAGGCGATCGCTTCTTCTACTTCACCACCTGCGGCTGGATGATGTGGAACTGGCTGGTTTCGGGCCTGTCCTGTGGCGCCACGCTGCTGCTTTATGATGGCTCGCCCTTCCATCCCTCGGGCAATGTGCTGTTCGACTACGCCGATGCCGAAAAGATGACCTATTTCGGCACCTCGGCGAAATTCATCGATTCCGTGCGCAAGGCCGAACTGAAGCCCATCACCACGCATGACCTCTCCACCGTGCGCACCATTTCCTCGACCGGCTCGCCGCTGTCGCCGGAAGGCTTCCGGTTCGTCTACGAAGGCATCAAGCACGATATCCATCTTGCTTCGATCTCGGGTGGTACCGACATCGTCTCCTGCTTCGTGCTGGGCGTGCCCACCGAACCGGTCTGGGAAGGCGAGATCCAGGGCCCGGGGCTCGGGCTTGCCGTCGACGTCTGGAACGATGACGGCCAGCCGGTGCGACAGGAAAAGGGTGAACTCGTCTGTGCCAAGGCATTCCCGGCAACGCCGATCGGCTTCTGGAACGATCCCGACGGCAAGAAATATCACGGCGCTTATTTCGAGCGCTTCGACAATGTCTGGTGCCATGGCGATTTCGCCGAATGGACCAGCCATGGCGGCATGATCATCCATGGTCGTTCGGACGCGACGCTGAACCCGGGCGGGGTACGCATCGGCACTGCCGAGATCTACAACCAGGTCGAGCAGATGCCGGAAATCCTCGAGGCGATCTGCATCGGCCAGGATTTCGACGACGATGTGCGCGTGGTGCTGTTCGTGCGGCTGGCTCCAGGCATCGCCCTCGACGAGGCGCTTGAGAAGAAGATCAAGGCCAAGATCCGCACCGGCGCCAGCCCGCGCCATGTGCCGGCCAGGATCGTGGCCGTCACCGATATCCCGCGCACCAAGTCGGGCAAGATCACCGAGCTTGCCGTGCGCGACGTCGTCCACGGTCGCGCGGTCAAGAACAAGGAGGCGCTTGCCAATCCCGAAGCGCTCGACCTGTTCCGCGACCGGCCGGAATTGCGGAGTTGATGAGAGAACAGGGTAAACAAGGCGTAACGCTTAAAATTTACCGCGTTTTCACGAGTGGTACAGTTTCGTAAATTTTTACGGGGTCAGGTAAGAATTTGTTTACGACCCGACCCTGATAGTCATGGGTAACTTGAGGGAGAAATCCCTTTCCCGTTCGGCGGGAACAGTATCGCTCAAGCCCGTTGTGACAAATTCTACTTCAGGCGCCCGCTGGGCGCCTTTTTTCTATTTCAATCTGCCAGCACACGCGTCGACGGGAAGGCGATTTCCACAAGTGTGCCTTCGCCGGGCGTCGAGTTGATGGTGAACCGGGCGCGGTTGGCCTCGACCATGGCCTTGGTCAGCGGCAGGCCGAGGCCGGTGCCGTCGCCGCGGCCACGCTTCAGGGCATTGACCTGCTTGAACGGCTTCAGTGCGTGTTCGATCTCGGCCTGGGTCATGCCGACGCCAGTGTCGCGCACCCGCATGACCACATCACCCGAGGTTTCGTAGGCGGTCGAGACGATCACCTGGCCGCCGGCCTGCGTGTAGCGCACGGCATTGGACAGGATGTTGAGCGCGATCTGGCGGATCGAACGCAGGTCGGCCACCACTTCCGGCAGGCTCGAGGCGAAGGACGAGCGGATGATGACGCGTTCGCGGTTGGCCTGCGGCTGCATCAACGCAACGGATTCGGCCAGCGTGTCGTTGAGCGACACGGCCTCGTAGTCCATTTCCTGCTGGCCGGCTTCGATCTTGGAGATGTCGAGCAGGTCGTTGACCAGGTCGAGCACATGGTTTCCGGAGCGATTGATGTCGCGCAGATAGTCGCGATAGCGCTCATTGGCGATCGCGCCGAACTTCTCATCCACCATCAGCTCGGAAAAGCCGATGATGGCGTTGAGCGGCGTGCGGATCTCATGGCTGATGCGGGCCAGGAAATCGGTCTTCTGCGAGGAAGCGCGCTCGGCCACGGCACGCGCCTGGGTGAGCTCTTCCTCGGCCCGCTTCCACTGGGTGATGTCACGCACCACGGCGCAATAGCCGCTGTCGCCGGGCAGGCGGCCGATGGTCATGAACAGCGGGATGAAGCGGCCCTCGGCCTCGCGGCCGATGACCTCGCGCCCGTCGTTGAGCACGCTGGCAACGCCATTGTCGGAAAGCCCGGCCAGATAGTCGCGCGCTGATTTCTGGCTTTCGATGGCGAACAGGGACGCGAACGGCTTGCCGGCGACGTCATCGCTGTCGAAGCCGAACAGGGCCTCCGCCGGCCGGCTGATCGAGCGGATGGTGCCGTCGCGGTTGATCAGCACCACGCCGTCGGTGGCGGTATCGATGATGGTGCGCATTTCCGCGATGCGCGCCTTGAGCTCGGCATTGTCGGGCTGCGTCGTCTCGGCCGCCGGAAACGGCACGACCTGCGCCGACCGGTTCTCCGTCGTGCCGTTCAGCACCAGCATCAAGGCCTTGCCCTTGCCCCAGGGCACCGAACGCAGCACCGCATCGACCGGCACTTCCTCGCCGTCAGCCTTTTTCAACCTCAGCTTGTGGTCCGAATGGTCGGGCGCATCGTCGCTGGCGTAAGCATCTGCAAACAGCGCATCCAGGCCGCCGGCGGCTTCCAGCGCGGCAAGATCGCTGTACCCGGTCAGCGCCAGGAACTCCGCATTGGCGTAGTGCAGCCTGTCGCCCGAATGGATCAGCAGCGGCACCGGCAGGCGCGCCACAAGCGAGGTGTCCGGCGCGGCTTCGCGGGTGGCAAAGGCGGCCGGCACGAAGCCGCCGGCCTGCAGCGGTGGTGGCGCTATGCGCACGGCTGGCGTTGGAGGCACTGGCTCTGCGGCAGCAGGAGCTTCATCTTCATCACGCGGATGCGTGAAGTCGCCGTCATCCTCCAGACGCGCCAGATCGGCTTCTTCATCCGCGGCCTGCACGTCCTCGGCGGGCGTTTCTTCGTGAAGCGCGCCGCGGCGGCTCTGTGTCGCTTTGGCGGCCGCTGCCCTGACGTCGCCGACATCGTCCAGTACCGGCTTGTCGTCAGCCTCGTTTTCGTCTGACGTGGCAAAGGCCAGCAATGAACGCGGCTTGGCCGGAAGCTGGACGTCCGACTGTGCAATGCTTTCCGGTTCGATGCCATCCGCTTCGGGAGCTTCGGCCTGTTCGCCGGATGCGACCACGACCTCTTCGGAACTCGTGAAGTGCGGTTCGATCTCGGAAATCGCCTCAGCGTCCGCGCCGTCGAGCCGGGCGAGGTCTTCGATGTCCTCGGCTTCCTGTGCTTCGATCAGTGCCGCACCGTCATCTTCGGCGGCAACCGTATCGTCTCGCGAATCGATTTCGTCCGGCGTAACGGCCGTCTCGGGTTCTTCCGCGCCGAGATTGTCGGTCTGCTCTTCGCCGAGGAGAGGCTGAACCGCGGCTTCCGGCTCTTGGTCGGCGACGGGAACCGTGTCAGCAGGTTTCGCCCACTCAGCATCCTTGGCGGATGGCGCTGCCGGTTCGGCGGTCGCCGTCTCCGGAACAGGAAGGGCGATATCCGCATGCGGCGCGGCGGCCGGCGTTTCCTTCGGCGCTGCACCGGCCGGCGCGGCCTTGCCTGTTTCCGCGGCGCTGTCCTTTTTCAGGCGCTCGCCGATCTCGCGGAAGGCGGTGCGTTCCAGGCTCGACAGGCCCTTGTCATTGGCCGGCGCCCGGTGTTCGGCCAGTCGGATGACCTTGTCGGTGAAACGGCGCTCCGGTGTCGGCGCGATGGCCAGTGCCGGCGTCTCGCCCTGGAATGGATGGTGACGGCTTGTGTCCGCGGCCGGTTGCTCGGCTTCGGGTGCAGCCGGAGCGGGCTGTGCGACGACAGGCGATGGTGCCGGTTCCGACGGCGTCCAATCGGGCGTCAGCGCTTCACCGACTTTTTCGTGATCTTCGGTGGCGTCTGCCACCCGCGCGACGCCGAAGCCGCGGAAGCCCTCGAAATTGCGGTTGCGGTCGTAGACGGGAAGGGCGGCGAGATCGACCGGCACCTTCAGGCTGCTGCCGGCGATCGGCCAGGCAACCGAACGGCCCGACCAGGTGTCGCGCCGGTCCAGAAGCCCCGCGATCTCGCCGGAGGGGTCGAAACCGAAAGTGGTGGCGACATCCTTGAAGCGGCGGCCGATGACATCGGCGGCGGCGTCGCCGACAACGGCTGCGAATTCCGGTGAAATCGCGCTGAAGCGACCGGCCTCATCGGTACGCCACACGAAACGCACCGGCGCGGCATTGCGGTTGACTGCCGGCTTGGCCGTCGCCGCGGACTCAGCCGATTCGGCAACTGCTGGGGTGTGGTTTTTCGGATCGTCGTCGCTGAAATACCAGCCATCGTGGTGCTGGTCGCCGGATGCCGTGCTTGCGGAAGCGCTGTCGTCAGCTGCGCGCCAGCCTTCCGCGGCAACCGCGGGCTGCTCGGCCGCTGGGGCGTGAGTTGCCGCGGCCGCTGTCGTTTCAGCCCGCTCGGCGCTGCCATCGTCGATCACCACCAGGAGATGGCGTTCAGGATCGTCCGTCAGCCTGGCCATGCCAGCGGGCAGGGCACGTCTTCCTGCCTGCACGCGTCGCTTCAGCGTACGCTCTTGGTTCCGGCCGGTTTCCCCAGCCAGCGCGCCGAGCGTCTCGGTGGTGATTCCGAGACCTGCGAAGCCCTGCGACGCGGCTTCGACATTGCCGCTGCCGTCGATGAAAGCCAGGAACTGGCCGTCGGTGGTGAAGCCGCTGATGGCGCGTTCGGCAATCTCGGCGATGCTGCGTGAACCGGACTGCAGTGCCGGTACCGACAGCAGGATCGCTGCCTCGCCGTCCGGCATGGTCACGGCGCTGGCCTGGAAGCCGATCGCCTGTGTTGCCATGCCTCTGGAGAGCCGGACCAGCAGGGCGCGGTTGCGGCCGATGGCGGGGAAGCCGGCGGTGGCCGTGATCTGGCGTTTCGCCACCGGCGGCAAGCCGGCGGGTGCGCCGATCGCCGCCTCGATATCGGCGTGGCCGAGTACGGCAGCGCCAGGGCCATTCGCCCACAGCACCTGGTCGAGGTCTGCCGACAGGATCAGGAGCGCGTCGCCGGCAGCGAAACGCGTCCGCACCTCGTCGAGGACGGCAACATCGAGGAACGAATAGTTCTCGGATGGCATGCGCTCTGGCAATCCTCCAGGAGATGGCCGCGGTTAATTCTTCGTTAATAAATGGGCGGCGCTGCAAGGTCCACAAGCCAGAAGACAGCCCACTTGAAAAGTAGGGCTTTTGGTTAACGCGGGCATCTCCTTGTTTCTTTTCACTAATGTTGCGACGCAACATAAATATTGCACTGCACCATAAAAAATGCTACGGTGTTAACAGAAATGAACGAGACGGCCCGGCGCCACGGAGTGCGAACGTGCCCGTCCACACCGAGGATGGAAAATGACCAAGACGAAGACCGCTGAGACCACCGAATTCCCGACCTTCGACGCTTCGCAGGCTGCTGACCAGGTTCGCGCTTTCGCCGAGAAGGGCGTTGAGCAGTCGAAGGAAACCTTCGCCAAGCTGAAGACCGGCGCCGAAGAAGCCAAGAAGGCTTTCGAAACCAGCTACGAGACCGCCAAGACCACCTCGAGTGACCTGTCGCTGAAGGCGATCGCCACGCTGCGCGCCAATGCCGAAGCCAATTTCGCGCACCTCGAAGCCCTCGTCGGCGCCAAGTCGCTGTCGGAAGTCGTCGAGCTGCAGACCTCGTTCCTGCGCAAGGGCGTCGAGACCGTCGTCGAGCAGGCCAAGGAATTCCAGGCTGCCGCTTCCAAGGCTGCGGAAGACGTCTCCAAGCCGTACAAGGCCGCTTTCGAGAAGGCCTTCAAGGACGTCTCCAAGGCTGCTTAACTGCGGCAAAATGGCAAGGGCAGGCCGGGGTCTTGTAAGCGTTAAACCGGCTCCCTAGCTTTATGAGGCAAGAGATACCTGGGGTGGTTCCTCCTCCCTCCGCTCCAGGCAAAAGCCGGCTCCTCCTCCCGCCGGCTTCATATTGGAAAAAGGCCGGCACCTCCTCCCGCCGGCCTTTTTTCCGACTAAGGGTAGGACCTCTCCGAAAACTGGTACTGCGTCTCGGTTGAGGCTTGAGTTCGATTGGCCAGAGTTGAATGAATGCGTCGGTAGCCCCAGCGTTTTGTCGGGGGCCGGGTGTCTGGGTGAACACGGATGTGGGTGATAGGGCTTTTGCTTTCGCAAGAGCCTTGAATTACGATCCGATTGCCCGTATGGACGCTTCGCCGGATGACGGAGCGCGGCTGACACGAGTGGAGCTGGTGTTGCGATCATCGACGGGCATGAGTGCCGTTGTAGCTCAGATGGTTAGAGCGCCGGATTGTGGATCCGGAGGTCGCTGGTTCGATCCCAGCCAACGGTACCACTTCATTTTTGCCGGGTGGATGCCCCGCTGACCAATCACTGAAATCAGGTCTTGTTCTTTGGTGCCGTAAGGTTGCCGTGAGCTTGCGACTCGGTTTCTATTGAAATAGGGACACCGGCCCGCCGCGTTGAAAACGCTGGCAGCCGGAAAGAACCGAAACGGGTAGTTCAATTATGAGCGTACACGCGATCGAATTTCTGCAGGACTGGATCGGCAAGGAATGCTGCGCCCCGTCCGAAGCAGTGAAGATCGAAAAACATGCCGAGGTCCTGGCCAAGCAGTGCGCCGCCAAGGCCGCCGAAGCGGGAATCCCGTTGGAAGACCTCCAGGAAGAGGTCGGCGACATCCAGGAACTGATCGCTTCCCGCCTCGAAGAGGCTGTCGAGGCGGAAACGGACGCCGACAAGGCGGCCTGAGCTTCACCCCTTCTCCCGCGTGCGGAGAAGGGTACCGCCGTCTTTGGGGTTAGCGATGCCACTCGGCCGAGTCGCCATCTACGCCAAGGATGTCGAGGAAACCGCCCATTTCTATGAGCGGCATTTTGGATTCACGGCAACCCGATTGCCCGGAGACAGGATCGTCGAACTCGTCGCCAGCGATGGTGGCGCCAACATCCTGCTTCATCAGGCCGCAAAAGGTCAGCGCAGCGGCCAGTCGATCGTCAAGCTGGTATTCGACGTCGCGGATGTCGAGCTGTTCTGCAGGCAGCGCGCCGAAGCCGGCCTCGATTTCGGCGCCATCCACAAGGCCGACGGCTATCTGTTCGCCAACGCGAAAGATCCCTGCCAGAACTCCATCTCCGTCTCAAGCCGGGCTTTCCGGAAAGACGGCTGACAACGCTGCTGTTGGTCCGGATTTCTAGAACAGGGATCCCTGGCCACTGGTACCTTTGTCTTTAGGCGCGGCCCGGGTCGGTCTCGGCGGAGCAGGGCTGGTCGTTGCCTGACCTTGCGCCGCTTCGCCGCCCTCGGCCGTCGCATGTGCTGAGCCGTCGGCAAAGCGCAGTTCCAGGCCGGCACCGGGTGTCACGTCCGCGGCCCGCTTGACCAGTGTCCCGCTGGCATCGAGCACCAGCGCGTAGCCGCGCTCCAGGATCGCCCGTTCAGACAGTTTCAGTGTCGACAGCAGCCGGTCGGCTTGGGTGAGGCGGGCACGCAGCCGTTCCAGCCGCACCGTCATTGCCTGGTCCTTGCGGCGGGCGAGCGCCACCAGTGCATCCCCTTGCAGTTTCTGCCGACGTGCGATCGGGGCAGGCGAAAGCCGTGCCGCGGTGCGCATGAAGCGTGCGCGGCGTTCGCGCACGATGCCAAGGAAAGCCGCCTGTGCGCGGGCGAGATCGCGTGCGGTGAGCCGCCGCGCCTCGTCCATACGCCGCGCCAGCGTCGCCGGCGTCAGCCGGATCGCGCCGAGCCGCCCGCGCTTGCGTTCGATCGCCACCGACAGCGCGCGGCCAAGCCGGTTCTCCGCCTCGTCGAAACGGCGCCGCGGCAGGGCCAGCAACTGGTCCGGCGAGGGCAGGGCACGCGCCGCCGCGCGCGCCGCCTGGCGGCGGCGATCGATGCCGCGCGAAAGTGCGGCAGCAAGCCGGGCCGACAGATTGGCGAGCGTTGCTTCCAGCTCACCTTTCACCGGCACGGCGATTTCGGCGGCACCCGTCGGTGTCGGCGCGCGCACGTCGGCGGCGAGGTCGATCAGCGTCCAGTCCGTCTCGTGGCCGACCGCCGAGATGATCGGGATGTCGGACGCCGCAACCGCCCGCGCCAGCCCTTCGTCGTTGAAGCCCCATAGATCCTCCAGGCTGCCGCCCCCGCGCGCCACGATGATCAGGTCCGGCCGCGGAATCGGCCCCCCAGGTTCCAGGCTGTTGAAACCTTCGACCGCGACGGTCGCTTCCATGCCAGCCGTCTCGCCCTGTACTCGGACCGGCCACACCAGCACATGCAAGGGGAAACGGTCGCGGATACGGTGCAGGATATCGCGGATCACCGCGCCCGTGGGCGAGGTGACGACGCCGATGACCGAAGGCATGTAGGGCAGAAACTGCTTGCGGCCCGGGTCGAACAAGCCCTCGGCGGCGAGGCGGCGCTTGCGCTCTTCCAGCATCGCCATCAGCGCGCCGGCGCCGGCCGGCTCAAGATTGTCGATGACGATCTGATAGTTCGATTTGCCGGGATAGGTGGTGAGCTTGCCGGACGCGATGACTTCCATGCCCTCTTCGGGGCGGAAGCGCAGCCTGCTCATCGTGCCTTTCCAGACCACGGCATCGAGGCGGGAGCGCTCGTCCTTCAGCGCGAAATAGGCGTGGCCCGACGAATGCGGCCCGCGATAGCCCGAAATCTCGCCGCGCACGCGCACATTGCCGTAAGTGTCTTCCACCGTGCGCTTCAGCGCGCCGGAAATCTCACTCACCGTATATTCGGTGGCATTTGTCGCGTTGGGCTTCGAATCGTCTTCGAAAAAATCACTCATCCGCCGATTGGCGCGCTCGACAGGGGGTGGGTCAAGCCCTTCCACAGGGCAGGCCGAGATTACTGGACCACACGAATGCAGTGGACGCGCTCGGCGCACCGGCCTACCGATGCGCAATTCCAGAGATCAAGGCGTCGCCATGAACATGCAGCAATCCCGGCCGCCTGAAGCCGTGACTGTTCCGCGCAGCGCCAGCGAACGCCCGTTCGAGCCGCTCGACTACGGTCTCTACGCGCTCACCGTCATTGCCTGGAGCCTGTCCTGGTACGCCATCGAGTTCCAGGTCGGCACGGTGGCCAACGAGGTCAACATCGTCTGGCGGTTCGGCATCGCCACCACGCTGATGTTCGGCTGGGTCGTGCTGAAGCGTGGCCAGCTGCGCTTCGCCCTCGCCGATCACATGCGTTTCATGTCGCTTGGCGTGCTGATGTTCTCGTCCAATTTCCTGCTGTTCTACTACGGCGCCGGCTACCTGGTCTCCGGGCTGCTGTCGGTGGTCTTCTCACTGGCTTCGGTCATGAACATGATGCTAGGCGCCGTGGTGATGCGCGAAAGTCCGTCGCCGCGTATCCTGCTTGGCGGGCTAACCGGTTTCTGCGGCATTGCCCTGATGTTCCTGCCCGAGATCGTCGGACATGATCTTGGCGGCGGTACGCTGGTCGGCCTGGCTTTCTGCGTCGCCGGCACGCTCTCCTTCTGCATCGGCAATGTCATCTCGGCCGCCGGCATGCGCAAGGGCCTGCCACTCGTCTCGATGAATGCCTGGGGCATGTTCTACGGCGCGCTGTGGGCGGCGGTTCTCGCCTTCCTGATGGGCCGCACCTTCACCGTGGTACCGACGGTTGCCTATTTCGGCTCGCTGCTGTTCCTGGCGGTCGTCTCCACCATCATGGGCTTTGCCGCCTATCTCACGCTGCTGGGGCGCATCGGCGCGGCACGCGCCGGCTATGCCACGGTGATGTTCCCGATCTTCGCGCTGCTGGTCTCGACCGTGCTCGAAGGCTACCGGTGGACCGCCTTCGCCATCGTCGGCCTGGCGCTGGTGGCCGTCGGCAACGTGCTGGTGGTGCGCGGCGGCCGTCGTTAGAGCGTTTCCGCCTTCCGCGGAAACGCTGGCGACAGGTGCTACCAGCCCGGCATGATCTGGCTCGGCTTCGTCCGCTTCATCTTGGTGAAGGCGAGCGAGGCGAAATCGAAACTGCCGGGCTCCTCGTTCATCGGCACCGAGATGTTGTCGAGGCTTTCTGCGATATGACGTGCCAGCGCCTCGACGATTTCCGGCCGGCTGGTCTGGCCGCGCATCAGGCCGATGCGGCAATCGGGCAAAAGGCCGAAGCCGTCGGCTTCGCCCAGCACCCGCATACCGGGCCGCAGCGCGCATTCCGGCAGCACCGAGATCGCAAGTCCCGACAGAACCGCGGCTGCGATGACGGTTGCCGAGAAGGATGAGAACAGGATGCGGTAGTCGCGCCGCATCTCGTCCAGCACGTCGCAGGCGGCACGGCGCCAGATGCAGTTCGGCCGGCCGAAGGCCATCGGCAGCACTTCCTCCTCATGGGTGGCGTGGTTGGCCGAGGTGACCCATAGCAGCGGTTCGCGCCGCACCACTTCCGACTGGCCGCGCGCATCGTTGTGGGTGACCAGGGCAAGGTCGAGGTGGCCGCGCTTGATCTGTTCCACCAGTCCCGGTGTCGGTTCGCAGGTGACGGTCAGTTCGACCCGCGGGTTGGAGCGGGCGAAGCGCGCCATGATTTCGGGCAGGAAACGGTCGGCGTAGTCGTCCGGCGTGCCGATGCGGATCGTTCCTTCCAGCCGGTTGTCGTCGAAGGCGGAAAGCGTTTCGCGGTTCAGATAGATCAGCCGGCGGGCATAGGAGAGAAGCCGGTCGCCATCCTCGGTCAGCTTGTTGGAACGCCCGTCCTTCTCGAACAATGGCTTGCCGATGCGCTCCTCCAGCCGCCGCATCTGCATCGACACCGCCGACTGCGTGCGATGCACCTCCTCGGCCGCGCGGGTGAAGGATCCGGTGTCCGCGATCGAGATGAAGGTCTGCAACTGGTCGAGGTCGAGCGGCGCTTTCATCGTTGTGATCCATCATCGTTGTTGATGATTGTGATGGAAACCATTCGTCGAAGAAATCGACCCGTGCGATCCATTCATCATCAGAGTTGATGATAGAGATTAAAAACATTCGTTGGATTAATCAATCGCGGCGTGGCATTTCTCCGATTGTCCATATGAGCGCGTGTGAAACGGCTGCGGGCCGCCTGTTTGGCGGTGCGGAACCCTGTTGCGCGCGGTTTCGAGGAGAAGAACCATGACCACGTATGATTTCGCCCCTGAGAGTGCGCGCGTCACCGCGACCCCGGCTGCTGCGACGCGTGCGTTCAACCGCGTGATCGGCTTTTTCCAGGCCTGGCAAAACCGACGTACCTTCTATCGCCTCGGCGAAATGTCGGATGCGGAGCTCGCCGATATCGGCCTGACCCGCGCCGATCTCGCCGTCGCCATCGACCTGCCCTTCGGTTCGGATCCGACGGTGAAGCTGCGTTCGATCGCCAGCGAGCGCGTCGCCTCGATCGAGGACATGGCCCGCAGGGTGGCCTGATTTCTCCAGCTGTGTCCTGGCCCTCCAGCAGGACACAGCGGAACAAGGTTGCTGCAGGTTTCCCACTCCCTTCCGGCTCGACCCAGCCGGGGCCTGCGCACCGCCCGGTCCCCCCACGGACCGGGCTTTTTCTTTTTGGGGGAGCCGCATTGAAGCTGCTTTCTCGCCCCGTTTACGGGGTCCGAAGGACGGGCGAGACGCGTGGCTCGCCCCGGCAAAATGCCCGGCAGGGCAGAGAGGGGCAGAGCCAGCTTTTGCTCGCCCTTCGCTGCCCCTCATCCGGCCCTTCGGGCCACCTTCTCCCCGTAAACTGGGAGAAGGAGCATATCACACCATCGGCGGGTTGAGGCGCGCGAAGCCTTCCTGGCGATGATAGGGGAAATGCGGGTAGGGTGCGGTTACCGTGCTTGCCGCATCGAGCTTGGCAATCTGTTCAGCCGTCAGCGACCAGCCGACAGCGCCGAGATTCTGCCGCAACTGCTCTTCGTTGCGCGCGCCGATGATGACGGAAGATACCGTCGGCCGCTGCAGCAGCCAGTTGATGGCGATCTGCGGCACGCTTTTGCCGGTCTCCTCGGCCACGTCCTGCAGCGCGTCGACGACGCGGTAGAGATGCTCGTCTTCCACCGGGGGGCCGAAGCTCGCTGTCTCGTGCAACCGGCTGCCGGCAGGGATCGGAGCATTGCGGCTGATCTTGCCGGTCAGGCGGCCCCAGCCGAGCGGGCTCCATACCAGCGCACCGAGCCCCTGATCCTGGCCGAGCGGCATCAGGTCCCATTCATAGTCGCGGCCGACCAACGAATAATAGACCTGATTGGCGACATAACGCGCCCAGCCTTGCCGCTCCGCGGCCGCCAGCGACTTCATGATCTGCCAGCCGGAGAAGTTGGAGACGCCGATGTAGCGCAGCTTGCCGGCACGCACGAGGTTGTCCAACGTGGACAACACTTCCTCGACCGGTGTGTGCGCATCGAAAGCATGCAGCTGGAAAATGTCGATATGATCGGTGCCGAGGCGCGCCAGCGCTGCATCCACCGCCTCGATCAGTCGGCTGCGCGACGATCCCCACTGGTTCGGTCCGTCGCCCAGCGGCAGGCTGGCCTTGGTCGAGATCAGCACCTCCTGGCGCCGGCCCTTGATGGCCTCGCCGAGCACGCTCTCCGACTCACCGTCGGAATAGACATCGGCGGTATCGAACAGGTTGACGCCGGCTTCCAGGCAGATGTCGACCAGCCGACGGGCTTCCTCCACGCTGGTGTCGCCCCAGGCGCTGAACAGTGGTCCCTTGCCGGCAAAGGTGCCGGCGCCGAAAGAAAGCACGGGCACTCTCAAGCCCGACTTGCCGAGATTGCGGTATTCCATCTTAGGAGTCTCCATCTGCCGATGGTGGCTAGATAGAGGCCGGTCTCTTTGTGAACCAGAGTGTCCAAAGGCACAGGATTTGTGAGGTCAAGTCACATCTTGCCTGGAGGCTTCCGCTAGGCGATTTGCTCGACACGGCATTGCCGGCACAACGGATATGCCTGCAGGAACGGCTCCAGCCGCCGCCGCATGTCGGCGAAATCGCGCCCATACATATAGAGTGCGGTTTCGGCCGGCCCCTGCCAATGGCTGGCGACATGGCCGATGCCTTCGAGCAGGCGCTGGCATTCGGCATAGACGTGGTTGGAATCGTAGGTCCGATAGACTTCGTCGGGAAGATCCGTGCCGTTCAGGTAGAGGGCAAGGCCTTCCTGCGTACCAAACGCGATGCGCTGGTTGTTCTGGTTGGGAAGCAGCAGGTGCGATCCCCTCGGCGCCAGCATCGCGCCAAGAACGCCTTTCACGGTGTCGATCGCCTTGTCCGAGTAGTCGTCGATTTCGATCTCGATATCACACTGGCTGACTTCGCCATTGGCCTCGAGCAAGGTGCCTCCGCCCACGGTACGGATGCCAAAGCCCTGTTCGGCCATGACCGTGTCGAATGCGTCTTCGATCTCGCCGCGATCCAGCGGCTGCAACCGCGCATTCAGAACAGCCACCACACGGACAGGAACGGCTTTTTTCTTCCCAAACAAGCCGAACATGCATGGTCCCCTCGATCCAGCGCCGTGGAGACTGCCGCACACTCGTTAAGGAATTGGCTTACCGGCGATCCATCCCCTTGAGGAACTGGTCGAAGATGCTTTCGACGCCTTGCTGGTAGTCGTCGCGCTGCTGCCGGCCGCTTTCGAACATCTTGCCGAAGATGTCGTCATAAGGGTTGCGTGCCCGTCCGCTCGGGTTCGGTTCGGGCTCCGGAGCGCGGCGCTGCGGGGCGGGGTCGGGCGCCTGCTGCTGTGCGCCGCCCAGCATGTCCTGCAGGATCTTGCCCCAGGGATTGTTGTCGCCGAAGGGGTTTTGCGGCTGCTGCTGCTGCGGCGCCTGCTGTGCGCCGCCGCCGAACATGTCCTGCAGCACCTTGCCGAGCGGGTTGTCGCCCAGCGGGTTGTTGCCGAAGGGGTTTTGGCCCTGCGGCGCCTGGCGTTGCTGCGGCTGCCCGCCCATCATGCCGCCACCCTGCCGCATCATCTCCTCGATGATCTGGCCGAGCGGATTGTTGCCGCCGCCGAAACCGCCGGCCTGCATCTGGTTGGTGGTCTGCTTGAACAGCCCGCCCATCACCATCGAGGCAATCACCGGCAGCATCTGCTGCAGCACCTGCTGGCCGACGCCGCTGGCCTGTGCCGCCTGCGCTGCGACCGCCCGCGACAGGTCCTTGGAGCCGAACAATTGGCCGAGCACATCATTGCCCTGGCTCACACCCTGAGGCGAAAAGGCCTGCGCGGCATTGTCGAAGTACTGGCCGTACTGGCCGCTGGCCATCGCGTTCATAAAGGTGCCGACTCCATACGGGTCGGCCGTGTTGCGCTTCAGGCCCTGGCTGAAGGCGGGCAACAGCGCCTCGACCGCGGCTTGCGTCTGCTGCTGGCTCAGATTGAACTGCCGCGCCAGCGCCTCCATGCCGTTGCCGTTCTGGGACTGGTTCAGCATGTCGAACAGGTTCAGCACGTTTTGCTCCTCCGCAGCCTATGCGCCTCTCATGCAATTCCAGCAAAAGTGCGTTGCGGTTTTGCGCCTGGGATTGCCTATCAAGGGGAGCGTAGAGCCTTTCAATGCAGGATTGAAGTGGGCAATTGGCTCGAGCGTTTCGATCGCATTGGGGAGATATGGACACTGCCTGCGCAACGGCGATCAAATGGCGGTCTCCGGAATCGGCCATAAGGAAGAAAGGTCTTCATGGGAGAAAACGTGGATCCGGTCGGCAAAGCCCTTTGGCTCATCGAGCACCGCTTCGCGCAGGCTCTTTCGCTTGCGGAAGTAGCGGAAGCCAGCGGCGTCTCACGTTTCCATCTGTCGCGGGTCTTCGGGGCTGCGACCGGTCACACGGTGATGGGCTATCTGCGCAACCGCCGTCTGGCCGAGGCGGCCAGGGTGCTCGCGGGCGGCGCGCCGGACATCCTGGCCGTGGCGCTGGACGCAGGCTACGGCTCGCATGAAGCCTTCTCGCGGGCCTTCCGCAACCATTTCGATCTCACACCCGAGCAGGTGCGGGCGCAAGGCCATATCGAAAACCTGAAACTTCTGGAGCCGATCAGGATGGACCACAGTCTTCTCGTCGAATTGGACGCGCCTCGCATCAAGGACGGCCGGACCCTGCTGATCGCAGGCCTCGGCGAACGTTATACGTTCGAAACCAATGGCGGTATCCCGGCGCAATGGCAGCGTTTCGGACCCTCCATCGGCAGCATTCCCGGGCAGGTCGGATGGACATGCTACGGCGTCTGCTGCAATGGCGACGATGCCGGGAATTTCGAATACATCTGCGGCGTGGAAGTCTGCGATTTCTCGGCCATACCCGCCGAGTTGAACCGGATCCGCATTTCCGCCAGCCGATACGCGGTCTTCACGCACCGGGGCCATATCTCCTCGATACGCAACACCGTCTATACGATCTGGAACAAGTCCCTGCCGGAATCGGGCCTCGAGGCGGCCTGTGCGCCGGACTTCGAACGTTACGACGAACGTTTCGACGCCGGCACGGGGCTCGGCGAGGTCGAAATCTGGATTCCGGTCAAATGATGGGTGGTGCTGAGTCCGCTCGTCGGTCGGCTTCGGTCAAGAGTGTGAAAATCCATTCTCCTGCATAGCCAGGGCAATTGCCTTGCTGCGCGGCCACGCCTTGAAACAAGGTCTGGACCGTCGCGCCTTCGTCTGCGTTCCGGAATGGATCCCCGACACTCTCCACTCCCTTCGGTCGCTCCGAGGTCGAGGATGACGGACTTTATGTATCGCCAGTGCCAATTGTCGGAGTTGGCGCCAGGCTGATGATTGGCGAAGGCGCAAACGCAACTCCGTCATCCTCGACCTCGAAAGGAGCGAAGCGACTGAAGAGTGTCGGGATCCATTCCGGAACGCAGAAAGGGATGACTGCGGTCAGAGCACGATCATATGCGATTGCCGGCTCCGGAAGGGAGACGGCGATGCCAGCCCTAATACGCATATTCCAGGAACACCGGCTCGATCGAGTCGCCCCAGCGCGTGTGGTAGGCGGCCAGCATCTCTTCGGCGCTTGTAGTGCCGCGCGCCACCACTTCGTCCAGCGTCGACAGGAACGAGGTTTCGTCGAAGCCGTCGCGGTTCAACTTGTTGCGGTTCTTCAGGCCCATGCGCGACAGCGCCAGCACCTCGCGCGCGACGTCGCGCAGCATGGTTGAACGGAACGGCGTGCCGATGCCTTTTTCCGGCACGGCATCGCGCATGGCCCGAACTTCCTCGAAGCTCCAGTCGCGGGTCAGCGCTTCGGCGGCATCGAGCGCCTCGGGGTCGTAGAGCAGGCCGACCCAGAAGGCCGGCAGCGCGCAGATGCGGCGCCACGGGCCGCCATCGGCGCCGCGCATTTCCAGGAAGCGCTTGAGGCGCACGTCCGGGAACAGCGTCGAGAGATGGTTTGCCCAATCGCCCATCGTCGGCAGGCCGTCCGGCACCTGGTTGCGCGCCGCGCCGTCCATGAACTGGCGGAAGGTGATGTGCGTCATGTCGTGGTAGCGGCCGTCGCGAATGATGAAATACATCGGCACGTCGAGCGCCCATTCGACATAATCGGCAAAGCCGAACTGCGGCGAGAAGCAGAAGTCGAGCAGGCCCGAGCGCTGGTTGTCGGTGTCACGCCAGATCTCGCCGCGCCAGCTCTGCAAACCATTGGGACGACCCTCTGTGAACGGCGAGTTGGCAAACAGCGCGGTCGACAGGGGTTGCAGCTTCAGCGAGACCTGCATCTTGCGGCGCATGTCCGCCTCGCTCTCGAAGTCGAGATTCACCTGGATCGTGCAGGTGCGGTACATCATGTCCAGGCCCTGGCTGCCGACCTTGGGCATGTAACGCGTCATGATCTCATAGCGAGACTTCGGCATTTTCGGCGTTTCGGCCAGCGTCCATTTCGGGCTGCCGCCGAGGCCAAGGAAACGGATACCGAGCGGCTCGGCGATCTCGCGCACCTGTGCCAGATGCGCATTGCCTTCGCGGCAGGTCTGGTGGATCGATTCCACCGGCGCGCCGGAAAGTTCGAACTGTCCGCCCGGCTCCAGCGAAATCGCGCCCTGGCCGGTCGGCTCGACCAGGCCGATGATGCGGCCCTCATCGAGGATCGGATCCCAGCCGAGCTTGTCCTGCATGCCTTCCAGGATCGAACGGATGCCCCGGTCGCCGCCATAGGGCACCGGCGCATGGCCGTCGACATAGAAGGGGAATTTTTCGTGTTCGGTGCCGATGCGCCATTCCGAGCGGGGCTTGTTGCCCTTGGCCAGATAGTCGACGAGTTCGTCCATGCCTTCGATGGGTCGGAAATCGGTCGTGTCGCGTGCCATAAGCCCCTCTTCGGTGGCGGATCGGGAGATCGCCGCGCGCTTGATGAACGAAATGTCAGGAGGCGATCAAGCAAAAAATCCTGAGCCAATCCTCAACAGGATTTGATCGCGCCGGATTCGGGTCTTGTCTAGAGCGCGCGTTGCGCCTGCGCCGCTCTGACAAGCGTGGCTGCAGCAGCTCCCGCGCTCTCCATGTAGGACGGGTCGCGGTTAAGCAGCACGGTGGCGAAGGAGCCGTCCAGTAGCAGAAGAATCTGGCGTGCCAGCAACGCGGCGTTTCCGATGCCGTCGGCTTCGAAAACACCCTTCAGCCAGTCCTCGAACCGCTTCTTGTGGGCGATGCCGATGCGGATCGCCGGATGGCCCGGCATGTCGGCCAGTTCGGCAGCGGTGCGCAGGAAGCCGCAACCTTTCCAGGCCGGTCGCCTGGCTGCTTGTCCGAGTGTGTGGAAGATGGCGGCAACCTTGTCGGCGAGATCGCCAGCGCTTTCCGTGAACCAGTGCCGGAACAGCCCGAGATTGGGCTGGTCGCGCCGTTCCAGATAGGCGGCGATCAGATCGTCCTTGCTGGCGAAATGATAATAGAAGGTGCGCTTGGTGAGCCCGGCTTTTTCAACCACGGCATCGACCGAGACGGCGCGCACGCCTTGGCCGTAGAACAGCTTGGAAGCGGCGGCAACGATGCGTTCACGGGTCGTGTTGGCGGTCGGTTTCATGAGTTTATGTATACTGACTAGTGAGTGTAACAACAAGCTCACCTGCGCTATGCCGGATCGCGTGCGTTCCGTGTCCGAAAAGAGACCCGCCATGACCGTTTCAGCGCTGATCCAGGAAGCCCGGCCGATCGATATCGTTGCCGCCGACGGCGTCGTTCTGGGTGGTCATTTCTGGCCGCGCGTTCGCGGCGCTGCCATCGGCACCGTCATCGTCAATCCGGCCACCGGCGTGCTGGCCCGCTACTACCACCACTATGCCCGTTTCCTCGCCGCGCAAGGTTTCGATGTCGTCACCTATGACTATCGCGGCATCGGCGCCTCGCGCCCGGCGCGCTTGCACGGCTGCAAGTATCGCTGGCGCGATTGGGGCGAGAAGGATTTCGAAGCGGTGCTGGCCTGGGTGCAGGCGCGCGATGATTCCGGTCCGGTCTGCGTTGTCGGCCACAGTGTCGGCGGCGCCTTGCCGGGACTGGCCGGTCATGCGCCATCCATCCATCGCCTGCTCTCCATCGGCGGGCAGTTCGGCTGCTGGCGCCACTATGCGCCTTCGCAGCGCGGCCGCCTGCTGCTGAAATGGCATGTCGCCATGCCGGCGCTGACGGCGCTGTGCGGCTATTTCCCCGGTCGTTGGCTGGGCTGGCTGGAAGATCTGCCGGCCGGCGTCGCCTATGAATGGGCCTTTCGCCGGCCCTATCTGGAAGACAACTATCCGGAACGGGAGCGCGACGCCGTGCTGCGAGGCTTCGATGCCGTGACGGCGCCGATCCTGGCGGTCACCCTGTCCGATGACGACATCGCCACGGTGCCGGCGATCCGCGCTGTGCTCGACCGTTATCGCGGCGCATCGCGCACGCAGGTTCTGCTCCAGCCGGCGGATCTCGGCCAGGAAAGCGTCGGCCACTTCAGCCTGTTCCACAACCGCCACGCCACCGGATTCTGGCTGGATACGCTGTTGTGGCTGCGTGACGGGGTCAATCCCTGGCCCGACAAGGAGGTTGGGTAGGAGAGGGGAAGATGCTCTCTACCAATCCCCGGCCGTTGCCTGCATCACCGCAAGTGCCGCAACGGCAGCAGTGTCGGCGCGCAGGATGCGGGGGCCGAGCGGAATGGCGGTGACGAAGGGCAGGGCGCGCAGCATGTGGCGCTCCTCGTCGGAGAAACCACCTTCGGGACCGACCAGCAGTGCCAGCTTCTTTTCCGTTATCGCCTGCAGGGCCGGCAGCGGATTGTTGGTCGAGGCGTCCTCGTCGCAGAACACCAGCCGCCTTTCCTTGTCCCAGCCGGCGAGCAGCCGCTCGAACCTGATCGCTTCGCGCACTGCCGGAACAGCCAGCACGCCGCATTGCTCTGCGGCTTCGACGGCGTTGGCATGCATGCGTTCGGTCGTGATCTTGCCTTGCGTGTGCTGGGTCAGCACAGGTTGCAGCACGCCGGCGCCCATCTCCACCGCCTTCTGGATGAGATAGTCCTGCCGTCCGACCTTCAGCGGCGCGAAACAATAGACCAGATCGGGCAGTGGCGGCTGCGGCCTCTGCTGCGTCCGCACGGTCAGCCGCACCGCCTTCTTCGTTTTGCTGGTGATCTGCGCCATCCACTCGCCGTCGCGGCCATTGAAGGCCAGGAGTTCGGCGCCTTCGGCAAGCCGCAGCACATGCATCAGGTAGTGGCTTTGCTGGGTGTCCGGTTCGAACTCGGCACCGGCCAACAGGTCGTCAGGCACGAACAGGCGTTGCAGTTTGTAGTTGGCGCGCATGGCCGAGCAATGCGGCAGGCCTAGGTGAAGGTCAAGCGCGTGCGACGTGTCCGCGTCGGTTTTGCCTCATCATCGACCGAGCGGCCCGCCTAGCTTCATGATGGTGATGATGGAGAGCTGCATGAGCGAGATCACGCGTGGCGGCTGCCTGTGCGGCGGCACCACTTATGAGTTGCGCGGCGCATTGCGTCCGGTCGTCGCCTGCCATTGCGTGCAATGCCGCAAGACCTCCGGCCATTATGTGGCCGCAACGCAGGTCGCGGCCGCCGATGCGGTCCTCGAGGGCGGCACGTTGGCCTGGTTCCGCTCATCGGACAGCGCCGAGCGCGGCTTCTGCAAGGTGTGCGGCTCCAACCTGTTCTGGCGCCGCTTCGGCAGCGATCGGCTCTCGGTCTGGGCCGGCACGATCGACGGCCCGACCGGGCTCAGGATGGAAAGTCAGCTCTACACCGAAAGCGCCGGCGATTATTACGACCTGCCGGATGTGCCTTCCATCGCCCAGCATACCTTGAAATAGATCAGTCGCTGATCCGCGTGCCAGGCCCCGGATCGAACCAATGATGCTTGCGCCGTGCGCGAAACAGCGTCGCCGGGCGTGCGAAGGCCGGGTCGGTGAAGCAGCCAACGGAGACCGAGACGGCGCCAGGCAAGCCTTCTCCGGTCATGAACAACAGCGTGCCGCAGGTCGGGCAGAAGGTCTGCTCCACCCAGCGTCCGGCATCGCCGCTGCGCCGCCATACGCGACGCTCGCCATCCACCTTCGCCACCGCCTCGTCAACGTAGACCGCGCGATAGGAAAAAGCGGTGCCGGTGGCACGCTGGCATTCCTCGCAGGCGCAGGCATAGATGCTGCGCGGCTCGCCGGTGACGGTGATGGCCAGTCCACCGCAGCCGCAGCGCGCGGTCCTGGTTTTGAGTGCTCCCGGCCGTTCCATCGTTTCCAAACTGTCCATTCCTGCCGCCCTCCTGTCAGGAGGTATCGACCAGTCCGCCTCGCGCGGCTTGCCGTCATCGGGCTCCGCCCATACCTCTCGTCAAACTGATCATCTTGATAGGTCGATCGCCGGCCAAGGGTAAATTACGCACTTTCAGGTAAGTGCCGACCCGGCGGGCAAAAGCATGATCCCGAACCGAAGGTCAGCGAAGCAAAAAGTGGAAACCGGTTTTCGGAAAAGATCATGCTCCAAAAGAGAAGGACGGGATGCCGATTCAAGGCATTCCGCTACAACGGAACCGGAGGACGGCATGAAACATCTCGACACCGATGAATGCGGTTTTGCCACCGCGCTCAATGCCATTGGCGGCAAATGGAAGACGGAGATCCTGTGGGAGATCACCCTTTCACCGCGTCGGTTCGGCGAATTGCGCCGCCTGCTTCCGGGCGTCAGCGAAAAAGTGCTGGCGCAGCAGTTGCGCGAGATGGAGACCGATGGCCTGGTCCAACGACAGGTGTTCCCGGGCGCGGTGCAAAAGGTCGAATATTCGGTGACGGATGTCGGCCGCACCCTCAACGATGCGGTCTGCGTGATGTCTGCCTGGGGTAAGGCGCAGGAGCGCCGCATGGCGCTGCGCCCGGTCGTCGTCCAGGAAAAACCGCGACCGCTGATCCGCCTGCGCGCCTAAAGCAATTCCAGCAAAAGTGTGCAGCGGTTTTGCGTCCGGAATTGCGCAAGAGAGAAAGCAATTCCAGCAAAAGTGCGCAGCGGTTTTGCGTCCGGAATTGCGTAAGAGAGAGCAATTCCAGCAAAAGTGCGCAGCGGTTTTGCGTCCGGAATTGCGACAAAACAAAGCGATAGAGCATTGAGGTGGCCCTGTTTTGTCGGAAATGCTCCAACCGCTTACCGTCGGGTAGGTGCTTACATTCAGGTCAGCGCTTACATCACTGTCAGTAATTGCATGTCGGCGCGGCATGCATAATTTCCGCTCCTCGACGCGATCGGCCGTCCGGCCGCGCACCACTCGAGGAGACAGTCATGTCCGACGATTACAGTTCTGCGCGAGCCACGGCGCGTGCCGCCCCCGATCCCAGGCGCTGGCAGGCACTGGCCCTTCTGTGCGCCACCTATTTCATGGTCTGCTTGGACGGGCAGATCGTCATCCTGGCGTTGCCCTCGATCGAGCGGCAGCTGGGCTTCACCGTGGCCGGCGTTCAATGGGTGATGAGCGCCTACATGCTGACGGTGGGCGGCCTGCTGCTGCTCGGCGGCCGCATGGCCGACCTGCTCGGCCGGCGCCGCATGTTCGTCACCGGTACGGCGCTGTTTCTTGTATCCTCGCTGCTGTGCGGCCTTGCCAGTGCGCCTGAATTCCTGGTGGCAATGCGCATTGTCCAGGGTATCGCGGCGGCGATCATGACCCCGACAGCCCTCTCCATCCTGATGACCACATTCGAGGAAGGGCGTGAGCGCAACAAGGCGCTCGGCTTCTGGTCCGCCATGGGTGCCGGCGGCGCCACGGCCGCTCTTGTCGTCGGCGGCCCGCTCAACGACTGGCTGGGCTGGCCATGGGTTTTCTTCATCAACGTTCCCGTCTGTCTCGCGCTGCTGGCGTTCAGCCCGTATCTCCTGAAGGAGAGCCGCGACACTTCGCATGGCCGCGGTTTCGACATAGCCGGCGCGGTCACCGTCACCGCCGGCCTGATGGCCTTCGTCTATGCCATCGTCGAAGTGCCGCAACTCGGCTGGACCCATGCCAACACGCTCTTCGCCTTCGGCGCCTCGGCTTTGCTGCTTGTGCTGTTCCTGGTCATCGAGGCGCGTTCGGCCTCGCCATTGGTGCCGCTGCGCATCTTTCGTTCGATGCGCCTGGTCTGCGGCAATCTGGTGGTGCTGCTCGCCGGCATGATCGTCTTCGGCATGATCCTGGTGCTGTCGCTCTATCTGCAGAAAGTGCTGGGCTATTCCGCGCTCGAAGTCGGCGTCAGCACGATGATCTATGCCGCCGCCTCGATCGTCATGTCCTACGCCTCGGGGCCGGTCGCCAGCCGCATCGGTGCCCGCACGCTGGCCGCCGTCGCCATGGCTTTGATGGCAGTCGGCTGCCTGCTCCTTGCCATGGCTGGCGGCAATTATTGGACCGACATCCTGCCCGGCCTCGTCATCTTCGGGCCGGGCATCGGCGCTGCGGTCGTGTCCGGCTCCATCGCCGCGCTGTCCGATGTTGCCGAAAGCGATTCCGGCCTGGCCTCGGGGATCAACAGCGCGGCGTTCCAGCTGGGCGGCGCGCTCGGCGTCGCCGTAGCGGCGACCGTCGCCCTGTCCTGGAGCGGCGGCTCGGACACGCTCGCCGGACTGACCACAGGCTACCAGGCCGGTTTCCTGGCCTGCGCGCTCCTGGCTGGGCTCGGCTTCATCATTGCACTGTTCCTGCCGGGAAAGGCAACGGCCGGCGCTGCCGCCGCGGTCATTCATCACGGCTAAGAAGGGTGCCCTGAGCGTTTCCGTTCTTCACGGAACGCGGAAACGCTCCAACTCTTTGCTCTTACGCAATTCCGGGCAGAAAACCGTTACACGTTTTTCTTGGAATTGCTCTCTCGCGCTTTTCCAGCGTCCCTGGAACGATCGCGATATTCACCCGGAGGCATGCCGTAGCGCGCCTTGAAGGTACGGCTGAATTGCGTCTGGTCGCCGAAGCCCCAGCGATAGGCGATCTCCATGACTGTCTGATTGTTTGCGGCATCATCGAGCGCTGCCTTGCAGGCAGCCAGGCGCAATTCCCGCACCCAACTGGCCACGGTGCGGTCCATGTCCCCGAACAGCCCATGCAGATAGCGGGTCGACAGGCCGCAGGCGCGGGCGATCAGATCGGGATCAAGGTTAGGGTTTCTCAGATTGGCACGGATGAAAGCCTCGATGCGCGCCAGATGGGCATTGCGCACCGTGGAACTCTTCGACATCAGGATGCGGTCGTCGGCCCTGATCGCCAGCGCCAGCAGGTCGACGAGTTGTCGCCCGACCGCGATGCGGGATTCGGCATTCATCGTGTCGAAGCGCGCCGGCAACAGATGCAGCATGTCGGTGAACAGGCCTCCCGCGCCATTCGCTGCATCGAACTGCAGCGAGCAGAAGCGGTCCGGGCCATGCACGCGATCGGCGAGCGCGCGCGACTCGACCTTGAGCACCCAGAGATCGGCGGGATCGGCGTGGCTGAATTCATAGGGCTCGTGGCTGCGTTCCAGGAAAAACCCGCCCGGCGAACAGCTGATCTCGCTGCCACCCTGTGAGAAAAACACTTCCGAACGCGCCGGCACCGTGACCAGGAACTCCTCCTTGCGTGCCGCGCGGAAGTGATGTGGCAGGCGCAGATACTGCAAGGCGTCGGAAGTCAGGCGCGAGATCGAGACGTCGCCGAATTGCCAGATCGCCAGGTCGCCCGAGAAATGGTCGGCGTTCCGGAATTTCAGGTCGAGTGGAAAATAGGCGCCAGCGATCGCCTGGTGCCAGTGCCGGCTCCGGTCTGCGGGGCGCGTCGCGCTTGTTGTGACACTCGTCTTCATGTTCGATCCGACGACGTTGCCGAAGACTAGGCACCGTCGCCGCGGAACGCAACGTGCGTCACGGCCAGTGCACGCAACGTCAATTTTTTGTTCGCGCAGCGCAAAGACCCCGCCTGCAAAACCTGTTTCGCTTAAGCGGCAACGGTGCAGCAGACACCGTGCGGGAACAACGAGTGCCACGAACCACAGGCTCCGTGGCATGGAGGAAAAGGTTGCAATGACGACAATGAAAGTCGATCCGATCACGCTGTCGGTGGTGCGTGGCGTGCTGGAGACAACACAGCGCGAGATGACGCTGGCGCTGGAGAAGACAGCGCGGTCTTCCGTCTTCAACCTGGCGCACGACTATTCGACCGCGCTGTTCAACGCGCGGCCCGAGATGATCCTGCAGGGCCAGGACATCCCGATCCATCTCGGCTCGCTGATCCCCGCGATGAAGGCCGTCGCCGGCTTCTTCGAGGGCGACATCCATGAGGGCGACCTCATCCTGCACAACGATCCCGCTTTCGGCGGCAGCCATGCAATCGACACCTGCATGTACAAGCCGGTCTTCTATCATGGCGAACTGGTCTACTGGACTGTCTGCAAGGGCCACCTGACCGACATCGGCGGCCCGGTGCCGGCCGGCTACAATCCCAACGCGACCGAGATTTACGCCGAATGCCTGCGCATCCCTCCGGTGAAGATCTGGGATCGCGGCAAGCCGCGCAACGATGTGCTGAACATGATCTTCACCAACATGCGGGCACGGCGTGACCAGGAGGGCGATTTCCGCGCCCTGATCGGTGCGTGCCAGGTTGGGGAGCGCAGCCTGATCGCACTGCTCGACAAATACGGCAAGCCGACGGTCGATGCCTGTATCGACACGCTGCTGGACATGGCGGACCGGCACATGCGCTCGCTGATCGCCACCGTTCCGGACGGCACCTATGAAGGAAAGGCGATCCTAGAGGATGCCGGTCACGGCTTCGGCGATTTCGAGATCGGCGCCCGCGTGACGATCACAGGCGACAGCTGCCACATCGCCATCTCCAGTCCACCGCAGGTGCCCTATTTCATCAACTCCTACGAAGGCAATTCGCATTCCGGCGTTTATCTCGGCCTGATGATGTTCGCCGCGCTGCCGCCGCCCTACAATGAGGGGCTGTATCGCTGCGTCACCGTCGATTTCGGGCCGAAGGGCACATTGTGTAATGCGCAGGAGCCGGCGCCGCACATGAACTGTACCACAACGCCGATGGAGACGTTGACCGACGCCGTGCGTCTCGCCTTCGAGAAGGCGATGCCTTCCAAGGTCGCCGCCTCATGGGGCCATGCCAACGGCCTCAACATCGCCGGCAAGGACAGCCGCACCAACGAGGAATTCGTCACGATGGTGCTGGCGACCATCATCTCGGGCGGCGGCGCCACGCCGCAGCAGGATGGCTGGCACGCCGTCGGCCCCGAATGCTGCTTCGGTGCGCTGACGTCCGGCGATGTCGAACTGCTCGAATACTCCTATCCCATCATCATCCATCGTTATTCGCTGATGACCGATTCCGGCGGTGCCGGAAAATTCCGCGGCGGTTCGGGAACGGCCTGGGAAGTCGAGCCGCTGGACGGGGACATGCTTTGCATCGGTTTCGGCGAAGGCCGCCGGATTCCGGCCATGGGAGCTGCCGGTGCGAAATCCGCCCTGGTCGACAAGAAAGTCGGCCGTGTCGAACTCAAACGCGCCGGCAAGGTCGAGGTCGAGCGCAAGAACATCATCCAGACGATCAGGACCGGCGAGACGATCACCAACCTCAATCCCGGCGGCGGCGGCTACGGCAATCCCTTCGAGCGGCCGATCGAGAAGGTGGTGTGGGATGTCCGCAACGGCCTCGTCTCGATCGAGGGCGCGCGCGCCGACTATGGCGTGGCCATCACCGATCCTGAAACACTGAATGTCGACTTGGCCGAAACCGGTCGACTGCGCACAGCCTGAGGAGACGATCATGGAACACGCTTATCGTCTCGGCATCGACGCCGGCGGCACCTTCACGGACTTTGTCGTGGCCAATCGCGCCACCGGCGAGGTGAAGCTTTTCAAGGCCCTGTCGACACCTTCGGATCCGACCCGCGCCATCGAGAACGGCCTCAGGCTGATCGCCGACGATCTCGGCGTCTCACCGTCAGAGGTCGTCTCCGATTGCGACCTCTGCATCAACGGCACCACCGTCGGCCTGAATGCGCTGATCACCCATCGCGGCGGCAAGACCGGCCTGATCTGCACCGCCGGTCATGAGGACTCCATCGAGATCCGCAACGGCCACAAGGAAGATGGTTTTCGCTACGATCCGGAGTACCCGGCGGCGACGATGCTGGTGCCGCGCTATCTGCGCAAGGGTGTGCGCGAACGCGTGATTTCGGATGGCTCCATTCGCACGCCGATGAACGAGGACGACGTGCGCCAGGCCTGCCGGCTGTTTCGGAAGGAAGGCGTCGAAACGGTCGCCATCTCCTTCGTGTGGTCGGTGCTCAATGCCGCGCACGAACGCCGCGCGGCCGAGATCGTGCGCGAGATGATGCCGGACGTTGTCCTGACGGTGGGCAGCGAACTCTATCCGCAGGTGCGCGAATACACTCGCACCTCCACCGCGGTGACCAACGCCTATCTGGCTCCTGTGATGCGTAGCTACGTCACGGCGGTCGACAGCTATTTCCGCGCCCTCGGCGCCAGGCAACCGGTACGCTATTTCCAGTCGAATGGTGGCCTGGCGATCGGGCAGGCGATGACCGACCGCTCCGTCTATGCCATCAATTCCGGTCCGGCCTCAGCCCCGCAGGCAGGGCTGTTTGTCGGTGCGCCGTTCGGCAAGGACAATGTCATCACCGTCGACATGGGTGGCACCTCCTTCGACATCACGCTGACCCGCAACGGCCAGACCAACCTCAACAAGAACATCGACTTCCTGCGCTATCGCATCGGCGTGCCGATGATCCAGGTCGAGACGCTGGGTGCGGGCGGCGGTTCCATCGGCTGGATCGACAGCCTTGGCCTGCTGCAGGTCGGGCCGCAGTCGGCGGGTTCCGAACCAGGGCCGGCTTGTTACGGGCGCGGCGGCACGGAGCCGACGACGTCGGATGCCAATCTGGTGCTCGGCTATCTCAGCCCGGAAGGCCTGCTTGGCGGCAAGCTGCCGCTCGACCTTGAAAAGGCAAGACAGGCGGTGGCGACGATCGCCGCGCCGCTGAACATCAGCGTCGAGCAGGCTGCCTATGGCATGTTCACCATCGTCAACAACAACATGGTCAATGGCATTCGCCGTGTGTCGGTCGAGCGTGGCTATGATCCGCGCGATTTCGTGCTGGTCGGGGCAGGCGGCGCGACCGCAGCCCACATCACCGCGCTGGCGCGGGAAATGGGCACCGACACGATCATCCTGCCCAAGCTGGCGTCGGGCCTGTGCGCCTTCGGCCAGGTCATCTCGGACGTGAAGTACAACTACATGGCGACCGCGCCGCTCAGGCTCGACAATGCCGCCGCGTGCGACAGGATCGAACAGCTGTTCGAGGAGATCGAGGCACAGGGCATTGCCCACCTGAAGGCCGACGGCTTTCCGGGCACGCTGATCGAGGTCCAGCGCAGCCTCGAAATGCGTTATGTCGGCCAGGTGCACGAATGCACGGTCGACATTCCCAACTTCAAGATCACGGAAGCGACCATCGGCCAGGTCAAGGACGCGTTCCATGCCCGGCATGAAGAGCTCTACACCTATGCCGAGCGCCACAGCACGGTCGAGGTCGTCAACATCGAATCGACCATCTATGGCCGCATCGAAAAGCCGAAGGCACCGAGATTGCGCGGCACAGGCGGATTGCAGCAGGCGCTGAAGGGTCATCGCGACGCCGTCTTCGACGCCTCGGGCGAGCCGATCCCGGCACCCGTCTATGACGGAGCGGCACTGGGTGTCGGCGTCGGCGTAGCCGGTCCCGCGATCATCGAGGAGGTGACGACGACCATCGTCATCGAACCCGGCTGGTCTGCCGCGCTGCATGAAAGCGGCAGCTACCTGCTGGTCCGGCAGGATTAGTCGAGATGACGCCGGCCACGCGCTCATTGATGAGCATGGCCGGCCCGCTGCTTCTACCTGTGCGACGGCAGGAAGAAGGTCTGGTGGAAATAGGAGCGGAAGGCTTCCATCGCCGGCGTGAACTGCGCCCCTCGTCGCCAGGCAAGGCCGACATCCATCGACGGGATCGGTTCGGTCGGAACGATCGTCTCGATGCGCTTGCCCTCCAGCGACCATGGCCGCAGCACCATGTCGGACAGGATCGCGACGCCTTGTCCATCCGCTACCAGCGAGCGGACGGCTTCGACCGAAGACGTCCTCAGCGTGACATTCGGCCGGTAGGAAGTATTGCTCCAGTAGCGCAGTGCGGTGTGCGCGGCCTCATCGACCGTCAGCATGATGTAAGGTTCCTCGGCGATCTCCTTGAGGCCGACGCTGCCCTGCGACAGCAGGCGATGCCTTGCCGGCACCCACAGCCGGCGCCGCGAGTTCATCAGCGTTTCCGTCGCCAGGTCCGAGTTGATCACGTTGGAGGTCAACAGCACCGCCATGTCGTAGCGATTGGCGAGCAAACCTTCTTCAATGGCTTCGCGGTTGAGCTCGAACAGCTGGATGTCGAGGTTTGGCCAGGCGCGGCGAAGCCGTCCGAGATGGTTCGGCAGGAAATAGCCGATCACCGTGTAACTGGCGGCGACCGTCAGCCGCCCGGAAAAGTCGCTGGCCGGCAACAGAAGGTTCGTCGCCTCGTCGACCTTGTTCAGGATCTCGTAGGCGTGGAACAGGAATTGCCGTCCCGCCGTCGTCATCTCCATGCCCTGGGTCGAGCGGATGAACAGGTCGAGCCCGACGGTCTGCTCGAGCTCCTTGATGGCCGTCGTCACCGCCGATTGGGAAATGCCCAGTTCCGCGGCGGCCTGCGAGATCTGCCCATGCTCGGCGGTGGAAACGAAATAGCGGATCTGGCGAAGACTTACCGGCATGGGCGCTGCGTTCCGAATTTCAGATATTGTGCGCAGCTACCAGCCGTAAAAGCAATATCACGTTACTGCATAGAGCGAAGCGGTTTCGCGGTAGCCATCGTCTACGGCAAAAAAGCCAATGAATCTCGTGGTGCTATGTGTGGAGGTGGTTTATCGAGCGATAGAAAATTCAGATATTTGATATCGATAAATAGAATTTTCCAAGCGCCTTTCTGCTCTCTACCTTCTTCGTCGAGGAGTGCCCGGGGTCGATGTGATCGCAGGGTAGGGACGAGGGAGGTCTGCTTGCAAATAGCGGCCGTCGATATCAATTGCGACATGGGCGAAGGCTACGGCCAATGGCGGTTGGGCGACATCGATGACGCCGACCTGATGAAGCTCATCAGCTCTGCCAACATCGCCACGGGTTTCCATGCCGGCGATCCCAATCTGATGGACACCACCGTCCGCCTGGCGACCCAATATGGCGTTGGCGTCGGCGCGCATCCGGGTTTCCGCGACCTGCAGGGGTTCGGCCGGCGCCGCATCAACGGCACCAGCGAAGAACTGGTCAACGACATCGTCTACCAGATCGGGGCGCTGCGCGAGTTTGCCCGCCGCTATGGCGCCACCCTGCAGCATGTGAAGCCGCACGGAGCGCTCTACATGGAATTTGCCGCCAGCGAGGAGATGTCGCGCAACTTCGTCCGCACCATGCGCACGATCGCGCCCAATGCCTTCATCTACTGCATGGGGATGTCCGAGACCTATCGCGCGGCGACGGAGGCCGGGCACCCGGTCATCCGCGAGTTCTACGCCGACCGCGATTATGACCGGTCCGGCTCGATCGTGTTTACGCGGCGGACCGGCCGCCTGGACCCTCGCGTGGTTGCCGAGAAGGTGGTGCACGCCTGCCGTACCGGCAAGGTCCGCACGGTCGAGGGCGACGAGATCGACATCGCCTTCGAATCGATCTGCTTCCATTCCGACACGCCCGGCAGTCTGGAAATTGCCACCGCCATGCGCGCGGCACTCGATGCTGCGGGGGTCAAGGTCAGGCCGGTCTCGGAACTGACAAGTCATTTGAGAACAACGGCAAGGGGATGATCATGGCTAGAACCGAACTCAATTCACCCTTGCCCGGCGTCTTCTACAGGCGGCCGTCGCCCGACAGCGACGTGTTCAAGAACGATGGCGACGCGGTCGCGGCGACCGACATCCTCGGCGTCATCGAAGTGATGAAGTCGTTCCACGAGATCCCGGCCGGCGCCTCGGGCACCAATCTCAAATTTCTGGTCGACGACGGCGATGCCGTGATGGCGGGACAGCCGATCGCAGAGATCGACGCATGAACATCAAATCGGTCCTGATCGCCAATCGCGGTGAGATCGCCGTGCGCATCAATCGGGCGGCCAAGGCGCTCGGGCTGCGCACGGTGCAGGTGTACAGCGCCGCCGATGCGGATTCACTGCCGGTCAGGCTGGCCGACGAGGCGATCCTCATTGGCCCGGCGGCGGCGAAGAAATCCTACCTCGACATCGAGGCCGTCATCGCAGCAGCGAAGGCGGCCAGGGTCGATGCGGTGCATCCCGGCTATGGCTTCCTCGCCGAAAACGCCGACTTCGCCGATGCCGTCGTCGCCGCCGGCATGACGTTCGTCGGCCCGTCGGGCGCTTCGATCCGGCTGCTCGGCGACAAGGTCGCCGCCCGCGCCGAAGCCGAAAAGGCCGGCGTTCCGACCGTTCCCGGCAGCGGCGGGCGCATCGCCGATGTCGAGGAGGCGGCTGCGATCGCGGCGCGCATCGGTTTCCCGGTGATGATCAAGGCGGCTGCCGGCGGCGGTGGTCGCGGCATACGTGTTGCCGCCGACCTCGACGAATTCACGCGCCAGTTTCCGCAGGCTTCGGCAGAAGCCGCCGCGGCTTTCGGCGATGGTGGCCTCTACATTGAAAAGGCCGTGCTGGCGGCGCGCCACGTCGAGGTGCAGATCCTCGGCGACGGTACCAATTTCGTGCACTGCTTCGAGCGTGAATGTTCGCTGCAGCGCCGCCGCCAGAAGGTCTGGGAAGAGGCGCCCGCCGTCGGCCTGCCGGCGACCGTACGGCGGAAGCTCTGCGACAGCGCCGTCGCCCTGGCGCGCTCGGTCGGCTACAGCGGCGCCGGGACGGTGGAGTATCTTTATGACGAGTCCAGCCAGGCGTTCTACTTCCTCGAAGTGAACACCCGCATCCAGGTCGAACATCCGGTCACCGAGATGATCACCGGCATCGACCTGGTGCAGGAGATGTTGCGCATCGCGGGCGGCGAGCCGCTGTCGCTGCGGCAGGAAGACATCTCCATCCACGGCCACGCTATCGAGTGCCGTATCAATGCCGAGGATCCGGCCAGGAACTTCATGCCCTGGCCCGGCGTGGTCTCGAAGCTGAGCGTGCCCGATGGAGACGGCGTGCGTTTCGACACGATGCTTTTCGACGGTTACGCCGTGCCGCCCTTCTACGACTCGCTGCTGGGCAAGCTCGTGGTTCACGGCGCTGACCGCGCAGATTGCCTGGCGAAGCTCAGCGCGGCGCTGCGATCGCTGCAGATCGAGGGCATTCCGACCACCATCCCGCTGCATGCGGCACTGGCCGCCGATGCCAATGTCGCCGCCGGCACGTTCCACACTCGTTTCCTCGAAGGCTGGCTCGATACCGAGTTCCAGGCCCTGGCCGACAGTGCGAAGGAGGCTGCGCAATGAGCAACCGCTACTCGTTCGGCGGCGACGAGCATCTCTTCGTCGAATGCGATGAGAGCATGTCGCTGGAGGCGTTCTTCAAGAGCCTGTCGATGACCAGCGCCATCCGTGACAGCAGCATCAGAGGCGTCACCGAAATCTGCCCGGCCAACGCCTCTTTCCAGATCAAGTTCGATCCGGACGTCATCAAGCCGGACGACATCCTGGCCGAGATCCAGGCGATCGAGAAGGCGACGACCAGGGCCGAGCCGGTGATCGACACGCGCATCATCGAGATTCCCGTCTTCTACGAGGATCCGTGGACGCACGAGACGCTGATGCGTTTCCGCGAACGGCACCAGGACCCGCAGGCGACCGATCTCGAATATGCCGCGCGCATCAACAATCTCGGCGGTGTCAGCGATTTCATTGCCGCTCACAGCGGCGCGCCATGGTTCGTCTCGATGGTCGGCTTCGTCGCCGGCCTGCCGTTCATGTACCAGATGGTCGACCGGCCGCGGCAGCTTCAGGTGCCGAAATATCTGCGTCCGCGCACCGACACGCCGAAGCTGACCGTCGGCCATGGCGGCTGTTTCTCCTGCATCTATTCGGTGCGCGGCGCTGGCGGCTACCAGATGTTCGGCATCACGCCGATGCCGATCTTCGATCCCGAGCAGAAGACCAGCTACCTCCGGGATTTCATGGTGTTCTTCCGCCCGGGCGACATCGTGAAATTCCGGCCGATCGGCCGTGACGAGCATGACGGCATCGAAGGCGACGTGAAGGCGGGGCGTTTCGTGCCGGTCATGCGCGACGTCACCTTCGACCTGCGCGAATTCCGCAAGGACATCGACGGCTACAACGCCAGACTGGAGGGCGAGGTCCATGGTCGTTAGCGTCATCAATCCCGGCCTCGCCACCACGGTGCAGGATCTCGGCCGGCCCGGCTATTTCCACCTTGGCATTCCGATCGGCGGTGCCATGGACCGCATGGCGCTGCGTGCAGCCAACCTTCTGGTCGGCAACGACGAAGGCGCGGCATGCCTGGAAGCCGTATTCATGGGGCCTGAGCTCGAGTTCGGCGAGGATGCGACCATCGCCGTCACCGGCGCGGAGATGCCGATCAAGATCGACGGCGTCGAGCAGCCGTCCTGGACCGCGCTCAAGGTCAGGGCAGGCGCGAGGCTGAGCTTCGGCTTCCTCAAGAAAGGCGCGCGCATCTATGTGGCGATCGCCGGCGGCATCGACGTGCCGGAAGCGCTTGGCAGCCGCTCGACCTATGTCATCGGTGCGCTCGGTGGCTTCAAGGGGCGGGCGATTGCCAAGGGCGATGAACTGCCCATCGGGCAGCCCGGAGCGGCGAAGGAAGGCAGGACCTTGCCGGACGGCCTGCGGCGGCCATCCGCGTCGCCGGCCGAGCTGCGCGTGCTGCCGGGGCTCTATGCGCACCGGCTGCAGGAAGAATCCGCCGCCGGTTTCTTCGACGATCAATGGAAGGTCGCGTCCGAAGCCGACCGCATGGGCTATCGTTTCAAGGGCGGCCGGCCCTTGCGGTTCGTCGATCGCGAACCGCCCTTCGGCGCGGGCTCCGATCCTTCCAACATCGTCGACAGTTGCTACCCGTACGGCTCCATCCAGGTGCCGAGCGGCAGCGAGCCGATCATCCTGCATCGCGATGCGGTGTCCGGCGGCGGTTACTTCATGCTGGGCACGGTGATTTCCGCCGACATGGACCTGATCGGCCAGATGCAGCCGAACACGCCCACGACCTTCATCAAGGTCGACATGGCCGAGGCGTTGCGCGCGCGTGCCGAGAGGGCAGCGCTGCTCGATCGGATGAGGGAGGCGCTGGCCTGAAGCATCTGCAGGAAAAGTGCGCGCGGTTTTCCGTCCGGAATTGCGTCGAAACAAGGCCGAGGGAGCCGGCCAATCCGTCAGTCATAACCAAAAAAGAGAAGGGGAAATACCATGGCTGGAAAGCTAGCGGCTGATGAAGCCGACACACTGGACTATTCGAACATTGCCGTACCACCCAATGCCCGCATGCCGAAGATGGCGTTGACCATGGCATGGTGGGCCGTCTGCAGCGCCGTCTTCTACATCGTGGTCGGCGCCGCGCTGGCGCTTGGCTTCGGCACCTGGAACGCGATCATCGGCATGGTGCTGTCGGTGGTCGCCTATGGGCTCATCAACGCGGTGCTGAGCAGGTTCGCCATCAAGACCGGGCTGTCCGTTGCCCTGTTCTCGCGCGTTCTGTTCGGCAATGTCGGGGCAGGCCTGGCGACACTGATCTTCTGCGCCACCGCCATCTACTACGCCGTCTTCGAGGGGTCGGTGATCGCGGTCGGCATCAACAACATCTTCCCGTCGATCTCCTATCCGATCGCTGCCCTGATCGTCGTGCTCTACTCGGTGCCGTTGATCTTCGGCAGCATCCAGACCTGGCTCGACAAGTTCAACGGCGTGCTGCTGCCGTTCTACATACTGGGCCTTGTCCTCGCGGTGGTGCTGGCGATCAGCCAGTATGGCTACAGCGACAAATGGCTCAATCTCGGGCCGGCGGGCGGCGAGCCGGCATGGGGCTGGCTGTCTTGCTTTGTCTATTACATGGGCGTGTGGGTGCTGATGATGTTCACCTTCGACTACGCTCGTTTCGGCCGCCAGGAAGACGCCGGCTACCACGCCTATTTCAACTTCGGCATGCCGTTCTATGTCATGGTGTTCCTGGTCAGCGGCCTGTTCGGCATGTTCATGGTCGGCACGGTGCCGGACCTCGGCGCGGTCACTGAAGTCTCGGTGCTGCTGGCGCTCCTGAAGATCATGGGCATCGGCGGCCTGCTCTTCGTCTGGGTGACGCAGACCCGCATCAACACCGCGAACTACTACCTCGCCGCAGTCAACCTCGAGGCGCTTGTGCAGCTGTTCGGCAAGCCGCCCTTCGGCCGCATTGGCTGGGCCATCGTGGTCGGCGCCATCGTCTATCTGCTGATGCTGATCGACGTGTTCAGCTATCTGCTGCAGGCGCTCGCCTATCAGGGCATCTTCGTCGTCGCCTGGGTGGCGGTCGCCATGGCCCACATCTTCTCCAGCCGCTATGAGCAACTGGTCGGCAGCACGATCGAATACCGTTCGAGCCACGTGCCGGCTTTCAATCCGCTCGGCATCATCGCCTGGTTCGCGGCGGCGGCCGTCGGCATCGCCCTGCACCTGTGGGGCGGCGCCTATACCGAACTGTCGGCACCGGCCACCGCGGTCGTCGGTTTCTGCATCTACGCATTCGGGCTGAACAGCGCCAAGCGCGAGTGGTTCCTCACCGCCGCATGACATCCAGGCCTCGCGCCCCGCCTGGGGCGCGAGGCCTTACCGAGAACTCAAAAGCGAGAAAGGACAGGTTCCATGGCCTCCCAGGCTGGTATCTCCACATTGCTGCAGCGTTTCGCCGGCGAGACGTCGCTGTTGCAAAAGGCTGCCGTCGTCTTTGCCGGTTCGCTCCTGCTTTGGGCGTCGGCAAAGGTCCAGCTTCCATTCTATCCCGTGCCGCTGACCATGCAGACCTTCGCGGTGCTGGCCATCGGCGCCACGCTCGGCTGGCGGCTGGGCCTCGCCACCGTCCTGCTCTATCTCGCCGAAGGCGCGGCGGGTTTGCCGGTCTTTGCCGGCACGCCGGAGAAAGGCATCGGCCTTGCCTACATGATGGGGCCGACCAGCGGCTATCTGCTGGGCTATCTGCCTGCCGCCGCTCTGTGCGGCTGGCTGGCCGAACGCGGTTGGGACCGCAACGTCGCGCTGACCGCGCTGGCGATGCTGGCCGGCAATGTCCTGATCTATCTGCCTGGCCTGCTCTGGCTCGGTGCGGTCGTCGGCTGGGACAAGCCGGTGCTGGCATGGGGGCTGACCCCGTTCCTGCTCGGCGATCTGCTGAAGCTCGCCTTGGCGTCGGCTGCACTACCGCTGGTCTGGCGCCTCGTCGGCAGGAACAGCTGATTTGTATTCCTCCCCCCGATGCGGACCGCGTCGGTTCGAGAGGCCGGCAGGGCGGGCGCTGCGCCAAGGCGCGATGGGGGCATCGCGCCAGCGTGGCAACCCGCCCTGTCGGCTCCCTGAAGTGCGTACCCCGTCATGCAGCGAGCCAGGCGGGGAGCAGTTTGCGCAGGTCTCATCCGTTTCCTGCGCTCGCATGCCAGACCGGCGTGAAGCCGGCGGTGAGCGCGGCAACCGCTGTTGGAGGGGTGATCAGCGCGACTGACGCGCCGCCCCTGGTTGCCGCGCTCATGCTGGCCGGCCTGTCGTAGCCGGCAAAGCTCCAGCGCAACAAAGCGCCGCCGCGTATGGCAAAAGCTGCATCATCGACGGCGATCATGGCGCCGTCCGGCAGGGCCGCGATCTCTTGCGGCCGGATCGGCGGCAAGGGTTTGCGGGCGGACGCGAAACGTTCCTTGTGCAGCCGTGCATCCAGCTGCGGCGCGCGGGGCTCCGCGATGCCGAAGGCCTTGCCGAAACAGCCGAGGAATTCGGCCGCCCGTGCCCGCTGGCAGAAGAAGCAGGGCCGGTGCCCGGCGGCGAGCGCGGTCGGCTCGTCGAGAAAGAACAGCTCGGTCCAGCCGGCCTTGCCACCCCCTGTTCCATCAACTTGCCGGTTGCGTCCCATCGGCTCGCGGCGGCGGCCCTGGTAGTCGCAGACGCAGATGATCCAGGCCGGCAGCGCCCAGCGTTTCTTCAGCAGGGTTTTGGTTTCCGGATCGTGGATGATACCGCGGTTGCCGGTGAACAGCCCGCGCTCCGGCACGGCGTGGATGGCGCCGAAGGGGTCGACCCGGTTCTGCAGTGGCATAGGCTTTTCCCGTTGCTGTCCGGCACCGGCGCTTGGCCGCTGCTTCGCCGGCATGATACGCAATCACCAGTCTAATTCATGTCAGGATGGTCATGCGGGTTCTTGTCGTCGAGAATTATCAGGGTACCGACCTCGGCAATGTCGGGGCGGCACTGGCCGAGGCCGGCGCCGAACTCGACGTTCGCAGGGCCTATCTCGGCGACACCTTGCCGAAGGATGCCAGCGGGCACGATGCGCTGGTGATGTTCGGCGGCGGCCAGAATGCGCTCGCCGACGACAGCCATCCTTATTTCCCGGAATTGCTCGACCTGATCCGCGACTTCGCGCACAAGGATCGTTCGGTGCTCGGCATCTGCCTCGGCAGCCAGTTGCTGGCGCGCGCCTTCGGCGGCATCAACCAGGTCGGCGGCGCCTCCGAATTCGGCTGGCATGGCGTGACCCTGACCGAGGAGGCGAAGAGCGATGCGGTGCTCGGCGCCATGCCGGTGGCTTTCCCGATCTTCCAGTGGCACGACGACACCTTCACCTTGCCGCCCGGCGCGGTGCGGCTGGCCTCGAGCGTGGTGGCCGAAAACCAGGCCTTCCGCCTGGGTCGCGCCGTTTATGCCTTCCAGTTCCATTTCGAAGCCGACCGCTCGGTGGTCGATTACTGGACTACGGAGTTCGCCGAAACGGTGACCGCGCGCTGGCCGGACTGGCCGCAGCGCCTTCCTGCCGAGGCCGCTCGCAATGCCGTGCTGGCCGACCAGTCAGGCTTGGCGATTGCAAAGGCCTGGGTGGCGACGATCTAAGGGCAAAATTCCCATAGGCGAGCTGATGGGCAGCCGGCGAACACCCGCTTTCCGTGGCGATGGTTAGCCGGAACAGTCTCAGCTGATAAGGCGTTGCCTGCTAGGTCAACTGTCTTTCCTTCTCGCGCCTTTCGAGTTCGGCGTAGAGGCCTTCCCAGCGCTGGGCATTGGCGTCGGCCTCGCAGGCATACATGAAAAGGACGAGCAGGGTCGCCGTGGCGTACCAGGGAATGCGAAATCCCAGATAACCGGAGACGACATCCAGGATCGCCGGGAGCAGCAGCGTTGCGCTCATGATCCGGATAACGTTTTTTGTGTTGAGGATCGTGTTTTCAAAAGTCATTGGTTTTCCCCCAAGCCTTACCTAAGGTAACCAAAGGCAGGGCCGTCTGACAAGCAACGTGTTAAGCAGTTGAGAGAGATGCGCCGGTAGGGCGGCTCGCCGACGGGGGAGAATGGTGCCCGGCGCCGGCTAGGCTGATGTCACGGCATTGAAAATACCGATGACAACGACCGTAAGTAGGGCCGCGACCCCAAGCCCTCCAACTATGATGCACCACCAGGCGCGACCGTTTCCTTGGAGCATGGGATTCTCGTTGATCATCCGGCGCGCCAGAATTCCTTGGTAGAGCGCATAACAGGAGCCCAAACCTGCGAGCCAGACGATCGAATACACGACGCCCCGTGTGAGCATCTTATTTAGCCTGACCTGCTCGTCTATCAAACTCACATTGTCAGTATTCATAGCTGCCTCGCACTGATTTCTTGGCTGAACTTGCTCTTGCTGGTGTGGATGTGCCATCGTCCCACGGCGTCGGTTGCAGAATGGTAACGCCACGCAACATCGTGATGGAGAAATCCTTGCGGGTTCGACCCCCGTCCGACGCAACTTCCGAATTATCGATCGAGTGAGGCTTTCGCCAGCGCCGAAAGCACGCCACTCAGGTGGTGAAGGGCGTGCCATTCGATCAAATCCTGGGGATTTGCCATTTCCTCTCGGAGGTCGGAAAGACAATCGCTGATGCTGCCCACGACTGGCGTCGGTGTGGTGTTGAGATCAAAGGCGTCTTCGAAAAACACCTGCCAGAAATGGTCGGTTCCGACCGCAATCTGATTGACGCCACGGCGCTCTAAAAGCTCAAATAGCCGGTCGGATAGAGAGCGGAGTTCCGCTATTTCGATCGTCGTTTCCACGTGCCGCCCTGTCTCCCCTCTTCATGTTGTGGTTTGCACCAGATCGAACGCATCGAGCTTGCCGTCCAACATTTTTGTCAGATGCTGGCCGAAGAGCGCAAGTCCAGGATAATCAACGCGAATAGCAACTTGCGCCATGCAAGGCCCATCCTTCACTTGCACCGATATTGAGAGATGGCCAACGTGGTCGTATGGACTGGCCAATATGAGGATGTTGCCCGGCTCGGAGATTTCCACTGTTGTGCGCGGCAAAGGGTAGGCATCCAAGGACGAGATGAACGCCTGAAGTCGACGCACATTGTCTTCATAGAGGGTAACGGTGCCACGTCCGTGGAATGAACGGCTTTCGATCCGCACCTCAATCGACTCCAGATCGAAGTCGCAACGAAATTCAGCCGTTGCACGCGACATTCATTCTCTCCAATGCCGCCATCACATTCGCCCGGGCACCGGCAAGCGGCAAGGCGGTGGATGAAAGCAAGACCCCGTCCGTCGCAGCGACTAAGACAATCAAACCGAGGATCGCCAAACCCAAATTTTTGCATGATCAGACTGCGCGCCCAGCCGTGCGAATATCACCGTGCCGGTGGTGATCACGCAAGCCAATAAGACGACGGTTCCACGCTGATGGTACACGTGCCGTATTTTTGTGACGCCAAAGTGATTCCACTTGGCTACAAAATGCTCCGGGTCCTACTTCGAATTGGATCAGTCGATGAACGAAACTGACTTGAAGCACCTGCGTCGTTGCGTGGATCTGGCTAAAGCTGCCCTGGACGTCGGCGACGAACCATTTGGCTCGGTCCTGGTCTCCAGTGGCGGCGAAGTGCTATTCGAAGACCATAATCATGTTGCGGGCGGCGATCATACCCAGCACCCCGAATTTGCTATCGCGCGTTGGGCCGCCAGCAACATGGCACCTGACGAGCGGGCCGCGGCGACTGTGTATACGTCGGGCGAACATTGCCCTATGTGTTCCGCCGCTCACGGCTGGGTCGGTCTTGGTCGCATTGTCTACGCCAGTTCGTCCCAACAATTAGGCACCTGGCTAGCCGAGTTTGGCGTTACACCTTCCCGGGTCCGAGCCTTACCTATCGAAAGCGTTGTCGAAGGCATTGCGGTTGATGGCCCAGTGCCCGCACTCGCGGAGGAAGTTCGGAAACTGCACCGGGCTTTTCATGCAAGGGTGAAATCCGGGGACTGACGAAGACCTGGTAGGCAGCCGGCCCTCAGTGGACGGTGTCGACTAGGGTGAGGCCAAGCTTTGTTGCAGGTTGTTGGTTTGGATGCCCAGGAAAGGGCGCCGTAGAGGCTCGGTTCGCCAGGAAGCGCGAGAAACAGATGGCTTAGATATATAGGCTGCCGCGCCTATCGTGCAGGGATCAGCCAATCGATCAGGATAAGGAATACGATAACAACCAGAGCGGCGAGTGCTCTTTGGTTAGAAGATGGGCGGTCCCAATAGATGTCCTGTTGCCGAACATATTCGTTCCATTCATCGAAGGCGTGAGTGAGCGGCTCGTCCCGAAAGTTCAAGCCTGTCGGCTCGGGCTTTGGAGCATGCTTTGCCTTGAGCTCGACAATGCGAGATTCGAGCTTTTGCAGTTGTGTCCTTGCTTCCTCGCTCATGGCGACATGAAAGACACTGGTGAGCGTTTTGCGCAACAGGGTGGGCGATGCGCCAGAAGCAGGCGGCTTCGTTCTCAGCAGGCTAGGCCGAGACGTTCTTTCTCCCTGCTGGCGCAGGCGCTGGCGGTGTGTTCCATGAAAGGGCCATAGTCGGTTCGTCTTCCGCCTTCATGCACGATGACGTAGTAGTGCACGCCCTTCTTCACGACTGAAACGCTGTTCGGCGGTGTTTCCAACATCGTATCTCCCAAGCCCAGATCAGGAATGACCTTGAGCGGGATACGTTCCGAAATGTTGGTCAGATCATGCACTCTACCGCCTCGCAGAGATGAATGATCCGTTCAGCCTGCCTTCAGGCTGACCCCAGCAATGTGACGGCCGTAACGTCACAACCCACTGGGGGAGGAAATCATGAACCGTAAGTTTATGGCGGCGATCGTCGCCGCGACATCCGTGTGCCTGGTATCGGCTGCGATTGCGAAGAACGTCCAGAGCACCGACGCGAACGGCAACTGTCCGTCGGGATACAAGAAAATAGACGAGTGCCACGGCACCTACGCAAACGGCTCGACGTGGAAGATCACGCCGTGCTGTTCATCGGAGAAGGGTGTCCTTGGGGTGGAAAAGCCGCGCGCCAAGAAGCCTGAGATCAAGGGCGACATAGCTCTCGAGCCTGCCGCTCCGGCCACAAAGTCGCTCGACAAGAAGAAGGATGTCGTGGCGCAGTGATAGCGCATAACACAATCGGATGCGAGGCTCAGGCGTCGACCTGACAGCCGGTGGAAGGCCGGCCTTCGCAGTCTCCGGTCATTTTGGGAATAGCGCTGCCGCTATTTCTTCGGACCTCGTCTGAGCCTCTTGACACTCGTCAAATGCGGTAACGCGACCTGGGTTGTCGATCGGAAGGCTGTCTAGTGCAGCTAGACGATCTTTAGCGGCGCGAGCGTTGTCGAGTGCCTTACGCCATTCCTCGTATCGCGGGTGATCTTCGATCGCCATCCGTCGCTTGGTAGCGAGCGGGAAGAGCAGGGGGATCGATGCAAGAAGCATGGCCACCAGCCATAGATAGTAGCCGGACCCATAGGCGGTGATCGGGAAGGTTCCTGCGTCGTCATACCATTCATGCCAGTTGTAAGCCGAGATGAGGGCGAAGAGTGTGAACCAAGACGCCCACTTCCGAGTGAACAGTGTAATCGGCAGGAACACATTTCCTATCCATGCCAATTGGAGTGCCGCTACTCCCATCCAGCCAATGGCGAGCATCGCGTAACCGGGAAAGAAGTCTTGGGGCCCTGGCGGATTTGCGTATGAAAACACCGGCCGGAACAGGGATACAGCCCACAGCCCCATCGCGGTCCATTTGAGAAACTTTGCGGCATTCTGATCGGTCAGCTTGTCGATCTGCATTGCCGCTCTCCCAGGGACCTGGTCGACCTACTTGTGCCTACCGTAGCGATGCGCGGTGCGAAGATTGTAGCAGTTGCCGCCAAGGATGCCGCGCCCTACATGGAAGTGCCAGAAGCAGTCGGCCTCACCCGGAAAGACCAACCGTTTTATTTTTCGTTTCGCCGTTCGAAATCGACACCGCAAACGATACGATAGCAATCCGAAAATTTGGCATACTCGTCAGTGCCAGGTGCCGGTGCGCCCCCACTGTCGGCATATGCTTGCAGCATCTTAGTACATTGAGATTTTCTGAAGGGGGCGATGAGATCTGCTCTGAAAGCCGCAATGCTATCTGCTGCGACAAACCCGCTCACAGAGACGATGAGACATCCCGAGCTTGCAGCCAAGAAGAGGGGCCAAAACCTTTTCATGGGATTGAAGTATTCAGCCTATCGTTGAAAGGCAACCGAGACTTCGAACGATAATTAACGGTCTCATTTATTGCTGCAAGAATTTAGGGAAGCTGCTGCGCCCCGACTTATGAGGCCACGGCTTCGGGCCATGGCCAGCAGCCAGCCGAGGGTAGCCGTATCTTAACAACTCTCCGCCAGGTTGCGAATGGGCCGGTTTAATGCTGAGGGGTAATTGGGCGAGGCAGTCGAGATAGTCTTCAATGCAGATGGCTGCATAGCCAGGAGTATTTCTGGCATGGCCATCGCGTTGGTGACGCTTCCGGCCTGGATCGCCTTCATCTACTGGTTGGTTCGTTGCTCTGGCAGGTCAAAACGCACGGATTCAGATGCCGTAGCATCAGAAGGGGGCATTTATGCTTTCGCTGGAACTGCTGGGGTGGTCGTTCTGGTTTTTTGTGTGATTGGTGCATTTCATCAAACTAGTACATCCCTGAAGGCCAGCGGCGACACAATCGAAGTTCGAGGCTGTGCGAGAGCAAGGCCCTTCCTAGCCACCTTCGACAAGCGAGAGATGTCCGCAATCTACCGCCTGGAACAGAGTAGGTACGGCTCGTTTCCTAGATTGATCCTCAAGCAGAAGGGCCAGCGCACGGTAAAGTTCGACCTTGGCAAGGAAGGCGATGACGAAAAGCTGACGTTGATCGCTCCGGAGGCCATGAAAGAGTACGCAGCACACCGGACCCGGGATTGAGGGCATATCCAACCAACCAGTCAGCCGTTCATGACGGCAACGAAATGAGGCTGAGGGGCTAACTGGCAGCCGGTGAAAGGCCGGCCCTCGCATCATCTTCGTGGCTTCACGAAAATGATCGTGCAGCAATTCGAATTGTCCGCCAGCGCACCTTCACCCCAAGAGCCCAGTGCCAGCGCGGGCAAGGAAGGCCTAGCGTCGTCACTTCCCATGCCAGACGCCGCAGTAATACGGCTGCTTCAAATTGGTATCAAAATAACGATCAGAAGACACCAAACGCATGCCTTTTGCCTTGGCTTGTTTATCGTAGGCGTCGAATGTGGCCTTAGTCCCCGACGTCGTCATCCATTTGGGCGATGGTTTGTTGGACTTCACCCACTTCCGAGTGACCTCGGCAGTTTGTTCGGGATGGCCTTTCGGCCCGACGGAAAGTTGCCGGCAACTAATGGCCTGCGGGACTGCGCCGATAAACGCCAGGCGCTTCATCTTTTCATTGGAGACGTAAAAGGTCTGACCATCACCAGCAGCGAATTCCGGTGGCGGGGCAGTCGTGCACGCTGACGATAGCACGAGAGCAAAAACTCCAACTGCTCCAAATACCAATCGCGAAACCAACCCCCAACCAATGTAGTCGCAAGTCGAATTCAACATGCCCATTCTCCCCAATGCCCATCATGAGGCTATGCTGCGAAAAGAAGACCCAGACCCGCAACAACGGCCGCCACTGCTCCGAGGAACCAGTACGTTGCCTTCTGTATAGCCTCCGCATTCTTGGTCCTTGCAGCACGCCAAAGGTTCACCAAGCCAATTGCTGCGAGAACGCAGGCCAACATTAGCAAAAGGATGAATACGTACATGCGACCTCCTGGCCGGTGCGTGGTGGTCGTGTGGCGTCGGGACAAACATATCCGCCGCGCTTCAGACCCACCTCAGGCTTCGCCCAGGCGCTGGCAAAGGGCAACCGACGAACCAAGGGAAGGTGTAGGCTGCATTTCTCATCCCACCGTGCAAGAATTAGATGAAGTCCGCGAACTGTCCGGCGTGCAAATAGCCAAAGATCCGAAACCCGGACGAGTTTTCCTCGCCTGGAACATGGATGCGTCGCAGAGCTGAACGGACAAGATGCCGTTGCTCTGAAGTTTCGACGTGAATGTCTACGTGCAAGATATCGTCGTAGCGGCCCGCTTTGAAATGATAGAACCATTCGCGATCAGTCGGGGATTGATAGCCCTTGGTTGACAGAGTGCTCCATGCAGGAGGCGGCGTAAGCGAGTACATCTCGAGCCTAAGCTCGTCCCATTTGGTGTTGTTCATCGCGGGGAGTAACTGGGCTGTCACTTGGGAAGGGGCCTTCCAAGGTTGAAACGTCAAAGGTAATCCCGCGTGACGCTGACTGACAAGCAGCAGCGCTTCGTCACGGAATACCTCGTCAACCAGAATGCCACTCAGGCTGCGATCCGCCGGGTATGCGAAATCTGGCGCCAGGATCAAGCGAGCCCGAAACTTTGACAACTGCTCGCCGATGCGGGAACGTGATTTCCGGAGACGAGTTCTTGGGGGGACTAATGAAATTCGGGCTCGCTGGCGCTGCATTCTGTGCAGGGATTTGCTTCGCTGTGTCATCTGCTTCGGCCGGACAAGGGGAGCGAAACAATATCAATTGGTTAGCTGGGAAGAGCGACGCCTATATAAGCAATGCCGCGAAAATCGCCGGGGATATGGTCGCCGTATTCGATAAATGCCGGTTTAAGCCCACCGACGGTGGAAAAGCCATCCTTACTCTTCCCGTCATCCTGTACAACGGGATGGATAAGAATCTGACGCCGGATAGGCCTAAGTTCCAGAGAGCCATCCGTGTCTACGAGAGGGCTTTTGCGATCGCCGTCCAGCGGTCGGGGGATTGCAGAACTGAAAAGGCCAGGCATCCAGGGTTGTATCGATAGATCCGGCACTCGGATCGCAACTCAACCTCCCGCGGCTTTGGATCGAAAGCAGATTGAGGGCGAGCCGCACTGCTGTGCTCGGAACGAAGCGTTCGCGGTTCCCGCTAGGGCACCGCCGTTATCAGCAGGAAGATCACGAAGATGCCGAGATGCACCGCGCCTTGCAGCACGGTGGTGCGTCCGGTGCCGAGCGTGATGGTGCCGACGAACAGTGTCAGCAGCAGCAGCACGGTGTTTGCCGGGCTGAGGCCCAGCATCAGCTTGCGGTCCGTCAGCACGGCGACCGCCGCCACGACCGGGATGGTCATGCCGATGCTGGCAAGGGCCGAGCCGAGCACCAGGTTCACGCTGTTTTGCAGCCGGTTGAGAAGAGCGGCGCGCACCGAGGCGATGCCTTCGGGCAAAAGCACCAGCGTTGCGATGATGACGCCGACGACGGCCTGGGGCAGGCCGGCTGCCGCGACAAGGTTCTCCAGCGGGTGCGACAGCACCTTTGCCAGCAGGATGACGACGAGCAGGGAGACCGGCAGCATCACCGCGCTCACCAGCGTCACGCTTGCTGTCGGCGGTTCGAGCGGAGCCTCTTCCGGGTCCTGCCCGCCAACCGGCACGTCCATGAAATAGTCGCGGTGCTTGATCGTCTGGATGAAGACGAACACCGCATAGAGCGCCAGCAGCACCAGGCTGACGACCAGCAACTGGACGGGGGAGAACTGCTGCGGCCCGCCGGCCGAGACGAAGTTCGGCAGCACCAGAACGCTGATCGCCAGCGTTCCGAGCACGGCAAGCGAGGCGGAGGCCGCGTTGAGCTGGAACGTCTGTTCGTGATGCCGTCGGCCGCCAAACACCAGGCATAGCCCGATCACGCAGTTCAGCACGATCATCAGCGCGGAAAACACCGTGTCGCGGGCTACCGAGTCGCTGCCTTCCGAGCCGGCGAGCATGATGGAAACGATCAGGCCGACTTCGAGGATCGTCACGCAAACGGCGAGAATGATCGATCCCAGCGGCTCGCCAACCCTGAGCGCAAGGATCTCGGCGTGGTGCACCGACGCAAAGATCGAGGCGCCGAGGGCGATCGAGGCAAGGATGATGACCGGCGTTGCATCATCCGAAACCAGCCCGAGATATTTCAGCGCAACCAGCACAAGTGCTGCCGCCGGTGCGGCCCAGGTCCAGAGCGGAATCGTGTTGTGGTGATCGAGAGCCATGTGCCCCTTAAGCGATGGAGATCGTTGCCGGTCTGGCGGTGTCGACGGCGAAGGTAGTGGAACTGGGCCGCCCTGTACATTCGTACCTGTCGATTGGGCGTACCTGTCGATTGGGCACTCCGCCGATCGAGGCACAAAGCGTTGCCCTCTCAGGATGCCTGGCTGGCAACCGGGACAACGTGGGTGGTCTGGAGATTATCTTCCCCTGGTCCGGGCAAGGGTCCCGATGCTGGTCGAGATGTCCCTGACAACCGATTTGGTCGCCTCCAGCTCGGCACGGCCGAAACTGGACAGCAATTGCGCGGTATCGGCAGCGAGCTTCTCGGTGAACTTCGACACCATCGCCATGCCTTCGGTGGTGACGAAAAGCTGCTTGACGCGACGGTCGCTGTCATCCTCGAAACGCCGGATCAGCCCTCGGATCTCAAGCCGTCTCGCCAGGCGCGCAAAGGTTGGCGTTTCGATCCGCAATTTGTCGGCCAGCATCTTCTGGCTGTTGGCGCCGCCATGCGCGATCCGGTAGAGGGTCGCACCTTCTTCCAGCGAGAGGCCCGTACCTTGCAGGGCGATTTCGTAGATGTCCTGCAGGCGTCTGACGATCTCTCCCATGTCCTCGAAAATTGCAATCGGGCTTTCCTGTTCTTCCATTGTCGACTTTTCCGCATATCACCCGTTGAAGTCGCAGCACCCCGATCGTCTCCGGGAAGAGCTGGAAAGGGATCGTTCCGCCATGAATGGGACCGGACGAGGTCCTCCCACAGCATGCTTCACTGATCGATCATCCGTTTCCATTGTTGGGTGTTGACCTCGCCGGAGTTCCCGATCCGGCAATCGAAAAATGCAGGCGGGGAAAGGGAGTTCCCGTAACACGGAAATGTTACAGCCACATCCGCCCGCAACATTCCTCGTCGTGCCTTACAGCCAAAGCAGAACCGCGGCCGACAGGGGAGGCGGCCGCGGTTCAACTGGATCATCGATGATATCGTCTGCGCCGAAAGGTCGAGCTATGACTGCCCGTGGGACGACGGCATCAGGATGTCCCAACCTGTGGTTCGATCGGCCTGCGTACAAGTCGGAAAGGCCGCGAGCTTTCAAAGGGACCGGCCCAGCTCGGGCCGATCCGGTTGGTTGTTCACCTCGATAAAAAGAGCGAATGACTGGAGGTCAAACCGGCACCCGCTAAAGCAAGGACGTCCTGGAGCATTTCCGGCAAAAACAGGATCGCCTTCGATGCTCCATGACGTTTCACGCAAGTCTAGAAATCGCGCTGGAAGCGGAGGATGCCGCCGACGCTGCTCTTCTTGTCGGTCGTGGTCCAATCGCCGAGCCAGTCGGAGTCGCCGCGCTTGCCTTCGTTGAGGTAGTCGACTTCGGCCGTGACGGTGAAGCCCTGAACCACCTGGTAAGCGACGTTGGCGGCGATGCCCAGGTTCTCCTGCTCGTCATACGAAGCCTGCAGGTTGAACGTGGTCTTCTCGTTGAACTTGTAGCTGCCGCCACCCCAGACAGCCCAGTTGCCGCCCCACGGCTTGTAGAAGGTCCGGGCGGCATTGTCGTCCGTGCCGTAGCCGCCCATCACCCACAGGGCGATCTGATCGGTGGCATTCACATCGAGACGCACCTTGCCGGCCCATTCTTCCCAGCTCGGATTGTAGGCGATGACGCCGGTGATGCCGCCCCAGCCCTGAGTATACTTGGCACCGACCACGACGTTCGGAGCATAGCTGTCGATGGTGTTGTCGACGATGCCCGGAACCCAGTTGCCAGCCCCGTCCTTGACGAAGGTGTCGTAGCTGCCCGAGCCCTGTTCCAGCGAGACGATCGCCGAGAAGCCGTTGCCGGCGTCGAAGGTGTAGCTGATCAGGTTGGTGTCGAATTCGCCATAAGGAACGATCGTGTCCTGGATGACGTTGCCGGCATAGCCGATGAAGGTGTCATAGGCCGACTCGTCCTTGCCGACACGCAGGCCGCCAAGCTGGATCCAGGCGAAGTTCAGGGAGACGTTCTTGTTGCGGGCATCGGCATTGTCATTGCTGTTGCCGAACTGGAAACGGGTCTCGGTGTAGGTCTTCAGGGTGCCGAGTTCGGTCTCCTGGCCGGTCCAGGTCTTCAGCGCGAAGCGGGTGTTCTTGCCCCAGGTGTCCTGTTCCTTGCCGTTGAGGCGGTCGGTCGTCCTGGCGCCGTCGAAGGTGCCACGATCGCCCAGGCTGGCGTCGTAGCGGATGTAGCCGCCGATACGCAGGCAGGTCTCGGTGCCCGGGATGTAGAAATAGCCGGCGCCGTAGACGTCGCAGATCTTGACGTATTCAGCGGGTTCCGGTTCGGCGACGACGACCGCGTCGGCGGCGCGCGCGCCGGAAACGGCAATCAAGGCCGCAGTCGAACCTAAGAGAAGCGTTCTGATGTTCACTGTAATCCCCTATCGATACTGGGTTCCGAGTACGTACGATCAATCTCGCACCCTGAATATTTCTAAGCTCAAATGTCATTGAATGATATTAAGTGTCGCCACTTAAGTTGATGTGTAGCCAAGAGGCAACGAGTAATCACAAATTCGTGTTCTGAATTCAGTAATTGATTTCAAACGGAATTATTTCAATTAGTTTCTAGTTTGCATCCTTTTGTTTTTTATCAACGATTCGTCTTGTAAATCATTTTCAACCCGTGTTTACTTTTAGTTGATCAACAGATGGAACCGTTTCAAAAACACATAGTCAGCCTCCGAAACAGTTGCGATTTGCATCGGGAAGGGGCCTGGGCCGGTTTCAGGAGGGACGGCAGCCATGCGAGGCGCGTTCGGCGACGGTGATCGGCAGCGTGCTCGACTGAACCTTCCGCAACGTCCGCGTGGCAAATTTGGCACGCCGGCTGGATTCCGCTGTGGATGGCGCATTTCGCGCTTGGCCTGTGTCCGGTCGATTTCCTAGAAGGCGGCGGCTGGCTTGCAGGCGTCGGTGTCCCACTGTGGCACAAGCGTCACACAAGCTGAAACAAGCATCGTCCAGACACGCAAATGTGCTGAAACCGCTCCGCCGAGTGTGAGTTTCAACACATTCGTAACCGGTCCTTTGCAGGACAATACAGAAGGCTCAACTTGAGATGACTTCCGTGAAAGCAGCGCTTCTGTCCTTCTTCATGCTGTCCGCAATCGTGATCTGCGGCCTCGGCATCTACTCGGCCGATGCAGCCAACAACCATCTCGCCGTCGACGGCTACGGCGTGGTCTCCGCCTCGCACTGATATCGATTTTCAGACAAGCAGAAGTGATCCCTTGCGGGTGCGTCCTTCGAGGCTCGCCCGCCGGATTTATTGCCATCATTCCAGCGTTTTGCGGGCTCGCTCCTCAGGATGAGGGACGCCATGCGCAGCTCTTCATCTTGAAACGCCGAGGAATGCAAGCGTCCCGGCGCCCGCGTCCCTCATCCTGAGGTGTGAGCGAAGCGAGCCTCGAAGGAGGCACCAAAACCCTGTTGACAAAAAGCCTGCTTGAGGTTCACCCTTGAGGCTCACCAGGGGGGTCCCGACAAGGGGCTGAGATACTGCTGTAACGCGCAGTGACCCGTTGAACCTGATCCAGTTCATACTGGCGTAGGGACGGTGGGAACGCTTCGCGGGCCGGCATTTCCGGCTTTGGTTATCGGGCAGATGCCCGTATTCCCTTCAGCGAAGCGTCGCTTCCTCCTCACTGCGTGGACTGGGTCTCCGTCACTCGAGGAGGCTCGCTCATGAATATCCACACCCCGACCGTCACCGTTGGCGAATTGCCTGCATCGCGCAAGGTCTACAAACCGGGCGTCATCCATCCCGGCCTGCGCGTGCCGATGCGTGAGATTGCCGTGCATCCGACCGCCGGCGAGCCGCCGGTCACGGTCTATGATTCGTCCGGGCCGTACACCGACATTGGCGTACAGACCAACATCGAGCGTGGCCTGCCGCGCTTGCGGCAAGAATGGGTGGTCGCGCGCGGCGATGTCGAGCGTTACGAGGGCCGGCTGGTCAAGCCGGAGGACAATGGCTTCGTCTCCGGCGAGCGGCTGACGCCGGAATTCCCGGTGCGCAATCAGCCGTTCCGCGCCACGGGCGGACGTGCCGTCACCCAGATCGCTTATGCCCGCGCCGGCATCATCACCCCGGAAATGGAATTCATCGCCATTCGCGAAAATCTCGGCCGCCAGGCGGTGCACACCAAGCTGCAGCGCGATGGCGAGAGCTTCGGCGCGGCGGTCCCCGACTATGTCACGCCGGAATTCGTGCGCGACGAGGTGGCGCGTGGCCGTGCCATCATCCCGGCCAACATCAACCATCCGGAAGCCGAGCCGATGATCATCGGCCGCAATTTCCTGGTCAAGATCAACGCCAATATCGGCAACTCGGCCGTCACCTCGTCCATGGCCGAGGAGGTGGAAAAGATGGTCTGGGCGACCCGCTGGGGCGCCGACACGGTGATGGACCTTTCCACCGGCCGCAACATCCACAACATCCGCGACTGGATCCTGCGCAATTCGCCGGTGCCGATCGGCACCGTGCCGCTATACCAGGCGCTGGAAAAGGTCGGCGGCGTTGCCGAGGATCTCTCCTGGGAGGTGTTCCGCGACACCCTCATCGAACAGGCGGAGCAGGGCGTCGACTATTTCACCATCCATGCCGGCGTGCGGCTACCCTACATCCCGCTCACCGTCGATCGCGTCACCGGCATCGTCAGCCGCGGCGGCTCGATCATGGCCAAATGGTGCCTGTACCATCACAGGGAAAGCTTCCTGTACGAGCATTTCGAGGAAATCTGCGACATCTGTCGCGCCTATGACGTGTCGTTCTCGCTGGGCGACGGCTTGCGGCCGGGCTCCATCGCCGATGCCAACGACGCCGCGCAGTTCGCCGAGCTGGAGACACTTGGCGAGCTGACGCAGATCGCCTGGGCCAAGGATTGCCAGGTGATGATCGAAGGCCCCGGCCATGTGCCGATGCACAAGATCAAGGAGAACATGGACAAGCAGCTCGCTGTCTGCGGCGAGGCGCCGTTCTACACGCTCGGGCCGCTCACCACGGACATCGCGCCGGGTTACGACCACATCACCAGCGGTATCGGTGCCGCCATGATCGGCTGGTTCGGCACCGCCATGCTCTGTTATGTCACGCCGAAGGAGCATCTCGGCCTGCCCGACCGCAATGACGTGAAGGTCGGCGTCATCACCTACAAGATCGCCGCCCACGCCGCCGACCTTGCCAAGGGCCATCCCGCCGCCAAGGTCAGGGACGATGCGCTTTCCCGTGCACGCTTCGAGTTCCGCTGGGAAGACCAGTTCAACCTCTCGCTCGATCCGGAAACCGCGCGTGCCTTCCACGACGAGACCTTGCCGAAGGAGGCGCACAAGGTGGCGCATTTCTGCTCCATGTGCGGGCCGAAATTCTGCTCCATGCGCATCTCGCACGACATCCGCGCCGAGGCGCAGAAGGAAGGCATGGCCGCGATGGCGGAGAAGTTCCGCGTCGGCGGCGATCTCTATCTGCCGCTCGATTCCGTCGACACCGTCGACGTGGCTGCCGTCGCCGAAGCAACGGAGACGGACCAGCCATGAAAGCGCTGGTCAAGGGTGCCGGTGTCGCCGGGCTGACGCTGGCTTTCGAGCTGGCGTCGCGCGGTGCCGACGTCACCGTCATCGAAAAGCGGCATCGCCTTGCCGGCAGCGCCTCCTGGGCTGCCGGCGGCATGCTGGCGCCGTGGTGCGAGCGCGAAAGCGCGGAAGAGGCGGTCATCACGCTGGGGCGCCTGGCGCTCGACTGGTGGGACACCGTGCTGCCGGGCCATGTCGTGCGCACCGGTACGCTGGTGGTGGCGCCGGCGCGGGATGCCGGCGAGCTCGACCGTTTCGCACGGCGCACGACAGACTTCGCGACAATCGGCGAACAGGCCGTTGCCGCGCTGGAGCCCGATCTTGCCGGCCGGTTCCGGCGCGGACTGTTCTTCGCTGAGGAAGCGCATCTCGATCCGCGCCGCGCCCTTGTTGCCCTCAAGGACAGGCTGGTCGGCATGGGCGTGCGCTTCGAATTCGGTTATGGCGCGGTGCGGGTGCCGGAAACCGTCGATATCGAGGCTGACTGCACCGGCATCGCAGCAGGCGTCTCGGGCCTTCGTGGTGTTCGCGGCGAGATGCTGCTGCTGCATGCCCCGGACGTCTCACTGGCGCGACCTGTCCGGCTGCTGCATCCACGCTTTCCCGTCTATGTCGTGCCGCGCGCCGATCATCTGTTCATGGTCGGCGCGACGATGATCGAAAGCGATGCCAATGAGCCGGTCACCGCGCGTTCGATGATGGAACTGCTCGGTGCCGCCTATGCGCTGCATCCGGCCTTCGGCGAGGCAGAGATCGTCGAGGCTGGTGTCGGCGTGCGGCCGGCCTTTGCCGACAACCTGCCGCGCGTCAGCCGGGAAGCCAACAGAGTCTCGATCAACGGTCTCTATCGCCACGGTTTCCTGCTGGCGCCGGCGATGGCAAGGCAGGCCGCCGAGCTGATCTTCACTTCGCAAAGGGAGCTTGCCCATGCGGCTCACCGTTAACGGCGAAAGCCGCGAGGTCGATGCCGGCACGCTGGCGGGCCTGCTTGCCGAACTCGACTACGAAGGCGGCTGGCTGGCGACCGCGCTCAACGGCGAAGTGGTGCCTGCCAGGGAGCGCGCGACCTGCCGGATCGCCGACGGCGACCGCATCGAGATTCTCTCGCCGATGAAGGGAGGGTGAGATTTTGGCCGAGACGAGTTTAACCCGTTTGCGGTGTGGGAACATCAGGCTAGGCGCCAAAACCCCCTCTCCGTCACGCCCTTTGGGCGCGCCACCTCTCCCCCATTTCATGGGGGCGAGGAACCCAAGCTGGATAAGCGCCGGCGTTCGAACTGCGGTTCCTCGCCCCTGCCAAAGGCGGGGGAAAGGTGGCTCGGGCAAAGCCCGAGACGGAGAGGGGGCCTTGGCAACGCTGGGAGGGGGTTCAAGCATGCTTTCACCCACCATCGAGGAGCACCCCTGATGCTCGAACTCTACGGACAAAAATTCTCATCGCGTCTGCTGCTTGGCACCGCGCTTTATCCGTCGCCGGCGATCATGGCCGATGCGGTCGCAGCCTCGAAGACCGAGATCGTGACGGTGTCGCTGCGGCGCGAAAGCGCTGGCGGCAAGACGGGCGGGCAGTTCTGGTCGCTGATCCAGTCGCTCGGCGTGCGCGTGCTGCCCAACACCGCCGGCTGCCATTCGGTAAAGGAGGCCGTCACCACGGCGCAGATGGCGCGCGAGGTCTTTGCCACCAACTGGATCAAGCTGGAGGTCATCGGCAACCACGACACCTTGCAGCCGGACGTGTTCGGCCTGGTCGAAGCCGCACGCATCCTGAGTGAGTATGGCTTCGAGGTGTTTCCCTACACCACCGACGACCTGGTCGTGGCCGAGCGACTGCTGGAGGCCGGATGCAGGTTGTTGATGCCGTGGTGCGCGCCGATCGGCTCGGCACGTGGACCGCAGAACGTCGATGCGCTGCGCTCGCTGCGCGGCCACTTCCCGGAGGTGCCGCTGATCGTCGATGCCGGCATCGGCCGGCCGTCACACGCGGCTGCGGTGATGGAACTCGGCTACGACGCTGTGCTGCTCAACACCGCCGTCGCCAAGGCAGGCGACCCGGTGGCGATGGCCGCCGCCTTCGGCAAGGCGATCGCGGCGGGGCGGGAAGCCTTCCGCGCTGGTCCGCTCGAGCCGCGCGACATGGCCGTTCCCTCCACCCCGATCATCGGCATGGCAGCCTTCTCATGAAACTCGACCCGTTCTACCTCATCGTCGATTCCGCCGCCTGGATCGAGCGGCTGGTGCCGCTTGGCGTGAAGCTGGTGCAGCTGCGCGTCAAGGATACACCCGCCGAAACGTTGCGCGGCGAGATCCGCGCCGCCAGGGCAATCTGCGATCGCCATGGCTGCCAACTCATCGTCAACGATTACTGGCGCCTCGCCATCGACGAGGGCTGCGACTTCGTCCATCTCGGCCAGGAAGATCTGGCCGAAGCCGATGTCGGCACGATCCGCCGGGCCGGATTGAAACTGGGCTTGAGCACGCATGACCATTCCGAACTGGAGACGGCGCTGGCGGCAGAGCCTGACTATGTGGCGCTGGGGCCGGTCTATCCGACCATCCTGAAGGCCATGAAATGGGCACCGCAAGGCCTCGACCGCATCGCCGAATGGAAGCGCCGGGCAGGCGATACGCCGCTCGTCGCCATCGGCGGATTGACCGTCGAACGTATTGCGGGTGTCTTCGCACAGGGCGCCGACAGCGCTGCCGTCGTCACCGACATCACCCGCAATGCCGATCCGGAGGCCCGCACCCGCGAATGGCTGGCGGCGACAGCGCCATGGCGGTGACGCCCGACCGGCATGTGCTGGTTATCGCGGGTTCCGACTCCAGCGGCGGCGCCGGTGTCGCGCGAGACATCGAGACGGTCGCCGCTTTCGGATTGCGCGCCTGCCTCGCAATCACCGCCGTGACCGTGCAGACCCACCGCGCGGTCGAGCGGGTCGAGCAGATGCCGGCCGACCTGATCGCAGCGCAGATGCGGGCTGCGTTCGCCGCCAACCCAATCACCGCGGTCAAGATCGGCATGCTGGGCAACGCGGATGCCATAGTGGCGGTCGCTTCGGTCCTGGCAAGCCGACTGCCGTTGCCGATGGTGCTCGATCCGGTTCTGGCCTCGACGTCGGGACGCACTTTCCTTGCAATGGATGCGATCGAGGTGCTGAAGCGCCGCTTGATGCCGCTCTGCACATTGGTCACGCCCAATCTGCCGGAACTGGCGCTCTTGAGCGGCAAACCGGCCGTGGCGGGCGAGGTCGGCATCATCGATCAGGCTGGTCGGCTGTTCGAGGGCGGCGTGCCTGCCTTGCTGGCCAAGGGCGGTCATGCCGAGGGCGACCGTTCGGTCGATCTTCTCCTGCGTGCCGGAGCGAAACCCTTACGTTTCGAAGCGCCGCGTCTCGATGTCCATATGCGCGGCACCGGCTGCATACTCGCCAGCGCCATCGCTTGCGGGTTGGGACTGGGAGATGATCTGCCGACCGCTGTCGGCAAGGCCAAGGACCATGTCTTTGGAATATTGGAGCGGGAAGGGCTGCCTACCGGCCCGTCGGCTTCGCAGTCTGGTACGCTCTAAGCCGGTACGCTCTCCGTCAGGATGCGCTTGTCCACACCATCCACGACCAGTGCCGTCAGCCTGCCGCTCTGATAGGCAGCGGTGTCGACATTGATGCGGTTGGGCATCAGCTCGGCTTCCGCCTGCGGTGTATGGCCGTGCACGATCACCTTCTCATACAGTCCCACATGGTCGTGGAAGATGGCGCGGACCCAGATCAGGTCGTCATGCGACTGCCGCTCCAGCGGGATGCCGGGGCGCACGCCGGCATGGCAGAAGAAGAAATCGCCGAACGAGACCGAATAGGGCAGGTCGTGCAGGAATTGTTTCTGCTCGGGCGATACCGCTTCGACCAGGTCTTTCCAGCCTTGTTCGAGCGAGGCCGGATCGGCGAAGTCGATCGCCACGCCGTAGGACAGCGCGGTCTCGCGGCCGCCATAGCGCGCGAACAGCCCGTCTGCGGCCGGCATGGCGAGGAAGTCGCGGAAACCTATATCGTGGTTGCCGGCCAGCGCGATGATGCGCTGGTCGCGCTTGTGCGCGGCGATCAGGAAATCGATGACGCCTTTCGAATCCGGGCCGCGGTCGACGTAGTCGCCGAGATGGATGATGCGCCAGTCTGCCGGCCGGTCGCGTTCGATTTCGGCAGCAATGGTTCGGTGCATGGCCGACAGCAGGTCGAGCCGGCCATGCACGTCGCCGATGGCGTAAAGGCGCATGCCGTCCGGCGCGCGGGCGTCGAGGAAATGGATGCCGTCGGTCAAGGAAGGAGCTGCTTTCAGGTCGATTCGATTTTGTGTCTGGCTATTTTATCTAGCGGTAAAGCATGTCCTTGCCGACGTCCTTGATGTCGCGTTTGCCGCACAGCGCCAGCGTCAGATCGAGCTCCTTACGGATGATCTCCAGCGCCAGCGTGACGCCTTTCTTGCCAGCGGCTCCAAGTCCGTAGAGGAATGGGCGGCCGATATAGGTGCCTTTGGCGCCGAGGCACAGCGCTTTGAGCACGTCCTGGCCAGAGCGAATGCCGCCATCCATGTGGACCTCGATGCGGTCGCCGACGGTGTCGACGATCTCTTCCAGCACCGCGATGGAGGAGGGCGCGCCGTCGAGCTGGCGGCCGCCATGGTTGGAGATGATGATGGCGTCTGCGCCTGTCCTGGCGGCCAGCACCGCGTCTTCCTTGTCGAGGATGCCCTTCAGGATCAGCTTGCCGCCCCAGCGCTGCCGGATCCATTCGACGTCGTCCCAGGACAGGCGTGGGTCGAACTGCTCGTTGGTCCATGATGACAGCGAAGCCAGGTCGCCGACGCCCTTGGCATGGCCGACAATGTTGCGGAATGTACGGCGCTGGGTGCCGAGCATGCCGAGGCACCAGCCGGGACGGATCGCCATGTCGATCAGGTTGGGCAGGGTGAGCCGTGGCGGGGCGGACAGGCCGTTGCGCACATCCTTGTGGCGTTGCGCGAGGATCTGCAGGTCGAGCGTCAGCACCAGCGCCGAACATTTGGCTGCCTTGGCCCGATCGATGAGGTTGAGCACGAAGTCCTTGTCGCGCATCACGTAGAGCTGGAACCAGAACGGCTTCTTCGTCACCGAGGCGACGTCCTCGATCGAGCAGATGCTCATCGTCGACAGCGTGAACGGCACGCCGAACTCTTCGGCCGCCTGCGCCGCCAGCATCTCGCCATCGGCATGCTGCATGCCGGTCGAACCGGTCGGCGCCAGCGCCACCGGCATCGAGACGTTTTCTCCAATCATCGTCGAGGCCAGCGAACGGTTGTCCATGTCGACCAGCACGCGTTGCCGCAGCTTGATCTTGCCGAAGTCCTCTTCATTGGCGCGGTAGGTGCTCTCCGTCCAGGCGCCGGAATCGGCATAGTCGAAGAACATCTTCGGTACGCGGCGTCGAGCCTGCTGCTTGAGATCGTCGATGGTGAGAAGCATGCCTACTTCGCCTTCCCGCTTTCGCGCGCCGCCGCGCCTGTTTCATTCCGCTTGCGGCCGGGTTCCTGATCCCCGCCACGCTGTTTCAGTCGAAGCCGCGATACGCGTTGCCAGTCGCCGGTGCGTTCTGCCTCCACCATGGAGCGTTCGACATAGGTGATGTGGTCCATCGCTGCCTTGCGTGCCGCTGCCGGGTTTCCGGCCTTGACGGCCGCATGGATGGCGCGGTGCTGGGCCAGCAACTCGTCGCGCGCGCCGGGCAGGGTGAAGACAAGCAGCCGGTTCTGGAACACGCCTTCCGACAGCAGGCGGTAGCAGGAGCGCAGCGTGTGCAGCAGGATGATGTTGTGCGCGCATTCGCCGACGGCATTGTGAAACTCGACGTCGATGTCGGCCTCGTGCTGGAAATCGCCGGTGCGGTGGGCTTCGTCCATCCGCGCCATGATGCGGTCGAGCAGGGCAAGATCGTCCGGCGTCGCGCGCCGGGCGGCATATTCGGCGGCGACGCCTTCGATCTCACGGCGGTATTCCAGATAGTCGGCGGCCGCTTTGCGATGGGACGAGATCAGCTCCATCACCGGCTTGGAGAACACCTGGCCGATGACGTCGGCGACATGAGTGCCGCCGCCATGCCGGGTCTGCAGCAGGCCGCGCGTCTCCAGCGCCTTCAGCGCGTCGCGCAGGATCGGCCGCGACACCTCAAACTGGCGGGCCAGGTCGCGTTCGCCCGGCAGCCGGTCGCCCGGGCGCAGCACGCCTTCCAGGATCAGGGCCTCGATCTGCGCCACCACCTCGTCGGCGGTACGCGAATGATCGATGCGGGAAAAGATGTCGCTCAAGGGAGTGCCCGGGAAAATGCCATGCCGCCCAGAATAGCGGCAATCGCGGCAACTGGTCAAATAATCTATCCAATTTACCGCATTTGTACCGATGCGTGGTGAGGGTGTCTCCTGTCGCCAGGACGGCACTTTTCATTGTCACGACACCGGATTGCTCCTAGAGCTTTGCAAAAGACAGGGCTCGGAACCTGGGGGAACTGCCGTGTCGGACGATCAGTCCAATCTCGAATTCCGGCCGCGTGCCATCGGCAGCGTGCTGGGTTTTCCCGCGCATGAGGGCCGCCCGAGTGCGCTGGGCGAGGTGCATGCCCGCCCGCATCCGCTGGTCGAGACACCACGTGTGCTGATCCAGCTTTCTTTCATGACCGAGGGCGGCACCAGCGTTGACCACGCCGTGCTGTCCGAGCTTTCGCGCCGGCTCGGCATTGCCGCGCCCGGCAGCCAGGCCCGTCTCCATGCCATGAAGTGGGGCAAGGGTTCGCTGCGCTGGGAGCGCCATACCGAATTCTCGACCTATCTGTGGGAAGGCCCGCTGGACGAAAGCGGACGCGCGCATGAGGACACGCCGTTCGGCAACGGCTTCTCGCCGCCCGGCACGGTGATTTCCGGCATTCGGCTGGAGATCCGCAACTGGACGGCCGCCAACGAGAAGCTGCTCGAGAGTTTCGACCCGACCAGCCTGTGCTTCTCGCTGGTCGAGCGCGGTGCCGCTGCTATCGTCGCCGATTTCCGCCAGGATGGCGACGGCCTGACCCGGATCCTGGTGCTCAACCGCTCGCTGACCGCGGCCAGTACCGGCGCGCTGTCGCAGCGCCTGCTCGACATAGAGACCTACCGGACGCTGGCCATGCTCGGCCTGCCGCTGGCGCTGTCGCTGTCGGCGCGCGTGCGCCGCATCGAGGACAAGCTGGCCGTCATCACCCGCGAGATGAAGGCGGTGGAAACCCGCGACAGCCAGACCTTGCTGGCTGACCTCACCGAACTCGCTGCCGAGCTGGAAGCGGATGCCGCATCCAGCCTCTATCGTTTCGGTGCCAGCCGCGCCTATGACGGCATCGTTACGGAACGCCTGCAAGCACTCGATGAAGAGGTGGTGCCGGGTTACGATACCTGGGACGGCTTCCTGCAGCGTCGCGTTGCGCCGGCCATGCGCACATGCCGCTCGGTCGAGGAACGACAGGCGAACCTGTCGCGCAAGCTGACACGCGCCACCACGCTGCTGCGCACCTGGGTCGATGTCGAAGTGGAAAAGCAGAACCGCGACCTGCTCGCCTCGATGAACAACCGCGCCCGCCTGCAACTGCGTCTGCAGCAGACGGTTGAAGGCCTGTCGGTCGCGGCTGTGTCCTACTATGTCGTCGGGCTGATCGGCTATCTGGCCAAAGGTGCCTCCTTCTTCGGTCATGCCTTTGCGCCGGAGGTGGTCACCGCTGCATCCGTCCCGATCGCCGTGCTGTTGGTCTGGTGGGGCGTGCGCCGTGTGCAGCGCCTGCACGGCGAGCCGGCGAGCCACGCGGGCGAATAGTCCGGAACCATCCATCCAGTTTGCCAGCGTCAGATTGACGCGCGGGAAGGTGCGCGCATCGTCACGCCGACTTTCGCCGAAAGCATCATTTGCATGCATTGCGTCAAATTGGTAAAAAGCTTTTACCAGTCAGCGTATTTTGCCAAGCAGGGGAGGCATCATGTCCGGTCTTGCCATGCCGAAGCCGGATGAGGCGACCCTTGCGCGGCGCGCCACCATCGTCGCCGATCTCCGGTCGATCGTTCCGGGCGAAGGTGTCGTCGAAACCGTCAACGAGATGCGTGCCTTCGAAAGCGATGGACTGACCGCCTATCGCCAGCTTCCGCTGGTCGTGGTGCTGCCCGAGACGGTGGCGCAGGTGTCGCGGGTGCTGAAATACTGCAACGAACGCAACATCCGCGTCGTGCCGCGCGGCGCCGGCACCTCGTTGTCCGGCGGTGCCTTGCCGTTGGAAGACGCGGTGCTGCTGGTGATGAGCCGTTTCAACCGCATCCTCGGCATCGACTATCCCAACCGCACCGTGACCGCGCAGCCGGGTGTCACCAATCTTGGCATCACCCATGCGGTGGAGCAGGAGGGATTTTACTACGCGCCGGACCCGTCCTCGCAGATCGCCTGCTCGATCGGCGGCAATGTCGCGGAGAATTCCGGCGGCGTGCACTGCCTGAAATACGGTCTCACCGCCAACAACGTGCTGGGCATCGAAATGGTGCTGATGAATGGCGAGGTTGTACGGCTCGGCGGCAAGCATCTCGATGCCGAAGGTTACGATCTGCTCGGCCTGATGACCGGGTCGGAAGGTCTGCTCGGCGTCGTCACCGAGGTCACCGTGCGCATCCTGAAGAAGCCGGAGACGGCACGCGCGCTGCTGATCGGCTTCCCGACCAGCGAGCAGGGCGGCCAGTGCGTGGCCGACATCATCGGCGCCGGTATCATCCCCGGTGGCATGGAGATGATGGACCGGCCGGCGATCCACGCCGCCGAGGATTTCGTGCATGCCGGCTATCCGCTGGAATGCGAGGCGCTGCTGATCGTCGAACTGGATGGACCGGCGGTCGAGGTCGATCACCTGATCGGCGCCGTCGAGGCGATCGCCATCAACAATGGCTCGACCACTTGCCGTATCTCCAATTCGGAGGAAGAGCGGCTGCGCTTTTGGGCGGGCCGCAAGGCTGCCTTCCCGGCGGTCGGGCGCATCTCGCCGGACTATTACTGCATGGACGGCACCATTCCGCGCAAGGAGCTGCCGCGGGTTCTGGCCGGCATGCGTGAGCTTTCCGAGACCTATGGCCTGCGGGTTGCCAATGTCTTCCACGCCGGCGACGGCAATCTGCATCCGCTCATCCTTTACGACGCCAACGTGCCCGGCGAACTGGACAAGGCCGAGAAGTTCGGCGCCGACATCCTGCGGCTTTGCGTCGAGGTCGGCGGCGTGCTGACCGGCGAGCACGGCGTCGGCGTCGAAAAGCGCGACCTGATGCCGGAGATGTTCAACGAGGCCGATCTCGACCAGCAGATGCGGGTGAAATGCGCTTTCGATCCCAACCATCTGCTCAACCCCGGCAAGGTGTTTCCGCAACTGCGCCGTTGCGCCGAACTCGGCCGCATGCATGTACACCGCGGCCAGGTCGCCTTTCCCGACATTCCGAGGTTTTGAGCATGCTGTTCAGGCAGGCCATCCTCGACGGTATCGAGCAGGGCAGGATCACGCTGGCGTTCCGGCGTTGGCAGCGCCCGACCGTGAAAGCCGGAACCGGCCTGCGCACGGCTGCAGGCGTGGTGCGCATCGGCGCCGTCGAACCGATCGACGAACGCGATCTGACCGATGCCGAGGCGAAGGCGGCCGGCTTTGCCGATCGCGCCGCACTGCTGGCCGATCTGCGTTCGGATGGCGACCGCACACTTTACCGGATCGCTCTCGATGGCATCGAGCCGGACCAGCGAGTTGCCCTGCGCGGCGTGAGCGAGCTTTCCGAAGCCGACTGGCAGGAGCTGGCGGCCCGCTTCGCGCGCTGGGACGAGGCGAAGCCGGGTTACTTCCCGTCGATCCTGAGCGCTATCGGCGCCCATCCGGCCAAGCCGGCTGGCGAACTCGCGCTGGCTGCCGGTGTCGAGAAGCTGAAGTTCAAGCAGGATGTGCGCAGGCTGAAGGAACTCGGCCTGACGGAGAGCCTCGAAGTCGGTTACCGGCTCTCGCCGCGTGGCGAGGCCGTGCTGGAGAAACTGCGGGAGCATCGGCTGTGACCACTTTCACCCCAACCTCGCCTGCCGAGGTCCTTTCCGCGGTGCAATGGGCGGTTGCCGAAGAGGCGCCGCTGGAGATCGTCGGTCATGGCTCTAAGCGCGCGATCGGCCGCCCTCTGCAGACCGAACACACGCTCGATCTTTCGAAGCTCTCGGGTGTCACGCTCTACGAACCGGCGGAGCTGGTGCTGTCGGCGCGTGCCGGCACGCCTCTGAATGAGATCGAAAAGCTGCTTGCCGAAAACGGCCAGCAGCTTGCCTTCGAGCCGATGGATTATGCCCGGCTGCTCGGGCAGGAACCCGGCAAAGGCACCATCGGCGGCGTGCTGGCCGCCAATCTTTCCGGCCCGCGCCGGCTGAAGGCTGGCGCTGCCCGCGACCATATCCTCGGCATCCATGCCGTCTCGGGGCGCGGCGAAGCGTTCAAATCCGGTGGGCGTGTCGTCAAGAACGTCACCGGATACGATCTTTCCAAGGCGATGGCGGGATCCTGGGGCACGCTCGCGGTGTTCTCGGATGTGACGTTCAAGGTCCTGCCGGCAGCGGAAACCGAGGTGACGCTAGCCGTGCGCGGCCTGCTCGACGACAATGCGGCCGCCGCCATGTCGCTGGCGCTTGGCTCGAGCGCGGAAGTGTCGAGCGCGGCGCATCTGCCGGAACGCATAGCGGCGCGTGTTGCCGATGGCGCCCTTGGCAGCGAGGCGGCGACCTTGCTGCGTGTCGAGGGGTTTGGTCCCTCGGTGAGCTATCGCATCGCTGCGCTCAAGGATCTGCTGCGCAATGCCGGACCGCTGCAGGAGATCGCCGGCGAAGCATCCGAAGCGATCTGGCGCGATGTCCGAGACTGCATGCCGTTCGCCGGTTCCGACAAGCCGCTCTGGCGCGTGTCTATGGCACCCGCCGACGGCCATGCCATGGTGATGGCGCTGCGCATGCAGTCGGCGGTGGAAGTGTTCTACGACTGGCAGGGCGGGCTGATCTGGCTCAGCATGGAACTGGGCGAACCGGAAGACCGGCTGGTGCGGGCAGCGGTGCAGCATTTCGGCGGCGGCCATGCGACGCTCGTCCGCGCTGCGCCTAGCGTGCGTGCCGCCACGCCGGTGTTCCAGCCGCAGCCGCCTGCCTTGGCGGGCCTTGCCCACCGGCTCAAATCCGAATTCGACCCCAGGCAGATCCTCAACCCCGGCCGGATGGCGTAACATGCAAACTTCGTTTACCGCCGACCAGCTTGCCGATCCGCATGTCGCGGAATCGGAGAAGATTCTGCGCAAATGCGTGCATTGCGGCTTCTGCACCGCCACCTGTCCAACCTATGTGACGCTTGGCAACGAACTCGACAGCCCGCGCGGGCGCATCTACCTGATCAAGGACATGCTGGAGAACGGGCGTCCGGCCGACAAGGAGATCGTCACCCATGTCGATCGTTGCCTGTCCTGCCTCGCCTGCATGACGACCTGCCCCTCGGGCGTGAACTACATGCATCTGGTCGACCACGCGCGCGCCCATATCGAAAAGACCTACAAGCGGCCGCTGGCCGACCGCCTGATCCGCTCCGTGCTCGCCTTCGTGCTGCCGCATCCGGCGCGCTTCCGCGCCGCGCTGAAGCTGGCGCGGCTTGGCCGGCCGTTCACCGGGCTTTTCGAAAACAGCAAAACGCTGAAACCGTTGGCGGCGATGCTGAAGCTGGCGCCCGCCAGCGTCCCGGCGGCTTCGCCCTTGGCGAGGCCCGGTGCGCGCAGCGTCGCGAAAGCCCAAAGGCGAGGGCGGGTCGCCTTGCTCACCGGTTGCGCGCAGCAGGTGCTGGAGCCGGGCATCAACGAGGCGACGGTGTCGCTGCTCAACAGGCTCGGCATCGATGTGGTGATGCCGGAAGGCGAGGGCTGCTGCGGCGCGCTGGTCCATCACATGGGGCGCGAGGAAGCGGCACTCGCCTCGGCCCGCCGCAATGTCGATGCCTGGATGCGGGAGATCGAGGGCGAAGGGCTCGACGCGATTGTCATCACCGCCTCGGGCTGCGGCACCACGATCAAGGATTATGGCTTCATGCTGCGGCTGGACCCGGCCTATGCCGCAAAGGCGGCGACGGTTTCGGCGCTGGCCAAGGATGTGACCGAATATCTCACCACGCTCGACTTGCCGGAGCCGGCGCGCAGGCCGGGTACTGTCGTTGCCTATCATTCCGCCTGCTCGATGCAGCATGGCCAGAAGATCACCCGCCAGCCGAAGGAGCTGCTTGCCCGTGCCGGCTTCGTGGTGAAGGAGCCGCGCGAAGGCCATCTGTGCTGCGGCTCCGCCGGCACCTACAACATCCTGCAGCCGGAGATCTCGGCGCGCCTGCTCGAGCGCAAGGTCAAAAACATCACGGCAACGGGCGCCGAAGTGGTCGCCACCGGCAACATCGGCTGCATCACGCAGATCGGTTCGGCGGCGAAACTGCCGGTGGTGCATACGGTGAAGCTGCTCGACTGGGCCTATGGCGGCGAGCAGCCGGCAGAACTGCGTGTCGGCAGGGCGGCCTGAGACCGCATTATCTGTAGCCGGTGGCGTCCGCCGGCTTGCCGGGTTCCTCGACCTCGGCGATGTAACGCCAGGCATCCGGCCGGGAACCGTCGAGGTCAGTGAAGCCATACACCTTGGCCAGGCCCCCACTGGACAGGGACTGACCATTCCAGCGCGCACGGTCCGGATCGGCCGCAAGTGCTGCTACGGCGCGACCGACGAAGCGCGGCGTCTCCGAAATGACGAAATGCGGCACGTTCGCGGTAGCGTCGCGCCAGTTCTCTTCCTTGACGCCGAAGGTTTCCAGCATGATTTCGGAGCGCAGCCATCCGGGCGTCAGCGAGATCGCGGTGGCGCCATGCGGCGCGAGGTCCTTGGCATGAGCCCAACCCATGCGGTTCACCGCCACCTTGGCGAGGTCGTAGAAGGGCGAGAGGCGATAGTGGTCGGCATTGTATTCGGCCGTCCCGTCCGTCACCTCCACCAGCAGTCCGCCGGGATTTTCGATCAGCAGCGGCAAGGCGTGGTGCGCGGTGATGAGATGCGTGTCGATGGCCAGGTGCAGCATGCGCAGGCCCTTGGCGAGGTCGTGTTCCCATACCGGCTTGTTCCACTCGACATAGTTCTCGCCGCCCCAGATGTCGTTGACCAGTATGTCGAGGCGGCTTCGCTCGGCGCGGATGCGCCGGACGAGGGCCGCGACCTCTTCCGAAACCAGATGGTCGACCTGGACGGCGATGCCCTTGCCGCCTGCGGCCGTGACGAGTTCCGCCGTTTCTTCGATCGTCTCGGGTCGCTGGTATTCGGACTGTTGCTGCCGTGTGGTGCGACCGGTGACATAGACCGTGGCACCGGCGGCGCCCAGTTCCACTGCTATTCCGCGGCCCGCGCCGCGCGTTGCGCCCGCGACAAGTGCGGTTTTTCCGGTCAGAGATCCGGCAAATGTCATTGAAACCTCCTGGGCTTCCGCTTTTGATGGGGGTGTGAAATAATATATAAATGAATATTCACTTATTAATTGGAAATCAAGATGCCGCGACCGAAAACGCTGTCCGATGAGAAGGTGCTGGAGATCGCGCTGGGCTTGATCCATGAGCGCGGTCCCGAGGCGCTGACCTTCGAGAGCCTTGCCCGCGCCTGCGGCCTTTCACCGGCCACACTGGTGCAGCGCTTCAGGACCAAGGCCGGGCTGAAACAGGCAGCCTTGCTGGCGGCCTGGGACCGGCTGGACGCGCGGACCGAAGAGCTTGGCGCCGCCGTCGCCAGAACGCCGGAGGGCGCGGTCGAGTTGCTGGTCGACCTGTCACGCGGCTATGGCGAGATCGAGGCCTATGCCGAAGGCCTGCTGGTGCTTCGCGAGGATCTGCGGGACCCGGTGCTGCGGGCGCGGGGTGCTGCCTGGCGCAAACGTCTCTCGGCCGCGCTCGACGCGTGTTTCGCCGATGTCGTCGATGCACCGCGCGATACCGGCCTGCTGATGGCCTCGCAATGGCAAGGCTCACTGCTGTGGTGGGGCTTTGATCCGCAAGGGCGAGTCGAGGATTTCGTCGAGACCAGCCTGCGCCAGTTCGTTGCAGCACTGCTGCCACGCTGACCCGATCCACTGCCAGATTTCATTACCTGGGAGGTCATTGCTGCCATCGCGTGCTCTGGCATTTTGCGCACCATCGAGACCAGACAGGAGAAGAACAGTGGCCATCACCTACATCATCGGCTTCCACGTGCGCCCGCAGCATCAGGAGCGGTTCATGGCGCTGCTCGATGGTGTCCTCGATGCGATGCGTCACGAAGAGATGTTCATCTCGGCGACCTTGCACCAGGATCCGCAAGACCCGTTGCATCTGCTGCTGCACGAGACCTGGGTCGACCATCAGGACGTGCTCGAAGTGCAGCTCAAGCGTCGCTATCGCGAGGAATGGCACGCGGCGCTGGAGGAGGTGCTGGAAGGCCCGCGCGACATCCAGGTCTGGCAGCCGCTCAGAAGCGACAGCCGCGGCGCCTTCGATCTCGCCTAGCGCATGACCCCGAAAATCGGAATCGATTTTTCGGAAAGGATCATGCGCCAAATCAACATGGTAGAGCGACCTTTGCGCGTCCGAAAGGACGCGCGGCGCTCTAGCCTTATTCCGCGGCGATCTGGCCGGGCTGTTCGCCGACGGCATAGCTGGCGCGGTAGAGTTCGCGCTGGCGGTTGAGCGCCACCATCGTGTTGCGCAGCAGGATCGAAACGGTGATCGGGCCGACGCCGCCCGGCACCGGCGTGATCCAGGACGCTACCTCCTTGACGCTTTCGGTGTCGACGTCGCCGACGATGCGGGTGGTGCCGTCCGGCAACGTTTCGGAGTTGATACCGATGTCGATGACAGCGGCGCCCGGCTTCACCATGTCGGCCTTGATCAGGCGCGGCTTGCCAACCGCCACGAACAGGGCGTCGGCGCGCCGTGCATGCACGGCCAGCGAACGCGTCATGTGATGGCAGACGGTGACGGTGGCGCCTTCGCTCATCAACAGGAAGGCGATCGGCTTGCCGACGATCTCGGAATGGCCAACGACCACGACTTCCAAGCCCTTCAGGTCGAGCCCGGTTTCCTTGAGCAGCTCGACCGAGGCTGCGGCCGTACAGGGCGCCAGGTCGAGCTGGTTGTAGACGATGTTGCCGATCGAGGCCGGATGCATGCCCTCGACGTCCTTGAGCGGATGCACCGCGCTTTGCAGCGCCTTGACCGGGATGTGCTTGGGCACCGGGCGCTGGATGATGATGCCAGTGACACGTGGGTCGGCGTTCATGCCGTGGATGGCGGCCTCGAGCTCGCGCGCGGTGACGTCGGCTGGAAAACGGCGTTCCTCGAAATCGATGCCGGCCTGGGCTGCCTTGGCGCGCTGGTTGCGCACATAGACGTCGACAGCGTCGACGTCGCCGACAGTGATCGAGACCAGCTTCGCCGGGAAGCCTTCGGCACGCGCCTCTGCGGCGGTGATACGAACGCTTTCGATGATGCGCTGGGCGACGGGGCCACCTTTCAGGTAGCGGCTGTCGGTGGTGGACATGGGCGGATTCCAGAGTTCTAGCGTTTCAAGGTGCTAGAGCGTCCTTTGCGCGTCCGAATAGACGCGCGGCGCTCCCGGTTGCGGGCGACATAGCAGGAGAATGCCGCCGGCGGGAGACTGAATCCGTCCTGCCTTGGTCAATTATAGTCACTGGCAGTGAAAACCGGCCGAAAGGGACAAAGCAGAAAGGGCAGCGCGGCATGGCCGGCTGCCCTTTCCGGACTGGCCATGTCCCCACAAGGCCCGTCCCCCGTTATCTCGTCGGTCGGCGAGTTAGGCCGACTCATGCGCAAACATTACATCACGACAACCGTCGTGCCTACCTTCACCCGGTCATAGAGGTCGACGACATCCTCGTTGCGCATGCGGATGCAGCCGGAGGATACCGCGCCGCCGATTGTCCAGGGCTGGTTGGTGCCGTGGATGCGGTAGAGTGTCGAGCCGAGATAAAGCGCGCGGGCGCCGAGCGGGTTTTCGATGCCGCCGGCCAGGAAGGTCGGCAGGAAGCGGCCCTTGGCCTTCTCACGGGCGATCATTTCGCTTGGCGGCCGCCAGTCGGGCCACTCACGCTTCTGGCTGACCTTGTGCGTGCCGGCCCATTCGAAGCCCGGCTTGCCGGTGCCGACGCCGTAGCGGCGTGCCTTGCCGCCTTCGCCCACCAGGTAAAGGAAGTTCTGCGTGGTATCGATGATGATCGTGCCAGGCTTTTCCTTGCCGTCGAAAGCGACTTCCTGCGGCAGGTAGATCGGATTGATCTGTGGGCGAGCTACCGCCCGCTTGACCTGTTGGCCGGGCAATGCTGCGGTGCGCACGCGGTCGGTTCCGGCCTGTGGCCGCGCCTGGCGGTATTGAACGCGCGGCTGGGCCTGGCCGTAATACTGATCCTGCGGGACGGCCTGGCGATAACGCACCTGGGGTTCTCCCCATGGCTGGACGGCGTAACCGCGGCTGGCCCTGACCACGCCGGGCGCGCGGCCGAGCTGCGTGACCCACGGCGCCGAAAGGTCGGGACTCACCATCACCGGCGGACGCTCGGCATAGCGGTCATTGGCAAGGGCAGGGGTGGCAACCGCTGCCAGCGCGCCGATTGCGCCGAACAGGGGCAGAAACAGCTTTCTCATGGTTGTTCGCATGGGGACGCACTCTCAAACTCGATCGTCGCACCGCGCAGGAAACGGGTGTTCCTCGCGGCTTCGATCGGCATGTTGTCCGCTGGCGGCAAGCGAATGGTGAATCGCGAACGTTTAAAATGCCGCTTTGTCAGTAAACCTTTTGGTGTGGTTACCGGCCGGTTCAGGAATCTGGTAAAGCGCCGGTAAAGCAGGCCTTTCGAGCGTTAACGAATGGATCTCAGATGAGCGACAATGATGGTCTGATCACCGGGGAAGACGGCGTCACCCGCTGCGCCTGGCACGGTAACCTGCCCGACTATCAGCATTATCATGACCGGGAATGGGGCCGGCCGGTGACCAGCGACCGCAGGCTGTTCGAGAAGATCTGCCTGGAAGGGTTCCAGTCGGGCCTGTCCTGGCTAACCATCCTGCGCAAGCGCGAGGCTTTTCGCGAGGCCTTCGCAGGCTTCGATTTCGATAAGGTTGCGCTTTTCACCGATGCCGATGTCGAGCGTCTGCTGACCAATGCCGGCATCATCCGTCATCGCGGCAAGATCGTCTCGACCATCAACAACGCCAGACGCGCGCAGGAACTGGTCAAGGAGGCCGGTTCGCTTGCCGCCTGGTTCTGGAGCTTCGAGCCTGGCCCGCAGGATCGGCCTGCGGTGGTCGACATAACCCACCTGCGCGCCAACCCGACCACGGCGGTGTCGACCCGCATCTCGAAGGAGCTGAAGAAACGCGGCTGGACCTTTGTCGGCCCGACCACCGTCTACGCCTTCATGCAGGCCATGGGCATGGTCAATGACCATGTCGAGGGATGCTTCTGCCGTGCCGAGGTCGAGGCCGAGCGGCAGGCGCTGAAGCGGCCCAAATAGCCCCGCCCTGCGGCGGAACAGGAATTTGGTGCGTCCTTCGAGGCTCGCTTCGCGAGCACCTCAGGATGAGGAACGCTGGCGCTGAGGCGTTTCCATTCCTCGGCGTTTCACCACGAGGGGGCGTTGGACGACGGCCCTCATCCTGAGGTGCTCGCGAAGCGAGCCTCGAAGGACGCAATGAATCTTATCAGCATGTTGTGCTTAAACAGGCTCTATCAGCCGCGTGACAGCATCAGCCCGATGATGATGGCGGTGATGGTGGCAAGTGCTGGATAGATCACCAGCAGGCCGGTGATCAGGATGTCGCCGACACCCGAACCCTTGCGTTCGGAGACGGGAACCTCGAACGGTCCTGCCTGCTGGCTGATCGCGGGCGCGACAACTTCCGGACGACGCAGCGGGATCACCTGCGCGGTCATGACTGGTTCATCCAGCAGTTCGATTTTGTGCGCCGCGGCCATTTCAGTGCAAGTCCTTGGTTTCAACGCGCTTATCGGCAGCGATTATGTCGGCACGATGCTGCGATAATGGCCAAATTGGTGCGTTTTGAGCGCATTTCGCCGCAATGGTTGACGAGTGGTTAGCCGGGCAGGGTTTCCGGCCGGCGTTGCGGTGGTTTCGTCGTCTCGAAACCGCTGCCTTGCTGCAAAGTGTTGTCTCCGGCAAACGCCTTGCCGCACCTGCCTGCATCGGTTAGGACAACCGCGCCGCGAAAGCGGTTATTTTACCGTCCGCGAAGATCCGACAGCGAGTTCACGACCATGGCCGACAAACCGGAAAAGATGAAGGCGCGGCTGCCGCGCGGCCTTGTCGACCGCAGCGCCGAGGACATTCGCGCCGTCGAGAAGATGATGGCGACCATCCGTGCCGTCTATGAACTCTACGGCTTCGAGCCGGTCGACCAGCCGCTGATCGAATACACCGACGCGCTCGGCAAGTTCCTGCCGGATCAGGATCGTCCGAACGAGGGCGTCTTCTCCTTCCAGGACGATGACGAGCAGTGGCTGTCGCTGCGCTATGACCTGACCGCGCCGATGGCGCGTTTCGTCGCTGAGAATTACGAGCGCCTGCCGAAGCCCTATCGCAGCTACCGCTCTGGCTGGGTGTTCCGCAATGAAAAGCCGGGTCCTGGCCGGTTCCGCCAGTTCATGCAGTTCGACGCCGACACTGTCGGCACACCGGGCGTGGCTGCGGATGCCGAAATGGCCATGATGATGGCCGACGTGATGGAAGCGCTGGGCATCAAGCGCGGCGACTACGCCATCCGCGTCAACAACCGCAAGGTGCTCGACGGCGTGCTGGAAGCGATCGGGCTTGGCGGTGACGACAATGCCGGCCGCCGGCTCACTGTGCTGCGCGCCATCGACAAGCTCGACAAGGTTGGGCCTGACGGCGTGCGTGCGCTGCTCGGCAAGGGCCGTCTCGATGAGAGCGGCGACTTCACCAAAGGCGCCGGACTGGATGCCGCGCAGTCGGACCGCGTGCTCTTGCTGACCGCGCCCGGCACCGGTGATCTTGCCGACACGCTGGCCAAGATGCGCGAGGCCGTCGCCGGATCGGAACGCGGCGCAGAAGGCGTGCAGGAATTGCAGGACATTGGCGCGATGGTTGCCGCCGCCGGTTACCTCGACACACGGGTCAAGATCGATCCTTCCATCGTGCGCGGCCTCGAATATTACACCGGCCCGGTCTATGAGGCCGAACTGCTGGCCGAGATCCCAAACGACGAAGGCAAGATCGTGCGCTTCGGTTCGGTCGGTGGCGGTGGGCGTTACGACGGGCTGGTCTCGCGCTTTCGTGGCGAACCGGTGCCGGCGACCGGCTTCTCCATCGGCGTCTCGCGCCTGATGACTGCTCTGAAGAACCTCGGCAAGCTCGACACCTCCGACATCCTCCAACCGGTGATCGTTCTGGTGATGGACAAGGACACGGAAAGCCTCGGTCGTTACCAGAAGATGGTGTCCGATCTGCGCCAGGCCGGGATCCGCGCCGAGCTCTATCTCGGCGGCGCCGGCATGAAGGCGCAGCTGAAATATGCCGACCGCCGCGGCTCGCCGGTCGCCGTCATCCAGGGCTCGAGCGAACGCGAAGCCGGCGAGATCCAGCTGAAGGACCTGATCGAAGGCGCCAGGCAGGCGGCGGCGATCGCCGATCATGCCGAATACAAGGAAGCACGGCCGGGCCAGGTCACGGTGAAGGAAGCCGATCTGGTCGCCGAGGTGAAGAAGGTTCTCGCTGCGCAGGCCGCCGAGCGCCAATGACCCTGCTTGCCATCGATCACGTCCAGCTTGCCATGCCGGCAGGGCGTGAGCCCGATGCGCGTGCATTCTATGCCGGCATACTGGGACTGACCGAGGTGGCGAAACCCGATGACCTTGCCAAGCGTGGTGGCTGCTGGTTCGAAAGCGCTGCGGTCAAGGTGCATCTCGGCGTTGATCCCGACTTTCATGCCGCCGCCAAGGCGCATCCGGCCTTCCTCGTCGATGACGTGAAGCGGCTGGAGACTGCGGCGACAAAGGCCGGCTACCGGACCGCAACCGATGTGCCGCTCGCGGGCTACGAGCGCATCCACGTCTATGATCCGTTCGGCAACCGCATCGAACTGATGCAGAAGGTGACGTCATGAGAGGCGCCCGTCCTCCGGCCTTTGCGGATGAAGTGGTGGCGCTGCTCGAGCGGCGCGGCGTCGGCCTTGTCGACGTCGCCGTATTGCAGCCTGCCGACCCGTTCCTCGACATGGCCGGCGAGGATCTGCGCCGCCGCATCTTCCTGACCGAAAGCGAGACCGGGCAGACGCTCTGCCTGCGTCCTGAATTCACCATTCCCGTCTGTCTCGATCATATCGCCAGCCAGGCGGGCACGCCGCGCCGCTACGGCTATCTCGGCGAGGTCTTCCGCCAGCGCCGCGAGGGCGGCAACGAGTTTTTCCAGGCCGGCATCGAGGATCTCGGCGACGGTGATACCGCCGCCGCCGACGCCCGCAGTGTTGCCGACGCCCACGCCTTGCTGTCGCTGGTTTTGCCGAAGCGTGCGCTTTCAGTGACGCTCGGCGACCAGGCCATTTTCGAGGCCGTGCTGGCGGCGCTTGGCCTGCCGCGCGGCTGGCGCATGCGGCTTGCCCGCGCCTTCGGTTCGAAGGCGATGCTGGAAGCTGCACTTGCCGATCTCGCCAATCCGCCTCGTAACGGCCAGCTGTCACCGGCGGTGGCCACGCTGGCGCTGGACGCCGATCTCGAGGCCCTGACGACGCATATCGCGGCCGACATGGAAAAGCTCGGCTTTTCCGCGTCCGCCAGCCGCACGCCCGCCGACATCGCGCGCCGGCTGATCGAGAAGGCGCAACTGCGCTCGGTACGGCTCTCCGACGAAGCTTTCGCCGCGCTGAAGACATTTCTCGCCATTCATGCGCCGCTGTCGCAGGCCGCCGAGGCGTTGCAGGCTTTTGCCTCGAATGCGGGGCTGGCGCTGGGCTCCGCGCTCGACATCTTTGCCGCCCGTGCCGAGGCTGTTGCGAGCCATGGCCTGACGGGCGATGCGGTCCATTACGATGCCGCTTTCGGCCGTCCGCTCGATTATTACACCGGTCTCGTCTTCGAGATCGCGTCCGGTGACGGCGAACGTCCGCTGGTCGGCGGCGGCCGCTATGACCGGTTGCTGACGCTGCTCGGCGCCAAGGGCCAGATCCCGGGGGTGGGTTTCTCGGTCTGGCTCGATCGCATCGAGGCGCTGCGGGGGGACGCATCATGACCGTGACGCTGGCGATCCCGTCCAAGGGCCGGTTGAAGGAACAGGCGCTGGAAGTGCTGTCCAGGGCCGGTCTTGCCGTCAGCCTGCCGGAAGACGACCGCAAATATCACGCCCGCATTGCCGGCCGCGACGACATAGAGGTGGCTTTCCTGTCGGCTTCGGAAATCGCCGGCGAGATCGGGCAGGGCGCCGTCGACCTCGGCATCACGGGTGAAGATCTGCTGCGCGAGAACCTGGCGGACTGGCAATCACGTGCTGAGATCGCTGCACGGCTTGGTTTTGGCCATGCCGATGTCGTGGTGGCGGTTCCAGACATCTGGTTCGACGTCGACAGCATGGCAGATCTCGACGATGTCGCCGCCGACTTCCGCCAGCGTCATGGCCGCCGGCTGCGCATCGCCACCAAATACTGGCGGCTGACGCAGCAGTTCTTCACCGCCAAGCACGGCATCCAGGTCTACCGCATCGTTGAGAGTCTCGGTGCGACCGAAGGCGCGCCGGCAGCGGGCTCTGCCGACATCATCGTCGACATCACCACCACCGGCTCGACGCTGAAGGCGAACCATCTCAAGATCCTGTCCGATGGCATCGTGTTGAAGTCGCAGGCCTGTCTCGTTGCCTCCAGGAAGGAGCGCAAGCCGGCCGATGCCGCCCTTGTCGCCGACATCGGCGCCAAAGTCGCCGCTTCAGTTTCCTAGCGGCTATTGCTTGCATCATCAGACTTTTGGCCTGATTTTCGGATCGGTGGCAGGCTGCTAGCCTTCCATCGCTAGCGGAGGAGGAGGCCATGGCGATCAACCCGGACGAACTGAAAGGCACGCGACCGTCAAATCCCGCTCAGGCGGGCATTGTCTTCATTGCCCCGAAGGAAGGGCTGTCGCATGTTTCGGGCGAACGCCAGCAGCAGCCACTCCTCGACAAGACCATTCCACAACTGCTGGCCGACACGGTGCGCGCTTATGGGGCGCGTGACGCCGCGGTGTTTCCCAGCCAGGACAAGCGCTTCTCTTGGGATGAGCTGGCGGGCGTTGTCGACGACTTTGCTGCAGGGCTTGCGAAACTCGGATTGGTGAAGGGTGACCGCGTCGGCATATGGTCGCCGAACCGCTGGGAGTGGCTGGTCACGCAATACGCCACCGCCCGCATCGGCCTGATCCTCGTCAACATCAATCCAGCCTACCGGCTCGCCGAACTCGAATATGCGTTGAACAAGGTTGGCTGCGAGGCGCTGGTCACGGCGGCGCAGTTCAAGACCTCGGATTATCTCGGCATGATCCGCACACTGGCGCCCGAGATCGACACAGCGGAACCCGGCAAACTCGCTTCGAAGAAACTGCCGGCGCTGAAGACTGTCATCCGCATGGGCGAGGAGGTCTCGCCCGGCATGCTGAATTTCGGCGACGTGCTCGCCATGGGCGCCGGTGCCGACCGGGCGGCGCTCGACCGCATCAGCGCGAGCCTGACGCCCGACGATGCCATCAACATCCAGTTCACCAGCGGCACGACGGGTGCGCCGAAGGGGGCGACGCTGACCCATGCCAACATCGTCAACAACGGCAATTTCGTCACCGCCGCCATCCGGCTGACTTCGAAGGATCGGCTCTGCATTCCGGTGCCCTTCTACCACTGCTTCGGCATGTCGATGGGCTCCATGGGTTGCGTCTCCAAGGGCGCGACCATGGTTTTTCCGGGCGAGGGCTTCGATCCCGGGGTGACGCTGAAGGCCGTATCCGAGGAGCGCTGCACCGGCCTCTACGGTGTGCCGACGATGTTTGTCGCCATGCTCGACCATCCCGATTTCAAGAGCTTCGACCTGTCGTCGTTGCGCACCGGCATCATGGCCGGCTCGCCATGCCCGATCGAGGTGATGAAGAAGGTCATCGCGCTGATGAACATGTCGGAGGTGACGATCGCCTACGGCATGACCGAGACCAGCCCTGTCTCCTTCCAGAGCGGTGTCGATGATCCGCTCGAAAAGCGCGTTTCGACGGTCGGGCGCATCCATCCGCATGTCGAGGTCAAGGTGGTGGACGCCGAGGGCGAGACCGTTCCGGTCGGCGAGCGCGGCGAACTGTGCACGCGCGGCTATTCGGTGATGAAAGGCTACTGGGAAGACCAGGAAAAGACCGACGAGGCGATCGACCCAGACGGTTGGATGCATACGGGTGACCTCGCCACCATCGACGAGGAGGGTTTCTGCAACATTGTCGGCCGCGTGAAGGACATGGTCATCCGCGGCGGCGAGAACGTCTATCCGCGTGAGGTCGAGGAATTCCTCTACCGGCACCCGAAGGTCAAGGAGGTGCAGGTGTTCGGCGTACCCGATGCCAAATATGGCGAGGAGATCGCCGCCTGGATCGTGCTGAAGCCGGGTGAGACGATGAGCGAGGAGGAGGTGAAGTCCTTCTGCGCCGGCCAGATCTCGCACTACAAGGTGCCGCGCTACATCCGCTTCAAGGATGGCCTGCCGATGACAGTGACCGGCAAGGCGCAGAAGTTCGTCATGCGCGATGCCATGGTCGAGGAACTCGGTCTCTAGCGTGTTATAGCCGTGCCCGGGTCGAGCGCGGCGTTGCAAGCAGCAGCGTGGTTTCCGAACCGGTGATGGCCGGAATGAGCCGCACCTTGCGCAGCACGGCGTCGAGCTGCGTCAGCGTCTCGGTGTTCAGTTCGACGACGAGATCCCAGCGGCCATTGGTGGTGTGGATGGCCGAGATTTCCGGGAAGCCGCCCAGCGCCCGCACCACGCGGTCGGCGGCATGGCCTTCGACTTCGATCATCATGATGCCGCGGACGCGCTGCTCCAGCGCGTCCGCGCGCAGGATGACCGTGTAGCCGAGGACCTCGCCCTGCCGCTCCAGCCGCTCGATGCGGGCCCGCACCGTTGCCCGTGATACGCCGAGATCGACGGCAAGGTCGGAAATGGAGCGGCGACCGTCATGCCTCAGCAGCGTCACCAGCTTTTCGTCGAGCGAATCCATGCCGGATATCCATGATTGACCATATTGGCATTCGATATTGCCGAAATGATAAGGCAATGAGCGATATCTGCCAAATCAGTTTGTTCATTCCGCCAGTCAGTTGCGCTTCAATGCCGGAAAATAACGGTGTCCTGGATGTGTCCACTTCCAGGACATAGAAATTGGGCAGGGAAGGAACACCATGCGTTGCAGGATAGTGGGTGCGCCGGAGCAGGATGGCGCCGGGCATCTGGGTTGTGAGATGGGCCCCAGTGCGTTGCGCACGGCAGGGTTGATTTCAGCGCTGACCGAACTCGGCCACGAGGTCGAGGATCTGGGCACCGTTCAGCCGGCCGCGGCCCAGCCGGTCACACATCGCAATCCGGCGCTGAAGAAATTGCCGGAGATTGTTGCCTGGACGGCGGCGATTGCCGAGGCAGCCTATCAGGCCAGCAAGGATGCCATGCCGATCTTCCTTGGCGGCGATCATGCCATCTCCGCCGGCACGCTGGCTGGTATTGCCCGCCGTGCCGCCGAGACCGGCCGTCCGCTCTTTGTGCTCTGGCTCGACGCGCATCCCGACTACCATACGCTCGACACCACCACGAGCGGTAACCTGCATGGCGTGCCGCTTGCCTATGTCAGCGGCCTGCCCGGCTTCGACGGTGTCTTCCCGGATTTGCCCGTGCGGGTGGAGCCGACGCGCATCTGTACGCTTGGCCTGCGCAGCGTCGATGCGCCTGAACGTGAGGCGCTCAAGGCAGCCGGCGTGACCGTGCATGATATGCGCGCCATCGACGAACACGGCATTGCGCCGCTGCTGCGCGCCTTCCTCGCGCGTGTCGCCGACGAGAACGGCCTGCTGCATGTCAGCCTCGACGTCGATTTCCTCGACCCGTCGATTGCACCGGCGGTCGGCACCACGGTGCCGGGCGGCGCCACCTTGCGCGAGGCGCATCTGGTCATGGAAATGCTCTCCGACAGCGGGCTCGTCACCAGCCTCGATCTCGTCGAGCTCAATCCTTTCCTCGATGAACGCGGCCGTACCGCCACCTTGATGGTCGACCTGACGGCGAGCCTGATGGGCCGCCGCATCATGGACCGTCCGACGAGGAGCTTCTGATCATGACCGCAGCGAAGCTGAACATCGTTCCGTTCGTGAGCGTCGATTCCATGATGAAGCTGGTGCTGGCCATCGGCGTCGAACGCTTTCTGACCGAGCTCGCCACCTATATCGAAGAGGACTTCCGCCGCTGGGAACTGTTCGACAAGACGCCGCGCGTTGCCTCGCACAGCCATGACGGCGTCATCGAATTGATGCCGACCAGCGATGGCCGGCTCTACGGCTTCAAATATGTCAACGGTCATCCCAAGAACACCCGCGAAGGCCTGCAGACGGTGACCGCCTTTGGTGTTCTCGCCGATGTCGGCTCCGGCTATCCGATGCTGCTCACCGAAATGACCATCCTGACGGCGCTGCGCACCGCCGCCACCTCGGCGCTGGTGGCCAAATATCTGGCGCCGAAAGGTGCCCGCACCATGACCATCATCGGCAATGGCGCGCAGTCGGAGTTCCAGGCCGTCGCCTTCAAGGCAATCACCGGCATCGACCGGCTGCGGCTCTACGACATCGACCCGTCGGCTTCGCAGCGCTGTGCGAAGAACCTCGCCGGCATGGGCTTCGACATCACCGTCTGCACTTCCGGCCAGGAAGCGGTGGAGGGCGCTGAGATCATCACCACGGTGACGGCCGACAAGCAGTATGCGACGATCCTGACCGACAACATGGTCGGCTCGGGCGTGCACATCAACGCGGTCGGTGGCGATTGTCCGGGCAAGACCGAACTGCATCGCGACATCCTGCTGCGCTCCGACATCTTCGTGGAGTTCCCGCCGCAGACGCGCATCGAGGGTGAGATCCAGCAACTGGATGGCGATCATCCGGTGATCGAACTGTGGCAGGTGATGGCGGGCAAGGCAGCCGGTCGCACCAGCGACAAGCAGATCACGCTGTTCGATTCGGTCGGCTTTGCCACCGAGGATTTCTCGGCGCTGCGTTATGTGCGCGATCAGTTGCAGGCGACCGGCCTCTATGAGGAACTCGACCTGCTTGCCGATCCCGACGAACCGCGCGACCTCTTCGGCATGTTGTTGAGGGCCGGTGCAAAAGAGGGCGCTCAGGCCTAGGGAATTCCAGGAAGGGCGTAGCGCCTTTCCATTCGGATTGCGTAAAAAGAAAGAGCTGGAGCGCTGCCGTGAGAGATGGAAGCGCTCTCGTTTTTGCGGAACGAGACAGGAGGAGGTTCAATGGCGCTCGAACTCATCAATCCGGATGACCTGCCTGTTCCCGAGATGTACACGCAGGTTGTCGTCGCGACCGGGACCCGGATGGTGTTCATCTCCGGCCAGCAGCCCGAGGGCAGGGACGGCAAGCTTGTTGGCCATGGTGATTTCGCGGTGCAGGCGCGCCTGACATTCAGCAACCTCGGCCGCGCGCTCCGGGCAGCGGGCGCTCGACCGGAGCAGGTTTGCAAGATCACGGTCTACATCGTCGGCTACAACCGCGATGAACATGTTCCGATCATCGAGGAAGCGCAGATCTCGGCCTTCGGAGATCACAAGCCGGCGAATGTGATCGTCGGGGTGGCGGTCATGTCTCCAGGCTACCTCATAGAGGTCGATGCGATAGCGGTCATTTGAGGAGGCGTCGGAAGCTGGCACTGAGCAGCATCTGAGACGCTCGTATCGAGCGCTTTCGTAAAAAACGCAACCGCTCTAATGAAGGCGTGCAGGTTCGGCACGCACACCTTTCAGAACTTGGGCCAGCGCCATGCATTCCGCCTGGCGGTGACCGTTGCGGCGCCAGGCCAACGCGACGGTTCGCGAGGGCATCGGCTCGGCGAAGGGCACGACGCGAAGGTCAGGCAGCGCTGCGGTCGGCGCCACCGCCATCTCCGGAACCAGCGTCACGCCGAAGCCATGCCCAACCATCTGCAGAAGTGTGGTCAGGCTGGTCGCTCCATAATTCGCCATGGCGGTGGGGCGAACGCTGCCGCACAGCTGCAATGCCTGTTCGCGCAGGCAATGTCCCTCTTCGAGCAGCATCAGTCTCTCCAGCACCGGGCTCTCCGGAGGCACTGGCGGGGCGACAAGGTCGGGCTCCGCGCGTGGTACCGCCAGGAAGAAGCGGTCCTCGAACAGGGGCTCGGCAGTCAGGCCCGGCTGATCGAGCGGCAATGCCGCGACAAAAGCGTCGAGGTTGCCGAGTGCTGCCTCTTCAGCCAGCGTGTCGGTCACCGCCTCGCGCAGTTCGAGCCGCAATTCTGGATAGCGCTGCCGCAGTTCCGGCAGGATTGAAGGCAGCAGGTAAGGCGCCACCGTCGGAATGATGCCTAGCCGGAAGCGACCTTCCAGCGCCTTGCGTCCCGCCAGGGCGGCCTCGTCCACGTCACGCGCCGCCGCCAGTGTCCGTGCGATCAGTGGCAACAGTGTCGTTGCTTCCGGCGTCAGGATGGCGTTGCGACCGGAACGGTCGAACAGCTTGCAGCCAAGCTTTTCCTCCATGTCGGCGATCTGTGCGGAAAGCGCTGGCTGGCTGATGCCGCACAGCGCCGCCGCCCGGCCGAAATGCAGTGTCTGCACGAGCGTCTCGAAATACTGCATTTGCCGCAGTGTCAGCTTTATCATAAGAAAAAACTATCGAAAAAAACAGAAAAGGCAATTTGATTTTATAGAAAGGAGCTTTTAGGCTACCGCTGTTCCACAATTCGGCGGGCGCCTTTGGGCAGCTCCTCGGCAACCCACCCATTCACGAGGGAGGCAGCCATAACAAGCCTCTCTCCAGACCTAGGTCTGCCGTGCACCCTTTAGGGTCTATGGCACCTGGCATCGTTTGAAGATCAGCGTTGGAGAAAGAAATGGACGCAAAGACCGACGACAATAACGCAGGCAAATGCCCGTTCAGCGGCCATGGACCGAAGAACCAGGATTGGTGGCCAAACCAACTGGACGTCCAGATCCTGCACAGGCATTCCAAGCTGTCCGACCCGATGGGCGAAGCATTCGACTATGCCAAGGAATTCGAGAGCCTCGACCTCGATGCGGTCATTGCCGACCTGAAGGCGCTGATGACGGATTCGCAGGATTGGTGGCCGGCCGATTTCGGCCATTACGGGCCGCTGTTCATCCGCATGGCCTGGCACAGCGCCGGCACTTACCGCATCGGCGACGGCCGTGGCGGCGCCGGAGCCGGCCAGCAGCGTTTTGCTCCGCTGAATTCGTGGCCGGACAACGTCAATCTCGACAAGGCCCGTCGCCTGCTGTGGCCGATCAAGCAGAAATACGGCCGCAAGCTGTCCTGGGCCGATCTGCTGATCCTGACTGGCAACGTTGCGCTGGAATCTATGGGCTTCAAGACCTTCGGCTTTGCCGGCGGCCGTGCCGATGTCTGGGAACCGGAAGAGCTCTACTGGGGGCCCGAAGGCGTCTGGCTCGCCGACGAGCGCTACAGCGGCGATCGCGACCTGCAGAATCCGCTTGGCGCCGTGCAGATGGGCCTGATCTACGTCAACCCGGAAGGCCCGAACGGCAGGCCGGACCCGCTCGCCTCGGCGCGCGACATCCGCGACACTTTTGCTCGCATGGCGATGAATGACGAGGAGACCGTTGCGCTGATCGCCGGCGGCCACACCTTCGGCAAGACGCATGGTGCCGGCGACGCGAAGCTGGTTGGAGCAGAGCCGGAAGCCGCCGGCATCGAGCAGCAGGGCCTGGGCTGGGCGAATGCCCATGGTACCGGCAAGGCCGGCGATGCCATCGGCAGCGGCCTGGAAGTCATCTGGACGACGACGCCGACCAAGTGGACGAACAATTTCTTCTGGAACCTGTTCGGCTATGAGTGGGAACTGACCAAGAGCCCAGCCGGCGCCCACCAGTGGACGCCGAAGCATGGCATGGGCGCCAACACCGTGCCGGACGCGCATGACAAGTCCAAGCGTCATGCTCCGTCGATGCTGACCACCGACCTCGCGCTGCGTTTCGACCCGGCCTATGAGAAGATCTCGCGGCGCTTCTATGAGGATCCGGACGCGTTCGCCGATGCCTTCGCGCGTGCCTGGTACAAGCTGACGCACCGCGACATGGGTCCGCGCGCCCGCTATCTGGGCAAGCTCGTTCCCGAAGAAGTGCTGCCCTGGCAGGATCCGATCCCGGCCGTCGATCACGGCCTGATCGATCAGGCTGACATCGCCGCGCTGAAGGCCAAGGTCCTGGCTTCAGGCCTCTCTGTGGCGCAGCTGGTGTCGACTGCCTGGGCTTCGGCCTCGACCTTCCGTGGCTCCGACAAGCGTGGCGGTGCCAACGGCGCGCGCATCCGGCTTGCGCCGCAGAAGGATTGGGCGATCAACCAGCCGAGCGAACTGAGTGCGGTGCTGCAGAAACTGGAGGCAATCCAGGCGGAGTTCAACGCCGCGCAGCCTGCTGGCAAGAAAGTATCGCTCGCCGACCTGATCGTGCTCGGCGGTGCCGCCGCGGTCGAGAAGGCAGCCAAGGATGCAGGTCAGTCGGTGACCGTGCCGTTCACGCCCGGCCGCATGGATGCCTCGCAGGAAGATACTGACGTCGCATCCTTTGCACCGCTTGAGCCGGTCGCCGACGGTTTCCGCAACTACCTCCGTGGCGCCCAGCGCCTTTCGGCGGAGACCTTGCTGGTGGACAAGGCGCAGTTGCTGAACCTGACGGCTCCGGAGATGACCGTGCTGCTCGGCGGCCTGCGCGTCCTCGGCGCCAACACAGGCCAGTCCACGCATGGTGTGTTCACCGACCGGCCGGAGACACTGAGCAACGACTTCTTCGTCAACCTGCTCGACATGCGTACCGAGTGGCGGCCTTCCACCACCGAGGGTGTGTTCGAAGGGCGCGACCGCAGCACCGGCGAAGCCCGCTGGACCGGCACCCGCGTCGACCTGATCTTCGGTTCGCACGCCCAGTTGCGCGCGCTTGCCGAGGTCTATGGCAGTTCCGATGCGAACGCGACTTTCGTGAAGGATTTCGTCGCCGCCTGGAACAAGGTCATGAACGCCGACCGCTTCGACCTCGTCTGAGGTCATGCGAGAGTTTGGAGTGTCCGTGAGGAACGGAAACACTCCAGCAAAAAAACAGGCGCGGAGTGATCCGCGCCTGTTTTTTGTTGCCGGAAGGTTTGGTGCGGCGCCATCAAGCGCCGCACCTTATGGCTTTCGTCAGTCTTTCTCGAAGACGCCGGTCTTGGCGACGATGCCGGCGATGGCGCCGCCGATCAGCGGAGCCACGATGAACAGCCAGAGCTGGCTGATGGCCGCGCCGCCGCTGAACAGCGCCGGGCCGATCGAACGAGCCGGGTTGAGCGAGGTTCCGGTCACCGGAATGATGGCGAAGTGCAGGCCCGCCAGCGTCAGGCCGATGACGAGGCCGGCAAAGGCTGTCGTATGCTTGCCGCTGGTGACGCCGAGAATAACCGTCACGAAGGTGAACGTGCCGATCAGTTCCCAGAGGAATGCCGAACTGACACCCCATTTCGTTTCGTCCCAGCCATTGGCGCCGAAGCCACCGGTGTGGCCGCCGGTCTGTCCCGAAACGATGACCCACAGCGCCAGCGAAGCGATGATGGCGCCGATGATCTGGGCGATCCAGTAGGGGATCACGTCCTTGGCCGGCAGGCGCCCGGCCAGGAACACGCCCAGCGTCACAGCCGGGTTGAGATGCGCGCCGGAAATTGGTCCGATCGCGTAGGCGGCGGCGATGAGGCCGATGCCGAAAGCAAGGCCGATGCCTTCTTGGCCCAGCGGCAGGGCGCCGCCGAACCCGCCGGTCACCACCGAGGCAGTGCCGATGAACACCAACAGAAATGTACCCAGAACTTCAGCCAGATAAGATTTCATAGTCCCTCTCCTCGAAAGGGCCCTGCCAGCTCCTGGCAGAGCCACGAATCGCAAGCAGAATCGTAAGCTCTGGCCGAAGCGTTTGAAAGCGGCGGATATTGCGCCAGTTCAAGAGCTTGTGCATTCGGGTTGCGCCCTTTAGAGCAAGGACGAAATCAATCCTGTGCGGCGGACGAATGCGACTGGGCGGAAGGCTGGCGGCAGCCATCGAAGTTTTGGAGGACATCAATCGTCGGCACCGTCCGGCGGCGGATGCCTTGCGCGACTGGGGATTGTCGCACCGGTTTGCCGGTGGCGGCGATCGCGCGGCGATCGGCAACATCGTCTACGACGCCCTGCGCCGCAGGCGCAGCGCCGGCTGGCTTTTCGATGACGAGACGCCGCGCGCCGTCGGCTTCGGCGCGCTGCTGCTGGAGTGGGGGCAGACGGCGCAGTCGCTGAATGCCGCGTTGGAAGGCGACAAGTTTGCACCGGCCCTGCTGAGCGATGCCGAGCTGGCGACCGTCGGTTCGCGCAAACTCGCTGACGCCCCGGACGAAGTGCGGGCCGATAGCCCCGACTGGTGCGTGCCCTTGCTGAAGGAAGCCTTCGGTGAGGCATGGGTGGAGGAAGGGGCCGCACTTGCTGCCCGCCCGCCGCTCGACCTGCGCACCAACACCTTGCAGGCCGATCGCGCCAAGGTGCTGGCGGAACTCGCCGAGACCGGGGCCGAACCGGCGCGCCTCGCCACCCTGGGCATCCGTATCGCGCCGATCGCTGGCGACGGCCGCCATCCGAACGTTCAGGCCGAACCGGCTTTCCAGAAGGGCTGGTTCGAGGTGCAGGACGAGGGGTCGCAGATCGCCGCTGAACTCGCCGACGCACAACCCGGCATGCAGGTGCTCGACTATTGCGCCGGTGCAGGCGGCAAGTCGCTGGCCTTGTCGGCGGCGATGCAGAACAAGGGCCAGGTCTTCGCGCATGACGCTGAAAAGCAGCGTCTGGCGCCGATCTTCGACCGTATGCGCCGCTCCGAAAACCGCAACATCCAGGTTGTTGCGCGCGAGCAGGAACTGGCGCCGCTGACCGGTCACATGGATATCGTGCTGGTCGATGCACCCTGCACCGGTTCCGGCACATGGCGGCGTCGGCCCGATGCCAAATGGCGGCTGACCAGCCGTCAGCTGGATACGCGCAAGGGTGAACAGTCTGCCATCCTCGACGTGGCCAAGGGCTTCGTGAAACCCGGCGGCCTGCTCGTCTACATCACCTGCTCGGTTTTCCCGGATGAAAACGGCGAGCAGGTGTCTGCCTTCCTGGCGCGTCACAAAGGCTTCGCGCCGGTTGACCATGCGGCGCTGTGGCATGCCCGTTTCCCCGGCCATGACGCTGCGGCCCGCCTCGGCCCGCAATTCGGCATCTCGCTGTCGCCGGCGTTGAGTGGCACCGACGGCTTCTATTTCTGCGCCCTGCGCAAGGTTGCGTGATCGACTGGCCTATGCTGCAATGCAGCATGGACATTGCCTGCGTGCGCGCTCTGCGGTAAGCCGGCTACAGCATGATCCCGAAAAAGTTGCAGACTTTTCGGAAAAGATCATGCGATAGGCCCACAGCATGATCCCGAAAAAGTTGCAGGCTTTTCGGAAAAGATCATGCGATAGGCTCACAGCATGATCCCGAAAAAGTTGCAGACTTTTCGGAAAAGATCATGCGATAGGCTCACAGCATGATCCCGAAAAGTTGCAGACTTTTTGGGCTATGGGCGGATCGCAATCCGCCGACACCTTTTGGGGAGCGCCATGGCAGCCAAGATCGTACCGGCCCCGAATTACGAAGAACGCGTCAGGACTTCGTTCTCGCGCCAGCAGGCCATGGCCACCATCGGTGCGGAACTGACGCTGGTGACGCCGGGCATCATCGAGATCGAGATGCCTTATTCGGCAGCGCTTACTCAACAGCACGGCTTCCTGCACGCAGGCGTGATCTCGACGGCGCTGGATTCGGCCTGTGGTTATGCCGCCTATTCGCTGATGCCGGAAAATTCCGGCGTGCTGACCATCGAATTCAAGGTCAACCTCCTGGCGCCGGGCAAGGGCGAACGCTTCCTGTTCCGCGGTTCGGTCACCAAGCCCGGTCGTACCATCATCGTCGCCGACGGCCAGGCCTATGCCTTTGCCGCCGATGGTGAGGCCAAGCTGATTGCCACCATGACCGGCACCATGATGACGGTGACCGGTCGCGAAGGCATCGAAGGTTGAGCAGCCGGCTCGCGAAGCGAATTCCTCATGCCGTTGCGGATCTTTTGATTTCCAAGGGCTGCGAACCCGGAAATGGACTGTGGAAGACGCCGTCCGGATCAAGCTGCCGGCGCAGGGTGTCGAGGCGTTTCAGGGCCGAGGGTGAGTAACAACGGCCGACGGCAGTCAGCCGCGCTTCCAGGTCGAATTCGTTGATGTAGGCGCCGGTCGCGACTGTCGCCATCTCGTCGTAGAAGTTGTGCAGCCAGGCTGCATTGACGGCGTCGTCCGCGGCCAGATCCCATTGCGCATAGGTCGAGATGAAATACCGGCCTGAAATCGAGTAGGCGGCATCCGGCAGTGTGTGTTGTCCACGCCAGACGATGAGTGGAAGGCTGGCCGCGGAAGGCGAGGCCGGCGCATGGCGCATGATGATCTCTACCGCTCTGCCCAGCTCATCCGTGAGGATGTTGTCGGTGCGAAAGCGTTTCGACACCAGAATGGTTTCGGTCTGCTCCAGGATTTCGCTGAACCTGGTCGCCTGGTCCTCGACGCGCAACAGCGCTGTCGACAGGATCGGCAGCCTGGCCAGGGCCGACTGCATCCGACGTGCCGCATAGGCATCGTCAGCGAAGGCAATGGCGGTTACCGCCGCGAGACGGCCGTGATCCTCGGCGGAGCAGTGTTTCGCCAGTTCCGGCGGTGCGGAAATCACCGCCAGCATGACCTGTAGCCGGCGGTCGAGGCTGGGAGCGATTTCGTCCAGAGCTTTGGCCAGAACAGGCAGCTCGCTGAAACGAAGCAGGTAGTTGTTGCTCGTTATCGCCCCTGGGTGGTCGTAACATTGCAGGTGGAAACGGGTGACGACGAAGGGTAGTCCGGGGCCGCCGCCGCGCAGCGCCCAGAACAGATCGGCGTTCTCACCGGCGCTGACATGGTGCTGGGTGCCGTCGGCTGTCACGACGTCCGCTGCCAGTATGTTGAAAGTGCTCATCCCGCCCCAGGCGGCGCAGTTGACGCCGAGACCGCCGCCCAGGAGAAATCCGCCGATCCCTACGGGCGCGCCGTGGCCGACAGGGAAGGCCAAACCCTCGTGTTCGAGCAGCGCGCTGATCTGACCGCTGGTTGCGCCCGGGCCGACGCTCAGCCTGCGTTCCGCCCGATCGATCGTCACATTGTTCAACCGCGACACATCGAGCAGCAGACCGTCGTCGCACATGAAAATCGCGCTGTAGCTATGGCCCGTGCCGCGGGTGCTCACCGGAAGATTGTAACGCTGTGCGAAATCGATGGCGGTTGCGACCTCCTCAGCCGAATTTGCGATGACGATCAGGAAGGGGAAGATGTCGGGTGGGCGCCCGTTCCAGACCAGCGCACGCCGACGCGCCTCATACTCGGGTGCCAGACGGCTGCAGACGTCTCCGGTGATGGCCCGGGTAAGCTGCTCGACCTGTTCGGTGGTCAGGTTCCTGCGCAGCCGGCTCATGTCTTTTGACCCGTAACGACGCTGTAGTAGCCGAAAGTCGGGACGATCTGGATGTCACGGAAGCCGGCTTCTTCAAGGAAGTCGTGAACTTCAGCGCCGGAATACTGCTCTCCTTCGCCCCAGCCCAGCATGACCATGCTCATTGCCGCGGCCGGGAAGGGACCTGTTTTGCCAGCGTCGTCATAGAGAAATTCATGGACGACGATCTGGCCGCCCGGATCGAGGCCGTCAAAGCTCTTCTTGCTCAGCAGCCGGCATTTTTCCGGCGCCCAGCCATGATAGACGTGGGAATAGAAATGCAGGTCGGCTGGTGGGAAGGGATCGACCCACATGTCTCCGACATGAACGTCGACGCGATCGGCGAGGTCGTATCGGTCAATGAATTCCTCGGCCACAGGGCATACGGTTGCGAGGTCGAACACCGTGGCGTGCAGTTCCGGCGCGATCTTTGCCGCGACGAGTGCATGCGCGCCCGATCCTCCGCCGACATCAAGCATTCTGCGGTAGGGGCTTAGGTCTAGTTTGCGTGTCCAGCCGAGTGCCGACGACTGGCTGATCGAGTGCATGGCGCGTGTAAACTGCCGGGTTCGTTCGGCGTCCTCGCGATGTGCCTCGTAGATGTCGTCCACTCCGTAAGCCCGCGGGGCGCCGCTCGTGATCGACGTCGTCAGGGCCCCGAAGGAAAAGACCTCGTGATTGTCGATCAGCAGATCCCAATAGTGCCCGAAATAATTCGGACTGTTTTCCAGCAGGTAGTCCTCGGACAGTGGCGTTAGACGAAAACGGCCTTCGTCGAGTTCAAGGAATCCCTGGGTTGTTGCAATGCTGACGAGGATCTGTGCGGCGCGGCGTTGCAGTTTCAGGCCTTCACACAATTTGGCCAGGGTCGGCTGATTGTCGGCGACAAACCGGAACAGATCGAGGCGGTGCGCGATGAACAGCGCCGGGAAACCATAGATGCCGAAGATGGCATCCCACAAAGCACGATCATCCGTACGCGGTTCACTCGTTATGGCTGGCGATTGGTTGAGCATGACGATCCTCTCCGTTTGCGCTGGCAGTGCCGGCCCGACGTTTCATTGCAAGGATACGATTGACGAGCTCGCGGCGGCCGCGATGTTGCGAGGGTACATGGAGCCGGGGCGGGAATTGACGATGGCGTGCAGCGCCAGCGGGCGCAGACCGAGGCGTTCCTTGACGCGGACATTCAACCGTCCCGCCTCGACCCGGCAATAGCCGTTCTGGAGGGCGTATCGATACACTTCGGCGAAAGTGACCGTGTAGGGACTGAACTCGCCAGGCGTGTAGGTCATCCCGCACAGCCAGTAGTGCAGCACATCACGCTCGAGCAGCAGCACGCAGGTACCCAGCCGCTGTGACCCGGAATAGACCGAGACAAGGCGCGCCAGTCCGCCACAGATATCGACGAAGCGTGCGAGTGCGGCAGCGGGAAGGTAGTCGGGGGTGCCGTTGCGGGCGGTCGTGTCGTGGCACAGGGTCCCGAATTCCTGCAGATTGTCGAACGGGGGTTCCTCGAAAACGAGCCTTGCGTCGCTCTGCCCGAATTTGCGCAACTGGCGCCGCATCTCGTAACGCCCATCCTTGGGCAGGTGCCTGTCGATCAGGTCTTCGAGGTCGGTGACCGGGGACAGGTCGATCCAGTAACGGTCGACCATGTGGCTGACTTCGAGTCCGAGCATGTTCGCCATGGCAAGCACGCGGGGGTCCGCGACATTCATGATCGCGAAATGTGAGACATCCACTTCGGCGGCGAGCTGAGCCAGCCGCGCGACAAGGGCGTGGTAGACCGGCATGATCGGTTCGCGCGCCAGGATCCTTGTATCCGAGCAATGCATGACATGGCTGAACAGCCCCATCTGCTGCGGCTGGAAGCGGACCGAAGTGCTTTTTGCGAGCAGGCCGAACGGATCGACCACCCGGGCAGACTGCAGGTAGGTCGGCAGCACACCGAGGAGGCGGCCACCATTGCGGGCGACCAGATACCAGCACCGCTCGTAAGGCAGCAGTGGAGCGCGCTCGGCGGCTTGCAAAAAGCGGCGATCGTAGAAGGCCGGTGCCCCACAGTCGCGATGCAAGGCCTCATAGGCTGCGCCGTCGATCTCGTCGATGGATGAGAGGACGTCTATGGCGATGTCGTTCATGGTCAGGCCTCGACCGTCAACTGGGCGGCGTTGGCGTCAGCCTTGTTGCCGAATCCGTGCTGCGACCAGGACAGAACGACCTTGCCGGAGGCGCCCGTACGCATGGCGGTGAAGCCATCCGCGAACCGCGCTGCCGGCAGGCGATGGGTGATCACCGGTCTGACGTTCAGCCCCTGCTCGAGCAGGGCCAACATCTTGCGCCAGGTTTCGAACATCTCGCGGCCATAGACGCCCTTGATCAGAAGGCTCTTCAGGACGACGCGGGTCCAGTCCACTTCGACCGGACGCGGCGTCAGACCGAGGAAGGCGATTTTTCCGCCAGTCGCCATCGCGTCGACGATCTGACCGAAGGCGGGAGGTGCGCCACTCATTTCGAGGCCGACAGCGAATCCGTCGCGCATACCGAGCCTGGACATGACATCCTGCAGGGTTTCCCGGCCGACATCGACGGGCATGACGTCGGTTACCCGGGCGGCGAGCGCCAGCCGTTCGGGATTGATGTCGGTGATGACGATGCGTCGTGCACCGGCCTGTCGCCCCACCGCCGCAGCCATGATGCCGATCGGTCCTGCGCCAGCGATGAGGACGTCTTCACCGACAATGTCGAAGGACAGCGCCGTGTGCACCGCATTGCCCAGAGGGTCGAGGATCGCACCCAGTTCGTCATCGATGCTATCGGGCAGGGGGATGGCGTTGAAGGCTGGCAGGGCAAGGAATTCGGCGAATGCGCCCGGCAATGTCACCCCGATCGACCTGGTGTCCGGGTCATGGTGCATGCGGCCCGCACGCGCTGCGAGGCTCTGCAGGCTGACGACATGTCCCTCGCCAGAGACACGCTGCCCCCGTCTCAGATTGCTGACGTTACGTCCGACCTCGACGATTTCGCCCGAATATTCGTGGCCTGTGATCGTTGGAACCGCGACGGTCCGTCGTGCCCAGTCATCCCACAGCCAGATGTGAAGATCGGTTCCGCAAATGCCGGTCTGATGGATGCGTATGAGGATGTCGTTCGGACCGATCTTCGGTTCGGGCACCTCGCGGAGCCAAAGGCCTTCACAAGACTCTGCCTTTACGAGCGCTTTCATATCGCCTCGCTTTCCGTGAGCCATTTGGCTCGCAGGTTCCAGAAGTGTGATCTTGAGAGAAGTGCACATTACTTTATGTATTTCTAATATACAATATATAAAAAATATGTATTTGTCATTTTTAGCAAACTGCACAAAAAACAAAGACTTCACTGGTTAATTTTTGATATTGAAACGATGTTCCACCCAGTGGAAAAATTGTTTACAATAAAAACCACACAAATTTTGTTGATGGCTTCGCTTCATTCGCCTTGTCCATACATGTACTTGCTTTCGTGAAGCCGGCACGAAATCCCCCTGTTCTCAAATATTTTTCTGTTCAGATCATTTCGGACGCGAAGTGTATGCAACGATTGCCGCTGCGGCCGTAGATCCGGGCGAATCCAGTGGACTGTATTGGGCGCAACCGCTTGGGGCAGCGCAGCGGCAACTCCGGAATGTTTGGTCGTGCAACTGACACGACCAGACGATAGGTAGGCTTGAATCTGTCATAAAGCCCGAGGTGTTTAGCCGATGAGCCCCAGTTCCGCAGACCTGCTTGTCGATATCGCTGACCGCAAGGTGCTCTTCGTCATGGCGGCGGATGCCGAATACGGCCCGCATTTGCAGCGCCTGTTCAAGCCGCTGATGATTGGTGTCGGTCCGGTTGAGGCAGGTGTGCGGCTGGGCGCCGAGCTCGCGCGCCTGCAGGTGGCCGGCCGGTTGCCCGACCTTGTCGTGTCGCTCGGTTCGGCCGGTTCGCGCCGGCTCGAGCAGACCGGCATCTACCAGGCGACCTCGGTGTCCTATCGTGACATGGATGCTTCCGCGCTCGGTTTCGAAAAGGGCGTCACGCCTTTCCTCGACCTGCCGGCCACCTTGCCGCTCGGCCACCGTATCGCCGGCATCGAAGGCGCTTCGCTTTCCACCGGTGCCGACATCGTTTCGGGTGCCGCCTACGATGCCGTCGCCGAAGACATGGTCGACATGGAGACCTTCGCGGTGCTGCGCGCCTGCCAGCTGTTCTCCCTGCCTTTGATCGCGCTGCGCGGCATTTCCGATGGTGCTGCCGAACTGAAGCATGTCGGCGACTGGACCGAATACCTCCACGTCATCGATGAAAAGCTGGCAACGGCGGTCGACCTGCTGGGCGCGTCAGTTTCCAACGGTACTTTGCGACTTTGACACCGTGACAATCCTCCCATTGCGTCGAATCGGTTCTTTCTTTAAACGCTCGCCATGACGACACATCCCCACACCGTTCTCATCATTGACTTCGGCAGCCAGGTCACGCAGCTGATCGCCCGGCGCTTGCGCGAAGCCGGCGTCTATTGCGAAATCGTGCCATTCCAGTCGGCCGACGAAGCCTTCCGGCGGATCAATCCCAAGGCAGTCATCCTGTCGGGCAGCCCGCATTCCACCGTCGACATCGGCAGCCCGCGCGCGCCGGAGGCGGTCTTCACGGCGGGTATCCCGGTGCTCGGCATCTGCTACGGCGAACAGACCATGTGCGCCCAGCTCGGCGGCAAGGTCGAAAGCGGCCACCACCGCGAATTCGGCCGTGCCTTCCTCGAGGTCGAACAGGACTGCGCGCTTTTCGATGACGTCTGGGCAAAGGGCACCCGCCATCAGGTGTGGATGAGCCACGGCGACCGCGTCACCGCCATCCCGCAGGGATTCAAGGTCGTCGGTACCTCGACCGGCGCACCGTTCGCGGCGATCGCCGATGAAGAGCGCAAGTTCTACGCCGTGCAGTTCCATCCTGAAGTGGTGCACACGCCGGACGGCGCCAAATTGCTGCGCAATTTCGTGCATAAGATCGCCGGCATCGAGGGCGACTGGACCATGAAGGCCTATCGCGAGCACGCCGTCGAGGCGATCCGCAAGCAGGTCGGCAAGGGCAAGGTGATCTGCGCGCTCTCTGGTGGTGTCGATTCCTCCGTCGCCGCGCTGTTGATCCACGAGGCGGTCGGCGACCAGCTCACCTGTATCCTGGTCGACCACGGCCTGATGCGCAAGAACGAGGCGGCCGACGTGGTCGCCATGTTCCGCGAGCATTACAACCTGCCGCTGATCCTGGTCGACGCCTCGGATCGTTTCATCTCCGCGCTAGAAGGCGAAAGCGACCCGGAAAAGAAGCGCAAGACCATCGGCCGCCTGTTCATCGAGGTGTTCGAGGAAGAGGCCAAGAAACTCGGCGGCGCCGAGTTTCTGGCGCAGGGCACGCTTTATCCCGACGTCATCGAGAGCGTGTCCTTCACCGGCGCCACCTCGTCGACCATCAAATCGCACCACAATGTCGGCGGCCTGCCCGAGCGCATGAACATGCAGCTTGTCGAGCCGTTGCGCGAACTGTTCAAGGATGAGGTGCGCGTGCTTGGCCGCGAGCTCGGCCTGCCCGACAGCTTCATCGGCCGTCATCCCTTCCCGGGACCGGGCCTTGCCATCCGCTGCCCGGGCGGCATCACCCGCGAGAAGCTGGAAATCCTGCGCGACGCCGATGCGATCTATCTCGACGAGATCCGCAAGGCCGGCCTTTATGACGCCATCTGGCAGGCCTTCGCAGTACTGCTGCCGGTGCAGACCGTCGGCGTCATGGGCGACGGCCGCACCTATGAATTCGTCTGCGCCCTGCGCGCCGTCACCTCGGTCGACGGCATGACCGCCGACTTCTACCACTACGACATGGAATTCCTTGGCCGCGCCGCCACCCGCATCATCAACGAGGTGCGCGGCATCAACCGTGTCGTCTACGACGTGACCAGCAAGCCGCCGGGCACGATCGAGTGGGAGTGAGGGGAAATGGCGGTAATCGGCGGCCTTGGCGTAGAATTTCGTAGAAAATACAATGATTTGCGGTGCCGGTAAGTTGCTGCCTCGGGCGCATCGTCGGGCGGAAATGACGATCATATTAAGTCATTGAAATAGTTAGATTTATTATGATGTCTGGCGCGACGCGTCACTTGTAGCGGGTCAATTTGACGGTACTTCTGACGGTGTTTTTCGTATTCAGCAGGGCATTCTAAAAAGTACCGTCATGTGTTTTTAGGATCTGACGGTACTTTTTTCGGGTCAACACGCTGAAGTATATGACGAAAATTGCCTGTCGCATGACGTTTCCGCACTGACGGTACTTTAGTTATCGACATACATAGTTCCGACTGTGACTGCGGACCGGTCGACGTTTCGGACCCGATCGCATGCCATCAGATGGCACCTTCGCATCACCTGTCAGATGTTGTCCCAACTGCTGCTGGATTTGCGATGGAGAGAAGCGTTGGCCGCATCCAAGCAGGAGCTTGAATCGCGGTGGATGCGAGCGTCTTTTTGTCATCGGCGGAAAGATGAAGTGCCGCGACCTGCGCAAGCTCGGCCGCGCGCGTCGGCCCAATATGACGAAGCGCCTGAACGACAGTCCCAGCCAAGCTGCCCGGAGCAATCAGATGCTTAGGAGAGGCGTGACGTAGATCGATTACGCGCCTGCCGAGTACGACACGGCGGGAGGGGCCATCGGTCAAATAGATGCTCTTTGCTACCACCTGCGTCGAGAGGCCAAGTTCGTTCGCCGCCCGTGCGCCAGCGATCTGGGCTCGGGAACCGCTCTCCCGCGCGAGTGCTTGCGCGACGTCATCGGGAGTGGGAGATAGATGGCCAAGCTTGGGGTGAAGCTTGGGGAAGTCGTACAGGCCCGGCACTAAGCGACGGAGTTTTCCGCTCTTCACGAGCCGGGAAAGAGCTTGATCGATCGCTGCCCGGCTGGCTAGGTTGAGGAAGTCGCTGGGAGTGAAGACACCTCCGCGCCCAGAGGCCCGGACCTGCTTCATGATCCGGTCAGGGGTCGACGCATTCGCTGTTTTCATTGTCAGATATTATTGTATTTTTTTCTGACGAAAAGCGAGCAAGAATGAGTGTTCTTGTATCAGCGAATTGCTTCGGCCGTTCATCGTGCGCTCGGGCCTGCGCCGCAAGAGCGTGCCTTCTTGGACGGCTCTGACGAGAATGATTTCCACCGAGGAGCGGGTGATGGTCCGATCTCTTTGGGAAGCGTCGATCCTCGCCATCCAAACCGGTCTACTTTGTCATCGAACATTTTTTCAACAAGGCGCGCCGCTCATCAAGTCGGGAGACACCATCAGGTTGAAAAAATGTCAGAAAACTGAGCATATTTCTGACAGAGGAATAGACATGCAACGCTTGACCGAACAGATTCTTGCGTACGCGGAGGGGCTGCCTGAAGGCACGCCCGTCGCGGCCAAGAGCTTGCTCCATCTCGGAAACCGGGCGGCGGTGGATCAGGCTCTGTCGCGCCTTGCCGAGCGGGGGCAACTGCTTCGGGCTGGACGGGGTGTGTACCTGCTGCCCGTTACGAGTCGCTTCGGTGCGAGGGCTCCGTCCGTGGAGCTAGCAGTGGAGGCGATCGCTGCCCAGCGCGGTGAGGTCATCGTCTCGAGCGGTGCGGCCGCCGCGAACCGTCTTGGGCTTACCACACAGGTGCCAGCCCGGTCAGTCTATATGACGTCGGGGCACTCCAGGAAGATGAGGCTTGGAGAGCAGATCGTCGAGCTTCGCCACGCGCCACGATGGCAACTCGCGCTGGCTCAGCGGCCCGTGGGCGAGGCGATACGGGCCTTGGCGTGGTTAGGCCCCGACAGAGCCGAGGCGGCCCTGCGGACCTTGAAGCGGAAGCTTCCGCCTGCTGCTTTCGACGAGTTGGTCGCAGCAGCGCCGCAGTTTCCGACATGGCTTGCGAGCAGTGTCGGAAAGGTCGCGCATGGCTGATGCTTTCCAACTCGCCGGGATCGAGTTCGCAGATGTCGTGCCTTTCGGCAACAAATTGACCGCCGCGCCGCTGTCCTGGCTCCGGAGCTAAGGCATTGCGACAGGCGGTGAAACGATCCCGAACAAGACGCGCACCGGCGATCGAACCCGCGCTTGGCTGGACCTATCTCTCGCGTGAAGCGCTCGCTCGCGCGAAGGCGCAGATGGACGAAGAGTCCATGGGCGTGCGCGACGAGATCGGCTTCCTGACGATCCACCAGCGATACGCCGATCGCTTCTTTCCCGGTACGTCGGTCCTGCATACCCGCGCGCGCTACGCGTTGTTCGTACCATGGCTGTTCGAGGATCTCGCGGGCATAATCGGACCGGCCGCGCAGCGCGCCTTGCGTGAACGCGAGAGACTGCTCGCCGGACGGCTGAGAGACGCGGGCGAAGCCCAGGTGATCGGCGGCCGCGTCTTTCCGAAGGCCTCAAGCCAACCGCCGTCCACCGTCTATTGGAACGCGCTTGCGGTTTGGGGGATCTTGCGTCCGCGGCTGGACGGTCGGACGATTTCTCGTGGACAGGCGCATCGTTTGCTGAAGACCGTTGGCTCGCCCACCGACGACGATGGTCAGCCTCTCTTGAGCTTCGAGCCACCTTTCGTGCGGCTTCCCGATCGTCCGAACAATTGGCAGAGCGGAGGCATCTCGCTTCGTCTGAAGAAGGCGGAGGCCGGGTTCCTGCGCGAGCGCCTGGCGCAGCTACGCGGCAATGGCGGCCGTGAACTGTCGCTGCTGGCAAGGCTGGTCAGAACCGAGGCAGCTGCTCCTGCCGAGATGTGGGCCGACGAAACATACGCCATCGCCGGCGCCGATCGGGGCCCGCTCGTCCGCGCGCGGCAGGCAGCCAGTCTCGCGGGCATTGGCCGCGCCGTCTACGACGCGCTGCTGGAGCGGATCATCGAGATCGACGACAAGCGAGAAATCTCAGCCCGTCACCGCGAGCATCTCGAGGTTACCCTCGCGGAGCATGGTCCGATCGCAGCCGGGCTCGATGTAGCGGCGCTCGAAGCGGACATCGGGTCTCTGCCGGCGAAATTACTTGCCGTGGTAACGACGACGAGAGACTGGATCGCTGCGGGATCGGGGAATCCGGTCGCGCTTTCTGACGTTTATACCGCGGCAGAGGCGCGCAAGGGACCGCGCGCGCGGCTTGCGCCGACCCCCAATGGACGAGCCCGGCGACTTGAGTGGTCGAGCGACGAGCACGGCTTGGCCGGGCCCCTGCATTACCGTTGGCAACAGGTCAGTACACTTCTCGATGACCTGGCGGATGCCGAATGAGCGGCGCGGTCGACAGTTGGCCAGCTCTTTCGTTTCTGGAAGGCCTGCGCCCCGGCCCTGACGGGAATGTCGAATTGGCGTTGCTGGCGTCTTATTCGGCAGACCTTGGATCGATCGGCGCTGCTTTGCTCGCCCTCGCCGGCAAGGACAATGAGGCAGGGGGAGGCAGTCCTTCCGATTTCGCCGATGCCGTTGAGCGTTTGCGCGGGAAGGTGCGGATCATCATCCAGCGCGGCCGGCTTGCGAAGATGCGGCGAACGCCGCGGATCGCGGCGGTGCTGGACCAATTCGTGCGGGAGGTCGAGTTCGACGAAGCTGCCCATAGCTGGCATCCCAAGGCTGCGTTGGTACGGACACGGAGCGAAGGCGGCGAGACCGGCTGGCGGCTCTGGATCGGAAGCCGAAATCTCACCGAGTGCGTCAATCGCGACATCGGCCTTCTCCTTGTTTCGGGAGAGAGCGGCGGAGGCCCGATCACAGGGGCAGGTGATCTGGCGCGTGCGTTGGCCGAACGTGCCGAGCTGAAGGGAGTCCGGCCTGCTTCCCTCGCGACCGCGGTTACGAAGATCCCGTGGCGTGCGCCGGCCGGCGTGCGCGTCGAGCGGATTCGCTGGTCTACAGGGACAGGAGGCCTGCAAGCTCCAGTCCCACCGGCAGGGGCCGATGAAGTCGTCGTCGTTAGCCCGTTCATCGACAAGAACTTCCTGGCCGGACAAGTATCGAAGGGGCCGACGCCGGCAAAGCGCGTGCTGCTAACGACCATGCGCGAGATCGAGCGGATCGGCCCGTCGCTCTCGTCGTTCGATGATTTGCTGGCGCTGGATGCGCCGGACTATCCCATCGGCGATCTGGAGCCGAAGCAGGCGCACCCCGTCTCAGCATCCGAGGCAGATACTGCGAACGACGAGGAGGAAGAGATCGGCCGAGGCCTCCACGCCAAATTGCTGTTCGTGCGCGCGGGACGGAAGCGGACCTTATGGCTCGGAAGCGCCAACGCCACCATGCGGGCGTGGACGGGCCGCAACGCCGAGGTCACAGCCGAGCTGCATGTCACCGAGGCTCTGGAGAAAGGTCTGAAGGCATTGCTCGACTCGGCGCGGATCGTCGAGGCGCCGGACACCGAATATCAACCCGACGTGGCGGCGCTGGAAGAAGAAGCGCTCGAGCGGGCTCGGGCGCAGGTTGCAGCGCGGTGGGCGAGCACGCTCAGCATCGACGGGGATGAGATCCGTCTTGTCCATGGTTCCGATCTCTATCCCGATGGACCGCATCCCGAGGAAGCCGACATCCTGCTTGAAGTCGGCGCCTTGCACGGCGAACTCAAAGCATGGCCGCGGCGACAGACGATGGTGGCACTTGGGCCGACGCTTCCTGCCGAACGAAGCGAGTTCGTGCGCTTGCGTGTCAGCCGCGGTGAGAAGGGGCTTTCCTGGCTGCAGCGCGCCCCTGCCGACCCGCCTTTCGGCGAAGAGCGCGATCGTGCGGCCTTCGTGCGATTTCTGGGAGCGAGGGGCTTCCTTCTCTGGCTGGCAGGACTGTTGGCTGATGACGGCCGCGATCGGGAGGATGACTGGACGATCGAGAAGCAACAGGATCGTGCAGCGCCCGGTGTAAATCCAGCGCTTGATCCAGCACTGCCGACGCTGGAGGAGATGCTCGCGGCCTGGTCGCGCGATCAGAACAAGTTTCGCGAAATCGAACGCCGCGTTTCAGAATACCTGCCGGCCGTGCTGGAACAGGCCGGCCAGGAAGACCCGCAAACCGCTGCGATGCTGCGGCGCTTCGAGGAGCTGTGGGGCAAGCTGCGGATCGGCCTCGGCGAAGAGCGCAAAGGGAAGCGTCGGTGAGCGCCCCCAAGCCGTTCCAGGCAGCGGCCGTCGATGCCGCGCTGTCGGCCTTTGCTAATCAAGGCGGGCGCCGACGCTTTCTGGTGGCCGATGAAGTCGGTCTGGGAAAGACTATCGTCGCGAAGGAAGTCGCGCGCCGTATGTCGGAAGACGGCGAGCGGCCTCTCGTTATCTATTACGTCGCCAACGGCCATGCGGTCTCCCACCAGAACAAGGGGCGCGTCGTCAGCTTCCTCGACGAGCCGGAACGTAAGGCGGCCGTTGCGACGCCGGATCGCCTTTCCCTGATCGCGGTCTCGAAGCGGCCCGATAAGCCGGTTCTGATCTATGCGCTGACGCCGGCGACGTCCTTCCCCGGCGCGCGTGCTCGCCTGACCGGCGGAAGAAAAGAGGAGCGGGCATTTCTCAAGGTGCTGCTGGACCGGGCTTACCCGGCGTTCGCTCGCGATCTCGATCCGGCCATATTGCGCCTGAGCGTTGGCGATTCCTGGGATTGGCTGGTCGAGGATGCCGAGAGGAAGCTCGCCGCGGCGCCACCGCATCTGACACGGCGGTTTCGCGAGGCGCTGGCGGCTGAATTTGGAGAGCCCGTGCGCGAAAGGCTCGAGCAAGTTCTGTGTGGTGACGGGGAGCGAAAGATAAAGCCGCTCAAGCCGACCACCTTCGTCGGTCATCTTCGCCGCGCTCTGGCGCTGGCGACACTACGTCACCAGCCGCCCGATTTGGTCATTCTGGATGAGTTTCAGCGCTACAGGCAGCTATTGGACGAAAAGGACGCCGATCCGCTCCTCAAGGCGCTGCTGGAGCCGCACGGGTCAGTGGCTCGGCCAGCCATCCTGCTGCTCAGCGCGACACCCTACCGGCTGCTCAGTACGCGATGGGAGGAAGCCCAGGGCGCACTCGCGCACGCCGAATTGCTGGAGTTGATCGAGTTCCTCGCCGGCCGCGATGTCCGTGACCGCGCAAAGACTCTGTTTTCTGATTTCGGCGACAAGTTGCGGGACATCGCGGTGCATGCGGAGGCGACCGATCCCAGCCTGGAGATCGAGATCAACGAGGCTGCCGGACTCAGGGATGCTCTTCGCGCACTGCTGACACCAGTCATGTCCAGGACAGAGCGGGACAGCGTCGCCTCAGGCGATCCGCTGGCTGGAACGCAGTTCCTCGCGGCGGAGCCGATAGCCGAGGACTTTCAAATCTATCGGCATCTGGCGGACAGCTTTCCTGAGGACGTGCGATACGAAGCGCTGCCCTATTGGTCGTCTGTCCCACTGCCGGCCCAATCCCTGGGGCCTCGGTACGCGGCTTGGAAGCGCGCAACCATCAAGGCCGCGCCGAGGCTCACGAAGATGACACGGGAGCGCCGCAACAAGCTGGATGCGCCAGCGAGGTGGCCTGACGCGAAGCTCAGGGCGCTCAGCGCCGCAGCACCGGCGAAACTTCTATCCCTGCCGTGGGTCGCGCCGTCCCTACCGTGGTGGCCGCTTGCCGGCGGCTGGAAGGGTATGATCGCCGACCCTAAACTGCTGATGTTCAGCCGGTTTCGGGCGACTCCGCCGAGCGTGGCGGCGCTCCTGAGTTTCGGCGTCGAAGCGTCATGCCTTCCCCAACAGCGCGGCGGCTACGAGAAGGCCTATCGGCGGCGTCGCTTCAAACTGGCGGCCGTTCCCGGACCGGTCATGGCCGCCTTTCATCCGTCTCCATGGCTCATCCGGCATACGGATCCGCTCGCGAAGGCGGGAGAGACGGTCGGTGCTATCCGCAAGCAGGTGAGACGGCAGATTCTCGCGGCACTTCCCAAGGGGATCATCGAGAAGGACACGGTGAAGGCCCGTCGACGGCACCGATCCATCGGCCGGACCTTGGCCGCGATAGAGCGGGCGGCCGGGCTGTCGGAACAGTCTGCCGCTGCTTGGAGCAGCGCCGTCGGTGCGGATCGCGCCGCCCGGTCCGCTGTCTTTAAATGGCGACAGACGCCGACGATCGAGCGCCTCTCGCCGGCCGAACTCGATGATCTCGTCGACTATGCCATTGGCGCGCCGGGCGTGGTGCTTGGCCGGGCGCTATTGCGGCATGACCCAACAGTCCTTGATCCGGCGCGCTATGGTGAACTCGTTCAATTGAGCTGGCAGGGCTTGCGCGCGTATCTCGACAATCCGGTGATCCTGTCGTCCCTGCCGGGCAAGAACGCGGTCGATCAGGTGATGGGCGCCGTCGTCGATGGCGGTTTCGAAAGTGTCCTCGACGAGCATTTCTGGCTTCGCGCGCAGAATCTTCCAGAGGGAGCGGCGGGCCTCGCCAAGGATTTGCAATCTTCGCTCGGCCTGCGGGCGGGTAGTTTCAGCTTTCACAGTGTTGGCGGTCCAGCGCACAAGATACCGGTACGGTCCCATGTCGCTGTCCCGTTCGGCGACGCCGAGGCGGAACCAGCCGGCAAGGTGAATGGAGCACTCGCGCCATCCGCGCCAGCGCGGCCGGACGAAGTCCGCCGGAGTTTCAATACGCCGTTCTGGCCGCACGTGCTGGCAACGACGTCGGTCGGACAGGAAGGTCTGGATTTCCATCCCTGGTGTTCGCATGTCGTGCATTGGGATTTGTCCGCCAACCCGCTCGACCTTGAGCAGCGCGAAGGTCGCGTTCAGCGCTATGCCGGGCTGGCGGTGAGGCGGCGACTTTCGAATATGTTGGGCGAAGAAGCTCTTGGACACGCGGTTGTGTCGGGGGGCTCTGCTTGGCATCACCTGCAGCGTCAGGCGGAGAAGCTGGTTGATGTGAGCGGCCTTCGACCTTGGTGGGTGCTTGAGAATGCTGAGATCAGCCGCCACGTTTTCGAACGTCCATTTGGCCGGGATATAAGCCGCTTCGCCCAGCTTCGCGAGCAGCGCATGATCTACCGATTGGCGTTGGGCCAGCCCAACCAGGAGGATTTCATCGAGATTCTTGCGCGCGGCGGCGAGGCAACCCGCGTATTGCTGAGCCCGCTTGTGCTGGATCTCTCCGCTATGGGGCTACGTCAGGCACCCGAACCGGCCGACCCGGATTGTCGCGGTGCCTCACGGTTCCCCCTTCCCCTGGAACAAGTGGGGTGATACAAATCCTCGGATAATAGACACCACACTCCGAGCCTACGTATCGTGCCCGAAGCCGCGTCCCAGCGCCACATTGCTCGCTCCGTGCTGAAAGCGCGCGGTATTGCGCGTCTTGCCGAGCTGCGGGCCGCGGGAGTGACCGCGGCAACTATGAGCCGCATGGAGCGGGATGGCGAGGTGCTCCGACTTGCGCGAGGACTTTATCAACTCCCCGATGCGCCGCTCGATGCTCATCACAGTCTGGCCGAGGCAGCGAAACGGGTGCCCAAGGGTGTGGTCTGCCTCGTCTCGGCCCTCGCGTTCCATCAACTTACCGATCAGCTCCCAAGGCAGGTGTGGATCGCCATCGGCCAAAAGGATTGGGCTCCCAAGGGTGATGGGGCATCAGTTCGGCTCGTGCGCTTCACGGATCGCCTCCTTATGGAAGGCGTCGAATCCCACGCCGTCGAAGGGGTGTCCGTAAAGGTTTTTGGGGTCGCCAAGACGGTCGCCGACTGCTTCCGGTATCGCAACAAGATCGGCCTGTCGGTGGCGATTGAGGGCCTCCAGGAGGCGCTGCGTCAACGCAAGACAACCCCTGGCGAAATCGTCAGGCAAGCCGAGCGAGGAGCGATCGCGACGGTCATTCGACCCTATCTCGAGGCGCTGACCGCCAATGGCTAAGGAGCTCAAGAATATCGGCGCTTCGGTGCGCGCCCGCCTCCTGCAGGTCGCCAAGGCAAGCGGCCAGAGCTTTGATCTTGTCCTAACGCGCTTTGCGCTCGAACGACTCCTCTTCCGGCTCAGCCAATCACCGCATGCGGACCGCTTCGTTCTGAAAGGCGCGATGCTGATGATGAGTTGGTTTGAGGATCCACATCGCGGCACGCGTGACCTCGATCTGTTGGGGTTTGGCGACCCTGAACCTGAGGCGATGCTCGCGACATTTCGGGACATCCTGGCGGTCAACGATGATGATGGTGTGGAATTTGACGTCGATGCTCTTCGCGTCGATCGCATCCGCGAAGAGCTCGAATATGGCGGGCTGAGGCTGCGGACAACCGCCTCGATCAGCGGCGCCAGGATCAATCTGACGATCGACATTGGCTTCGGCGATGCGATGGAACCCGGTGCGGAGATGCTCGACTATCCCTCCATGTTAGCGTTTCCCGCACCGCGTCTGCGTGCCTACGCGCGCGAAACTGTTATTGCTGAGAAGTTTCAGGCGATGGTCGCACTTGGACGGGCGAACAGTCGCATGAAGGATTTTTACGACATCTGGATCCTCAGCAAGTCGTTCGATTTTTCCGGCGACAGGCTCGCTCGCGCAATCGCTGCAACATTCGCCCGGCGCGAAACAGCGATCCCTGTCGATTTGCCCGATGCGCTAACGCCGGCTTTCGCCAACGATGAACAAAAACAGCGACAGTGGAACGCCTTTGTCAGGGATGTTTCCGCTAATCCAGGAAGCTTGGAAGATGTCGTGACCAGCTTGGCTGATTTTCTGATGCCGCACGCTATACAAGCGCGCTCTTCAAATAATAATGGTTCAAAGTTGTAATTCGGATATCTCTTTTGGAGATGACTGAAGAGGGGGCGTCGTGGATATATTCGATCTCGATCAGGCGTTGATAGAGCGATACGAATCGTTCGCGCGCTCCTTTTCGGAGATCCATGCGCCGGAAATTCGCGCTCAGGTCGATGCTGCATATAATGAACAGCGTTTTTGGCCAGAGCCCCTCATTACCATCAATCCGCATTTCGAGGCCGGTCATTCTATCGATCAGCTTGTCGCTCAAGGTGTGTTGGATCCGGCTCTCAGCAAGATATTCGCCAGCGGTCCTGACCGGGCGCCGATCAAGCTTCACCGCCACCAGGAGCGTGCTGTCGCGAAAGCGCGCAATGGTGAGAGTTTCATCGTTACAACCGGTACAGGGTCCGGAAAATCGCTCTGCTTCTTCCTGCCGATCGTGAATGCAGTCGTGCGCGCGCGGCGCGCAGGCGAGGCGCAGCGGACGCGCGCGATTATCATTTATCCCATGAACGCGTTGGCCAACAGCCAACTTGAAGAGCTTGAAAAGTTCATCGGCGGCTCGGGACTCGAAGAGGAATTACGCCCGACCTTTGGTCGCTACACGGGCCAGGAAAGCGATGCGGAGCGACAGGCCATCGCCAAGGCCAAGCCCGATATCTTGCTCACGAACTTCATGATGCTCGAACTGCTCATGACGCGTCAGGACGAGCTCGATCGCGCTGTCATCGCCAATGCAGGCGGCTTGGATTTCCTGGTGCTTGACGAATTACACACCTATCGCGGCCGACAGGGCGCAGACGTTGCGATGCTAGTGCGGCGCGTCAAGGACCGCCTCGTCAAAGAGGGCAAGCTGCTCTGCATCGGCACCTCGGCGACGATGTCGAGCGCGCAGGATGAGGTCGAGCGAGCAAGTGCCGTTGCTCGTGTCGGCAAGCTCATTTTCGGGGAAGAACTGAGCCCGGCCTCGATCATCGACGAAAATCTTGCCCGGGCGACGGATCCTCGTATCAACAGTACGAGTCTAGGAGCGTCACTGGTAGATGCCGTCCGGGCGCCAATTCCCACAGGCCTCAGCGACAAGGAGTTGTACAGCAATCCGCTCGCCTGCTGGATCGAGACCGAGATTGGACTTGCTGAAGGCGAAAAACTGCGTCGTCGCCCCCCGATGACGTTGAGCGACGCGACCTCCAAACTAGCAGCCCAGACGAAGATTCCCTCTGGGGAATGCAGGAACGCTCTTGCCGGGATGCTGTCTTTGATGGGGCGTCGCGAAGACCTTCGCGGCGGCATCAGCGATCGTGCATTTCTGGCGTTCAAGCTTCATCGCTTTATTTCCGGAGCGGGGCATGCCTACGCAACGATCGAATCTGCCAACGGCCGGCGTGTCGTGTTGGAGGGGCAGGTCTTTCATCCCTCCGATCCGAATGCGCGCTTATATCCGGTCTTCTTTTGCCGAGAATGTGGCCAAGAACATCATAGCGTCCGCATTGATAATGCGCTCGATGGTTTCCGGGTTCTTGCGCGGGCTATCGACGAGCCGGCGAGTGAAGACCCAGAACCAGACGGCTCGCGAACCGGCTTCCTAATTCCCGCGGTCAATGCCGACTTTCAGTTCGGCGGCGCTGTCGCTGACTATCCGGACGATTGGCAGGAGACCACGCCGGCAGGCCAGGAACGCCTTAAAGGAGGGCACCGCGGCAAGCATGAGGGGCAAATTCTTTTTGTGAAGCCTGATGGATCGCTCGGCGATGATGGGGTGCCAGCCTGGTTCTTCAGCGGCAAATATCGTTTCTGCCCCCATTGCCGCCATCAGCCGCCTCAACAGGCACGCGACATCAACAAGCTTGCGGGCCTGTCGGCTGAAGGCCGTAGTTCGGCGACGACGCTGATCGTCTCGACAATCCTGGCTTGGATGGAGGCCGACGGAACGCTTGAGGAAAGCACCCGCAAGCTGCTGGGCTTCACAGACAATCGGCAAGATGCGGCCCTGCAGGCGGGGCATTTCAACGACTTCATTTTCGTCAGCTTGCTCCGTGGCGGTATCTTACGTGCCGTGCGGGACGCAGGTGAGAAGGGCCTCGCCGACGTTCGGTTCGGGGAGGCTGTTCGCAAGGCGCTTGGTTTCGATTTGGAGGAGTCCGAGCGGCTCTCCGATTGGATGGCCGATCCGCGCGTAAAGGGATTCCACAACCGGCAGGCCGCCGAGGAAGTGCTGACGTCGATCTTGGCACATCGTGTATGGGCGGATCTTCGGAAGGGTTGGCGCTTCACAAATCCTAATCTCGAAGAAGCAGGCCTCGTGGAGGTGCGGTTTCCCGGACTGGGTGAACTGGCGGGCGACGACGAAGAGTTCGCTGGTAATCAGCGGCTGGCGGCCAGCACGCCCCAATTGCGAGCCCGGCTCTTCACGCTGCTTTTCGACTATATGCGTCGCGGCCTTGCGATTGCCACCGAAGCGTTGGATCGCCAGCGAATATTGCAGGTCGCCGAGACGTCCAGAAATCACCTGCGCGATCCCTGGCTGATCGATCAAAACGAAGAACAGGAACTGCGGCAGGCCGGATTCCTGATGATTGATCCGCCGAGCAAGGCGGAGATCAGCGCGGCGGAAGATGTACTGATTGTACGAGCCGGCTGGCGGACGGCGTTGGGTAAGGCCCTGCGCAGCAAGGATCTGTGGGGGGAGCCGCTTCCAGTCAAAGAGTATGACGATGTGATCGCCACGCTCCTGCGTGCGGCCGAAAACCACCAGGTCGTCCGGCGGGTGGTCACCGGCGGAGAAGCTCCTGCGTGGCGCCTGTCGTCGACCGCCTTGCGCCTCTTTCCAGCCATCAAGAGGGCCGACGGGAAACGCGAAAATCCATTTTTCCGTGCGCTCTACGAGGATGTCGCCGAGATGCTTGGGCAGGAAGGTAACTTGCCCTTCGCCTTCGAGGCTCGGGAGCACACTGCCCAAGTCGATCAAAAAGTTCGTGCTTGGCGCGAAGATCGGTTTCGGTTCGGGAAGTCAGATATCGAAAGGATCGCCCAGAATCGGGACGAAATGCGCCAGGAAGGCGAACCCGCCAGTTTCCTTCCGGCGCTCTTCTGTTCTCCGACCATGGAACTCGGCGTCGATATCAGTGCGCTGAACGCTGTCTTTCTCCGGAATGCACCGCCAACACCGGCAAATTACGTGCAGCGAGCCGGCCGTGCTGGCCGCAGTGGTCAAGCAGCGCTGGTCGTCACCTATTGTGCTGCGCAGTCCCCTCACGACCAATATTACTTCAACAATCGGCAGGGACTTGTCGCGGGCGTGGTGAAACCGCCAGCCCTCGATCTTGCCAATCGCGATCTGCTGCGGAGCCACCTCTATGCGGAATGGCTGGCGGCAGCCGTGGTGCCGCTGAAGCCAGCCATCCCTGAAAACTTGAACATGGCAACACCGGAGATGCCGATCTCCGATCCAATCCAAGCGGCGTTCGAAAAGCTTGCCGCAAGCGGAGCCGCAAAGCCTACGATGCGCCGCCTTCTTGATCAGACTGTCAGCGCGGTCGAGTTGGCCGACGCGCCGTGGCTGGCCGATATCGACGCCTTCGTCGATGAAACCAACCGTGAAGCTGCGCAGAATTTCGCAGGCAGCTTCAATCGGTGGCGTGAACTCTATCGAAGCGCACGCCGAGAGCAGGATGAGGCGCATCAAATCCAGCAGAAGACGTCCTTCAAACCGGGCGAACGCAAAGAGGCTGCGCGCCGTCATTTCCGGGCGACTGAAGAACTTGACATGCTCGAGCGCGGACAGGCTTCGAACGGCTCCGATTTTTACACTTATCGATATCTGGCGACCGAGGGATTTCTGCCGGGATACAACTTCCCGCGTCTCCCGCTCTATGCTTTCATCCCTGCGACCAAACGTGCGGCCGTGCTGCAAAGGCCGCGTTTTCTCGCCATTTCCGAGTTCGGTCCCAACAGCCTGATTTATCACGAGGGGCGCGCCTACCGGGTTGTCCGAGCGAAGCTGCCGGCGCACGGTCGCCTCGACGATGGCAAGCTGGCAACCACCAGCCTCATCCTGTGCGGCGAGTGCGGAGCGGCTCACACTGATGACAAGCTCGAGCGATGCCACGCGTGCGGCGCGTCGTTGGCCGGTGTGGATCGGCTCGACAATGTCTATCGGATCGACAATGTCGAAACCGCGCCGTCGTCTCGGATCACGGCGAATGATGAAGACCGGCAAAGGCGAGGCTTTGAGATCCAGACCGTTTTCCAGTGGCAATTCGAAAAGGGCGTTCCCGATATCCGCACGCTCACCTTGCGTTCGGAAGCAGGGCCGTTGCTGCTTCTCGATTATGGCGCGCGCGCGAAGCTATCGCGCGTCAACAAGGGACTTCGCCGTCGGAAGTCCAAGTCGATAAACGGGTTCTGCATCGATCCGACGTCAGGCCGATGGGTAAAGGATACGCTCAACGGTGGGGATGATGATGACATGGATGTCACGATTCCGAAGTCGCAGCGGATCGTGCCGATCGTCGAGGACCATAAGAACGCGCTTCTGGTACGGCCGCTTGCAAATTTTGACGAGCGGCAGATGGCAACCCTGCAGCACGCTCTTCTGCGAGGCATTCAGATTGTTGCCGAGCTTGAAGAAGGCGAACTCTTAGGCGAGCCGTTGCCTGCGCGCGAGGACCGCAAGGCAATCCTGCTTTACGAGGCGACCGAGGGGGGAGCAGGTGTTCTGAACCGCCTTGTCTCCGATCCGCGCCGAACGGCGGAGATTGCCCGTCAGGCGCTGGATCTCATGCACTATGAATTCGCGCCGGATGGGACTGGCCTCAAGGAGCGGTCGGATGCTTGTGTCGCTGGCTGTTACCGCTGCCTGCTCTCCTACTTCAACCAGCCCGACCATAATCTGATCGATCGTCGCGACGCGGAGGTCACGGCCTTCCTCTGCCAGCTTGCAGAGCCTGAGGCCGTGCAGGCAGAGCCAGTGGAGGCCGCAAGCGGCTGGCTTAGTGCGATAGGCCGTTGGGGATTACCAGCACCATCCCCGCGCAAGGTCGACGGCACTTTATACGAGCTCTATTGGCCAAGCTTTCAGGTGCTCGCGGTGTCAGGTCGTGTACCGGACAGGCTTGCTGCGGCATGCGCCGATTTGGGGGTGGATGTCGTCGAGCTTCCGGAGGTGCCTGGCGAGGCTGCGCCGAGGGAATTGGTTGAGTTGTTGGGGGCGGCGTAGTGGAAGCGGTCAAATTTTCACCGGGAGATCTTGTCGAGGCGCGGGGACGCGAGTGGGTCGTCCTTCCGTCCCCGGATGATGACATCCTCAATGTGCGGCCCTTGTCGGGTTCGGAGGCCGATGCGCAACGGATTGCGCTAGCGCTTGAAGTCAATCCCGTCAGGCCTGCGCGATTTGCACCACCAACACCCGAGCGGCGAGACACCCAGGACGGTGCGCGGTTGCTAGCGGATGCGCTGCGTCTGTCGCTTCGCCGAGGCGCAGGCCCGTTCCGGAGCGCTGCGCATCTCGGCGTGGAGCCGCGCGCCTATCAGCTCGTGCCGCTGATGATGGCTTTGAAGCTGCCGGTGGTGCGGTTGCTGATCGCCGACGATGTGGGGATCGGCAAGACGATCGAGGCGGGATTGATCGTTCGCGAGATGCTCGACCGTGGCCTGATCGACCGCTTCTCCGTGCTGTGTCCGCCCCATCTCGTCGAGCAATGGGTGAGTGAGCTTGCAGAGAAGTTCGACATTGACGCCGTGGCCGTGACCTCGGCCAGGGCGCGCAGCCTAGAGCGTGGTCTTCCTGCGGCTCAAAGCCTATTTGAAGCCTATCCGCACACTGTCGTCAGCCTCGACTATATCAAGGCTGATAGCCGCCGCGACGAATTTGCCCGGGCGTGCCCGTCCCTTGTGATCGTTGATGAAGCGCATGCCTGCATCGGCGGAGATCGCGGCAGACATCAGCGTTTCGAGCTTCTCGAACGCCTCGCCTCCGATGAGGAACGCCACATGCTGCTGCTGACGGCAACGCCGCACAGTGGTGATGAAGCGGCGTTCGATCGTCTGCTGGGCCTCATTAGCCTGGACTTCGCGGGAGGTCCCCAAGGCGATGAGAATGCGCGCATGCGATATGCACGCCGCCTCGCTCAACATTATGTCCAGCGGCGCCGACCCGATATCACGGAGTCCGGTTGGCACGAGAAACGGACTTTCCCTGTTCACCAGGTGAAGGATGAGCCTTTCAGTCTCAGCGGCGAGTTCGGCGCCTTCCATGATCGCGTTCTGGATTATTGTCTCGCTGTTACGCAGCGCGCTGGTGCTGACCAGCGCAGTCGACGGCTCGCTTTCTGGGGGACGCTCGCGCTCATGCGATGTGTCGGCTCCTCGCCGGCGGCTGCAATAAATGCACTGCGCAATCGCCTGTCCGGAGTGGCGGACGAAGAGGCGATGCAGCCCGTTGTCTTCGACGAAGATGAAGGCCTGCTCGACCAAGGCGACGTGGAGCCCGGCACGGCCAGCGCGAGCGCCGAAGAGCGTGGTGAACTCGCCGAGCTGATCGCGATCGCAGAGACCCTTGATCGCCGCCGTGGCGAGGATCCCAAGGTGGCACGGCTGCTGAAGGTTCTAAAAGGGCTGCTTCAGGAAGGAGCCAAATCGGTCATCTTCTGCCGGTTCATCGCAACGGCGGAGGCGCTGGGCGAAGAGATCAAGCGCGCCTGGCCAAAGGCTGACGTGGCAGTCGTGACAGGACGCCTGCCGCCTGAAGAGCGGCGGACTCGCATCGATCGGCTTGAAAACTCCGAGAGCCGAATCCTGGTCGCGACGGACTGCCTGTCCGAGGGCATCAATTTGCAAGCGCTGTTCGATGCCGTCGTACATTACGATCTGAGCTGGAATCCGACCCGTCATCAGCAGCGCGAAGGGCGTGTAGATCGATTTGGTCAGCGTTCGCCGGTCGTCCGCTCCGTGACGATCTTCGGCGACAACAGTGCGATCGATGGCGCAGTCTTGCAGGTCATCTTGCGGAAAGCGGACGCCATTCGTAAGGCGACGGGCATTTCGGTTCCGATGCCCGAAGACAGCGAAGGCGTGACCTCCGCGCTCATGCAAGCACTCTTGCTTCGCGCCGGCGGACACCGAAAGCAGTTGGCTTTCGATTTCGGCCTTTCGAGCGAGCGCCTCGACAGCAAATGGCGCGACGCTGAGGAAAACGCGAAAGCAAGCCGCGCGCGCTATGCGCAAGGTGCGCTGAAACCCGATGAGGTGCTGCCGGAGTGGCGGCAGATGCGCGCGCTGAACGGCGGCCCTACCGAAGTGGCGCGCTTCACGGAACGTGCTTTGAAGCGCGCCGGTGCGCCACTGCAGGAGGCCGGTCAACATCATCTAGTGCATCTGGATGCGATGCCTGACGCCATCAAGGAACGCTTGGAAGCGCGCGGTCTGCGTGGGACGCGAAGGGTTGGCTTTGAGGATGATCCGGCGCCGGGGGTGACGCACCTCGGGCGTGTCCACGCCCTGGTTGCAAGTTTGGCAGAAAGCTTGGCCGAGGGGGCGCTAGATCCGGAAGGGGCAGCATTCCGTCCTCTTGGCCGGTGCGGCGCCTGGCGTACCCGCGCCGTCGCCCAGATGACAACACTGATGCTGTTGCGCCTTCGTTTCAAGCTCATCACCAGCGGCCGTACAAACCGCCTGCTGTTGGCTGAGGAAGCGACGGGGATCGCGTTCGGCGGATTGGCTCCGGCGCCGATTCTCGACGGACATTCTGCCCTTGAGCTTCTCGAGGCGGAGGCGGCCGGAAATCTTGATGAACTCGCCGCCGCGCGTCAGCTCCAGAGAGCTCACGAACGACTGGTGAGCTACCAATCGGCGATAGAGGCCTTCGCAGCCGAACGCGGAGCGGCGCTTTCTGCCGACCATCTTCGGCTGACGGAAGCCGCGCGCGGCGGGGCGACGGTCGAGGTCGTTCCTGTTTTGCCAGCGGACGTCATAGGTCTCTATGTCCTCCTACCGGAGGGCGAGTGATGGCCCGGCATCTCAAGCGCGCTGCCAATATCGGGCTCACTGCCGTCTCGATCGAGGGAGGATTGATCTCTCCCGATCAGGTTGCAGTGATCGCCGCCACTGCTCCAGACCAGAAAGCGGCCGCGGAATACGGCTGCCCCAAAGGAACGAACCTGCGTGATGAGATCACGCGTTATTTCAGGATCGGCCAAGCGCATTGGCAGGCATATGCCAGATTAGCAGCGCCGACCGAGATTCAGACCACCGCCTTTGTTAAGAGCCTGCTTGAGGAGGCGTTCGGGTTTGAAGGCCTTCACGGCCCAAATCTTCACCAGCAGGATGGTCATACTTATCGTATCACCCTTGAGGCAAAGGGCGGCAGGGTGCCCGTCGTCGTGGCCGCACCTCTGTCTGAAGCAGATGCGTTCACTAAATCGCTTCCGCACCTTGGCGACGATCATGGCGGCACGATCCCGAGGCGTTCGCCGAGCGTGTTGCTCCAAGACTGGCTCAACGCGAACTCCGAGTTCTTATGGGGTCTGGTCTTTGCTGGCGACCGCCTCCGTCTGATGCGGGACAATGCCAGCTTCACCCGCCCAACCTACATCGAAGCGGACCTGGGCGCGATTTTCCGCGATGAGATGTTCTCGGATTTCACCGCAACGTGGCTACTCATCCATGCAACGCGTTTTGGAGCCGAGGGGGCTTCTTCGGTAGACTGCGCCTTAGAAAGGTGGCGTGAAAGCGGACTTAAAGCGGGCACCGCCGCGCGTGAGAGACTTAGAGAGAACGTTGAGGAGGCGTTGCTAGCCTTTGGGCAAGGCTTTCTCGATGCCAACCCTGAGCTCCGCAGCAAATTGGATGATGGTGTTCTCGACATCCACGGGTGGTTCGAACAGCTTTTGCGGATTGTATATAGATTGATCTTTCTCGCTGTGGCGGAGGATCGTGATCTGCTTCATGCGCCCGACGCATCGGTCTCATCGCGAGAACTGTACACCTCTGCCTACAGCTTCAATCACATGAGGGAACGTTCTACTCGGCGATCGGCGCACGACCATCATCATGATGCGTGGGAAGCAGCCAAGATCGTCTTCCGAGGATTGCAGCGGGGGGAGCAACTCTTGGGCTTGCCGCCTCTCGGGGCGCTTTTTGCTCAAGGGCGAACATCCGACTTAGATAATTTGAAGCTGCCAAATCGAGCATTTCTGCGCGCGATATTCCAGCTGAGCTGGCTGGTTGAGGACGGCCGGCGCCTCCGCATCAACTGGCGCGACATGGCGACGGAGGAGTTGGGATCGGTTTATGAGGGTCTTCTTGAACTGGTGCCTACCCGGGAAGACAACGGTCGTCGTTTTTCCTTTGTAGGCGGTGCAGAGGCCCGCGGAAACGCGCGAAAGACGAGCGGTAGCTATTACACGCCAGATGGCCTGGTCCAGACATTACTTGATGGCGTGCTCGATCCGGCTCTCGAACGCGCCGAGGCCGAAGGCGGTGCAGAGGCGATCCTCGCTCTTTCCGTGATCGATCCAGCATGCGGTTCCGGCCATTTTCTTCTTGGGGCGGCGCGCAGAATGGCAAGCCGTGTTGCGCTCCTGCGGAGCAGTGAAGCGCCAGACTACCCAGCAGCCATGCGCGATGTCGCTAGCCACTGCATCCACGGGGTGGATCGCAATCCAATGGCCGTGGAGTTGGCTAAGGTCGCCATGTGGATCGAAAGCGTAGAGCCCGGTAAGCCGCTTACTTTCCTCGACAGTAATATTCGCTGTGGAGACAGCCTTATCGGCGTCTTTGACATCGAAATGTTGAAGAGAGGGGTTCCTGACGAGGCGTACAAGCCACTTACGGGCGATGACAAGGAAACCGCCAGAGCATACGGACGGTACAATAAGCAGCAGCGAGATGGCAAAGGCGCGACTGGCTTGCTGTCCGAACTACGGCCTCCGGAAAGCCTGTCCCGCGCCGACCAAAGACTTCACGCTCTACCAGAGGACGATCTGAGACAGGTAGAAGCGAAAAGTCGTGGATTTGACGAATTGCGCGCATCGCTCGATTGGCAGCGACTGAAGTCGGCGAGCGATCTTTATGTGGCAGCTTATCTTTATACAGCTGCGTACTTTGCTCGCAAATCCTCAGCTGCGTCGAGTTTCGACGATCTGCCAATCACCGGACACGTGTGGAATGCGGCGGGAGGCCGGGACGTGCCCCAGCATCTAGTGGATGGCGCGAGGAAGACCTCTGACGTGGTGCGCGCGTTTCACTGGCACATCGAGTTTCCAAGAATCTTCAACGCCCCAGACCCTGGCCGCCGTGGGTTTGACGTTGTTATCGGTAATCCGCCTTGGGAGCGCATAAAGCTACAGGAGCAAGAGTTCTTTGCAGCCCGTTCACCAGACATCGCTGGTGCTCGCAATAAGGCTGAGCGTGAGAAGCTCATCAAGAAGTTGGAGAAGGCTGAACCAGATTCGCCTGACGGCCAACTTTGGGCCGACTTTCAGTTTGCCAAGCGTACAGCAGAGGCAAGCAGCGAGTTTGTTCGGACGGCCGGCAGGTATCCCCTCACGGGGAAAGGCGATGTCAACACTTATGCGCTTTTTGCTGAGCTTTTCTTTCAATTGACCAACGCGCGCGGCTTCGCCGGCGTCATAGTGCCTACGGGCATTGCGACTGATCTCTCGACTTCGGCCTTCTTTGGTGAGCTTGTCGAGCGCTCCCGCTTGGTGAAACTTCTGAGCTTCTACGAGATTCGGCGCTGGTTCAAAGGTACAGACGATCGGAAGGCGTTCTGTATCTTGATGATCGGTGAGGCTGAGGGAGCCGCCGACTTTTGCTTTGATATCGAGAATATTGAAGACATCGATGACCCTCGACGGAGTTTCAAACTCACATCTAGTCAGATCGCTCGTATAAATCCGAACACAAGGACGGCACCTGTATTTCGGTCGCGTGCGGATGCAGACATAACGGCAAAGCTCTATGTTCGAGCGCCGGTGCTAATCGAACAACGGAGTGAAGAGAGCGGCGGCGATGCGAACCCATGGGGGATCACGTTCCAAACGCTATTCCATATGTCCAACGACTCGCATCTATTTGCGACCGCGCAGGCCTTGGAAGCTGAAGGTTGGATTCGCGACGGAGCGGATTGGATTCGCCGCGGCGGCCCTCCAAGCGAACGTCGTGTTCCGCTCTACGAAGCTAAGATGACTCATCTTTTCGATCACCGCTGGGCAACCTATGCCGGCGGATCGGTTGATGACGAGGAGGGGGCCCGGGATTGTACGCCGGCTGAGAAACAGAATCCAAACTTCGAGACCACGCCACGTTATTGGGTACCAGAGGAGCATGTGAGGGTTGGCCTGGCTCGGGTTCCTGCGAGCCTCAAGCGAGGCTTTCGGGAGGGTAATGCGGATCGCGTCCTTAAGAGCCTTACAGAATGGTTGGTGGGATATTGGGCCGCGAGTGGGGAGAGACTCCATGAATCCGAGCTAGCGCGGATATTGGGTCACCACAGTTGGCGATCAATCTTAGGAAGCTCTGCCGATCGCTTCGCAATGGAAATAAAAACGATTGGGAACGGAAGGGAGATGCAGCGAGAAACGCCGCTGACTGCCGAAGATATCGAGTTCCTGAGTCACGGTTCGCGTGATCCGCTCGCTCTTGCCGCTGCGCTACTTACTCGCAAACAGCCACGTTGGCTCATGGGATGGCGCAGAAATGCCAGGACTGCGGACGAGAGAACGTGGATACCGAGCGTCCTGCCCAAGGTCGGCGTAGGCGATAGTATCTTTCTATGGAACACGGTTGTCGCCGATCCGAAGGTGGCCGCTGTATTGTTAGCCAACGCCTCGTCCTTAACAGCGGACTTCGCAGCAAGGCAGAAAGTCGGTGGAACTAATCTTAGCTTCTACTTCGTTCAGCAGTTTCCAGTCCTTCCGCCCTCGTCGTTCTCATCCCAGCACGTGGACTTTGTGGCTCAACGGGTATTGGAACTCTCGTATACAAGTCATGCGATGCGTCCTTGGGCCGAGGATCTCGGGTATGATGGACCGGCGTTCGGTTGGCATGAAGATCGCCGCATGGATTTGCGAGCAGAGCTCGATGCTTTCTATGCGCTTAAATACGGCCTCTCTCGAGACGAACTGAGGTATGTGCTCGATCCAGGCGACGCGAAGGGTAGAGATTATCCCTCAGAGACTTTTCGTGTGCTTAAAGCCAATGAAGAGCGTTGCTTTAACGAATTTCGTACTCAGCGTCTCGTGCTTGACGCCTACGATCGGCTGTCTAATGCGCATTTAGTGGCGAATCCGATCGAGCTTCGAACATCTCGTGCAAGGCTGCTTGTAGATACCTTACCCGACAACGCCTGGGCTCGGACGGCGCAATCGCAGCCAGGCGATGTTGGCGCCGTCTTGGCTGCGATTCTAAAGACAATGGGCGGTCCTAAGCCAATCCGTGATGTACGTCTTGTCGCCGCTTTCGCCATCGAGCCGCGCCTACTTGCTCCGCTCCTGTCGACTGCCAAGGCGGCGGAATGGCAGCGCCTGGTAGGGGCGGAAGCCAATCCCCTTGCCGGCAATGTCGCGACATTCGTCGCGAGGAACAACACAGCGTGGGGCGCCGCTCTGCGAAACCACCGCGGCAACGGACGACTGGTTGAGGATCTCCAGCACGGGACATGGGCATCTGGCCCCGGTTTGGACGCCATCGACACTTCCGGATGGCCTGACGGTCGTGCAGGCTTCGTGTTCGGTGCTCTGGAGAACATCAACCTAGACGCGGCGGTGGATTCGCTGCCCGCTGACATACAGCAGTGGGTGATCAATGCCGCAGCAGCCTGACCTTCTCGACCCGCAGCTTCTGACGGTAAGCCCCGCTGAAGGGTCGGAAGGGCCGCGGCTTTGGGTTCGACGACTTGTCATATGGAAAGAGCCCGGTGGGGAGAAGGTGCGGGACATCGAGCTTCGCCCCGGCCTGAACATCGTTTGGTCACCTGATGGAGCAGATGATGCCGCTTTGGCGGGTCAAACAAATGCCGTCGGGCATGGTAGTGGCAAAACGCTTTTCTGCCGGCTTATCCGCTATTGCCTTGGCGAGGATCGCTTCGCCACCGAGCCACAGCGTGATCGGATCGGCACTGCATTCCTGAATGGTATCGTAGGTGCCGAGGTCGTGCTTGATGGAGTCTGCTGGGCAATCGTGCGCCCGCTCGGCCTGCGCCGCAGACATATGGCTGTTCCGGGTGGAAATCTCGACGAGATCGCCGCTGGTGAAGGCGCTTCAACGGGAATGGAGCCGTTCATCGAAGCGATAGACCAGCAAATCATTACTACTGCCCTTGCCCAGTTGGTTCGCCCGCAGGCGAGCGGAGCGATTTGGCCGATCGCGCTCGCTTGGCTCACGCGGGACCAGGAGTGTCGATTTGACGATGTCCTGGACTGGCGGTCGCCGACGTCGGACTCCGACTCACCAATGCCCGCCAGCGGGCAGGAGAAGGGACCAAGGCTTGAGGCGCTCCGTTCATTTCTGATGGCGATCACGCCTGAGGAACAAGCCACGCGTGGTGAAGTGAATAGCCTCAGCGAACAGCGCCGGGTCCTGGACCAAGAGATTGGCCATCGCCGGTGGGAAATCGAACGCACGCAAACGCGGCTCGTTACGGGTCTCGACCTTGAGAGTCAGTCGCTCCCCGAGATGCCATTGCTCATTGACGTCATGCGCAGGTCCGCCAGCGCGCGCTTGGCATCGGCAAGCAAGGTTCCAACTGGCGGCGACGCTGAGCTCGTCGCAGCACGCGAGCAACGAGAGTCCGCGAGAAATGAATGGGCGCGCCTCGACGGCGAACGTATCCGGATCAGCGCTCTGATACCCGCTGAAGAACGCACATTGGCGATGATACGCGGGGAGTTGCCGGGACTTTCCTATTCGAAAGTCGAGGCCGAAAGCCCGATCTGCCCAATATGTGAAGTCCCCATCGACCGGGCCTTAGCAGAGGGATGCAAGCTCTCGCACAAAATTCCTGATGCAGACGCCTGCCGGCAGCGTTGGAATCAACGACAGGCGGATCACGACGCCCAAGCGAAGCGAGTTGGGGATCTGCGGCAAGAGCAGACGCAGCTCTTGCCCCAGATTGCTCTGGCCAAGCAGCGCTTTGATCGATCCGTCGATCACGTCACGAACATCGAGAAAGCCCGCGATGCCCGAGAGTCCACTTGGTACGGCGCCCGCAGGCTCCAGGATGATGTTGAGCGCCTTGCCGAACTCTTCGAGACGCAGGAGGCGGGTATCAAGCGTCTGCGCGAATTGGGTACAAAACTCGAGACCGAGAGGGAGCGGCTAGGCGCGTTTCGTGACAAACAAGCACGCGTTTTCGGACGCATGAGCGAGAAGTTCGACCCCATCGTCCGGCGGTTGGTCGGCCACGACGCAAAGGGGCGGATCACCCTTAGCGGGAATGGGCTTGATCTCTCGGTAGACATGGGAGGCGACCGCAGGACAGCCGCGATCGACTCTCTGAAGGTTCTGGCTTTCGACCTCGCTGCGATGTGCGTGAGTATCGAAGGCGCGACGCGTGTGCCTTCATTTCTGCTTCACGACAGCCCGCGTGAGGCCGACCTTGGCTTGTCAATTTATGGACGGCTCTTTGATATCGTTCAGGACTTAGAGCGTGTCGGCGGAAAGCCACTGTTTCAGTACATCGTAACGACAACAACGGCGCCTCCAACCGAGTTCAGGGAACGTCCGTACCTGCAGCTAAAATTACATGGCGATCCGCCCGCGCAGCGCTTGCTCGGGGTCGACCTATGACCAGCACGGAAGGGCGTCTTGCAGCTTATCCATTCGTCCTTCTCTCTGAGCTGCGCGACGCCGCGAACGAGCATGGCTACCGCATTGGTCCTGAAGAGGCCGGTGGATGGATCTTTTTCCGATCAGCCAGTGCGCCGGGAGAGATCGGACTGGCCGCCGCGAGCGCCTCCGGTCCGTTCTTTCTGTCCTTGATGTTGCCAGGAGTGGTGCGAGCGTTGGACGCTCAAGCTGCAACTCCCTGGGCCAAAGGTCATGCAGGGGCCTTCATATTTGCCACGCGTGATGAGCTGCATACCGGAGTCCAAGCGGTGTACCGCCTGTCAGTTAGCTTGCCCAACTTTCCTCTTGAGAAATTCGAAAGCGCCGTGGCGTCTCTCGGCGAGACTGAAGGGGAACGCGCACAAAAATTCAGGATCGGACAGAACATCTTTCGCGATGCCCTGATGGAATACTGGAACGGAACCTGCCCGTTGAGTGGAATTTCAAGTCCTGCGCTGCTGAGGGCCTCGCACATGATCCCATGGTCCGATTGCACGAGCGACGCGCAGCGACTCGACGTGCATAACGGACTTCTGCTGTCCGCCCTGTGGGACGCTGCATTCGATGCCGGGCTGGTGACATTTGATGACGATGGATTGGTTTTGACTTCTGCTTTTTTGGAGGGTGCTGCGCTTGAAGCCCTGTCCTTAGGTAAAGCGCCGAGGCTGCCGTTGCGCGATGAGCATCGGCCTTACTTGGCCCATCATCGTAACCACGTTTGGATCCGGAATTGATGGCGGCAGGCGCTCCGAGCCTGCATGAGGGGGGTGGGTTGGACTTCGAAGATCTGCTGACGGCGCTGGAGCCCCCGCTGAACCATGCCGGCACCGCCGCGCAGCCTGCGGAGTTCAAGGAATGAGCGGGCCTGTGTCGACAGCCGGACTGGGGACGTCGACCAAGCTGATTGCTTTGACCAAGCATACGAAGCACGGCCACGTACCAAGCCCGGTTTCGCCGTATTTTGTGGCGCCGCCGACGCAGTCGGCCCTGTCTTTCAACTCGATTGCCTTGGCCGCCGCCATCGCCAGGACGGCGACGACTTGGGATGATGCACCCGTTGCCCTACTCGACGGATTGCAGCAAAGCGCACTGATCGAACTGGAGACTTTGCTCCAGGATGGATCGGCCTTTGCGCTCGAATCTCATTTCAAATTCCTCGCGGATACCGCCGGGTCGCAGTTTGCGGCCAAGGTCGGCGCCGGCATTGCCCACCTCTACATGGATGCTCTCGGCTACGCATGGCGAGCGAACGCAGCGTGCCTCTCGTCGTCGCTCGATCCTCATGCGGATTTCATTTACGAAGGTGGCAACGCGTCCGGCCACGGTGTTGTGCTCGCTGAGGCGCACGGTTCGTTCGCCAAAGATGCGAGCGCTGCCAAGATAGCGAATGCGGCGAAGAGAAAATACATCAAGCAGGTAAAGCCCTTTGTCGCGAAGCCGTCGCCGTTCGGTGAGGTCATCCATGGCTATTCGATTGCATTCGGCGCGAAGCCGACGGTAGCGGGGAGCTTCCTGGCCGTATCGGAGACGCGGATCTCGAAGCCACGAAAACGAACTCTACCGCCAAGTGACCCGCAGGGAGGCGCGATACCCGAAGGCACGCCGGCGCCGATGGCTCTTGCGACCCATCGCTCGAACTTTCTCTTGATGGGCGCGCCGGAGGTAACGAATTGGATCGACTGGATCCGCTTGCCAGATTCCCCAGCTCCGGAGCGACATGACGTTCCGTTTCTTCGATTTGGCTATGCGGGTCGAACCTATTTGGCGGCGCCGCGATGGCTTTTGCGGCCAGGCGGGCCATCATGGTGGATCGAGGATTTCTTCGATCATCCTGAGTGGTGGCGACTTGCTTGGCGCGCACAATTGTCGCCATCGCATCACCCTGGTTCTGACTTCGGCTGGTTCGTAATCGAGGAGAAGGCGGGAGCCGAATTCTTAAATGCACTGAGCAATGCGATCCGCGATCGAGGGACGGCGCTGCCGGCAACGATGAGGCTGCCAACTGTCGAGCCGACAGGCTTTGCGCTCTCCGCGGGAGATCGCATTGCCAGGGCCGACGCCGACGATTCTTACCAGTATGCGCTTTTTCGCGACGGATTGGCCCTGCTGGGCGAGCCTTTCCGAGGGCGGCCGCGCGATGTTGTTGTCTGGTCGCCAGATGGAGGGATGACGCTTGGATGACGATGCTGCGGTGGGTCGCGTCGCATCGCGCACTATGCTATGAGTTCTTGACGGTACTTTCTTGGTTCTCAGCGAGACCCATCCGCGTCACCGAAAATGGGTCCTGAAAGGCGATCGTCCTCGATAGATACCGAAACCGCACAAAAATATTTTCGTGCGATTTTCCCTTTAAAATCAACACCGTAAGATTTTGACGGCCCGAGGGTCGGCTTTCGGTGCGGGAGACGATAAAAAACCCAGCTAGATCAATGGCCTAGCTGGGTTTAGAACAATCGAGTGGGAGTGAATTAAGGTCGTTTCAGACCATCTCGCTCCGTGTCAAAATCGTATGACACCGTTGATTGGTAAGGATTATTTTTCTTACCCCGTGTCGCTGCGTATCATCCCAGCCCAGCCGTTTGTTGGTAGACGAAGAACTGGATGACGATCTCTAAACCAAGTGAGGTTCGCGTCTATTCTATCCGTTGTTGTCAATGTGACCCGTCATCTCGTCTAAACAGAGATAATCGCGGTTGATGATCCTTATTTGGGCGCAAGGATTTTCTTGCGCAGGACCACATAGGGCGTTTCCTCCCGATCATAAATGTATCCTAAAGACTCATATAAGCGGCGAGCGGGATTCTGCGGCAGGCAGCCCAACTCCAAATCAAGGCACCCAGCCACCGCTGCTTCATGTTCAAACCTGACAAGGAGGGCAGCTGCTATTCCCCTCCGTCTGTAGCCAGGGTCAACGTTGATGGAAGCGAGTATCGCTGTGTCGCCTTCTCGTTCCCAGAATAAATAACCGAGGGGTTGATCAAGTTCTTCTGCCGTGATTGTCCGGGGGAGATCATCCACCCACTGTTTTAAATGTTGCTCAAGAGCGGAGAGCCATTTCTGCAATTGCAGTGGCTCCATAGTCTCGATGTACAATCGCTCCAGCCGGTAGATGGTGGGTAGATCATCGGGTCGTCCATGGCGAAGAGAAAACATCTGATAGCGCTCCGTAAAATTGGCAGGGCTCGTTCGCGGGATTTGTTGCAACTACCGCGAAGTCCTGAGGAGCCGTTTTGAAGCTTCGCGAAAAACTGGACGGATGCAACTCAAGGTTCACGGCCATTGCAATTGGATCACTCTTGCGGCGCTGCCATCGCTGGTCAGGCACCCGCCCAAACGGTTGGCCGTCGGTCTATCCACGGCTGTGCGCGCTCAAGCTGACCTGCCAGGCTGAACAACAAGTCCTCGCGGCCAAACCCGGCAAAAAATTGCGACCCGACAGGCAAGCCGGTCACAGGATCGGTCGACAGCGGTACCGACATGGCGGGGATACCGGATACATTTGCCAGAGCCGTGAAGGGCGAATTGCTGAATACCTTGTCGACCCAACCTGGCCCGTCGAGTTCGCTCTGCCCTTGATTGTAAGTGCCAATCAACGATGGCAATTGCGGCAGGGTGGGTGTCAACAAGATGTCAAACGTTTCAAAATATGCGCCGATTGCCCGCGCGACCCTGTTCCTGACATCAAGCGCACCGAGAAGGTCCAGGCCGCTGACCTTGCGCCCATATGTGTAGACGGCCATGGTCGCGGGTTCGAGATAATCGGCTGTCGCACCACGGCCCACGGCGGCAGAAACGGCATCGATCCAGGCTGTGGTGTTCACCGTAAAGAGTTGGGTATTGGCGAACACAAAGGCCTCCCAGGAGACACCAACGTCGAGCGTCACATCCTCGACATCATGACCAAGTTGCTGGCACAGCTGCGCTACACCTCCCAACGCAGCCGCAACAGGAGCGGAGGTACGAACTCCGTTCAAGGGGTTTGGCATGAAACCGATCTTGAGCCTGCCAGGATCTTGCTCGACTTTAGACAGGAAGCTCCCCTGCGGTGCCGCAGTGTAGTAAGGTTCGCCAACGCCCCCGCCTTGGACAGCATCCAGCAGTGCAGCGCTGTCTCTGACCGTTCGGCTAACACCGAGCTGGACTGCAAGGCCGCTCCAGACTTCATCGACAGCAGGTCCATTGGACACGCGGCCTCGTGTAGGTTTCAGCCCAAACAGGCCGTTGACGGATGCGGGAACGCGGATGCTGCCGCCGCCATCAGTTGCATGAGCTAGAGGGACGATACCTGCCGCGACGGCGGCGCCAGCCCCGCCACTCGATCCGCCAGCGCTACGCTCCAGCGCCCATGGATTACGCGTAGCGCCGGTAGCGACACCTTCCGTTGTCGTGCTGATCGCGAACTCCGGTGTGGTGGTTCTGCCGATCGGGACAAGACCCGCTTCACGGAAGCGGGACATTAAAGTCGAGTCGGAAGCCGCAACGAGGCCCTTGGCAAGACGACTGCCCAGCTCATTGGGCCGACCGGCGCGGGTGATGCCAAGATCCTTGACGAGAAACGGAACGCCCGCAAACTGCTCGCCACTCTTTTGGTCTTGCGAGCAGGCTGGAACTTCGTCGGTCCACGTCTCGACAACAGCGTTGATCGCAGAATTGACGCGCTCTACCGCCCGGTGGCCCGCATTGATCACCTCATCGGCAGTGACAGCTCGCTTGCCAATCAGCTCGGCCAGACCGAGCGCGTCGTAAGACACATAGTCACGCAGTTCCATTGCAAAACTCCAAAATGATACCCATTGGTATCAATGATACCGCGTGGTATCTATTGTCAATAGAGCTGGAATCGAAATGGTGTCCACAATGAAGAAGCAGCCACTACGGCAACGCATTATCGAAGCGGCCTTCCGGCTTTTCGATGAAAGGGGAATTCAACACGTTTCGGTCGATGCGATCGCCGTGGCGGCGGAGACTACGAAGATGGGGGTCTATCGCCACTTCTCTTCGAGGGATGTGCTTGTTGATGATTGGTTGACCGCGACGATTGCGAAATATCGCGGGGTCCTGGACGAGATCGAACGTCTTCATCCAGACGATCCGCATGCCCAGCTCCGGAAATGGGTAAACCATGTATTGGAAGGGCTCCCCGCCATTTCCCATCGGGGATGTCCATTTGTGAACACCATCGCAGAAGTCCCGGACCCGGAGCATCCGTTGCGCCAGAAGATCCGGCACCACAAGCTGGATCAGGTTGAGCGGTTGAAGGCCTTGTGCAGGAAGGCAGGCTTGTCCGATCCGAATACTGCCGCGGCAAAAATTACGTTTATGTTGGAAGGGGCTCAGGTCGCGGCCCAGAACGGCAGTCTTCCTGCTGTCGAAAAATCCTTGGCGACGCTAACACGCGAGATGCTTTCAGAACGAAAATGATCCTGCCTTCCTGGCAGGGCGAGGTGGCTGCCGCGGACGGCCTTTCGTGCGTTCTGACGGACCTTCCCCATAGTGTTGCCCCCATTTTCAAAAGTATCGTCATAGGAAATGAGGGATTTGATACGGGATGCTGGTGGATTTCGCGAGCGGCGCGAGCAGTTCCGCTCGACATCGCCGAAGCGGCCATAGGCTGGGCAAGCGGCAGCCTGTCGTCAAACGGTAACATTGCCTCACTAGCCTGACCAAAGCGTCCGTTTGGGGCGTGCGCTGGCGCGCAATTTTTGCCGGCGGCGGGCAGCTCGTGGCGCTTCGAGGCTGATCACTGTCCTAATCTGCACGAGCGGGGACAGTTGCGATGCTTCGATCGGCAGTAGCCGACGCTAAACCAGACTGTGCGAGGCTGATGCGTGCGGCGGCGCCGGCTGTAAGGCGGTCGTCACCTTGGTCGGTTCTTGGAGCATGCGCACTGGTCGCGGCAAGTGTGGCCGCAATGGTCGATCCAGCCCCTGCGCAAACAAAGCTGGCGAACGAGCAGGTCGAACTCAATATTCCGATCCAGCCGCTCGGTGCCGCAATCAGCCGCTATGGCAATGCCACCGGACACGACGTGCTCTACGACGCGAACCTTGCATCCGGCCGTCTCTCCAGCGAGGTGCGAGGCGTATTTGCGCCGGACGAGGCGCTGAACAAGCTCCTCGTCGGCACCGGCCTCAAGGCCGAACTCGTCACCGGCAAGACTTTCGTGCTGGTGCCGGTGCCGGCCAGTCAGCAAGCACGGCAAACGTCGTCGCCAGAGCATCTGCGTTACTATGGACTGATCCAGGCCGGCATTACCGATGCTCTTTGCGATACGCAGGGTGCGCATCCGGGCCGCTACCGCTTCACCGCCAAGCTCTGGATCGCACCGGATGGTGCTGTTGTGAAGTCCCGGCGCATTGGCTCCACCGGCACGCCGCAGAGCGATCATGAGATCGATGCGGCCTTGCGCCGTGTGCAGCTCAACAATGCGCCGCCGCCCGGTTTCCAGCAGCCGGTCATCATCCTGATCGTCCCGCAAGGGCCGGGTGTCACGCGGGGGTGTGATCGGCCATGACCGAGAACGCCCTGACCATCATGCGCCGCATGTTTCTCGATCGCTATGACGACATCAAAGCGCGTTTGGCAAAGCGTCTTGGCTCGGTCGATCACGCCAGCGATGCGATGCAGGACACCTGGTTGCGCCTGGCGCGCGTGGAATCGGTTGGTCCCGTCAAGAGTCCGGACAATTATCTCTACCGGATCGCGTTCAACGTGGCGCAGGATCATCGCCGGACGGAACGACGACAACGCATATCGCCGATCGAGATCGATAGCCTGCTTGGTCTGGCCGACGATGCGCCGACGCCGGAGCAAACCGTCCTGGCCCGCTCTGACCTCAGGGCGTTCAAGGCGATCGTCGACGAGCTTCCCGAGCGCCGCCGGGAAATCTTCATGGCGGCGCGGATAGGCAACATGTCCCATCAGGAGATTGCGGATTGTCTCGGCATCTCCCGCCAGCTCGCCACCAAGGAGATCGGCCTGGCGCTCCAGCATTGCCTGGTGCGGATGAAAGAATTGAGGGGTTGAGCGTGGCCTTTAGGTCGTCAAGAAGCGTCTTAGGGGTAAATCTCCTTCAATCGCGGCCTGCCGTCCGACGGCAAGGAACAGCGCAAGGCACAGGATTGACATGAGCAAGGCACATCCCGGTCTGGACGCGATCGAACTCGCAGCCCTCGACTGGCTGCGAAAGCTCTCGTCAGGAGATGCGACGCCGGAGGACGTCGCAGCGCTGGAGCACTGGCGCGCGCTAAGCCCCCGGCATGAAACCGCCTTCGTCGCGGCGAAGCATCTGTGGCATGCGGCCGGCGCCACCGGCCAGGATCTGTTCAAGCCTGATGAGAGCTTCCCCGACCGGCTGAAAGCGTTGCGACAGCGAACCCGGGAAAAGACAATGACGCGTCGCGCAGCGTTGGGCGGCGGTGTCGCGGCCCTTGCCGCCGCGTTCGCCTACGGCGTCACCAATCCGCCACTCGGACTGTGGCCGTCGCTCGCGGAAATGCGAGCAGACTATCGTACGGCCACTGGCGAGCAGCGCCACGTTACCTTCGCCGGCGACGTGGCGATCAACCTGAACACGCAGACAAGCCTTGCTATCCGTCCCGCCGAAGGCTCGCAGGACCGCATTGAGCTGGTCGCCGGCGAGGCGTCATTCGCAACATCGGCGCGCGTGGCACGATCGCTCATGGTCCTGGCTGGCGACGGCAGGACAATTGTCGAATCCGGCCGGTTCGATGTGCGCTGTACGACAACGGGCGAGCGGTTATCCGTCACCGTGACCTGTTTCGAAGGTGCGGTGAGGATCGAGCGTGGTGCCGATGTGGTGGATCTGCAGCCGGGGCAGCGGGTGCGTTATGATCATGACGGATTGAGCCAGATTGCGGTCGTCAATCCGGAGACCGCCTCGGAGTGGCACCGCGGCATCGTCGAATTCCGCGCGACGCCGCTCATCGAGGCGATAGACGAAATCAATCGCTACCGGCCCGGCCACGTCATTTTGATGAGCGCGTCGCTTGGGCAAAAGCCGCTCAGCGGCCTTTTTCGCATCGACCAGATGGACGATGCCTTGTTGGCACTGGAGCGCGTGTTCGGCGCGAAGCTTCAGCATCTGCCGGGCGGAATCGTGTTGCTGAGCTGACTCGCGCTCGCGGACCGCAAATTACAAAAAAACTTCCAAGGGGCGTGGCGACGACCTCTCCGGATTCCGTCTTAGCAGTGAGACCCTGTTGCCCCAAGGTGGTGGCGACATCTTGCTGCGTGCCGGTTGCCCATACACGACTGAAGGAGTCGCCATGTCCATTTGCTCCGCCCCTTCGATTGCCGCCGCCTCTCTTTCCAGGATGCCTGGGCGCAGCGCTCGTCATATGGCGCTGCTTGCCGGTGTCAGCCTGGCCGCGCTGCTGCTTTCGGGTCCGCAGGGGCTGGCCCTCGAGCTTGGCGGTACGGCGCCTGCGCCGTCTGCGGCAGCGCTTGCGGCTGCGCAGTCCGGATCGCAGGAGGCAGCGCGCGCGGCGCGTGAGAACGCCAACGCACTGAAGCGGGCGACGCTCTCCATCCAGGCCGAACAGGCGACCCAACAAGCCGCCCGCGAAGCAGCGCGGGCCGCGCTGCAGGCTATGCCGCAGGTCGTGCCCAACGGCCTGCGGCCCGGCGGCCTGCAGATCGGCACCGGCGTCATCGGTTCCAACGGCAACGTGAACCGGGAACTGTGGAAGGGCGCCGACCTGCCGAC